>JAMASS010000004.1 GCA_024761205.1 Limisphaerales bacterium
CCCGGTGGTGGTTGCCTTTCCTTGGGCTTGCCACCGAGATAGGTCTCATCCATCTCCACGGTCCCCCGAGCGCAACCGGGCTGCTCCCGAGGGGCGCACGCAATCCGCTTGCGTCGGAAACTGATTGTTTGAGGACTTCTCGAGGATGGGGCAACGGACGGCCTGAGCTCCTGCTCGGCCACGTGATCAAAGCCCTCCACTTGGCGCGGCTGCAAAATCGGCGTGTCTGCTCTTGCTTGGCGAGAGGCATAGCGACGGGGGGGTTGGCGTGGCCATGGGGGTGCAATCCCCATGTTTCCCCAACCTCCCCACCGTTGAACAATCTTTATTGGCAAGAAATCCGGACGAGTCCGATTTGCTTCTGATCATTCAAACACACGATCTGATTCACCTTCAATTTCGCCTTTCCCAAGGCAGGTAAGAGCATGTCGGCGAGAATCGCAATCACAACCAACAATTCACTTAGTGTGAACCATCGGGTTCGAAGTCGATACTGGCTCATTTTCATTAGGACTAATAGCGAACCATGGCTTTTAGACAAGAACCCCCGGAAATAATCCGAGAGAACACCACTTCTTGGCCTTAGTCGGCGGCTTCAATTTTACCATCGTCGCACCCTTGCCTCCATCAATTCGCTGGCTACAGCGAAAGACTCCACCCAATCAAGTCTTTCCAAGATCGAATGCACTGTCCGGCACAAATTCCCAAAGCCTCTCCCATAACATCGCTCTGACCAACAGAATCCCCTTCTCTCGACAGGCTTTCAGATAATCCGGAACGACATCCTTCACCTCCTTGAGCCGAAATGTGTGGAGATCCAACTCATCAGTAATCGGCATCTACTATCGGGTCCTCGGAGAACGGAAAACTCCCCTTATGATCTGGACTAGAATTCATCACACCGGTCTTTGTCTTCGTGTCTACTGTGCGTTTCGATAGATCAGCTGATTGACCACCAAGTGGTCCGGAAACTCACCTGCCATCTCGCAGCCCCAAGCGTTTGTTCTGCGAACTACCTCTCAGTTGGTTCAAGGAAATAATACATGCCACCTTCATCTGCCAAGGCAGCGTGAAGGGCGTTTTCCATCTTTTTGAGAACCTCAAGCATACTTAAGTATCCGCAATGAGATTCTTGGTCTCTCCCTGACCCGCCTTAATATCATACAGTTCATCCGTGTCCCACAAACCATCCTAGGCAATATACTTATCTTGGTTGCCACGCACTCTAAACACCGTAGGCAACCCGTCGAAAATTTTGAGAATTAAACACAGGACTCCATGTTTTTGCTTCTTCGATCTTCGGGGCGAGGCTTCCTTGGCCTAGGGATTTTGCCGCTTTCTTGACCTTCTCACTGGCGGCCGGATTTTCCCCGCTGCGGCTAGGCTTGAACCGCCCCGAGGCGGACCTGTCAGCGCGGGGGGACTCTCCAAGCCTGATTTCGTTGCAACCGCTCGCACGAATGGAATCCCCATCTTCAAGCGCGACCCAGAAAGCGGGAACGCCACCGCCCCAACAATCCAAGCCGTCTTCCGCCCGCCGCCCAGCTCCCTCCTGGATGGCAAGGACGAGAACCCCTCCGGCTGGCTTACACCGGACGCCTGACACCCGCTGGCGGCGCGGCAAGGGGGACTGCTCAAAGAGCGCCAAGCTGATTCGCTCGGCAAAGACTTGCCGCCCCGGGTCGAGGTTTCCGAGACGCGCGGCCCCAGCCTCAGCGCGGCAAGGAGCGCCACTGAATCCCGGCGGATTTTCTCAAGGCGGCCAAGAGCCCCTCTTCGCCGGAAACCGATCCATGAACGCAAAGGCGCCGACCGGTTCATCTCTGCTTTCGCTCGCGCAAGGTCAGGAAAACAAAAATATTGCGGCGCCAAATGCTTAATTTCTAAAATTTTAGTAGCATTTTTATTTTCCTTTGCTACATTCACCCGCCTTTGATATCCCAATGCGCCAACAAAGAGCCTTTTGCTCGGACCAGTTTGTCACTGATTGAGAGCAAGCAATGGGAAACAGCACGAAGGCAAGTAGTCGTGACAGCAAAGAAAAAAGCGGCCAAGAAAGCGAGTGGGCGGAGGAAACGGGCTAAAGCCCCAGTCGCTACGGCTACGACAGCTGCCATCCTGGGCATCCCGCCAGCCCGGGCAAAGGCGAAGAAAGCCAAGAGCAAAAAGGGCGACACGGGATATAAACCCATCAAGGTTAAACCGAAGTGGGAAAAATATTACCGCACGCTGGTTGGACTACATGATCGCCTACTCAATCAAATGGATGAATTGGCCAAAGAATCCGCCGAGCAACTTCAGGGTTACAGCCTCCACATGGCGGACTCTGGCACCGATAATTTCGACCGTGATTTTGCCCTCAGCCTCCTTTCCTCCGACCAGGACGCTGTGTATGAGATCGAAGAAGCCCTCAAAAGAATCGAGAAGGGGACTTACGGAGTGTGCGAACTGACCGGTAAATCGATCCCAAAAGCCCGCCTAGAGGCCATTCCGTGGACTCGCTTCACTGTGGATGCCCAAGCGCAACTTGAGAAGGATGGGGCGCTCCGCCAACGGCGGCTCGGGGTGCTAGGTTCGGTTGATTCAACCGGTAGCCGCAGTACGGCCCATGAAGTCGACGACGACGATGACAGCGTTAACAAACCTGCCACCGCTAAAGACAAAGATTAAAGAATGCCACGCGAAATAGTTACCATCGAATGCACCGAAGCTCGCGCCGAAGGAAAACCGCCTTCACGCTATATGACTTCCCGAAACAAGAAGCTGCAGACTGAAAAGGTGGAGAAAAAGAAATACAACCCATTCCTGCGACGCCACACCCTGCACCGAGAAATCAAATAGACGAATCCTACTTCATCATGGCACGTAAGAAAGGTAAAGACAAACGACGTAACGACACCAGTCGATACCAATCCCGCACCCCGAGGCCAAAACCAAAGATTGACTTCACCATCGACGCCCTCGACTTTCGGAACGTCGACCTCCTCCAGCAGTTCGTGACGGGTCAGGGTCGTTTGTTACCTCGCAAATACACCAATCTGCCCGCCCACTATCAGCGGAAGCTCAGTCGCTCGGTGAAACAAGCCCGACAAATGCTCCTAATGCGGTAGAAGAACGGGGTTTGTCACAATCTCTGCGAACGAGAGACCACGCCTAGTTGCGCGGTCTTTCTTTTGGAATCCTTGATTCGTGAGTTCCACCGGTGCGGTGAATGACGACGAGAGTGTGCCCCACCCAAAAGTTCCGATTTCGTCAGGGCTTATCTCTCGGCAACCGCACGATTTTCGACTCGCACGCCCCACAAAAGCGGCTTCCCCTCGCCCCCCGAACATCAAAAGAGAGACGAGACAACAGCACTAACTAAGACCCAACCCTAGTCATGGATAATCGATTGGTTGAGCGCCCCTCTGGAGCTCGCTTGACCAATCACTGCCCCAAAACCGCAATGAACCTTCCCCTCCGAATCCCCGTTTGACTTAAGTCAGCGACTGATCAAGGTTAGTTTGCAAAGGTGTGAAAGAAACGAGCCGTTTCTGGGAATTACAAATGGCCTTCTCATCGAGCATCCCTTGGTTATGAACGATATTCCAATTACCCAACCAACGCTGTTGTTCAAGGTTCGAGATGCAGACGACAACCTCGCTTGAGAGCAATTCGTCAACATCACACCCCTCTCGTTTTTGGATACTATCGCCAAAGAGTCTTTCAGGATGCCGATGCCTCGGCCATCTCTCAGGAAGTGATGCGAACCGTCACCCAGAAAATCAACGGCTTTGATTACAGCAAGAAAAAGGGAACCTGCCGAGGCTAGTTGCTGACCGTAACACGAAACAAACTTCTGAAGTATTTTGCCAAACTTCAAAAACATCCACAAAAGAGCGGTAGAACCACGATTCGAGCCCAAATAGAGGCGCCCCCACAGAAGAGAAACGGACGAACGGAACGCGCCCTCAGTTTGGGTGCCGCCTACATCGCCTGCTCAGCATCTGCGTTTCCATCCTAGGTCAAGTCCAGTGGTCGTTCGAGCAGCACCCATTCATCCACGAGCCAGCCGTTCTATCGCATCACCTCGGTCCCGCACCCGCCAGGCATCGCGCCGGTTCGCCATATTCTGTTTTCGATAGCCAATCAGTAACCAGACCGACCTGCCTCACCAAGGCGCCGTTACTCGCAGGTAAATGCCGTAACGCTTCGTTGACGCCACAAAAACTGCCAAACCCAACCTCAGCCTCAACCTACTGCTTCAAGTTTTGAGAAGCACCGCCGCACCTTCGTCTAGCGGACTCATCAGCCAGTGACTCATGTCTCCTCCCCTTGGCATCGGCCTCTACACACGCCAAACACATCACAAACTCAAGAAACCAATCCGGAACCGGCAGCAGGGAGATTCGGCGAATCCCAGATTCGGGCGCCAAAATTTATCGTTTCCCAACACGCAACGCCGCTTGGCGGCTCAGGCTCAAGATCGTTCACTGAAATAACCCAGGATTTTTCCCATGCAAAACGTTGATTATTTCCCTAGCGAGCCTGGAAACTGCCCGCCGTGAAATTAATCATCGTTCTTGGTCTGTTGGCATTAATTGGCTCAACCGTTGAAGCTCAGCTCGAGAAAAAGTGGGAGGTTACGGTTAAGGGGATTGGGGTCGGTATGTCACAACATCGGGCGAGTATAACGTGATACATGGTGACGATGGTTCAGTAGGGTTGATGCTAGGCAGAGCGACAATTGCCTTGATTGATCAAAATGGTGAACTTATCACTCTGTCTCCAATGAGTTTGGACCTGACGCCGATGCTGATTCTTTTGAATAGCCAATTTGTGGTGACATTAGAGTCCGACAGTCTGATTGTTCATACTGTTGAACGAGACGGAAGCAGTGGCAGTCTAAGGCGTGTTCAAGAAATAAAGGGCAGTTTTTACATATGGCAATGATCTTGCCTTTCTTCGAGTTAGCAACTTATACGGAATGCTTTATTCTCTCACCGATGTTGATGGCGGAAAGACCAGTTCTAGGACCAAAATTACGAAATGGAGGCTATCGGATTCCAGCATTTTGGGGCAGCCTCACTTGGAATCCAAAAAAAACTTCGGTCAATAAAGTTACCCTGTCAGCCGATACAGAGAAAAACGCGGATTATCAGCTTCTCAAGGGCGCGACGGTCGATCAACCACTGGAACCGGTTCGAAATTTTTTGGCACGGGAGGTGCCGTAACCGTTAAGGAAGAGCAAGAGGACAAGGAATTCTTTAGGGTGAGAAAGAGGTTCCGCAACAACTCCCTCCCCAGCATGGACCGCCCAAGAAGCCATAAGCCCCACGGCCATGACGGCGCCTAATCCATATCCGACACTTTTAGCTTTAGGCAAGACGCCTTCCGCCATGATTCAAAAATCGCAACCTTAGCCCAAGAGTTCCTTTGTCCGACCAAGTGAACCCAGCAGTCAAACCATGTCCAACTGCACCAGTCCTCATCGTCAGCAGTCCCGAACATTGTCTTCTAATCGTTGCCACCTCAGGCAAGACCGGCTGCGTCTGTTGCTAGCACTAGTCATTCTACTCGCCTCCGCTGTGCTCTTCGCTCACGCGGACAACAAACGCCCCCATATCTTAATCGCCTTCGCCGACGATTGGGGCAAATACGCCAGTGCCTACGCTGCTCGCACACCCGGCACCCCGAACGATGTGCTCCAGACGCCACATTTTGACCGTATCGCCCGTGAAGGCGTCCTCTTCCACAACGCCTTCGTGACCTCCCCATCATGCACCCCATGCCGGAGTTCACTTCTTTCGGGACAGTACTTTTGGCGAACCGGACGCGGCGCCATCCTTCAAGGGGCCGTTTGGGACAACACGATTCCCACCTACCCCTTACTCTTGAAAGACGCTGGATACCACATCGGACACTCATACAAAGTCTGGGCGCCGGGCACGCCTCGGAACGCTCCCTACGGCGCCGATACCTATGCTTACAATCGCTTCGGCAATCGTTTCAACCGTTTCTCCCAAACTGTCAGCGCTGCGAAAAATCCCGACCGGGCACAAAAGGATCTTCTAAATGAAGTGCGTCGCAATTTTCAAGACTTCCTCTCCAAGCGACCGGCCGATTCTCCGTTCTCCTACTGGTTTGGGCCTACCAATTGCCACCGAAAATGGATACAAGGTTCGGGCGCCGCCCTTTGGGGCCTTCAACCGGAATCCTTGAAAGGGAAACTCCCGCCCTTTCTGCCGGATGTCCCCACCATTCGCGAAGATTTTGCCGACTACCTGGGAGAAGTTCAGGCCTTTGATGCCGCTGTTGGGGTGCTGATCGAGGAGCTTGAACGTATCGGCGAGCTCGAAAATACCCTGATCCTAGTCAGCGGTGATCACGGAATCCCCGGCTTTCCTCGGGCGAAATGCAACCTTTACGATTTCGGGGTCGCCGTTCCCCTGGCGGTACGCTGGGGAAATACAATCGCTCCCAATCGACAAGTCGATGATTTCGTGAATCTCATGGACCTAGCACCCACCTTTCTCGAAGCGGCTGGTGTTGAGATTCCCTTTGTCATGACGGGAAAGAGCCTCGTACCCGTCCTGCAAGCTGTTGGCTCCGGACAGATCGATCTGAGCCGGGACTTTGTGGTGACCGGCCGAGAACGGCACGTAGCCGCCGCCCGCCCCGGGTTCCTACCCTACCCCCAACGAGCGATCCGCACTGCGGATTTTCTCTACATTCGGAATTTCAAACCGGACCGCTGGCCGATGGGCATCGCCCCGGGATTTGGCCTCCCGAGCGGCTCATTTCCCTCTCAAAAACAGCTTGAGAAAGACACCTTCGTCGCCTTTGCTGATCTCGACGCCAGTCCCACCAAGGCCTATCTCGGTAGCGTCCGAAACGACAACACGATGAAATCATACGTCGCCTACGCCTTTGGGCGCCGCTCCGAAGAAGAACTCTACGACCTCACGAAGGATCCGCATCAGCTGCATAACGTTGCCAGCCAAGCCTTCTATCAAGCGGTCAAAACAAAACTTGCAGCCCGATTGAATCAGGTTCTGGAGGAGACAAAAGATCCCCGGATTCATGATGAACCGATTTTCGAGCGCCCACCCTATGCCGGACCTTTAAAGTAAAGGCTAAGGTGTTTCCAACTCCACGTAACCGGCAAACTTCCATTCATCATCAATCCGACGCATGGAAACCCTCTGCATACGTCCCGGTCCTTCAATGTAGACATCCATCATGACTTTATTATCGGAGACATCGCGTCGATTCAGCACTTGCAGGCCGGTAATAGCCGCAACATCAGACTGATGTTTGGTTGAGATTTCGGACTCGGTCTTGTCCTGCCATCTCTCCGCCATCCGCTCCTGCTCAGACGGTGCGAGGCTATCGAAGTAGGCCTGGGGATCTCCCTGCTGCATCGTCCAAATCGCCGACACCAGCGCATCCTCCGGTGAGGTGTAGCCGAGGAATTCCCAGCTTTCCCTCGGAAAACTTCGAAGTCCTTGTCCGGTACTCGGAGCATTGGCAACCGATTCCGTTGCCGACTCTCTCAACGATCGATTCTCTGCTTGCAGACGACGGTTCGTCTCCTGCAACTGCGCCAGGGAGTCCGCACCCCCCCGCAACCGGTTGACCTCCCCTCTCAGCTTGTGAACCTCCCTTGCCTCACGCTGCAGCTGCTCAATCTCTGCCTGATGCTTCGCCTGCACCGCAGCGGCAGCATCACTAGCATTCGATTCCGCCGCCTTGAGCTGCTGCATCAACAAGCCATTCGCCGCTCGCAGCCGAGCGACCTCCTGCCAACCAAAAATGGCTGCCACCACACCAACTACCGAACATACCGTTAAGATAGAAACGAGAACTCTCATATTTTTGCGACAAGTCTAATCCCCCACCCATCGTCACACACCACTAGGACTTTTCCAGCCAGATCTCAACCAACCCATGTCTTGACCTCGCCTGGCACTTAGCACTTGAAACTTGGCACTCCGAATCCGCCCCGCGGCGGTTCAAAAATCAACAATCTCTATATGCTACTCGCCATTCACCTCTACTCCGCAGACCCCGCGAAGATCAGCCCATTTTTCTCCGCATAAGCCGCTAACTCAAGGACGTTCTTAATCTCCAGTTTCTTCATAATACGATAGCGGTGGTTTTGCACGGATCACGTGTGCAACTTCAGTTCCTCGGCAATTTGTCCGCTCTTCAGCCCCTTAACAACCAGGCCCATGATATCCTGTTCCCGCAAGCTCAATATCTTGGAAAAATCACGGGATTTTGCGCTAGCTCAGAGCTGACTTTTTGGACTAACACCGCACAATAGCACTTCCCGGAAGCCACGTTCCTCATTCGCCTCCTCGAGGATATCCAGGGTCTGATTCTTTCCCACGTAGTAGCCATGAACCCCGATTTCACGCAAACGACTTGATCGCAAAAGGGATCTTTCAATAGGGGAACATCAAGATGCAAACTCCCTGAATCGATGCCAAGAGCGATTCGGCCATCGAGATCCCGGCCAACTCCAGCATATCTATATCGGTCACAATAAGGTCCCGGATGCACCTCAAAACAAAACCTTCGCCCGGAAATGCCGTCAGCAAGACCGCCTAAGACATCAAACTCCCAATTCATTTCCAGCACCTTGGCCAAAACGTTTCTGAGCAATTCCTGATTCTCGATGATTACTGCTCTGAAAGTTCTCACAGCGCTCGATAAGCGGCCACCAAAAGCAGACACCAGCACTTAAAGCCTCACGCAGAGACACAGCGAAAGAGATAAGGAGAAACTCAGCGTCTCCGCGTGAGATTCAACACCGATGCTACTCTGCCGGTCGATACGCATTCGAGAAAATCGCTGATTCTCACTCGCGCCATAGGTGCCGGACTCAGCCGATTGCCAAGTGTGTTTCATATCCGTGCTGTTCTCCAATTTCACTGTGACCGGTCCGTTTTCATCTGCGACAATCTCGACGCGGGGTTGGCAGGCGTGAAGATCGCATCGCCTGAGGCGGCAACCGGCCCCACTCCGTCAATCTATAATGCACGCAGCACCGCACCCTCGCCGCCCTCACTCGAACCTGCACTAGCTAGCGTGGCTAACCGGTCAGTGAGTTAGAAGCAATCTATCGGTTACAACTTCACCTTCCAATGTTTGTCCGCTCATCTGAAAGCGTTTGAGCATCGACTTCCCGCAGTTCACAGCAACTTGGCGCCCGAACAGAGAGGATGGAAACCTATAAGTGCAATCTTGGTTTCCTGATTTTTTGGAACTATCTAAGAGCTTAAGGCCACGAAGGCCCCGCGAGCCTTAGCCTGCTCAATTCTCCTAAAAAGATCATCTTGATCAAATCCTTGAGCACCGTAGAGGATGGCCTAGCTGTGGCTGTAGGGCGGGTCGCAATAAACAACATCACCCTCGCGCACTCTGTCCAAGGACTCCGCGTATTCACGATGAAAGAATTCCGCGCCACGAACGCGCTCCGCCCGTTCGTTAACACGCCTTCCGAAGACACCAAAGTGGATTGGCTTATGCACTCCGCATGGCGTTGACATGTAACCGTCTGCCTTGCGGAACCGTATCACGCCTCCATAAGCAGCGCGAGTTAAAAAGAGGAAATCAGCTGCATTGGTATTTGCATTGTAGCGGGCTTTGATCTTCTCATACTGTTCGACCTTATCGCCTTGCTGTGCTTCCTCCCACCGTTCCCGATACCATTGTTTAATAATCTCAGGATTCTTTTTAAGCGTCTGCCAAATGGTGATCAGAGGTTTGAAGCTATCCGCAGCTTCTGCCTTGTTTGGCGCTAGCACGCCAAGAATGGCCCCTGAACCCAAAAACGGCTCATGGTAAGCACCAAATCTCTTGGGAAAAAAAGAAATAATTTCGTGCGCGAAGCGTTGCTTGTTCCCTATCCACTTAAGGAGTTGCGCTTTGTAGGGCTGGACACTCAAGCATGTGTCAAGATGTGTGGATTCCATTTTTTCTGCGAAATCAAAAAATACAAGAATTTGGGATATTCTACAAGCGAATATAGGATGTTTGTGTGGCAAAACTCGGCACCAAAGAACACAAGATACTTTTAACATTGTTGAAGAAAACCCGCGTTGAGACGGGTTTGAGACAGGTTGACTTAGCGAAGAAGCTGAAAGTTCCTCAATCAATGATCAGCAAATATGAAGTCGGGGAGCGTCGCATTGATCTTTTGGAACTGAGAGATATATGCGTTGCCCTTGGGGTATCTTTAACCGAGTTCGTTCAAGAACTCGAACATTTATTGAATAAAAACACCGATGAAACCGATTTCGAGATTTCTGAATAGGCCAAAATCCTTTTGGGCGTCCGTCCGCTCTTTAAGCCAAAAAATTGGCTATAGTAAAGGCGGGAAGATCAAAATTCCGACCATTCCGCAGATAGTCAAAGCCTTTAATAGCCTTGGTCTCGACTCCAATCTATTGATACAAACAGGAAACCCGGCACAGCTTTCATCTGATCTATATGATTACTTCAAAGAGCGTGCATATGTCTTGGAGAACGAAGTAGAATCCAAGCTGCTTGATGCCGAACAAGCCAAAACTCTGTTCGAATAAACCCAGGGTGAATTTAATCATAAATGTCCGATTCCGATGAATAATCAGAAGGGAGAGAAACGGGCAGAAGCATTTTTAACTGCACTTGTGAATATGATGATCGAGCGCCATGTTGAAGGGTTGCCATGTAATTACGACCCAAGAGAGCTGGCAACTATCACGCAAGGTGGAAAGCCTTTAAGGACCATGGCACGGCGCGTTGATGGCGCCTTCCCGTCCGTGGTCAATCCAATCGCGATTTGGGAGATCAAAGAATATTATTATACGACAACCTTTGGGAGCCGCATCGCTGACGGGGTCTATGAAACCCTGCTTGATGGTATGGAGCTTGAGGAACTGCGGGAACACGAAAGCATAAATGTGAAACATTACTTGATGGTGGATTCTCATTTAACATGGTGGAAGTGTGGGAAGTCTTACATCTGCCGAATGTTCGATATGCTGCACATGGGTTATGCTGACAAAATTTTATTTGGCCGAGAGGTAATAGAAGAGATGCCGCGTATATAGTGAATGGGTGAACATCTATAAGTCCAGGAAGAAAGAAGAAGCCTAAGGAACCTCTGAATCTGGAATTAGCTTTCCGCGATGGCCAGCGTTTTGCCGATTCTGTGCGCCCCTCAAAGTGCGTTGCGCTGCAGCGCCCCCTGTCGGTCATCTCAAGACGTTTTGGCAGGCTCCCGGCCACACTACCCGAGAGACGGTCATGCTAGACGTGATGGCGCCGTCATCGGATTCGAGAACCCGAGCAGGAGCACCAGCCGCCGGCCGTTCTGCTCAAGTCCCCGGCAGCGGACCTTGCCGCTCCAAACGCCCGCCCGTGAAGCGCCGCCTGCTCTCGGCCTCGTTGGAGCAGAGCCTCCATCGCCGGGGTTGTGGAATAGTTGCATACCGAGCACGCGCAACATCACCGACAGGGGCCAGGGCTGCCGTCCCTTCCC
Source organism: Limisphaerales bacterium (assembly GCA_024761205.1). Taxonomy (GTDB): domain Bacteria; phylum Verrucomicrobiota; class Verrucomicrobiia; order Limisphaerales; family AAA164-E04; genus UBA2970. The sequence goes on from JAMASS010000004.1 coordinate 11,513, forward strand.
GCTTCCCTGGGGTGGACCGGCGCGATGCGGGCCTTAAAACGAGTCCGGGAAATGAGCTTGTCCATCCGTTCCCACAAAAGCTCTTCCTGTGCTCACAGGTCCGAGCATGTCTTCTGCCCCATGGTTTGGCGCTCCGGGAGAATGATCGGCTCAATGACCCCCTCAACGGACCGGTTGTTCAGAGTTTCCCTTAGGGGAGCAAACAACCGTTCCGAAGAGTCCCTGAGCGCCCTTGGCTCCGCTAGTACTGCTTAAAAACTGCGCCAGGTTTGGACGGCGGTGGGGAACGAAGGCAATCGAACGCACTCACGCTACCTAACTTCAGGAGATAGGAAAGGCACTGACACCAAGACTTCCGAGGGAATGCCGAAGTAACCGAAGAAAGCGACTCGCCTTAGTCTACATTACTGATTTTCTCCACCCGTAGCCGTCACTATCGGTTCAAGGGATGGCGCTGAGTGAACCGATTCTGCTCACCAAGAAATACAGATGGGGAAGCTAACATTCCTAAGACAATGACTTACTCCCAGGGTTCTGGGATAGCGGTGACAATGAGTGTTTCGACCAACGCCTGATCGGCAAGCGTGTAGGTGCCGACATTAAAGGCATCATCAAAGTTGACACCAAGTCTTGAATTCAGTGCAAAGTGGTGGAAATACCACCGGTATAGCTGAACTCGGTTCCGGATGCCCATTCGATTGTGTCTGCTTGGTTAGTCACCAACATGATGTCATCTCCCAAAACTGGAGTCTGAATCAAACAAGAGAGCGATAACCGAGAAACTCGTGAGTGCACTGTCTGCGGTCAAGGAAATCGCTGAATCTAAGGAAACATATTGCCCGCCTCCAAAGGGGCCGGAGATGTCGCTCTGGTAGGGGTTTCTTGAGATTGATGTGTCTGGAGTCTTTCTCTGCACGAGCAAGAAAGACTTGGGTCCGAACTATTGGCAACATTATTCACCGCTCCAAAGGTAAACGTGATGGTGGAGATCCCCCGCAGAAATCCGAAGAGACGGTAACCCCTCGCCATCATATCGCGAGAGCCGTTTGTACCTGTCAGCGTCGATGTCAGCGCAGCTAGCGAGCATTTGAGGTTTGAAAACACGACACTTGCTACTGATGCTGATACTATAAACAATACTCTCATTCACTATACAGCCTAGGGACTGTACATATCACCGCCAAGCAGCAAGAAGGTGAAACCTTATGAATGGCCGGATCTTAATTTATTCGGCGACATTCCGCTCCTTTCACCGGAGGCTCTGTGGCCACGAACGCTCTACACGAGATCAAATAGCCCTGCCGATTACATACCGGACAAGCGTTCTGCAGGTCAACAAACCCTTAACGATCCTGTCTAGTTCTCCGCAGCAACGGATGAACAACCCGTCGCTTACCACCCGTACCAGAACCCATGATGCCAATCATCAAATGACGAAGGATTCCCGCACCCCACTCGTCCCATTTGAATTCAGCCACGCCTTCCCCATAGGAATTCTCCAAATCGAAAAACGAAAAATCATCCCCTCCTACCAGAAGAACTCATCTCTGAGCCCAAGCAGAATCCATAAACTCGCCATCGATTTCGGAACGCCCCCGCGTACATTCTGCAAACGATTCTGCCGAGTCGATAGGCCCCCCAGCAGCGACGCCATCAACCGGAGGAACGACATTCTCCCACCGGCACCGGTACGGTTATTTCAACCTCAGGGGTGACTCCTCCGGTATCTTCCTGCACCCCGACATCAGCGCCTCCAATTCTCCTGATAATCCAACCTAAGAAATAGCCGACCCTAGTGTAAACTCCGCATCCACCTCCTCGGCACATCCCAGTCGGAACCAAAGCTAACGATACCTACCAAGACGGAGACATCGTCCGCCGCATTTCTGACGACCACCGGCCCGCCACTGTCTCCATTACATAAATCCTTCCCCCCGTTCTCGTATCCAGCGGCGAGCGTGTCGCGACGGTCAACTCGGCCTTAAAAGCCCCGCTGAATTGCGCTAGATCAAGCGATACGATGGGAAAACAACCTCTCTGAGGACGTCGGAAGGACTCCCTCTTTCCGACGTGAGACCCCACCCAAAGACACGCGCATCACTCCCGGTTCGGACAATGCCTCGCTCTGGATGAGCGGTAGCAGATCCACGCCTTCCACCAGCTCACTCAACTCCAGGAGTGCGATATCCGCATCAATCCCGTCGTCGGGATCAAAGAAAAACCGGATGGGCAATGATTCGCACTACCCAACTCGTTGAAAAGCCGAGGGGATCCCTCAGCTCGCCGGCCCCCACAGCAACATCCACATTTCCCAAGATTTTGTTTTCAACACAATGCGCCGCCAGGATCACGCGTGTCGGAGAAATCAAACTCCCTCCGCAGAAATAAATAACTGTTGGTCAGATAGGGATCATCGCCGGATATCAAGCCAACCATCCAGGAACAGTCCGCACGATTTATCTCCAAGCCATCAACGATTCTCGGAACAATGCCCCCAATCCCGCATCTTCCAAACGCCCACCCCGGGCCACCACGCTCCGCCAAAGCCGACCAACGACTCTCTTCAATTCCATGATATTTATCTTTACTCTTCGTTCTTCTCCAGTCTGCTCATCAGCCTCACTGCAACTGTCATTCAGAGCACCATCGCTTCCAAGTAGTCAATTAACGTGATTGTACTCAAGAACCGCCCTAATCAGATAGCAACTCGCTCGCGGCGTTTCTTAAATAATGCCCATAGATGTCCATAGACTAGTACAGCCTCATAGATTTTCGTACAGACCACTACCTCTGTATCACGCCATCTGAATCACGCCGACCGGCCTTGGCAACAGCGGGAATGATGATGAGGAACCACTGCACCCACTTCTGGACAATTACATTATCCAAGAAAAATTGGACGGATGATTGAAGGTTTGTCGAATTGCAGCGTCAAACTCATATTGTTAAGTTTTTGCCTGCTGAGGTTTTCTGCGATCACAGCCGGTATCTCCATGTTGTAATTTAGGATCACGACCGGCTCCACCTTTTGCCGCTCGCATCCAAAACAGGCTTTCCGTTTGCATTCACCACTGGTTGTTGCAGAATCTTCGCCGTTGTTTCAGGAAACAGCCGCTGTAGACTGAACGGACCCGGGTTATTGAGCGCCGAGATATCAATCCGAAATTTGACGGTAACAATCGCTGTGTCCGTGATCTCAACCCGCTCCATCGAATCAAAAGCGCTCAAAAAGATCGCCATTTGAGGTGCCGCCCGCTGAGCTTCCGTAAAAATTGCCTCCGCTCTATCTGAAACCTCGAGGCTGGCGCACAGAACGATTCGCATTGCCTCGTCGGAAACTGTGGCTTTCACAATGCTGTATGCGCTTTCCAGAAACAACCGGACGGCTTCAGCCCTCACCTCGGGCGCGACTCGAACAATGACTACCACCAACCTGGGCGCTAAGACGTAACGTCCTTGAAAAAAAAATCCGAATCACCCGTATCGCGCCCCTGTCACGGATATCCTCGGACCTCCCTTGGCCGGTAATTCAACGACCGGAGTCTGTTCACTAATCGACCGAATTGTCCTAATTGTGGACATTCGCATATCGAAACTAGTCGATACGTCCCCAAGGTAGAGAAAGCCAACAGGCTGTTTAATAACAGTAACCACGCTATCTAAATTCGCCTTTTATTTATACTCATCCGTTTTCTTCGGTTAACACTCACCACCAATGGAACGAATTCTGCCATGAAACCCCGAAATACAACAAATCTCTTCAACGTTATCAACGAGCTAGTCCGTAAGATACACCCTTAACAATCTCCCCATCGAAAAATCGAACTCTCGAGTAATTACACTTAACTTCAATGGTTAAAGAACGACCACTGCAAACCCGATCCGTACATCCAAGCCCGGTGTGCTCTGTCGACTCTGACCCTCGTGCTACCAAATCAATTATAAACTCGAGCCAGTGCCTGCTATCTCACAGGGTAGGAGTCCGATTTCAAGGGGGTAAAATCATGTCTTCCAGCAACATTCGTCCTTGATTACAAAACGAAGTCTTGAGGGGGCAATCTAGCCTGGATTTCTCGCCAATAGAGATGGTCGACATGAGGCGACCGAGATTTGAGGACTTCTCGAGGGATGGGACGACGGGCGACTTGAGCCCCGGCTCGCCCGCTGGGGCCGCAAGGCTCATCTCTTGGCCGCGAGATCAAAGCCCGCCCGTAGCTCGCCCCTCACCCGGTGGTTTCCTTAATGGCCGGTTTCTCGGAAGCCGCTGAGTCCGGGCGGCCAAGGCCGAAAACCTCAGCGCACTGGCGCTGGGCATGGCCGCGTCGGGAGGTACGGCGGAAGGGTTGGGGCGGCGCCATGGGGCAATCCCCATGCTGCGGCAATTTCTCTGCCGTTGGTCAACCTTTGTGGGTGAGAAATCCGGGCTAGGTCGGATGTGAAGACGAATCTCCTTCCGAGCGAAGCTCGCGAAAGGTTTTTCGGAGAGAACAGATGTTGGGAAATTCCGAGTAGAGCAGCACTAAGCCTATGCTAGCGTAGCCCAGTTCGCGGACTCGGCGGAGGAGGGCATAGCTGGTGCCAAAGACGATCGGGAGACCGAAGAGATAGCATAACCCGACGACTCCGGACTCTTGGACGCCCAGAGAGCCGGGAACGAACATGCCGAGGATTTTGGCGACACTGATGAAGGCCTCGATGGCGATTGCCTGCGGCCAAGAAATCGGGGATTGGAGGAGGTGTGAGATCAACCAGATTTCGATGGTATCCGCCAGCCAGCCAAGAAAATAGAATCCGGTGCAGACCAGAAAACTGCGGGGATGGTTTTGACAAAATATCCGAATCTGCCGATCGGTTTCCCTGATTGATTGTGCGTGTTTCGTGAGATGAGCAGTGGCGATTCCTAGTTTAGCAGCGATGAGAGAGATAATCGTGTAGAATCCGATTTGCTGAAAGACCAGTAGGCCGAGGAACACCAAGGTGAAAAGCGCTGTGGCAATCATCATACCGAGGCGCAGGGGGGAATCCTGAGGCAAGTGTTGCAATGCGATGACGACTCCAAGAGCGAGAAAGAGGACCTGAGCCAGCGTCTGGCAGGTTTTGGATGTCACGGCGGCCATCGCGCCGTGATCGGTGGAAACACCGCGTTGGCTGAGTAGATAGACCTTGAGAGCTTCGCCGCCGACATAGGCGGTCGGGATCACATAGTTCGTTGCTTCACTCGCCCATCGAATCTTGGCAAAGCGCCAAAAGCCAATGCACTCGGTGGGAAGGGTCTTAAATGCCCGCCGCCAGCCTAAGGTATCCAGCAGGTAAACCAAGGCGTAAGGAAGCAGGGCAAGAGGGGCCAACCAGCCAAGTTGAGAGATGGAAGCCCAAACCAACGAAGGGCCGGTTTGGATCACCAAGGCGGTGATGATGCTGACGGCTAGGAGCAAGAACCCAACTCGAAGTGCGTTTCGCATGAGCCGCTACGGGACCGCCTTGGGGCTGGATCGGAATGCGAGGACGAGAATGCCAATCCAGTAGATGTGAATCCCGATTCCTGCCAACCACACAAAGACCTTGAGTTGGTCCACCAGCGCAAGAATGAGGACGAGGATGCTGAAGTCCCGATTGGCGGTCGTGTTGATCAATCGGTGGATGGCTTGGTTGGTCCGAGTGTAGTGGCTTGCCCAGAGCACGACCACGAAGGCCATGCCCGCACCAACCGCCGCGCTGAGGGTAAGCAACGTGATTGCGAGGGACGGCGACGCTTTGAGAAGGCTCAGTCCGATGCCAATAAAGACAGCGATGTGAACAATTTGATCTCCAATAAGGTCGAGCCATTTCCCCATCCTTGACTCGCAAAAACAGAGGCGAGCGAGATCCCCATCAACACAATCAATGATGGCTGAGATTTGGAACAGAATCGCGCCCAGGATCGCTAATTCGTGGTAAGGAATGGACAAACACCAGGCGCTAAGAAGGCCGAGGAGAATGGCAATGATGGACACCAGATTCGGTGAAGCTTCGGCATGAACCAACCGCTGGGTGATGAGCCGACTGATTGGCCGATTCAGGTAACGATCGACTAAGCCGTCGTTATCACTGGTCGTTCGCCGCAGCAAGCGTTTGCCGAGGCGTGTGGCGTCGGCCGGTGATGCTACTTGGGCGGCTGCACTGTTTGAAGTGATCGCTGGTTGAGGGCTATCCCAGATAGGTGTTTCAGTGAGGATCGAGGTCGTGCTAACCACGTTGACGGGGTCGCCTCCTGCCGTGTGAAGTCGGCCAAAATTCTGTTGGAGTTGTCGAACATCAGCGGCGTCAAAATAAGCGCCGCCAGCCGCGACAATTGCCGATTCATCGGCGGCCGGCAAGACGGGGGCGACCCAATATGGAATACCGAACGCTCGAGAACGCCGTAATTCGGGAACGCTCCCTTGGGAGATGATCGTAATCTGCTCGCAGCCGCCTCGTTTTAAGGCGACTAATTGACGGTCCAGTAGCCGGACACCTAACATCAACAGATCAGATAGTTCCGGATCGTAGATCAGGTAGCCATTGGCGATCGGCGCCTTTTGAGAGGATACTGAAACCGTCATCTTCTAGGGGGCGGACCGTGGCGATCCGGGACCACTATTTCGATCAGGAGGGAAATCTAGTAGCGATTCGCGGCAAGCGCCTGTCCTTGCAAAGCGCTTAATTAGAACGTCGGCTCAGTTTGATGAATTTTGTGGTTGGATTTCGGTGGTGGTATTTTCGGGAGAAAGATCAGTGGCCGGACTTTCAGGTTCCGGTAGCGCACTCTCAGCGGTAGCTTCCTGTGTAGTGCCGTCCAGAGATTTTGAAAGTTCCTCTGGGATTTTCTCGATCCGATTGAGGACAAATTTTCTTCCGTCGTGCTGTTCGAGCGTAATTTCATCGCCCGGTTTGTGGTTGAGCAGCTCCTGAGCCATGGGCGAGAGGTAACTAATGATCCCTCTATCCGGATCCGAATCCCAAGCGCCGAGAATGGTGAAATCCTCTTGAGTTTGCTGGCTGATATCCGTGACGTTCACCACGGTGCCAATGGAGACGGAATTCGTGGTGGCCTCTGAGAAATCGGTCGCCCGCGCCATGGCCAGCTCGGTTTCCAACTCGGCCTTGCGGGACATGAGGATTTTTTGCATTTCCTTCGCGGCCTTATACTCATGGTTCTCTCGAAGGTCTCCGTAGCTTCTTGCGATGGCGATTTCCTTGGAATTGGCCGGAATCTTCTTGCGGACTAGCTGATCATATTCGTTGCGGCGACGTTCCAAACTAGACCACGAAACGACCAAGCCCTTCTCTTGGACATCTTGATCTCCAGAGATCAGCGCTTGGACTGCCGGGTAGGCTTTAACAATTCGAGCCAACAGGGAGCGCTTGTCCATGTCGTCGAAGCAGGACGACAATTGCAAGGTGCGCGTTAGATCTTTGACAATTTCCAAATCAGCGGTCTCAATCAACTCAATGAGAAGTTTCTTGTCGCTCATGATATAGTCACTCAGGCGACTGGATTTCTTCTCATTGAATTGATCCCGCTCCATGGCGGTGATCATGGCTCGAACCACTTCGGGGCCAAGGATATCCGCAAAAGCGTCGGATCGAGATTTAGCCAACCAAAACAGGAGTTCACTGCTGGCCTGTTGTTGGTTGACGAGGCGCGTGAGGGTTTCTTTCAGCGAATCCAGGCGAGCGGACTCAATGAGTAAATTCGCGCACTCGCCTGCCAGTCGAGCACTGACGATGTTGATGATCTTAAGGATGGCAACCGTCCAGTCCTCCGTCCGAGCATCTTTGTATGATTTGAGAGCACGTTTGTGCCTGGCCGCTGGCAGTTGTTCGAGGATCTCGGAAACATTCTCGTTTTCGGTCCAGATCGTGGCGGCCTTGACTTCGTCCGACGTAGCCTCGATTTCGGCGAGTTCAACGAGATCGTCACGGGCGAAGATACCGTCTAAGGTGAGGGCGGGCTGATTTTTTTGATGCTTGGCGATTTCTTCGTTGAGTAGGTCAACCGTCTCTTTGAAGGTTGCCGTCTTGTTGGCCAAATCCTCGTGGCTTCGAGCCATCTCGTTAGCAACGGCAATGCGTGCCTTGAGCCCTCTCGCGGCTCGGAAATCGTTGAGCAATCGCTCTTCGAGGGACACAGATTCGGCGTTATAAAGAATGGGCTCGCTCTTTTTAATGGGCACACGAAAATGTCCGTTCTTCTTCAGTTCCTTCCGAACTCCGTCCCACCACTTGCGCCAATCGTCGGCAATGACATCCGGCACCAACACTTCTTGAATTTGGGCGACGGTAGCGGCGCCGTCGAAACTCTGGAGGACAAGCTTGATGAGATCGATGTGGTTAAGGGCTGCCATCTGGCGGAGTCCTTGGAGGTCCTTGGCTTTTCGGACTAAGATGTGTTCTGCTGGAATCGGTTTTAGCGTATTGGTGCCAAAACCTATATCCATTGAGTGGCCGGTCTTGTTTTCAAAATCGATGAGAAAGCGAGAAAATACGGTGTCTACGGTAGTGATCTTGCCAAAGCCCCAGCTTCGGTGGGTGCAATAGCCGCACTCAGTCAGTTTGACTAGAGCATCAATCTGTTTTGGCTGGATCTTCCCCGCAGCAGCCAGTTTCTCGAACTCTTCTCTCATATCAGCATTACTCGTGTCTTGCTCGGACCAAATTGTTAAACGATGGTTAATAGAGTGTGACTATTGAAAAACCAAGAGAAATTGTCTTTAGAGTCCTGATTCAGGCGCCCGGTCGGATAAATGACTCGATGCGTTGTTGGGTCGAAGCTTTGCGGACGCTGAGCTCAGCGATAGAGATCGAGCGTTTGTACAGGAGTTGGTCTTTAGCGTTACCCGGGTGGCGGTGAGTCTTGGATTGAGTGTTGGATCGTTGAGTAACGCGACGTCCATTGAGCAATCTCAAGGTAGTGCTGCGACTGAGGGTCTATCAGTTGGTCTTTTTGTCACGGGTCCCCGAATACGCCAATTTGAACGAAATGGTGGATCTCGAGAAGGATCGGAAAGGCAACGCCAAAGCAAAGTTTGCCACTGCCATTCTACGACGTGTTTTGCGCGAGAAAAGGACGGTGGCAGGGTGGATTGACCAGTTGAAGCGAGATCAGCCTGCGGTTGGATACTCTCATCCCACGTGGCTGATGGAACGGTGGCGCCAACGGTTCTCGAGCGATGACTTGACATTTCTGCTGGAATGGAACGATCGCGCTCTTGAGGTTTATGCACGGTTGAACGAACTGTGGTCCAGTGTTGAGCCGTTTGCCGATGTTTGGAGTCGGGAAGGAGTAGAATACCAATCGTGCGAGCTTCCCTGGCCTTCGCCGGCCAGGGTCTTTAGCATTCATAATAATTCGGGCGCAATTGTCCGAGAAGAGAGTTTCGGCAATGGTGGATATTATATCTAGGAACCGAGTACGCTGCTAAGCGTTGACCTTCTGGCGCCCAAGCTTGGAGATAAGGTTCTCGATCTCTGTGCCGTACTCAAGCGGCAAGACCTGCTATTTGGCTGAGCGGATGCAAAACCGCGGTGAGATACTCGCCTGTGATGTTGCTTCTTCACGGCTGCAGTTGGTTGAAGAGAATTGTGAGCGGTTGGGGGTCGGCAACGTAGTCTGCCGGCTGATAGACGAGAACAAGCTTCCGGATTTTGGTTGCTTGTTCAATTGCGTCTTGGTGGATGCCCCGGGCTCGAACACCGGGGTGATGCGATGCCGAGTCGATCTGCGTTGGCACATCAAGAAGTTGGCGCTCGAGCGATTGGGGCACTCCAGTCGTGATTGCTTCGCGAGGTCGCGAAGTTTGTGAAGCTCGGGGGGTGTGTTAATTACAGCACCTGTAGTTTGGAGACCGAAGAGAATCAAGCGATCGCCGCCGGATTCAGGGAGCGAGTTCCCGGAGTCTCTTTGGAGGCCGAACGGCAGATTACCCCGTTCATTGACGGTGTGGATGGCGCCTATGCCGTCTGCTTAGTGCGGGCGGCGGAAGGGCAGGTTAACTGTGGGGAGGCTGCCTCACCTTGGCACAGCTAGTTACGCTCTAGGCGGATTCCTCCGGCAATAAATGATTGGAAATGCTCCTCGGGAATCCTATGTTGCCCGGTATGAAGATTCTGGTGTGTTTAGGTTTATCGGTCATTGCTGTCACCACATGGATCGGTTGTGGAGATCCCGCAGGTGGCAATAGCGGGGAGAAGGCGATCCAAATCGCAGTCATCCCTAAAGGGACGACTCACGAGTTCTGGCGGTCCATTGAAGCGGGAGTCCGCAAAGCCGAACAAGAGCTTGGCGAGCAAGGGAAGCATGTTGAGATCATTTGGAAGGGCCCTCTCAAAGAGGATGACCGCGATCAGCAGATTCAGGTAGTTGAAAATTTCACCACGCGACGAGTCACAGGGATAGTGTTGGCGCCCTTAGACTCGAAGGCCTTGGTTCGCCCGGTGGAAACGGCGCAGAAGGCTGGTATTCCTGTGGTCATCATCGACTCGGGTTTGGAGTCTGATCAGTACGCGAGTTTTGTGGCGACCGATAATTTTGAGGGGGGGCAAATGGCGGGTGAGTTCATGACGAAGCTTTTGGAAGGAAAGGGAAATGTCATCTTGCTTCGCTATGCGGTCGGTTCGGCTAGCACTGAGAAACGCGAAGATGGTTTCCTCAATGTCTTAAAGGTGCATCCGGAGATTAAACTCATTTCGTCGGATCAGTATGCGGGACCGACACGAGAGACTGCCTACCAAGCGTCGCAAAACTTATTGAACCGTTTCGGGAAGGACGTCGACGGCATCTTCTGCGTGAATGAGAACTCGACGATCGGCATGACCAAGGCGTTGCGGGAGATTGGCCGAGCTGGTGGTGATGTGAAGATGGTCGGTTTCGATGCGGGATCTCAATCGATCAAGGATATGGAGAATGGAGACATACAGGGTCTTGTGGTTCAGGATCCCTTGCGGATGGGATATGAGGGCGTGATGACGATGATGAAGTATCTGGATGGCGATGAAGTTGAGAAGCGGATTGATACGGGTGTAGTGATGGTCACACTGGAGAACATGACCGAGCCTTCGATGCATGATCTTTTGCATCCCCCGTTCGAAAAGTATCTTAAGTAGTCGATTCTGCGGGTTTCCGATTCGTTCTGATTTAGGATGGATCATCATTCTGTTCTAAAGCGATTTCCAGAGACGAGAGGGGCTGCTTGTGCCGACGAGGTAATGGAAGGTTTGACTGGATTTAATGGTTGTTCCACGTTTGAGAATGAGCGGTGTCGTCAAGTCTTTTGGCGCCACTCGGGCCTTGCGTGGCGTCAGTTTTGAAGTCGCTCCGGGGGAGGTGCATACTCTGATCGGGGAGAATGGCGCGGGGAAGAGTACGCTGATGAAGGTGCTGAGCGGCGCCCACCAAGCTGATGAGGGTAGGATTGAGTTGGATGGAGAGCCGTTTCTTCCTAAGAACCCGTTGCACGCCAGAGATAGTGGCATTGCCATGATTTATCAGGAACTCAACTTGGCTCCTGATCTCTCGGTAGAGGAGAATATTCTCCTCGGGGAGGAGCCTCGGAGGTTTGGCTTGATTCGGCGGCGGATGAGTCGAGATTTGGCGCAGCAAGCACTCGAACAACTTGATCATTCGGGCCTATCGTTGGCTACTCCGGTTTATGAACTGAGTATTGCAGAACAGCAACTGGTCGAGATCGCGCGGGCACTGACTCAGCGACCTAGGGTGCTGATCATGGACGAGCCGACTAGTAGTTTGACTCAGGTGGATGTCGAACGTTTGTTCCGAGTGATCGCTCGTTTGAAGACTCAGGGGGTTAGTATCGTCTACATCAGTCATTTTTTGGAGGAGTGCGAAAAGGTTTGTGATCGCTATACTGTACTTCGCGACGGCGAATCCGTGGGGACGGGCGAGATGGACACTACGGAGATCGACGGGATCATTCGTCTTATGGTTGGGCGTGAAATGAAGGAGATCTATCCGAAGCTCGAACATTCCTTGGGTGCGCCAGCACTGGAGTTGGAAGGGCTTGCCGGACGGAAGAAACCGCACTCGGTTTCGCTTAAGCTACGACGTGGCGAGATTTTTGGCGTTGCCGGATTGGTCGGGGCAGGGCGAACAGAGACGTTGAGGACGTGTTTCGGGTTGGATCGACTTACCTCCGGTCGAGTTCGAGTGGCTGGGGAGGAGAGTACGGAGGGGACGCCACGACTTCGTTTACGGCAAGGGATGGGGCTTCTTAGTGAGAATCGCAAAGGGGAAGGTTTGTTACTGAACCAAAGCATTGCCAACAACCTCACTATGACTCGCTTCGAACCATTCTCAAAATTTGGTTTTATCCGTCATGCAGATCAATCACGGGCAGCGAATCAATGGATTGACCGACTCGGAGTCCGTACGTCCGGGGCTCGACAGACGATCGGAGAGTTGTCCGGCGGCAATCAGCAAAAAGTCGCGATCGGTCGCTTATTGCATCACGACGCCGATATTTTGTTGTTCGATGAGCCCACCAGAGGCATTGACGTGGGGAGTAAAGCGCAGATTTATCAACTGGTCAATGAACTGGCCAAGCAAGGGAAAGCGATACTCTTTGTGAGCTCGTATTTGCCGGAGTTGCTCGGTGTTTGTGACACCATCGGCGTGATGTGTCGAGGGATGTTGAAAGAAGTGCGCCCAGCAGAGGGGTGGGATGAAGAGCAGATTCTGGCAGTCGCGATTGGGCAGGATGAGTGAGTTGTGTGAGTAGAATCTATGGCGAGTGAGGCTGGCAAGGAAACGCTTCAGGGGCGGTCGGGTTTGTGGCGCTGGATCAATGTGCTCGGTCCGTTTTTGGGACTGGTCATCGTCACGGGACTATTCGCGCTGAGCGAGGAGTTACGCCCCATTTTTTTCACCGGCAGCAATGCCAAACTCATTCTGACACAAACGGTCATCGTAGTGATTGGGGCACTGGGGATGACGATGGTCATTGTGAGCGGCGGTATTGATTTGAGCGCCGGGGCCGTCGTGGCCCTGACCAGCGTGGTGGCAGCCACACTGTTGATGGAATCGGCCCGCCAACATTGGCCTTTTTATTGACCGTGGGCAGCGGCGCTTTGATTGGATTTCTTAATGGATTGGTGATTGCCGGATTACGGATGATGCCCTTTATCGTCACTTTGGGGATGATGGGAATCGCACGGGGAAGCGCGAAGTGGTTGGGGAACAATCAAACAGTGAACCCGGAGGACAATGCTTTGAATAAAATCATGGAACCGGTCAATCCGCTCGAACTGTTTCCTCTCCCGATGGGTGTCTGGACTGCGATTGCTCTGGCCATTGTGATGACGGTGGTCATGCGGCAGACGGTATTTGGTCGCTATATCTTTGCGATTGGTTCGAACGAGGATACGGCTCGGCTTTGTGGGATTCCAGTGCAACGACAGAAGGTGTTGATTTACACGCTGGCCGGAATGTTTTTCGGGATTGCGGGTGTGATGCAGTACTCGGTTAACCCAAGGCGATCCCACAGTAGCGATTGGGCTTGAGCTGGAGATTATTGCGGCGGTGGTGATCGGTGGTGCAAGCTTGAACGGTGGGTCGGGAAGTATCTTGGGCACCGTCATTGGGGCGCTGATCATGGCGGTTCTCAAGAGCGGTTCAAGCCAAATGAATTGGCCGACCTACATGCAAGAGATTACCATCGGCATCGTGATTATCCTAGCAGTCGGACTGGATCGCCTCCGACAATCGCGTTTGAAGACCTAAGGCTTTTGGAGAGAATGGCAGGGACTTTAGTGCCACCTTCCGGGGCCGGGGACTAAAATCCCTGTCACGTTCTTTTAGCTGTCCCTCGGATGGTCAGATCTACTGAAAGCGTTGAATAACGTTCCCCTTCATCGTTTCCTGATCGCCACTTCTTCTGAATTATTCTGATACAAAGCGAGTCTAAGTTAGTCTCGTCGTGATCAGCCAGGTTGTATGGTGTGCCAGTCGACGTTCTTTCCTAAATCTTGACGTCATTCTCCCTGAATCTTCGAGGATGGAGGGGATCTTGAGCTGTTTTTTTGATACTTAAACCATTTTGAATTCGGAAGAATATCTTTGACTGGTGGCAAGAGATGCCTCGGGTGAGTGTCTCTTAGCTGACGGTCTCTAATTAAGAGTTAGTTATGCCAATTGCTGGATTGCACAATCACGTGTTCCGCCATATTCACGGTCGGAATCTTATCTATAATACTTGCTGGGAAGATCCGCGAATTGATCGTGCTCTTTTTGGGCTGGGTTCCTCAAGTGGATTGGTGACCATAACGAGTGCAGGATGTAATGTTCTCGATTACTTATTGGATCTGCCTGCGGTGTTTTTTCGGTGGACGTCAATTACCGCCGAAATACACTTCTCGCGCTGAAACGTTACTTTCTCCGATATGGCGGTTTCGAGGATTTGTTGCAGGCGTTTGGTGGGGGAGTTCATCCGAATTTCTGGAATGTCTTTGGCTCGTTTCGGCATGAGATGCCGGGAGTACCGCATTCTGGGACCGTAAGGAGAGTTTTTTTCAGGGGCCCAGCATTCGGGACTCATTCTACTTCCGCGGTGGGGCGGGCAATGTTGCCTTTCTCATTGCTCAGTATTTAAAACAGCTTGGGAACAGCTTTTGGGGAGCGGTTAGAGGAGTTCTTTCAATGCGGAGCTCTCCAAGATCAGCGGCGGAATTATGACCTGATAGAACCCCATGTATTCAGCCGCCCGATTCGGTGGAGGTGTCGGCAACCCTTGGCAATGAGCCTTTTGGGAGTTCCTCGTTCTCAAATGGAGATAATCAAACAACAATATCCGGAAGGCGGATTGATAAACTATACCCAGGAATGCTTGAGGCGTGTTTTCACCGAAGTACTGATACACGATAATTACTTTTGGCGAGTCTATGCGACTGGGGATTATACTAGAGAGTGCTGTCCTAATCATCTTAAGGAGGAGAATTTCGCCTTGTTGAATGAAGCTTCCGATCGGATTTACATCTCCTGTAATATCGTCAGCGGTTTCTTGCGAGCCAGGCCCAGAATCTACACGTATTATGAGTTGATGCTTCAGAATAACCGGAGGGGAACGAAAGTTCTAATGCGATCGGCGGCCTTTGAAATTGATTTCTTACCTGAGTTTCTAACCGAGCGTCTCCGTGTTTGTCCGGAACCAGCAAACACCCTGCATCAACAAGATCGGATCGGCGCCTGTGGGAGCGTTTTATTGGCCGAAGTCAAGTAGCGTGGGTGTTTCTGATTCGGTGGGACCCGGTTTGGCTGCGTACTATTGATGGCACGCCCGTTTCTACGATGCCACCCGTTGGGCCTTGCTTTTCGGGCGCGATCGGATGGTGCGCCTAGTTCACGATGCCATGACTCCCCAAAGGATTTTGGGGATCGGTTGTGGCACTGGGAGAAGCATGGAGCAGCTGGCACGCGTGTTCCCGGCGGCTTCGATTGCAGGATTGCATATCTCCCACGATATGTTGTCTCGGGCTGCTCGAAGGTTGAGGCCATACGGCGAGAGAATTCAGCTTGTGGAGGGGCATACGGTGATGGCCCGTTTGCCGAGTTCTCGTTTGATCTTGTGGTTTGCGCCTATTGCCTTTCCATGATGAATCCCGGCTGGAAGAACGCCATTGCCGCCGCTTGGTCTGATCTGAGGGAAGGGGGTGTTTTCGCTGCGATTGACTTCTATGAGAGTCCAGTGGATCTGTTTCGGAGGCAGATGCAGGTGAATCATGTTGCGGTGGAGGCACACTTGCTAGGTGAGATCGATGTCTACTTTGGCCGGACGCTCATTGAGTTTGATCGGGCCTATCTGGGACTCTGGCGTTATTCGTCTTTATCGGTCAAAAATTTCCTGTCCCACGAAACCCAGAAATGCCGATATTCGCAGATGCAGATTCATTGATCGAGAATCGACCTTGACCAACTAATCGTAAGCCTATGAAAAAGGATACCTCCAGTGCGGACCTGCACGTCCATAGCAATTACTCAAACCATCCCAGTGAATGGCTGCTTCGGCGAATTGGTTCTGCGGAGTGCTATGCCAATGGATGTCTATCGTCGGGCGAAAAGTAAGGGAATGGATTTTGTGACGATCTGCGGTCACAACCGAATTGATGGAGCGTTGGAGATCGCGCACTTCGAAGACACTTTTATCAGTTGTGAGGTGACCAACCTATTTCCCGGAAGATGGGGCCAAATTTCACCTACTAGTGACAGGGGTCACGGAGGCGCAATTTGGCGAGATCGACCGGCTTCGGGAAAACATTTGCGAGCTCCTCGACTATTTGGTTCGGAAAGATATTGTGC
This sequence comes from Limisphaerales bacterium, assembly GCA_024761205.1. Taxonomy (GTDB): domain Bacteria; phylum Verrucomicrobiota; class Verrucomicrobiia; order Limisphaerales; family AAA164-E04; genus UBA2970. The sequence goes on from JAMASS010000004.1 coordinate 27,840, forward strand.
ATTCTCTGACTCATCCCTTGTTTCGAGTGAACGCGCGGGCGGGAGTGGAACATGTTGAGAAGATCTTGTTGCTCTTCAATCGCTTTGAAGGAATCAACGGCACTCGAGATCCACGGGCAGTGGACTTAGTGCGAGCCGTTTTTCGGAATTTGACTCCAGACATGATTTGGGGAATGGCGGAGAAGCATGGGATTGATCCGGTGGGTGAGAAACCATGGATCAAAACTTTTACCGGCGGAAGCGATGATCACGGCGGCCTTTACATTGCGAGTGTCTACACCCGAACGCCGGAAGCTTCCTCGGCGTCTGAGTTTCTCAATCATTTGCGGGCTGGCAGCCATGAGATGGCCGGATCATCGGGCAACAGTTTGGCTTTGTCGCACAGCTTCTATCAGATTGCTCGAAATTACTACAACTAGGTGTTGAACCGCCGGTCCGACGCGCAGAAAGATTTCGTGAGTGAATTGTTCCGGCGGCTTCTTGAGCTCGTGCCAACAGTGCAGACGTCAACATTTGGCCAGCGGGTTCGTAGCGGTGTCCATGGGCTTTTTTGGCGGCTCAAAGGCCTGTTCCCACCAGACCCCGAACGAGTTTTGGCTGAGGAATTCGGTTGTTCCCACCGTTTCTGGAGGTTGTTGCGTATTTGGAGAAGCAGGAGTTCCGAGAGATCATTGTCGCGACTCCGGGGCCGATGGGCGTGTTGGCCTTGTTGTCTGCGCGATTGTTGAATATTCGTTGTTCAGTGTTGGCGCAGCCGCAGGTGCCAGACTATGTCAATCAGATGACGGACGATCCGAATTTCGAGTTGATGGCTGAAAATTACCTAGACTGGTTCTATGACCAAGCCGATCGGGTCTTTTGTCAATCACCCGCGGAGAAGCAACGATTGGTTGCGCAGGGTGTCACAGCGGAGTGCCTTGATCAGTCGGGAATCGACGATCCCTCTAAAGCTAAGGCAGCGGCTCTCGAGGCTGAAGTAGTTTAGTGATGAGTCATTTCTAGCGAGAGGAACGAACAATGCGAATCCTCCTGGTTACAGACGCTTGGTTGCCGCAGATCAATGGTGTCGTCACCACCTTTCGGCATCTGCGGGAAGAATTGGAGAAGCGAGGACATGAGTTTCATGTCATTCATCCCGGCCACTTTCCGAGCGTCGCCTGCCCTTTCTACACATCGTTGCGACTGGCGATTCTGGTTCGAAGGAGGCTGGCTCGATGCCTTGAGATTGCCGATTTTGACGCGTTGCATATTGCCACCGAGGGGCCCATCGGTTGGGCGGCTCGAAAGTGGTCTCTGACGCACAAAGTTCATTTCACCTCTTCCTACCACACTCAGTTTCCTCAATATTTGAAACGTTACTGCGGCTTTCCCCAGTCGCTCTCTTATTGTCTGCTGCGACGCTTTCATGCTGCTGCTCGTGAGACGCTGGTTCCGACGCTCTCGGTAAAAAACGAACTGCAGTCTCGTGGGTTTAGCCACCTGAATGTGTGGACACGAGGGGTCGACCATACCGTCTTTTGTCCGGGCAGGAAAACGGAGTTCCTGGATGTGCCGGGACCTAAATTCCTTTACTGCGGACGTGTTGCTAAGGAGAAGGGCATTGAAAAATTTCTTGAGCTTGAGCTTCCTGGAACCAAGGTTGTCGTTGGCGATGGACCGATGTTGCCGGTGCTGAAGCGTCGGTTTCCGGAAGTGGTCTGGTCCGGATTTCAACAAGGTCAGCAGCTCGCAAGTCGCTATCGATCTGCCAATGTTTTTGTTTTTCCAAGTGAGACTGACACCTTTGGCGTGGTCATGCTAGAGGCATTGGCCAGCGGTTTGCCGGTTGCTGCTTTTCCGGTCACTGGGCCAAGGGATGTGATTACGAGTAAGGATGTTGGTGTGCTCAATTGGGATCTCCGGGCGGCCTGCCTGCAATGTCTCAACCTTAAGTCGTCCGATGCCGCTGCGTTTGGGCGACAATTTACTTGGGGACAGGTGGCTGAATTGTTTTTAAGGACGGTTTCCAAGTCTCAGGCCGCCAAGTAGTCAGCCCCAGCGCCCTGCATCAAACGTTACCCCCGCAGTATAGGGGTGGTTAGGCCATTTTCGTTCAGAAAACACTACGTCGCTATGTAGCGAAGCGCGGAGACAAAAGTCGAGGAAGCGGCTCTCGAGCGGATTCCTGGCAAATTGAGTGGTCAGCAAACAAGCCACATCCCAAGTGCCAGCCGCAAAATGGGGCAAGATCGCCAAGGAGTTGGGACAAGAACCGAAGTGCAGGGAAACACTGAACGAATAGGGGAGCAAGGCCCATTTGCTCAAGGGCGTTGTCCAGACTTATCCGTAAAGGGCGACGATTTGGCGGCTCGGGCGTTCACGATTGAGAAACCCGAAGCGTTTCATACTTGGCGGAAATGGGTGGAGTATCTGCCTTTACAGTCAGTGGCGCTCTCTGAAGCCGGCATTGATGTGAAATCGAAGATTTTGGAGAAGTCTGAAGCTAGCAGAGCGCCTCGGTAACTACCATGATTTGGACAATCTCCGAATTTTTATGAGGGACCAACTTGAGAGTGCAGTCGATTTCAGGACCGTGAGCCACTTCTACCAGGTCGCCAACCGGATCGAATCTCGGGCGATTCGACGTTTTCGAAAGGATTGTGATGCCATTTAATTCTACAAGCCCAAGGCCGTTCGCAGCGGGGGCGTTGAAGGGATTGTAGGTTGGAGGGGAAGGCTGAGGACCGGTTACCTTAAAAAGGACTACATCCCCATAATCTGATATCCTGAATCGACGTAAATGACCTGTCCTGTGATGGCGGCAGCACCGTCACTGGCTAAGAAAACGCCGGTTGCGCCCAGCTCGGCTGGGTTGACGTTCCGTTTCAAGGGCGCGTGTTTTTCGTAATGCTTCAGCATGGACGTGAATCCCGAGATGCCGCGGGCTGCGAGAGTGTTCATCGGACCGGCGCTGATGCAGTTGACCCGTATCTTCTGGGGACCGAGATCAGCGGCCAGATAACGGGTGGATGCCTCCAGTGCCGCCTTGGCGACGCCCATCACGTTATAGTTCGGCACGACTTTCGCGGCGCCGTAGTAAGATATGGCGATGATGCCGCCACCGTCAGTCATCAACGGCGCGGCTTCCCGGGTAACCGCTACCAGGGAATAGGCAGAAACATCATGAGCGACGCGAAAGGATTCTCGATCGGTATCGACGAAGTTACCTTCGAGAGCCTGCCGCGGGGCGAAGGCGATCGAGTGCAGTAGGAGGTTCAGCTTGCCAAACTTGGCTTTGACTTGGGTGAAGACCTCAGCGATGTCTTCATCAGAGGTGACGTCACAAGGGAGCAGGAGAACATCATCGCCAAAGGTCGCAGCTAATTGCTCGACGTTTCTTTTCAAACGGTCGCCCTGGTAGGTGAATGCGAGGGTGGCGCCAGCCTCGTGCCAGGCTTGTGCGATCGCCCAGGCAATGGATCGCTTGTTGGCGACGCCAAATACCAGGCCAAGTTTTCCTTCAAGTGTCGCCATAGGTTCGATTTCGCTACGCACATGCCATAGGCGATTCTCTCTTTGATGGCAAGGGGTTAAACTCTTTCCGGTAAGATTCCGTTGTGAATCCAAAGCGGCGAAGAATCGTCGTATTCCATAACGTGGCGGCACTTGGTAAGGTGAACTTTGACGCGATAGCGTCCTGCTCGTCATCCGAAGCCTTGGCGAAGGATGAGCGCGCGATGAAGCATCATCACTTTCAATGATGCCTCATTCCCTCTGGAAGACTATACCGTTTTGGGCGACGGTGCCGGTTCGCTTAGAATGTGGGGTTTTCCTGATAAAAGCCTATCTGAAATCTTTGTTTTGTTTGTTGTTTTCTTCTGTGCTGAGCGCTTCGGCGGCCAAGGTTTCGATTAATCTCAGCTTTGAACTTGGAGCTGCAAATCAAGTTCGGATTGGAACGAGCGGTGTCGGGGCATGAGTCCATGGCGGGAGTGATCGGTTGAACGACACGCTGCAACGCCTCTTGCTGGCGCATGGGCGGCGTGATGTCTTGCCGATAAATTCTGAATCGTATCAAGGCTGGAAAGTTTATGGACCAGCCGCGGAGAGAGATGCTATTGAGTCTCCAAACCGTGTTTCGGAGCGATCGATTCCACGACTACGCGCGACAGTCGACAAAGGTATCGAATGTGAGCTTTCCGGTGGATCGATAGGCTAAGGAGCGTGATCGAATTGCATTGGGATCGGACAACTTGGATGTCGTTGACACTCCGGGATTCACCCGTGGGTCGATTAGCTATGTTGGTGCTATCAACGGATAAAAGGGCGCCTCTGCTGGAGACTTGATTTATGCAAGGGCGGGGGCGAGTTCTTTGGATCGCGTACAGTTCTCAAGACGCCATCCTAGAGGCGAATATCCGTGGCGATCATGAGTATGGGGCGCGTTTGGCAGATTTGGTTGTCAATCTGAAGAAGCTCTTCGATATGAACTTGACTCTGACCGTGTCCAGCACGCGGGCCAATCATTCGGCATCCAAATCGAGATATGAAGCGGTTAATCGAACGTGGTCAGGCAGTCTACCGCAATTCTCAATTCCACCAACGTGCTGCACTGGTATCTCAAGGAAGATCGCATGCGGCTGTCAGGAAGAACGAATCCTTGGAAAAGGGGCGAGGATCTCAATTTGATGCCCTCCAGCACCCACCTCGCGCGCGCCCGACTGGATTCTGAGCCAATCGACGAGTCATTTTCTCGTTCCGGACGATGTCATGGCTTCTTGCTGGATTGTGGCTATCAGACGGGTGATCGATTTTGTGCTGGCCATCTCGACAAGGTGGCAGTGTTCGGTTTTCAGTTCGGGCACTTCTCGACTCTGGCACCTATTTGGTGATGGTGGATATTGAATCCGATGGCATGAATTCCCGGCAAGTGGGTTGAGGTGGTGCTTATCGTTGAGTAGATGACGAATTGGCCAGTGTGGCAGATAAAATTCGCTAATGAAACGAAGCGTTCGATGTCCCGGTATTGGGTTGTTGGCACTGCTTATTTATTTCCTCCTCGGACCATCGGTATTTGCTCATCCTATTTCGTGGGAATTATATACTTGTGCAGACACAACAAGCTGCTAGTGGGGGCATACTGAGGGCCTAAATAACCCGGGACGAGACATGGCACGCAAGGCACCCGGAAAGCCCACCGGAAGAGCATCACCCGCACCGAACTGAATACGGATGTTTTCCGACGAGAAAGCCGCCCGCCAGTGGTTCAAGCACATCCTGTGGCCAGAGGGCATCCTCTACTGTTCCGGTTGTGGCAATGACAATACGCACGAGTGCAGCCACGCCAAAATGCCCTACCGCTGCCGGGACTACCGCAAGTTTTTCAACGTCAAGACCGGAACGGTCATGGTAAATTCCCCAATCCCCCCTGATCGAGTGGGTGTGCGCCATCTATTTTGACACCGCGTCCTTCAAGGACGTTTTCAGCATGAAGATGCATCGAGATTTGGATGTCACCCAGCAGAAGACCGCATGGCGCATGCAGCAGCGCATCTGCAAGGCGTTCGCCGCGCAAGGCACCAAGGTTTTATTCGACGGCCCGGTAGAAGTGGACGAAACTTACTTCGGCGACAAGGAGCGCAATAAGCACGCGAAGGACAAGCTCAAGGCCGGTCACGGATCGGTGAGCAAGACCGCCGTGGTCAGCGCGAAGGACAGACACACCAACAAGACCGCCGCCCGAGTGGTCGAATCGACCGATCGTGCCACTTTGCCGGGATTTGTCGCGAAACACGCCACCGAGGACACGGCATACGAAGGGTTGTCGGACCACTCTGCGGTCACGCGCTCGGTGGACGAGTACGTTTCCGTTCACGTTCACACCAACGGCGTCAGAGTCCTTTTGGTCAATGCTCAAGCGGGCGCACAAGGGCACCTTCCACAAACTCAGTTTCAAAGCACCTGCAACGCTACGTGGACAAGGCCGAGGGCGTCGAATGACTCAAGAGTTACATGAGTGAGTGCTCGTCTGCAAATTCGGGCTTTGGGTCGGTTCCGAGAGGCTGCCCTACGAGAAGTCGGAAGAAGGAACGATAGACGACACGTCCGACATTCCTCGGTTCGGAGTCACCTAGCCTCAATCTCCTAAATTTCATGAACTCACGCCCGCGACCGACCTCGAAGCTTTGCTTCGACGTTGTCACAATTACATCTACGTCAAATCAGGGAGTCCAGAAGGCGGAAGCATTTCACGAACTGCAAAAGCTGCTTTTCTACAAGGTGTCGGAAAGGAATGCAAATCCATCGCGGGGCAGTGTAGTCTGCTCAAAAAAAGGATCATCCCGTTGTTCGAAGAGGTCAAGGTCCGCTATCCTTACATCTTCGGAACCGGCGACTACATCAAGCTGAATCGCTGTGTCCTCGCCTACATCGTCTCCGAGTTGCAGTGGTACTCCTTGCTCAACATGCAGACGGACGTTAAGGGTCAGGCATATGAGGAATTGATGGGAGCCAATCTCCAGGGAGACCAAGGGAGTCGTCCTTCACACCGCGAAACGTCTGCGACATGACTGCTCGCATGGTGCTGTCGCTTCACTCGGACCAGAAAGTCACTTCCCTCAAGGTCTGGATTGCTGTTGCGGCACAGGTGGCTTCCTCGTTGCCACTATCAATCTTCTGCGTTAGAAGATCGTCGGTTCCGAGGAAAAAATTCGCAACTGCGCAGCGGTTCGCGTGAAGGAACTGGCGGAATGCAACCTCGTCGGCATGGACATCAATCCCTTCCTAGTAAGGACTACGCAGATGAACATCGGCATGCACGGCGACGGTTCCGTCAACCTGTTCCAGAGCAACTCCCTCGCCGCACCGAGGGAATGGGAAGACGAAAGCGCCAAGCAGAAGGTCAAGCAGGACGTGTTCGGCATCGTCGTGACCAATCCGCCGTTCGGAGGGAAGGCGCACATAGACGATCAGCAAGTGCTTGACCAGTTACAAACTGCCGGCGTTGGAGATGAAAGACACGCGTAACCTGATGCCAGCCGAGCAGTTGTTCATGGAGGGGGCGTTGAAGTACGTCAAACGGGGCGGCTACCTCACCATCGTCCTTCCGCAAAGCGGATGGGACGCACCCGACGCCAGATGAATTGGGGCGGGCTGTGTTGGAACCGGTTAATATCGCTTGGAAGGATCGGTCATAGGAAGCTTCGGCATTATCGGATGTAATTCCATTTAGTTCCCAGAAAACAGGCACGGGCTCCATTATAGGCGGCAGCGGCAGCGATAAGATCAAGAGAGGGATTACCGATTTCATTGATCAGTTCAACAAGGTTCAGGATTTCATTGATGCCAATGCGGAGTCGACAAGTGATGTCGCAGGCAAGGTGACTTCCGGGCCTCTGCAATCCGAGAGGGAAGCGGAATCGATTGCTTCAGAAGTCAGTGAAGTTTCCTCGCTATCGAGTTTCTTAAACCCTTGAGCGATATTGGAATTGACACGAACGGTTTCAACAATGATTTAGCAGTGAGCGGCACCGATTTGTTTGACAAGAGCCCGGTGGAGTCCCGCAGTATTGGGAAATTGTCCCTGGAGCCGGACACGTATATTGGGTTTGGCAGAACGATTGCACAGGAGAAGCGGGGACTCATTGAGACAGTTGATTTACGATATCCTGATCGCCGTCATTATCGAGGTCGGCCAAGGCCATTTCGTGATTAATAGGTTGAGAATCGAATCCCTATTGCTGACTCGCTTCGCTGAATGTGAGATCACCTCCGTTGCGGAACGCAGCGTTCGAAACCGTCAGCTTTGGAAAACGACTGCGAAGCTTAAGTTGCCCGGCAGGTGACAGTGATTGTCGCTGTGTCAAGGCGTCGAGTTCACGTGCGACGTCGGCGTTTTGGGCATCCCGCCAGTGACCGGTGGTAATGATAATATCTTCATAGTCATCGAGATCAACATTGATAAACGCAGGGCACCACGACCAGTCAGATGCCTTCAAGCCAGCAACCGAGCCAACTCGGCGTAATGACCGCCTTCGTGTTAGAGGAGAAGCGTGTTTCGAGGCGATTGCGGCCGCAAACTCTGCGTGTTCCGATATTGGGCGAAGCGAAGGTCGTGCCATCCATCACTTGGACCTGGCGCGCGGCATGTCGACGGCTCAACTCATCGACTACAAAAATGTCGGCCAATCCATTGCGATTGATGTCGGCCACACCGATCCTCATGGAGAAAAGGCTGGTCTGTTGAATCGCCAACTCTTCGATCGGGCGGAAGTACTCTTTGGTATCATTGATCCAGATTCGATCGAGCGATTGAAAATCGTTGCAGACATAGAGATCGGGGGAGCCGTCATCATCCAAGTCGCGAAAGATGGCGGAAAGACTCCAATCGCAGAATGAGTCTGCGGTTGGCCGGGGCGGATCCAAGAACGGCCTTGAATGCCTTGGCTTGGCAATGAACCGACCTTGCCCAGTGTTGCGAAAGAGTTGGTCTGCCTGTCCGTTCTCCAGGACACCGCTGTCACGATGAAAAGAGAATCGGCCGACGAGGTCCGGGCTGGTGACCGGGCGGCCATTGTAGGGAACCAATTCATACACCCCATTTTTGATGCGGACATCGAATGGGCCGTTTGGTTCGTCCCGCATGGTTACGTTGCGGTAATTGACCACGTAGAGGTCCAGCCAGCCGTTGCCATCAATATCTGCCAGTGCCTTGCTGATTGGTCAGGCCCCATTGCCGGGTTTGTTCTTGAAACACCCGTTGCCGGTATTGAGGAAGAGACGCGTTCCGCAACGGATGCCATTGACAAGAAGATTGGGATCACCGTCATTGTAAACATCGGGGAAGGCAGCGTTCATAACGATATGATTGGGGAGTGACAGCCGGCTCTGTCGATCAGGTTTTCGAATTGGCCGTTCTCTTGGTTTTGCCACAATTGGTTGGTCCCGAGTTGAGTAGTGAAATAGCAGTCCGGAGAACCGTCGCCACATCCCGCGAGAGCCAAGCCATTATCGTGGTCGTAGTGGGCCGCTTTGTAGGTTGATGCCTGCATCATCCACGATGTTGTGGTGAAACTGGATGCCGCTGTCCATAATACGATCGGCAAACTGGAAGTCACAGCTGGTGCTGATGCCTTGCGCCAGGTGCTTTTGAGCTTCTTTCCGGATGGCGAGTTGCTTTAGCGCGTAGGTGCATTCTGGTGAAGTGGCCGCCACATGGACGGACTCCATCAAGTGCGATCCGACTGTCCTGCATAGGGCGAGAAGGGTTACGGCAGCGGTTCCAAACGTCGTTCGAAGGAAAGGACTTATTGGTGTGGCACACAACAATAGGGCGATATGATTGAGCGAATATGACAGTAGCCTAGGCCCCAAAAAGACCGGACAAGATATCCTGTCTTTTTTGGGGGGAAATTACATACTTTCACTAGCCGGGGGGCAAGTATATTTAAGGGTGGCGTCGGTAGAAAGGCAAGTTATGGACCAGACGGGAAAGATACAGACACTGAGCATCAGGCAATTCTTCCGGAGGTTTCCTGATGAAGTGGTTGCTGTTGGCCTATCTGGAAGCAAAGCGGTGGCCTGTGGCTGGTCGTGTCCGGGCGTTCCCGGTGCGTGAGACCACCAAGGACACTTTACAATCCACCATTAGAGAAAACGTCCGGCGCGGCTCGTGGCTCTACACCGACGCTTACTCTGCCTATTGCGGCTTGATCGCCTATGAACATGAGGCGGTATCTCACTACACGGGCGAATATGTCCGAGGGCAAGCTCATACCAATTCCATTGAATCCTTTTGGGCCTTGCTCAAGCGGGGGATTTATGGCACCTTTCACCACATCAGTCCGAAATATCTGCACCACACATGAAAGACAACCCTTACTATGAAAAGTTCGAGAAATTATCTAAAGCACTCGTGCACCCCATCCCTAACAAGAAGCATCGAATCCGGCGGTCATTAAACAGACACCAGCCACAATCTCGCATGAACGACTTGTTCAAAGCCATGCCTGACAAAACTGTTACCTTCGAGGAATTGATTGCATGAGCGCAGTAATGAAACAGATTGCTGAAGAAAAAACGGCAATCGTTTATGAAGGTGATTGCCTTAAAATTATTCCACAAAAGATACCTGCTAATACTGTCGATCTGATTGTTACCTCACCGCCATATGCAGACCAAAGAAAAGACAATTATGGTGGCGTGTGTGCAGATGAATACGTGGAGTGGATGTTGCCAAGAACCGAAGAATTGAAAAAGTGTTTGAAACCAACAGGGTCATTTGTGCTAAACATTAAGGAGCGAGCCATTAACGGCGAACGCCATCCGTATGTAATAGAACTGATACAGGGAATGAGAACTCAAGGCTGGCGCTGGGTTGAAGAGTATTGCTGGCATAAGAAAAACTGTTATCCAGGGAGGTGGCCTAATAGATTCAGGGATTCGTGGGAACGTCTACTACATTTCACAAAAGAAAAGAGATTCAAAATGAATCAGGATGCTGTGATGGTGCCAATGGGTGATTGGAAGGAAGCACGATTAAAGCATCTATCGAAAACAGATATGAAGCGCGATAATAGTGCTCATGGTAACGGCTTTGGCAAACGTATCGCTAATTGGCAAGGCAGGAAACTTGCTTATCCTACAAATGTTCTTCATATGGCAACAGAGTGTAATAACTCTGGTCATCCAGCAGCATTCCCTGAAAAGCTGCCTAATTGGTTTATCCGTTTGTTTACCGATTCTGGCGACTTGGTATTAGACCCTTTTGCGGGGGGGGCAACACTTATAGCCGCGAGGAAACTTGGCAGAGCATCGATTGGGATAGACTTGTCGAGCGAGTATTGCGACTTAATGCGGGAAAGGCTTGGTATCCGATGAACCAACCTGCTTGGTGGATACAGGCTGAAGCCGACCTGAACCAAAACGTAATCAAATTTGCTGATGAACTCAGGAAGAAGCTGGAAGAATTCGACCCTAAAGTAGTAATAAAGAGAAAGAATCCTTACCTGTTTTGCTTACGGGATACGAGTGGTGTTGAATCATTTTCGTCATCTATTCTTGAGGCTTTTCTATCATCCAGTGAAGAAACCATGTTTGGAAACTTGGCTGAAAAGTGCGCTGTTGCTATATGCAAAAATGCCAAAAATGGTATGAAGTCTACAGGCGAAGGAATTGATCTTGAGTATGCCAACGGGAATGTTAGAACTATTATCCGAGTAAAATCTGGGATGAACTGGGGCAATTCATCACAGCGTAAAAAGATGAAGGAATACTTCACCAAAGCCAAGCGTATTCTAGGGCAGGGAGCAAATGCTGATAATCATATTAAGTGCATTGAAGGCATATGCTATGGCCCTGCAAGTAAGAAAAACAAGGGAGACTTCCACACCTATATAGGCTCTGACTTTTGGGAAGAAATCATCGACTGGAACGGAACATATATGGCATTGCTGGATATATTTTCCAAACATGCAGCAAATGGATTACAAGAAATTAAACAGGCTGCTAAAGATAAGATTACTAGATTTCTTATTGATAACGAGATTTCTTTGGGCAATAAGATTCATTGGGCCAACCTAGTCCGCTATGTAAATGGGAGATGACATGAGCCAAAAGCAACAAAAAACTTAAGGGTTGCCTATGTTTATGAATCGTGATTTTGGCTACATTGGGGATGTTGTGGAATTGACGATACGAGCGGTTGAAACGCTTGCAAGTCGGATGTACAACTGTGGCAGTGGCGTTTTCATTCAGCGAGGTTATCGAGATTTTGAATAAGGCAAGGTACGGAATATGCTGGCGAATATTTTGAGAATCCACATGACTTTTACCAACCTCATACGGAAGCGGATATGGAACGTGCGAACGCTGAATTGTCCTTCACACTAGCCTATTCGCCGGAGAAGAGGATTCGTGAATATGTGGGACAGCATCCAAATGAATGTGTAGTTGATGGCTGATAAGTTAATCCACCAGCAGGAGAATCTGGAATTTGATAAGCTGCCTCTTTCGCGGGATCAGAGGCGAATGAGGCAGTTCATTGCCAGTGTGTTGTGCTTAGTAGGTCTGCTTTGCCTATGGATCCACACCGAGTGGTTTGCGAAGGGCTATTTGTTGGAGAAATTGGCAAGGGAAAACGCGCTCACCATTTCGGCGGAAACGTTTCGCTTAAACTGGTTCAGTCGACTTGTGGGAGAGGACATCCAAGTGACTCCTTTGGGGGAGGAAACATTATTCAAATGTCAGCATCTGGAGGTAAGGTTTAGTCCTCTGGCTTGGTTGTTCGGCGATCAGAGCATCCGGGGGCTCCATGCTTCCGGGGCGGATGTTGCTGTTGTGGAGAGGGAGAATGGCTCAAGTAACTTGGCTCTTTTTTTCGCCAATCTATCGACTCGACCGAGAAACCAAGGGAAGCCCTTGGCGGGCAGGCGGCTTGATGAAGTCCGGGTCGAGAACAGTCAACTGCGATTCGCCTGGGAACATCGACCGGAGGCCGAGATTGTGTTTGAGGGGATCAACTTCTCGCTGAATGACTTGGCGCCCAATGTGGATACGGTGGCGGTATTGAGCACTGCGATTCAGGTAAAGACTGAGGACGGAGCGACATTGACTGCCGAGACTGCTGGCGAGGTATCGGTGAATTTGCAGCCGTCGTGTTGGCCCAACGTCGCTGAGGGGGCTTTTGAGTTCAACTTTCGGGAGGGTACTGATCATTTGGCCGGCTTGAATGATGCCGTTGGTATTCTCTCCGTGGCGATTTTGGCCCAGGAGGTCAAGGAGAGCGGATTCCGACTCCAGCGGGGTGCTGACAAACTGGGCGCCCTAATGGTCGCTGGGCCCTTCATCTCGGCGAAGAAAGAGGGGCAACTTCAGGTCCGCCTGGCGGAACTTGACCGTGATTTTGTCAGTTTGCTTGGAGCGCTTTTGGGTTTTGATTTAAGCGCGGGTCTTTTGGAAGGGCGAAGTACGCTTGATTGGTCTTTTGGAGGAGCGGTTGTTTCCGCCCGGGGACAATTCAAGGGACAGCGAGTGGCGCTTCGTGAAGGGGGGGTGAGCACCCCGGAGTCGGATGTCAATTGCGAATACGCCTTCCAGTATAATCAGAACGATATGTTGGTTTTGTTGCAGAAGTGTCGGTTTGATGCGACTAGCGGCGGCGACCGCTGGCTCGATGGTTATCTGGACTCTCCGGTGGTGATTCGTTGGGGCAATGTGTATCAGGGGATCAGAGAGTCCAATTTCAAACTGCAACTCTCGAACGTCAATCTGCGCGATTGGAGTCATGTCGTCTCTGACAAGGTTCTGAACGGTCGCTTGTTTTTTGATGTCACGGCATCGATCCGGCGAGATGGACAGATTATTGAGGCTGAGGCTACGGGCCGGTTGGAGGGGTTCACCGTGCCTGGTTCTGGGGATGAGCGAAGTGAGACGGATCTGGATTTTCGTGCGGTTTTGAGGCTTGAGGAATTGAAACGGCTCAACGTGGGGAACCTCGAGTTTGATTGGACCCAAGGGGATGTGGAGTTGTTACGGGGTAATGGGGCACTCTCGTATCAGTTTTTTGATCAGATACACAATATTCAGTTGTCCACCCGAGGACAGATTCCTTGGTTTGTGGAGCATGCGGCATTGCCGGGACTTAATGTGTCGGCGGGTGACTTCGATGTCTCGGGATATATCCGATCCAAGAATCAGGACAGTAATCTGGTGTTGGCGGTCTCGTTGGTAGATCTTGTTGGTGACTATCGCGGCTTGGAGATCAATGATTACCGGTTTGACCTGAATGCGGATGCCGTGATTGGCCGGGGGCGAGTTCTGGTCAACAACCTGAGTGTGGATGCCAAACGGAGTCACTCATCGGGCGGGGTGATAGGGATCAATGGGCAGTTCGACTTTGAATCGTTGATTGGTGAGATGCGATTTCAAACTGTCGGGGTGAACAAACACTTGGTGATGCCTTTAGTGGGTTCTCTATTGAGGGAGGAGGTTTTGGATCAGGCCGAGTTTGAAATCAAAGGACAGGCGGACCTGAACCTGAATGGTGAGAGTCAGTTGAACGGAAGCATCGGAGTTCAGGGGTTGAAATATGTCGATGAGAGGGAGGGGGAATCGCTGCTGGATATCGCCTTGACTGTGGATTCTCGGTTTGATCAAACGGCATTCTGGGTAGAGGAGGCAAAGTTGATTTTATCGCCAACAGATTTGGCTGTGAATGAGGTCCAAATTAGTGGGCAGATTCCTCTGCAGGCGGCGGCGGATTCAAGTGGTTTGTTGAGTTTGCGGGCTCGGTCCTTGGATCTTACAGATTATTGGGCCGTCCTAGATCATCCCGCTAGGGGGGAAACTACGAGGTCGGATGGTCGTGATGGCCTCACGCGTGGGCTTTTGGGCAGTTTGGAGGGTGAATTGGGACTCGGACCTCTCGGATTGACGTTGGATATTGGGGAGTTGTTCCTAAACGACATTGCGGCTTCCAATTTCGTGGTTCAGGGAACGGTCGGCAAGGACCTTCTGTTGCTAGATCAGTTTGATGTTCATCTCAATGGGAGTGTTAGTGGACGAGTGGCGGTCAAGAATAATGATTCGGCCATGGATCTCTCTGTGGCCGCGTCTGCTAAGCAAGTGCCGATTGGTCCGTTGTATCGGAGTTTCAAGAGTTCCGACTCCGAGCTGATCGACGGATCTGTCGATGTTGAGTTGACGCTTGATGGTCAGGTTCCGTTGGCAGGGAGTGGGGGAGGCGTTTCTTTGACTGGGAATGTGGCGGTCAATTGGATGGATCCCGTCGTGGAACCCTTAAACATGGAAGAAGCACCTTGGCTGGCTTCGATTGTCCGGGCCATTAATCTCCAATCGTCGTCTCCCCTAAGGGTGAATCGAATTAGCGGATCTGCGAGGATCGTCGATGATTTAGCGACCGTTGAGAGCCTTGAGCTTGAGGCTAATCTGCTTCAACTGACGTCTACGGGTCAGTTTAAGGTTTTGCCGAATATAGGCGACAGCCCGGTCCATTTGCCGGTTGCAGTATTGATGGATCCTGTTTTGGCTGAAAAGGTCCATTTACCGTTCAATGGAGAACCGAATGCGGACGGGTTGAGTTTGGTGCCAGGCTTCCTGTCAATTTCCGGGGAGTTGGCGGGTCTTGAGTTGAAAGTCGACCGATCCGCCTTGGCGAGAGTGTTGGCAAAGAACGGAGACAATGGTTCTTCTTCTGAAGAAAGTGCTGCCTCCGGGCAAAAATAGGGAGATGTTAAACTTTTGGCTCGGGAATGGACCGGAGTTGAAACACCGCCCGCCCGGTGATGTCTGGAGTGGATTTTCCATGAAATCTCAGCAGAAAACGATTATTGAATGAAGGAGGTCTTAGCCTATTTGAAGTGTCATTGTGCGCGTTTTTTGGAGGAACTCTGCGAGTTTGTCGCCATTCCCAGCGTTTCCGCTCAACCCCAACATCGCGCCGATTTAAAGCGAGCTTCGGATTGGTTGGTGCAGCATTGTCGAGGCATAGGGCTCAAGGTAAAACGCCATCCAACCCCAGGGAATCCCGTGGTGACCGCGACGACCCGAAAGGGCCGTGGCGGGGATCGACCCCATTATCTGGTTTACGGACATTACGATGTGCAGCCAGCGGACCCGTTTGAACTCTGGAAGACGCCACCCTTCGAGCCTGTGGTCGTGGGCGACTCTCTCTTCGGCCGTGGGGCCAGCGACAACAAGGGGCAACATTTCGCGCATTTGAAAGCTGTTGAAGCTTATTTGGCCACGGGGACACCGCTGCCCTGTGATGTCACATTCTTATTGGAGGGTGAGGAGGAAGTGGGTAGCGAACACTTGGTCCCCTTTCTTCGGTCGGAACGGGAGGACCTGGCGGTGGATGGAGTCGTGATCTCGGATAATGGAATGCCGAGTCTTAAGCATCCAGCGCTGACCTATGGCTTGCGAGGGGTGGTCGCCTTTGAGGTGCACTTGACCGGGCCGAATCGGGATCTGCACTCCGGGATCTATGGCGGTGCTGTGGACAATCCGGCGATGGTTTTGAGCCAGCTTCTCGGATCGCTCAGGCGTGCTGACGGAACCATCGCTGTTCCTGGTTTTTATGACGGGGTTGAACCTCTAGCGAAATTCGAACGGCAGCAGATGGCGCGTTATCCGGAGTCCGATGCTTCGCTGAGACGGCAGCTCGGTGTCCGTGAACTCTTTGGTGAGAGGGGATTTAGCAGTGTGGAACGGAGAGCCGCGCGGCCGACACTGGAGATCAACGGTTTGACGAGTGGCTACCAGGGGGAGGGCAGCAAGACGATCGTACCCGGGCAGGCCAGTGTCAAGGTGACGTGCCGCTTGGTGCCGCATCAGAAGCCAAAACATGTATTACGGGTGATCAAACAGCATCTTCAAGCGAAGTGCCCAAAGTCGGTTAAGATGGTTTTCGAACCCGGGCATGCCGGTGAGTCCTATATGACCAGTCCGGAAGGCCCCCAAGCTGGTGCAGCGTTGCGAGCGTTGGAGCAGGCTTTTGGCCGAAAGCCGATCTTGATGCGTGAGGGGGGGGCGATTCCGATTGTCACTGAGTTTAAGCAGATTTTGAAAGTGAACACCTTACTTCTGGGTTTGGGGTTGCCAGACGACAATGTACACTCACCCAATGAAAAGGTGAGCCTGACCGCGCTGCAAAAGGGGATGGCGATGGGTGCCTATCTTTGGCGGGAGCTGGGCGCCTTGTGAGTCGGATTCGGTTTTGACGAGTGCGCCTTCCGGTCTTTGAAGTGAGTGTTAGGCAGCGCTTCTTCGTTCTTGTCTTTACTCGTCGCTCGCCCGCAGTCTAGATTGCGGCATGGCTTCGGGCCTCCTCGTCAGAGAGATCTACTCAAGCATCCAAGGCGAAAGTACCTGGGCAGGGTGGCCGTGCATTTTTGTTCGCTTAACCGGATGTGATTTGCGGTGCTCTTACTGTGACTCGGTCTATGCCTTTAGCGGCGGGGAGTGTTTGACGGTGGAGGCGGTGCTGCGGGAAGTGGATCGGCTGGCGAACTCTTATTCTGAATCTGATCGTTCACCGCGATTGCCCTTAGTCGAGATCACCGGCGGGGAACCCTTATTGCAAACGCAAGTCAATCCTTTGATGGAACGATTATGTGATTCTGAATTTACGGTGTTGCTGGAGACTAGCGGTGCGCACGAGATTCGGCACGTTGATTCCCGGGTTCATCGAATCGTGGACCTCAAATGTCCCAGCAGTGGGGAGTCGGATCGTGTGCTTTTGGAAAACATCGATTCGCTTCGGCCAACGGATGAGGTGAAGTTTGTTATCGGCACCCAACAGGACTACGAGTGGGCTAGGGAAATGGAGCAACGGCATCAGCTGACGTCGATTTGTCCGGTTCTGTTTTCAAGTGTGGCGCCCCTGACGCCGGAGCAGACGAGTCCTGTTTTGAATGCAGTGCTGCCAGATCATCTCTCGATTTCTCGTCGGGAGTTGGTGGAGAATATTCTCCGGGACAAGCTTTTGGTCCGTTTCCAACTGCAGATGCACAAGTTCATTTGGCCTCCTGATCAGGTGGGGGTGTAAGACATGATTCGCTCACGACGCCAGGAGACACTGGGGTTGCTTCGGGAGTATGAGTCCCAGAACATTACCTATCTCCCGGAAGACAGTGCTTGGCCGATCGTTTGGGAGCGCGCTAAAGGGATGCGAATCTGGGACTGCGATGGAAAGGAGTATTTAGACTTTTCATCGGCTTTTGGCGTAGCCGCTGCGGGCCACGCCCCCCCCGCAGTCATCCGGGCAGGCAAGGCTCAGATGGCGAGGCTCCCTCATGCTATGGGAGATGTGCACCCTCATCCCGGTAAGGCTCATTTGGCGAAGCGATTGAGTGAGCTGACCTTTGGGCGATGGAGTCGTTCTCAAAATTTTCAGAGCCCTTACCGAGCAAAGGTCGTCTTCTGCAATTCTGGGTTTGAAGCTGTCGAGGTGGCGTTGAAGAGCGTTTGCCAATTGTCGGGGCGGGATCGAATCGTCTCTTTTAAGGGTGGATATCATGGATTGGGCTACGGGGCATTGGTGGCTACAGATCGGGAATATTTTCGGGGACGGTTTGGCAGGCAAGTGGGAGGGTTCGCTGATTCGGTCCGGTTTCCTTTCGTTAGGGCAAATCTCGAACGGTTAAGGGGCGAACTGATCGCGGCGCTTGAGTCGCGGCGTGTGGGCGGGGTGCTGGTCGAGCCAATTCAAGGGCGGGGTGGCATTAATGTCCCGCCGCCGGGGTTTCTCACATTGTTGCGTGAACTCTGTGATCAATATGAGGCGTTTCTGATCCTCGACGAAATCTATACGGGATTTGGGCGGACAGGCACTTGGTTCGCCTGCGAGGATGAAGGTGTTGTGCCCGATTTTGTGTGTGTGGGTAAGGCTCTTGCGGGTGGGTTCCCGATGGCCGCATGTGTTGGGCGCAGTGATCTCATGGATAGCGCCTGGCCTCCAAGTACGGGCGAGGCTATTCATACCAGCACCTATTTGGGACATCCGGTCGGTTGCGCCATGGCTCTGGCTCAATTGGAGTTGATCGAGCGACGGGGGCTCGTGGAACGTAGTGCTCGCATGGGCACCTATTTTGTGACGGCGTTGCAGAGAACTTTTCGTGATGCCGGAGGATGTGTTCGGGTCCGCGGTAGGGGGCTGATGATCGGCGTGGATTTCCGTAATCCGGAGGGAGGTCCCGATAGGCGACTATCCCTGGCGTTGATTGAGGCGTTGTTGGGGCGTGGGTACATTTTGCTGCCTGACGGCGAATTCGGCAATGTAATGGGCATCACACCGCCGCTCATTGTGACTCAGAAGCAGATAGATGATTTTGTGCGGTGCCTCGGTCATCTGTATTTGGCGTTGAGAACATGATGACTTTGACTGAGATGCGGCGGATTCTGGCTGAGTCCGATATTCAGTTGACTAAGTCTCTGGGGCAGAATTTCTTGCATGATGGCAATCAGCTGCGGCGAATCGTCGAGTTGGCCGATTTATCTGAGAAGGATTTTGTGCTGGAGGTGGGACCGGGTTTGGGGTCATTGACTGAACAATTGATCGTAAACTCGGGGAGGGTGCTTGCGATCGAAAAGGATTCCAGGCTGGTGGCGTGCTTGCGAAAACGATTTGAGGATGAGCCGAAGCTCGAGCTGGTGCATGATGATGCTCTGGTTTATCTCCGTGGGGCTGGAGTACCGGTCTGGCATGGTTGGAAGTTGGTGGCCAATCTGCCTTATTCTGTTGGTACGCCTATTTTGGTAGAACTCGCGATGGCGTCCGAACCACCGGAGGTGATGGTCGTGATGTTGCAGTTGGAGGTGGTCAATCGGATACGAGCGGCTGTAGGGAGCGGCGATTATGGCGTCTTGTCTCTGATGCTGCAGGTTGGGTATGTTCCCACGAATTGGTTCAAGGTCCCGGCCACTTGCTTCTTTCCCCAACCGGACGTAGCTTCGGCCTGTGTCGCCCTGAGGCGGCGGCGGGAACCTCTTCTCAAGGGTCTGGATTTCAAACGATTCGTGCGAGTGGTCAAATTGGGTTTCGGTCAGCGTCGCAAGGTCATGTTAAAGCTGCTGAAAACCCAATGGCCGGAGAAGACGCTCGTGGAATGCTTCGAGTTTCTGGAGATTGATTCTCAGGCACGGGCGGAGTCCGTGTCTTTAGATCAGTTTGTGGGGCTCGCCCAGCGACTTCGCAAGGTTGAAACCCGAAATGGAGTCGAATGATGTGGAAGAGATTTTTGATGAAGTGAATGAGCGGGACGAAGTGATCGGGCAGCGGCCTCGATCGGAAATCCATCATCTCAAACTCAGGCATCGGGCGGTCCACCTCTTGGTCTTCAATGATACGGGATCGTTGTTTCTGCAGAAGCGTTCGTTGTTAAAGGACTGTTTTCCGGGAAAATGGGACTCTTCGGCCTCGGGCCATCTGGATCAGGGGGAAGATTATGATGCGTGTGCAGTTCGGGAAGTTCGGGAGGAGATTGGTTTGGTTTTGGCTGTCGTCCCTGAGAAGCTCTTTAAGATCAATGCCTGTCCGGAAACAGGTCAGGAGTTTGTCTGGGTTTACCGTTGCCATGCAAATGGCCCGTTCCAATTGCAGGAAGAAGAAATCTCCGAGGGGCGTTGGCTCTCCCCCGGGGAGGTGGCCCATTGGATTGCTGACTGTCCGGAGGATTTTGCCAATGGGTTCATTTTGGTTTGGCGACGCTACCAGGCCCATCTGGCAGCCAAACCTTGAGGTTTGCATGGAGCATTTACTTGGCATTGATCTGGGCGGTTCAAGTGTCAAAGCGCTTGCCGTCTCCCCTGAAGGTGAGCAAATGCTGGTGAGGCAGGTGGGCTTTGATTCGGACCAACCGCTCGAATGGGCGCAGCATGTAAGGTCTCTTGTTCCAGAGATCGAATCGAAATTGGGAGGTCAGGCGGCCAGCATTGGCCTTTCCGCTCCGGGCCTTGCGGCGGCGGATGCCCGATCCATTCGGCATATGCCGGGGCGGTTGCAGGGATTGGAAGACTTCGATTGGACGGAATATCTCGGGCGCAAGCGTTTGATTCCGGTCATGAACGACGCCCATGCTGCTCTGGCCGGCGAGTCTTGGGTGGGAGCGGTTCGGAACATCAGGAATGTTGTCTTTGTTACCCTCGGCACTGGGGTTGGTGGGGCGGTGATGGTGGACGGTAATATTCTTCGAGGCGCGATTGGGCGTGCAGGGCACGTGGGGCATATTTGTTTGGATCCCATGGGGGAACCGGATATCTGCCGGAC
Organism: Limisphaerales bacterium; assembly: GCA_024761205.1. GTDB lineage: Bacteria > Verrucomicrobiota > Verrucomicrobiia > Limisphaerales > AAA164-E04 > UBA2970. The sequence continues at coordinate 48,604 of JAMASS010000004.1, forward strand.
GCCGGGGAGTCTGGAACTGGCGATCGGTAACTGCACGATTGAACGGCGGACTCAAGGGAAGTACTCGGCAACGCATGAACTGGTGGGAGCGGTGAGAAACGGCGATAGAGAGGCAGCTGAGATATGGCGGGATTCGGTGCGAAACTTGGCTTGTGGACTAACGTCGCTCACAAATGTTCTGGATCCTGAGGTGATTATCATCGGCGGCGGCATTGCTCAGGCCGGTGACGTGTTGTTTGAACCGCTCCAAGAATTCATGGATGCGATGGAATGGGTTGTTTCCGGGTATCGGGTTCGCATTGAGCCGGCGCAATTGGGTGAAATGGCCGGTGCTTATGGTGCGGCGATTACCGGATTTCGGCGAAACGGTGTATAGTGGGCAGGTGGTTGAGTTAGAACTCAGCGATTTGAAGTCTTTTTGAATGATTTGGCATCACGGTGGGTGAAGGATACTTCTCCTCATTCGGATTTCACGGCCTGCATCCCCATGCGGAGTCTGCAGGATGCTATGGACTGTAGTCTGGCGCTGACTAGTCAGGAAATTGAGAATGCGATCGATACGCATGAGGTCTTGTCTGATCGCTATCAGCTGACCGTTGGGAAGAGGGACTATCAACGAGCGCTCAAGATCATCGAACGGTTCCGGGAGGAAAACCGTCGTTGGCGCTGGCAACAGCCGTTTGCGGGCTCCAAGTTAGTCTTCCGGTGGTCGAGTTTGATCTGGTGTTTAGTGTTGGGAGCGTTTGGTTACTTGCCGGTCGTCAAGCCGGCAGTGTTGGCGGGAGGAATCCTTGATAGTGCCTCGGTATTTGAGGGGGAGTGGTGGCGGATTGTCACGGCCACCATGCTTCACCGAGATGTGGCTCATTTGTTTTCCAATCTTTCTGCTGGTTTCGTGCTGTTCGGCTTGGTGATGGGGCGCTATGGAATTGGCGTTGGCTTGTTGGGAGTGCTCTTGACCGGGATTGGGGGAAACCTGTTTGGGCTGGCGTTTCATGAAAATCCCTATCGTGGGTTGGGAGCCTCTGGCGCTGTGATGGGCGGCCTCGGGATGCTGGGACCGCACGCTGTAGGACTGGTTCGAGAAGACAAACGTGCGTATCGCGTGATGGTGAGTAGTCTCTTGGCCGTGGCGATGTTGTTTGTCTTGTTTGGCCTCTCCCCTGATAGCGATGTGATTGCGCATCTTGGCGGCTTCTTCACGGGGATCACCTTGGGGGTTGTGTTGGGTTTTGTTGATGAGATTGAGTTGAAGACAGGTCGTTGGAATCTGCTTTGCAGCCTTGGGATCTTGGGCATATTGCTTTGGGCTTGGGGTGCTGCATTGGCTGGGCATGTCCTACGCTGATGGCGAGCATTTTTGCAGCGGGTTGCGTTGTGCTCTCCGATAGTGTTAGATTTTTTTTGATGAAGATATTGGCTCGGCTTTTATGGGTGGCGCTTTTTCTGGCGTTTGTGAATTTGTTCGCTGCCGAGTCTGTCAATCGGGGGCGCTATTTTTTGGGGATCACAGACTTCTCAGATTGGGACAAGAGCTGGGATCGTGCGCGGGGGCAGCTGATTGTTAAGTCGCCGTTGATTCGTTCCGTCGTTGAGTTTGATGAACTTGTGCCTTCCTGGAATGTCGAAGGTGAGGTTTGTTGTTCGTTGTCTGTCGAGGTTTTGGTCGGGGATCGTTGGGCGGGGCCTTATTCCTTTGGGCATTGGAGCCGCGGTGAATTCGCGGCCGGGAGAACTAGTGTCAACGGGCAAAAGGATGAGATCGGTCAAGTCAGCACGGACACTTTGATTTTAACAAGACCGGCGAGAGTAGTTCGGCTTCGAATGATTCTTCAGCCGGCCGACGTGGGGGTTGAGAGTCTAAAATTGGTGGGCTTGTCCTTCACGGACACGAAAGCAGTCCCTGTTCCTTTGGTTTCTGACCGTCGGGCTTGGGGCAAGGAGCTGAGTGTGCCGCGGATTTGTCAGCTCGATTTCAAAGGCGGCGAGGTTTGGTGCAGTCCGGCAAGTGTGAGCATGGTGTTGGCTTACTGGGCGAATCAGTTGTCGCGCCCCGAACTGAGGAAGCCGGTACCTCAAGTGGCCGCTGAGATCTTCGATCCTGGTTGGAATGGAACCGGCAATTGGTCTTTCAGTACTGCTTACGCGGGCGCCTTTTCCGGGATTCGGGGTTTGGTGGTGCGGCTTAGCGACTCTGTAGAGCTGGAGGCATTTATTCTCGCCGGAATTCCGTTGTCGGTCTCGGTGGCTTACGATGTGCTTAAAGGAATGGAGCGTCGCGGGAGTGACGGTCACCTAGTGGTTTGTGTGGGGTTTGATCGTGATGGTGACATTGTTGTCAATGATCCGGCCAAGTCCCCTCAAGTGCATTGGGTTTATCCTCGGGAAGCCTTTGTCAAGGCATGGGCGTATTCGAAGAATACAGCCTATTTGATCTATCCTGAGACGCAGGCTTTGCCGCCGGATTCCTCGCTTCTTTGGTCGGTTCAGTGACCTGATGAAATTTGACTGATCCGTCTCTTGGATTGTTTGGGCGATTCGTTTGCTGGCCATGCCAATGGGAATGACAGCGGCGATCAGCGTGGCGATGAGGCTCACGAATTCAGAACCATGTCGGTGTTCCAATGGTAATCATAGCGCAGGCACTTTTTGCGAGGATGATGCGTCCAACACCGGTGCAACTAATGTACGCGGACCTCGGGGCAATCACCGCCGTTGCCAGCGCGCCGATAAAAACGTCCACCACCCGGACGACTAGAATGAGCAAAAGACCGCCGATAGGAATGAGTGCGCGATACTTCTTTAGGGACACCGAATCATTGGTATCTATTCCCGCTGGGATCGGGTAAGGAGTGAGGTTCAGCCTTTGAGTGAAGCCGATGGCAATTCCCGCAATGATCAGACCGGCGATGAAGCTCAGGATCGCTCGTGGCATCGGCTGACTCTAGCCACCGGTTCGTTTCCTGGAATATAATTGCGTGCGTTCCGAAAAGCTTTGAGAATGGGGGATATTTTTCAATTCGATGTTTGCTATGAGAAACATAAGTTTGCCCGCCTTTGTCCGCCTTTGCGCGATCATTTTCCTGTTCGCTCTTCTGGTCTACGCGCCACAAGGCCAAGCCGAGGACAACCAACCGCCGACCGGCTTTAAGGCGCTCTTTAATGGGACTGATCTCACGGGGTGGCACGGGATGGGGCACTTTGATCCTCGAAAACTCTGGGCCATGAGTCCCGAAGAGCGAGCGGCTAAGCGAGAGCAGGATATGAAGAGTGTGCGGGAGCATTGGCGAGTGGCAGACGGCGCGATCGTGAACGATGGTCACGGGGCCTATCTCACCACGGATGAAGATTATGGCGATATCGAGTTGATGATCGATTACAAAACGGTGGCCAAGGCGGATAGCGGAATTTATCTAAGGGGTAACCCGCAGGTTCAGATTTGGGATTACACCGAAGGGGGGGGGAAATGGAACATCGGTGCCGACAAAGGATCGGGAGGTCTTTGGAACAATTCACCGGGTGCTGCCGGGAAAGATCCTTTGGTATTGGCGGACAAGGCGCTTGGTGAGTGGAATCGTTTTCGAATCATTCAAGTGGGCGATCGGACCAGTGTATTTCTGAATGATCGGCTGGTCGTCGATCATGCGGTGATGGAGAATTTCTGGGATCGAGAGAGTCCGTTGTGGAGCAAGGGGCCGGTCCAGTTACAGACTCACGGAGGGGAGATTCAATGGAAGAATATCTATTTGCGAGAAATACCGCCCAATGAAGCTAACGTGATGCTTTCCGAACCGGGGTTTAAACCCATATTCAATGGTGAGAATCTCGACGGTTGGGAAGGCCCGGTGGATAATTACCAGGTTCAGGATGGAGCTATTGTTTGTAAGCCAAGATCTGGAGGGACAATCTATTATCACCAAGAGTTTTCTGATTTTATCGTGCGCTTTGAATTCAAACTGCCTCCCGGAGGGAATAATGGCTTGGCGATTCGCTATCCCGGAAAGGGAGACACCGCTTATGTTGGGATGTGCGAGTTACAGGTGCTGGACGACAGTGCGGCCAAATACGCCAAGTTGGACGATCGACAGTATCATGGATCAGCCTACGGCATGGTGGCGGCGAAACGCGGCTTTCAGCGCCCCGTGGGTAAGTGGAATTACCAGGAAGTTACGGTGAAGGGGGCGACGATCAAAGTCGCATTGAACGGCACGACCATTCTGGATACGGACCTCAGCAAAGTGAACGATTACATGGCGAATACCCCGCATCCCGGAAAAAGTCGGGAGGCGGGCTGCTTTGGGTTTGCTGGTCATGGGGATCCGGTAGCGTTTCGGAAGGTGCGGATCAAGGCACTTCGTTGACCTAGGCAATGAGCATTACAACAAAGCGAGGGGACCTTGGAGAGACTAGGTTGAACTATAATCGGCCGGTTCGTAAATCCCACTCCAGAGTTGCTGCTTATGGCACCGTGGATGAGTTAAACTCAGCCTTGGGCATGGCCCGCTGTCAGTGCGATGATACAGAGATTAAGTCTGTCATAAGCTCAGTCCAGGATCAGCTTGTCACTTTAATGGGAGAATTAGCTACTGAGAGCACCGACCGTAAAAGATATCTGCAAGATGGATTCACAGTGGTCGATGAGGCGTTTGTGGCGGTCATTGATGATCTGGTAGCAGATTTGGAGAGTCGAGGGCTGTCTTTCAAGGGGTGGGCAAAGCCTGGAGATCACCCGCTTTCGTCCATACTGGACATGGCTCGATGCGTTTGTCGTCGTGCCGAATGCCAGGTTTGCTGTCTGCTCGATAATAATTTTGAGACCAATACGAATATCCAGCGATATCTGAACCGTTTGAGTGACGCCTTATGGTTATTAGCTCGTTGGATTGAAGCACAAACAAAGCAGCAATCACCGGGAAAGAGATGATAAAGGATACGATCAATGAGGGTTTTTCTGAATGATTGGCGGACACTTAGGTTTGGTTTCGGCGTTGGTGTTGCTGTCTTCCTTGGCCTTTTGCGGGCGGTTGTGGAGATCGGTGCCTTCGCAGTTTTGAAAGTAGAGGCGGAGCTAGCCCATCCCCTTTCAAAATGAGTAACACCCTGGAAGAATCACGCGGATCAGTGTGGAACTTGCCCAAGCACTTGGGGGTCACTTGGGGCGAGAGATTGTGATTCAGAACCCGGCTTTCGATGGACTGTTCCATCGCTGAAGAGGGGCAAGCTTGCTCTCATTATCTCGTCGATGCCCGGGAGCTTGCTCAGTCGATCGATTTTTTAGATCCGTGTCTGAAGGCCGGATTATGTCTGCTAGTGGTGAAGGGGGCGACGATTGATTCTTTTGGGGCTTTGACATGGTGGCTGTGAAAAGCGGAATGATAGGGCATCAGCACCCGCGGTGAAGCACCTCAGCAGTGAAAGGGGGTTAGTATTGGCCAGCGAATCGTCTTGCGTTTTTGAGATGGTCCAAAGCAAAGCCTTGGGCTTCATCTACAGCAGATGTCTACTTGTAAAAATTGGAAGCGGCACGAAGAAATAACCTAGCCTTTGCTGACGTTGTTCGAAGAAGGATCTTGGGCTATCGGTGTCCGCAAGGGGCCGGCTGAGTTATTGGCACAGGTGAAGAATCCATCGGAACGTTCCGGTTTCAGGATGGGTTTGATCGACTGAGGGATAATACTTGCAGGAACAGAAAGAAGCCTTTCGGGAGCTGGGTATCGACTTCTATTTTTGAGCTTGGCTGGAGCGATGGTTGCGCTTTCGCTGCAGGGTGATGTAAAGCTCATTGCCGCGTCTTTTTCGCTTCGTGTGCTGCCATTGAGTGCAGTCGTCCAAGGAGTCAAACGCCTCACCTTCGGCAATGGTGGGTGATTGATCGCCGCCGATGATCAGGGGGCAAATCGTCAGGTTGATTTCGTCGATCAGATCGCGTCGAAAGAGGGATTGATTGAGGGTCCCGCCGCCTTCCAGAAGGAGCCGCTGGATGCGGTGAATCTTCCGCAGCCAGGCTAGTGCTGCGGCCCAGTCAATCTCTCGGCCTTTGCTAACATGGACGCCGGCGACGATGGTTTCATAGCGGTCTCGCACTCTCTTTGGCGCACTTGTGGTGGTGAGGATAAGAAGGGGGAGTTTTGTCTCTTTAAAAACGGGTTTATCGAGCGGGATGGTTCCCCGGCCGGTGACGATGATGCGATGAAACCTCTTTGTCGGAGGATTAGGTGATCGATGTTTGCTGGTTCTAAGGTCCAATACTGCATTATCTCTGTTGATGGTAGTGGCTGCGCAGAGGACACCGTCAACGGAGTGGCGGAGTCGGTACAGGTTTGACTGATCCGCCCGAGATCCGAAACGAGAGAAGTAGGACCGCGCCGCCGCAATTTTTCCGTCGGCGGACATAGCCATGTTAAGGAGGATGTAGGGACGTCCTCGAGGATTGGCTTTCGGGGAATCTTCTGGCATGCCGTGATCCTCACTGAATGAACATGGCATCTCCGTAGCTGAAGAATCGGTAGTTCTCCTTAATCGCTGCCGCGTAGGTTTGGTGGATCATTTCGATGCCGTTCATTTGCTTGGGCGAGGCGAAGGCGCTAACCAGCATGAGGAGGCTCGATTTGGGGAGATGGAAGTTCGTGATCAGTGCATCGACAATTTTGAATTCGTAGGGTGGATAAATGAAGATATTCGTTTTCCCGCGTTGTGGCTGAATGATTCCGTTGCTGGTTGTGGTGACGGTTTCCAAGACTCGAACCGTCGTCGTACCAACGGCGATAATCCGCCGTCCTTGCGCCTTGGCGGCCGCCAAAGATTTGGCTGCCTCGCGGGAGAGTTCGAAAGATTCTTTGTGCATTTGGTGCTCCGAAATGGGATTGGTCTTGACCGGGGTGAAGGTTCCTAATCCGACATGGAGGATGACCTTGACGATTGAAATACCGCTTTGTTCGAGGTGTTGCAGAAGGCCTTCAGAGAAATGGAGGCCGGCGGTCGGTGCCGCCACGGAGCCCTGGTGGCGGGCATAGATCGTTTGATAGCGATTGATATCATCGAATGAACGATTTTTGGCTGGCTCAATGTAAGGGGGTAGAGGCACCTCACCAAAAGTGTCCAAGGCGTCGAGAATGTTTTCGATGCCGTTAAAACTCACGAGATAGTGACCTTCAGGGTTCTTCTCCTTTACTTCAAACTGTATTGGAGCGGCGGAATTGTCAGGCCCAATGATCTGGACCGTTGTACCGGGCGAGACCCGCTTTCCTGGTTTGAGCATGACCCACCAGAGATTCTGCGCGACCGCTTCAAGGAGGAGAATCTCCACGGCGCCTTCACTTGAACACTTCTTTCCGCGGAGGCGTGCCGGGATCACTTTGGAGTCATTGACCACCAAAACATCGCTGGGCTTGAGGAGTGTTGCCAAATCGGCGAAGGATCGGTGTTCAATGGCTTTTTCAGCTCGATCAAGGATCAGCAGCCGTGACTCATCCCGCACGTCAGTAGGTTTCTGCGCGATGAGGTGTTCCGGCAGCGCATAGTCAAATTGACTGAGGTCTAGTGTTTTGGTTGTTAAATTCATGGGTAACAGAGAGAGGTTTGTGCGGATTGAGCGCGGATTCAATCTATTACCTGATAGCCGCTATTTGATGTTTTGGCGGTTGTTTCCGGGTCGAAACACTTTGGGCAAGGGTTCATCCGAGTTTTCTGGGGGGTGATTGCTGTGAGGAGAGTGCGGAAAAACGGTGATGGATCAGCGCACTCCAAGCCTGGCGACATTTCGTTACGTCCGTGGTAGAGCAATCGCATCGTAGATTGCAGCGATTCTTCTCCGTTTTGGGTTTTCCAGATAGGTGCATTCCACTCGGCGAACGCCAGACTTCAAACTCCTTTTAAAATCGATTTCAAATTTTAAAGGTTGACCATAGTGGGGCATGAGACTATAAAGTGTAGCAAAGTGTTTTATTATGGGATCAAAAGTGAGGTGAATTGTGAGAATAAAACAAACCGCCTATTATGGCTGAAATTGTTGAAAATGCGCCGCTTTTCTTCAATTCCGAATACACATTCGGCATTGACGCCAAGCGGCGTCTGCAGATTCCGGCTAAGTGGAAAAAGGTGCCGGGGGCGTCAGCATTTACCTTGTTGGTCTGGCGGAAGGAATCGGGCCACGGGGCTTGTCTCCTCGCCTTGCCCCCTTCTGCGATGATGGATTTGATGCAGAAATTGAAGGGAATGCCCTTCGCAGATCCGAAAGCAGAGGCTTTGAGACGGTCTTTGGGCGCTCGGTCGGACCAAGTGGTGTTGGACAGTGCCAGCCGAATTTGCCTGCCGGATAAGCTGGCCGCAGAGGCGGGATTGAATAAGAAAGCTCTTTTGATCGGGATGTTTGATCGTTTTCAGATTTGGGATCCGGAGCGCTATGCCGCTGCAAGTGCTTTTGATGAAAAGATTTATGATGACGCGATTCAGCTTCTCTAGAGGCTATGAGTTTTATTCGATTATTGGCAGTTGGGAAGGGCATCGACGCCAAAGGGGTAGGTGAGAACCCGTTCAAGCCGGTGGATCGTGGGCTCATGGCTGATCTGGGATCGGAGTCGTGGGAGAGCCCGGAGTTCTCGCAGGGAGAGGCGTTGAAGCCGACAGACCCGGTATCGGACCAGAGATCAGGCTGGGGGTTACGGTGGACCAGATCATGGCTGCGGAAACGGATTGTTGAGGGAGCTTGTCGGAATCCCTTGTCACTTGAAGGTTTCGAAGTGAAACGAAATGATCTGTGGGAGTCCGATTGGGAGGTGCGGGTGGCGGAATCTAAGTGTCTTGAGTTCGAGCCGGGGTCAGTTCAGGTCAGTCGTCGATCATCTTTTGGAGGTTGGCTGTGGGGTTGCTTCCGCTTTTGGAGTCGGAAACGTCAATAGCTAGTTTGGATTTTATGAAGAGTGCCAGCGTTCGATCACACAACGGTATTACTGTCCGAAGTAGTCACTCGACTAGCACCCGTTCCGATGGGGCGGTATCTGGATGGAACGGTCGGTGGGGCTGGACATGCGGCTGCCATTTTGGCGGCGAGTGCGCCGAGTGGCCGCTTGTTCGGGTGCGATCAAGATGGCGAAGCCGTCCGGGCAGCTCGGTCTAGGCTGGCGGAGTATTCCGGTCGATTCGAGGTCCGGCAACTTAATTTTGCCGAGTTGGGCGACTGGTTGGATTCGGGATCGATTGATGGTGCCGTCTTGGATCTAGGTGTCAGTTCGCATCAGCTGGATGTGGCGGAGCGGGGATTTAGTCTGCGACTGGATGGCCCGCTAGACATGCGGATGGATGAGCGGATGAGCCGAACAGCAGCGGATCTTGTGAATGAGCTGGAGGCTGACGAGTTGGCGAAGCTTTTCTTCGAATTCGGTGGGGAATCGAGGGCGCGAGGCTTGGCGCGCGCGCTCGTTGCGGAACGTCGGATGAGTCGATTTCAATCGACCCTTCAGCTGGCCGCGCTGGCTGAACGGGTTCTTCCCCGTCGGGGAAGAATTCATCCGGCGACGAGAATTTTTCAGGCGTTGAGAATCGCGGTGAATGATGAGTTGGGGCGTTTGGATGAGGGATTGCGGGTCATTTGGTCATTGCTGAAGCCCGGCGGGCGTCTGGCGGTGATCACGTTTCATTCGGCTGAAGCGAAGCATGTGAAGGAATTTGGGCATCGATTGGCGCTCAACTATAGCATCCGAGGGGACTCGGATATCCCGGAGTTCCGGGAGACGAAGCGAGCGGAAATGAAGTGGGTGGAACGGCGCGCCCTTCAGCCCCAGCGGGACGAGGTGTTACGAAACCCTCGTTCGCGGAGCGCCCAGCTGCGGGTGATGGAAAAGTTGTAAATCAGAGCTCTCTTGATGCCTTTAGAGGGCGTGAAAAGTTGTTTGAGTTATGTGGCGTCGTGAAAAGAGTCGTGATGAAGTGATCGGAGCCGGGTGGTTTATTAAAGCTGCCGTTGTTTGCTTTTTTGTTGGTGGGAGTTGTGCGGGCTACTTGTGGCAAAAGAACCAGGTTCACGAGTTGGGCCAGAAGATTCGCGGGTTAGAGCGCGAACTGGATCAACTCGAGCAGGGTAATGATGTGCTGCGGCAGCGTTACGCGGTGTTGGAATCGCAGCCGGAGCTCAATCGTCGGGTGCGGGAATTTGGGTTGGATCTACGTCCGCCAGCGCCGGAACAGATTTTTAGGCTGCGAGAGGCCGGAGACGGGCGGCAAGTGTCTTTCTCTCGTTCGCACAGCCTTTCAACGGATCGCGATGGCGACCGGAACTAGACAGGTGAGATTGTAAGGCTACCGTTGTGAGTTTGTTGTGCAGGTAAGTTGGTAGAATAATGGTATTTCGCGTTCAGTTGCGTCGACTTATTGCATTCGGCATTCTTTTGCTGATGGGGTTTTCCTTGCTCTTGGGGCGGCTGGTGTTCATCCAAATCTTTCGGCATGATGAGCTGCGCGCCAAAGCGTCAAAACACACTCAACGGACCTATGTCAAACAGACCAAGCGAGGCGATATCTATGATCGTAATGGTGCTCTGCTCGCCAGCACCCAGCGCCTCAGGATACTTTGTGCGGATCCGAGTCGTATTGGCAGACACTATCGTTCTCTAGGCGCCTTGCTCGCTGAGCATCTAAAGGTTGATCCGAAATCTCTGATCGACCGATTGCGTCCTCGGGGATTTACCAATTCGGTCGGCGAGGTGGTCATTGACCCGCACGTGCGATTGCGGGTCAAGGTCACGGAGGCGGAGTGGCAGTCGATCCAGTCCTTGATGAAAGAGGTGACATTGGCCGAGGAGGCGTTGTTGCCGGAGGATGAAAAGGAGTTTTTGGAGGGGCTGCGGCGTTGGGCGATCTTTACCGAACCGGTTGAAAGTCATCGGCGCTACTATCTGAACGGAGAGTTGGCGGCGCATGTTCTGGGATTTGTTCAGACGCAGGAGCGACTTGTTCGGAATCAATCCGTCTTCTTCGTCAGTGGGAAGGCCGGTGTGGAAGCCACCTTTGATCACCACTTGCAGGGTGTCCTGGGTTGGAGAACGACGGCGACTGATAGTCGCCGCCGCGAATTGGTGGCCTTTCGAGGTATGGACGTCGATGCCCGCGCCGGCTTCAACGTTCATTTGACGATTGATGCCGGGGTGCAAATGATCGTGGAGGATGAACTCAAAAAGGGTGTTGCGGCGTTTGATCCTTTGACGGCGACTGTGATCGTGGCTCGGCCTCATACGGGTGAGATTCTGGCGCTTGCGAACTATCCAACCTTTGATCCTAATCACTCGGGTGACTACCCGGTTCGAAATCGACGCAATCGTGCGATTAGCGATCAGTTTGAACCGGGGTCAACGTTTAAGATCGTTTCCGTGTCGGCAGCATTGAATGAGAAGGTGGTTAATCTTGGGAGTTGTTTCGATTGTGAGAATGGCCACATCTATTTCATGGGCTGGTCGCTTCATGATGCTCATCGCTACGATATTCTGACGGTTAAGGAGATCATAATGAAGTCCTCGAATATCGGGACGTTCAAGATCGCCCAGCAACTTGGCAAGGAGCGGCTTTACGATTATCTGTTGCGTTTTGGGATTGGTTCGGTGACCGGGATTAGTCTGCCGGCTGAGCGGCAGGGGAAACTTCGGCTTTTGGAGGATTGGTCGGGTTTGTCTATTTCTCGAGTGCCCATTGGCTACGAAATCGCGGTGACACCGCTGCAGATTACCATGGCGATGTGCACCATAGCAAACGGTGGCTGGTTAATGAGTCCAATGATCGTTCGCCATCTCTCGGATGATCGAGGGAATGTCGTGATGACTTATCATCCGGAGAAAATCAGGCGAGTGGTTTCAGAGCAGACAACGCGTCAAATGACAGAAGCTCTTGAGATGGTAGTGATGAAGGGCGGCACGGCGCCCAAGGCCAAGCTGGATCATTATACCGTAGCGGGTAAGACGGGAACCGCCCGGAAGTACATTCCGAACGTCGGTTACGCGCGTCGAAAGTGCTATGCCTCGTTCATTGGTTTTCTGCCGGTCGAGCGCCCTGAGATCGTGATTTCGGTCATCTTCAATGAGCCAAAAGGCAGCATTTCTGGTGGGGTGATATCAGGACCCGTGTTTAAAGCGATTGCGACGCGACTGGCTAACTATCTGAATATCCCGCCCTCGAATGAACTGAAATATCAGACGGAGATTCAAGATGATCTTGTGACGGAAGCCCATGCTCGGCGGTAGGTTGAGACATGCAGGTAATTTTTTGATGATGGCTATAGTTTGAGGTGAGAAACGTGACTCAACCGCTCTCTAGTTTACTGACAGGCTTGGCAGGTTTCGATCTGGTCGGGTCCGAGGCCGTGTCTGTGACGGGCATCACGTGTGATTCTCGAAAAGTTGTCCCGGGTATGGTATTCGTGGCGGTCGCCGGTAGGCGGGAGGATGGGCAGTTGTATGTGGGCGAGGCGCTGGATCGGGGAGCGCGAGTGATTGTGAGCCAAGCGGGTGATCTCCCGGTCGGGAATCGCACCCTAGTGCGAGTGGCTGATCCGAGATTGGCGGTCTCTCGGTTGGCAGCAGCGTGGTATGGTTATCCCAGCCGCTCGCTAGGGATCACCGGAATCACGGGGACGAACGGCAAAACGAGCGTCTCATTCCTGCTTCGACACATCGTCCGGCATCAAAGCGGTCCCTGCGGACTGATCGGCACAGTTCGGTATGAGATCGGTGATCGACACATTCCGGCTAGTCGGACGACACCGGATGCCGTTGAGTTGCAGAAGCTCTTGCGAAACATGTGCGACGAGGGCTGCAAGAAAGTGATCATGGAGGTAAGTTCTCATGCCTTGGACCAAGACCGGGTGGCCGATGTCTCTTTTGAATTAGCGGCCTTTACCAACCTCACCCGTGATCATCTGGACTACCACGGGAACATGGAGGCCTACTATCTGGCCAAGCGGCGCCTTTTCGAATCGTTGGCTCAGTTTGAAGGCCGAAGGGCGATCGTGCTCAATCTCGATGATGGTTACGGTCGGCGGTTGAAGAGGGAGATGGATGACGTCCGGACGGTAAGTTTTGGCATTGAGACCAATGGCACCGTTGATGTTTCTGCGGAAGGGATCGAGTGTTTGCCGGATGGTACACAGTTTGAATTGGTGTCTCACGGGACCCGTCAGAAGGTTCGCCTGCCTTTGATTGGAGAATATAATGTGCAGAACTGTCTGGCGACAGTGGCATTGGCGACCGAGATGGGATATTCGCTATCCGATATCGCGGAAGCTCTCGAAACGGTGCCGGGTATTCCCGGACGGCTGGAGAAAGTGGAGTCCGGTCAGCCGTTCTCGGTTTTCATCGACTACGCCCACACGGCCGATGCGCTCCAGCGAGTGATGGAGACCCTAAAGGCACTGTCACCAAAAAGGCTACTGTTGCTCTTTGGTTGCGGCGGCGGGCGAGACCAGGGGAAACGTAGCGAAATGGGACGAGTGGCGGCGGAATGGGCGGACCAGTCGTGGATCACCAATGATAACCCAAGGTATGAAGACCCGCAGCAGATTGTCGAACAGATCGTTGCCGGTATGCGCGCGGCTGGCAATCAGACCTGGGAGGTCGAGTTGAATCGCCGGCGAGCGATTGAGGAAGTGATTGCCGCAGCGGCTTCCGGCGATGTGGTGTTGATCGCTGGAAAGGGGCATGAGACTTACCAGGAGATCGACGGGGCGGTGATCCCTTTTGATGATCGTCTATATGTCGAGAAGAGTTTGGAAAACCTGGCTTCAATGCAGGGGAAGTGAGGTTGGCTTTGTGATGAATCCGCGACATCTAGGTTTTATTGCGGAGGCAGCTCGAGGTGAGTTGCGGAATGCCAGTCCTAACGACTTGGTGACCGGACTCAGTACGGATTCGCGAACCATCGGCCGAGGTGATCTTTTTGTGGCCTTGGTGGGAGATCGATTTGATGCCCACGAATTCATTACTGACGAGATTGGGGAGATCGCGAGTGCTTGTGTGGTGGAATCTGCCCGCCTCGGCGGTCGTTTGGCCGGATATCCTCAGATTATGGTGGATGATACTCGGGTCGCCTTGGGCCGGCTGGCAGCGAGCTATCGTCAGTCTTTCGATCTGCCGATCATCGCGGTGACCGGATCTAATGGCAAGACCTCTACCAAAAGATTCTTGAACGCAGTCTTGTCGCAGCGATTTGATGTTTGCGCCAGTCCCGCGAGTTTTAATAACGATGTCGGTGTTCCTCTCTCGTTGTTGCAAATGGGTGAGAGTACTCAGGTCGCTGTTTTTGAAGTGGGAACGAATCATCCCGGTGAGATCAGACCATTGGTTGAGATGATTCAGCCTGGCTTTGGAGTGATTACCTCCATCGGGCGGAGTCATCTAGAGTTTTTTGGATCGGTTGAAGCGGTCGCGGAGGAGAAGGGAGCCTTGGGGGAGGTGCTGCCTCGTGACGGGGTCCTTTTCGTCAATGGTGACACGCCGTTTTTAGAAAAGCTTTTATCCCGGGTCGAAGCTCGGGTGGTGCGGGTTGGTTTTGAGGAATGGAATGATTGGCGGATTGGCGCTTGGGAAATGGGGCGGGAAGGAATGGAATTCTCGATCAAGGCGGAGGCCTTGGGTGGGTATCGGGAATTTCGCCTTCACGCTCTGGGTCGCCATCATCTGATCAATGCGACTTTGGCAATCGCAGTGGGGGCGGAGCTGGGGCTAACGCCAGATGAGTTGAAATCAGGAATCGCCAAGAGCGGTGCCGAGCGGATGCGCCTGGAGTGGGGAGGTTTTGGTGGCGTGATGTTGCTTGATGACAGTTACAACGCGAACGCCGATTCCATGATCGCAGCATTGAAGACGCTTGAAGCCTTTCCGTGCAGTGGAGCTCGCTATGGTGTTCTTGGTGACATGGGGGAGCTAGGTGAATTCAGCACGGAAGCTCACGCCGAGGTGGGGCGAGTGGCGGCTGATTGTCAGGTGGATCATCTGATCAGTGTCGGTAAGTGGTCGGAGGTGACCCGCCGGGCAGCTGCGGATCAGGGAGCCGAATCAGCGGTCGCTTATGCGAACTGGGAAGCGGTGGGAGAGATGCTTTGCGATCAGCTTCGGAGCGGTGACGCGGTGCTGGTCAAGGCCTCTCGTGCGGCTCGATTGGATCGCTTGGTGGAATTTCTGAAGCAGGCATTGGGTTCTGAGGGTGAATCGGTCCGTGGTGGGCATCTGAGCTTTGACGCGGTTAACGCCTTGAATTCCGATGGGGCGATAAGTGCAGGGAGATCCGGCCGAATCCATAGGTCAAGAATTTAGGACCACAAAGAAATGCTGTATTACCTGCACCAATATGTTCTTGAGAGCGTGGCGGGATCCTCTTGGGAAGGGCCCTTGTCTGGGCTCCGGGTCTTTCGGTATATCACGGTGCGGAGTATCGGTGCCGCGTTCACGGCTCTGGTTCTTTCCTGGTTGTTGGCTCCCTATGTCATTACTTGGTTGAAGGCGCTCAAGTTTCGACAGAATTATGTCGACAAAGCTGAAGCCACCGGCGACATGATTCGCGTGACCGATAAGAAGGGGACACCCACGATGGGTGGGGTTCTTATTGTATTGGCCCTGGATTTATCGGTGTTGCTGTGGGCGCAGTGGAGTTCGTTTGTGTTGTTGACCTTGCTTTCCTTGGTCGTGCTATCGGCCTTGGGTTTCTATGACGACTACCTCAAGGTGATTAAACAGGACAACGAGGGGGCCAAGTCCAATGTCAAGCTCTGGGTGCAAGTGATCCTTTCACTGGCGGTCGTCGGTTACTTGTGGATGGTGCCTGATACTCGAAGCTTGATTGCGGATGTGATGGTCCCATTCATTAAATATCCCATCTTGGAAAATGTTGTCTTGGCCGGGACAGGGATCACGGTCCTGGCGATTGTGGGTAGTTCCAATGCGGTCAATTTGACGGATGGTCTTGATGGGTTGGCGATTGGCTGCACGATCATCGTGACGATTGTGTTTATCCTGATGACCTATGTTGCCGGAAACATCAAGTTTGCCACTTATCTACAAATCCCTTATGTGCGGGGAGCGGGTGAGTTGACGGTTTTCTGTGCCGCAATGTTAGGAGCGAGTGTCGGTTTCCTTTGGTACAACTGTCACCCTGCTCAAGTATTTATGGGGGACACGGGTTCGTTGGCTTTGGGAGGTGCTCTGGGAATCATGGCGGTCTTAATTCACCAGCCATTTATCTTAGTGATAGCCGGTGGGGTGTTTGTTGCCGAGGCGGTCTCGGTGATTCTTCAAGTGGGCTGGTATAAATACCACATGAAGTGTTTTGGAGTGGATCGCCGTTTGTTCTTGCGGGCACCCCTGCACCACCATTTTGAGAAGATGGGTTGGCAGGAGTCCAAGGTGGTTACTCGCTTCTATATTCTTTCTGGATTATGTGCCGGGTTGGCCTTGTTAACATTGAAGATTCGGTAGTGGCGAAAATAGCGGAAGATAGGAGCGTGTCGATGCAAGTATTTAGGGGACAACGAGTGATCGTGATCGGTGCCGGGGCTAGTGGCTTCGCCGCCTCCCGCTTGTTGTCTCAGCGTGGCGCGTTGGTCTGGCTCGTGGATGGGGGATCAGCGGCATTGAGTGCCTCTCGCATCAAGGAGCTCGAAGCTTTGGGGATTACCGTTCGGTTTGAGTTTTCCGATCTAACGGTTGAATCTTGGGACCTGGGAGTGGTCAGTCCTGGTGTGGCTCGCGAGTCCGGATTGATGCAGCAGTTGCTGCGGCGTTGCGTGCCGGTGATCAGCGAGATTGAGTTGGGATTTCGATTGTCGGCCTGCCCTGTAATCGCGATCACGGGGACGAACGGTAAAACCACGACCACACGTTTGGTCGAAACGGTGATTCGGCAGGGGGATCGGAAGGCGATCGCTGCGGGCAATATCGGCCTTCCGTTTTGTTCGGTGGTGAGTGATCACTCCGATTTGGACTATGCCGTTCTCGAGATCAGTTCGTTTCAACTGGAACATGTGGAGCATTTCAAACCCAAGGTGGCCGTGCTGTTGAATCTCGCCCCGGATCACTTGGATCGTCACCGGACCTTCGAGGGTTATTGCCGGGCCAAGGCACGGTTATTTGAAAATCAGGACAGTGCTGATTGGGCGATCATTCAGTGGGAGGCAAAGGAGCACCTCATGATGATGGGCGTCGAATTTGGCGAACACGTCTTGACCTTTAGTTCCAAGAATCCCGCTGCGAATGTCTACTACGAACGGGGTTTGCTGGTGAGTCGCATTCCCGGTTGGTCAGGGGTGCTCTATGATTGCCGTTCGGGCAGACTGGTTGGGGTGCATAATGCAGAGAATTTGATGGCCACACTCTTGGTCGGCTATGTTTTGGGTATTTCATTGAGTGAAATGCGTTTGGCATTGGCGGGTTTCCGTGGGGAGTCTCACCGATTCGAGTTACTGAATCCCGTGGGTGGTGTGGCCGTGATCAACGACTCCAAGGCAACGAATCCGGATTCTTTGCGTGCGGCCATTGAAGCCACGGATGGCATCTTACACTCAACCGGAAGTCTTTGGCTGATTGCCGGCGGATTGAATAAACAGCTCCCTTTTCAGGAGTTGGGGTCGCTGGTGGCCGCCAAGGTTGCCGGGGCGTACCTCTTCGGACAAGCTCGAGATGAGATGGCGGCAGCGCTAGGGCGTCATGCGGAGTGTTTTCTGGTCGAGACACTCAATGAGGCAGTGAGCAGGGCGTTTGGGCGAGCCCGAACTGGCGACATGATTCTTTTCTCTCCGGGCTGTGCCAGCTTTGATCAATTCAGCAATTATGCCGAGCGGGGCGACACGTTTTGTTCGCTGATCGATCGGATGCGATCCCAGAGTTTTGTCGAGAACCAGAAATCCGCTCATCATGGCTCCCAATTTGATTCTAGCACGCCTCGGGCCGGACAGGTCCCAAACGATGGAGATACATTGATGAATCGTGCTCTTGCTCGCACGGCGACAACCGAGAAAATTTACCATTAACCCAGAATCACAAATCATATGAGCCATTCTAATCCAGTACTTCCGCCCGGATCGTCCTTAAACGATCGCAAACATCGCAAGACCAAGATCATCATCACCGTGTGCGGCATTGTGGCGCTCCACGTCCTGCCCATTAGTGGTCTGCTCTTGATGCAAGGTTGTAAATCGGAGCAGGAACAGATGGCGAATGAGACCGTGAACACTCCCAATGATGAGATCCCTTTGTTGAACATCAACGATTTGTATCAGGAAATCGAAACCACAGAGACGGGCACCTCGTTACCGATCACGGGTGGAGCGCCTGATATCCCAAAGCCCAACCAAAACCTTGAGCCCATGATTTCAACTGAGCTGATTCTCGAGGAGCCGGATCCGACTCCAGTCAACGGTCTGGGCGAGGTGGCCGCCCATATGCCTGGGATGCCAACGCAATTACCCACTACCCAAGAATCGCCGACAACATCGTCGCCACCGTCCTTGGACTATAAGATCAAGCCGGGAGATCGTCTTTACTCTTTGGCGCGAGAATACAGCTCAACCGTCGATGCGATCCTTGGGGCGAATCCGGGTGTCGATCCCAGACGCCTGCGGGTGGGGCAGTCGATCATGATTCCCAGAAATGCCAATTCCCCGCAGCCACCCCCGTCAGGCGGCGTCCGTGGTGGTCACGCGTCGGACGGCAAAATCTACTTGGTGAAATGGGGCGATACCTTGACGCGAATCGCCCGTCAGAACGGCATCTCATTGCGTGCTTTGCGGAAGGAGAACGCGCTAAATACGGATCGGATTTTAGTGGGGCAGAAGCTCAAGATTCCAGTTGCCGAGGGGGCGTCGGCGAAAGCGGAGTAAGCGGGATTGAGAATGGGGAAGGCGGAAGGATATCGTCACCTATGCGGGTTGCCACCATGTTTTTGGTTCTCTCGGTTGCCGGATTGCTTACTTTGGGTGTGGTGATGCAGTACAGCGCGGTGATCTATGGCGGGAACCAGACGTTCTTGTTCAAACAGCTGTGTTGGACTGCGCTGGGGTTGTTCTTTTGTCTCATGGTGGCCATCATAGACTACCGTTGGTTGAAGGATTGGTTTTGGTTGCTCCTAGGCGTGGCGGTGGTTCTTTTGGCATTGGTCTTGCATCCGGACTTTGGCACACGAATCAATGGGGCGCGCCGATGGTTCGTTTACGGGTGGTTCAGTTTCCAGCCGTCTGAGTGTGCGAAGTTGGCTCTGATCACATTTGTGGCTTGGTATGGCGATCGGTATCGGCGTTACATGCCGACTTTTTGGCAAGGTCTGGTTATCCCGGGCCTGATGATTAGCAGCGTTCTGGGCCTGATTTTTGTCGAGCCGGATTGGGGGGCAACCATTCTCCTAGGTGCGGTTTCTGTGGTCATGTTGTTGGTCGCGGGTGCTCGATGGAAATTCGTAGTGCCGCTGTTGATCGGTGCGGCGGCACTGTTGGTCATTTTACTCATCTTGGATCCAGTGCGGAGCGAACGCCTCAGAGCTTGGTTCAATCCGGAGATGATGAAGGATGATGCCGGTTATCAAGTTTGGCAGTCGCTCTTGGCGTTGGGATCCGGAGGCCTAGAAGGTCTTGGGCTTGGAAATGGTCGGCAGAAACTGGGCTTCCTTCCGCTTCATCAGACGGACTTTATTTTCCCATTGATTGGAGAGGAGCTTGGGCTCGTCGCTACGATGGGGGTGATTCTCGTCTTTGCCGTGCTGATCGTTTCTGGGGTGTTTATTGCGGCCAAAGCTCGGGATAACTTCGGGTTTTTATTGGGCTCGGGAATCACGTTTCTGATTGGTCTTCAGGCCTTTGTCAACATCGGTGTGGTGACTAATACGTTGCCCAATAAGGGGTTGGCTTTGCCGTTTATCAGTTACGGGGGATCGAGTCTCCTGATGATGCTAGTGTCGGTGGGCGTTCTCATCAGTATCGCCCGCCGAGGAGGAAAATCTCAATCTTTGATGGCTCCGGTTACCGTGGAATCCGAGCCCATGCCAGCATGAGTAGACGCCGAGATTTCAGTCAATGCAAAGTGGCGATTGCCTGTGGTGGGACCGGCGGACATTTCTTCCCCGGGCTGGCGATCGGTCAAGAAGTAATACGGCGCGGCGGTCAGGTTCTGCTCCTGGCTTCGCGCAAAGGGATCGATCGGGTGGCGGCCAGCACGCTGCCGGGATCCCGGATCGAGTTTCTTCCCTCCGTGGCGCTCATCCGAGGTCAGGTAATCGCGTTTGCTTGGGGGTTAATCCAATCGTTGGGGTGCTGTCTGAGATGCTTTTCGATTTGGAAGCCCGATATCGTGTTGGTCATGGGCGGCTTCACTAGCGTGGCTCCAGCGGTGGCGGGGCGCCTGCTCGGGGCTCGAGTGTATCTGCATGAGGCGAACTCGGTTCCTGGCCGTGCGAACCGATCTTTGGCAGGATTGTGCCATGGGATTTTTGTTGGCTTCCCGTTTGTCAGGAAAGCCTTCCGCAGTCGAGCGGTTCGTGTTAGCGGCACCCCCGTCCGCAGTCAGTTTGAGCAGGCGATTCCGCCTGATTGCTATGATCGACTGGGATTGGCTGCTGATGCGCCGATCCTGTTGGTCATGGGCGGTAGCCAGGGTGCCCGGGCGATCAATGATCTAATGTTGGAGATCGCGCCCTATCTTGCGCATCGGCACCCCGGGTTGCAGGTGATTCACCTCACTGGCCGGCATGACCGAGGCTCGTTGCAGGCGCTCTATCAGCGCTTGGGAATGCGGCATTATGTAAGTGAATTCTGTGCGGATACGTCCGAGTTGGTGCGGGTGGCGACGGCGGTATTGTCGCGGGCTGGTGCTTCGAGCCTGGCGGAGTATGCGGCTGCACGAGTGCCAGCGCTGCTGGTCCCGTATCCTCAGGCGGTTGATGATCATCAAAAGCAGAATGCCATGATCTTTGGAGATGGGGGTGCCGCCGAATGGCTCGACCAGCGCACCCTCAAGCCGTCATTCGCCGCTCAAGTGCTGAGTCGGTTGCTTTTCGACCGCAAGGTTCGCCGCAGTATGAAAGAGGCGTTGCAGCGATGGGACGCCCGAGGGGCGGCCGGAAGGATTGCCGATGGCCTGATGGGTGAATGGGTGACTGATAGGGGTGCCACTCCTGCGGGGGAGACTAAGGGGCCATTGGGTCGTGGAGTGGTCTATAAAAGCTCGTCTTCCGAATGTCCGGAGAATCGTCTGAGTCGAGCGTTGATCTTGAATTGAGATGGGTCCTGAAGAGGTCCAACAGTGGTTATGTCGGTCGAAAGCCGGAACGCCGGTGTACCTGGTTGGGATCTCGGGCTGTGGCATGGTTGGTTTGGGCCATTTGTTGATGGATCGAGGGTTTGAGGTTTTTGGATCGGATATGGCTTGGAATGAATTCTCCTGTGCGCTGGCGGATCGAAATGGAGTCGTGCATCAAGGGCATGATGCCGCGTATCTTTCCCGCGCGTGTCCTGAGTTGGTGATTTATTCGTCGGCAATCCCCCGAGATAATCCGGAGTTGGTGGTTGCTCAACGTTTGGGAATCCCCGCCATCCGCAGAGCGACCTTTTTGGCGGCGGTGATGGCGACTCAGAGATCCGTTTGCGTCGTCGGAATGCATGGGAAGACGACAACTGCGGGATTGTTGTCCTATGTGCTCCGAGAGTTGGGCGTTCCTTCGAGTTATGCCGTCGGAGGTGATGTGCCCCAGTTGCCAGTTCCTGCGGCCTATGTGGACGACAAGTCGAACAGTGAGGATTCTTCCGATGTCTCGCCTTGGTTCGTGGCTGAGGTTGATGAGAGTGATGGCGGCCTTGGGGACTTCAATCCACAGGAGTCCATCATTCTCAATATCGATGACGAGCATTTGGATTATTTTGTCAGCATTGATCGGGTGCGTTCTGAGTTTGGTGCTTTGGTCGATCGTACTTGGGGTGGCAGCGTGTTTTGTGCGGATGACACGGATCTGAGCGAGATGTTCTCGAAACGGTCTGATACTGTTTCTTATGGGTACCACCCCTTGGCCGACTATCGGATCGAGTTGAAGCCGTTTGATTATGCGCAGCCGACGGTTGAACGGTTTGGACTGTGGTCGGAAGGGAAGTTGATAGGCGAGTTCACCCTGCAGCTATCAGGACGCGCTAATGTTTCGAATGCGGCGGCGGTGATTGTTTGGTTGCTGCGCCAGGGTTGCAGCGTCAAGCAGATCGCCGGCGCTGTTGCCAAATTCAAGGGGGTTCGCCGAAGGCAGGATGTGCTCTTTGCGGATTCTCGGTTTCGAGTGATCGATGATTACGCCCACCACCCCACCGAGATTCGGGAGACGATTCAGGCGGTCAAACGGTATGCGGCTAATCGTCTGATCGCCGTGTTTCAGCCGCATCGATACACCCGAACGGAGCAATTGATTAAAAAGTTTGCCGAGTGCTTCGATGGTGCGGATCGAGTTTGGTTGACGGAGATTTATGGGGCCCACGAAAAACCGATTCCAGGAGTTTCAGGTGAAGCGTTGGCAGAAGCGATGAGAGAGCGCAACCGCCAACCGGACTATGAGCCATCGCTTGATCGGCTGCGAGAGCGTCTTTATGCGGATCTTGTGTCCGGGGATATGCTGTTGTTTCTTGGCGCGGGTGAAATTACCCGCGTGGCGCATCAATTGGCTACGGAGCTGAAATCGGACCGCACCCAAGTGGCTCCCGAGTTCATCCAGCAGCTGGAGGCTGATTTGAGCTCTGGAAGTGTGGTGGCGCTGAATGAGCCGTTAACTAAGCGGACGACGCTCCGCGTGGGCGGCCCGGCGGATGTTTTTGTGGAGCCGGGATCATTGGCGGATCTCTCGGCTGTTTTAAGGCGAGCCAACGAGTATGAGATCCCGGTGTTCGTGTTAGGTCGTGGTTCGAATGTACTCATTCGGGATAGTGGGATTCGCGGTGTGGTTCTCTCTCTGGCTCAGCCGGCTTTTTCCAAATTGCTTGTTCAGAGGGATAAGATTGTTTGTGGGGCGGGTGCTCGGTTGAAGTTCATCGCTTCTGAGGCGAGGCGGATCGGTTTGACAGGACTTGAGTTTCTGGAGGGAATCCCGGGGACTCTCGGTGGCGCTTTGCGCATGAATGCCGGCGCCATGGGCACATGGATGTTCGATGTCGTGGAAAAGGTCCGGTTCGTCGACTACGGGGGCCAAATTCACGAACGGGCTGCGGAGGAGCTGTGTGTGGAGTATCGTGGGTGTCCTTTGCTGAAGAACCATTTGGCTATTGAGGCGGTCCTTTGCGGACAACCCTCTACTGAGGCGGCTGTTCGGGAACGGATGAACCGCTTTAGCGTGAAACGCTGGGAGTCGCAACCGGCTGCTCTCAGCGCGGGATGCATTTTCAAGAATCCCACATCGATCCCCGCGGGAAAGTTGATCGAAGAACTAGGCTTGAAAGGGACCTGCGTCGGTGGCGCATCGGTTTCGGATGTTCACGGGAATTTTATCGTCAACGATGGAAGCGCCACCGCGGAGGACATTTTGAACTTGATTGATTTGGTGCAAAATCGGGCGCGTCAGGCGCGAGGGATTGAGTTGAAGACCGAGGTGCAAATCATTGGTCGATGAGTGAGCGGTGGGATATTACGGTGATGTTGGGCGGTCCGTCCGCCGAGCGGGAAGTTTCTTTGGCTTCCGGTTGGGAAGTGGTCGGAGCGTTGAGATCACTGGAGCACCGAGTGACCGAGCTGGATCCGCAGCCGGGCGCCTGGTCATTGCCAGGGAGGGCTGACGTTGTCTTTCTTGCCTTGCATGGCACCTACGGTGAGGATGGCACCATTCAACGTGAGCTGGATGCGCTCGGCGTTCCCTACACGGGCTGTGGTGCGGAAGCAAGCGAACGCGCTTTTGACAAAGTGATTTCCAAGCGAATTTTTGAATTCGAAGGCGTTCCGACTGCTGCGTTCGCCATTTGCGAGGAGGCGAATCAGGAGGTGCCTGGTTTTTTGAGCTTTCCGTTGGTGTTGAAACCCGCACGCCAGGGTTCGAGTATGGGCGTTGAAATTGTTAAAGCAGAGGTGGAGTGGGAATCTGCAATGTCGCGAGTCGGGGCCTTTGGTGGATCGGTGCTTGTGGAGGAGTTTATCGAAGGGCGAGAAATCACGGTGGGCATCGTCGATAATGAGGTTTTTCCGATCGTCGAAGTGCGGCCCAAGAGCGGTTATTATGACTATCATAACAAGTATACCAGTGCCGCAACGGAGTACGCCTGCCCTGCGTCCTTTGATTCTCAGTTAACGGAAGCGATCAACCGGACTGCAAAGGCGGCGTTTAAGGCGATCGGCGGGGGTATGTATGCGCGGATCGATATGATCGTTCGGGACCAAGAATTGTTCGTTTTGGAAGTTAATACTCTTCCGGGAATGACGGAAACTAGTCTGCTGCCAAAATCGGCTGCTGCTGCCGGCGTGCCTTTTCCCGATCTGTGCCACCGTCTGGCTGCACTGGCGCTGGAAGAGTCTGCCAGTTACCGGCAGAGCTGCGTTAGGTATGTGGTTTAGCAAGAAAAAATCGAAAGCCAAGAGAGGGAAGGCGACCAGCCGGCGTTTGGATGTGAAAGCGCGCCGGCGAGTGGTTTGGCATGACCGGCTCGGTATTGCGGTCCGATTGGCGGCCTTGGTCTTTGGCTTGGGAGTGATGGGGTGGATGGGATGGCGAGGGATTCAGTTCACGGTGGATATCTTTCTGTTGGAGAATGACGCTTTCGCGTTGCAGCGTTTTGAATTGCGAACCAATGGCAGACTGACCCCGGAACAGGTGCTTCGCTGGTCTGGTGTGGAGTCGGGCGACAATGTGTTGGCCCTTGATCTGGCACAGATCAAACGGAATCTTGAAATGGTCCCCATGATTCATGAAGTGGCGGTCGAGCGCGTAATCCCAGATCGATTGAAGGTGAGGATTCGGGAGCGTCGGCCAATCTTCAAGGCTTATTGCCTGAGCCGGGGAGGTCGTGGACAACGCATCGTGATGAAGCCTTTTATGATCGATGAGTTCGGTTTTGTTCTCTCCCCACAACCTCCGGCGGGGGCAGATTTGGAGAGGCAGGCGTTTTGGCAACAGTTGCCCGAGTTGATGGGTTTGAGCGGACTCCGATTGGTTCCCGGTGAGAGGGTGCAGTCGCGGCAGGTTGATATGGCAATTCAAGCGCTGCAGGCGTTCCAAGAGTCCAGCATGACCGAACGGGTTAAGATTTGGTCGATCGATATCTCAAAAAGTCGGGTGTTGGTGGCCCGCACATCGGATCAGCAGGAAGTGACATTGGGGCGGGAGAATCTCGCATCCCAGTTTCATCGCTGGGAGCTCATGCTGGACAGAGCCAATCGAGAGAACATGCGGTTGGTGCACCTCGATCTTTCGGTCAAGAACAACCACCCGTTTCGCTGGGTGCAGCGGACTCGAGAGATTCCACGGGGACCGTCACAACCACAAATAGTGAGGAGGACAAAGACATGATGTTTGCGAGCAAGGAAATTGTGACCGGCCTAGATATTGGCACGTCGCAGGTAACAGCGATTGTGGCGGAGGTTGGGCCGTCGGATATGCCGAATATCATCGGGATCGGTCAGGCCAAGTCACGCGGTGTACGAAAGGGAGAGATCGTCGATGCGGACTCGGCCACCGAGGACGTCCGGCTAGCACTCACTGAAGCGGAACACATGGCGGACGAGGAGGTCCGTAGTGTTTATCTGGGTGTTTCGGGTGGACACGTGCAAGGATTCATCAATCGGGGCATTCATCCTGTGGTTTCGGCGGAACGAGATATCACCGAGGAGGATGTACGTGACGTCGTGAGGAACGCTAAGGCGGTGAATCTTCCCAATGATCATCATGTGATTCACTTGGTGCGCCAACATTTCTCCATCGATGGACAATCGGGGATACAGAATCCCATTGGATTGCTTGGTGCCAAGATTGAGGTGGATCTTCACGTCATCCATGGTCAGGTCAATCGTCTTCAGAATTCCATTCGGGTGGTCAAGAATCTGCGAGTGGATGTCGAGGATGTGGTTTTTTCCGGGTTGGCCGGTGTCTTGGCTGTGTTGAGCTCGCAGCAAAAGGAGCTGGGCACGTTGGTGTTGGACTTTGGCGGAGGGACGATCGAATATGCTGTTTGCTGCAATGGATTGATCAAGCATACGGGCGTTCTTCCCGTTGGCGGAGACCATATTTCCAATGATTTGGCTTATGGCTTCAAGGTGCCCTTGGGGGAAGCTGAGCAGTTGAAGATCAACTACGGATCCGCTTTGGGCGGTGACAGCTTCCGCGGTCAGACGATTAAGGTCCCCGACCGAATGGGTATGCCAGACAAGACCATAAACATGGAGCATTTCGGTCGCATCATGTCTCTACGCGTTTCGGAATCTCTCAAATTGGTGGAAGCGAAGTTGATGGAAGCCGGTTGTCTCGATTTGGTGCGGTCGGGGGTCGTGATCTCGGGCGGTGGGGCGAGGATCACCGATATCCTGGGATTGGCGGAACATGTGTTTGGCGTTCCGGCTTCGGTGGGAGTAGTCCGAAACGTTAACGGACCCAAGATCGTTTTGGAACAACCCGAGTTTGCCGTCGGTATTGGATTAACGAAGTTCGGCGTTTTTGAATTGTTGAAGCAGCGGGATCGGAAGGCGAACGGACCGAGGTTCGGTTGCGCCATCAGACAGCTGCTGAAGATCGCCCGAACGAGTGGATGAGAACCTACACGGATTGATCTATGGATAACGAATCAGATTTCTCGGCTAAGGAGGGGCGTCTTTCAGCCAAAGTGATCGGCGTTGGCGATGCAGGGTGTCGGGCCGCCGATTTGCTGGCGCGGGACCCGCTGCCTGGGGTGGACTTTCTCGCGCTCAACAGCGATGCGCGAGGCCTTCAGGAAATGCAGAGTGCCAAGACGATCCAGCTTGGACGAGAACTATTGCGCGGTTTGAGTGCTGGTGGCGATCCGGAATTAGGGCGAGCGAGTGCTGAGGCAGATCGCGAGCCTCTAACCCAATGCGTTGACCAAACCGATCTCGTGATTTTTCTCGGTGGTTTGGGTGGCGGCACCGCCAGCGGCGCCTTGCCGGTGATCGCTCGGCAAGCGAGAGAGGCAGGCGCCCTGGTTTTGTCCTTTGTTTCTCTACCCTTTGAATTGGAGGGGCGACAACGGGCACAGCAGGCGGAGCTGGGACTGAATCAATTGCTCGTGGCATCGGATGCTGTGATTTCGCTACCCAATCAAACCTTTCTCGAAATTGTCGATGAGTGCACCCGGCTGCCGGAGACATTTGAAATCATCAATCGGACCATAGCCCAGGGCGTACGAGGCATCTGGCAGATGATAGAAAAATCTGGATTGATCAATGTGAGTTTTCAGGATCTGCGATCGGTGGTCCAGAGCAAGCACGCGAAGAGCACTTTTGCCGTTGCCGAGGCTGAAGGGAAAAACCGTTCGCGTGAGGTGGTTGAGGCCCTGTTGACGCATCCATTACTTTCGGGAGCGGATCAATTTGAGGATGCCGATGCCTTGTTGGTGAATATTGTAGGCGGTGACAGTTTGTCGATCTCTGAGGTGGATCGCATTATGGAACGTCTGCGTCGCCAGGTTGGGGAAGCCAGAATGATTGTCGGCGCCTCAACGGACCCGGCAATGGGAGAGAAGGTGGGGTTGACCTTGATCGCTTCGTGGCATCGAAAGAATCACTCCGTGTTGCTCAAGATTGATGCGCCCCACAGTGACGATTTTGTTTTTCCAGTGCCTATCGAAGGATCCGAGATTGAAACGTCTTTCTTTAAACGGTCTTCCGAAATGTCGCAATCGACCTCAAGGTTTGTGGCCCCGCCGCCGGAATCTGAAGATCGACAAGCCGATCGTTTCTTCTCTCAAATACCAAGCTCCTTCACCCAGCGACGACGAATCAAACGTCAACTCAAGCAGGGAATGCTTAAGCTGGAAGTGGTGTCTCACGGGCGATTTGAGAAGACCGCGCCGACGGTGTATAATGGCGAAAATCTTGATACGCCCACCTTCGTTCGGAGGGGAATTGCGTTGAACTAAAGATTTCCAGTGACCTCCACCTGCAAGGGCAACCGAAATGGCTGACGCCATGGGGTTACACCGTGGCAATGCCACGGAAAGAGGCCGATCCGATGAGCAAGGGGGCGGGCATGATGAGTGGGGGAGTCGCAGCCCACGGAGCGAGGCGAAGAACGGTTTCCCAGCGGCTAGCTCAGATAGTACCGTGAGGGGTTGGAAGATCGCTCAACTAGGCGCCGCTTCATCATCAGGGGCTCCGAGATTGGGACGAATCCGGGAAAAGGGAAGGCCCGACAACTGGTAAGTGAAACACATTAACCATTCACAAAATTATGAAGAAAGCTCTTTCGATACTGACGGCCCTTGCCACTCGATCGACCTAGGCCCTTCCCGTCTTCGGGAACGCCTTGACAGTAGGAATCGTCGTTGCCGGACTCACGCTGATGCCGTTGCTCTGGTGGGTGCAAACGGCTGAGCCTCCCGCAGTTGGTGGTTACATCATCTGTAGCCATACGAATAGTGATGGGGAGGATGTGTCTTATACTCACGCCATCCCTTGGGACTCGAGCCTTTCCATCACCTGCGACAACATGTTCGAATACAACCAAATCATTGATGCTTACTATACGTATGAAAGCCGTGCTTGGGAGGATTATCACGCAGTCGGTCCCATCGCCAATCTTGTTCTGGCGGGCGCCTTGGGAATGAATTTCTCAGCTCTTCTGTACACGCAGCTCTCTGTACAAGCGCCGGCTTAGCGTTCAAAGTATATATGGCCGGCTCGGGTGTTTTTATAGTAAGCGTCGTCACCGCTAGCATAGTCAGACGAGCGGCCCATAGAACGGCAGAAGAGGCGAGAGACCGAAAGCTCAAAGAGTGCGAAGAAGATCGTGATACAGCCCTTGATCGGCTGCCCAATGCCGAGCCTTTGAATCCTAGTGACATTCGGTCAGCATCTGGACATGTGGGAACAATCTCTGGGGCACCAAGAACAATCGTTTGACCAACTAAAAAGCGAATTCTTTCAACTCCGGGACGAGTTGCGCAGAATGCAATCCCCCACGGCCCGCCGGAAACCGATGCAGAAGAGATGCCGATAGCATCCCGACTCTCGCCCGAGGAAGTGGAGCAAATCTTGTTCAGCCGCCGGCGTCTGAAAAGAATGCGCGAAAATAATTTTTCCCGCTGACGCTTTCCTCGTCTGCCGGCAATTCTCGCCAACCATTAAAGGAGTGAGGCTCGTTCGTCGGGTTTCCCGCTAAAGAAGAGCCCTGCAGCGGCGTCGAGGATTCCAACTCCTTGGCGTCCTAGGGCAAATAATCAGGACTTCTTCAGTTTCTCACTGATGGTAGTTGACAAGACCCGGCGTAAATGGTGCAGGGGCTAGATACAAATAAATAACGTCAGCCACCGAAAAGATACTGAAGAAAGCAATTCTCATCGCGCAGCTCGCGCGCCAAGCGAAAGCAACGCCCTAACCCTCCCTCGTCCGCAACACGCTCTCTTCCGCAAACTCCTTGTGTAGGCAATCGCCACCAGTACGATGGCCGTCATCATGACCTTGACCCTCTGGCTGCCGCACGTTTCCACGGCTCAATCCGGGCCGGGGCGCACGGCTACCGGAGCGCGGTCTGCAACTGCTCGCCGACTTATGTGCAAGGCGGCCCATTAGCCTTTCTCAATGGGAAACGGGATATTACGTGTCCAACTCCCCCCCTGAGTTCACGCAGCAATACATCAGCTGGGGCGCCGGTCTCCGAGGCGCCCAATGCCTCATCCTCGGCGCCAAAGTGCGGGCGCTCCTTCAAAACCGAGCCCATGTCACTCAGCAAGACATCCAAGCCTTAGCCAAGCCCTCGCTGCGGCACCGCATCTTGGTGAACTACCGGGCAGAAGCCGGGGGGATTTCCGTCAACGAAATCATCGATCACCTCCTCAAATCCGTCCCCGCCTGACCATCCTCCCCCGATACCCCACCGATACCCATATGGTGAACGGCCTTTTTGCACCCCCTCGCCGCCCGCTTTCCGACTCTGAAAAAAAAATCGAACAAAATCGCAATTCGCCCTTGACGCCGCCCCGGTTCTCTGGCGGAATCACCCGCGTAATCGTTTTAGCTGTCGTTCCCAAGTCGGGTCGCCTGCTGAATACAACAGTCTGATTCCATGCGTCGGGGAAGCGTGCACAACTTCCCCGGCGTTCAGGCGAACAGGCAAGGCTTTTCTGCATTCTACTGCTAGAACGATTACAACGGCCCGGCGTGTGTGGGCGTCAGTTCGTTGTGCGAGGGCAAACCATTAACCGATTAGAAAGGCATACAATGCAGAAGATTCGTGCAATCCTGTCGGCCATCGCCGACCTCACCTCCCAAACCGCACGGGCGCTCCCCGCCCCCAAAATCACCTTGACCGGCGGCATTCTCACGGCATCTTTGCTGTTGATGACTGCCCTCGCCACGCTGACCCTCTGGCCGCCGCAATCTTCCGTGGCTCAGTCCGGCCCTGTGCACGGCTACCGCAGTGCCGGCTGCAACTGCTCGCCGATCATCCACAAGGCTCGCATTGTGTTCATGCGCCACTTCCCCTACTTCCACCGCATCCCACGAGTTGAGATACCGAATTGCGTCAACAACCGGCGCGTCAACAGCGTGAAAAAATGCGAGGCGGTTTATTACGATTCCGTCTACTCAGAGATGTGCGAAGTGGAACGCATGTATTGGGGATGTTGCCTAGACGCCGCGCTTCAGTGCTATGATTGGGTGCCTGGCGTGGGAGTAGTAGGAGGTGCGGGGCACGCAGTCTGGAGCAACAGGCAAGAGGGCGGCACATATAACTGGAGAAAAATCAAAACAACTGTCGTGGGAAGAGCAGGTTGGACTGCATTTATCGGAATATTAATATGTCAGTTCTCTACCGACTTCGGAATACCCGCCGTGAACGAATGCGCGACTGCGTACTCCGCAAGTATAATGCGGCAATTCGATAATCTTTGCGACGATCTTCTAATGGTACGAAGGAGGGTAGCCGAGGATGGGGAGTTTCACGACTGTGCAGAGTTCTTCTTCTAAATGGAACGAAGGTGGGTGGCCGAGGTGGATGGGGAGTTTCACAACTGTACAGAGTAACAAGATAGAAAAAACCGACAAAGAAAGGGCAAAGGCTATGAAAAGAGACATCGCTGGTATGACAATCGTGCTTTTATTGATCTGCTTGTCAACCAGCTACTTGGAAATAAACTTCTACACGATGCTTGGCGTAGTGGTCTTTATCTGTCTTGTTACTCTCTTGCTTAATCGAATTTTCGATGCCTTGAAATGGCCGATGAAAAGTGATCTTTCCCGGAAAGAATTGTATGTCACATTACTGGTTCCCGCCATAATTGCCCTCCCATTAGCCATTCTCGTGACGCATTTTTTCCCGCCCGAGAAGAAGCGGAAACCGGAAGCCGCCCTTACCCTTCCCCAATTGGAAGAACCCCGCACCGCTCAACCGCCCGCCGAGGACTGAGATAGGGAGAACCGACAAGAAAAGGCAAAGGCCATGAAAAGAGACATCGTTGGTATGATGATCTTGCTGTCCTGCATGTGCTTGTTGATGAGCTACTTAGGAACCAACCTCTACACATCGCTTGGCTTCTTGGCCTTTGTCTTTCTTGTTTATCCCTTGCTGGATCGAATTTTTGACGCCTTGAAGTGGCCTAGGAAAAGTGATTTTTCCCGAAAAGAAACGCATATCACAGTGGCAGTTCCCGCCATCATTGGCTGCTTATCAGCCTTTATTGTGACACGCATTTTCCCGCCTGAGAAAGAGCGGAAACCGGAAGCCGCCCTTACCCTTCCCCAATTGGAAGAACCCCGCACCGCCCAACCGCCCGCCGAGGCGAAGCCGCAACCCGCTGAAGTGGAAGAGCCCGTTGAACGCCCCTCAGCGGAACCGGAGCCGCCCGGCGTCGAGCGATTTGGGCCGTTGCCCGAAGGCGTTGTCGAGCAGGTGAACGCCGCTCTGGCGGGTCTGTCCACCGCAACATCGCCCGAAGCGGAAGAGATGGAGATCGACTGGGACAGCGTTCGTCTGGAAATGCTGGAGGCCATTCCCGACGAGGAGGCAAGAGCGGCGACCGCCGCCTGGATGCTGGAGGTCGATCAGTTTATGGAAGGCATGACGCCGAGCGACGCCAACTGGATTGAGGAGCGGGTGCGGGAGCAAATGGCCAACATCGAAATTCCCGACGGCATGTCCGCCGAACAAAGAGCCGTGGTGCGCAAGACGATTGAGATGCAGGCAGCCTCCGTCAGAATGCAAGGCGCCCCGGTTGTCCGGCGGATGCGGGAGGAAATCATGAGCCGGGAGGAGGAGATGCGCGAGGCGTTGGGAGAGACCGGGCCTCGGCCTAGATTCCAGTTTGAGGAAGAAAACCGCTAAGATTTCCCTTCCCACACTTATGCCCGCTCGGAGAGTTCTTCCGGGCGGGCTTATTTTCGGGCTTCGCGCAACTCAAGGCCCCGCGGTTCCGGGATTTTTGCGGCGACGTGCTCGCTCGGAATTCAAGGGCGTTGCCCGACGGTTTCCAATGTGGCAGCTGAAATAAAAAAACGAGAGGCCATATCACCCATCAAGATTGCTTCTCCCCACAATTCTTCGCTGGCCTCAGCGTCCGTTCATAAGCGCAAGAAATTCAAGGAGTCAAAGTCTGACGGATTATCGAGCTGAGCAAAGGTGTAGCCGGGAATAATTTCGTCCATCGTTTTAGGATCGTCGCCAAAGTGCCTTTCAAATATCTCAGCGAACACTGCCCGGAAGTCCGTTCTTCGCGCCACGTAGCGATCCCGTTTGCTAAACATATCCCCATCTTCCCACGTGGTGTCGCCACAGTTGTAAACACCGCCCCGAACGTTCCCACCGGCCACGAACATCACACTCGACTCGGCGTGATCTGTTCCCGCGCTTCCGTTTTCTTTGGAGGTGCGACCAAACTCCGTCATGGTCACGACAATCAAGTTGTCCCACTGCGATTGTAGGTCTCGGTAGATGGCCTGAAACCCCTGAGCCACGGTCCCAAGAAGGTCCGGATGCTTCCCATTGAGCTGGCCTTGTCCTTTGTGGGTGTCCCAACCGCCAATGCGCATGCCTATCACCCGAACATCGGTTCGTTTCATCAGCATGGCTGCTTCCTGAAGCTTGTCGCCCAAACTCCCATTCGGATAGTCTGCGCCGTTCTCGGGCCTGTAGCTGCCTTGATCCAGAGCGTTGCGAACCGTCGTCAATGCCGCCCCCAAGATCTGGCCAGCGTTGTGAACCAAATTCCGATAGAGCTTGCCCTCTTGGTCAGCCGGACCACCATACAATCCCATCAGCCCCTTACCGCCGCGATGATCGAGAGACTTTGGCAACGATCCCAAGAACTTCTCGCCAGCGGACAAATTGAAGCGACTGGCTCGCTTGAAGTTCGGTATGGTATTCGGTCCTTTGAGCGCCACTAACTGCGACCCCGAGAGCCCAGCAGCGATGAAGGCGTTCTCCGGTGCATTCAGGTCGACTGAGCGATTAATATGTCGGTAGATGAAGCCCTCTTCGGTTTCCGTGTCTCCTGGGATGCCATTTTGCCAGTAATGCTGACTGTCAAAATGTGATCGTGACTGGCCCTCATATCCAATGCGGTGCAACACCGCCAGGTTGCCGGGACCCTCCTGCCCGTTGATTCCAGAGTGATTGTAAATCTCCATCATCGGTGCGATGGCCGGATGAAACTGGGCAAATCCATTCCCCGCATCCAACGCCTCACCCGACGGGATGTAGAGCGTGGGTCGGTTCCTCGTATTATACCCCGAATCCCCACGCGGAATCACCGTGTTCACGCCATCATTCCCACCCTGTTGGAAGATGAATATCATCTTCTTGTTGCCGAGCCCGGGCGTGGCGAGCAACTTCCGCTGAAACATCGCGGGCGCCACCATGTTGAGCCCCAAGGCACTCATCGCCAAACTGCTGGATTTGAAGAAACTGCGTCGAGTGATATTCATGATTGTTCGCTTTCGCTTCAAATGATCGTTCAAGAAATGATCTCCTGCTTATTGATAGTGGCATTCCGGCATCGCCAAGATGAAGCCAATGAGTTCACCGGCCCGCCGCTCGTAGTCCCCGCGATTCCGCGCAAACGGAACCGTTCGTCCTCTACTGTCCGTGGACGAAAACTCGAGAAGTATCTGGCGGGTATTCGCCGACATCTTGCCATTCACCAAGAGCCGATCAAAGTAGTCCACGATGTCCTCCGCGCTTTCCAGATTGTGGCTCCGCAAAAAATCGCCCACGTCCCAGTCGTCGAGATATTGATCACCATTGAAATCGACGAGTCTCTTAACGAAGTTTATCCGTTCGAGCAACCCGCCCGTGCTCACCCAATCAAAGCCATATTCCGACCACCCATCTGGATCGTCTCGCGTGAAGAGATGCATCCCCATACCCTCGCTCATTTCAGGCAGGTCCTCAGGATTGATTTTCCAATCGAGCGCTCGAAACATACTGTTAATATACTCGAGCGGCGTCTTGACTTTTGTCCGATAAACCTCCCTCGACCAAAACGCGTTGCCAGGGCGGTTCGGGTCCAAGATCGTCTGCATCACCGTTTTGATATTTCCAACAGGCATCGTGGAAAACCACGCCTCAATCGCATCATCCATTAACCGAAGCAGTGATTCGGAGGCCCGACGGTCGTGATACGATTCCAAGGTGATTTCATCGGACACAAAACGGTTGATCAATTTCAGCGTGATAAACTCGGCGCTCGACGGATGGTTGACCATGGCATCGATGACGTCCAAGGCATCACGCAATCCTTTGATACCTTCCCGCCCTGCAGGAATCACCATTTCATGCGGCGTGCCTTCGAAGAGAACTTTGCGGTCTCGATCGTGATCCTCGGGATTGAATCGGAAGGTCCAGAAACCGCTTGGATCACCGTTTTCAATACTCCCCGACGCGTTCATTCGCTCGACAATCCGCGGATGCACTGACAGGTCTGAGCTGGTGGGTTCAACATTGTGCACTTGAATCGAGAGAACGTTTACTTCCGGGGAAGGCCTCAAAATATCCTGCACCTCACTCAAACTCACATAAGACCTGCCACTTGTCACCTCGTGATTCGCCGAGGCGGTTCGATTGTAGCGAGGCGGCGTGCCACGGCTGGCCATATTCTCGCTCCGCGCGAACTCAACGCCATTCAAGTAGGCAACATAGCCGTCATCATACTCAATCGAGAGAAAAAGGCCTTCAACGGAGGGGGCATCAATGGTGAACTTTCGTCGCAGATAGACGGATGTGTAGCCTTTCTGATTCCCGCGAGCCCGCATGTCATTCAGCACTGTGGCATCGTCACCATCCCCATAGCCGATACTTGTCGCTCCATCAAGCCATTCAGAGTCATCAAAATCGACTTCCGTCCACCGGGTGGTTGGGCTACCCCTTTTCGGACTAGGCTCCCAAACGCCTTTGAAATATTTCCAACCGGGACCGATATCCAGCAGCACGTTTTCAACGAATCCGACGCTCGCCGCCGTTGGCGGTTTCCGAGCCGAGTCGGGGTAGCTCAACTGCCGATCATGCTGCACCTTGCGGACCTGCCAACCAGTAAAGCACTTCGATAGCTGCTCAATATCTTCCTGAGTGTAGCGATTGTCGGCGCCGAATGCGAAGAGTTCCAAAATTTCTCGAGCATAGTTCTCATTCGGTTCACCCGCCTTGTTGAGCACATTGTCCAGATAGATGAGCTGCGACGGACTCGTCGCGCTAAAGAGCAGCAGATCGCCAAAATTGCCAAGCGCGCGGTCATGAAAAAACTGATATTCCTTGCACTCAACCTGAGCCGCCTCCCAAGCGGCCTGATCGTCATCCATGGCACGCTCCCCGTCCGAATTTCGAAGATCCTTAAAATATTCAGCGACCTTATCGAAATCCGTCGTGAAATGATTCTCCCAGAATTCCGCCAGGATGGTTTGCAGCTGGTTCCTAGCAAAGCCACCACGGACATAAACGAGCTGTTGAAGCTCATCGATTCCTCTGATCCGGGTAAAGACCTCATCCGTCAAAGAGCGATGATCAACAAGCTCGGGCACCATTGACGCATCAGAACTCGTCGGGTTGGTGTTATGTAGCTGGATGGCGAGAACGTTCCAACCAGGAACTAAAACATCATCCGCTTTCCCCAGAACCTCATCAAATACCTCTGGATACTGATCGACCGTGCCGGTCGCCTCGGCATCAAACCTAGGAAACGTTCCGTTCATGTTCGCCCGCCCTATCTCCTTGCCGTTGAGGTAGGCCACGAATCCATCATCATAGCGGGCAGTGAACACAATCTGATTGAGGACTCTAGGGTCGGGAACTTGAAATCGTTTCCGCAGGAATACAGATAAG
The DNA here is from genome assembly GCA_024761205.1 of Limisphaerales bacterium. Lineage (GTDB taxonomy): Bacteria > Verrucomicrobiota > Verrucomicrobiia > Limisphaerales > AAA164-E04 > UBA2970. The sequence goes on from JAMASS010000004.1 coordinate 85,045, forward strand.
TAACCCGGCTGATCATCCGTTCGACGCATGTCCTCGAGAACCGTCTCGTCGTCACCGTCCCCATAGCCAATCCCCGAAGGTCCGCTTTCCCAATGCATTGCATCGAAGTCGAGTATTCGCCAGTCCTCGGGCGGTTCCTCTACCCCCCGGAAGTACTGCCACTCCTCACCCGCAGCAATCAATTTCGTATCCGAAAACGGCTGAAAGTCCTCGAACAATCGGCTCTCCAATTCAGAGAGCCGATTGTTCGCGGCTTCGGTTTCCATTATTGGGTTCAACTGCCGTTCGATGTAGGCATCAATCCCGATCGATTCCACAAGTTGACGTTCCGAAAAAGACGGGCCATAGGTGATCCGATTCAACAAATGATCTACCATTTCGTCCGGTGTCAATTCATTGGAACCGGACGGGGATTCCTCGAGGTGAAAGTAGTCATCACCCACAAATTCCGCATCAGGAACATCGCTACTTAGGTCAGCCTCAAGGCACAAAAAAGTCAACTCACCTGGGTCTGGAATCGTGAATGTGACCTGGCTTTCGTTGCCGTTGAGGCGACCAGCAACCAAAATATGATCAAGGGGCAATTGAACGGATCCCCCCGACCTCAAAACCACGCTTCGATACCCCCTTGGGATTGAAGCGGAAACAATGATATCCGTTCCCGTTGAATGAATAGATTGAATGACCGGCTGATTCTCTGCACTATTCGCAGCTGACCCCCTAGCGCAAAGCCCAACAATCACCGCTACCGCACAAATAGTAGACAACTTTTTCATAACCACCAACGCTCAGAGATTCAGCAAGTCACGGACCAACTTGAGCCAATGTTTGATTGCCAATGGAAAAAGATCCCGCCTCCCGTACAGAACCAGCCAGAGCGCATCAAAACTCGACATCCGCATACCAGCAGCATCTCTACTCCTATGCGCAAGATTCCTTTCCAGTTGTCTTAACCGAAGTTACCAAGATACAAAAATAAAAAAATGAGCCGTCCCGAGAGGCCGCAGCGAAAAGATGTCGCAACATTAATCTCGCATGCTAAGCTCCCTTCATGCCGAGAGTTCTCCACATTGGATCACACCGTTTTCACCTTTGTTCCGATGAAAGCCAGGAACCATCACGTATCCACGCTCGGACTCCAGCGGGAGACGCGATTGCTATCTGGAGCCGTCCATCGGCCTCATACGCAATCGTGGAGTTCTCTCCAAAGACCTGCGTCTATCAAACAACCCGTCTTTAAACATCGCGTAGACTTACTGAGCGTAATTGATGACTACCACAATCGATAGGACACAAGTCCCTACAGAGCCCGCCACCATCAGGTCTTGGGCTGAGGGGCGGCGTACTGCCTACATCGAGCCTCACGACGGCCGAATTGTCGCTTTCCCAACGGACCGGTTTCGCTGTCCTGAGCAAAATGTCAGACGAACATCTCAAAGAAGCGAGCCTTGAAGTCAACAGCTGCGCGCTGCGTTGGGAAGAACTTGATGAAGACATTCCCGTTCCCGGAATCATTGCCGGGCCCTTTCAACTGCCACCGTCTTGAAACCATATAAAGAAGATTACTCCGTCTCGAGCCGAGAACGGGAACCGTCTTGCTCGATCACCATCCCCGGAGATCACTGGCACTGGTGCCCGAGGTGCAGCCAGGAACTCGAGAACCACAAATGCAAACTGGTTTGTCGACGTTGCGGGTACTTCATGAGCTGCTCCGACTTTGACTGAAACTAGTCACGCGCAGCCCGAAAAAACAACCACGACTCTCTATTGAAAACGGATTATACACTTGATTTAGCGGCAAAAGTCTTTGCGGGATAGCGGGCATTGTCCACTCGGTTTCTCGCCGTCGCTTCGGGGGTAGGGTAATCATGCAACAGCAAGCGGGATCGTTCCATAGAGCTTCGGCAAGGCCCGATCAAGCCGGCGCCGGAAAGGTTCCCAATCAAGTGCTGCTCGCATCAATGCCGCCGGCGGAACACCAAAATGCCCCTTCAATCTCGGGCGGACTGCTCCGGCATGAACCATTGGTGACGCCGATGGCAGCGATTAGCCGCCCGGTATCACTAGGATTGCGGTGGCGCAGTTCTTCCGGCACGCCCGGGTTTAAGCACTCGCACACGGCATGATTGATGCAAGGTCCCATCACGGCTGGCCGCTTTGTCTCACGCACTCCAGACCAAGCCCCGAGCCGGCTGCCGATGAAACCCGAAGGGCAACGTCCAAGGCTGAGGCCCGGCGGCGAGGAATTTCTCAAGGATAACCGCTCTCGGCGCGTTTCTCTGAGGATGCGTTGGTGACCCCTCGCCTCATCACCAAGCGCGATGACGCCGATATTCTTCAAAAACACTACCACGTTTGCGCTGCAAAATTTCGGCTGATCGTTGTTTCTCAGGTCTTGCTCGTGGCTTATCCGGCCGATCAAGAATCCTTCTCGCTTGCGACGCTCGCTCGTTCGCCGGAGATTTGAGGCTTTTCAACAATATGCGCCGGATTCAAAGGCGATCCGATTTCCTTTTGGAAATCAACGCCCTGCATCACTACCATCTTCACGGTCTCCCGTTTGGCGCTGCTTCTTTCAGCTTCGAGCCTCGGGCCGACGGCTGAAGAAAGCGGTTCAACGCCTCTCTTAAACGGAAACATTGGGACCAACAAAGACTAACTTCATCCTGCAAAATCCTGGTCATCCTGTCTCAACGGCCTCCGCACAGCGTATGCCGTCCAAGGCGGCACTCGCGATGCCACCCGCATACCCAGCCCCTTCCCCGCAGGGAAATAATCCTCGAATATCTGGGTGCTGCAGAGTCACCTCGTCTCTCGGGATTCGAATCGGGGCACTGGTCCGGGTTTCGAATCCAACCAACAAGGCCTCACCACTCAGGTAATCCGGCTTTTGCTGCCCGAACCAAGTGAGTCCTTTCTGCAAACGCATCGTCATCCAGTCGGGGATCAACTGGTCCAATCGCGCGGATCGAATGCCTGGAAAATAGCTCGTCTCTGGCAATTCCGTTGATTCACGCTCTTCCAGGAAATCGATTGCTCTCTGAGCTGGCGCCACCTGGCCCTGTCCTCCAGCAGCCTTGGCGACGGCTTCAAGTTCCTTTTGAAAAACCATGCCGGCGAGCACACCGTGCTCAGATTGAAAGGGTGTCGTGTCCTCTGGTTTCACAGTGACGACCAGCCCGCTGTTGGCGAAGGGGGAATTTCGTTTGGACAGACTCATTCCATTAACAACGACCTCGTCGTTCTCGGTTGCCGAGGGGACGATGAATCCGCCCGGACACATACAAAAGGAGTGCACACCCCGATCTCTGACTTTTGTCGCCAGATGATAACTCGCGACTGGCAAATAGCCCGGCCTTTCTCTACCCCTTGGATAGTGATACTGCAGGCTGTCAATCAGCGCTTGCGGATGTTCAATTCGGACTCCCATAGCGAACGGTTTCTGTTCAAGGCGGATCCCGTTATTATAAAGATATCGATAGATATCTCTCGCGGAATGACCGGTTGCCAAGATCACGGCATCCCCCATGTGTTCGGATCCATCGGTCGTGGCGACGCCTCGGGCCAAGCCGTGACTCACGATGAGATTCGTCACTTTGGTGCCAAATCTCACCTCGCCGCCAGCGTTAAGGATGCTTTGGCGAATCGCCATCACAACCTTGGGAAGGAGATTCGAACCGATGTGCGGATAGGCGTCGATCAGGATTCGCTCCGGCGCCCCATGCGCCACCAACGTCCGATAAACCTTCGCCACCGGTCCTCGTTTCTTCGCCCGAGTATAAAGCTTGCCGTCAGAAAACGTGCCGGCCCCGCCCTCGCCAAAACAGTAATTGGAATCCTCAATCACCCTGCCCTGCCGCAAGATCGGAGCGAGATCGAATCGCCGCGCCGAAACATCCTTGCCTCGCTCGACGATGATCGGCTGATGACCGAGTTCCAGACATCGCAACGCAGCGAACATCCCAGCCGGTCCGCATCCCACGATAATCACCCGCCGCACGGATTTATGAACAGAAGGGTAGGCCACCGAAACAGGTTTCAGTTCCGGCAACGAAACGTCGATACCGACTTCAAAGCGAAGCTGCACCTTGACCGTGCGCTGACGGGCATCAATGGATCGCTTGACCAGACGGATTCCGGTGATCCTCTCGGAAGCCATCTTTAGTTGATCAACAACGGCCCTCCGCCACGCCGACTCCTTCGCGGCTTGGTCGGCGGGGAGAATGATGTCAACCACTCGAACTCCGGGATCGCTCACGGAACCTAGGTAAAGGATACTGGGAGGACGTCGCAAACCCTAAAGTCAGGTTCAGGGGGAAAAACCGATCTCCTACACCGCATCGGATGCTTGAGACATCGTTCCTCCCAGCACCAGGACCCGATTGGGCGCTGCCTCCGAGGTCAGTCGAGCGAACGTTTGCCGGAGTTTTGACGCGCACGAAATGCCCGCACTTTAGCCAGTGAGACACTCCAGTCGGTGAGTTCGCTAATCTGCTGATGGGTATGTCCTTTCAGATAGACCAAGTTGATCACCAGCCGATCGTCGGGCTGCAAAGAATCGAGAAGCCTACCCACCAACTCCCACGTGGCAATCCAATCCGAAGGGTTCGGCTTTGCTCGAGGCTGATTTGATACTTTCGACAACTCGGGCCTCGCCATCAGCCAAATCGGCAATCTTGAGCTCTCGGCTCGATCATGCACGATGGCAAGCGTTCGCAGATATTCCACTGCCATGCGACTGACCCCATGATGGAAGGGCACCTTGCCGGAATACTGGTTGATTTTCGTGAATACTCGAGTGAAGATTCCTTGCGCCATGTCTTCCTTGCTCTCACGATAGCGCAGCCGGGAGTTGAGGATATCGGCAACGAAGAGATGGAGACACTCCATCAGTACGGTTGCCGACTCTTCATTCCTGCGTTTCAAGCGACGGGTATGCCGATCGACTTCTTCACGAGTTAGATCGTTTGCGGGGTTCGGTTCGCCTGTCTTTGGTTTTGGTAAAGCTATTACAATTCGGTTCGATCTCTGGTCTCAATCTCGGCAGGGTTGAACACACGCAGCAGCGCATTTCGAAAGCCCTGCAGTAGCAAATAGATTGTCGTTCACCGAAAACGCCGACTTCTACACGTGACTGAGCCGGCCTAAAGGACAGCATCTCCCAGCCGCTCTGCTAAATGCCACAGACGCATCGTGCCATCCGGACTAACTGGCGGCGTAGGTCTTGCCGTCTCGTGAAATAGTGAATCATAAAACAGAACAAACCATTTATGCTATCTTTGAGGTGTGCTTTTTATTGAAACCTGAAACGAGAATGATCCTCTCGCACGTTATCAGATTGGGTCCGAGCGGACCGACAAGCCACCGTATTGTCGCAGTGCGGTTACACGCGCTGGAAGGCTTACAATGCCGGTTGCGCGTGGTTTCACGAAGCTCTTAAGAAAGGCTAGTGGCTGTCAGAATTTGAGAGCATGCGACGGTTCAACACTTGGAAGGATGACAACATTCCTTGGTGTCGGAACCATAGTCAACTGGCATCTAAAAAGGCGCTGAGCAACTTTGGCGCCGCTATCAAGCGTTTCCTCGCCAAGAAAGGTGGTGTCCCGAGATTCAAGAAATATAGCTTAAATGATCGGTTTCGAGTGGACAGTGAAAGGCATTGGCCGGTCAGTGGATATTCCGAAGATTTGCAAGATTTGCGGCAAAACTTGAATGTGCATGGAATGGTGAGGAACCGCTGCTCAGCCAGAGGCGTTTTAGATGTCGCGCTGGGTAATTCTCTGGTGAAACTGAAAGTCAAAATAGAGCGTTACGGAGCAATGGTGACAGAAGTTGCCTGGAACTTCCCAAGCAGTAAAAGTGTAGCTGCTGCGGGCATGTTCGAAAGGAACTGAAGCTATCAGTGCGTTGAATGCGGTCATGAAATGGACCGTGATTTGAACGCGGCAAATTGACTTAAAGGAGACGAGTTGCAAAATTTCCAACGGGTTGGGGTCGATAGCTTATTCTCATCGCGCTACCCCCGTGGTCGGTATCCTGCGGACGAGCTCCATCACGAAGTAGGGACGCCCGGTTTCCGTGGTGCCGCCATCAAGAACCTTGGCGATATTCTGATGATTCATCATCGCCAACACTTGGTGCTCGACCTCAAAACGGGCAATAACCTGCTTGCTGCCTATTCCCAAACGAATGATCTTGAGCTCGACTCAGCTCCTCCTTTCCGCCATATAGACCACCCCCCTTCCCCAATCTTCTCAAAGAGCTTGTAACGCCGATAAACGAACCGAGCACCTTGTCATCCTCCAACTCAGGCAATTGCGAAGCGGTTGGTCCAGGCGAGGGAGGTAGGGACTGCGTGACTTGATCCTCAACGTCTAGTAAGCGCTCGATCCACTTCCAGAGTGTTTTCATCTCCCTGGCAGACTTCAACAAACGCTTGGCTCTCGGCCCCGGACTCCAATTGCAGCGCTTTGCTCGAATACCTAACGTTCACTGACCTCTTCATCTCAGGCATTGTAAGTGAGTGTATGTGCCCTCTCACTTCACGTAAGCGGCGAAAAATCTGCAATTGAACCAAAAAGGTCGCTACCCGTGAAAATGGCATATCGACCTTGTCATCGACCTGATCAATATCCAGATGCCGAAGCCCGCTTCCATGGCGGCTTCGCCTTTTTTCGGCAAGCATTCTCCACCAAGATTCATCGCATCGATTTAGCAGCTGACGCGAAGAAATGCCGACGGACCGACCTATTGCCTTGGCCCTTTCCCGTGAGCCGGATGTAGGCTTCATAGACGAGTGCCGTCGGTTGCAGAGTTTGCCCCCGGCGCCTCCTGAGCCACACGACCCGAGGCCAAGCAGCGCAACTCGACATACACGCAAGGCAGCAGAGCCTCAGCAGACTCCGGACCGGTCGAATCCATCGCATTCAACTCTCGAGTCAACATCGGTGACTCATCAACAGCCATATGCAAAGGCGCCAGGTCTCGGCGGCTGCGCAATACTCCGTCTGATGTGTCGGAATCAAAACAGCGTATAAATAAATGGCGCCGCTCCCGTGGAGACTAAAACCGCCAACGATCCCACCAAATACAAGACGAGCAAGATCGGGATCAACCACCATTTCTTATTCTCGAAAACAAAATCAATAAACTCCCTGATCAACGAATCCTGCTCGCCTTCGCCAGCCTTCTCAAATTCGCTCTTCCGACTCTCAGAATCCTCTGCCATGCTTCTTCTCCCGTTTATTCACCATTGACGGTAGTAACTAGCTGCACCCTTGGGGGCCGGTTTCTTCTCCCAGTAAGACGCCCCGCCTTTCTCAAAAGATCGCCTCAAGGCATCTCGTTTCACAAGTTTAAAGCAGAGGCCTATGGGAAGGAACACCCCAAAATAGATCAAAAGCATGATCACCTCGCTCACGACCATCCCGATCGGCAAGGCAATCAACGTAAGCCCAATAAAAACAGGCTTCAAAGCCCGCGGCACGAGGACTCCAGTGACGGCCAGCCCCCCTCCAATCCCGAACATCCACGCAATCACCCAAGGATTTCCCGACCATATCCAGCCCAGCAACGGCAGTATGACCAAACACAAACAGCCGAATTGGCGTAACTGACATGTCGGTGGCGACCAATTGAGCTCAACCAATTTCATTCTGGTTTTTTAGTCCAATTCAAACTGAGCCAAGTGCTGCCGTCGTTCTGCCTCGCCCATTTGATTCGGTTGATCTTGCTTGAGCAAAATATGATGCCCAAGGACCAACACATCCATACCCGTCATGAGAAAGCATTGATAGGCATCTTCGGGCGTACAAACAATTGGCTCACCTCGGACGTTAAAACTGGTGTTAATCAAGACCGGACAATCCGTCCTCTGATGGCACGCCTGCATGAGCTGATACAACAAGGGCTGGCGAACGGAATCCACCGTCTGCACCCGGGCGGAATAATCGACATGGGTAACGGCAGGAATCTCAGATCGCCGATAATTCAGCCTCTCGATTCCAAAAGCTTCTTCATACCCGTCCGGCAGGGCGCATCGGCGCGATTCGCGGACCGGAGCCACGAGAAGCATATAAGGACTCTCATCCGTCTCCCGCATCTCAAAATAGTCCGAGGCCTTTTCCTGTAAGACCAGAGGAGCAAACGGACGGAACGACTCGCGAAACTTGATTTTGAGATTCATCACCGATTGCATCTTCTCTCTTCGAGCATCCCCCAAAATACTGCGGCCCCCGAGTGCCCGAGGACCAAACTCCATTCGTCCTTGAAACCATCCGATGACATTCCCCTCGGCGATGAACTGTGCGACCCGATCGCAAAGCTCGCCATCCGAAGCGCAAGTCATGAAGACAACACCTTTTTCCCGAAGGATCGATTCGATCAAATCATCAGAGAATTCAGGGCCGAGCAGCGAAGCCGACTGACCGTCGGGCTGCTGGGCGTTTCGCTCGTTCTCCAACAGCTGATACCAGACAAATTGAGCGGCACCCAGCGCACCTCCCGCATCACCGGCAGCCGGTTGAATCCAAATGGAGTCAAACGGACCCTCTCGGAGAATCCGTCCGTTGCCGACACAATTCAGAGCCACACCTCCAGCCAAAACCAAATGCTTCATCCCCGTTTCCCGGTGAACATGGCGCGCCATGCGCAACATCACTTCTTCGGTCACCGCTTGCACGGACGCTGCCAAGTCCATCTCCCGCTGAGTAATCTGTGACTCCGGTGCCCGAGGCGGCCCCTTAAAGAGCTCGTCAAACTTGTCCGAGGTCATCGTCAGCCCTTGGCAGTAATTGAAGTAAGACATATCCAGGCGGAACGACCCGTCATCCTTCAAATCCATCAACTCATTCCGGATCCGGTCCTGATAGACTGGCCGACCATAAGGCGCCAGGCCCATGACTTTATACTCGCCGCTATTGACGCGAAAACCCGTATAGTAGGTGAAGGCCGAGTATAGTAAGCCCAGGGAATGGGGGAACCGTATCTCACGCAGAAGTTCGATCTGATTGCCTCGACCGACTCCATAGCAGGCCGTCGACCATTCGCCCACACCGTCGAGGGTCAATATCGCGGCTTCGGCGTAAGGCGACGGAAAAAATGCGCTCGCTGCGTGCGATTGATGGTGCTCCATAAACACATAGCGCCCCGAATACCGCCCCCCCAAGCCCCGGGACATTTCGCGAGGGAGATGAAGCTTTTGCTTGAGCCAAAGCGGCATCGCCTGACGAAACGATCGATAACCAAGGGGAACGTAGGCCAAATAGGTCTCCAGTAGTCGCTCGAATTTACTCAGCGGCTTGTCATAAAACGCCACGTAGTCCAACGCTTCCGGCTCGATCCCAGCCTCGCTCAAGCAAAAATCAACGGCATTCTGCGGGAAGTCACAATCGTGCTTCTTGCGAGTAAACCGTTCTTCCTGTGCGGCAGCTACAATACTCCCGTCCACAACCAATGTTGCTGCGGAATCGTGATAAAACGCAGAGATACCTAAAATCGCCGTCATTCTCGCCCCAGTGGCCTCGTGCTTAATGCCAGCTGAACCGTCGAGCCATCCAAACACATATCGCCGACTGAAATCAATCATGCACTATTCAGCCATCGGGCTCAAAGACTCTTAACGCTCGAAAACCATTCTCGAATGGGCGGTATCTCCACAGCCATGGCTGAAATCATTCCTCCCACATCGACTCAAATTCTTTCAACTGGGTGACAGCATCCTTTTCCAAAATGTGACTCGTCACCTGGACGGTCCTATCAAACTATAGTTAAAACTCAACACTCGGCTAATCCGCTATTTACCGAAACGGACCCTCCGTCACGGTTGTCAGCGAACCAAACTCCGAAGATGACTTTCGAGAGATCAAATTCTATGTCGAACACCCGAGACTCTGCCAAAGCAGCTCGGTAACGAAGGCCTAGGCTGTCGTGGAACACGAGTTTAGAATTATTCGCCCTGATATCCGAATACGGCACCATTTCATCAGCCGACGCCTGATTCAGCGATATGTCTCGAGCAATCCCAGCCCAGGGTATATTTACCGGGTTGCCAAAGTCTTTGAAGCAACGGACGACAATCTGGGTGAGATGATCAAGGCCGTCCTTTTGTCGCAAACGCCCCAAAGTGCGCCCACGGTGTTCAACTGATTCTTGCCGGACTTCTCCGTTGCCGGCTTGGCGCGCCGGAGTTCCAAGTCACGACCGAGTCTCAAATGATTAACGCAGCCAACGCCCATCACACGATCATTTTCAATCGCATCGGTCAAGGTGGGATTCGGCTTCCCAAGCAGGAAAATCAGACCGACGACAACATGATCGCCGACCTGACACCGTTCAACAAATTGTTAGAGAGCACCGAAGTGAGCGAACTCAACGCTATCGAAACGGCGCCGCTGCTCATCGACGTCATGCTCTCTGGCGGCAACCTCAAAGGAACTCCCCGCTTAACTCTCACTTCTTTCAAAGTTTGCCTTTCGCTTGGAACCTGCTGCTCTCTCCGAGATTGAAAACGTGGAGTAGGTTTTGATTCTTGCTTGTTTGTTCCTTGATCCACTGTTCTGCACCTTTGGAATAGTCGCCACCCCAAGCAAGCACGATGATCGTGCTGAATTTGCTCAGACCGATTTGAGAGCACCTCGGAGGGGTATTTCTCTTTGGCACTGCCTCCGTGAAACCTGCCTTCTGGTAATCCGCAAAACATCCGTCATAAAGAGGGTCGAGTAAATCACGTCCTGTGGAGACGGTTTCACCACCTTGGCGAAAACGGGAAAGGTCAAGGGAAAACGCCTTTGCAGCCGCAGCCCTTGTGCCGCTGTCCTCGCTGTAGTGGCGCGTCTTGTCCGCACTGCCGGCGGACAAAATGCGCCCTCCGCCGGGCGGACTGCCTCAATATGCTTGAGACAGTCTGCGAACGTCGTCTATCGCTGTGCGAGTTCGCACGATGGTGGTCATTGATCGCATTCCTCGACTCGAAGGCAGCACGCCCCCACCCTGCATTTTCAGAAACCTCAAGCGTATAGTTTCCACTTCTTTTTGGTCGTGCGAGCTCCCGGAGTCAGAATCGGTGACTCGGGAGGACGAATTGAGTTAGGCAACCATTCAGATTCAATCAACGTTTACTACATGAGGAATGGGAGCAATCCGACGGCGTCGGCTCCAAGTGAGTTCCTATTCTTACGTGGCGGACCCAAACGAGTGTGGGTGCCCAGTAGTGATCGGTTGGGGAAGGAATGGCGCGAGGGCGTCATTGGATTTGATGATGACGTTTGGATCCATGGACGGTGGGGCTATTGGTTTTGACAAGCGCGGTTTGAGCAGAACCCAGATCCAGCCAGAGCTTTCCCACGTCATGCTCAATCGAAGTCCCAGTGCCTATGTCCGAATCCCCTTCGAGGCGAGGCAGAAAGTGTTAGAGGACGTGAATAATTTCTCAAAGTGAGGATCAATGATGGATTTATTGCCTATTTGAATGACGAAGAAGTCGTGCGATTTAATGTTCCGGATGAGCTACACTGGCATTCCGTTTCGACAGGCAACATGATATATACCGCCCGGCGAATGCGAGAGTTTGATCTCTCGGATCTCAGGGACAGCTTGCGCGAAGGAAAGAACTTGCTCGCGTTGTCTGCGGGGAGTTCCATGGTGCATGGATTATCGTTTTTGGTGTATGTGGAGTTGGAAGGTTGGCGTCTCTTTCAGGCAACCTTATCAGGCTCAGCAAGGAGATGTACCGAGCTGCTTACGGTGAGCGATGCGGAGCAAGTTCAGCTGCGGGTCAAAAACGGTGACCCGTGGGGGCCGTTGCTCGTGATGCAGCGACCGGACCAGAAGGGCTCCGGTGTCATTCAAATCAGTGAGATGCTCTTCGGCGTTGAAGGTGGCCCGAACTGGAGTTCGTTGAGATCGTCAAGCGCGAAGATCGAAGTGTGAAACTGCTAAGCCGCGTATTGAGGCCGTCGGAAATCGAAGAGAATCAGTTGCGCTTTATCTTCGCTGGTGATGATCTCGGGGCGAATACCACCAACTGCTCTCTTAATATCACGTACGGAATCTTTTCCATTGTGTGTGTTTCTCTCGCCGCGTTGCTCGCCGGGATTCCTATCTTTCCAACAGAATGCTGTCGCTTGGAAAACGAAATCCGACCCTGATTGCACCCTCCTGGCAACAGCGTGATCGGAAAGTAAATCCGTTCTCGATAGCCGGTAGCCTAGTGGAGTCTGCTCGCTTGCCTGCTGGATAGGAGTCGTTGAGCTCCCAGTGGTCTTCAGTCCCCAGCAGCTTGACGGGGTTGGTTCCATTATCTACTGCCGCTAGGGTCTTTTCCCGGGGCGGGCTTTTTAATGGCGGTCAGGAAGATGAGCGGTTATTGCCCCCGTTTTGGGGGCATCTGGTAAGATCGCCCTACGGAACATTGACAACCGGTTTTCCAGCCAAAACATTGGTGACTTGATCTTCCAGGGCAGCGTAAACGTCATCTTCGCTACGCGTGCCATCAACGATTTGGAAACGAAACTCCTTTTGCAGTCGCATGAAGTGTTCTCGGATGAGATTCTGGTATTTTAGAAAGCTATCAAACATATCCAGCGAAAGACCGATATCCATGCCGCTTTCCCAATAGTCCAGTGCGTGGTTCTTGGCGAAAGACCGCCGAATCAGTTGCTCCGGAGGCACGTTCAAGTAGAACACAGCGTCGGGAACCAATGCGATCCCGTAGAGATTCTTGACCCACTGTTCTTCTTGACCTCGGACGATATCTCGAACCATTAGCGTGTATATGTATCGATCCGCAAGCACCATGAAGCCGGCCCTGAGGGCGGGAATGATAATGTTCTCGGTCTGGTCGGCAAAATCCGTGGCATAGAAGAGGCTTAACGTTGTGTGGCAAAGAATGTTGCCCTCCTTGGCCCGTTCCAATTCTTCACTAATGAGGCTCGAGCGTTTCAATCCGACCTGGACGGTCCCATGCCCGGCGGCCTCGAGCCATTTGACGAGCCGGCGAATCTGAGTCGAACGCCCAGAACCGTCCGCACCTTCGATGACAATGAGCTTTCCGGTTAATTCCTTGACGTTGATCCCCGGAATGCCAGGCCCATAAAACTTTTTTGGCACCGGAACCGGCACGAGGACCTCTTGTATGGAAGAGGGGGTAGGCATACGAATAGGCGCGTCGGACTAGCCTTGAAAATCGTCGAGATTGATGCGTGAGGCGATGATTTTTCTAAGTAAACTCTGTTGCTCTTCGACCAAGCGATTGGCATCGATGATGGTGAAGTCGAACTCAGTACTCATGGCGAGGTATTGCTCAAGTATCCGGGACTGAAAAATCCGAAAACTCTCTTGGATGTCGGAAGAGAGTCGGAGATCCATACCCGATTCGAAGTAACTGAGTTGTGTTCGGTTTTGCGTGATGCGATCAAGCGATGTTTCGAGATCTGCTTTAAAGAAGAAAATCAGATCAGGAACAGTGGCAAAATCATAGATTTCCCTCACCCAATCCGGAGGGCAACCACGCACGGTGTCACGGGCGAATGCGGTGTAAATGTAGCGATCGCACAGGACGATATAACCGGCTCGCAGAAGGGGGACTAGCTGCCGCTCATACCGGTCGGCGAAATCCGTGGCATGGATGAGGCTAAACGTGGTCGGGGTGAGCAGAGCCCGATTCTTGCCTTTTCTCGTTGCGGACTTAACGAGGATCGACGAATTCCACTTGCTGAAGAAAACCCGGAGACCTTGCTGCTCCAACCACCTTTTGATGAGGTAGACTTGGGTGGACTTTCCCGAGCCGTCCAGACCTTCCACAGCGATCAGTCTGCCGGGATACTTTAAATCTTCTGCTGGTGCACCCGCCATCAATGAAAGGCTAGTCTAAGGACCTCGGATGACAAAGCTTTTTAGGGAATTCACTCAATATGCAACTGAGACCCCGGGCACTAGGGGTGACGGAGAGCGGTAATCAAACCAACTCTAAGTGCTTCTCTTCCGTCCGAATGGAGAAGGTCTTGAGGGTATCCTCGATCGTCTCCGGAAGATCGAACGCGCCGGTTTCGAGATCGAGTTTACCCGCTTCGATTTCCGAAAAGTCGAGAATATCATTGATGACCTCGAGAAAGGTGTCGCCTTAAGGTCCTGCCAGCTCGAGATATTCTCGCTGTTCATTGTCAAGGATGACATTTCTACACTGAGGAGAACGAAGGCAAATTTAGTGACGGCGATACAGTCGTTTAGGCGCGCGGTGAGTGGGTGCAAGCCCTGGCGATTCACTACCAGGAGAAACCGTTCCTTTTGTTGTATCCGGACGCGAAAAACAGGCGGGCCTCGGCTAGCACCCCGTGTAGAGAGGAAGGCGCCGATCGACGCAATAACGGGGGTGAGCGAATATGGCGGCGCTCATACGGCCTACGATCTCCTCGTGTTTCCGGAAGATTGGACACCCACGCGGCTGATCAGCAGCTACGGCAACAATAATTGGATATACAACACGAAGGGTGATATTCAGAGGCGACGAAAGGAGGCCCACTGGGGATCCTTTGAAGTCGGCGGGCATCCGCCGACAGAGATTCCGCCTTTCTTGGACTCCATGTAGCGCGAGGCCGGGCCGGATCACCGAGACGCAGCAAAGGATCGAGCTCCAGAGTTCAATGGCCAATGGATTGGCTACGACAATGCATCGGCGCACTTTGTCATCGCTCGACATGGACGTGGCACTAACATCGTCTTCTTCGATCAGTCCGTTCGCTCAACCCGGTCGCCCAGGGACGTTTGGACTTCCAGTGGCATCGGCAGCAATACGCCAAGGTGCCGCAAGATCGAGCCGAGGAGTTTCCCGATTGGATGAATTAAGGTTCGATCTCGTTTTGTCTGAATCTGCCGTGAAAGCTCTCTGGAAACAGAGAGTTTTTTTCGTCTACCATGCTTACGTAGAAGACAGTTGGCGCATGCCAGCTGGAAGGCTTGCCGTCCGTTGTTTAAATCGGCTGCGTGAATCACTGATTCCGTGAGGCGCGACTTATAGTCAGCGATCTGAGTTTTTTTGTGATCGAAGCTTCCAACCATTGCGGTCGGAGCTTTTGGATTCGGCTTTGCACGCCTGCGACCTAGAGGCCCAAAAGTTGTCAGCGATGGATGGCATCAATGGCGGATTTGAGAATCTCGTTCTCTGCCATGGCGTCCAGCAGATGGTGGCGTACGACACCCGGCTCGTCAAAAGGCGGAGAATTCCTGTTTTGGCGTCTGACTAGAATAGGGACAAGCCTTTATCAGGAAGGCGGAGATTTGAGGTCGCCGCTTGTTGCTATCCCTCTGATGGCAACGAGACCGAGGTCACGGTCGCCAATCACTTCCCGGCGGACGCGAAACAGATCATCCGGTTGGCTTTGAATGGCTGACTCGAGGACTCTTCGCCGAGGGTGATCCTGCCGAAAATCCTTGAGAGCTCGACCGTCGCCAAAGACCAAAGCCCCCTGTCCGGCCAGACCTTAAACGTCAACGTCGGAATTTTTCAGCAGGACCAGCGAAGTCTCGGGCCATGCGCTCGGCGGATCGACTTGGCGCCCTCTTCCAAGTCCTTGTCAATTCTCTTAAGCATGGCGTGCTGATAAGACGGCGGTGCGTGCAAACCAAGCGCTCAGCTAGCGGCCATCAATCACTAACGGGTAGGGAATACATCGCTGGAGGCAAGGTAGACCTGCACCAGCCCCGAAGGATCGTCTTTTGCCATCGCGTTAAATCGCCTAACGATATCGGCGGCAACAGGTCCGAGATCAACCAACCATCAAATAGCGGTGACTCGGATGGCTTTGTCAGGAGAGTTGAGTGGTGATTGCAACCAAGCAGGATGGGCAGCCTGAATCGCGTGATTAGTCCAGAAGAGGTTTAATTTGTGCAATTAGGATTTAGAGGCTTAAGAAGTTTGCCTGACTTTTCTTGGCGTTGAGCAGCAGGGCAATGGCGGCGAACCATTTTGACAATGAGGTTTTGTCTTTTGAAAGATCGTCCTCGAAAGCACGTTGCAGATACCGATCAGCTGGCACGGCAAAAGCAGATTCTGGAGTCGCCCTTGGAGCAGTTAAAGAAAACGGAGACTCCGCTCGCTCAGTTTCAACAATCCGCTCAATTTTGTGGAGTTGGTCATCTTTATGAGAATTACGTACATAGTTTGGCGTGCCGTCTTGGATTCGCTGCTACTTCGGACACGAAATGAGGCGAGTCTACCGGCGTAGAGCATCAGGAAAAGGGATGCCGCCGAGAGCGTCACGGTCATCGAGCTGATGAATATGTCCTCACTTGAGACAGCGGCCGCCAAGTGGTTTGAAGCGCAAGTATGGGCCAAAAGACCGCCTGTTTCATGCACCATCGCCTGCGTCAAGCTTAGGCCGCGCGAAGGCAAGGACGCCCCGTTCTCCGGCCCGGACGAGGCGGATGAAACTTACTTCAGCGGGAAACGGGCCAACATGAGCAACGCTCGCCGAAGGCCGCTTAAAGGCGCCGGATGCGGGCGCCGTGGGCAAGAGGGCGGCGGGGTGCTTCACCTTGGCAGGGCTTCAAGGATTCGTCATTTTGAGCACACGGCTCCGGGGGCGGCGGGCTGCACGGACGAGGCAGCGGTTTATGCGGGATTCGCCCATGAGAGAATCAATCACTCCGAATACGTGTGCGGCACGGTGCACCCGAACGGTATGGAGGTTTCCAAGAAGCGGTCCGGTGCGCTGTTAAATCAACGGCCTGATGGAGTGATCACGAACCGGTGAGGGAAAAACGGCCATCCGGAGATGGCCGTGATCGGTTCTTGGTTGCTACTTGTGAATTTTATCGGGCGGTCCACTTCTTGTGTTTGTAGTTCCGGTGGACCCAGCGGAAGTCGGCATTGTCTAGTGTGCCGCCACTCCAAGAGAAGCTACCACTCTCCTCTCCTGTGGCGGCCCGCCGAGCAGCTCTGATGACCCCGGGCTCGGACCATTTGTGGAGGTTTGCGTGGCCGTCAGCGTAGGAGAAAGTGCTGATATCGCCATGGAAGATGGCGAAGGGATCGACCCAGCCCAGGGACGGCTCCACATTGATCACCCAGGTGCCGCGATTGTAGGCCCGCGGATCGGCTTCTTCGATGAAGACCATGGCTTCGGCAGCTCCTTGGACGTTGGAGAGCTTTTCGTATGGGGGCTGCGGACCGGGAGAGGTGGGAGTTGGTTTCTGCCAGCCGCTGCCGTTCATGCCGTTTGCTTTGGAATAGCTGACGTAGGCCCAGCCTCTGCCGGGACCGCTGTTACCTCTGCCGGGAAGGAGCCGCTTGGTTCGCAAGTCGCCCGGGCAGTGATAGGAGGCGGTGCTGTTGACGTAATTCCACAGCGCGCCCAAGCGGAGGCCGTTTTCGACGTTGCGTTGGGCTTCGGATTTGGTCATCGAAGTGGTGGGCTCTCGCTCCTGTCCGTCATCGTCGTGCGGCCCCGGCCAGAATCCGCCGGCCGGATTGCCGATCTGGCCAGCGCCGGGAAAGGTGTAGAGCATGCTGCCCTCGTTGTCTTCGGCATACATGATGAAGCCGAGGATCAGTTGTTTCTGATTGTTTAAGCAGGAAGCGCCAGTGGCTTTGAGTTTTGCCCGGCTAAGTGCGGGGAGGAGCATTCCGGCCAGAATGGCAATGATGGCGATAACGACGAGTAATTCGATCAAGGTAAAACCTGACCGACGTTTTAAGATGGGCGAGGAGGTGTGTGTTTTCATGGGTTTTGTCATTGTGTTTTAGTAATCAAATAGCAAGCTGTCAGCAGCAAATTGGGCGAGCCCGCAATTTGGCATACCGATGCGTTCATTCAGGAATAATCTGTCATTTAACGTAAGCCGGACATGGTTGGCGAGAAAGAATTCCTTTGGAGAGGGCACTGTGTGATGTTTCGGTTTCGAGGGCTCCAACGTGGTTTCAGTGGTGTTGAGATCATTGGTGCGAGATTTTCGGATGCCGTCAATGTTCCAGACGCAGGAAAGTTTTAGTTGGTTTCAGTGGTGTTGAGATTATTGGTGTGAGATTTCCGGGCGCCGTCAATGTTCCAGACGCAGGAAAGTCTTAGCTGGTGAATAAGCTCCGGGACCGAAATTCTAGCGATCGATTAAGAGCGGGCTCGGGCACTTGAGCAATTGCAATCAGTTCAACATCCTTCGGTTCCGCAATGGACTGGAGGTAACGGGTGGATCGCAGACGTTCAGTAACGTGCCGGAGAAGTCCACGCTTGCCTCGCAATCACCCGGTGCTGCCCGGACCACGACATCGACCGGACAAAGGTCTAGGGTCGGCACGATGAAGTGATTCAAGTAGATATTATTCGGAGAGCTGATATTGGCGAAAGCGAGGTCGAGCAGCCCGTCCTCATCGGAATCGGTGGCCGTAGACTACCGAGAGTTGCAGGTCCTGATCGACACTCCTGAATCAGTAAATCCGCCCGCTCCATTGTGCATGAAGATTCGGACCCTCGAGAACGGATTCGAACAATTCGGATCGGGAGGCAAAACCGCCACGAAGGGCTCGAAGAGGATTGGATCCTGTTTTTGTTTGCCCTTCGTGGTGAATCAATCTTCAATCCTCAGTTTAGCGTCGAGTTGCCACTGCTTCGCAAGCGAAAGGACGACATCCCTCTCTTGGGCCGGCACTTTGTCAACTTGTTCGTCGCGGAGATTGGTCAGGGCTCGCCGCCCATCATCGGCGAGGCCTTAACGCATTTATCGGATTACCGTTTTCCCGGCAATATACGAGGACTCAAAACCATGATGGAACGGGCCGTTATCAAGGCTGGCAACAAGGCGATCCCCGACCTCCGAGGGTGTCATCATCGGCGCGCCAGCTAATGGCAGCGCCAACCCCAAATTTGGGAAATCCACGGAGTGGAATGAGTTGATTTACCCAAAACACCCGATGAGAAACGCACCAAAAGCGTTCTCGTTTTCGCGTTTGTTATGCTTTCAACAAGTTTCCTGAACATACAGAAGCATCCAGCCTTTCGATATAGCCCTTGGCGTGGTTGACGGCCTTGTGGGCTAATCCTGCCCGGTGCCCGGTTTGATAGGCAGGGTATTCGTCGGTCATCAGCGTTGTGCCCTCGGAACGATGTGCTTTTTGAAGACCGCAGGATGCCGGAATTTTTAAGCGAGTCGGGTTTGTCGGCTGCGCTTGCCACCACCGCGCCATCCCGTTGAACGTCTCCAATAGCCGAGGTCTTCTTGGTGCTGCGGCTTGGCTTGTTCGGTCCGCCATTCTTACCTTTCCAAGGCTTGTCGCCATATATAAGTTTCACTGGCTTGAAACGGGGCTGCAAGATTGGCGGATTTGGTCTCGTCGGCGGGTTTGACGGCCCCTTCGATGCTGGTTCGGTGGCTCGATCTAGGAAGACTGAATGGGCCTTTTGGATGAGTTGTTGCTTCAGATGGCGGGCGAGCTACATTCCTGATCGTCGGAAGGAGGAAGCAGGATCACAACGTGTAAGAGACTAGGGCCGGACGACTGAGCGGCGTTTTTAGACATGTTCTTTATGTAAAATGATAATTCTCTAGTGGCGTTTGCCACTTATGCGGGGCGCTTCGCCTCGCGCATGTCTCGACAATGCGGCTGAGTCGATATCATAGATCAACGTTTGGATCAAACGTTACGGCAATTCCTGATAGACTGCCGATTTTTGTTGAGCCAACGATTTATTTCGTTTCACGTAGCTTGGTCTGAAAACCAAGTCTTTTTTCGCTTTCGACCTCGAAATCAGTGATTTTCCACCGATTTTCGAATCCGACGATCGTAAAACTGGCTTTGTATTGGTTTTCTCGAGTGTGGATATGCCCCCAATGTTCGACGGTGCCAGCGATGTTCCAAGTACAGCGGTAGGTAAAAGTCGGGTTGCCATTGACATACGTGCGTTTGAGGAGTTCATGGTCCCGAATCGTGGTGGAGGTGACGCGAGCGATGGCGCCTCCTTGTTCCTCCATTCTAAGACCGGCCCGGATTTTTAAATACAGGGATTCAAGCAGGTCGCCACTTACACTCTCGGAAAGGACGTCATAGATTTGGCTTTCGTTGTTGTAATCAAAAACGCGGTAGATGTTGCCGTGCAGAGTGGCAAAAACATCGTTGGCTGTTTCGGTGGCGATGATTTGTTCGGGTGGTATTGGGATAGGAACCGCAATTGTTTGGACGGGCCAAGTCCACAGACCAATGAAGATCAATCCAGAGCCAATGGAGATACCGAGCAGTCGAGCAGACCGTTTGGCCAGCCCTAGGAAAAAAAGACCCATTGATCCTAGGATGCCTATCGAGCTGACTAAGGGCAGCTCATACACTGGCTGTCTAATCGGCGGAGAGGTGACGGTCTTCTGTCTGACTGTTGACTGGGATTCTGGTGCGGTCCACTCAAGGGTCGGTTCCGCCGGGGTGAAGAACTGTCGGAATCCTTTGTCTTGGCCGACATAAACGACGGAGTTGAGCAATGGAGTGTGTTTATTGAAGGTATCCCAATTCATTTGGAGTGTTTTGGGTGGCGTTTTTGCGGGATAGTTGAGAATGATTCCAGCCCGCGCGTTGTGGATACTGACCCGTTGTTTGGGCGCGCGCTGGGCGAAGTCACGAAAATTCAGCCCGTAGAAATCAACGCGACTGACCTTGGCGGGAACATTGAGGCCGTCGATCTTCACTTTCCCGTGTGTTTGAAAGTAGGATTCGACAACAGCGACGGCGGATTCCTGTTCGTCAATTTCGAGAAAATCGGGATCTTTCCGCTCGATGGACAACCAGGTTTCGAGGGTGAGCAGCGGAACGAGGATTTCATGTCGGATATCGGTATCCGTAATGTAAATGTACGAGTAGGTCATGGAATAACTCGTGATGCCCAGCAGTTCCTCTCGGCGTTGACGCATTAACGCACGGCGTTCACGCCAGGACTTGCGATCATTAGTGGGGGGATTTTCCCAATCGAGTTCCACCGAATGCGGATTCTTCGGGCTAATCTGAACAGGGTAGCCCAGACGAGCGTTGTTTTGGAGGACGATCAGATCCATGACTGACGGCAGCGGGTTGGTATCACCACCAAAGTTTTGGGAGAATGTCAGGTAGTCGACTGAGCCCGCTAGCGGGAAGCGGAGGGCATAGTAAATGGAGGTGGACATAACAGCATCCAGTGGGACCCCTTGGTCAGGGATTTCCTCGGTGTCGGTGGAAAGAACCTCTCCTTTGACAGCTGCACCGTCTAATGTCCGAATCTGAAAGTAATCGAGTAAGAACTGATGATGGCCGGTGCTGGCCGTGTGGAGTGCGTCAGCCGGGAGTATTTGTTGCTCATTGGGTTGGAGATCCTGGAAGAGCATGAGATCTTCCACCAGGATCTTCATTTCGACCGTCACTTGATTGGTTTCGACATTCGCGACGACGGTGCTAAGAGAGATGGGATGGGCGTGGAGGAGCCAGGGAATGACCGCGAAGGGCACGAAGAAGCTGTTGCGATATCGAGAGCGCATTGCCTGCGTTTTCTCATCGACTCCAACCGAATCAAGATACGAAGTCAAGCGGATGGTGGTTCTGGTTTTATATCCTTGAGTTTGGGACTGGTTAATTGTATTTAAGGCGACGTGAAATCAGCATATGAATTGGCGATGGAGCGTTTGCAAGCGGATTCCCCAAGTGTTTCGCTGACCGATGCGCAGCGGGCGGAGATCGCAGAGTTGGATTCGGTTTATCAAGCGAAGATTGCAGAGAAGGAGATTTTCGTCAAAGGCGAGCTTGCCAAAGCGACCGAACAGGGAGATGTGGAGGCGATTGCCTCTTTGGAGCGGCAATTGGGAACGGATCGCGCAGCATTGCAGGCCGAGCTCGAAGAGAAAAAGGAGCAGATTCGCTTGAGTTCCTGATTCTGGTGCGGCGCGGGTGTGATTGACAGTAGTGAGATGGAGAGAGTCTCCGTCGATCTGCTTTCGCCTAGATCATAAGAGAGGAACCACTGGAGACAATGAGCCAGCAGCGTAACGCAGCCGCCACCCCTCTGCTGAGCGATGGAGGATGACGGTTTGAGAAACTCACGCCTCACCCGTTTTCAACGCGAGGTCCCACCGGTATGGTGCGGGATTGACGATTTGCCTATTACGAAAGCGTGGCGATGAAGTAGCCGGCAACGACGGCGGACCCGATCACGCCGGCAACATTGGGGCCCATGGCGTGCATGAGAAGGTAGTTGCTCGGGTCCACTTTTTGGCCCTCGAGGTGGGATACACGGGCAGCCATGGGGACGGCCGAGACGCCAGCCGATCCGATCAAGGGGTTGATCGGGGTTTTGCTGCTGACCAGATTCATGAGCTTGGCCATGAGCACGCCACCAGCCGTCGAAGTGCTGAAGGCGACGACGCCGAGGAGAATGATCTTAAGCGTTCCTGCCTGAAGGAATCGTTCGCCTTGCATGGTGAGGCCGACACTAGCTCCCAAGAAAATCGTCACGATGTTGATAATCTCGTTCTGAGACGTCCGCAAAAGGCGTTCGGTGACGCCGCATTCCCGGAGAAAATTCCCGAGCATGAGCATGGTGATCAGCGGGGAAGCGTCCGGGACCAGCAGCACACAGACCATTGTCACCACCACCGAGAAGGCAAGCTTCTCGAGTTTAGACACTGCCCGCAGCGATTTCATGCGAATCCGGCGTTCGGCATCGGTGGTTAGCAGCCGCATGATAGGTGGCTGAATGAGGGGCACGAGCGCCATGTAACTGTAAGCGGCCACTGCGATTGGTCCCAGGAGTTCGGGAGCCAGTTTGTTGCTGGTGAAGATCGCGGTGGGGCCATCAGCGCCGCCAATGATACCAATCGAGGCGGCTTGATTCGTGGTAAAGCCAATGATGCTGGCGCCAAGAAATGTGAAGAAGACTCCGAGTTGGGCGGCAGCCCCGAGGAGGAGCATTCTGGGGTTGGCGATTAGGGGGCCGAAGTCTGTTAAGGCGCCGACTCCCAGGAAGATGAGTGGCGGGAAGATCTCCAATTTAATACCCTGCGAAATGAAGTCGAACAGACCTCCTTCGATTTTTTTGATCTTGTGGGTTTGGATAGTCTCTGCTGTCTCGTCCTCGGCGGCTTCCACCACCATCTCAACCGCTTCCACGCGAATCACGCCGGGTTCGATACTTCCAGCGGCGGTTTGATCCATTGTGATAATACCGCGAGTCGGGAGGTTCGCGATGAGGGCGCCGAATGCGATGGGAATGAGCAAGAGGGGTTCGAACTTCTTGCCTACGGCCAAGTAAAGCATGATGAAGACCACGAACCACATGGCTACCATCTGCCACGTGAGGGCCGCGAAACCGGAAAGACGGAGGAACTCGAATAGATTGTCTAACATCGGAAAAAAGCGTTCGCCTGGTCTAGGCCATTATGATAAGGTTTTGCCCTTCTTCCACCGTGTCTCCTTCCGAGACTAGAATACTGCGGATGCCACCGCTCTTAGGAGCGTAGATGTAGGTGTTCATTTTCATGGCTTCGAGCACCATGAGTTGGTCGCCTTCGTTGACGGCTTGGTCGATATTGACATCAATCGCGACCACTTTCCCGGCGAGGGGACTCAGAACGGGTGTTTCACCCTCAGCTGTTGGTGGAGCGGCCGGCACTTGGGGAGCGGTTGTTGGCGCGGTAGGCATCGGGATATCCTCCGTGAGCGGCTCAACTGTGACGTGGTAAATCTTTCCCTCGACTGTAACTTTCAGCTTTTTCATACTCGATCGACGTAAGGTCAATGGGGTTAGTCCTTCCTAAGTCGATTTCTTCTCTGGTGCTTCCTCGATACTCGTGATTTGGTAGGGTTCCTTGATCACTGTGTGTAGGGCCGCAATAATCGCTGCGATGTGTTGTGGCGTGATGGGTTGTTTGACTGGCGACGCTACCGATTTGGGTGGGGCCGGAGGTTTTTCAACGGGAAACCGGGAAAAAATGGCCCCGATGAGCGAAATGGCGGCCCATAACATCATGAGCACGGTCAGCACGATGACAAATCCGGTCACCTGGTAGAGAATCTTGGCTGAGATCGAACTCTCCAAGTCTGCTATCGCGGCAAAAATGGGGATGAAATTTGTTTCTACACTGAGCATTTGTGGGCGTCTAACTGTCGGCGGATTGTTGAAAAGGGACGGATTGGATTCAACTCCTTTTTGTCAATATTGTGTGCTAGCCTCTATTGTTGCTGGAACTCAGCGGTGGGTCGGCCTTATTTTAATGCCGGGTTGACGTGAAACTTTTTGTTTATGGGACATTGCGACCTGAGTGTGGACACTCACTGGGCCGCCGGTTGGATGAAGTGGGGCGTGCGTGCGGTTTGGGGCGAGTGTATGGGTGGCTCTACGATTTTGGGGAGTTTCCTGTCGCAGTGCCGGATGACGCTCGGGGTTCACGGATTGTCGGAGAAGTATTTGAAATCGAAGCGGAACATTTGTTCTGGCAAACGCTGGATGAATATGAAGATTTCAAACCTGATGATGCTGAGCATTCGCGTTTTAGACGGGTTGAGGTTGAGGTGATGATGGATTTAGGTAAGGTTTTTCAGGCTCAAATCTACTGGTATCGGCTTTCGGTAAAAGGGTTGACTGAGATCAAGGGAGGGGACTATTGCAAAGACCTTCGGATGAAGGAAGTGCGGCGATCCTTCGCCACTTCGACATTCTTGTGACAGGGGTAATTGCAATCTTTGTCCGTCCTCAATTTCATCGGGTGCTGAAACAAAACCATGGACGAGTATTGGTAATAGTCGGCATAGTCTCAAATTGTGAAGGTTAAGGCGTTAGGATGGTTTTTTTGCTCACTGGGAAGTCTGTTGTGGTGGTTCAGTGCGGCCTCTCCTTCAGTCGTTCAAGCGCAAGGGTTTTATGCGGTGACGCGGGTGACACCGATGGCGCCGGCGCGAGGTGTGTTTTTTTTCTCCCAAGGAATCGGCGCTCAGCCTCGTCAAACGCCCACTGTGAGTGTCTATGCGAGTCCCGGTCCTCTGGTCGCAAAGGCCAAGGCGCCGAAGGAGGCGGAGAAAAGGGGGAGGCTGGATGTCAAGGTGCTGGCGGCAATTCAGGCGCGTGCGATCCGAGGAAACGTGGAGGATCAGTATCGGTTGGGGCTAGTCTACGCGCGTGGATTGACGGGACGGCCCGATTTGGAGCGGGCACGGCGTTGGTTTGCAGTAGCGGTTCATGGCGGGTATCGACCAGCGGTGGCTGCGTTGCGGGCGCTCGATGAACAATCAGTCTTTGGCGACTCTGCGACTGCTGCTCGGTAGAGCTCTTAAGTCAGTTTCCGATTTTCCGTCGACACCTTGACTTCGCATCGTTAGGAGTTCGTGTATGAGTTTGTTTGATCTGTCCGGCGAAACTGCCGTGGTGATTGGGGGCACAGGGCGTCTGGGTGGTGTGATTGCGCAAGGTTTGGGGGAGGCGGGAGCCAGCGTTATTATTTTGGGCCGAAATCAGGAGCGAGGTGAGACCAGAGCCGCTGAAATCGTGGCGAAAGCGGGCAAGGCGAGCTTCGTGGCGGCAGATGTTGTCAATCGGCGAAGTTTGGAAGAGGCGGCGAAAACGGTTATCAGCCAGGCGGGGAAGCCCTCGATCTTGGTCAACGCCGCTGGCGGCAATGACCCGAGAGCTACTGTTGCCGGTGAGAACAAGTTTGAAGATATTCCTCTGGAGGTTTGGCAGAATAATGTGAGTCTGAATTTAAACGGAGGTGTTTTGTTTCCTTGTCAGGTGTTTGGCCCGGCGATGGTTGCGGCGGGACGAGGGAGCATCATTAACATTGCCAGTGTTTCGGCGCATCTTCCGTTGTCCCGTGTAGTTTCTTACTCGGCGGCGAAAGCGGCTGTATTGAGCCTCACTCAATTTCTGGCGAGAGAGTGGGCGAAAACCGGTGTGCGAGTGAACTCCATCACGCCGGGGTTTTTCCCGGCGGAACAGAATAAGAAGCTTCTTTTCAATGACGATGGGACTCTCACGGCACGAGCGGAGTCCATTATGGGGCATACGCCGATGGGCCGATTTGGGGAGGCAGAGGAATTGATTGGCGCTGCGCTTTTCCTGGCCTCCAGCAAGGCGAGTAGCTTTGTTACTGGCACTGATATTCGGGTGGATGGGGGTTTTCTTTCCCAAACCATTTGATCGGGAAGCAGTCAGGTCAGTCTATGGCAAATTTCATTATCGCATCCGCGGGCGCTCAGGTCTCGGCGGCTGAGGTGGCCCGTTTGGTGGGGAAGACCTGTCCGTTGAGCGAATATGCAGGGCAGCGGGTGCTGGCGATTATTCCGGATGCGACTCGTAGCGCGCCAGTGGGGATGGTGTTCAAGGCGTTTTACGATCAGGTGGCAGGAGCTGTCAGGCAACTCGACATTATGGTCGCCTTGGGGACTCATCAACCGATGTCTGAGCAGGCTATCTGCAAGCGGATTGAAATCACTCAGGAGGAGCGTGAAACGACGTATCGGGCAGTCCGGTTTTTCAATCATGAGTGGGACAATCCGGATGCGCTGCGAGAAATCGGCATGATTTTGAAGGCTCAGCTGAACGAGCTTACGGGCGGACGATTTGCAATGGATATTCCGGTGGAGATCAACCGGAAGCTCTATGAGTATGATCGGATCGTCATCCTCGGGCCGGTATTCCCGCATGAAGTGGTCGGCTTTTCTGGTGGCAACAAATATCTGTTTCCCGGTGTGAGCGGACCAAAGTTGCTGAATTTCTTTCATTGGTTGGCGGCGGTGATTTTGAATCCGAAGATTATTGGCCACAAATGGACGGTGGTCCGCAAGGTGATTGATTATGCTGGTGGACTCGTCGATCTTCCCAAGCAGTGTTTTTGCATGGTGGTCCAGGATGGAGGTTTAGGCGGCATTTTCGAGGGTACGCCGGAAACAGCTTGGGACGAGGCGGCTGATCTGTCTCGTGACTTGCACGTGACCTACAAGGAAAAACCGTTTCGCACCGTGCTGTCTTGCGCACCGCCGATGTATAATGAACTTTGGGTTGGTGGGAAATGTATGTACAAGTTAGAGCCGGTGTTGGCTGACGATGGCGAGCTCATCATTTATGCACCGCATATAAAAGAGGTATCGGTGACTCATGGTCAAAAGATCTATTCCGTCGGTTATCACTGTCGAGATTACTTCTTGAACCAATGGGAACGATTTAAGGAGGAGCCTTGGGGTGTGCTCGCCCACTCGACACATGTCTACGGCCAGGGCACTTTTATCGATGGCATCGAGAAGCCTCGTGCTCGGGTGACTTTGGCGACAGGTTTAAGTTCCGAACAGTGTCGGCGGCTGAATCTCGGCTATCGCGATCCAAAAACAGTCGATGTTGCTGCTTTTGCAAATCGAGAAGATGAAGGTGTCCTGCTCGTCCCCAAGGCGGGAGAGGAGTTGTTCCAACTGAAGAATCCGCCTGCCTGGGCGCGGCCTGACTGAACATGAAGTCAAGCTATCTCAAGTTTCTTCGGCATCTGGTGGAGACTCCCAGTCCTTGTGGGCAGGAAGCCAGGGGACAGCGGGTTTGGATTGATTACGTGGGGAAGTTTGTCGATCAAGTCGAAAATGATGATTACGGGAATGTGGTGGCGACGCTGAACCCGGGCAGTTCGCCGCGGTTGATGTTGGCGGCGCATGCGGATGAGATTGCCATGATGGTAAACTATATTGACGACGACGGCTACGTCTACGTCCGGCGAATGGGCGGGGTCGACCCAGCGATCATGTGTGCACGAAGGGTGCTGATTCACGGACGTGATGGCGATGTGCCCGGGGTGATTGGAAACGTGCCGCCGCATTTGAAAGGCCGGGATGGAAAAGAAACTGTGCCCAAGATGCATGAGCTATTTGTGGACCTCGGAGTTTCCTCCAGGGCGGCAGCGGAAAAACTCGTGCGGGTTGGGGACCTCATTACGCTTGCGGATCGATTTGGGCGATTGGGAAAAAAGGTGGTGGTTGCTCGAGCCTTTGATAACCGGGTGGGCTTGTTTGTGATAGCCGAGGCGGCGCGACAGCTGGCAAGCGATCAGAAGAAATTAAAGGCGGAGATTTGTATCGTGGCCAATGTGATGGAAGAGGTCGGCTTATTGGGCGCCCGCCAGATTGCTTACTCACTGAAGCCAGACGTAGCGCTGATCACAGACGTGACCCATGCGACCGACTATCCCGGCGTTGAGAAACGGAGGCATGGTGATATTCGGTTGGGCAAAGGCCCAACGCTTACCCATGGGGGCGCCAATCACATGGAGGTGGTCGCGTTACTGGAGAAGGTTGCGAAAGCGGAGGGCTTGTCGGTTCAACATGAGTCCATGTCCGGCTCGACGGGCACGGATACGGATGCAGTGTTCTGGACTCGTGGCGGGATTCCTAGCGCGTTGATCAGTCTGCCCAATCGCTATATGCATTCACCGGTGGAGTTGGTGCATTTGGATGATGTTGAGCGTGTATCCCGCTTGATGGCGGGTTTCGCTCGATCGCTTAAACCAAAGCAGACGTTCAAAGTGAAGATATGACGGGACGCGAGCTCAACCAGCCATCATGAACCAAGAGATCGCCAATGATCAAGTTTCGAAACCATCGACGACGACGGGCAAGGTCTTTACCCTTGGCATCAGCTTGCTTTGCGTGATGGTCGTCCTCAGTGTGGCTATCATATTCGTGATGGCGAAGCAGCAAGCAGAGGATCGGGAGCGGCAGCCGGTGATCAGGCAGCCGGTTGACACAGTAAAGTAGGTGGGTTTGGGGAAAGCGGTGAAGAGCCATCGCTTTGGTTTATGTGTGGTTTACCAGGCGCCGTCGACGATCATATCCGTGATGTTTTGGGCCAGATCATCGGCGAGCGATGGGAGGGCTTGGCGTTCCGCGCTGGCCAGATCATTAAACGCTCGAATCAGCGTGCGGCCGGTGACCGGGCGATCCAGCATGACTTCACCGGTGCGGCGGTTCTGGACTTTGACCCGCGCGGTCATCCGGAGCTCAAAATCCCGAATGGTGCTAATATCGCCGGGCTGAAACGTCACCCCGACTCGAAGGTACTCAGTGATCTGTCCAGTAACTTTTAGATCGCCCTTTCGGCGAGTATCTAATTGAAACGTACCGTCAGATTGGATCTGCCGACGCATCGCGGACGCCACGACGGGTGAGAGCCGCGGTTCCTCGGTCTGGTTGGGAAACGGGGCGATTTCAATCGTCTGAGCGCCGGCTTCGAGGCCTGAACTGGGACCTAGTTGATAGCTGACGCAGCCTGCTTGAAGGAATAGGCTGACGAGGAGGAGAAAACAGCTGGCCAAATGGCGAGGCATTATTCGTTAGTCTCCGGCTG
The DNA here is from genome assembly GCA_024761205.1 of Limisphaerales bacterium. Classification (GTDB taxonomy): domain Bacteria; phylum Verrucomicrobiota; class Verrucomicrobiia; order Limisphaerales; family AAA164-E04; genus UBA2970. Next base: position 114,354 of record JAMASS010000004.1, read on the forward strand.
TTCCGCGACTTCGGCCTTTAACTGCGCAATCCGTTCCCGCGCTTCGACGGCATATTTGTGCTGCGTATCATTGAGTAGGCGGGAGAAGATATCAACGACGTTATTGTAGTAGGTCAAGGCCCCTTTGCTGAGGTTTTTTTTGTCGTAGTAGCGAGCGATTTGGAGACTGCCACGAGCTTGTTCGACTCGAAGGTCTCGAATGTTCTGTTCAGCCTCGGAGATGCGTTCATCATCGGGGTATAGCGCGATAAAATCGTTAAACACTTCAATGGCGCGAGTGGCGACGCTTTGATCGTACTCTGCTTCCTTGGCTTCTTTCAAAAGAGAGTTTCCTGCTCGATAGAGCGCCTCAGCGGCAATCTCGTCTATGTCCGAGTATTTATCAGCGGCGGTTTCGTAAGCCACGACGGCTTCAGCAAAATCCTTCTTCTTTTCACTCGCCGCACCGATGTTGAGTTGTGCCTTTGGAGCAACCTCGCTGTAGGGCCCATGCTTGATCAAATCACGATACATCTCGGTGGTTTTGTCCATGGATCGAAACAAGGGGAACAGCCCCCAAAGCCGAAATCGTTGACCGCTGAGGAACTTATTCGCGATCTCGAATTGACGCTGCAGGACCTCGTCATATTTGTCGTACTTGGGATATTTGGTGATGATCTCTTGGTAGGCTTTGAACGCTTTCTCATCTCGGCGGTTTCCTTCGTGGGCGAGCCCGGTGAGGTACTGGGCTTCCGGAGCGTAGTCCGAGAAGGGCCATTGTCTGATCACTCTGCCGGCTGCTCTGACGGCGATTCGGTAATCCTTTTGGTCATACGCTTCTTGGGCGACTTTGAGCTGCTCTTTGGCGGTGTCCCGCTGCCATTTTCCAGCCTGTGCGGGGGTCTCGTAGATCCAACCCTCCCTCGGGGTGTAGACAAAGGGTGCTGGGCATTCACTGGTGGAAAACAGCAGAGCGAGGAGAATGATCGGAATCAGCGGGGCGTTGCGCATGGTGCTTTAAGAGAGAGGCTAGACAATCGCAAAACCCAAGTCAAGGGAGGGGGTATGGTTGAAGCAACGCGGAACTGTGGAAGGGATTTTAGTCCCTTTTTCTTCACGGCACAGCGAACACGCCCAAGCCCTGAACCCCAGCGGGCTCCCGAGGGGAGAAGCGGGAAAACCGCTTCAAGGAACAACCGCTGGGCTTGCCGGCCAACCGTGCTAGCTCGTGCTGCCGAGCAGAGGGCTTTGAACTCGCGGCCAAGAGATGGGCCTTGCAGCCCTAGCCGGGCGAGCAGAGGCTCAAGCCGCCCGCCGCCGCTCCATCCTCGAGAAGCCCGCAAAATCTCGGCTGCCTGATGGCAGCATCTCTATGGACGAGAAATCAGGGCTAGGGTGAACGGTGTTAGCTGGAGGGAGGGAGATGAGTTGCTCTGTGGCGTATCCGGGGCAGATACACGGGCACAGGTGGTGTAATGACAATAGACAGGGTGAGCAATTAAACTTAGCTTTACGGATTTGGAGTAAAAAGTCTATGAATCAGAGCAACGGCCAACTTGACTGTAGCGGCTTATTCCGAACGCAGGCAGGCATCATTCGGCCCCTGGCCTGCTTGGCTCAAAAAGCTCATCAGGCCGCAACGAGCTATGTGCACACCTCATGCTCCGGGGTTATTGTGGTCAGGCCAACCAGTTTCCCATTTCGTTTTTATATGAGAAAATACTGAAATGCCAATGACGCTTAAAGGAACACCGAAACTATCGATTTCAAAATACGGGCTACGGTATCGGTCCAAAAAGCATGCTCGCCTTCCTCATGTAGTTAAATTCTCCGGCGGCTCATCCAGCGGTATGATGCTTTGTATATTGCTGGAAAACAAAATCCTGGATCCCAAAAGAGGTGATGTCATTGTTTTCAATAACACAGCAGCGGAGCACTCAGCTACCTATGAATTCGTAGTAAAATGCAAGAGGCTGGCAGAAGAGCAATATGGTATTCCTTTCTTCTGGATTGAGTATCAAACCTATGAGGATGTTACCAAAGGTCAGTGGATGAGGCTGCCATCATATCGACTAGCCAAACCGACGCCCTGGTCAAAAAGCAATCCCGATGGCTACCACGACCGGGGTGAACCTTTTGAGGAAATGCTATCTCTATCAGGTTATGTTCCTAACCAATTCAGTCGTTCCTGCACCAAGGCCCTGAAACTTGAAATCACCAGAAAGTTTCTCCACGATTGGTTTGCGTGCAAGCCATGCATACCACGGTTGGGACATTGGTATGCTAAATCACGGATTGATGACACATCTTTGTTCAATCTACACAGGAGAAACAGAGGCGAAACCCCGCCTAAGATCTACCTGGAAAAGAAACGATACGTTCGCTCCCGACCGACATTCCGAGCAGAGCAGCATTTCGCGGATTTCACAAAGGCACCTGTTGCCATTGACAACCCGCTTCTAGAAGGCAACAGCTACGGGGGCAACGCGCACCTCGGCCCTGGCAGTGTAGAGTATGTAGCATTTATAGGCTTGCGGGCCGACGAGGAACCGCGAGTGCGAAGAGTTGAAATGCGAGCAGCCGGTGGTAAGGCGTCGAAAGGTTATGAGGGTGAACATGTCTACATGCCGCTGTTCAACATGGGTATCGGGAGCGAAGACATTCAAAAGTTCTGGAAGCAGCAGGGCTGGGGATTGTCCATCCCATCTCATCTTTCCAATTGTATGTATTGTTTTCTGAAAGGCAGCAGGAATCTCCAAAACGTCCACAAAGATATGCAGAACAGTGGTCGCGAGTCACCGGATACGCCGCAGGACGTTCGCTGGTGGCAACGCATTGAACAACAATATGGTCGAGACCTTGAGCTTGAAGATCGAAAACGTGCCAATGATGAAGTCAGGTTCATCGGCTTTTTTGGCAAGGAATCGCTTACTTACGCTGATATTGCTGAGAAAGGCGAGGATGCATTTACGGTCGATAACAACATCTTGCCCTGTGAATGCACGGATTGAATATGCAACATTTGCCGATCTATCTGGATTATCAGGCCACAACTCCTCTTGACCCCAGGGTTTCTGAGCTACTGCTAAAATTTTACCGGGGGGAGAGTTTTGGAAACCCGCATTCCGTAGATCATGTCTATGGTTGGAATGCGGCTGCTTGTGTCCGAGAAGCAAGGGCGCAGGTAGCAGAATTCGTTCAGGCGGATGACGATGAAATCCTATTCACTTCCGGTGCCACAGAATCCTGCAACCTCGCTCTCCTCGGTCCCATCGCTGCAAACGGCAAGACGAGCGAACGCCGCCTCGAAATAGTCACGCTCGCCACTGAGCATCCGGCTATTCTGGAAACAGTATATGCGTTGCAGCAAGGGGGCTTCACTTGCCATGTCGCGCCTGTAACACGGGACGGGCTAGTTGATCTGCCATCATTGAAGGAAGTCATCAACGAGCGGACGCTGGTTGTTTCGGTAATGCTGGTCAACAATGAGATTGGTGTCATCCAGCCCCTGTCAGCCATCGCCGAATTGACACACCGCCACGGTGCCCTGCTACATACCGATGCCACTCAGGCAGCCGGACGAATCACCATTGACGTGGCCACACTAGGCGTGGACCTGCTGACTCTTTCAAGCCACAAAATGTATGGCCCTCAGGGCGTGGGATGTCTGTATGTGCGGGAGGAAATAAAACCTCGCCTTAGAGCCATGATTACCGGCGGGGGGCAGGAATACGGGCTTCGGTCTGGCACGCTACCGCTTCCACTGATTGCCGGGTTCGGCAAGGCTTGCGAAATTGCAGCCGCAGAGACCCTTGCCGACCACCAACGAATCAAGGCGCTTACCAGAGTTTTGTGGGAGGGGCTAAAAGAACTATTCCCCTCAATGCGTCTTCATGGACACCCGGAAAAGAGAATCGCTGGCAACTTGAACGTTGCATTTCCCGGTTATTCCGGGGAAGAGATTATTGCATTGCTACGGGACCAAATGGCTATGGCAACCGGGTCCGCGTGTTCTTCCAGCGGAACCGAGCCTTCTCACGTCATTGTCGCTCTTGGCTTTCCACCAGATGAAGCACTTCAAGCTATTCGCATCAGCCTAGGACGCTTCACCACCGACAGGGAGATCGAACAGGTGCTTGAGTTGTTTCCCCGTACAATTGGCTCAGGCATGTTCCACTAACATTCGCTGCAATCAATTCAGATAAGGTATGAGCAAAAAACGAAAAAAACCGAAACGCAAAAGAACTCAGGCAAAACGGCTACCTGCTAAATCGGCTGAATCAGCCAAGAGCACCAACCGCGTGAAAGCTGACCTTACCTTTGTCGTTTCTGAAGACAATTTTGGGTTCACTTCCGCAAGCATAATGAGTTATAGGGAATGCTCACCTTCGGCCATTGTAAGGGAGCTTATCCAAAACTCGATGGACGCAGTGACCGAAATTGGAGTCAAGGAAGCTCAAGTCCGGTTCGTTTTGTCTACATGGAAAACTGCCGACATACCCGGCATCGCAAGCTACAAAGAGGCGTTCCGGCGTTCAGTTGAATTTCGCAAAAAGGAAAATAATGGAAAACAACTCCCGGACCAGGAGCAGATGATTGTTCAACATATCAAATCCGCGCTGGAAAAGAAGCAGCTGGACGTGCTAATGGTCTACGACAATGGCATCGGTCTGAATGAGAAAACTATGGAAGCACTCTTATCGGACGGTGCCAGCAAGAAGAATGACGGAGCGAGTGGTGCCTTCGGCAACGGACATTTCACAGTATTCCCTGTTTCTGATCTCCGTTATGTGCTCTACGGCGCAATACATAAAGAAAAACGTATTGCCAGCGGGCACGCCATTCTTGCTTCGCATCAGAAAGACAACAATGACCAAGTTAGACGCAGTCCTAACGGGTATTACTCAATCGGCTACGAGGGAGGAAAGCATGTGTACCCGAAAAACGAGCAAATTCACCCTACAATCGCTCAGGCGCTGGAACAAATTAAAGACCATGGGACGGTCATTATGGTTCCCGCCTTCAACAAGTTCGGAGAAGAGAGCCCCCTGCAGGATGCTATTGAGAAAGCAACGGCCTGTAGTTTCTTCGCTGCCATCCACAAGAGGCACTTACAGGTGACGATAGCAGACGAGCGGCGGGATACCCCGGGCGACGGGGCCCAGGACGATGCCAAGCCACCAACTAGCGTGAACGCAGACTCCCTGCCCGGCATAGTCGAAAAGTTCAAGGACAAGAAACGAGACAAAGGATTTCTGCCTGGCAGCAAAGCCTTCACTGCCTATCAGTGTTTGCGGAAAGGTGAACACCATGACGTAGACCTGCCCGACGGTGAGAAAGTGACGGTTTTTCTACAGACCGAGGGTGTGACCAAAACTCGCGTTAATCTGTGCCGCAATGACATGTGGGTTACCAATAGCGACCGCAGATTACCGCATTTCCAAAACAGCTTCGCCGAGCAGCAACCATTCGAAGCATTGATTCTGGTGGATGCCACGCAGACGAAAAGCTTCCATGACTTGATTAGAAAAGCCGAGGGGCCCTTGCACAATGAACTTAACCTGAAGGGCATGGACTCGAAAGACAGGGAGAAATTGAAAACCGCATTCAAGATGCTCAAGGAATGGTTCCAAAAACAGGTTCCCAAGGTTACTGACGATCACTACACCCCGGAGGATTTTCTTCCCATCGTCGACAACCGTCCCGGTGGCAAAACCGGCAGCAGGCACGAGCCGGACATGGCCTATAACAATATACTGGAGCCTTGGGGTTCCAATCGCAGCGGACAGGCCTCAGCATCCGGGAACAGCGCAACCCCCGACAAGCCCGTCGACGGGAAGGGACAAAACAGTGCAAAAAAAGACTCCGGAGCCCATTCTACATCAGCAAAACCCTTGCGTAATCATTTCCGCATCACCGCCAGACCCGCCGACCCGGCCAGCGGCGAAATGCGTATGTCGATCACCAGCCTCAAAGCCTCCGACAACAACCTCCTATACCTGTGTTTGGACGAGCACATCGACGCCACCACGGACCACATCTGGAAGGAACAGTTTGCGGCCATCATTGGAGCGAGCATAGATGACGTTGCGGTGCCGAAGGAAGACATCCTGTCTGGCACACGCCCGGGCATCAAACTTGGCAATTTGGAAAAAGACCAAACCATCCGGGTTGAACTACGGTATCGCCCTGAGACCACAGACCTACCTCCGCCTTCTTTCCGGGTCAGAGTGCAGCGGCAAAAGAGGCATAGATGAAGTCATGGAGGAGTCCACATCATGACCCAGACAAAAGCAGGCGCCAATGACATCTACCTGCCACCATATCCGACCATCTCGGAGGGCAACGACGCCTTCCCGGAAGGTGTCTACCAAGCACGCGCGCGCAAGCGGAACGAGGGTAAAAAGGACCATTACAAGCTGGTCCTGGACCACGAGCTGCGCGGGGCTCGGCTGATCACGAACATGATCAACAAGGGCAAGGCAGTGTATGCCTGTAGGGTTTCCTCGCCTAATGCCGCTTTTTGCGACTTGCAATGCTCGGCGGAGCCGAGTCAGACCGTCACTTGGAAACCGGAGAATCTGGCCCAGTCGCCCTTCTTCACGCCCATGATTGTGTGCACTGAAGAACACCGCCTCGTATTGAATCATGCAAACCATGACACCCATCCCGATCTGGATGATGTGCCGGTTATTATCCCCAAAGGAGCTCGGTTGGCCTGGTATTCGGTGATGCGCATGAAGAATCCCGGTATGTATGGCTTGCTGGAATTGCGCCGTGATGACAATTTGAAGCCAGGGCAGTTCCGAGTACACATCTCGAGCGACGGCGACTTCAAATTCATTGTCTACTGCCATCCGGAGCTGCTCCGATTCGTCAAATCCCCCGGAGAGAAGCAAGACCGACGGCGGGACATCCTCACTCACATGGTCACCGCTTGTTTCGCTAAGCTCCAAAGAGATTACCGTAAGGACGAGGGTGAAGATAGCGAGGGAGGTTGGAATTACCGGGAGTTGGACGAGTTATCCAAAGAACTGAAACAGAAGGGTTACTGCGACTGGCAAGACGATGATTTCTGCCCGGAGTTGGCAGCGACAACGCTTCATCCGCACACAGTCCCAGAACAGGACCGGGATGATGAGTGAACAGGCACATCTGAAGCGGCTTGATGCAGCAGACTATTCCGAATTTCAGAATAAATTGCTGAAAGAGAAAGGTGGCAGGGAACAGCGAAATTTCCTGCAAGCGATACAGGACCGGCAACAGTTTCTTGACAGGATGAAGAGCATCAAGGAGGAGGCGGGGGACAGCGTATGTGTGCTGCCGAACCGCATGAGCGAAAGGGAATTCAATAACCCGCCTCCCGACACGGAGCAGCGCATCCACCATCATTGGCAGGATGTCGCGCGGAGTCTGGCCGCAAGCAGCAGTTTCTGGGCTTACGTTACCCTGGAACATGTGCGCGAAAGAAAAATCGACGCGGATTACCTAGCAGCCGGGCCGGGCAATAATTCGCCAGGGCGTGAGCGAATAGACAGGGCGCTTCGTCCCAACGCCGGGGAGAAGGAGATTGATGACTGCGTGCGCACCGTGCTACGCAAACTGAGTGGTTTGCAAGGCGTTCGCGGCCGCAGAAGTGTTTATGTCGATTGCCCGCTGGCCAGAAGTTGGTGGCGGCAATACTTGGTCAGCCGGGCAGCCAAACGGGTAAAAGGGGAAGATGAAATTATTGGGAGGGTCATCCGGCAATCGCAAACCCATTGGGAGCGTTTCGTCTCGGGCATGGTTTCCCGTAATCCGGTACTTGGCATGGAAAACACGCAGGACGCGCTCCTGGTCGCTATGGCTAAACTGGCTGAACAACCGCCGCCAGCCAGTATTGTTCAATCCATCTGCCAGAACTTCTGTATTATCGGCGGCTCCGTTGAACTGGGCATATTTGAATTCAGCGAACTTAAGGACATCGCTGAAAAGATCGTTGATGATGTGGTTGAGTCACCAGCTCCCTAGACCGGATATTTCACCGGCATGCTCAGCCAGACCTTCACAAGCGGATGGGACACGGAGGCGCAGCCGGTGAAGCGAAGGACGAGGGGTTTCTCGTCAGCGACGCTCTCCCCTACTCTTTTCGAGCACAAGCCGGGTGTTAGCCGGGATATTTCATAGGCGGCCAGCCTACGGACAGTCGCCACTCATGTCTCCACTGGAACTCAGCCTTTCAACCTGACGGCATTTTGGAGGGATGGTCATGGAAACGGGTCCGGCGACACTTTGTCACCACAGACCCCTTGCCAACATGGCCCGGATACCCTTTATACTCACCTTTTTTCTGCCGGGACCTTAATATTGATTCGTCGCCTCGGTTTCTTCCACCGGCCGGCTGATCTGATCGGTCTTTAAGGTCACCTTGAAGCGCACATCTTCGCGCGATACCGCACGAACGACCACCCGCCAACGCGCGATCTGCTTGGGAGCGAGGCTCGGCAACGGTGGAAAGCGAATAATTCGCGGCTCCACCTCGACTCCTCGGGTCGCTCCGGAAGCGGAGACAAACTCCTGAGCCGGCTCGAGCACGCATTGGATGGCAATGTTCGTATCCATCGCCGTTCCTTGGTTGGTCACCGTTATCTCATAAGTGCCCGTCGCACCAACCTCTATTGGATCCCCAAGATCGATCACCTCCAGCAACACGCCGGGAACTCCTCGAATCTCCGTTTGGCAGACCGTCCTCACCGGATCAACACAATCCGCCTGCACCTGACCAGCCAAACGAAAAATTCCGGCCGTGCCAAAAATCAGCTGCGCACACACCGCTTTGTTTTCGCCAGGGGCCAACTCGCCCAAATTCCATTGAATGCGGTCGCCGACAATCCGTCCTCCTCCAGTAACGCCCCGAACCGATCCGCCCTCCGGAACCAGCGCTTCCACCGCGGCATTATCCGCGACTGCGCTTCCCTGATTCGCCACCTTAAAGCAAACCTCCACCGGCCTCCCGATAAAACGGACCTTGGGAGCCTCGCAGCTGACCGCAATCTCCGGCGCCAACACGACAGTACTGACGGAATCCTCTGCTGTCACCCCTTGAGCGCTCGTGGCCATCACTCGATTAACGAAAGTGCCGGTCCGCTCTGCTCTCGCACTAACCGCGACTTGTCGAGTCTCTCCAGGTTCCAGGGTTCCAATATCGAAGGCGACTTCGCCCCGCCCTTCCAAACTCACCCCGTCATCCATTCGCTCAACCAATCGAACGCCGGTCAGCGTGCTCGAACCGGTATTCTTCACGCGAATCGTGTACTGAATGGGGTCGCAAATCGACACTTCTGCCGGTCCGTTCTTCACCACCTGCAGGCTAGCCTTCACGATGCGAATCGGTTCACAAAGAACCGGACTATAGGTCGCCCATCCGCAAGTCGTGACGATTCCCTCTGCAGCGGCCACTCCCTGAATGCGCACCTTGCGCGAAGCATTGCCCTCTAGCTTGCCGATGTCCCAGACCACGACCCCTCCAGCAGTAGAGGCGGGTTGGGGAACGGACTGCCGAATCCGAAAACCCGAAGACACCTGATCCATCAACCGCACCACATGAATCGGATGCGGCGTCAGATTGGTCACCCGGTACTCGTAAGAAAACGGCGTCCCCACCATCATTTCTGCCGGCACGATCTTTTCGAGCAAGAGCCCATCATGCGCTCGCAATCCAGTGGGAAAAGACATTGAACCAATCACATACTTCAATCCATCGCGGATTACCGTGGAATGCGATGGGCCAAATCCAGTGGGACTCGGCTGAGACCGAACCGGTTGGGAACCCATGCGCACCGTTGATACAGCAGACGCTTCCGCACCCCTACTGACCGGTCTGACTCGACTATAAGGCAACCGCCCCGGATAGTGCTCTCCCCGGGTCTGATCATAGGACGAGGCTTGGTTTCGACGATCATTGGAAACAGATTGGGCCGTGATGAAATTCGTCGCGATAATTGCTATGGCACCAAGACTTCCTCCCCATAGGAGGAACGATTTTCGGTTGTTTTTATATGATTTGAACATGGTCTTTGGTCGATATGAAATTGTTTAACGCCGCTCCACATCCACGCGTTTTACCTTCGGAACCCAACGAATATTCGCACTCCGGTGAAGCGAAGGACATCATCACCCTATTCAACCGGTCGGAAAGAAGAAAGTTGAAGAAGCTCGGAAGATAAAAGAGGGTAGGTGGAGACGGAAAACACGCAACCTACCCCCGGGGTGGATGCAAGAGGAAGGAAGCAACCTCACACACCCTAAGCCAACGATTATCTCGAACCCATCCGCGCGCAGCTGAGCCGCCCCTGATCACAACACAGCTCACAACCAGGACCGCGTTTCCCGCAGCATTCGCTTCTTTCTTGCGGCCTCAAGGTCCGAAGGGACCCCATGACCCGCCAAGAAATATCGAACCATCAAGACATAGCAACGAAGAACCGAAGCGGTGGCAAAAAATATGAGAAATGCGTTAAACGCAATCATCACGGAGCTTTCTCTCTCTCTCAAATTTGATCTGTTCTATCAGGTCCCCACAAGAGAACCATCCACAGCCTACCGACTCCACCGCGATTGCCGAGCATGACCCCAAAATTGTCCTGGCCAATCACTCAAGGAAGCCCGAACCCGAATCAAAAAACGGGACGGATTGGCCCAAATCTGCGAAGACAGGAGAACAGGCGGAGACTATAATCGCTCCCGATGAAAACATCAATGTTCCGGGAAATCATACATCCAACAGACTTTTCGGTCGGCGACAGTGGAGCGTTCGCCCATTCTTTGAGGATAGGATTAGCGGGAGAGTCGGAAGTCACCCTGCTCCATGTCAGCGATAACCGTCCCTCGGTTCACTGGACGGACTTTCCTCAAATTAGAGAAACACTCACCCGCTGGCAGTTCATACCGGCGAATGCCACGCGTCAAATGGTAGAAGCGACAGGATTGTCTGTGAAAAAGGCCATTCGTGAGGGGAAGGACCCGGTGAGAGAGATCGCCACTTACCTGGAACAACATCCCTGTGATCTCATCATCCTCGCCACTCACCAGCGGTCGGGCCTGTCAAGCTGGTGGCAGCAATCAAAATCAGCGGCCATCGCACGCGACACGAAAACGATGACACTATTCGTACCCCGCCAAGTTCAAGGGTTTGTCTCTACGGAAATCGGCTGTGTGCAGCTTCGGAATATCTTGGTACCCATTGCCAACAAACCAAAGCCCAGAAATGCGGTCAGAGCGGCCGAAGCCATTGGCAGCTTGTTCTCTCTTTCCGAACTGCGAATCGAGTTCCTCCATGTCGGCCCCCAAGATGATGCGCCAAGCATCAACCTACCCGACCACTCGGGCTGGACCGTCGAGCAATCCGCCTGGAAGGGAAATGTCGTGGAGCACATTCTTGACACGAGCGAAACCCAAAATATAGACCTTATCGTGATGGCGACTGAAGGCCACCACGGCTTCCTCGATGCGCTGCGCGGAAGCACCACCGAACAGATTGTCAAACAGGCCAAGTGTCCCGTCCTCGCCGTGCCTGCCTAAAATGCCTGCCCGATATCCTTCACCCGGCCGCCCAAGTGGCCCCAGGCAGTCGGATTGAGGGAGTCAGGGGGCACCCCTAGACGTTGATAGCATCGCCCTCGAAGGGCGCCTCCTGAATCTCTCCCACAGCGAATTCACGCAGCCCTCGTGATGTTCCGACGACCCTCAAAAACCGTGGTGGTGTGGCGCCAATCTTACTTAATTCGTTGCGCAGCGAAGAAGCCTCAGATATTTTTTGGTTAAACCAATCAGAACCCAGACCACCCGCTATGTTAAATATCACTGGCAAGGGCTCAATCACCACGTGCGACGGGATCACCCGCCGAGAATTCCTGCAAGTTGGCACCTTAAGTGCGATTGGGCTTTCCATGGCCCAATACTCGGCGTTGAGCGCCGCACAAACCGCCAAGGGGACAGCCGACAACAAGTCCGCAATCATGATCTTCAATTTGGGCGCCCCCAGCCAACTGGACACCTGGGATCCCAAGCCCGATGCTCCGCGAGAAGTTCGCGGTCCGTTCAAACCGATGCGAACAAAATCCGACGAATTCGAAATCACCGAGATCTTCCCGCTGCACGCCAAAATTGCCGATAAGTTCTCCATCGTCCGCTCGTGCTTCCACACGGCCGCCGCCGTCCACGATAGCGGCCATCAAATGATGCAGACAGGCCGCCTCTTCACCGGCGGTGTCAATACCCCTCATGCTGGCTGCGCTCTCGAGTTTCTCAAGGGGTGGCGCAACGAGCTGCCCGCCCACGTGATTCTTCCCGAGCCCATGGGCCCCACCGGCGGCAATATCCCCCACGGTCAGGACGCCGGCTTTCTAGGTAAGGCCCATGACCCGTTCGTCTTGAACGCCGACCCTTCGGTCGAAAACTTCGAGGTACCCGACCTCCGCCCTCCACAAGAAATTGGCGAAGCGCGCCTGAACCGCCGTCGCCGACTTCGCGAGATTGTCGATGACACGGTCCGCAGTTTCGAAGCAAGTCCCAACGCCGAGCTCATGAACGCCAATTTCGCCGCCGCCTACCGGCTGATGACCAGCACGAGAGCGCGGGAGGCATTTGATCTCACCAAAGAGCCGCTCAAGGTCCGCGAACGCTACGGCATGACCCGGTTTGGCCAGTGCTGTCTGCTAGCGCGTCGCTTGATTGAGGCCGGGGTTCGATTTGTCACCATCAATACATTCATCACGGTGTTTAACGAAATCACGTGGGATATCCATGGCTCCAAGCCCTTCACTTCGATCACAGGGATGAAGGAAATCGTAGCGCCCATGTATGACCAAGGCTACAGCGCGTTGATCGAAGATCTGCACCAGCGTGGCATGCTCAATGACACCTTGGTGTGCAACCTCGCCGAATTCGGGCGCACCCCAAAAATCAATCCTGCGGGCGGGCGCGACCACTGGCCGCAGTGCTGGTCCATTTACTTTGCCGGAGGCGGCATCAAGGGGGGGCAAGTGGTGGGCAAGAGTGATGAGATTGGCGCCTATCCGGTCGAACGCCCAATTGCACCGAACGAAGTCGTCGCCACCATTTACAAGAGTTTGGGGCTCGGTCTGGAAACCCACCTGCCCGGTCCGCAATCGCGACCCTTCCCCTTGGTGGATTTCGGCACGTTGCCGATCAACGAACTCTTCGGTTAACGACCCAGCGAGAGCCGCAATGATTACTTTGTTCATGCATCAATCTCGACTGACCGGACTCATTGTCCTGGCCATTCTTGGCTTAGTCCCCAATGCCAGCAGTGCAACCTCCATCCGCATTCTCCCTGAACGAATCGTCCTCAATGGCACAACCGCGCAACAACAAGTCCTTGTCCAGCGATTTGAAGAGGACAGCACCCGTGAACAAATCACGGAGGATATCCTCTGGAAGGTCTCACCTGATAATATCCTGAGAATCGAAGGCAACGTTTTGACACCTCTGGGAACTGGCAAAGCCACGCTGAGCGCCGCCGTTGGCGACCTGGCGACTGACGTCGAAGTGGTCATTCGCGACTTCGATCAGACAAGCAACTGGAGTTTTCGGAACCACGTGCAGCCGATACTCGCCAAATTCGGATGCAGCGCCGGCGCCTGTCATGGCGCGGCGGCGGGAAAAAACGGTTTCAAGTTGTCACTTCGCGGCTATGACGACCAAGGTGATTTCATCGCCCTCACGCGGCACGCCCTAGGGAGACGGATCATTCCCCAAGATCCCGGCCGGAGTTTGCTCCTCACCAAACCCACGGGGGCCATCCCCCACAAAGGCGGTAAACGATTCGAGATCGACTCGCACGAATATCGCGTCATTTCCCAATGGATCGCGAACGGCTTCCCCAGTCCCCAAGAAACCGACACACGCATTGAACGCATCGATATCACACCAGCTCAAGTCAGTCTAAAACCAGGTCTCTCCCAACAAATCCTCGTTCGTGCCTATTTCGATAACGGCCGCTATGAAGACGTGACGCGTTGGGCGAAGTTTTCTTCAGCAAATGAGTCCGTCGTTTGTGTGGACGAAAATGGTCGAGTCGAGATCATTGGCTACGGAGAAGGCGCCATCACCGCTTGGTATCTCAGCCGCATCGCTACCATGACCATTACCGCTCCCTTCGAATCTTCCAACGCTCTCCCAGAAATCGCGGCAAGAGAGCCCAAGAATCTCATCGATCGGGAAATTCAAAAGAAACTCGCCCAACTTAGGATACCATCGTCAACACAGTCAACGGACAGTCAGTTCCTGCGGCGCGTTTTCCTGAACACATTGGGCATTTTACCCAGCATCGAAGAAGCCAAGGCATTTCTCGATGATCCAAGCCCCGCCAAACGATCAGCCCTCATCACACAGATACTTAAGCGCCCTGAATTCGTCGACTATTGGAGCTATCAGTGGTCGGATCTCCTCCTGGTCCAAAGCAAACGATTCGAGCCCTCAGCGATGTGGGCTTACTACCGTTGGATTCGTGACCAAGTCGCTCGCAACACGCCGTGGGATGATTTCGTCCGGCAGATCGTCACCGCGCAAGGCAGCAACCTGACCAACGGCGCCGCCAACTTCTTCGTCCTTCACGACGATCCTAAAATCATGGCGGAAACCACCACCCAGGCATTCCTTGGGATGTCGATTAATTGCGCCAAATGCCACAACCATCCTCTGGAGAAATGGACCAACGACCAGTATTTTCAAATGGCCAATCTCTTCGCCCGGATTCGCACAAAGAACGGCGCGGCCAGTAACGAGAGCATCATTTTCACGGCGCTGAGCGGCGACGTGGTTCAACCACTGACCGGAAGGAGCCAACCGCCCACGCCACTCGACGGCCGCCCCATGGCGGAGAACGATTCGCGAGATCGGCGCCAACATCTGGCAGACTGGTTGGTCGCCCCCGAAAACCCTTACTTCAGTCGAGCGATCGCCAACCGCGTTTGGACAAACTTTATGGGAGTGGGCCTCGTCGAAAAAATTGACGATCTGCGGGCCACGAATCCGGCCAGCAACGAAAGCCTCCTGACCGGACTCGGAAACTACCTGGCGGAAAATGATTTCGACCTGAAAGCACTGATTCGGCTGATTCTCGAATCGGACGCTTATCAACGCAACAGTCAACCAAACGGTATCAACAAAGCCGATTCCCGGTTCTATTCTCGCTACTACCCGCGGCGGCTCATGGCCGAGGTGATATTGGATGCATTTTCTCAGGTCACTGAGGTGCCAACCAAGTTCAGCGGCTTCCCCCAAGGCTGGCGCGCGCTCCAACTACCCGATTCAAACATTGAATCTTACTTCCTCAGTTCCTTTGGCCGAGCGGATCGCGCTCAGACCTGCGCCTGCGAACGAACCGATGAACCGAGCGTGGCTCAAGTGCTTCACATTGCGAATGGCAAAACGTTGAACCAAAAACTCAGCACTCCCAACAACCGCATCGGTCAAGAGCTGGAAGCCGGCGTGCCCCTCCTCACCATGGTCGATAACCTTTACCTCAGCGCCCTCAGCCGCTACCCCACCCCGGCGGAACGAAGCCGCATTCAGAAACTCCTGGATGAAGCCGGCCCGTCCGAACGTCGAGAGGCTTTGGAAGACGTCTACTGGGCCGTTCTCAGCAGCCGCGAGTTCCTTTTCAGCCACTGACAGATCACCAAGCAAACCGAAGATCTGAAATCATGAAGCGTTTTCTTACTCTCTCCAACACGCTACTCATAGCGTTTGTCGCGCTTGCGGTTTCACGCACTCCCTCCGCTTGGGCCGAGCCAGGAGCGAATCCTTACGCCCCCATCGACGCACTTTTCGCCAAGCACTGCCTGGATTGCCACAGCCACGATGATCCGGATGCTCAGCTCAACCTTGAGACCTACGAAACACTCATCAAAGGAGGGCAAAATGGTTCCCCCATCTTGAAACGCGATAGTGCACGCAGCCCGTTGGTTCGGCTCCTGGTAGGCTTCACCGAAACCAAGGGCAAGAAGCGGATCATGCCACCGGGACGGCGCGAGAAACTGACCACCGAAGAGATTAACCTGGTCCGCACGTGGATCGATCTCGGAGCGCCCGGACCGCCGGCTGGATGGCGTCGTCCTGTCAATCTCATCATTCCAGAAATCGCAGTGACCGGCGACGCACCGAACCCCGCCCAAGCCTTAGCTTACTCCCCGGTTCGTACGCTTCTCGCCATCGGCCGTTATCGTCAGGTTGATCTCTTAGACACACAGCGTCGCGTCGTCGTCAAATGCCTTGACGGCCATCGGGGGAACGTCAACGGTCTGGTCTTCAGCTCCGACGGTGCCACTCTCTACAGTGCCGCCGGGGAACCCGGACTTTCCGGCGAGATAAAGAAGTGGAACACCACGACCGGCGATCTCCTTCAGACAATGTCTGGGCACACCGACTCCATCTATTCACTAGCCCTCAGTCCGGACGGTTCCCTTTTGGCCACTGGGAGTTATGACCAGCAAATCCTCCTCTGGAACACCGCAGAAGGCACTCGCAGCCGGACGTTGTCAGGACACCAAGGCGCCGTCTTCGATCTCGACTTCCGACCCGACGGGAAGATCTTAGCCAGTGCCAGCGCAGACCGGACTATCAAACTTTGGAACGTGACTAAAGGCGAACGGACCGACACATTGTCACAACCGCTGAAGGCACAGCACACCGTCTTGTTTAGTCAAGACGGCCGGCGTTTGTACGCTGGGGGCGTGGACAATCGGATTCGTGTCTGGGAGATCAGCAAGTCTGCCAAGGAAACCACCAACCCTATCCTTAAAACCCGCTTCGCTCACGAAGGGACTATCCTCAAATTGTCCCTGTCTCAAAACGGGAAAACCATCGTCTCAACCGCTGATGACCGAACTGTCAAACTGTGGGACATTGAGCCCCTCAAAGAACGATTCCTCTTGGAAACCCAACCTGACTGGAGCCCCGCTATCGTCTTCTTCGACGAAGACAAGAAAATTGCCGTCGGAAGGCTAGATGGAACGATCGGCTACTACCAAAGCCAAGACGGCAAAGTAGCCTTACCGCCAAAACCTGAGATTGCCAGGCTTTCCCCTTTTGGTGTGCAACGAGGCATCCTAACCCACATTCGGGTCGAAGGCAAGAACCTCGGAAATATCGAATCGATCAATTTTGATTCCCCCGCCCTTCACGCGGCCGTCATCCCCGAAGAGTCCACTGAATCCGCCGGTCTCGAATTGTTAGTCTTTTCACCCGAGTCCCTGGAACTAGGAAAGTATCCCCTCACCATTAAGACGGCACATGGCGCCAGCAACAAGGTGTCTCTTCACGTGGATAATCTGCCACAAGTGGCGGAGATCAAGGAAACGAAAGGGGCCCAACAACTCAGCCAGTTGCCGGTTAATGTCTGGGGAAGCATCACCGAAAATGGTCAGGTCGACCGGTATCGATTCGAGGCAGAGGCAGGTCAAGGACTCGTCTTCGACGTGGCCGCCAAGCAGCTGGGATCCAAGGGTGACCTGGTCATCACGCTGAACCACAGCAACGGCACCCCCATCGCCTCAAGCCGCGGGTTTGATCAATCCATCGACCCGCTCCTTTTTCATCGATTCAAAGACAGCGGAACCTACGAGCTCACCGTTGGAGACAGTTTTCTTCAAGCCTCACCGGATCATTTCTATCGCCTTTCCATTGGCGGGTTCCCCTACGTGACCGATGTGATGCCCCGTATGATCACCAAGGGCCAAGATACAAAACTCCGCTTGATTGGATTCAATTTGAGCGAGAACGATCATGCCGAAGTTGCCGTAGAGAGTAGCTCCACCCACACGGTCAAGCTAGACCGCAACCGCTACCGTTTCCGAACGGCACCCAAGATTGCTCTCTCCGAATGGGAAGCCATCACCGAAGCCGAGTCGAACAACGCCATCAATCAGGCCACACAAATTCAGATCGGCCAGAATGCCACCGGCAGAATTTGGTCGACTGATTCTGGCTGCACTGACGTTGATTACTTCCGTTTCTCAGCTCAGAAAGACCAGCAACTCATCATCGAAACCATCGCGAATCAACTCGGGTCGCCCATTGACACCCGCATCGAAATCCTCACCGCTTCCGGACAGCCGATCCAACGACTACTCCTCGAAGCCGTTCGTGACACCGCCATCACCTTCCGCCCCATCACCTCGACTGCCAGAGGCGCGCGTTTGGAAAACTGGGAGGAAATGTCGATCAACGATTATCTTTACATGAATGGAGAAGTCGTCAAACTCTTCCTCGCACCCCGAGGGCCCGATTCGAGTTGGGATTTCTACCCGGCCTCCGGAACCCGGCGAAACTACTTCGACACCACAGCCACCGCCCATGCTAATTTTGAGCCCTGCTACATCGTTCGACCGCACGCCCCCGGAACCAGCCTCGTGGCCAACGGCCTCCCACAATTCCCGCTTTTCTACGAAAACGACGATCATTCCGAGGCCGGAAAAGGTCGCGATTCCCGTCTCTATTTCACCGCTCCCGAATCTGGTGACTATGTGGTCCGAGTGGTCGACACTCGCAGCCAAGCAAGTCCCCGCTTTGTCTATCATCTTCTCGTCCGCGAAGAGCAACCCGATTTTGAAGTGACGATTTCGCCGCAAAACCCTTCGATCAATCGAGGCAGCGGTCGCTCCTTTGCCATCAATCGCCAACGCATCGATGGCTACGATGGCGAGATTGAAATTGAGATCGGCGGATTGCCTCATGGGGTCATAGCTTCGAGCCCCATCGTTATTGAGGCGGGCCACCACCGGGCAACGGGGACGCTCTTTGTCGATGATTCCGTAACTTCAATTTCGGCACTAGAAAGCCTCAATATCGAAGTCACCGCTACCGCAAGAATCGGCAGCTCCACTACGATCCGTCAGGTGAAGAACTTCGGCAGGATCAAAATCGCTGACGAACCGAAGTTGTTTGTCACGCTGAGCCCTATCTCAGGACAACCATCGACCATCCCGACGAGCCTCAAGCCATCATTAAATGGGACGGGTTCCGCAGCAGGCGCTGATTCCCCGATTCCCGTCATCACGATATCACCCGGCACGACGGTGCCTGCTCGGTTGACCGTCCGCCGCAACGGCCATAAAGAACGCATCACCTTTTCCATCAGTAATCTCCCTCACGGGGTTATCGTCGACAACATCGGCTTGAACGGGGTCCTCATGCCGCCGGATGTGTCTGAACGAAAAGTCTTTCTCACCGCGGACGATTGGGTCGAAGAAACCGAACGCCTCTGCCATGCCATTGCCAACGAAGCCGGCGGCCAAACCTCACGCCCTGTTCTTTTGCGAGTTGTCAAACCAAGCACACTCACCGCCGCCAATCAAAAGGATAACTCAGGAATACGCAGAATACACTGAATCTCTAAATCCTTGCTTTCCGCGTAATCCGCAGTTCCCGCCCTCGCTCACTTGAGAAAATACATCTCCATCACCCCTCCGAATCTTTTGCAGCCGACCCGACTGTTCCTTGCGATGCTCTGCCTCATATTTCCCGCCTGTTCCACATCCGAAAAGACCAGCGATGGATGATGCGCTCGGCCTCAGCAAGCTGAAGTCGAGTGCGAGTTCGGGCAAAACCGCATCCCGGTGAGGACCGACATGCCCCTTAGCTGCAAGATCAAGGGTGAAGGTCAAAAACTTCTTGCTTTTGACCTGACAACGGATCAGTGGGAACAACTACGCGTCGACAATCGCAGAAAGAAGCATCTTCGGATGCCCTGCTGTGACGCGAAGGTCGTCCTGAAAAAATCCAATCGGGGAACTCGCTTTTTCGCGCACAAACGAGTTGGGGACTGCGACGCTTCCGGGGAAACCGAACACCATCTTCGACTGAAACAAATAGCGGTCGAGGCCGCCCGTTCGGCCGGATGGGAGGCGGAAACCGAGGTTCCTGGGGGAACCCCCTCAAGCGGGGAGTGGGTGGCGGATGTACTCGCGACCAAGGGGCACGCGAAGGTTGCGATTGAGATACAGTGGTCCGGCCAAACCTACGAGAAAACACTACAAAGACAGCAACGCTACAAGGCCGATGGCGTTCGATGCCTGTGGTTGATGCGTCGGATTGGCGAGGATTTCACACCCACCAGGGAATTGCCTATCGCCCAGGTCTCAGAAGATCAGGATGCTGGGTATCTCGCGCATCTTACGCCCGGTTATGAACACGATTCCGAACAGGTTCTGCCAGTCAGAGAGTTTCTTGACGCCGCATTCTCACGTCGCTTTCACTTTAGTGTTCCGCGACGGTGTCTTGGAACCGCATCCGTTCGGGTGGGAAATCTAGAATGTTGGCGATGCAAAAAGGAAACGAACATCATTTCGTTCATAACGGTAGATCTTGGCTTCGGGCCGATCCGGTTCACAGTGCCTTACCTAGATGGATGCGATTCCCTCGTTTCCGGGCTTGTCAGACTGATTCCACGGGATCTTCGTGTCGGAGCCATCAAGCATCGGCATAGCAAGACCCAGGGATACGCATACCTGAGCAACGGGTGTGGGCATTGCGGAGCGTTGATCGGACAATTTTTCGAGTATCAGGTTCGGGGGGACGACAAGGAGGTGGCCAGGCTGGACATCCGCATCGACGACGACTGGCTTGACCTGTTGTGCGGGCAAGTTCATGGTTGGACGGTATATACATTCGAGAACACGGGGCTGTAATCCGGCCAAATCGGACAGATTAGATGTTCTTGAACCGAACTACTCTGCTTGTTGCCAACAGTACCTACATGGCGTATCCGTTTGAAATCCCCCTTGAAGAGGTTGGTCCGTGTTACGATTAAAGTGCGTTGTTTGTGAAGATTTTGGTCGATGGAGAAAGGCGCGGACTCCACCGAACCATAGCTCGTCATCATCACCACGAGTGGCGGATTGGTCATAGCCTAGCGCCGCGGGTCAGGATATTGCAGCCGCACCTTCGGGAAGACGCACATCCGCAAAAATCAGATCGAAATCGTTCTTCTCCAGATAGCTTCGCGCTTTTTCGAGCGACGGCACCTTGGCGACGTCGAGACGTTTCCGGTGAAGGAGTTGAACCAAATCCTTTCGAACCACCGTTTCATCCTCAAGGACGATGACCTTCTCAATAGCCATGGGCGGTGATTCTAGTCCGTGGAAGCGAGGTAGAGTTTTCGAGACGAGATCAGGCCGTTTGGAAACCACAGCCGGCGCCGTTCCGGGACGTATCAATCCCCCTTCTTCAGGAGCAGCTTCTTGTTCTCCCAGTCTAGCGCAACCGTATTCATGATCGTCTGCACGCCCTCTTGAGTGAAGAGGGCAATGTCTTTGTCCAAGACCGAGCCGACCTTGCCTTCGAGCTCTAGGGCTTGGCCATAGTTTTTGATCGATTCCTTCAGTCCCTCCAGCCGTGTGGCCAATGCTCGTTTTAAGTCTGCCCGTTTGCCGGCAGGCTCAAAACAATTCTGTCCTAATTGCCTATCTTTCCTCCCGAATAATCTCCAGAATATCACGACAGACCTCTTTGTGTAGGGTTGCTAATTATTTCCTTCTTACTAGTCATTGGCTCTAAGGTGTAAGCACCTCCAGGTTCTCGTTCCCAATCCGCTTGAGGATAAGTTGCTTCCATCGGATCCAATCGCGCATTCCCATTCGCCATTTCGTCATACTCACAACCAATACCAACAATTCTCCGCGAGCCTTGTCCGGGGCTTTGTCCATTCGTTCTTTGATCTTCTCATAGCAAATGCAAAGGCCTTGGCCAGATTGCTGCAGGCGCTCATAGACTAGCCCCATCTGATAGAGCGCCGCCACTTCGTCTACCGGCTTGTCAAACAATCTTTAGTAACGACTCATAAATCCTCAACGCATTGAGGAAATCTCCCAGGCTAGACCACCTCCAAAGCCACTCCCAACCCGATGAATCACGCTTCGAGGACGGGTCACTTGAACGATCCCACTCGAGGGATCTTACGGAAATGTTGCAGCGCTCTGAGTATCGGTGGGTGTTTTATCGGGTGCACCCTCTCCCCGTTCGTTCGGCTGCCCCGGTGGTGGTGGCCTTTCCTTGGGCTTGCCGCCGAGATAGCCACGATCCCAGCACGCAACCGCTGATGATCCGTTTGGGGTGCATCGCTTGGTGCATCTGCATCAAGAGACGCTCGGCAACGTTTTTGTTCACCTCCAAATCGGGCTAACTGCAAGCCCTTCTTGCCGCCCAAGATGAGCGAGACGGCCAAAACCTACTGATGCAACGGCGGATTGACTGTGATGAAAGCCCTCCCCCCACCGGGCTGCTCCCGAGGGGCGCACGCAATCCGCTTGCGTCGGAAACTGATTGAACCTGTCCGAGCCGCTCACAACCTGAAACCACTCGAACAGAATGATTCCAAAACAGCCAACACCTTCTAGGAAATTTCGTATCGGAATATTTTCCTAATACCGTAATTGGCTTGAATTAAAAAATGAACATTGTTGTTTTTGGTGATTTTTGCAGAGAAAATCGAGATTTCGGTTGTTCATCAGGGAATCCTTAACAAGTCATTTGAAAACAATGATACTAATTGAACTAGAAAGACATAAGTACTCAACGGTTTGGCTCACTTCGCTGATTAATTAATCATCTGAGTGCCGCTGATTGTGGCGTCCACCGCCGGCGTGTTCTGGGAGTATAAATTTCAATTTTAGTCCGTCGCCGACGGTGATGTAATCTACGAATTAACTGGACAGTTCGAGACCGAGGGCGACTTCATCAGAGATTTGAATGTGCAGGAGATTGATTATAAAATTACTTCCTGGAAAAGTTAGTTGTGGATGGCGAGGATTTAGCCCCAATATTCAATGATCCGACCCTGAACGTGCTCTTTTCGACGGGACGTCCACCGAGACCAGAGGACCTTCCCACGATGGCGGCTGAGGTTTTTAATAAATTCAAAGTGAGGCTTCCCAACATGAGGGCGCAGGGGAAATCGACAACGACGGGGATTTCGTCGGGGACAATGCTGACTATATCTTCTATGTTGATCGGGAGCTTTACTTGAAGGGGTAGAGCGAGGTTTACATATTCTTTTATAATAGTCTGTACCAAAGGATACGCTCGATTATCAGTATAGATATAAAGAAGTTTAAGGGTTTTATTGATATTCGCGGTCTCCCATTCACCCGAAGATCCTCGGCCTCTTTGAACAAACCAAATCCGAGTTCATCGGGCACATTCTAAGCTACGATATCCGGCTCGCCGCCGAGGAAGATGGCGGATGTAATCTTCAAGCCAATACCAAACCGTTACGTCATCACCCCAGAACCCCGTGAGGTTAGCCTTGCCGTGTGCCTAGCGCTCCTCCTCTTCGCCGCCTTCAGAGACGGCAAGCCAGCCGAGCGGCGGCAGAAGCAGCCATGAAGGGCGAGGGAAGACCGCGAAGGTTTTTGGCAAGATGGGCAGGATTTTTTTCAGGCATTGAACCAGGCTCCGCGGACTGTCCCGCTCGCGGCAAAGCAGGCGCTATGGCGGGCGAGGTCAACAGGCAACTCGTGGCGGACTCATTTCCTGACGCCTGGACCCGAGCAAAAGGCGACGGACTCCCATCTGCTTGAGTTTTCAATTTGTGTTCCCGTAAAGAGTGCGACTAGCTAGCGGACTCATTTCTACAGAATTGGTCGAACCTGGCCAGGGCGAATCCTTCCTGATGGCGGGGATTGTAGTAGCAGGGAGCGCTACGAAACCCGATCATCGGATTCTCCTCCTTGGGTTCGAAGCGGGCGCCGCCGAGGAGATTCGCGTACTCGTTTGTCCTAAAGCCGTTGAGCCAGAGAAGCATATCTTTCGGAAAGAACGCCGCGGTTTGTGACAATGACGCTGGCAATTTTCATGATTGGCCCCCCAATGCGGGTTGGCGCTGTCCGCCACGAGAATCTCTCTCGGTTAAAACTCATCCGCCTGCCTGGCGTTATCGATTTTGCCTCGCGTTTCCGACAGGGGATCTTACCCCCCCGACACTCCACCTCTATGCGAGTGCCGGACCGCGCAAATTGCTCATGTGTGATCGGAAGTTGGCAAAACCGCGAGGTTTCCGATCAAGAAAGGAGAGGCGGCAAGATTTAGAGAAGAAAGAGCAGCATAAAAGGTCCCTTCGCTCACTTCAGAACCGGTGTGGTGCGTCAGGGATTTGAGCCGATTCGCATTGGCTGCCGCGCAAATCGGGGCGGCGCTCTAAGGGAATCCCTTAGGCCATGCTATTTCCTCCCTTAGAAACACCGGGAGCTTGACCTAATTGTGGCAAATCCTGGGCCTTTTTAGGCTAGTCTTGATGAAAGCAACCTCAGCAATCACACTAACCGTCAATCTCAATGGCAAGCACCGACGTTCAACCACGCCCAGTGTACCACCGTCTCGACCAAGCTCGGAGACAGAACGGGACAAACAGCTGATTAAGATTCTCGCCCACTCAGCCACGTTTCAGGAATTCGCCGAATCATTCAGCACCGTCACCGGTCTCCCGCTGACCCTTTGTCCGGCTGTCTGTTGGGACCTGCCGCTCCACAACCATCGCAACGAAGGCGCTTTCTGCCGCGCCGCCGAGAACGGAAAGAACGGATGCGCCACCTGTTTCCAAAGGCAAGAAGACACCATCCTTACTCGGGAATGCCCGTTCGGTCTGATCGATTCCGCACTACCCATCAAGGTAGAAGGTCGAACGATCGCCCATCTGCAAACAGGACAAGTTATGATCAAACCCATTCGGCCGGAATGCTTCGAACAAGCCGCCAAGACCTTGGAGGCGAGAGGCATCACCCTGGATGCCTCTCGCCTCCAAGAAGCCTACCTTCAGACCCGCTACATCGCGCCGGAGAAATACCAAAGCATGGTTCGTCTCCTCCGCTTCATGGCCGAGCACTTGTCCGCCACCTGCAATCAACTGGCCATCCAACAAAATAACGCAGAACCGGTCCTGATCACCCGCGCTCGTAAGTATATCAACGACAACATCACCGAGGAACTTTCGCTTTCACAGGTCGCCACTGCGGTCAATGCTAGTTCGTTCTACTTCTGCAAAATGTTCAAGAGGGTCACCGGCCTGAACTTCACCAACTACGTTTCGCGCGTTCGCGTCGAAAAAGCCAAAGAGTTGCTCCACAACCCAAATCTCCGAATCAGCGAGATTGCCTTCGACGTCGGTTTTCAATCGCTCACCCACTTCAACCGCGTCTTCCGCAAAATCACGGGCGTCTCGCCTACGGATTACCGCCGCTCGTGAGCAGCGCGCAACTCGACCACCAAAAGGCCAAGTTCCCAATCGGAGGACGGCCTTTTTTATTGATGGACTGATCGCCTTCAATGCGCGAAGTCGGGCTGCTTCTCTCTCGCTCCTAGCACCGGACAGGAAGCACGCCACACGATGACTTCATGGACTTGGATTTTTAAAAAGCCCCATTCGTTCCGCAACGTTTCCAGTTTCTCCCAGCCGGCTTCATGGCGGCAGTCTCATCCCATGCTGTCGGACCATAAACAATATCTGGCGCAGCGGCGGGGACAACCATGTGCGCAAGCAGGCAACTTTGCTCCCGAGGTCTCCGAGAGCAACAAGGCATGCTCCAGTGCCTTGTGTGAGGATTCTGAAAAATCGGTGGGCGCCAAAATCGATTTCCAAATCAAAAACACATCAATAGGATTTTTCCTAACCGCACCGCCAAAGAGCCGGGAATCGATCTGATAACACGTATCAACCCGAAGTCCTACCACCCCGACTCGGTCCAGCGAATGGCAAAGGAGACCAAATCCGAAGCTGAATCGAGTCCAAGCTTGCGCTTGATATTGAGCCGGTGCACTCCGACGGTCTTGACGCTGAGATGAAGATATTCGGCCATCGCACGGGTGGTTTTCCCCTGACCGATCAGTTCGAAAACCTCGAACTCTCGATCCGTCAATGACTGAAGCAACGTCCGATCTTGAGACCTACCGCCGGTGAGCGATTCCAACACCTGAGCGGACATGGCATCACTCAGATAAACTTTTCCGGAGAGAACTTTCCGAATCGCTTCCATAATCTTCTTTCCGCCCGCCTGTTTCATGATGTAGCCACGGCCGCCGGCACGAAGAACGCGTTCGGCATAGGGAGATTCCTCATGCATCGAGAGGACCAAAATCTGACAGCGCGGATGCAACGCCAACGCATCCTTGATCACCTCCAACCCACTGCCATCGGGTAGCGTAATATCGAGTAAGACAAGATCCGGTTTCAACTCGTCAATCAAATTGAAAGCTTGCCGCGCCCCATCCGCCTCACCACAAACATTGAGATCAGACTCGAAATTGATCAATTGGGCCAATCCCTGCCGGGTAATAGGATGGTCATCAACGATCAAGATACGGTATTCTCTATCATTCGAAGATTTTTTGGGTTCAGATTTCATAAGATCCCGCACGAGATTGTTGATGCACCGTACAGAGAACCGTCGTCCCCCCTTCATTTCGCCGCTGAACAGCCAACGAACCCCCAATAAGACCGGCTCGATAGCCCATGACTCGCAGTCCCATGCCTCGCTTTTTCGGCAGTTTTTTGAGGATTCCCTTTCCGTTGTCCCGAACACTCAATGCAGTTCGCTCAGGCGTTTTGGTCAGCCCGATCTCAATCTCGGTCGCGCGCCCATGCTTGATAGCGTTTTGAATGGCTTCTTGGGCAATGCGGTAGAGGTGACTCGCCGTCGCTTCATCGTCGATCACAAAATGCCGCGGGCATTGAAATTCACAACGAATCCGAAACCGCTTCGCCGTGGCTTCGGCCAGCTCGCCCAAGGCAGGAATCAATCCTCCCGGATCAAGGATAATCGGCGATAGTCCCCGCGCCAAGCGGCGGGTGTGAGCGATCGCGGAACGGACCAGCCTCCCAATCTCCTGCACTGCGGACGCCTCCTCCACTCCCTTCGCCTTCAACGTCTGCTCCAGGGTCTGACACATGAATTCCACCCCCGTCAGATGCTGTCCCAAGTCATCGTGCAAATCCTGCCCAATCCGCAAACGCTCTCGATCACTGATGGCTAGAATCTCTTTCTCAAGTTGTTTGCGCTCGGAGATGTCACGGACAAAGCCGCAAAAGGATCGCTGCTCTCCAAACCAGACTTCGCTTACGGACAAATCCATGGGAAACACCGTGCCGTCTTTGCGGCGCCCGACCACTTCCCTCCCGATGCCGATGATCTTTGCCTTCCCAGTCGTCCTATAAGCCTTCAAGTAATCATCATGCCGGCTGTGGTAGGGTTCCGGCATCAGTATACCGACATTCTTCCCCATCACTTCGGCTTGTCGGTAGCCAAAGATCCTCTCAGCTGCCGAATTGAAATCTTCGATCGCGCCCTCTTCATCAATGGTGATGATCCCCTCCACGGCCGTGTCAAGAATGCTCTGCAGCCGAGCCTTTGCCTCGTCGGCATTTTCAGCCAACAAGGCGTCCAGTCTCTCGGCTTCTTCCACCAACTGCTGTTTTCCCAGTCGGGTGTAATCCTTCACCAGTGCCGTCAGCTTACCTGATCTCGCCCCCAAAGAACATCCCCGAGCTGAGCGAACCGCATTGGCAATCATAAGTGCTGCACTCCACTCTCCTCGAGATTCCGTTTCACTGCTTCACCTCCCTTGGCAACAACCTCCCACGAATTGCTGTCACATGTTATTGCCACCAGGTCGAAACGGTAGGGTTAAGGCCAAGCGACCCGACCAAAAAACGCGGTTCAATTCGCGAACCGATCCAAAACGGCCAAGAATCGCCACTCATCCAAAACCTGACAGCTTTTTCCCGGGCTCCAGTTAATGCAATAGCCCCGGTTCGTCATCTGAAGCAACGACCCTAACTAAACACAAAATCAGGGTGGCAAACACCAAAAGATACCCAGCACTCCCGCCCACAAACCCTATACTCAATCTGATGAAACCCCTACCCACCAAACCACAAATCAAGACTCGCCGAGATTCGGCTCAATCAACCCCGACCTCCTCATCCATCCGCAGCGACCTCGCCATCCGTGGTCAAACCGTCACCAAAGTTCTCAAACAATGCCAGATGACCGGCCGTTTCAGAACTCAGTCGAGCCTGTCCCAACCTTCCTGTAGCACCGTCGCTCGTAGTACTGGGGGGAGCGACATTGCCGATCATCTTTAAGCACGCAGAAGCTGTGCTCCGACCATTAGGGTAGAGGCATGAAAGCTGCGAAGAAAGCAACTCCCAAAAGATCCACCCGCAAGCCGCCAACACCCGCTCGTTGCCGAGCGCATTGTCCAAAACCAAGATCGGACAGATACTCGTTCCAATAGACTTCTCGGATTTTTCAAAGGAAGTCCTGCGTTACGACCAACTGATCGCCACATCCTTCAATGCCAGAATCGATCTGGTCTTCGCGACAAAACGAACTACGGAAAAATCGCCGCTTTCGGTCCTATCGACATAGGACTCCTTCGAGCGCAATCACAAGACGACATCAATCGAAAAATTCGAGAACTCACAAACAATCTAAAAGAGCAGGGGTTCAAGCCTTCTGAGATCATCCACATCGGACGCACCCACCATATCACCACGGAAACGGCATCAGAGCTAAAGTCGGAGCTCATTGTCATCGCTACGCACGGACACAGCGGCCTCGAGCATCTGCTGATGGGCAGCACAGCCGAAAACATGGTCCGCCATGTCCTCTGCCCGGTTCTCTCGGTTCACGTAAACCGGAAGAAATAGCACTAACGAGCCACAATCGTGAAGTCGCCTTGTATGAAGGGACTTCAGTCCCTTCCCCTCCGGGGATTGCAAGAGTATTGCGTGCAGACTCTTCGCAAGAGTTTCCGTCCTCGCACCGTAGGGTCTGAGAACGGATATCCATTCCCCAGAGTCGCCGCTTGGGGAAATAAATCCGTTTGATGCCTCCCATTACATTCGGTGATAACGGCTTGACAGAGTCTCGCCGCACCTCCCTTCTTTTAAGCGTGCGCCCGAAATCAGGCGGCACTTTTTCCATTGCCCGATAGTCTTTGATTCGACAGATTGCTGGCTCGCCTCAACCTAAATCAGACCAAGGATGACGATTGAGATAGCCCTCGTGTTTGTTCTGCTCCTAGCCACCTTTGTGGCCATGGCAACCGAGCAGCTCTCTCCCGATATGGTGGCCTTGCTGGCCTTGGGCATTTTGCTTGGCACGGAGATTCTAACCCCAGCCGAGGCTTTTCGTGTCTTTAGCAATGAAGCCGCCATCGCTGTCGGTTGTATGTTTATTCTCAGCGCCGCTCTGGAACGAACCGGCGCGCTCGACCAGCTAGGTGCCACCGTTGACAAGCTAGTCGGGAAAAGTGATTGGTCGATCCTGATCGTCCTATTGCCGCTGGTCGCCTTCACCTCGGCCTTCGTCAATAACACGCCCGTGGTTCTGATCTTTCTTCCGATCGTCACCAGCATCGCCACCAAACGAGGGATCAAACCCTCCAAGCTGCTCATTCCGCTCTCATTCGCCTCGATCCTTGGCGGATGCTGTACCTTGATCGGGACCTCCACGAATCTACTCGTCAGTTCAACTGCGGCGTCCTTAGGCCAAGCCGGCCTCCGCATGTTTGATCTCGCTCCGGTGGGTTTGGTCATTGCCTTTATCGGAATGGCTTATCTGCTCACCGTTGGACGTCACCTGCTCGCGGGAAGAGACACCCTGGCGGCCATCTTGAAGTCCACGGACAGCAAAAAGTATCGAACGGAATTCGTGATCCTTGAAGATTCGCCACTGGCGGGAAAACCGCTGATCGAAACACCGCTCAAGTATCTTCCCAACGGTCGAATCCTCGATGTCATACGCCGTCACGAATCCCTGCCTTTGAGTTTGGACGAGATCACCCTCCAAGCCGGTGATCGCATTCGCCTCAGCATCGTGTTGTCATCCGTGATCGAGATCAAAAATCTGAAAGGAATCGAAATCCTCCAACAACCGGACGATATTGGTCTGGCACTGGTGGAAACCGAAAAGGCCGTGGTCGTCGAAGGGATTATCAGCCCTCAATCCCGACTCGAGAGGAACACCATCCGGCACCTAGACCTTCGTCGCCGTTACGGAATCCGGGTTCTCGCGCTGCATCGACGCGGGGTCAATCTGAAGAAGAAATTCGAGGACACGCCATTGCGCTTCGGCGACACGCTTTTGATCGAGGGCACCGAGTCTAGTATCAAACGACTACAGGACAGCCGCAATATCCTCGTGTTATCGGCCGAGCCCCATCGGGCGCCACGGCGGAGCAAGCAGAAATATGCGGCCGCGGCAATGGGCTCGATCGTTCTCCTCGCCACGGTGACGTCCATTCCCATTTCAATGCTGGCCTTGATCGCGGCGATCTTCGTCGTGATGACCGGATGTTTGGAAAACGACGAAGCGTATCAGGCCATCGACTGGCGGATTATGTTCATGATCTTCGGTATGCTTTCGCTCGGTTTGGCACTCGAGAAGACGGGAGGCGTAACCCTGATCGTCAATGCCTTGCTTGACGTGAGGGGAAGTTTTGGCCCGCCCGTGATGCTCTCCGCTGTGATTTTCGTCTGCTCGTTCCTGACCACGTTTCTTTCCAACAACGCTGTCGCCGTGATGATCACGCCCATTGTGGTGCAGATTGCCACCTCCCTGCAGGTCGATACGAAACCCTTCCTGATCGGCGTGGCTATCGGCTGTTCGGCCTGCTTTGCCACGCCCATCGGCTACCAAACCAACACCTTGGTCTATGGTGCCGGAGGTTATAAGTTCAGCGACTTCGTCAAAGTGGGCATCCCCCTCAATCTTCTGGTATGGATCGTGGCGAGTGCATTCATCCCGCTCCTCTACCCGCTATCCAAACACTAGCCACCGGCGACGACCCGCACAATCTCCAGCCGATCTCCCGCCCGAACGATTCGATCCTTGAACTCTGAGGGAGCAACCGCTTCACCATTCAATTCAACAACGACGCTTTTGGGGAGTAACCGTTGCGACTCCAGAAAGGAAGTCAGGCTGCACGGAACCTCCACCTCAACCGAGTTGCCATTTGCCGTGACGGCGCCTTTCATGCTCAGCGAGACTGTTGGTAAAATTTCTTCTCCCACTGCTTCTGTTTCCCATCGGCATCCTTCAACCAAGGTGTTCGCGCAGCGAGCCTTAAGAGCGCCTTCACCCAACGATCATGAGGCGAACGCATGGGCCGGATGAAATCGACGAATAGCACGACTCGACAACCATCCGTATCATTCCAAACCTCATGATTATAGGTATCGTCAAAAATCAGGCTCTCGCCTTCTCGCCAGGTGCACATCTTGGTGCCAATCCGGATCCGACACTGTTCAGCAGGTTCGGGCACAATCAATCCCAGATGGTATCGCAGCACTCCATTGAACGCACCGCGATGAGCGGGAATGTGTTTCCGGGGTGAAAGGATCGAAAAAAAAGCCGTTTGTGTCTCTGGAATTTCTGCCAGGGCGGCCATCGTTTTGGGACATTGTTCCTGGCTCTTCTGACAATCCATGCCGGGGCCGATCAAGAAGAAGGTCTTCCACTGATTGTCTTGAGTAATGGTCCCCGCCTCAGCCAAGATTTCATGAAAATTCGGCATTGCCTCCCGGCGCGACATCAGCACATCCAGCTCCTCCCTTATCCCACACCACTGTGCCTCAACCTTAGCCGCCCAGGGAAAGATTTCGTTTTCGTAAACCGCCACATCCTCATGGATCGACCGGCTCGCTACGAACCACTCCACAGCATCGGCCAACTTCCGACTGAGCCTGACACCAATGTGCTGCGGAGGTTTGAGCCGATACCGACGGCTGGCCAGCGGGTTATCAAGACCAATCTCCGGACCTGCCGGATTTTTAGAGCTCTCCTGATTTGTAATGACCTTGTTACTCATCAATCGTTGCGTCTCACACAGAGCATCAAATGGGCAGTTTCAAATGAGGACAGGCCCGTCTGCAAGGAGATTTCATCGACCGCGGGAGGAGAGAACTGAGTCTACAAGCGCGGAAAATGAATCGAGACAAGATTCACATGCTGAAATCAATCCTGTAGATCCCTGCCCTCCCCCCCCCTGCGTCCAAATGAAAACAACACTTGCAATTTGGAACGGCACTCGTAAAAATCGGCGCCGCATTTGGATGCGAGTGTAGCTCAGTTGGTAGAGCGTCACCTTGCCAAGGTGAATGTCGAGAGTTCGAATCTCTTCACTCGCTCCATTTTTTTCCTCGCCCCAACTCAATTCACAGATTTCCCAGCTTACAACTTACAACCAACGCACATAATCGCCAGCAATAGGATCGGAGAATCCTAACAACATCTTTTTGATACACCAGCCGGATCTGCGGTAGTTGGCATTTTTTGATCATCGCCAACTGCCTTTTTTGATCACGCTGGCCAAAAGAAAACAAAAACGCCGCCCGTAGCAGGCGGCACCGTCATCGGATATTAGATTGCCGCTAATTAAGAGGTCGGGACCTCAGCAATCGTCTTTAGGATTCGGGAGCATATCTGGTAGGGGTCACCCTGTGAGTTCGGACGACGATCTTCCAGGTAACCTTTGTAGCCATTGTTCACAAAGCTGTGAGGCACACGGATGGACGCGCCACGATCAGCCACACCCCATGAGAATTTATCGATCGATTGGGTCTCGTGCAACCCGGTGAGCCGCATGTGGTTTTCCGGACCATAGGCGGCAATGTGCTCGTCCTTGTTCTTCTCAAAGGTAGCAATCAAAGCCTTGAAGTAGTCTTCGCCACCGACTTCACGCATGTGCTTGGTGGAGAAGTTGCAGTGCATACCGGACCCGTTCCAATCACCGAGGAACGGCTTGCAGTGCCACTCAACATCGACTTCGTATTTCTCACAGAGGCGCATCAGGATGTATCGAGCCGTCCACATGTCGTCAGCACACCTCTTGGAGCCTTTGGCGAAGATTTGGAATTCCCATTGTCCCTTAGCCACCTCGGCGTTGATGCCTTCGTGATTGATTCCAGCAGCCAAGCAAAGGTCGAGATGCTTGTCAACGATCTCGCGGGCAATGGAGCCAACATTGGCATAACCAACGCCGGTGTAGTATTCGCCCTGAGGATTCGGGAAGCCTTCGCGTGGCCACCCAAGTGGTCGTTTGTCATGGAATAAGAAATACTCCTGCTCTAAACCAAGCCACGCATCGGGATCATCAATAATAGTGGCGCGCATGTTGGAAGGATGAGGCGCACCGTCCGGCAGGGTGACTTCGCACATCACCAAAAAGGCATTGTCACCGCGGCCAAGATCAGGGTAGAACGCGACAGGTTTCAGCATACAATCAGAATCACTTCCATCCGCCTGTTGAGTGGAACTACCATCGAATCCCCACCGAGGACAATCCTCGAGCGATTTAGGCACTTTTGTGGCAATTCGAGTCTTTCCACGGAGGTTTGGTACTGGCTGATAACCATCCAGCCAAAGGTATTCGAGCTTATATTTAGGCATATGTTTCGTGTTCTCTAAGGGTAATCAGTTGAATAACGGATGGCTTTTAAGCCCTAATTCCCCAACAAAGTCAACCACAAGCAAACAGCGTGCCGATTAGCGTTGGCCGGCGAACGACCTACCCCCGGAGGGAGTCGGCAAACCGCGGGCGCCTCTCGTTTGCAGACTGAGACAGAGTGGATCCACAGAATTAAACTCATCATGCAAATCCCGTTCATCTTACCTAACCGACTTCTCCCGAAATCAATCAACCTTTGCGATTTGGGGAAGCGCCCGCTAGCCTTCCAGTCGGATAGAGACATGAGACCCGTCAAAGAAACCAAGCGCGCATCCGTTCACGTCGGTTACGACGGACGGGTGCACAAGCGTTTTTTAGGGCCCTTCGCCGAACTACGCTACCAAAACGAAGTTCGGACCTTGCGCTATCTGCAGAACAAGGGGTGCCCGTTCGTTCCTCGGCTTATCCAAGAGGATCCCAAGAAACTCTACATTGTCACTTCAAACTGCGGCACCATCGTGGAGAGCATCAGCGACGAACGCCTGAGAGCCTTGTTTGAAGAATTGGAATCCTTCGGTGTTCGGCACGATGATCCCTTTGCCCGCAACGTCACCTACAACCGACATCTCGGCCGGTTCTGTATCATCGATTTTGAATTCGCCACGACTTTGGAGACAGGAGAAGGGTTGACAAGCGCCGATCTCGAACGTCTCCAGAAAGGAACATGACGTCTCCAAATTCTTCGCCCCGGCGCCTTGCCTGGTCCGCACAAACCCATCAAGGACGCGTTCGCCGCAATAATGAGGATGCCTTCCTCGGCTTGAGATTTGACCGCCGAGAATTGACCTACCTCGGCAAGGAAGGCGAAGCGGTCATCAATGAGCACGAATTTATTTTCGCGGTCAGCGATGGCATGGGCGGCGAAAACGCCGGAGAGTTTGCCAGCAAGGTTGTTCTACAAACGGTCATCAATCTTGTTTCACGAGAATTCCACCAAAAAACGCAAGAAGAGCACCTTAAGCCCGGGAAATTGCTCTACGATTTTTGTCAGCGCATCCACGAGCACGCCCGTGACGTGTCACGCTACTACGAAGAATGCCGCGGCATGGGAGCTACTCTGAGCCTGTGCTGGCTACAAAAGGGCCTCGCCCATATCGCCCACTTGGGAGACAGCCGTATCTACTATCTCCCCCAGGACGGACAAATCCAGCAGCTGACCGATGACCACACGGTCACAGGACGGCTCGTTCGGGAAGGTTGTCTCTCAGAACAAGAAGCCAGAAGGCACCCTCGCCGCCATCAACTCGAACGATCTATCGGATGCCACCCCGATCCAGTGCAACCACAAATCATTGCCACACCTTTTATTCCAGGCGATCACTTCCTCATCTGCACGGACGGCATCACGGATGGGGTATGGAATCACGGCATCGAAAAGTTTATTCACCATCCGCCACCATATTTGGTTGGACTGCCGCCCGCCCAAAGATTGGTCAAAGAAGCTCTAGAAGCCTCCGGGCGGGATAATCTCACTGCGTTGGTCCTGAAGGTTCAGTAAGCACGGAGAACGATCAAAAAAGCGCGTGTCAAATCGATCGTAGATTATCCAAATCGGCAAAGAATTTGCCGCACCCTAAAACCCTGCCGGCATCTTGCTAGCTCCGTTAACGCGTGAACGGTCCTGATCCATCAAGGGCCATAAGTGCCAAATCATGCCTACGGCCGGGGCCGCGCGCTTTTGGGGGTTATCCAATGCCTTGGGACGGAAAAGGGAAGAAGGAGGCCCAGAGAGAGCTTCCTCAGTCTTCTCGCGTCATTCTTTCAACGCTCCGGTTGGCCCTAGAATAACGCCCGTCTGAGGTGCGGCCAGGGTTTGAGCCTCCGCTTGGTGCTCAAGCGATCAGCCTACTTTCCACGGCTTCTGCCAAGCAACACGACGTCAGTCGCACTCAGCCTGCCGACCGAATCAGCGCAACCAGTTGATCCTTCAACTCCAAGCGACGAGATTTCCGCGCGTTCGTGTAATCATCACTCGGGGTTTCAATGCCCTTCTCAATTCGATGAATCTCATGGTCCACCTCGTGATATTCGTCAAAGAGCCGCGCAAAATAGGCATTACTCACTTTAAGATCGTGAATTCGATCCCGATACTCGGGCAGTTCGTGAACAAGATCGTGTTTTTCGAGCATTGTGGTGGATCCTTCGCTTAACGTTCGGAATCAGCCTACCGCAGTGCTCGGTGGCAATCTCTCCCATTATGGTCGTTGTGTCACCCTATACTGTCCTAGCAGCGCCGTTGGGTCGGTGGCACCATCCACAGCGTGAGACAAAATTTCTGCGGAGACTGATTCCTGCCGTTGAACCATCGTCCGCCTCCCCGTACACTCGCCAACAGTGTATCCGGTAGCGTTTTCAATCGGGAGTTTTGATATTCATTGGTACGGCATTTTCGTTGCGGTGGGCTTTTTAGCCGGCCTCTGGACGGCGGGGCGACGTAGTCTCCTCTATGGGCTATCCCCGGATAAAATGGCGGCCCTCAGTCCTTGGATCATTGGCGGGGCTATAATCGGTGCCCGAACGCTCTACGTGGTTACCTACTGGGATGAAGACTTTGCCGGCAAAAGCTTTGTCGAGGTATTCAATATCCGACAAGGTGGATTGGTCTACTACGGCGGTTTCATTGGCGCCGCCTTGAGCACATTCGTTTACACCTCGTGGAAAAAACTCGCGCTCTGGCGAGTGGCGGACGCCTTTGCGCCTAGTGTCGCACTCGGACATGCCTTCGGCCGTATCGGCTGTTTGATGACTGGCTGCTGTTATGGAAAAATCTGCGAACTCCCCTGGGCCATCCAATTCCCAAAAGACCATCTGACGCATCCCCACGCAGTACATCCCACGCAGATTTATGAATCAATCCTCAACTTCGCACTCTACCTTGGTCTCGAGTTCCTCTATCGCAAGAAACAATTTGATGGGCAGATCTTCGCCATCTATTTGATGGCCTATGCTGCACTTCGAGGATTTATCGAGATGTTTCGCAGCGACTACGCGCACCAGCAACTGACAGGACCGATGACACCGGGACAATTGATGGGAATTCTAATTTTCGGTGCCGGACTCGGACTCTACATCCTGCGCGCTCGGAGCCCTAAATCGGTAGTTGCCACGCCGTCGCATGACCGATCCTCTCAAGATCACCGTTAGCAAATCAGAACCCGGGATTCGGCTCGACACCTGGCTGCATCGCCAACTGCCGCAGCTATCCCGTAGCGCGCTCATTCAGCTAATTGACGAAGGCCAGGTGACGGTTGATGATCGCAGCGTCAAACCACGGTACACACCGAAGCTAGGTGAAATTGTCCGGATTGACTTTCCACCGCCGAGGAGCAGTGAAGTATCCGCGCAGGTGATGCGGCTCGACATTCTCTTTGAAGACGAGCATTTGCTGGTAATCAACAAAGCGCCTGGCATCTGTGTGCATCCATCGGCCGGGCATGCCGATGACACATTAGTGAATGGTCTCCTTCACCACTGTCAGGGGCAACTCAGTGGCATTGGCGATGCCTCCCGCCCGGGTATCGTTCACCGTCTCGATCAAGACACCAGCGGCTGCATCGTCGCGGCCAAGACGAACGCGGCGCACGCCAACCTCGTCCAACAATTCGCCTGCCGCACCGTCCGTAAAACCTATCAAGCCATCGCCTGCGGCCGCTTCGCCCCGCTGCACGGCGACATTCAGACGAACATCGTGCGGCATCCCTCTCATCGAAAACGGATGGCCGTAGCCGACGGTTCAGGACGATCGGCTCACACAAAATTCCGCGTCATTGAACACCTCGCCACTGCTTCACTCCTTGAAGCCCGCCCCCTCACCGGGCGGACGCATCAAATCCGCGTTCACCTCAAACACCTCGGATTCCCCATCTTTGGCGACAAAACCTACGGCAACCGCCAAACCAAGCGCCTGGCGGCAAAAGTTCATTTTAACCCCCAACGGCACCTCCTCCACGCTTGGAAACTCGCCTTCGAACATCCGGACACCGGGCAACCCATCCATTCCGAAGCACCCTTGCCCCAAGACTTCAACCAAGCCATCGCCACGCTGAAAAAACCGTGACGCGCCAGTCGCTTTTTTGTTGGGATGCGTAATGACGCCGGAGCGTCACTAGATTCTCCGATGGAACGCGCCAACGCCCGGCAACGAGAGCCGTCCGAGTGGTGAATCCTCGAAACTAGCCGCCCCTTCGGTCCGGGAGATTTCAGCGGCGAAGGTCGAGCGGAAGCGGATCATCCGGCCGGGTTCCTGCAGATGGATGACGGCACAAGGCGCCTAGAATTGAATCAAAGTACGCCTCAAGATGCACGCCTTGTCTCTGCTCAGTTTCGCCAAAGCAAATTCGGAGGGGCGCCATCGGACTAGCCTTCCTCGCCAAATTAATTCCCCAATTTCTGGCGCCCATATCCATCCGTCCGTCGGCGTCAAAATCACCGTAAGCGATCGATCCACGCATCTTCATTGAGATAAGAGAACACCATTCCAAAAAACCATCCCCAATCTCTGAAAATCTCCGTGAGCTCCAAAATTCTTCAGCAGCCGTCCCCCCCCCTTCGTTCACTAACAAACACATCCAGATCAATATCTCCGACAGCAAACGGTCCGATTGATCTCGGTAGATCGAGTCCCTCTGTTTTCCAGAGCGTTTCTCCGAATCGCAAAAACAAAAGCGATGGCACTTGCGAATCGCCTTCATAGCCAGAGACTGTGGCTAATAAACCGCCGTCAGACCAGGCACTGAGTCCCAGCTAGTCACCCGGCAAGGTGCCTTCCGCCGGTAAGATGCCTTCTACAAATTGCCGACCGAGGAGATTACGGAACACGACTGGCAACGCTCCCTTTCCGGCGCCCAGAACGACATTTTCCTGGACATAAGCATGATGATGTTGTGAATGCTATAATTTTTTTATTGAAACACTCGTTGATTGGTCGCGGTTTGGGAACGCTGTACAATGGCGGTCATCGCGTTTTTGTTTGAGGGTAGGGATTTTGGCCGAGCCCGCCACCGCCTTCATATCAATGGACTGACGAGTACTATAAAAAATTGGAACAAAAAGAGTTCCATCTTTTGAGTCGCAGCCAGCAATGGAGGAACACTCAAGTCCGAACTGAAAAGGAATACGCGCCGACTACCACCTACTAGGTAGAGGTGGCAGTCAAGTGCTTCTATAATGCGCAATAGGAGAAACGGTATTTTTCGGGGGCAATCAACGAAAACAACTCACCGATGGGACGGCACTTGTTTTACTAAAATCACATTCTTGAATAGCGAGGGGAACTATATGGACGACAACTACTGTCTCCTTTCCGTCGGTTTTCCTCTTTGCAAGAGATAGGACCGATATATCAACGGCGGTGTTCGCATCACTGAAAAAATTGATCCTGAGTTGCTGGTCACGACCAGCTCTAGTCGGAGTGGCGTCCATAATTGAGGCATCCGGCTTGAGATAGTCACGAGCAGCCTTGCCAATGATTACGTCCACTCCTGTAGCACGCAAATCGTTTCCCTGGCGCCGGACCATCACCCCATGTCGGCGGTCGAGGAGGGACTGCGTGGCAACAGTGAACATCCACCGTAGATAATCCTGAGAACACGACAGGAGCCATGAAAAAGACTGCTTTTTCCTGTTATCAGGACTCGGCGCATGCGTCATTTTGCTTTGCCTGGAAATACGGCGGGGGCTTCATCCGTGATTTCCTTTCTTTCCGAAGAGGGGGCAAAACAGCGGTAACAAAAGAGAACTCACCGGGCAAGCTCGGGCGTCCCGCCGGCACCCATGGTTTTAATTTGTCTGGTAAGACCTATTATTATGACCCGGAAACGGCGATGCCGGCTCACGGCCAAAACCTGGCTTGAAAGCTGGCTCCGTTTCATCCCTCTGCTCAGGAATTCCAATTCATCGCTCAATACGAAGCCGGACTCAAACGCCTCAATGCAGCGATGAGCGAAGCCGAGTTTTTTCCGGGGAGGGCCGGATGGCGTGGCGCAAAAAGGTGTATGCGTTGAAACGATAACTGAAGCGGCAGTTGGGAAAGGATCACCATGAACGCTATAATTACATATTCGGGCACGACAGCCTTTACATTCCCGCCTAGCGCGTTCTTACGGTCAACGGCATCAGTGAGGACCGCACGGAGGAATTGCTGTCTCTGGCGGGGGAGTACCACCGTTTGGTTTATGGCACGGAGTTTGATCTTATCCAAATGGACGATGACTGGAAATGGCTGGAGCCGAATGTCAGAAAACAAATCACCGCTCCGTTTCGCAAGCGGATTCGTGAAGGGTTCGGTAAGCAAGTGCTTTACGACATCCTTGCCCTAGACGACGCCATTTTATTCAGCGATTTGGATTCGGGACTCGAAGGGGTCGGCTTTTTTCGCGACGATGCCGCAAAGAAACGGCTGGAGGAACATTATGGCTTCACCATCAGGCGCATCCGGCGTGAACAACTGCAAGGAACAGCCAATGAAACGGACCGGTTGACGGAACTTGAAGAGACGTTCCAAACACAAGAGCAGCAGACGACGAAAGCCTTGCCACGGTAAGGGGCGCACGCCTTGCCCCTCTCAACCCCAGTGCTAAATCGCCATCTTCTCAAGGCCACAACCCGCCCGCACCACAACCGGTCCCGCCTCATCTTGAGCACGGTCAACAAATATGAGCACCCTGCGTCTCCACGTAAACGGCATAGAGCGACTGGCTTCCCGTCATGAACAACCGATTCCGCTTGGGTCCACCAAAACACAGATTCGAACAGATTTCCGGCAACCGGATTTGGCCGATGAGATCACCGTTTGGCGCAAAGATGTGGACGCCGTCAAACCCATCCCCAAACCATCCCGCACTTGCCCAGATGTTCCCGTCAACATCCGCTCGGATTCCATCAGAACCGCCTGCCCCAACGTCCGGAATCTCCATCTTACAGAAGGTCTTCCGATTCTTTAGAGATCGTTGACTAACCACGTCAAACTTGTAGATCGGCTTCGGCGTCGCCGTTCCGGTATCGGCGATGTAGAGCTTCTTATAATCGGGAGAAAAACAAAGGCCATTGGGTTTGACCAATTCATCCGTCACCAACGCTATTGTGCCTGAATCCGGATCAATCCGGTACACCGCCTCCTTGATGTGTAGCTCTCCTCTCCACCCCTCATAGTTCATCATGCTTCCGTAGCCTGGATCCGTGAACCAGATGCCTCCGTCTGGATGCACGACCGTATCATTCGGCGCATTCAGTGGCTTTCCTCTCCATTCGGAGGCCAGCACCGTCACGGACCCATCATACTCGTAACGAACTACCCGCCGGTTTCCATGCTCACAGGAAATCTGCCGGCCCTGCCAATCAAACGTATTGCCGTTGCTGTTTCCCGAGGGATGCCGAAACACACTCACCTTTCCATTCTCATTCAACCAGCGATGTTGCACGTTGTTGGGGATATCGCTCCAGACCAAATATCGTCCGACACCATTCCACGCAGGGCCCTCGGCCCAGAGCGTTCCGGTGTGCAGGCGTTGAATGGGGGTGTTCCCAAGTTTGTATTTCTGAAACCGCGGATCCAATGCCACGATGTCTGGATCCGGGTAGCGAACAGGCGTTTTACCCGACCAATCGCGGCCACCTCCTTTGACAGCGGGAGCCGCCAGAGCGACGCCCACCACACCAATCGCTCCCGAGAGAAACGAACGGCGATCGACCGTTTTGGATTCAGATTGATTTAGTACGCCAGCATTCACGGAAGAATTTGGGATGCTCATCGTCAGCGGAATATCTCTTAGGGTTAATGGCTTAAAGACTGACACTCGCACGATCTGAATTCAAGAAAAAGGCCATCATCCTGGAATTAAGAGAAATCCTCCAACAACGGCAAACGAGCCTACCGAAAGTAACTTTCGATGAACGGTTTTCTCTGCGAACGGAAATTTTAAGAGGGGAGAGCGGTGATTTTTCACCGCTTTGGACTTCACATGACTGACGGACCTCTTGGGCCTGCATGCACCCTGTATCGCCATCGGCCACACGGTCTAAGGGGATGGATCACAAAAAAGATTTGTCAGTCATCCAGAAAACTCGCTATGGATTGGTGAATCATGAAATCCCCGTTCAACCACCGCTTGTACCCTTATCGGCTACTCCTTGCATCAATCACCTGCTCAACGATCCTTTTGCTACTCAGCAGCCCGAACGCACAGGCAGCCAAGCAGCCAAACATCATCATCATCATGGCCGATGACATGGGCTGGTCGGACATCGGCTGTTACGGTGGCGAAATCAAAACGCCCAATCTGGATCAGCTGGCAAAGAACGGGCTCCGGTTTACCCAATTCTACAACACAGCACGATGCTGCCCCACCCGTGCCACCTTGCTAACGGGGCTCTACGCTCACCAAGCGGGTGTGGGACACATGATGGAAGATCGCGGCTTCGATTCATATCGTGGAGATCTGAGCCGTAACGCAGTCACCATCGCCGAGGTGCTAAAAACCGCCGGCTATCGCACTTATCAATCCGGCAAATGGCACGTCAGCCGGCACATCAATCCAGAAGGCCCCCACCACAACTGGCCCCGTCAACGCGGTTTCGACCGCTTCTTTGGAACGATCCACGGAGCCGGGAGTTTCTACGATCCCAATTCACTCACCCTCGACAACACCCAAATCGCTCCCTGGCAAGACTTCTACTATACGGAAGCGATCAATGACTTTGCCTCTCGGTACATTCGCGAACACCATGCCAACCACGCCGATCAACCGTTCTTTCTGTACGTAGCCCACACCGCGCCTCACTGGCCGATGCATGCGCGACCGGAAGATATCGCACGCTACCACGGACGGTACGCCGAGGGCTGGGATCAACTCAGAAAGGAGCGTTACGAACGACTGAAGAAGATGAAACTCATCAACCCCAACTGGAAACTCTCGCCACGTGATCCCCGCTCCAAAACATGGGAAGACGCCGACCTTAAACCTTGGGAACAGCGCTGTATGGAAGTGTACGCCGCAATGATTGATCGGCTCGATCGGGGGATTGGCGACATTATCCAATCGCTCAACGATACTGACCAATTCGACAACACCTTGATCCTGTTCCTAGCCGACAACGGGGCCTGCGCCGAAACCTACGGTCGACAAGATAATCGACCGAAAGCCATCCCTGATCCCACCCTGCGTCGCCCCATGTCACCAGGAGAATTACAACGGCGCATGGAACCCCTTTTCACTCGCGATGGTCGTCCGATCCGGACGGGCCGAGGCATCATGCCAGGTCCGGACGACACCTACATCGCCTACGGCCTCTCCTGGGCTAATGCGTCGAACACGCCTTTTCGGGAATACAAACACTGGGTTCACGAAGGGGGTATCTCAAGCCCGCTGATCGCCCACTGGCCCAAGGGCATCAAACCCGGTGCGTTCGGCAACCGACGCGCCGCTGAAGAAGGCCCCTTGGTCGACGACCCCGCCCATCTCATCGACCTCATGGCAACCTGCGTCGACATCTCCGGAGCAGTATATCCGACCGAGCATGCCAACCACAAAATCCAGCCCCGGGAGGGTGTCAGCCTCGCACCCCACTTTGAAGGAAAGCCACCCGTTCGTCCCAATCCGATCTTTTGGGAACACGAGGGCAATAAAGCCATCCGCAAGGGAGAGTGGAAACTGGTTTCCAAGCACAAAGGAGAACCCGAACTCTACAACATTCGGAAGGACCGAACGGAACTCAACAACCTCGCCAGCTCCATGCCCGAAAAGGTTAAAGAACTCTCCCGTGAATGGAGACAATGGGCCGCCCGTGCAGGCGTGCGCCCCTGGCCAGTGAAAAAACCGAAATAACTCCCGCCTGAATTATGAACGCAGGGTGCCTTCTCTTCTGGTCTTAGTGGTTTTTTCTTTGCCTGTTGGGCGGGTGGTTTGGCGGCGGCATATAACACGGATGGATACACAGGCGCCATTTATGTGCTAACAATAACAGTTCAAACCTATTTA
The DNA here is from genome assembly GCA_024761205.1 of Limisphaerales bacterium. GTDB lineage: Bacteria > Verrucomicrobiota > Verrucomicrobiia > Limisphaerales > AAA164-E04 > UBA2970. The sequence continues at coordinate 157,811 of JAMASS010000004.1, forward strand.
CAGCTAATCGTGGGTAAATTCGATCAGCACAATCTTCTCCGTGTCCCATTTTGGTGTTCCACGAAACCAGCTGTGATATACTTATTTTTTATACTTATCACTTTTGCTTCTTACGAAAATTTCTCTGATTGTCTACGGTTTCATGCACTTTAAATGGTATAAAGTCATTTTATTTTATTGTTTAACAATTCCTGGCGCAGCTTGTATAAGAATAATAAGAATATTACAAACCAATGCCTTTGTGATTCCTACAGTCTACTGTGGATGGCCTGTCACCCTTTGCCTCGCTTTGTATTTATGGTTTTATTTATAGAGCATCCCCGTGCTGTATTATGGATACCGTTTTCAGGAATCCGTTACTTTCACCCCTCATGATTGCCAACCGGCAAATCCACTTACTATCTGGAAAAGAGAAAGGCGCCACCACAAAAGCCGAGAGCACAAACCCGTAAACTACCGCCAAACCCACGCTCACCGGACCAAAGATGAGCCAACACGTCAAAAACAACAACCCTACCAACGCCTCAACCGCGACATAACGCACCGAGATCAGACACCGGCAATAGGCACACTTGCCCCGAAGAAAAAGCCAGGAAATCAAAGGGAGGAGATTATAGCGCCAGGTAATTCGGTGATCACAATTTGGGCAGTGGGAAGGCGACGTGACGACGCTAATATCCCGCGGCATTCGATGACTGCAAACGTTGAAAAAACTCCCGACCATTGAGCCAAAGATGAAAAGCACCACCGACCAAAAATGGAACGGCACTGTCCCCAGACATAGGGATCGAGAAGCTTGTTCATACACTGCCAACGTCGACCATCACTCAGGCCGATCCATAGATATGCTTCTCTAACACGACGCGCATCACGCCAACCAACGCCTCACGCTCGGCTCAAATCTCGAGCGTCTTCGCCCCTTGGTAGACCAGCATTCCCAAACCATTGGCAACCAGTATCCTGAGCCTCGTGCAACAACAAGGTCTCTGCGGGTTGATAGATCATATCGTAGGCCGCCGCCTGGGAAAGACTAAATTGCTTGCGATCGATCGGCAGAGGATCCGCCACTTTCAACCCCAAGAAAGTTCCATTCAACAGGGTATCCACCCTTTCGGATGGATACCCGAGGGTCACTCGACATCCCGAAAATCGCGCTTCGATCTCCACCTTCAACGCCTCCGCCTTTCCAACCGTTCGATTCACCACGAAGAGCCGATTCACACCACCCGCAGCCAACTTCAAAGCCGCCACCCGACCCGCGTCGGCGTCAGTGTTAAAGCCATTCGACCGGGTCTTGGCAAAGTCATCCGACTCCGCATGCGCGATGGAAACCTATCGCCCTCAGAATCGCGCCCCTCAAACCGAATGGTATTCACGGCTCCCCGCTCGCAAGCGGAGTCATCCAACACATTGACCAATTCAACAGCCAGTAACTTATGCGGCGCCGTCAGGTTCAGCCCCATAAAATGCAGTCGCTTTGCCCCCTCGAATCGCTTCCGCCAATTGGTTTGGATGCACATCAAACGCGAGATAACGCCAATCCAATCCCAGATGCCGGATTCCGGCGTTTTGCATGGCTGGCGAACCCGAGTGCCGAACCGGATGCCCGACGACCAATCAACCCAATACAACACCGGTGAACGGTGTTTTTGACCGTCTCGCCGCCCACTTTCCGACTCTGAAAAAAAATCGAACAAAATCGCAATTCGCCCTTGACGCCGCCTCGGTTCTCCGGTGGAATCAGTCCCGCTAAAACTAACATGACTCGTCGAATGTCGGGTCGCTCGTCCGATACAACAGCCCCAATCAAGGCACCGGCAGGAGTTTGCAAGCTTCTGCCGGTAGCGGGGTGAAATGGCGGGACCGCTTCGTAACTCAGTTATGTTGGTTTTAGCAACGGCCCGGCGTCGTTGCGTTCGGGTCATTGTCCGAAGTGAAAAACTGATACGACTCGAAAGTTATGAAGACCGTTTATGCTCTCCTGCCAGCGTCGCTCAACGCCAGCCAACAAACCACCCGGGCGCTTCCCGCTCGGAACAAGCCGCTGCTGCTCGTGGCGGCCCTGATGACGGCATCGGCCCTGCTGCCGATGAAAACTCACGCGGTGGACTTCAGTGGAAACGTTCTCGAACTGCTCGCCAGTCAACTCACGGGCGGGTGGTATGACGCCGCCAAGGGATTGATCACCCAGCCCGGAGAATCCGTCGCTAGGGCGGGCCATGTGGAAATGGACTTCGCCCAGGCTGCGTTTGTGCAGTATTACGCCGATGAATTGTTATGGTTAACTCTCGCCCACACCAGACAGAAGAATCATCTCCAAGGCGAGGAACACCTCCTTGGCAACGGCATTCCCCTGGAAGACCGGCGGTTCTCCTTCTACGACTACGAAATCGCGGACTACGACCCGGAAGAAGGGCTGGGAGGCGACTGGGAACGGGTAGCCGGCCTCGGGTTACGCCTCCCGCATGATACCGACGAGAATTGGATCGAGGGCGTCACGAGATTATGGGACGCCAAATACGTGGTTCATTCGACTTACGGTTGCACCGACGAAGGACTGCGGCGCCCCGCAGGGAAGTTTGAGATTCGAATCGAGTACAAGCTGGCCGACCTCACCTACGATACGAGCAGACCCCTCGGAAACGGCATGGTCAGCACGGAACGGGATAAAATCCAGCGCCGCCGCGTGCAGATGAGCAAGGTTCAGCAGGACAAGGTGACGAACGTGGACTTGCTGGAAGACGACACGGAGATTGTCGAGGGGCCGGTCGCTTACGGCGTCTGCAAGCGAATCTGGAAGCTGCAATATCCCCCGATCGGATTAGTGGCCTTACGCACCTTGATGAGCAGTGAGGGCATACTCGCCTGGTTGGATGAAAACACCGAATGGGTGGTGCACGAACTACCCGTTGACTATGGTGACTAAGGATGAGAGGCTGAAGCGGATCATCCGGCAAAGGTCATGAAATCCAATTCATCCAAAATTCCGGTCGGGTTGGCAGTGCTGGCGGCGGCGATTCTGGGTCTCTTTCTCTTTCTGCGGCTGACGGCTCCGTCATTGCCAGAGGAAGAGGCGAAGGAAGCGCCCGAGGCGGCGAAAACCCCGCCCACGGCTCCGGCCGCCAATCCGCTCGCGGACCAACTGCAGGCCATGCATCGAGGGATGGAGGCCGACCGGCTCGCCCGAGAGGCCGAGGAGGCGGAGCGCAAACGCCGGGAAAACTGGGAGAAGAACTTCCCCTTCAAACCCACGTATCATCCCACGCTGGTGCATGATCCCGAGCGCTACGACGCGAACAATCCGGCCACCTTCAGGGGGGACCCGGAGATGGAGATGGCCGTCAAGCGGCACAGCTATATGGTCTGCTTCTTCAACAATCCGCAGCGGTTCAGCGTGGAGTTCGAGCAGCTGTATCATCTGCTGGGGGAGATCGACCGGGAGGACAACCCGCTAGTGATGGGCGATGTCTTCAGTCATCTCAAGGACTATCATCGGGCGAGGCGCTTTGATCCGGAGGCCTTGCATTCGAAGAAGGAGTGGCGTCCCTATGATCCGGAGCGGGATCCGCCGGATCCTTTGCGGCGCGGGGTAAGTGAACGGGTTCCGGTGGACGGCAAAACAACTTGGGGAGATCGGGCCAACAGTTTCAGCAATGCGATTGTCGGACTGCTGGGCTTGCCGGAGTATTGGCCCGACCGGGAACTCCTTGATGTTCACGTGGCCCGGGAGATGCGGGATCGGCTGTTGCGGGAGATTCCTTCGGAGAATATCGGCGAGCAGGCCGGTTTCTTCGGCTACGACGGCGATGTTCAAAGAAGCCTGAAAGCCGGGGATCGTCTCCTGACGCCTTTTCCGCATCACGCCGCTCCCTCCGGCGAGCCGAACCGCTGACCCGAACGGCCAAGGTCTTTGCAGACGGCCAACCCCTTCACGGCCAAGTCCTTTTCCGGGGCTTGGCCTTTTTTACTGCGCTTGAAGTTTCCCGAAACCCATCCCTATGCTGCGGCCATGAAAACAAACCTTTACGTCTATGCCGGGCTGGCGGGCGGGGCGCTGGTCATTCTCTGGCTTGTCTTCGGGTGGCCGTCTGCAAAGACTCGCCCGGTCACGGAAGAGACCGCTTCTCTCTCTTCACCCGCTGTCGCCGAAGCGGAGACTTCGGAACCGGCGGACAGCGCTTACCGGCGGTTGCAGAAACAACGGACGCAGGGCAGTGCCTTTCCGGAATACTTTGTCAACGGGCGTCCGGCAACGCCGGAGGAAGTCGCGCAAATCAAGGCTCAGGACAAACGTGTTGCCGAAGAACGACGGCGCCAAACCGAGGAAGCGGCCTATTGGGAAACGCGGCAGGAATGGATTGAAAATTTCCCCTTCGAGCCGACGCCTCATCCCGAAATCACCTATGACCCGGAGGTGCTGGAAGAGAAGAGGCTGGAGCTGGACGAGGAAGGCTGGCCGATTGTGGAGCTGGACGAGGAAGGCTGGCCGATTATTGAGCCGATTGAGGACCGGCGACGCGAGCAAATGCTCACTCTATTGGAGCGGAATCGCTTTTTGTGTTACTTCTACAACGAAAGCCCTCAGCGTTACTCGCCGGGGTTCGAGCAGATGCACGGCATCCTTGCTGAGTCCTCGCTGGAAGAGGATCCTGTTATTTGGGGCCGAGTCTTTACCCATTTGGTGCAGTATCATCGGGCTGCCATGCACGATCCCAATAAACCTTTTCCCGTAAAACAGGTGGGAAGGACTTGGGGAGAGGAAAAGGAGGACACATGGAATTCCATGATAGGGTGGCTTACTTGGCGGAGGGGATTGGACGGCAGCGGCAAGCATGAAACCCTGCTTTCAGAGGAAGAAGCGATTGCTGTGCGAGAACGTTTGATTAACGAGCTCCCGGCTGAACTGTTCATCGACCAACCAATTATCGTTGGCCACCACAAGTATGATGACATGCTGAAACCCGGCGACCTGCTGCTCATCCGCTAACCCGAACGAGCAAGGTCTTTGCAGACGGCCAAGATTTTCAGTGGCTTGGCCATTTTTGTGATGCGCCGACAAGGAAGGACGGGATCATTGGACTTATGGAGATGAAGAATCTCACTGAACGCATGGAGAGTTGAGCGAATCCATTCCATTTTTGCTTGTATCATCGCAAATGTTTGCTTGCCGGAATGGTATCGGAAACGCATTGAAGCGTTGATTGACTGGTTTCACCAGCAATTTTTACGGTCGCGCATTCCAGGAGGTCATCGCCATGACAGAACGCAGCGAAGCAACAAATCCGAAACGCTTGATCGGAATGGTCGCCTTGGGCGTCTTGTCCGTGGCCTTCATCCTCTGGGTGGGGCGGGAGAAAGACTCGCCCCGCATCCGCCAGCAGCCCCGCCTTGACGCCGGAAGAAGAGGAACGGTGGGAAAGTAGGAGCGGCAAAAGCACATCGATGTGGCCGATGCCCGCTACGATTTAGAGCAATTTCAATCCAAGAGCAGCCCGCGCGAGCAGGCGCTGGCGGATTTAGACGACTTCGCCAACGATGTCATGTTCAGGAATGCCCTATCCGGGAGAATAGATAATACTGACGAAGAGGAGGTCATTATGTCCTTGCTCTCCCTGAGTGCGAGTCCGCCGATATTCGACGACGATGCGTCGCTTGACATGGAATGGATTGAGGAAACCGACCGGACCCTCGGCGTCAACGCGGCATCGACTGCGTTTCATGTTCGGCTCCCATCTTCGGGCGGAACTTCCTCTCCTTGTTCTCGGGGCCGGACCTATCCTTTCCTTCCCTGACACAACCCAAAGAAAGAGGATATGAGCCAACTCACGTTGGCTGCTAAGGGTTCTTTTCTATGGCTCCGCCGTCACCTTGCTCCTGCAACCGGAACATGCTATGAGACGTTTTCCGAAACGCTAGATCCAACGCGGGCAGCCGTTGTAATGCGTCATTCCCCAAATACTTCCCAGCGATCGCCTGCTGACAAACACTCCAGGCCTCCGTAATATTCCCCTGACGCCAATAAGTCTCGATCATCAGTGCCAGGGTTCGATAAGGCGCTAAGTCATCGAACTCGTAGTTGGTCGGACCCAAACCGAAGTCCTGACTGAACGCCAAGCCCGCCAGTTCAAAGAAACGCTCATCATCACCCCGATCCCAAGACAACTCGGCCAAGTGCATCCGATAGACCCGCTGGAACGAAGGATCCAGTTCAATCAATCGCTTCAACACCATCTCTATTTCCGCAGCATCAGGAATATGAAAGGCCGAACGACTGCTCCGATAGTCTTGCAGAAGATATTTGGCATATTTCCTCAAGAGATCCGTATCCGATTCCGCCTGTTTCAGAATCGCCTCTCGATGCCCGCCGAGAAACGCCACCTCCCCTCCCCACGGTGTCCGGAAATCTGCGATCTCCGCCGACATGGCCAAGGCCAAGGGATCGTCACCAAACTGGCGCAACCATTGATTCAAGATCGTTCGAAAGTATTCCGGATCGTACGTCTTACGCTCGAGAAAGAACGAGGCAATCGCCCGGAAATCAGGCTGGCTGAGGGTATGGGTTGAAAGATATCGGCCCAGCAAGGTGGTCGGTCGTGGACTGTACAGTTCGTTGAACTGCGCCCAGTAATTAGCCACTCGCCGCTCAAAGAACCCCCGCTGTGCCAAGTACTCCAGTCTCGGAAAAAAATCCGAATGGACCAACGCATCATCCGGCGTGGTGAAATACCCGTTTTGGTGAGACACCAACTCCGTAGTGAGAAAGACAGGAAATCGCAATATATCGATCTGCTTAAAATGATCGTGTATCCGAGGCCGGTAGAAACGCGCCTCCAAGTCTTCCAAATCCACGGAAAGCGGCTCCAGCGAACCAATCAAAATCAAATCCGACTCCATCCCCATCCAAATACTGAGGTGAGGAAAGACAAAGGAGAAAGTTGCCAGAACCGTTTGGAGCGCATCGTTGTTTGTTTCGTATAACTGCACCCGCTGAGCCATCACGCCACCGGGTTTTAACTTTGAACGACAATCCTCATAGTACTCCGCCGAGAACACACCCGAGACGCCCGCCAACCAAGGATTTGACGGCTCGCTGATGATCACGTCGTACTCATGCTCCGTGAGTTTCAGAAAGGACTTTGCATCTTCCACCGCCAGATGCATGCGCTCGTTATTCAACGCGTCATCATTGGCCTTCTTGAAGAACCGAGCCGCCTCCACGACTTCGGGGGAAATCTCTACTGTGTCCAAGCGCTGGACGGTTTCATACCGCAAAACAGCGCCGCAAGTAATGCCACTACCAAGCCCAACCACCAACACGTTCTCAGCCCTTGGATGAAGCAGTAGCGGAATATGGCCACTCAAAAGTTGAGTCAGCATATCCCCTGCGGTGCTCGCGTCGACCTTTCCGTTGACCCGAAGACTCAACAGATTGTCCTCGTCAGAATCATAAGAATTCACAGTCACCGTAGCCCCGGTGCCATCCCGGTGATAAAGGATCTCACTATTATACGCCAATCGACGCACCTCTTCCATACTAGCCGGCGGTGCGGCTCGACGCCAAAGCCCTTGAGTAAGTACCCATTGCCAAGTCGTCCCAAAGCGACCGCCCGCAAACGAGACGATCCCTAGGACCAACAATGGCAGACCAACAAACGCAAAGCGTCGCAACTGATCTGCTCCCCGCATCAAAATGACCATTCCAATGACCACGTTAACGGCAATTCCCAAACCGAAGACCCGTGAGAGGCCCAACAGCGGCAAAAGCACCAGCCCCGTGAGAGCCGCCCCCAAAACGGTTCCCACCGTGTTCACCGAAAAGACTAACCCCACACGTCTGCCAGTCTTCGACACCTCCTCAGTAGCAATTCGGCTCACCAAAGGCAAAGTCATGCCCAGACAAACCGTGGGCACAAACATGACCAAAAAACAGATCGACGCCTGCACCAAATGATACAGCGGATACGCCTCCGGTGTTCGATTCAACACATTGGCAAACCGAACAAACCAATACGGGAGATATTCAAACGTAAAAAGAGAGGCAAAGATGGTGCACCCCACCAAGATCTCCAACCAAGCAAACAAGCGCACCCGATCCCGAACGCCACGCCATCGCCCGATGAACCAAGCACCAACAGCAATACCAGAAATGAATGTAATCAACATCACCGAGAAACCATGGGAACTCGAGCCTAGCACCATCCCCAACATTCGTGCCCACGCCACCTCGTAGAGCATGGCCACAAATCCGGATAGCGCGATCAACCACAGAATGAGCTTCTGAACCGATCCCTGCTGCTCGACTGAGGCGGGAGTGGTCGACGATTGCTGAGGAGCCTCATTGTTCTCCTCTCCAAGGTAGCCACTCATTCCGAGTGCCCCCGCCCCCGCGACCAAATTCATCGCCGCGGCTAGAAACACGGTCATCTGCAATCCACCCCCAGGAATGAGCCAGAACTCGGCTAAAACCACCCCCATCACCGCACCAGCGCTGTTCACAAAATAAAGGGCGGAAACCCGCTCTTGGAGCTCACCCAGGGTTCTCGTCACCAGACGCGTCAACACCGGCAACACCCCCCCCATCAAAACGGTGGGCACAAACAACATAGCGAGTCCAAACGCAAACTTAAGGCCCAAGGCCATCGCACCTCCCATGCCCGCCTTGGCCGCCAGCCCAAAATAGATCGACTGAGCCACCTCGAAGTACCAAGGAAACAGCCAGGCATAGATGCCAATGACAATCTCCAGCCACCCATAAAGAGCGAGTGGTCGCCGCACTCGATCAGCCAATGATCCCAGAAGCGCATTCCCCAGAGCCAAGCCTCCCATAAAAACCACCAACACCGCCACAACCGCATAACTAGTATGCCCCATGAAGAGCGCTAGGTAGCGCATCCACACGACCTGATAGACCAGTGCCGCAATCCCCGACACCAAAAGACAAAAAAACGCCGTCCAATAGACAAAACGAAAACCCGGGGCACCTGTCTCAGGGGAGTTCATCATGGGGAGGGGATGCTATTACGCCGAACTATCAAGGCAATGTCTTTCAGACGGAATCCAGCCCCAAAAGCCGTGCCCACTCCCAAGGCTGGCGTTATCCCAACTCCCGCTCAAGGACGGTTAAAAACGCGAGAAACGGAGGCAGTTGATTTTCTCCCCAAAACGCCAACCGGCATCCATCCAAGTCGAAGACGGCAAATTCGAGCACCTCATAGGAATCAGTAGACGGCTCATCCTTCATACGACTCTCATTAGTTTCGGCTCCTTTACTTAAGCGAGAACAGTCTTCCTCTGATGAATGAAAATCTCACTTCCATCGGGGTCCGGCACGATAACAAAACGACAGGTGGGCGTTTCAGTAATCTCGCCCCGAAAGGTTACCGCATGCCCTTGAAGACGATCAACTTCAACATCCAAATCGGAAACTTCAACCGCAATCTAGGCCTCTCGACCGGTGCCAAATACGACTCATCGGCGGCGCTGATCACGAAGGTCGCATCACCCAAATCGTACTCAACCCACTCACCACCAACCTCCTCTGCGTCAACTCGAAACCAAGAATCTTCTCATAGAAATGGCGGGAAGTTACTATGTCACGAACAAGACAGGCAATAAACGCAATATTTTTGATCACAGCAGAAGGAACTACACGAAAGGCAGAGTTAACTAAAAAGAAACCGGAGGAAGCGAACAGTTACTTCGCTTCCTCCGAAGATGGCTCCCAAGTTTCGGGATGGGGCAAATTATCGTTATTCCAGCGGCATCGAGCTTCCAGCGTGCGAGCACCTAGTTTGGCCTAGAGAGCGGATTCGACATGGCCGTCGGCAAAGACAGAATTGATCCCTACTATATGCTGTTGCTTTTCGGTCCGAACCGTGTCCACTGGACTAAGTAAGAAACTAGCGATCCCAAATCCATTAACCCTCCCCCTTAAACCTTCTGACAAAAATCATAAGCCACAGAACCGATAAAGCATAAACAATGCCGAGGCATTCCTGCAAAGCCCCCCAAAGGGGATGACTCTCGCCCTACCAAATGCTTCCGAATTGTCAAACACCGTTGAACATGACACATTCCCACAGAACTCAGTTTTTCATGAAAAAGCCCACTCTTTTAGCACTAGCCATCTCCCTGATGAGTTGGACCATCCTCGGTTTGGCCGCTCCCAAAAACATCGTGATGTTTATCGTCGACGATCAAGGATTAGACGCCGGTTGTTACGGAAACGAAGTGATTCAAACCCCAAATCTGGATCAACTAGCCCGTGAAGGCACTCGATTCACCAACGCCTTCTGTACGACGGCGAGCTGCAGCGCCAGTCGATCAGTCATCTTGAGCGGGCTGCACAATCATGCCAACGGCCAATACGGACACCAACATGGCTACAACAACTTTCACACGCGGACCCATATCCAATCACTTCCGGTACTGTTGGCGGACGCCGGTTACCGCACAGCATCCGTCGGCAAGTACCACGTGCAACCGGAAGCCGTCTATCATTTCCACCACTATCTCAAAGGGAATCAAGGCGGTTCACGAAATCCCGTGACGATGGCCGACATCAGTGCGCCATTCATCACTCAAGACCCCGAGCGACCGTTCTTTCTCTATTTCTGCACATCCGACCCTCATCGCGGCGGCGGCTACGCCACGAACCTTCCCCATGCCCCAAACTATTTCGGGAATAACCAATCCTACGACGGGGTTACCGAAGTGACCTATCATCCAGAGGACGTCATCGTCCCTCCTTACCTGCCAGACACACCGGAGTGCCGCGCGGAATTGGCCCAATATTACCAATCCGTCTCCCGAATAGACCAAGGCCTCGGCCGATTGATCGAAATCCTCAAGGCCAACGACCTCTACGAAAACACCTTGATTCTTTATCTCTCGGACAACGGCATTGCCTTCCCCGGTGCGAAAACAACGCTCTATGACCCCGGGATGAATTTGCCGCTGATCATCCGCAGCCCCGATCAAGAAAAACGGGGCATCGTCACCGAAGCCATGGTGTCGTGGGTCAGCCTCACCCCAACCCTACTCGACTATGCCGGAATCGATCTCGCAACCCTCAAATCCGACGGCAAGCCCTACCGATTTCACGGACGCTCCTTTCACGGCATTCTCTCCGAAACGGATCCTGAAGGATGGGATCACGTCTTTGCCTCACACACCTTCCATGAAATCACCATGTACTATCCTATGCGTGCGATTCGAACCAAACGCTACAAATATATCCTCAACCTCGCCCATCAGCTGCCCTACCCCTTTGCCTCGGACCTTTACGCCGCCCCCACCTGGCAAGAGGTCATCAAGAGCAACACTAAGAAGTATGGCCAACGAGACGTCAGCGCCTATCTCCAGAGACCCCGACACGAACTCTACAACGTCGAAGTGGATCCCCAAGAAATCGTCAACCTAGCTGAAAACCCGGAATTCTCCCGAACGCTCAGCAACCTACAAAGGCGCTTGAAGGTTTTTCAAAAAGACAGCCAGGATCCCTGGATCGTCAAGTATCGCTACGAATAGAACGGAGATCAAAAGCCTCCCCGCCGATCACGGAACGATCATCCGCAAAGTCTGCGGCAAGACCTCAAAAGAACAAGGGAGTTTCCCCACCAGATCCCCTTCCAACTGGAAGGGCACCGCGCGGTCGCACCACAGCTCAAGCTTCGATCCCCGAAGCACTCGGACACCATCTTGTCGCGAAATCGTTTGGGTAAACAACCCCCAACCCCGCCAGACGAGATCTGCCCAATGAACACGCTCGAACACCACGGCGTGGAGTAGCCCGTCCGTCAAACTGGCTTTTGGAAAAATCTCAACCTTCCCGCCATAATAACGTCCGTTCCCAATCAGCACCATTTCACCCGTTAGACTTTCGGAGCCATTGGACACGGTCAATTTCACCTGGGTCTCCACAATCGCCTTTAACCCCGCTTTAATGTAGGCGAAGGCCCCGAATCGCTTTTTCGATTCCCAATCTACTAGCTCAATAGCGCGAGAGTCCAGTCCGGCACCTCCCAGTTGACCGAAGTATCGTTGAACTCTTCGATCGTTTTCCTGAAACGAAGCCACCGCCAAATCTACCGACCGCTCGTTGCCTCGCCGCAACACATCCAATGCGGCATCAAGGTCCAATGGCAATCCCAACTCCTTGGCAAACACGTTAACCGTTCCCAAGGGCAAGATACCCAAACGGACCGATTCAAACGCCTTGGGATCGGCGCCCACTCCGTTCAGCACTTCATTGAACGTACCGTCGCCCCCAACCGCAACGACCGTATTGAAGCCTTGCCCAACGGCGATCCTCGCCAGATTGCGAGCGGATTCGGCGGACGTCGTCTCCCGCAGTTCCAGCTCGAGTCTGAGCGACTCCAACCGTTTCCGAAACTCCGCCGCCTTCTCACTGCGGGCCGCAGGATTAAACAACACGCAAGGCTTCATCAATCGAAACCCTCCTTAAGGGCCTTCAATGAACTCCATATCCTGCAACCAAGCAACAAAACTCACTTTCCACAATGCAGCCGACTCGCCTCGGCCATCGGCCAGATCAAATCCATGATTACCCTTCCCAAAAACGTGCAGTTCGGCAGCCACACCTTTCCCCAGCAGAATGCGGTAAAGATCAACACACTTGATCGCCGGGGTTATTCGGTCGGGGCCGCCATTCATGATAAAGGTCGGCGGAACATCCGCAGCCTGCTCAGCCACCACCTCGAATCCCTCCCACAACCACGGATAAAACAACCCCACAAAATTCGGTTGACCCACTCCCTTCAATCCATCGGACCAGTACTTTGAATCATAACCCGCCATAAACGCCAAATGGCCACCAGCAGAGAATCCGCCAATCCCAACCTTGTCCGGATCCAGATTCAACTCCGAGGCCCGATCGCGCAAAACAGCAATCGATTTCCGCGCATCCGCCACCACAGCCGGCAAGTAAGTATCCCATTCATATTGCCGCTCCTGCCCTTCCGCTCGGGAATTAGTCCGGTATTTAAGCACCAAGGACGTGATCCCCCTCGCCGCCAACCACAAACCCAAATCATGACCCTCCCGATCCAGCCACACATCCACATACCCGCCGCCCGGGCAAATGACCAACCCCACTCCATTCGCCAGATTCTTCGGCGCCTGATGGATGACATACGTCGGCTCCGACACCTGGCTATAGACCCGATTCAATCCGGAGGGTGAGGTTGCTGAAGGATTCCCCTCCCGGCACTTCTCGCCTTGGGGATAAACGATCGGATTTTCTTCCAAAGCCTCGCCCCAAAGTAACACTTCCTTGGGAATTGACGCGCCTAGAACACTGCCGACCATCAACACAACGCCTGCCATAATCGCTCGTTGAATCATGGAGACATTGTTGGTCTTCCGCCCCCACCGTCAAGCCAATCCCAAACCAGGTGTAGAAGACTCCCTCAAGCCACCGTCTCGCAACGCGAGACGGCATTTCGGATTCGAGCAAGGCATCCCGCGACCGTGCTCTCCATCCTCTGCGGCCTAGCGAGGGCCGGCGGCTCGCGGCATGAGTCTCCCCTTGGTTCGAAGAATTCAGGGTGATTGTTCCGGCCGCTGCCCTCCCTCAAGCCGCCCTTGCCGATCCCAAATGTGGCTCCCTCGCCTCCAATCGCAAGGGCCAATGATGGAAATTAACAGCACTTCCTCAACAACGGTGAAACCCGACGCTCCCGGCGGCAGCCCTTGCCGCGCTGGTTGGCATTGATTGGAGCGGTCAGGAGCCACGGGAGCCCGACGGCGGTGTTTTTGGCCTTGAGTTGAATTTCGAAGCGTCGCCTCAGAAGGGCAACCCAAAGCAGAAAAACAGAACCTAGCACAGCCTAAGTTTCCAGAAATTTATCCGGGCAGATGCTCTACTCGACAGACCGGCTCAGGGTTTGTCCCACCTCGGTCGTCTACTTCTTCCCTCGGGGCTTCTTTTTGGTTCGGCGAGACGGATCCATGACCATTTCCGAGTTGTCGATATATTTCTCCAACGGTTCACCGGGCAGCACATTGGGAGTGAATTCCGTTTGGTCGGTTTCGTCACGAGTGAGGCGTTGGAGTTCGTCGGGCTGATTGACGACGTACGGGGTCAGGAAAATGAGGAGTTCGGTCTTGGTATCTTCCTTGATCTTGCGGCGGAACGCCCAGCCTAAGACGGGAATGTCGCCCAGCAGCGGCACTTTGCGGATGGACTCAGTTTTGTTGCGTTCCATCAGCCCGCCAATGACGACTGTTTGCCCGTTTCCGGTGACAACGACCGTTTCGGCCGATCTCTTAGCAATCACCGGCGCATTGACGTTGTCCGTAATCGGAATCGTCCGATCGGTAATGGTCGAAATCTCCGGGGCGACGATCATTTCCACCAGACCGTCCGATGTGATGAACGGAGTCACACGGAGGATGATTCCCACGTCTTCGTATTCCAGCGTGTTGATCTGCTGTCCGGTGCTGCTGATCTGGGTATTGCGGACAAAGGGGACTTCTTGGCCGACGGTGATGATGGCTTCTTGATTGTTGCGAGCGAGAATGGACGGACGAGACAGCACCTCGAAATTGCCGGCTTCTGCCATCGCTCGCGCAGTGACCGAAAAGTCATTGTCGAGAATCCGATAAACCCCGCCCTGAAAAGGCAGTTCAAGGGACGTCTGATCTAGCAGTCCAAGGAGCGTCTGATCTGGCAGTTCAAGGAGCGTCTGATCTGGCACTCCAGAAATTCTCTGAGCTAGGTCGTCACTCTGACGGTAATTGATACTTTCAATGCCGACATCGAGCTCGTCACGATGGGTCACTTCAACGAAGACCACTTTGATCAAAACCTGCGGTTTTGGCTGATCGAGCTGCTTGATAATCTGATCGATGTGTGTGTTGGTTTCCTCATCCGTGATGATGATCAGGGAACGCGTCTCCGGATCGATCTCGATGAGAGCGTCGCCAAGCATTGTATTGTTGAAGTACTCACGCTGTCCGTTGGCCCCGGTATTCCTGCCGGTCCCGCCAAATCCCTGCCCTGTCATCGACATCGGTAAAATAAGAAGCGCGACAATGGTGAGGAGCGTTTCGCTAAATCGAAAATGTTCATGAAAGTACTGCATCGGATCAAATGTTGGCGATCATTGGGCGGCAGCGCCGCGGATGGGTTGCGCGTTCACGGTTCGGTTGTTGAGCGGATTGTTCTGCTGATTATTTTGACGTGAGATCGATCTGGCGGTGCCGTTGAGTCGGTCTTCAAACATGCCACGCAGAATCTCGGCCACGTTGTCCGCATCCGCGTGTTCGAGCGAGTAAACATAGACCTTTTGTTTCCGAGAATTGTCGTTGTCGAGCTGGTTGATCATTTGGCTGATTTGGGACATGAGGCCGCTGGATGCGCTGACGATGACCGAGTTCGTACGCGGGTCGGCCACTGCGATGACCGTAGTTTGCTGCTGGAGACGCTGGCTGTCCTGATTATTTCCGCCACGTCTCCTGCCGTCACTTCGGCCGAAGCGGAATGAGGGTTGATCCTCGTCATCTTGGTCCTCGAACAAGTTTTTGATGATCTGTGCCGTTTCCGTTGCATCGGCGTGTTCGAGGTGAAAGACGGCAATCTCGGTGATATCGTCTACGTTGCGATCAATCTGGTTCACAATTTCCTCAATCGTGGGCATAAATTCATCTGGAGCGGAAACGACGAGCGAGTTGGTTCGCTCGTCTGCCACGGCGACGACGTGAGAGGCTGCTTGGCGAGCTTCGCTGCTTCCGAGGGAACTCGACCCTCGACTGTCACCTCGACTGCTCCCTCGGTCGCCTCCGAAGCCAAACCGTCGACTCATGGCTTCACGGATTAAGGACGATGACCGTGATTGGCTGCTGCTGGCGGGTTGTTCGAAGATTTCCTTTACCACGTCGGCCAGCTCGGCGGCGTCCGCATATTCCAGGGGGAAAACGCGAATGGTTGAGATGCTGGAGATCGATGTGTCGAGCGCGGTGATGATCTCTGCAATTCGATGAATACTGGCTTGCCGATCTGTTAACACCAGAGCGTTGCTGCTTTGATTGGCCGTGAGAGTGGCCTCGTCAGGGAGCAGGGGTTGCAAATCTTCAATGAGTTGCGTGGCATCCGCATAGCGGACAGGTATGATTTGGGTGACCATTTGATCTGTGCTCGGGATCTCGGAGGGATTCGATCCCTTTTTTACCGGTAGGGTGTATTTGCGGGCGGCGTTTTGGGCAACAATCTTGAGAATTCGGCCGTTTCTGACGGCGGCGTAACCTTTGTCGGCCAATAGGGTATCCAGCAGGTCGACCGCTTCGTTGCTGGTGATCGGCTGGCTGCTCCAAGCGTTGATTTCACCGGACACTTCGGTTTCCAGGACGATGATGAAACCGGCGGCTTCGCTTAGATAGTCAAGGACGGTTTCGATAGGCACGCCGCGAAAGTTAAATTTCAAGGTGGCCTCATCAGCTTCCGTGCTGCGGGCTGCCGGCTTGATGGCGACGAAAGCGAGCAGGGTGACTAGTGCCAAGGCCGCTCCGAGTGGATGAGTCGTTCTGGTTTTCATTGATTAATCTCCTGTCTTCTGCGTTCCATCATCTTTCTCAAAATATCACTGGCTGAGCCGCTTAGGGGAGCGGGTTTTTCAGTGGCTTTCTGGCTATCGCTCGATCGGCTCAGTCCGCCGGAGACGGACGGCCTCCAATCGCCGCTCGCGTTCTTATCGAGTTTCCATTCGGTTTCTTTGGGTTGCCGGCTCATCTCCATCCCAATGGCAAACTCAAAGGATTCGCCGTCTTTTGCCAGCATGATGACCTTGTCGTCGATGGATTTGACGGTGTAGCCCGCGATGTCTTGTTCGACTTTTAAAACCGATCTAAATTCACGCTGCGTGCCGGTGAAGAAGGCATAGGCCTTGTCATCATCGTGCATGGTTCCAACCAAGGCGAAGCGGTCGGCTGGAAGCAAACTTTCTTGGTTGCGCTGTCGCTCGACGTCGAGACGGGCACGGTCTTGGCGGTTAGCATCAAAGATGTTGTTGTCCAGAATCAGGGCAAAGTCCCCAAATTGGATGCCGGGGTGAGGTTGCGAGGTTGCCTTCTTGGTGATTTCTTCGTCAGCATGGTTGAGTAGAGGGCATGTCAGCCCAACGCTCAGTCCAACCAGCAGCCTGAACTGGAGGGTGAATTGTCTTACTTGACTCACTGTGGCGCCTCCGTCAATTGAAGACCGCTGAATCGAAGGGCCAGCGTGAGTTTACCGCCTGCATCGTCGCGTGAACTGACCTCGATTTCTTCCGCACGAATGGGGAGGGGATCGACCTCGAGTTCGTAGATGAACCGGCAGATGGCTTCAAGATCACCCGTGGCACTGGCACGGCAGTCGTATATCTTGTAGTTGTCGTCGTAATTGATCCATTGCGGTTTAAAGGAGGTGAAGGTGATCCGGCTGTCATTGCTCCAGCGATTGGCTGCTTTCACGACGGTATCCTCGGCAGACGATGCACTCTTGGAGAGGGCGGTTCGTTGCATGTCTTGCCAGCGACGGGTGATGGTGGTTTCGCGATCAAGGAGGTTGCGTCCTTGATCGATGGCTTGTCGAAGCTCGGCAATTTGTGTCGAGCGTTCCGACCAAAGAGAGTCGAGCGGCCCCAAGATGAGCCTGTCCGCCGCCAGTATGCCGCCGGCACTGAGTGCGATGATTAGGAGGAGTTTCTCACGGTTTTGTGGATTCATCGGCGACCTCCAGGATTCCACACGAATTTGAAGGCGAATTGGACGGGCGCTTCCCCGTGGCTTTGTTGGAGCGTAACGTCGCTGATATCTTCTATGGCCCGGAGCCTATCGGTGACGGCGATGAGGTCTTGGTAGTTTCTTGCCGATCCGGAACAGAAGACGGTGTTGTTCTCCTTGATCTCGAATGATTTGGCCCAGATCGATCCCTCCTTCGGAAATGCCGCCGCGAGTTGTTTGGCGATCTGAAGACTCTGCGCTGAGTTATCATACCAGGGGCGAAACTGACGAATCTTATTTTGCAGGGTCTCGAGCTCGGTCACTTTGTCCGCCATTCCATTCCATTCACGCTCTAGTGACTTGAGTTGATAGCCCTGAAAGTAGAAGATGGCCGCCGTAAGGACCGTGAGAGACCCCACAGAGGCGCTAATCCAAGCATTTCGTCGGGAGGACACGCGTTCAGCGAAGATCTGCAGCTGAGTTTTTTTGGGAGGGAGAAATTCCAGCGTCGATTTCTGGTCGCGTAGAAAATTGGTAACCGCCGCATCAAGCGCGGTGTGGTCGCCAGAGCGGAGTTCCGTCCTGAACCCTAGCTGCTTCAGTTCCCCCTCCAATGGTTTCATCACATCTCCCGAAAGGTGGGGCTGATGGCAGATCGTGGCGGTGGAGAGATTCTTGCGGAGCTGGTTCGGAAGTTGTCCCAACGTGATCTTGATCTCCCGTGTCAGAACGTCACAATCCAGGCTGGGATAGTTTTCCCCCGGCTCAAAGACTTCGTCGAGCGATCGGATGACCGAGAACCCGTTGCCGCAGCGAACGCTAAGACCAACGTGATCCTGCTGCACGTCCAAGAGTAGATGAGGGGTGCTTGATTGGGTATCTCGATGGCAACTCTCCGGCAGACTCAGCGTGAGGCTAAGCGGGCGCAATCCAGCGTGTTGCAGAATCTGTTGAATTCGAATGACGTAGGTCTTGGGAACCGCAGCCAACATGGCATGGCGGGAGGGACCAGAAGTTGTGTAGGCCACGGATGCGAGATTCAAGTCCTCAAGGGCAAAGGGAAATTCAGCCTCTGCCTGAATCTCAAGATAGCTCTGGAGGTCGTCATCCGAGAGGTCGGGAATATCGACCGAGGCTGCCATAGCCAGATTCGAAGGGAGGCAAATGAGACAACGACTTTCACGAATCTCATGTTGATCCAGAAAGCTTCGAATCTCTTGTGCCACCAGCTCGGGATCATTGGTCAAAGTATCCCGGGAGAGTGTGATGCTCGCTCTGGGGCCGATACGGAGCTCCCCGTTTCGCCTCGAGACGGCGGCAGTGAGCCGACGTCCATAGAGCGCGAGGCCAAGCAGCGATTGAATAGGTTTGGGCTTCAGCGGGTTCAAAATCATTGCATGGGGTTTTGTTTCCGTTCTGCAAGCTGCAAGCGCGTCTGTTCGCCCAACGCCCAACCGGCTCGTGGGAGGTCTCGTCGGGACACCACTTTGACCGAGTCGAGGGTATCAATGACAAACTGCGTTCTTCGATACCCCTTGCCTCCTCGTCCGACAGCGGCAATGTCAATGAGGTATTGAGAAGTCGAGCCAGTGAGATAAGGGCCCGCCTCGGTGGTCGCGTCTTCGTCCAGGATCTCGTGGATCCAGGTCACGGTTGACGTTCCGGGCTCATTGGATTGGCGCTGGGCGACAACGTTCGCGGCATTCTCGGGACCGATCCCGGGCACGCAGGCCAGCACCGCTTCACTCGCAGTGTTGACATTAATCAGAGCCTTCGGTCCGTCTTCGCTGTTGACGGCGAGCCGTCTTTCGATTTGGGCGAATTCCCCCATCGTCATGCCGGAAAATTGGAAGTATTCGAGGACGCTTTGATAGGTGGCGTTGTTCCCTGGCGTTCTGATCTCGTTAGCACGTTCTTCGCCGAAGGTTTCTTCTAGTAGGGCGGATAGCTGGTTGTCTTCATCGTTGTTGAGGTCGATGACTTGGGACTCTTCGCTGCCGGTTATCGGATTCTGAGTGTGAACTGTCACGTATTCCAGGATGCCCAAATCCAGCCGTCCGTCCTGATTGTCAGGAGGATATGAGGTCTCACCGTCGTTTTCATTGGGATCGAGCACGCCGTTTTGATTGATGTCTTCACCGAATAGGTAAATGGGCTCCGCTCCAGCGAGCATGTGGAGTTCGTCGATGGAATCAAAGGGCGCGTTCTTAGCTTCGTAGGGCGGATTGCGTTGCAAGTAAGTGGTGGATTCCGCACCGTTTTCGCTGGAGTCTTCATCCTCATCTCGCCAATCGAGAATCGAGCCGACCAGATGCGGCGTCATGAACGGGAGGGCTTCGAGCATTTCCTGGGTAGCGGTATTGAGGTTGAGCTTGGCGGCTTCATCCTGGATACCAAAAAAGGGATGGGTGGAACTCAGATAATTGTGCTCGCGTCCAATGAACCAAAAATAAGCTTCTCCCACGGGGACTGGCCCTGACTGATAGGGTTCGAGAGCCGGGATGGAACCGGGCACTTCCAAATTCTCAATGAGGTAAATGGCGTAGCGGAGGCCGGCCTCGATGGCTTGTTCGGCTTGCCATCCAGCGGCGAGGTTTTCAGCCGCGCGAAAATCGAGCATCGCCGAATGTCCGAAGAGCAAGGCGATCGTGACCAGCCCCAAGGCAACCCAAAGGACGATGATGAGCACCGAACCCCGGTTTCGGGAACGACGATGTGGCGCACGCAATTTCATTGTTGGCCTCTGCCGCCTCCTTGTCCACCACCGGCGTTACCTCCCTGAGATTGACCGTTACCTTGGTTCGGTTGAGTGTTGTTCGGCGTGTCGTTGTCAGGCGTGGTTTCACGCTCGGCCTCCTCTTCACCAACCGCCTCTTCCTCCGCGACTCTCGGTTCCGCGAGTATGGACACGATTTGTGTCATCGAGGGAGGCACTTGATTGTCTTGATTGGTGGAGGCGAATTCCAGATAGATATGAACCGCTTTCGGGATAAGCGGATATTGCAGCTCGGAGTCCCAAGTTTGGGTCCAGATTTCACCGTCGAAGAAGGAGAGTTGGAACGCGCTCACCCCAGAGACGAGCCGTTGCTCAATGGGTGGTTGGTAGGTGCTGACTAAAAAGTTGCGAGTCACCGCGCGAACGAGATCGAGACTATTCTTGTCCTCGCGTGGATCGATTGTCGGCGCAAGGTAATACTCCACTTGCTGCACATCCGGCCAAGGGGCAAATTCACTGGTGATCCCCGTGGTGGTGAAGAATTGAATCTGGTCGGCTGGGATGTTGAGTCCTTGGCCGGGTTCCGACCAAAAGCGATCGGCACGGAATCTTTCACTGTAGAACGTTGCTCGGAGATCCCGTTTGAGAAAGTCAAGCGCCCGAAAACGCGGTCGGTATTCCTTCTGTTTGGCGTCCGCTCGTTCGCGGAGTCGTAGCGAGCCGTAAAAGACCGTATTGATCGCAGCCAGAACAATCGAAAACGCTAGGGTAGCGAACAGGATTTCGATCAAGGTGAAGCCGCCGCCGCGAAGGGGCGCTGTTGGCGAGGTGAGCTTCATACCTCAGATTCCTCCACCAGTGTGCTGGTTCGCACCCAGTGCTCGCAGCCTTGAACAGTAAACAGCACCTGTATCTCCAGATAGATCATTGTGTCGATCTCCCAATTGCGCTGATTGAGCCGCCACTCGTAATCCTGATGAATGCCGGGAAAATTGCCCCACGCCGGGATGTTCTGCCACGATTCCGTGATCACGAGTTCAGTGAGGTAACTATCGGCTAGCTGAGCGGCAATGGCTTTGCGTTCGGCGATGACCGAGGCCCGGTTGGCCAACGTGATGGCATGGACGGTCACGGGAATGACGATCGCCATGAAAAGCATGGCTGCCAAAACTTCCACAAAGGTGAATCCTGACGCCTGACGTCTATGGACGCGGCTGGACCATTTGATCGTGTTGTCTGTCACGAACTTCAAAGTTCAATCGATTGTGAGACTGAGCAATCCGGGTTTCTCCCTCACGTCGATCCTTAATCCGGATCGAGTAGAGGCTGGTTTCCGAGATCGATCCATCCGGTAAGAACCAGACCGTCGGTGTGCGGATCACGTCCAACTGATTTAGTTCCGTGGTTTCAATATCCATCTCCAAATCTTCGTGGAGGTGATAGCGAAAGGTGTTGTATCGATTGGTGGGATAGCCGGTTTCTGGACGCAGGCCGTATTCGCCCAGTTTGGTTTCGATCCAGAGTACCATGGGAATGCCTTCGTTGATTGCTTGGTTGCTTCCGTATTGGGTCAGTGCAAGAAACCGTCGGGTTTCCTCTTTCAATGCCCGTCCGCTGAAAAACCGTGACAACGACGGGGCGGTGACCGTGAGAATTGCCGCCAAGAGCCCGAGAACCAGGATCAACTCAATTAAGGTAAATCCGGGATTATTTCGTTTGATTCCAGTTGGTGATGTCATCGTCTCCTCCAGCGCGGCCGTCCGGGCCGTAAGAGCTCAGATCGTAGCCGCCGGTGTTGCGTCGACCGGGATACTCGTAGATGTAGTCGTTGCCCCACGGATCCTTCGGCACACCGCGCTTGATGTATGGACCTCGCCAATCAGGAGCGTTGCTCGGTTGGATCACCAAATCCGCCAAACCGCCGCCGCCCTTCGGGTAGTATCCGTTGTCGACCTCAAAGGAATCGAGTGCGGTTTCCAGCGTGGCGATTTCCGTCTTCGCGGCGGTGACCTTCGCTTGCTTGGATCGTCCGGCAAACTTCGGCACGACCACGGCCGCAAGGGCGGCCAGAATGACGAGGACCAAGAGCATTTCCACCAGGGTGAAGCCTTGCGATCGTTGCTGGTTTCTCTGCGTTTGTTCCGTTCCGCTTACTTTCATCTTCGCTGTGCTGTTGTTGAGCTATTTGATGTAATCTTGAATGGTGAAGATCGGCATCACCATGCCAACGAAAATCGTGCCAATGAATCCGGCAATCAGGAACAACATGGCGGGCTCCATCAAGGCGACCGCCGTCTTCAGTTGTTGATCGAGTTCTTTTTCCGTGACGTCCGCCAAACGAATGAATTCTTGGTCGAGCCGGCCGCTCTCTTCGGCGACGGAAATCATTTCGATCACCGGGCCAGGAAAGAGATTGCGACAATCCCGCAGGCTGTTGGCCAACTGACCGCCCTTCTTCACGCGTTCGATACTCGACTCGATCGCATCAACTAGGATCTGGTTGCCAATGGATTTGCGAGCGACGTTTAGCGCGCTCACCAGCGGCACCCCCGAGGTAGTGAGAGTTCCCAGCATCCGGCAGAAACGAGCCATGGAAAAGCGGGCGTTGAGCGGTCCAACGACCGGTGCCCTGAGCAGCCAGCCTTCCCAAAGGCGGCAGCCTTTCTCCGTCCTGAGCCATTGTTTCCCGAGGTAGATTGCGAAGAATATCCCGATCACGAGGAAGATTCCGTAGTTCTGAAAAAAATCACTGATGCCGACGATGATGCGCGTCAGGAGGGGCAAGGCGGCGCCGAAACCTTCAAAGATGGTGGTAAACCGCGGAATAAAGAACACCAGGAGAAAGATCAGAACCGCAATCGCGAGCACGGCCAGCACGAGCGGATAAATCGCCGCTGACAGCACTTTGCCTCGCAGCTCCTTGTCACGGAATTGAAAGTCCGCGATCTGCATGAGCACGAGATCCAAGAACCCGCCGACCTCACCGGCCTGCACCATGGCGACATAGACCCGAGGAAAAGTTTCGGGAGATTTAGCCATGGCATCGGCGAGGGACATGCCATCGACCACGAGATCGTGGACCTCTTTCCATTTGGCACCTGCTGCGGGTGTGGCGGCTTCCCGATAGAGGATGACCAGCGCACGGCTCAAGGAGACACCGGCGGCTAGGAGGCTCGATAGCAGGCGAGTAAAATTCTCCAGCATGCTGAAGGAAATCCGATTGGACTGCCACGGCAGCGGCAAGCGGAGACTCGACTTGGCGGCTTTGGACGTCGCCTCCGTCACCTTGACCGCTTTCATGCCGAGGTCTTGGATTTGGCACAAGGCATCAGCGCGTCCACTGGCCTCCAGCGACCCTTGGGTCATGGTGCCGTCGGCTTGGATAGCCTTATAGTCAAATGCTGCCATGACTCCCTACACGATGCCGATACTCGCTTGCTCGTCCTTGGTGACGCGCATCACCTCATTGGGCGTGGTGACGCCTTTGCGGACCAATCGCCAACCATCTTCGCTCAACATCGTCATACCGTCCTGCCGGGCTTGCTCACGCACCTCTCCGCTCGAACAGTAGCGCAGGGCCATCTCGCGAACCATCGACGTCATGTCCATCATTTCGAAGATGGCGTGCCGGCCATGGTACCCCGTCTGCCGACAGGCTTCGCAACCGTTCGATTGAAAGATCGTTACCTCTTCTTCGAGACCGATGTGCTGGCGGAGGGTTTGGATGCGGTCGGACGTGTCTGGCGTTTTGCACTCGGAACAAAGAACACGGACGAGTCGTTGAGCGAGGATTGCCTCCACCGCGGAGGCAACGAGGTAAGGCTCCGCGCCCATGTCGATCAGCCGGGAGACCGCGCCGGGGGCGTCGTTGGTGTGTAATGTAGAAAAAACTAAATGACCGGTGAGAGAGGCCTGCACAGCAATCTGGGCAGTCTCTTTGTCTCGAATCTCACCAATCAACAGGACGTCCGGGTCGTGACGGAGAATGGCTCGCAAGCCGCGGGCAAAAGTGAGCCCCGTTTTCTCCGAAACCTGAATCTGATTGATCCCGCGGATTTGATATTCAATGGGATCCTCAATGGTAATGATCTTCCGCACCATGTCATTGATTTCATTTAGTGCGGTATAAAGGGTGGTGGTCTTGCCGCTTCCCGTTGGTCCGGTGACCAACACAATCCCATGCGGCAAGCCCAAAACCCGCTCGAAGAGTTTCAACTCTCGCGACGCCATGCCGAGCTCGGAAAGGCCTATGATTGCCCCGTCCTGGCGCAGCAGACGCATGACCACGGCCTCGCCATGGAGCATGGGAATGATCGAGACGCGGACATCCACATCGGAGTCGTTCACGCGGATTTTGATGCGCCCGTCTTGTGGGACTCGTTTCTCAGCGATGTTAAGATGGCTCAGGATTTTGACGCGGGAGACAATGGCTGGTTGAAAACGTTTGATTTCCGGGGGGACGGAGATGTCCTGGAGAACGCCATCAATACGGTAACGAATTTGAAGTTCATTTTCGAAGGGCTCCAGGTGAATATCCGTGGCTCGTAATTCGATGGCGTCGCCTAGGACTTGGTTGACGAAGCGGATGATTGAGGCGTCTTCGGCGGCGCTATCCAGATCGGTATCGTCAGCGATCCCTCCGTCGACGACTTGAAACGCTTCGTCTTCCTTAAGCGTGTCAATGGTGTCCGCGCCCACGCCGAGGCGTTGCTTAATCTCCTTTTGAATGATCCCCGAAGGTGCGAGCACTGGCGTCAGTTTGAGGCCGGTCATCGCCCTTAGCGTGTCCAATCCGCGGGTGGCGAAGAGGCGACTCGTGGCCATTTCGACGGCACCATTCACTTGGCGCAGTGGGAGGAGTTCTTCCTTAAGCAGGACCCGAGCCGGGAACTGCGAGAGCAATTCCCGGTCGGATTCGATGGATTCTAAGTCTGTAAATTTCACCCCGTACTCATCCGCCAGCCATTGTAGGACCGCAGCCTCGCTCTCCGCGAAATGAGCGCCACCGTTGGTGGCAACTTCCTGCCACAAAGCGGCGTCCGAAGCCGAAAGCTGCTTCGTGACGACCATTTGTTCGAGGAGTTTGCTCATCAGGTTGACTGCCTGGGTTGACGGAGACCGATCGGGGCGGACTGCGGGGTGAGCTTGTGAATGTCAGTCGAGGAGCCCCATGAGGACCAAATTGGCCTCCTGCTTGAACGTCAGCACCTGGCGCAAGTCGTTGCGGACTTTTTTAAGTTCATCGGCTCGTTTTTTCTGAGCCGCTCGATAAGCGGCAAGTTCGGATTTGATTTTATCGTCGTTGCCGGACTTAATTGCTTCGCGAAGATTAACGGTGCTTGAGTTGTTATTGTCGCCACCGCGCTCTCCACGTTCTCCGCGGTTGCCTCGTTCTCGATTGCCATCGTTGCCGCCTCTTCCGCGCCCGCCGCCAAAACCAGCGAAGCGATTGCCTCGATTGGCAAACTGCTGCTCGATCACTCTGACGATGAGTGGTTTGAGGACAGTCCATTCGTCGTCGGAAACTTCCAAAGTTTCCTGAATCCGTTCGGTCATTCGATCCATGAATTGGCTGCGGTCAAAACCGCCGCGTTGCGCTTGAGCCGATACGACGAGCAGGAGGCACCCGACAAGGATCGGCAAGAGGGTGTACTTTGAAATCATTTTCATCTTATGAATGCGTTTTGTTTGTTGCTGTGGGGCATGGGTTTAGTTCGAGTCGCAGATGAAGTGCACAAAAACCGCGCCCGTCGCTGCTGACTGGTTCGCTTTGATCCCTGCGAATCGTCTGGGAGTCCAGCTTTTCACAGAGATTTGCCATGTTACGAACTGTTGGTAGAGACGGAGTGACGAGGGGAAAGGTTACAGGAGGGAGGGGGCGAGTGATGCCAGATTAAAGATTTAGCAACGCAATCAAAATACCCATGATCGATTCACCCAAGATAAATCCAGAATTCACTAGCACACCGGAATCCGTATCGCTCGCCTCGGTCTTCACTTTGTGTCCCCGCTCGACAAAATACCGAACCAGTCCGCCCAGAAAAATCGGAACGCCCAAAGCAAGTGGCAGATAGACGCCAACGGCAAGTGGCATCAAATAAACGAGGAACAGAGCCTTCGCTCGCTTCAATCCCCCGTCAATCAGCAAGACAACCACTCCAATGACCACCATCCGGATAAGGCAACGCCCCGTCCTCAAACAGGGCCTGAGTCAGACAGGCAAAGAGAGTCGCTTGCGGCACTTTCAAGCCATTGCCAATCCCATAGCTGGAATGCAACAAGGTTAATATGGGAGCGATGACAAAGGCAGGAATCAAGACACCGATCATCTGTCCCATCTGCTGATGCTTTGGCGTTGCGCCCACCAAAACACCGGTCTTCAAGTCCTGAGAACAATCACCGGAGGTTGTCGTCGCACAGCACACAACGGCTGCAACACCCAGAGTCGCCAAGATGGTCATCACCACCGTTGTGAACAACGACACGGTCAGCGAGCCAACCAAAGACCAATACAGAAAAAAGACCAGCACCACCGCTGCACTTAACACACTAATCAAACCACCCAGTGGAATATCCGTCTCTGTGCGACTCCCCTCCGCACCGGTCAGGGATTTGTAGGCATCAACCAGTGCCGCAGCCCGGAGAATAATCCCGGACACACCGAAATGATCGACGCGATACCGCCAACCACCATAGCCCCGACACCTATGTAGCGAATCTGAGTGCTCCACAAAGTCTCAGTCGCTTCCGCAGCTGCTTCACCTGCTAACTCCGAAGAAAGACCAAACATCGGAATGACAAAGAGCCAACCGATCACACCACCCAAGAAGACAAAAACTGCAATTTGAAGTCGGACAATATAGCCGACTGCCAGCAACGCTGGTGAAATATCCGCTCCGAAAAAGAATGCGCTATCTCCTATCTTGGCCCCCGCCGCCCCTACGCTCCCCTGCAGTAAAGCCAATCCACTTGACAGGAGATTTGACGATTCCTCCAACCACCAAACCCTTAACGATCATCATGATGCCCGCGCCGCTCTCGGATGATCCGGTCTCCAAAACCGTGGCGCAAGCCACCCCTTCCGGATAGGTCAACTCCTTCTCTTCGTTGATGCGAGCCCGCCGCAAGGGCATCATAAAGGCCACGCCCAACAGCCCGCCGGTGATGGCAATCAGCAGGGTTGGCTAAAACTGAAATCCCTGCCACGCACCGACAATCACCAGAGCGGGCAAAGCGAAAATGATCCCACCCCTATCGATTCCCCTGCACTAGCGATAGTCTGAACGAGATTGCTCTCCAGGATGCTCTGTCGCTTCAGAATACCCTGAAAAACACCCCATTTGCGATCACCGCAGCCGGAATCGACGCTGACACAGTTATGCCGGCATACAGGCCTAAGTAGACATTTGCAGCCGTTATGATGACGCCCACAATCAAACCAACGCCAACTGCCAATAAGGTAAACTCACGGGGGATCATTGATCTCAAAGGGATTTCGCTGATGCTTCAGAGGGGTTGAACCACTGCCGTTCTCAACAAACAACGAGTCGTGACCTCAGTTGTAGTTCGGCAAGAACGAATAAGTCTTGGAGTATTCCAAATGCTGCTTCGTGAAGTCATCCGGATACTCAATCCGAACACCGGTGATTTCCCCATCCGCATTGGTTTCGGCTACCAGCCGCGGATTGATGAACCCGGAATAAGGAGCGATGTTGAGAGCGACGACGCGATCCAGCACTTCCTGATGCAACTCCCGATCCACCTTCACACCGTAGTTCTCCACCAACACCTTTCCCGCCGCATAATCGCCCTCGGATTTGATCCGTTGAATCTCACGCAAGAGTTGACCAAACAGATCGGTCAAAGCCGCGTAGTCATTGATGACGACGTAAGTCTTCCCGTTCCGCTTTTCCATGGTGACAACATTCCCATCTGCCCCCTTTTCCAAGACCCACTTGCAGATCAACTGACGATTCCGCATGTGATCTTCCTCAATGTTGTCGCCCATCTCCAGCCGATGTAATTGAACCAGCAAGCCATTCCGAAAATAACTTTGGTAGGCCTCTTTACCGACGTCCGTGGTGGTCATCAAGCCCATGTCGATCAACTTTTGATCCATGGCGAAGTAGAGTGCAACGAGATCCGCCCGCGCTTCCTCCAAAGTCGACGCGTAGGATTTCAAGGTCTCCTTTGGCGTCCCAACACCGGGATTGAGTTTCCCCGAGGCGTGGCCGATCACCTCATGCATATCCACATGGAGATTGTGAGACAGGGCTCCCCACTTCTTAGATAGTAGGACTTCCTCTTCGGTGGCTGCAAACTCCTCCAGTATGCCACTTGATTTTGAGGCTTCATCGTATGCATGCACTATATTCGCCAAATTCACTGACTTAGATCCATGCAGCGAACGAATCCAATTCGCATTGGGTAGATTGATCCCGATCGGACTTGCGGGCGAGGTCTCGCCAGCCTCCATGACTACATTGATCACCTTTGCCGAAATGCCCCGCACCTTCTCCTTTTTGTGAGCGTCCATGATCGACGAGTGATCCTCAAACCACTGAGCGGCTTCACTGATCTTGGCAATCCGTTCCGACGCTTCCAGATCTCGAATGGAGACCACCGACTCAAACGCCGCCCGATACCCTGCCGCATCTCCATAGACCTCGATGAAGCCATTGATGACATCCACCTGCGAATCCACATCCGCAACCCAAGCAATATTGTAGTGGTCAAATGTTCGCAGTTGACCCGTTCGGTAATAGGCGATCAACAACTCGAGCGCCCGCCGCTGCTTAGAGTTCTCAGCAACCTGAACAGCTTTCTCCAGCCAATAGACGATTCGCTCAATCGCTTCAGTGTACATGCCACCAATTTTCCAAGTCTTCTCGTAAATGACGCCGTCCTCCTTGATGAGCTTCGAGTTGAGGCCATAAGAGATCGGCTTGTCATCGCCTTCACTGATCATCTTTTCGTAGAACGTCTCGACCTCCACTTGCGTCAAGTTCTCATAGAAATTGTTCGCCGAATCAGCAATCAAATCGGCCGTGGCATCCTTGTTAACCCGCTTGGCGTCCACTCTCGGATCAAACATCACCGGGTGCAATCGCTGAAGCAATGCAGCGACGGACTCACCCTTTTCTAACGGCAACAAAGGGTTCTCAGAACCTCGCACCATTTGCTCGAAGTATTCGGGATAAAGCCAGGGTCAAATTTCTTGGTCGAGTAGTGATGGTGAATTCCGTTCGAAAACCAAACCCGTTTCAAATAGACCAAAAACGCCTCCCATTCATCGCCAGAACGCTCCCCCCGATAACTGTTCATGACCGCTTCCAGTGTGCGGCGAATACAAAGGTTATGCTTGTAGTTCTGATCGTAAATAATGTCCCGTCCCGAAAGCGCTGCCTGCGCGAGGTAATAAAGCAGCCGCTTATGCTGCAGCGGCAAGGACTCAAACCCAGGAACCTGGTAGCGAAGAATTTTTAGATCGGCGAACTGCTCCGTCTGCCAAACAAACGACTCATCCGATGGACTTTCTGCAGCTCTCACGCCTGAATCAACCACCAAAACGGACACCAACAACCCGAACGACATCAACTTTGGCATAGGCAAAAGATGCTGTGCTCACCCCCAAGAAGCAAAACAAAAAAACGCGGCGATCAAAAGGTGGGGCAAGACTCTACCGAGCTTTCCGTCATCCACAATCTGTCGCACACAGGCGAGATTTCACTCCATTGCGTCCAAATACTCATTCTTGCCATCGGGATAAGGGTCCGAAAGAAATCGATGCCTGCCGGCCAGATCGCCCTTGATTTCCGATTTCACAGGATTCCAGAAAAATCATTCGTTTGACTCATCAGATGCAGAGCTCTGCCACTTACCCCAACAAATCCGACGTCCCCAAAGCAAATCCAACCACTCGAATCAAAAAGGAACCGAAGACATGTCCTCTCCCCGAAAAAGTCGCCGGTAAATGGCCTGAGCTTCGGCTCGGACCACAGCCGGATCCCTTGTGTCAACGGGAAAAACACTGAGAGGGACAAATGGCAAATGACGTGACTTCTTGCACGAGTTTTCCAAGAGTCGACACGGTCATCCTGTCTGACACCTCAACTGGAATCAGACCATTTGTCGGCGATTGTCTCTTAGGCTCTAATTGCGCCACACCCTCCAAATCCCGTCAAAATTTCCCTTGCCGAGATGGATGCGAATGATATGCTCTGTCCCCCTTGTAATGAAAAAAAATATCCATCCGGAATCGTATCGGCCGGTGATCTTCAAGGACTCGGCTTCAGGATTTACCTTCCTGAGCAAGTCTTGCGCCCGATCGAAACAGACAATGAGCTGGGAAGACGGCAACGAATATCCGCTCGTTGTCCTTGGCATTAGCAGCGCATCGCACCCTTTCTACACCGGCCAACAGGTCTTCGTAGATACGGCAGGGCGTGTGGACAAATTCCAACAGCGCATGGCCAAGACCAAAGCCGCCCAGGAAAAAGCCGCCACTTTCAAGAAAAAGCGCCGCTAGCTATTCTTTCTCAAGGCCGTCCGCATCGCGATTGCAGAAATCGTGTCCTGCGGGCGGTCTTATCTTTTACCCTCCCCTCCCTTGATCACCATGGACCTGAACGCTCATATCGATAAGTTTGAAAGCCGGTATGCCGAGATAGAAGCGGCCTTGGGAGATCCATCGGTCTTTGGCAATCAAAAAAAGTCCCAAAAGTTGTCCCGGGAATACAATCGAGTAAAGAGCCTGTTCGAGCTAGGGCGCGAATACCGCAAAGCAGCCGAGGAACTCAAAGAGAACCAGAAAATCATCGAGACCGAGCCCAGCGATTCTGAAATGGCACAGCTGGCTCAGGAGGAAATCACCCGACTCACCAAATCTCAGGAGGCTGCGATGCTCGCACTCCGGGCAGGGATTTTGCCGCCCGATCCTACCGATTCACGCGACACGATCGTTGAAATCCGGGCTGGCGCCGGTGGTTCCGAGTCCGCCCTGTTCGCCGCCGATCTTTACCGCATGTTTACTCGTTACGCCGAACGTCGCAATTGGAAGATCGAACTCATGGACACTAGTCCTTCAGATTTGGGCGGCTTCAAAGAAATCATCTTCACGGTCAAAGGTGAGGATGTTTTCAAGCGATTGAAATACGAAAGCGGTGTCCATCGAGTCCAGCGCGTACCTGTCACCGAGGCGCAAGGACGGGTGCATACCAGCACAACCACCGTGGCCGTGCTTCCGGAAGCGGAGGAAATCGACATCGAAATTAAGCCAGAGGAGATCGAAATCTCCGTTTGCCGTGCCTCCGGCCCTGGCGGCCAAGGGGTGAACACCACTGACAGCGCGGTCCAGGTTCAGCACAAAGACTCCGGGCTCATCGTTCGCTGCGCGGACGGTCGTTCCCAACAGCAAAACAAGGTCAAAGCAATGACCGTGCTCCGATCACGCCTGCTCGAGCGAAAGATCGCCGAGGAAAACGCCGAGTACGCCGCCCAGCGAAAGGCCCAAGTGGGCACAGGCGAACGCAACGAACGCATCCGCACCTACAACTTTCCGCAAAACCGAGTGACGGACCATCGCATCGAACTCACACTGTACAACCTACCCGCGCTGATTGATGGTGACATGGACAGCGTGATTGATCCCCTAATGGCCGATGACATTGAAAAACGACTGGCCGAGGCAAATCCATGACCTTCGGAGGCATCATCTTTGACTGCGACGGGACCTTGGCCGATACCATGCCGCTACACTGGGAGGCGTGGTGCACGGTGTCGGAGCGTCATGGGTTCCAATTCTCGAAAGAACGCTTCTACGCACTCGGCGGCGTGCCTTCCCAAGATATCCTCAAAATGATCAACGAGGAACAGAATCTCAATCTTGATGCTCACCAAATTTCCAAGGAAAAAGAGGAGGCATACCTTCCCAACCTCGGAGCGGTTTATCTGATCGAACCCGTTATCGAAGTCGCCTTTTCCAACCACGGCAAAGTTCCGATGGCAGTAGCAACCGGGGGCACCCGGAAGATCATCTCCCAACTTTTGGCCCGCCTCGAGATTGACCACCTTTTTGATCACCTCGTCACCAGTGAGGACGTGAGTCGACAGAAACCGGCACCGGATATTTTTCTTGAAGCCGCTTGCCGAATAAATGTTCCGCCGGAAAAGTGTCTCGCCTATGAGGACACGAATCTTGGCCTACAAGCCATTGCTTCGGCGGGTATGAAGGGTGTAGATGTCCGGCGATTGCGCGCCGAACTCAGCTGCTAGGTGGCTCCTGCCTCCGGGCTGAGGCCCTCGTCACTTCGGCGTCCAATAACGGTTTGCCCGAGTCCGTCCATTCGCGCCGCCGCCACACGTAACGAAACATCAGCGTCCGCAATGCAGCGGTTAACGGAATCGCTAGCACGCCGCCGGTGATGCCCCCTAGTAGCGTCGTACCGACCATGATGGAGATGATCACCGTCAGGGGATGAAGCCCGATGCGGTCACCAATAATCTTTGGCGAGATGACAAAACCCTCCAACATCTGGACAAACACAAACACACACAAAGTCAAGATGGGATGGACGATGTTATTGTGTTGGATAATCGAAATAGACAAAGCGGGCACAATGCTCAGCATCACACCCAGGTACGGCACGATCCCCAAGATACCGGCCATAAAGCCGAGCAGCACACTGTATCGCAGATTAATAATCGAAAACCCGATCATCAAAAGAATGCCCACGCACATGGCCACCAACACCTGAGACCGGAAGAAGACAATTAACGAATCGTTGATAGATCGCAGCACAAAGATGATTTCCGCCTTCATCTTCGACTCGCGAATGGGCAAGTAGTCCGTCCAGTTATTCTGAATGCCCTTCTTCTCTGCCAAAAAGTAAAAGACGTATACAGGGACCAGAGCGAACCCCACCAACAACCCGAACCAGGAAGTGATTTGCGATAGCTTATCCAAGGACCACTGACCAATCTTACCAAGAATGGCTGCCGCCTTTCCGATCAGCATACCGTCAAAAGCAAAACTGGCAGTCATATCCGTTTCGGTATCGGATTCACTCGCCGTCATCGGAGCGCTGCTTGTCATTGAGCCGTCGCTCAGCGTTTGATCCACATCTGCGCCTTGCTTGTTGTCCTCCGATGGTTCTTTTGCTTCCTGGGTAAAAAACCCAGAAAGCATTTCGGGGACCTTGATGTTTTTTAATACCGCCGAGACATCAATTTTGAAAGGCGGGTCGCGGAGGAACCCGTTGATTTTATTGGTCAAGTTTTCCTCGTATTTCGGCAATGCTTCACGAAGCGCACCCACCTCATTAATCAAACGCCACCCCACGGTGGTCAACATCCCGACTTGAAATAACAATGCCAGGAAAAATACCAGGATGATTGCCCAGGGACGGGGGATATTCCGTCTTTGGAAATAATCGACCACGGGGTCCAACAAATAGGCGATCACTCCCGCCACGGCCAACGGAAGCAAAACCGAAGATAATTGCTTGGCCACCCAGCCCACCCCCACAAAGACCAGCGCCACCAAGACCAGAATCACGGCGACCGCCAAAGCCGTGGCTGCAGTCCAAACGATCTTGCCTTGATCTTCTGAGGGTGCTGGAAATTTCATTCGGAGTATACTGTCACGAGAAATCTAAAATCGTTTCTTCTTTTGACCTCGTCGGCCGAGTCTTCTCGATTTCGCTGCAGCGGCACGCACGGCATTCATCAGCGCGGCCCGAAGCCCCCCCTTTTCCAACTCGTGAACCCCATCGATAGTCGTGCCTCCCGGACTAGTCACCATGTCCTTGAGTGGACCGGGGTGCATCCCCGTTTCCAGCACCATCTTCGCCCCGCCCAACACGGTCTGGGCGGCGAGCCGGGTCGCCGTATCTCTTGGCAAACCGGCAGCAACGCCCCCATCACTCAACGCCTCGATGATCTGAAAAACGAAGGCCGGACCGCTCCCACTGAGACCGGTCACGGCATCGAGCAGCGATTCGGAAACTCGAACGGCAACACCTACCGCCGAAAGCAGCTGCTCTGCGAGTTGCCCATCAGCTTCGCTCGCATGTGTTCCCAAGGCAAACCCTGATGCTCCCACCCCTACCATGGCGGGCGTGTTCGGCATCACACGAATCACGCGAGCACCGGTGAGCAAGTTTTCTTCAAAAATGGCGAGGGGCACACCGGCCGCAATCGAAACCAAAAGGTGAGACGTTGTAAAATGAGGGTTTATCCCGACGAGAGCCTCCTCTACTTTATCCGGCTTTACCGCGACAAAAATAACATCCGCCCTCTGGAGAACCTCCATCGGTTTAGTTGTTGCCCAAGCGCCGACCGCGGACTGAAAAGCTTCCCGTGCCTCACCGAATGGGTCGGTCCCAATGACCTGATCCGAAGCCACAGTTTGCTTGTCCACCATGCCTTTAGCCAAGGCCACGGCCATCTTCCCGGTCCCAATAAATCCGATTCTCGCTGATATGCCCATAAAAGTAATCCCATTACATACAGACCTTGAGATGAAAATCAAAATCCTTCCGCATGGAAAATACAAATTGGCCGGCGCATTCTAGTGCCCAACAATGAATGCAAGAGATCGCTATGACATCATCGTCTTGGACAAGGAATCGATGGTTGGTGGCACGCCCGGCATCGCCATTGGTTCGCTCATGGCGCACCGAACTCCACATCAGAGAAAATCGAATATTCGCAACTCTTGGGAGGAGCATGCCGAAGACGCGGCGCACTTTGCGCCCGAGGCTATCGAAAAACGCAATAACGCGGGACTCCGAGAATTCTCTTTTGAGGGAAACCTGCACGACCCTTTCATGGCTCAACAGTCTTGAAATCCGGTTCAGTGGCCCCCATCCCGAACCACCCCATCGATATCCCCGAATCGCACAACGCCATTCTCAGCGCCAAGGCCGACATCAAGACCCTCCAGGAGAAACTGCCGCAACTCGGGAAGGGAACCTTTGGACAAAAGCACGAGTGATGCGCCTCCGCACAAATCATGCAACGGACGAACCCGTACCCGAATCATATGGAGAAGACAGTCGAAGATTTTAACCGCTCGCTCGAGCAATCAAAACCAGACCTCTTCGGAAAAGCGGAACGACGCCCCTTAGTCAGGCAATCGTTGGGTCCTTCTTGGTTCGGTGAAGGCTTACTTTACCACAACCGAGGGAGGGGCAGGAATCAACCAGAGGTTCGAGTTCCTCAAATACCGCAGGCGAGTCCACCAAAAGACTCCACTCCGTCGGGCAGAATGAGTTAAGGAAACAGATACTATGGGGTCATGGCCTCCATATCGCCTGAGCCATGACCAGTGGCCGCCTTGTAGAGCGCCACAGCTTAAAAATCTCACGCAGAGACGCTGAACCCACAGAGCAAGAAAGGACAAAAATCTCCGCCTCTGCGTAAGAAATCACAGCGAACCAAAAAACTAGTGTCGTTCCCCGGCTCCCCACCTCGCCCGACTTGTCCCGTCAGCAGTCGCATTTCCAGACCACTCCCGTGCAACGGCACTCCGCATCTGCGAGAATCACCAACTAGCACGGGACAGATTGCGACGGCGGTCTAGCGGTCGGACCGTGGCGAACCGCTCGAATTTCAGTTCGAGTTGTTCGGTATTCATCATATGCTCTCCTCAATTTGAAGGGAGCTTAAATCAGCCCTTTAGACAAGGGCTGTCCAAGGGGAAATTTTTTGGGGAAGAAATTTAAAATCCGTTTCAGCTCAGTTCAGGCACGAAACGTGTGGAACTCTTGACAGAAAAACAGATGGATCGTAATTTTCTAGTAATAACCGGAAATCATCCCGCATGATGGCGTTTAACGGTTCAAAACAGACTAGCACAATCTAAATAGCACCTGAAATACGTTGCCCCCGGGCGGACAGCGACATCAGCAAATTAGCCAAAGGCAGAGCCATGAAAACCTTCCTCGCCACACTCCTCGGCGTCTTCTTCGCGGCAGTCCAAACTCTCGGACAAGTCACCATCAGGAGTGCCGACATGTTTAGTGAAGTCGGCCAATATTACCGTGCTTACGTAAACTATCAGGGAGGGGGCCGCTTCCTCACTCCCCAGCCCATTCCGATTCGGGACAAGGTAGGCGAGCCAGGCGGACCGCATCTTTGGGATTTTACTACCGGCCCGACCGACGAGACTATCCGAGTAGACTACGTCAACCCCGAGCGCACCGTCCAAGGGTTCAACTTTCCCAACATCAAACTCGCCGAGCGAAAGACCAATGAATCCAATGGCGACACACGATGGCTCTTTATCGAGCAGACCCCCTTAGTCGGACGGAAAGTGTTCGGATTCTTCGAGCTGAAATTCGGCACACAGTCTCATGCCTTCGAACCACCGATCATCGATTTCCCTGACCCCATTCAATTCGGGGATAAGTGGTTCACCTCAGTAACCTATCAAACGGCCATCCCTGAAGCCGGATTCGACTTCCCCATACGATTCACCATAGATTCCGAATTTGAAGTGGATGCCTACGGCTTTATCGATCTCCCGGGCCTCGGCTTCGGGGATGTCCTCCGAGTCAATGAAAAAGTGACTCACACGCAGGCCATTGAGTCGGACATCTTCGGGGGGGGCCTCACCGGCGACCCCGAAATCGACGGTGAAATAGGCGGAGGGAATGGTACTTTCACGGATGTCGCCAAGCTCATTACTCGCAATCTTTACTTCCTTCGCCCCGGATACGGCATCGTCGCCCAAATCCATTCCGCAGTCGCTAAGGCCGATCCCGGCGCTAGGTTTCAAGAGGCGAACTACTTCAGCCGAATGTTCGAAACCAACAAAACCCTTCCCGAGCCATGTACGGAACCCGCTGCCGTTGATGATCTGGAAATCTCATTCGGCTCCGGCCGCGCTCTGCTGAAATGGAGCACCAGTGAGTGCACCGATTTCTACAGTGTGGAGTACTCATCACTGGGCGGGATCGAAGGCTCCTGGAAATCACTCGGCGAAACTCAAAACAATTTTATGGTGGATGAGCTCGCAGTCGAGCCCGTACGACTCTATCGAGTCATTTCTCGCAAAGGCACACCTCCACTATCTCCCACAATAATCCGATGAGGATAAAGCTCCGCCAACGCTCTCAAATCCGTTCAGAAAACACATCTCGCACCCAAAGAAGCGGATCGGTGTTTTTGAGTGGATTCACCCTCATTGAACTGCTCGTCGTCATCGCCATCATCGCAATCCTATCAAGGCTGCTCTTGCCAGCACTGTCGCTCGCCAAGTCAAAAGCGAAGGAAACCGTCTGCAAAGGCAACACCCGGCAGATTATCATGGGGCTCGTCATGCACATGCATGACAATGAGTACTACCCGGTCTACAACTTTGATCCGTCAGTTGCCATTGAGAACAAATTCTGGACCGAAAGCCTCGCACCCTATACGAACGCACACTGGACAAATAAACTATTCAAATGTCCTGACTACAAAGGGCTTACTTTAGTCGGTAACGACGACGCGAATCCCCTCGGGAGCTACGGCTATAATGCCAACGGCACCAAAATGAGACCAAGCCATCTCGGGCTCGGTGGAGCTTTCGCAGCACTCGCAGCGAGCCAAGAGCCCGAAAAACAATTCACAGTCAGGGTTATTCGCATCAAGGAATCCAGAGTCAGAACACCCTCGGACATGATTGCCATCGGAGACGCTCATCTGGTCTGGGCGAGACCGGCGATTATCAAAAACCTCTACGGCATTGATATCTCTCAGGCGACTTACAGTGGCACAGGCCTTCTGGATATCAACTTCCGCAATAGCTTTCAACGAGCACTCTGGCCGCCAACCCCCCAAATTATCAAATCTACCAAACGACGCCACTCGGGCCGCTACAATGTGGGGTTCTGCGACGGACACATCGAGGGCATTCACCGTAGCAAATTGTTCTCCCTCACTGATGACACACTGCGCCGTTGGAACAATGACAACGAACCCCACGCCAATCTGCTCTCCTGGAAGTAGCGCCTCGAGACTCCCCCCAATATCCCAAGAGCACCGCAAGATTGACGAGGTGGGGCGGGACTCCGTAGCGCCCCGTCTTTGCGTAGCGAGAGAGGATCCCGCCAGCACAACTCCAGGTGGAATGCACCCTACATTGTAACGGACGCTGTGCCATATCGGCTCGAAAGGACTCTCGCCTCACCTCGTTCATTCAAAATCAAGCTCGTTTACAACTGCGCCACCTTCGGCCAAGCTTGCCACCAAACAACTTGCTCACATCAACAAACCAAAAAACTCGCCGGCGCCGCTTTGTCAAAAACGTGATTGGCCTCATTCTCACTCCATTCGTGCTTTATGCACTGCTCCGTCTCTTTGAATACATTCAGGTATTCCAACCCCGCTCCGACCTCATCACGAGTCCCGAGTCGATCCACAACGCCCCCGAAGACGTTTTTTTCCCGACGACGGACGGCTACCGTCTCAATGGCTGGTTTTTCACCGCAACCGACGAATCCCAATGGGCAGACTGGGTCATTCTGATCTCTCACGGGAACGGCGGCAATATTTCTTACCGGCTTGACCTCTACAAACTCTGGCTCGAGGAAGGCTTCCATGTATTCGCATACGATTATCGTGGATACGGCCTGAGCAGCGGCCGGCCCTCAGAGAAGGGCACTTACGAGGATGCCGAAAGCGCTCATCGGTGGCTCATGGACCGTGGTTTCAGCGGGAACAAAATCATCGCCCTTGGAGAATCGCTCGGTGGCGGGGTTGCCACGGAACTCGCCATGCGGCGGACCGTTGGCGCTCTAGTCCTTCAAAGCACCTTTACCAGCATCCCAAATATCAGCAAAGAACTCTTTCCCTGGCTGCCGGTCCATACGGTCGGTACGATTCGATACGATACCCAAGCGAAACTTCCATCGCTCGAAGTTCCCATTCTGATCCTGCATAGTCGTGAAGACTCGATGATTCCGTTTCATCACGCCGAGCAGAACTATCAAGCCGCCAACGAACTCAAACACTTCGAAGTGATTTCAGGCGACCACAACGACAGGATCACGGAGACCTCGGAAAGATACCGACAGGGAATCCGCAGATTAAAGGAACTGTTGCCTTCTGATGCTTCTGCTGGCGGTTGACCTCCTGATTATTGGTGCGCGAGAGAGGACTTGAACCTCCACGCCCGAAGGCACTAGAACCTAAATCTAGAGCGTCTGCCAATTCCGCCACTCGCGCCCAAACGGGCTGCCACTATCCAGATTTCCAACAGAAACACAAGCCAACAGTTGCGTTTTGAAGATTCTTCCATTCTTCAAAACGCGGGATATCCAAAGCGACGAAGAACGGCCGCACTCTCAGCCTACGCCAAGACTTCGGCCGACGAACAAAACCTCACCGCTTTTCCCCAATCAATATTTCCCAACTGTTCGGCCCGAGCCTAGGTTCAACGCCGTGGCAATCTCCTGCGCCTTCGAAAGCATCATCCCCGCTTCACTAGCGATTGCGATGAACTGAAATCCCTCTTCACTCCTCAGCTTGGCGAAATCAGCAGATGCCACGTGAATCCCCGAAGCCACACCGTATTTCCTCGCTGTGGTCTTCAAATGCGTCAATGCATCCAAGAACGCTTGATCATCGCTGTCCCAGACCGGCTTCCGCCCCATCGATTTGAGCAAATCATTCGGCCCGACGAAGAAGGCATCGATACCTGGAACGCTGAGAATTTCATCGGCGTTCTCGACCGCCTTGATATGTTCCATCTGAACCACGAGCAAGATTTCGTCATTGGCTTTTTCATAGTATTCAGCCGGCTCTGTCCCAAAATTCACGGCGTGAAGCATCCCTCCGACTGCTCGGGCGCCCAGGGGACCGTAGAAAGTATTTTCAACCGCCATCTCGGCTTCGCTCTTAGTACAAACCATTGGAATCACCACCCCCCAACCGCCGTTGTCAATGACTCGCTTGATATTCTCCCCGGTATTCCACGCAACTCGAGCCAACGGCACGGTCCCGGCACCGGCGATCGCAGCGTAGCTCAGAGCAGCGGTTTCAACCCCGATGGGCATATGCTCGAGGTTGAGAGTTAACCAATCAAATCCCACGTTCGCCAGCAACAAGGCCGCTGTGGGGTCGGGAAGCGAAAGCCAAGTGCCGATGCTGGGTTCACCCCGTTTGAGCTTCGCTTTAACTTCGTTTTTTTTCATAGATTGCCGCGTCTCGAGCAGAGACACAGAGGTGCTGAGCTGAAATCTGAGTCCTAGAAGGACGCTCGCAACGATGGGGAATCAAAGACCTCCCGGTTGACCACCAACTTCGGAGCTTTGCCGTTCATCAAGTCTACAATCGCTTGAGCCGCCGTCCGGGAAATCCGCTCTCCCGTTTCACGCGTGCTAGAGGCTTGATGCGGCGACAACACCAAATTAGGCGCTGAACGGAACGGATGCTCCTGCGGCAATGGCTCCTCCACGTAGGCATCGACCGCGGCCCCGCCAATCCATCCCTCGTGGAGCGCTTTGGCCAGCGCGGGCTCATCCACATGTGCGCCACGGGCAGTGTTAATAAAGAACGCATCTGACTTCATCTGGCGGAATGCGGATTCATCCATCATTCCATGATTTTCCGGAGTCAACGCAGCGTGCAAGGTCACGAAATCACTTTCACTCAGCAGCTCTTCAAAGGTGACGTATTCGACTCCGAGTTCTTTGACGGCGGGATTTTCAAAGACATCATAACACAGCAATCGCATACCAAAGCCTCTCGCTCGGCACGCTACCGCTTGACCAATTCGGCCGCACCCGATGATCCCCAATGTCTTACCGGCAATATCGCATCCCCAAACCATTTTCCAGATGCCAGCCTTCATTGTCGCATCCACTTCCACTGTGTGTCGAGCCAGCGTCAATAAGAGCGAGAAGGCATAGTCGGCCACGGCATCGTCTAGTAGACCGGGGGTATAGGCAACGACAATACCGGCTTCGGTTGCGGCTGGCACATCAATCGAATCATAGCCTACACCCCAGCGGGAAATAATCTTCAGGCTGGCAGCCTCGGGGCGACCGAAAAGCTCCTTTGTATAGGGATCGGGGCTGCACAAAACAGCATCCATCCCATCAACCGCCCGCAGCAAATCCTCCGGCGGCAGCGGCCCGAAGTGATCGGGAATAATTGCCTCACAACCGCTAGCCTTTAATAATTCACGAGCGGGTTCACCTACGACGCTAAATGCTCGCGCCGTAATGAGTACCTTCCAAGACACAAACAGGGAGTTTAGTGAGGTCCACTCTTCGTGCAAGGTATGTTTTGAAAGTCGCTGTTTCCGCCCGTAAGACCCAGCTGCGGCTGGTGAAATCTTGAGGGTTGTTTCTTCCCGAATGCTTGAATTCCTTGCTTGGCATCCGGACCTTCAAAGCATCGGAGATACGCCTCCGTATCACTCAGGTAGGCAACCTTCGCCTGCAAACCATCCGTAAGATGCAGCTACCACTTTTTTGTTTCCCGAAGCGCCTTAGCTGAGTTGCCTGAGAAGCTATTCTGCTCAATCATTTGCCCTTCGCATCAAAAGAAATGGCGGCACGATCTCGTGAACTAATCTCCATTCGCTCGCCTGACGAGAGGAAATCATTCCCCCGGTCAGATGCAAATCCAAAGCATGCGCTTTGCCGCTGATTCCCACTAGTTGGGCCAAT
Organism: Limisphaerales bacterium; assembly: GCA_024761205.1. GTDB lineage: Bacteria > Verrucomicrobiota > Verrucomicrobiia > Limisphaerales > AAA164-E04 > UBA2970. Next base: position 199,910 of record JAMASS010000004.1, read on the forward strand.
TCACAACCTGGCGGCCAGCCTAAGTTGATTTCCGGCATCCCAAAGCTTGCCGCTGAAGAAAAGCGATCCGGAAATCACACGAACAAGCGAAAACGTATCCCACTCCCGTTGCCAAACCATTCACTACAGTGATCATTACTTGCGGCAACCTTTCCAAATTAAGAAACATCGATGCCTGACGATGGCTCAGCAATTGAACTGCATCGACACTTCAACTCCTTCACATCATCCCCGGCACACAGAATCCCTTGCCGCTCCCGGTAACGATCAGCACGCGGGTCGCCGTACCCTGCGTGGCAATCCAATCCACCAAACATTCCAACTCATCCGTCATCAACCGATTAATCGCGTTCCGAGCTCCCGGTCAGTTGAGCGCCAGCACACCGATCTCCTCCTTCACCCGGAATTAAATCGTCGAGAACTCGGAGAGTTCGCGCACAAAAGATGTTGTTTCTGCCGAATCAACATGGCTCACCAAGTGGGTAACGAAACGGTCCAATTGGATCACCGCTCGTCGCTGTATTCACCAGCCGATGATTCCGGCGATCCCGGAGTTCAATCCTGATTTCATCGGCTAGTTGGGCTAGGCGCCAATTTGCTCTCGATACTGAGTCGGCGTCAGCAATGCTTCCAACTCATCGGGAGTGGCAAGATGAATCCTGAACAACCAACCCGCGCCATAAGGATCCTCATTAATGATACCCGAGTTCTCCGCCACTAGCTCGTTCACTTCAATGACCTTGCCCGAAACCGGTGAATAAATATCACTAGCGGTCTTGACTGACTCGACGACTATGCACGCTTCCTCCTTCTGCAGCTCTCGTCCCATCTCAGGCAATTCAACGAAGACCAATTCCGCCAGTTCGCCCTGGGCATGGTCCGAGATACCAATCGTGCCGATGCTGTCTTCCACTCGAATCCATTCATGAGATTTCGCGTAACGAAGATCCTCGGGAATATTTGAACTCACAACTTCACTCCTCCTGCTTCCGATAAATGGGTTTCTTCACAATGACCGCTGGAAATTGGCGACCGCATATCTCAATGGAAATCTCTGTATTTGAATTCGCAACGCTGGCGCCCATTAACGCCATCCCTATCCCCGTCCTAAAGCATGGGATGACCGAGTCACTAGTGGTCATTCCAATCGGCTCTGAGTCGAGCTTCACAGGATACCCCCGCCTGCGGGCACAGGGGCGTTTTCTCGACCATTTTGAAAGCACCAGATTTCCGGGTCAGCCCTCCTTCAATGCGATCAACGACTCTTCTCGCACAAAGTTTGCCTACATATCATTAATCACTCCCCCAGAGTCATTGCAAGACAAGGAGGTGTACTGTTTCTCACCCACATCCAGCCGGGTGCCATCGTTTGCGAGGACGGAATTGATGAAGTGGCGCGCGTCTTTGCCAGAAACGAATATCTCCCCTAGGTGGGAAATATCGAACAACCCATTTCCGCTTCGAACGGCGAGATGTTCGCCAATAATGCCCGAATACTGGACTGGCATTTCCCATCCACCGAACTTGACTAGTTTGGCGCCGAGTGATTGGTGAATCTCATATAGAGCGTTTCTCTTTAGCATAAACCAGGACTTCCCAGCTTTAGAAAACTGACGGGCGGAAGCCGAGAATCAACCCCATTTCTCCAAGCGGATCTGCTCCTTTGACAAACCCATTTCCTTGATCACCAACTTCTCTATTGCTTCAACCAGAGCGGTCGGCCCACAGGCGTAAAAAACGGTCTTATGGAGCTCAACGACTTGCTCCTCAATCCACGCGGTATCGATTCGGCCACGTCGTCCCATCCAAGGATCGGCCTCTGCCAAGCGGGTGCACGTTACCAGGAATTTGAAGTGCGGGTTCTCCGTTGCCAGCATTTTGAACTCTTCATCGAAAATAATATCATTCGTCGTTCGGACGCTGTACATCACAGTGATTCGTGTCTGACGGCCCGTTTGCGTCGCTTCTCGAACGAAAGCTCGAAAAGGGGTGACGCCAGAGCCACCGGCAATGCAGATGAGGTGCTTGTCATCTTCCAATACCGGAAGGAACCGGCCAGTCGGCGGGATGACAAGCATCGTGTCTCCTTCTTTCGCCCAGTCTACAATACGAGCCCCCATTTTCCCTTCTCGTTTGACGGTAACCTCAAAATAACCTCGATCCAGCGCACAAGAGGATAATGAGTAAGCACGCTTATATTTTGGCGTGTCCGGCCAACAAAGAGTAATGAATTGACCTGTCTTGAATTCGACGTCGTAATCGGCAGGCCACTTCAACCGGATTGTCTTGGTATCTGGAATCTCTAGCTTCACGGACTCGATCACCATCTCAACGCTCTTCTTTGGCATACCATTTCTTTAAATCTCATCAACCTTCAACAAAACCTGGAAGCGCAGAGATTAGAAAGGAATTCCAAACTCTGTAAATATCGGAAATCCACAGCGGGGATAACTAGACAAGGTGGGAGAGGCCTCCTCGCACCCCACCTCATCCACATTCCCACCGTCCCACAACTTTCCATAACGCCCACACGGAAAGATGTTAGACACTTATCACGAAACATGATTACCGAACCAATGACTGCCGGAAACAGTCTGCCAAGAATGCTAGTCCTCAGGCAGAAGTTCCAGCCGACCCCAAAGCTCGATCTCCAACCAACAGTCCTTTGAGAACTCCACGCGATGATGCGGGCGGTTCGCCCCTGAATGACCAATGACACCGGCATCGGTAGCCGGGGCATCACGAAAGAACCAAACTAGTGACTTGAATAATTACAATCACCATAACAGCCCCCGCTATCCAATTATTACTTTTCATTTTTGTCTCCCTGTCATCTGCTAAAGACGCGGAGCTTTTTGAAATGGAGACAACGGATGACTAGGTCAAGATTCTCTAAGGGTCTCCGCGTATTCAGCATGTTCCGCAGTTTAGAACCTTCACCTTTCCCCCTTTGTGCCTCCGTGTCTTCGTACAAGACTAGCTCCCCAACGCCAAACCTAAGCCTCAAACCGGAATCATCCCACTCTTCCGAGCAAAATTAAACAACCCTCCTGCATCCACAACCGGCCGAACCTCACCCAAATCCTTGAACGAATACACCTTTCCGTCCCTATTTACCGTTAACGTCGCGGCATCCAAATCCACCGAAACCTCATCACCGGTCTTTAAAATCTCGCACAAGCGTTCTGGACATTCGCAAGGGTACAACTCACCAGTCGCCACACAATTGCGAAAGAATATCCGGGCAAAACTCTCCGCAATCACCAACTTACATTCCGCAGACCCCAGAGCGATCGGCGCATGTTCCCGAGAGCTCCCACAACCAAGGTTCTTACCGCCAATGATGATGGGATAGCGACTGTCCAACTGCCCTTTCTCGATGTATCGGATCGGATACATCGCATCCGGCAACCCAATCATGGCGTAACTTCCGAGCTTCTCATACTCCTCTGCAATAGTGGGCACTAAGTTGAGGTACTGCGCTGGAATAATCTGATCGGTATCAATGTTGTCCTTCACAACATACACCGGCCCTTCAATTACTGAACTCATCAGAAAAAATTCTGCGAATTTCCCCAAATCAAAGCAACCCGCAAATGCCCTTGCACCCAGAAGGTGGAGCGAGACTCCATTTCACGAAACGGGATGAATCCCCCCGAGCCACCGCCAGTGCCGGAGCCTCGGGCTAAAGTTTTGAACAATGGTTTCGCGCTTCATCTCAAACCAGATTCACCATCTGCCTACTCGGCTCGGATGGAGATAAATGAGAAGAGCCTACCCGCATAAAGCATCAGGAAAAGGGATGCCGCCGACAGTGTCACGGTCATCGAGTTGATGAATATGCCCAACTTGAGACAGCGACCGCCAAGTGTATTTGAAGCGCAAGTATGGGCCAAAAGACCGCCTGCTTCAGGCTTGGGCTGCGCGAAGGCAAGGACGCCCCGTCCTCCGACCCGGGCTGAGGCGGATGAAACTTACTTCAGCGGGAAACAGGCCAACATGAGCAACGCTCGCCGAAGGCCGCTTAAAGGCGCCGGATGCGGCACCGTGGGCAAGAGAGCAGCGGGAAAGACCGGGCGACGCATCAGATTCGGGCGAAGGCGGCGGGGGTGCTTCACCTCGGCAGGGCTTCAAGGATTCGTCATTTTGAGCACACGGCTCCGGGCGACGGGCTGCACGGACGAGGCAGCGGCTTATGCGGGATTCGCCCATGAGGAGATCAATCACTCCGAATACGTGTGCGGCACGGTGCACCCGAACGGCGTGGAATCCTTCTGGCCCATGCTGAAACGGGCATATAGGGGCACGTTTCACAAAATCTCCCCTAGGCACCTGAATCAGTGCATTCAAGAATTTTCGTCGGCAAGCTCGGGTCTTCGCCAAGCGGACACGCTGGCGCAAATGACTGTGCTGGCCGTCGGCACGGCCCTTTCATCGCTGATAACGGACTGCCTCTCGGGAAGCGGGGGCATGAGCGGAGTCCACGCTTCAAGGGCGCGACGCCCGAGGTCATTGATGCGAGCAGCCATCCGATTGGGAATCTTTCCGGTGTCGGCTTGATCGGGCCTTGCCGAAGCTCTAATGGAACGATCCCTCTGCCGTTGGATGATTACCCCACCCCCGAGGTGATGGCGAGAAACCGAGTGGACAATGCCCTCTATCCCGCAAAGACTTTTGCCGCTAAATCAAGTGTATAATTCTCTTTTCAATGGAACCCAATGGCTCATGATTCCCCTGACTTTCCATGACATTGCATTCGATGTGGATTGATCATGACGAATGCAGCAATTGAGGAAAACAACATGAGCGACAACGAGAACCGGTTGGATCAAGACCGTCAAATGATTCAGGCAGCCCAAGGCAAAGGGGTTGTCGAAACGTTAAAAACCTACACCAAACTTTCCGGTCCAGGCTGGCTGCAGAGTGCTATTACGTTGGGCGGCGGTTCGCTAGCAAGCAGTCTCTACCTCGGCATCCTCGCCGGATATGGCATGCTCTGGCTCCAGCCCTGCGCGATGATTCTCGGGATCATCATGCTCAGCTGTATCGCCTTTGTGACGCTTTCCACTGGCGAACGCCCGTTCCACGCCATTAATAACCACATCAACCCCGTGCTCGGCTGGGCCTGGGCAATCGCATCGTTGGTGGCAAACATGGTCTGGAGCCTGCCTCAATTCTCCCTCGCAAACGGTGTGATACAGCAAAACCTGGCGCCCAATCTCCTCGGGGGCAACGTCGGTACGTGGGTCAACTGCATCCTCATCCTCATCGTTACGGTTGGCATCACCTGGAGCTATGGCAACGGGAGTCGTGGCATCAAGATTTATGAGATGATTCTCAAACTAATGGTGGCGATGATTATACTCAGCTTCATCGGAGTCGTCATCAAGATGTCCTTTTCGGAGAACGGCCTGCCGTGGAGCCAGATTATCGGCGGTTTTGTCCCGGACCTCAGTCGGATGAACTCGCCCTCCGCGGGATTTGTCCCTTTGCTCGAAGCAACCCCCGAAGGTGCGCGCGGTTTTTGGACGGATTTCATCGTCGCCAAACAACGGGACGTCATGATCAGTGCGGCGGCAACTGCCGTCGGGATCAATATGACGTTTCTGCTCGGCTACTCCCTGCTCGCCAAGGGCTGGGACAAGGATTTTCGAGGCCTGACTATCTTTGATTTATCGACCGGGATGTTCATTCCGTTTGTTCTCGCCACCAGCTGCGTGGTCATCGCCACCGCCAATCAATTCCATCTGCAACCGGCGCCCGGTTTTCTTGGCGAAACGGACTCAAACGGCGCCATCGTGCCGAGTGCCAAAGCCGCCAAAGATTTTAACGATCTGATCGATGGCCGAATCAAGAGCACCTTGACTGATGCGGAAAAACAAGCCGTGCAGGGCGAGGAAGCTCTCGCCAGCCTCATCCAGGCAAAGAGGGAATCCGGAGAAATCACCGATGCCGAAAAGAGACTGGCAGCTATGTTGGTTAAACGCGACGTGAGGGAATTGGCGCTCTCGCTCGAACCGTTGACCGGTAAAGGCTTTGCCAATCTCATCTTTGGTCTGGGCGTGTTGGGGATGGTTCTGTCCACCATCACGATTCTCATGCTGATCTCGGGATTTGTGATTTGCGAAATGTTCAACCTCCCTCGAACCGGTTGGCCGTTTAAACTCGGCTGCCTAGCCGCTTGCACGGGCGTCCTCGGACCGTTCCTTTGGAGCAAAGCGACCGCCTACCTGACAGTTCCCACTTCTGTATTTGGAATAGTGCTGTTGCCGATTGCTTACATCTCCTTCTTCCTGTTGATCAATCAGAAGTCGCTACTCAAGGAACATCTGCCCACCGGCGCGTCGCGAACCGTTTGGAACACGCTCCTCTTTATAGCTGCCACCATCGCCACCTTTGCGAGCCTTTACGTGATCAACCAAAAAGCGGGATGGAAAGGATGGATCGGCGTAGGCGTTCTTCTGGCCTCAGCGTTCATCGCCCACGTCGCGAAAATGCGGAAACCGGCAGCCCGCAAACCATGAGCATTTGGGAGAGAGATTACATGCGGAACCGCCCCGGGAGGGGGAGACCCGGTAAACGCCGGAAGAAAAAACGCCGACGAAAGAAACAAGGCCAACAACCGCCGCCTAGCTCAACGCAACAAACTCTCGGGCCGCCCAACTTGAAGACAACCCTTTTCCCGGGATTCCTGGCTGGCGAACCTCCCGCATCAGAGTCATCGACGTCCCCGCCCATTGCGGAGAAAGATTCCATGAAAAACGCTCCCCCCGACCTCCCCCGAAAATCGACTGCGAAGAATCAGAAACCCCGCCGGCGGACGGCGGCTGCTCCGGACGCCGCACCGTCCCTGTTGCTCGTCGCGCTCTCATGCGCGATGGCCGGCGGCATGGGCTGGGGCATTCGCGGGCAACACGGACCTGAAACCGGCACCATGATCGCCGGCGTCTTGGTCGGCCTCGTACTGGCCTTCTTTTTCTGCCGGCAAACGAGCTCCCTGTCTACGGCGCGGGCCGTCGCGCTGATGACGGTCGCCATCGGCTTCGGTGGTTCCATGACCTACGACCAAACGGTTGGGTTGACTCATGAACGCGAATTCATAGGGAACAGCGACGCCCTAGCCTGGGGTCTCGCCGGATTGTTCATCAAAGGCAGCATTTGGATCGCCTTCGCCAGCGCCTTTTTGGGGATCGGCTTGAGCCGTACCAAATACCGCCCCACCGAGATTACCAGCCTCCTCCTCCTCATGATCTTCCTCCTGTTTCTCGGAGTCTTTTTGATCAATCGTCCCTTTGATCCCGCAAACGAAATTCTCCCGAAAGTCTACTTCTCGGACCATTGGTTTTGGGAACCGGACAGAGAACTGAAGCCGAGACCGGAACGATGGGGCGGCTTGCTGTGCGCCTTGATCGGCGTGATCTTCTACGTATCCTTGATCAAGCGCGACAAACTCGCCCAAATGCTCACCCTCTTCGGTTTTCTCGCCGGTGGATTCGGCTTCGCTCTCGGACAGTGCGTCCAAGCCTTCAACGCGTGGCATCCTGATTATTTCAGAACGGGATTCTTCGACGAAGGCACGACCGCCCGAATGATCGTCCGCAATTTTAACTGGCAGAGCATGATGGAAACCTCATTCGGCGCAATCTGGGGCGCCATACTTGGGCTAGGCGTCTGGCTCAATCGGGGCCTCATCCAAACGGAAACGGGCGACGACAATGTCGAACTGTCATCAGGTCAAGAATGGCTGCTTATCCTCGTGCATGTTGTGGCCCTGCTCACCTGGGACTTCCTGAGCTATCCAGCCTTCGATCAATTTGCCGATCACGCCATCACCATGGGATTCCTCCCCATTTTTGGAATCATGGCTGGTCGCTTTTGGCCCTACATGGTGGCCTTGCCCATCGTGGTTCTTCCCATCGCCGGAAAGACCATTCGCCACATCGTATACGGGACGCAACACATTGAGCCCGACTTGGGTTGGCTGGTCTACGGCGTCATCCCGGTCGCCCTCGCTCTAGTCCTTGCCCTAGTCTTATATTTCGCTGGAAATCAGGGACAATCCGGTCGTCAATTTGCCCGCTGGACATTGCTCTTCACGGCTTGGGTCTTCTTCCTTCTCAACTTCGCGTTTTTCGAATTCTCCTGGCCGTGGGTGCCGCTCGACCAATGGACCGACCGTACCCCCAATACGGTGCTCTTCACAATCGCTCTCTTCGGCATCACCCTAGTCACCCTCCTCTACGGCTGGCGAAAACCTACGACGACACCCTGAAGGAGCGCGGACAAGAATGTCCGAGCTCCGCTCCAATTCCATCCTCGACAAAGTTCATAAGGCCCAATTGAAGAAGGCCATGCAAACCGCACCGTCGTCAACAGACCTCCTAACAATTGCCACCTTCTGCTTCACCGCACTCGCCCAAGCCATTGAAAAACCAGCGATCTATTTTGCTGGTTTCAATCGCAAGGTCCGGCCTCGAGACGACTTCTTCGAATTTGTCAACGGCCAGCGGCTCAAAGACAATCCCATTCCAGTCAACAAGACCCGCTGAGGATCTTTTTTGATCGAAGAAAACGGGACACCATTCAAACAATCATCCATAACCTTAGCCAAAATACCAATCTGGCTGCGAGCTCCGGCGGAAAAAAATCCTCGACCTCTATCGCAACTATCTGAACGAAGATCGAATCGAAAATATCAGCCGGTCTCCTACCGCTGCCAATCTCAAAGCCATCGAAACGATACAGGAGAAGAATCATTTCGGCAGGGAATGGGTAATCTCCGATCAACAGGGCTCGCACGCCTGTTGAACTTCGGCATCGCCTAGGATGCCAAAGACTTGCCCAGCTGTGTCGTTTATTTCTCCCAGAGCGGATTAGGCATGTCGGAGCGAGGCTACTATTTCCAAGACGACGAGCGCTCCAAGGTCCTCCAGCAACAATACCGAGAATTCCTCAAAGCTCTTCGACTTGGCGGAAACGCAGACAGTGCCTTAAAACAGGCCGAATCTACAACCTCGAAAAGGCTACCGCCGAACATCACTGAACCCGCGTTGAAAACCGGGACCACCTCAAGACATCCAACAAAAATCCCTGGCAGACATTCGCGTCATACTGCCTCAGTTCACCTAGAACGACTATCAGGGAACCAGCGACATCGATCGCGAACTCTATTTCACCGTCCGCCAGCCTTCCTTTGTCGAAGGGCTCAAGCAATTGATCGAAGAAATGCCCCTTGAGGACTAGAAACTCTACTACCAGGCTCGTTTCTCATCGGCACCGCCTCCTACCCAAGCAATGAGTTCTAACAAGCCCATTTCGATTTCTATTCCCGAACGCTCACCGGGCAGCAGGAACCAGAGCCCCGCACCAAACGCAGCGTGGATCTCATCAACGACATTCTCAGTGAAGCCGTGGGCAAAGAGTATGTTAAAAGCCATTTCCCGCCCGAGGCCAAATCACGCATGCTCGAACTCGTGGGCCATCTAAGAAAGGCGATGGCAGAGAGCATCGATCGACTCGAATGAATGGACACCGCCACCAAGGCTGAAGCACATCGCAAACTCGCCAAATTCACCACCAAGATCGGTTACCCCGCCTCAAGAGCAAGACCAGACAATCTAGTCGGCAATCTTCGACGGGCCAGCGAATTTGTCCACGCTCGTGAGGCGGCTAAACTCGGCAAGCCAATTGATCGCACCGAATAGTTCATCAACCCACAAACAGTCACCCCCTCATAAACGGATCGTCTTCCCATCCGCCATTTTGCATCCCCCCCACTCTTTAACACCACCGTCAACTACGGCGGCATTGGCATACTTAATCAGCCACGAGGTTGGCCACAATTTCGACCACCAAGGCCGCCACTCCGATGACGGAGGCCACCTTTGCAATTGGTGGACCAAGACGACGCCAAAACCCATGGCGAGCGAACCGGCAAACTCGTCGACCAATACGCCAAACACAAACTCCTCGAAGGCCAAACCATCAACGCCCAACTGACGCTCGAGGAAAAGTAGGCCAACATCGATTTGCCTGACCATTATTCTGACATTTCACACATTGTGAACCTTTTCATGCCTCCCAAATTCCCCTATCCAGACTTTGAGGTCTTTTGTTCGGATACAGGCCATTCCTGAGCTATCAAAATAATTCTCCGCCTCAAATGGTAGCAACCATAGATAGACAGGATGAACAAGATCAGGTGCCAGGACCCTCGCCCCTCAGCAAAGCGGTATCCTGTGTTTTCTTTTGATCCAGGTTCCGCTCGCGGGCCTGCCATGCGCCCTCCAACTTGAAACCTGGAACTCACCTGCCTGTCAGTACGGCCCATACGTCCCAAACATTTCATGTTTAGACTGACGCGGCCGCACGCGCACCGAATGATCTGGTTTCCCGGTCGCACGATCGAACTCATCCGGCGTCCGAACCGTCGGCAAGTAATCCCCCGTCCGCTTTTCCCATTCCGTCAACTCCCGCTTTAATGTCGTTACCAGAGACTGCAATTGCGGGACATCCACGATATTCCGCAATTCATGCGGGTCATTAAGCAAGTCATACAGCTCCCACTCCGGACGCGGCCTCACGAAGCAGGCCTCCTGAACGAAGGTCAATCCTCCCTTACCACGAAGCGTTAACATCCGCTGCCACGTGAGACTCCGCCCCACGTCTGCAGATGGAGTCGCTGCTAGATCCGGATAATCATTCCGAATCAACTTGTAGCGCTGGTTGCCAACCGCCCGCCCGTGATCCTCGTAATCATGCCAATGATCCTCCGCAAACACATAATCTCGAACCGAGACGGTCGGATCATCCAACACCGGAAGAATGCTAACCCCAACAAACGTCGACACCGATGGCAAACCCGCCATATCCAAGAAAGTAGATGCAATATCCACCGCGCTCACCAAACTCTCGCTCACTGACCCCGCTCGCACCCGGGCGGGCCATTTGACAATCCACGGCGTACGGATGCCGCCGTCATACAGACTGGTTTTATCACGCGGAAAAGGACGTCCGTTATCCGTAATGAACAGAATCGCAGTATTATCACTGACGCCCTGCCGATCCAACTCCGCCACAACCTGACCGACATATTGATCCAATCGTCCGATCTCGTCATAGTATAACCGCAAATCTTCTCTTACCTCTGGCGTGTCTGGCAGGTGGGGCGGGACCAACACCTCTTCAGCCTCATGCGGCGGGTTCAAAGCTCCATCTTCATATTCTCGATGCGGATCAAGGGCCGCCAACCACAAGAAAAATGGCCGATCCCTGGGCCGATTTCGCAAGGTCGGAAGCCAAGCCTCGCATCCACTCGGCGCTTTAGCGATCATCTTCGGCGGTTCTTTGCCATCGCCGGCAGGCAAAATGAATCCCGCCATTGACGCCTCAAAAACATCATCGAACCGATCCTTCACCCCCTCACCTAAATGCCACTTTCCGGCCGCCGCCGCATAGTAACCCGCTCGCTTCAACTTCTCGACAAACGTGACCGAAGCGCTTGGCAACGGCCAATGCAATTGTTCCGCCCCAGTATTGTGCGGATAACGCCCCGTAATGATACTCGCCCGGCTCGGACTACAAGAATTCGCCGTCAAATAAGCATGCCGAAATCGCATCCCCTCCGCTGCCAAGCGATCGATATTCGGCGTTCGCACCACGGGATTTCCATACGCCCCACAATCATTCCAATTCATGTCATCCGCAATAATCAACACGATATTTGGCCGCTCCGCCAACCCCGCTCGTGCGCCTAACAGCAATCCCATAACCATCAACAACACCTGCTTCACAACATCCGCTCCAAGCCACCTTCAACCTTACACCTTAATCCAATACTCTCGGCGTCGGATTCGCCACATCCAGCACCGTCCGCTGCTCAGGAACTTTTGACGCCCTCATGCCCTAACCTCGCCTTCGCATCCGCCGCCAGTGCAAGCAAACGCCGCACCACCTCCGGATGGTTCGCCGCCACATCATGCCTCTCTTTCTCACCTCGCAACAGACGCACCAACTTACCTCCACGCCCCGGCCCTTGCTTATCATAATGATCCCAAACCGGAAACGTGCGCTCCAAAGGCAAGTGATACTTCCATGGCCCCGACCGACCGCACCGCCTGTAACTGGTGCTGCCGATAATAATAAAACACCTCATACGGTGTCTTAGCACCCGCTTCACCCCGCATCAGAGCCCCAATAAGAAAAAAAGACTGATCCCTATTGGCCTCAATAAACTTGACTGCCTCTTCCGTGTACCTTTGCGTCAAGATGGTCTGGTCCGCCGGGGCCTCTATGACCCGCTCCTGATCCAGAACTGGCAGAGGCAGATCCCCTCGGCCGCACGCTCTGCACATCGTTGGAGTAAGGAATCCCATAATAGCGATCAAACCCGTGCCGCGTGGCAAATGCTGTGGTTGATCCCCCAAATGCCACTTCCCGATACAGGCGGTCGCATAACCCCGAGCCTTTAATGCCTCGGCCATCGTAATCTCCTCCGGATGCAGGCCCCGCCGGCTCCGAGGAATAAGCACCCAATGCTCAGTATAATCCTCGTGCATCCCCACCCGCTGGGCATAGCACCCCGTCATCAAACTCGACCGCGAGGGCGTGCAGACCGGATTCGACAAATAAAAATATGTAAAACGCATCCCCTCCTTCGCGATTCGATCAATCGCCGGCGTCCGATGCCGCTCCGTCCCATAGCAGACCAAATCCCCATAACCAAGATCATCACAAAAGATCAGCATAAAATTAGGCGCAGCCGACAACTGCCCCACCCACAATAAAACCAGCAGCAAACGATACATAGGAACGCCTTCAAACTACCTTGCCTCTTTCTAACTAACAACCCCACAAGTGCCTTGAGTTTCCTCTACATACGTTATTAAACAGGATTCAAAGAATCAACACGATTAAACTTCCCATTGTGTAAATCCTGCTCATCCTGTCAAAACTTGCCGAATCGCCCGCCAAGCCCTCAAACACCGGCCATCATCAATCCAGTGCTATGAAATTGCTTGTTCACCTAGTTCCCATCAAGCACTGTCTCCTAGCAAAAACAGTGCTTGATCCTTTCTGTGGCTGTGCTACTGCGTGCATCGTCGCAGAGCAATTTCGGCGCGAGTGGGTAGGTATCGACATATCGCCAAAGGCCGCAGAACTCGTGAAACTGCGCGTATGGAATCGGAGCTTGGCCTATTCTACGCTGGCGTGCACCGAACGGATATCCCAGAGCGCACTGATCTAGGCAATCTCCCGCAGTACAACAGCGAGGCGAACAAGCGAAAACTCTACGGAGAACAAGGCGGCAATTGCGCGGGCTGCATTACGCATTTCGAGCCGAGACACCTTGAGGTGGATTACATTATCGCGCGGCGTAAAGGCGGGACGGACCATATCGGCAACCTCCAACTGCTGTGCGGTTCCTACAACCGGATCAAGGGTGACCGGGGCACGGAATATCTTCGGGTTAAGCTGCAACTATTATAGCCGGTTTATGGGAGTAAAGTATATAACTCCCTTCATCTTTGGTTCGCTTGGCACCGCACCGCGAACATCGTTGACCAAAGATCTTGCTGATAGGCATTCTGGGGCTCCTCTCTGATTCGACCGATGTTAGGTTCCATTATTTTAGTCCGCATTGGATCGATACACAAGGTTGAGTTCGTTTGAGTCTACGCGGGGGCATGCTTTAGGAGTGCGGGAGCAGAGCGAATCGGATCTGCAGCTTTGTCTGAATGGGGCGAGTCTTCCGGACAGTTCAAGGAATGACATGAGATACCCGTCACACATCTAGGTGGTAGCGAAAAACGAAGAACAATCATTGGACTTTGCGTCACGCTCTAACGGCTTAGTCTGAAGGCTGAGGAGTGGGGATAGTGATGGCATTTATCGATTTGTCAGACGCCTGTGGAGATTGAGAATGCGTTGAAACTCCTCTTCGAAGAGTTCAGGAATTTGTAGCCGATGCCTTTCTCGGTGCGCTACATAGCGACGATGGAGATGGGGCCGATGGGGGAATAGATAATATACTGAGTAAGGCGCCCATTGCGACCTCAGGGCTAGCACCATATCCCACAGCCGAAATAGGTGCCGCCAATTGATTGGCGGATCGGGAATGAGTTCAAGGATCACAATATGTATATTTAGTTGACGATCAGGCTTGACTGTTCTTGAGATTTCTTGGAGCTAATTATAAATCTCAGCGTCGGAATAACCTTCAGAACGCAGGTAAGATAATTGATGGAATACGCTGTATTGAGCCTTGACATCGTTTGACTGGAGTTGCTTTAGGCACAGATCGAATAGTTCTGCCAGCAATTGTAGACGTTCGCTCGTCGTGCGGCATAACCGATCTAAGGCCAAAATCTGCGATGATCACGTGATTCTGTTTTTGGCGTCCATTAGCATAGCGGTGCATCATGTCGTTAGTTAGGCACTACGTCTGTACATTTGAGAGTATCGAGTCCAAACGTTAATGTAGGCGTCGTTCCAAGTACGCTTTGGATCACGATTTTTTAAGCCGATTTCGAAATCGGCAACTCACTGAAATGCTTGATCTCGGAGTTGTTACTCCTGCCACTGTATTTTTCGATGATCTTCTTCTTAAGAGAGATTTCAAAGTCGAGATTGTCGGCTCCCTCGCTGCTAGGCCGACAGAAAACCTCGATGGCTCTCTCAACAAAGAGGCAATCAAGAATAGATAGCCGACTAGCGTGGAAATTTTTTGAGTGACTCCATCGTTGAAACGAAGCTGATCAGGCAAGAATATCCCGGCAATGATACGGATAACGGTAAAGAGCCGATGTCGACGTACCGAATGATTTGATACCGCTCGAGCTATTCGCACTCATTAGTTTGGATCGTGGTCGACCCTCTTCCATTGCGGACCACAACTTACCTGATTAAGAGAGGCAAAGTGGAAAATATTGTAGATTTACCCTGATTCAGGGGGTTGCTGAATGGAATGGAAAACTATGAATTACATCGCGAACGCGAAGGACCCAGGAGGAGAGGGTGGAAAGCTTCTCGCAAAGTTAGGAGAAGTCCGACTGATAATGGAATCCTGATTCGAGACTAGTTGATAGGTGGCCCGAGTGAACTGTTTGCAACATCGGCTGCAATCGGGAAGACTTTGCTCCATCGAACGTTTTATGATGCCGTCTAAAATACGCTCTTCGCCAGATCCCACAAGAAGTAGAGTGCAGTTGCTCCTGTTCTCGCACCTTGTTCAAAATCTCTTCCCGACCCTCGTCACGTGCACTTGCTTCCTTGGCCACTACCAGGGTGTCCAGGCTCTGCTTGGTGAAGAGTTCACCTGCCTTGATCTTCTCTGCCACACACTTCTGCACGGCCTCGTTCAAGACTTTCTCGTCAATGCCTTCAGGGGCGGGGGCGGCAGCAGCTTTGGATGTGAGACCTTGGTTCTTGAAATCAAGCTGCATGTTGTTGATGCGCTTGACGAGGTCTGCGTGGTCCAGAGCCAGGTAGACGACATTGGCCAATAGGTTCCATCCGTCACGGGCGGAGTCCCATTGCTCCATGGGAGGCAACTGAGAAATTTTATCGTTGAGCTTGGCCTTGAGGTCGTTGATCTGTTGGACGTAGGCCTGCGGCAGCTGTTCCACAAACTCATCAGGCAGAGTAAAGTTCAATGACTCCTGGATGCGGGAGATGAGTTGCATCCGTTGCTCCGGTCCCAGTCCGGTCAGCTTGTCACTACCTGCAAACACGTTGGATTGGTTCGGAATAGGTTGCGGAGTGACAGTCGGCAAGGGGTTAGGGGGGAGGGGTGTTACCCTAGCGAGAAGGTTGACATTGGGTGATCCCTAGGGCGATTACTGTAGCTTCATCAGGCTAGGCTGCATATAGTTACTTGGGGTATTTATCATGATCGCTATTGCTTGAATTTGGAAGCATCAGATGAATTTTTTTTGCCTCCTTTGACAAAATAGTACAACCCCACTAGGAATAGCAGGCCACCGAAAACATGTGCCCTGGTCTGACCAATCGCATACGCGCTCTCATCTTCAGGGTCACCTTTCAGAATGCCTGAAATGAGCACTGCACCACCCATAACACTCCGATCGCGCCAAGTATTCGGTTCCTCATAGTATTGCCTTTATTCACACAACAGAGCTAAATTGTCGAAGGCTTGCGCAGAGATGGGTTTGTCTCTATTTATATCAGACAGGCTCGAACCCTCCTCTGGAAGTGCAGGCCTCAGAGACCGGCCTTCTAACTGCTTGGATTGAGTTCAATGGTTACCATGCAGCGCTCAGCTTCCTTGATGATTGAAAGATTGCCGCCGCGGGTTGTGTTCACCAGATCCTATGAACACCGTGAACCGCCCAGAGGGGAAGGGCTTCGATTTCACTGGTGAAAGTCGCGCTTGTGCCGCGCTCAATCAAGGATCCATCTGCTCGAGTGGCGACCATATCGGATTCGCCAGGGGGCGGTCGCTTGCAGGGGGACTCCCTGCTTTCTCCCAGGGTGCATTGTGGAGTTTTACAGGGTTCGGTGAGGGCATTCCCAGCCTTTGTTAAAGAGCTTGAGTATCTTGTATCCGTTTCTTTTGCCTGCTGTTCCCGGTAGACGGGATGAATTGTGGTCCCATCCGTAGCGAGAAACCGGCACCGATCCCGCTACATCGAACAACCGTAGGCACCAAAACCATCGTGGAAACTGAACCTGGAACGTGCGCTCAGGGCCTCCCTTCCCTGAGTAACGATCACGTCAACTCCTGAGTTGATGAATCGTTTGGCCCTGTCAGCGCTGCTAATTGAGTGAACGCGATCCACATAAGGGCTTGGCTTCCCTAAAAGAAGGAGACGGCGTGGGCCTGCTCGTCAAGCGCTGTATCGATCAAGTGTTCGACGTTATCTTTGAACATCATGTTGACGCCGAACGGGGCCGACGTCCTTTCCTTGGCGGACTGAATCGTTGCCCGTAATCGTTCGGGCGTGGCACTGACGCTGTTCACCATTCCGAAGCCATCGGTATTGGAGACGACGGCGGTCATTTCGGGTGATGTGGCGCCGCCTATTGGCGACTGGATGATTGGATGTCTCACTCCTAAGAGGTCTTGGAGTTTTGTCGTCGGCCAACGCATGGAAATTCTCTTCCTTGTATTGAGAAAATATCGAAGCCCAGACCCTTGCGAATCACAAGCTTCGAGTCCTAACCTACCAGCAGGGGCACAACGGAACGGGGATTTGACCCCGAAGATCGCGAAGGAAATCTTGATCGGATAGTTGAAATCTCGTGTTTTTCGCGTCCTTCGTAGTTCAACATTCCGGTCTGGATAATGGTGTTGGGATGTAATGGTCGTTGTATTTCGAAGGCACCGTCACAATCGGATTCTCTAGTTGGGCGTCCGGCCAAGCTTTCCTGACCACTGCCTCGCAGACCGGGATGTCGACCCGTTAATGGCAATGACCCCGCCAGACTTCATGAACCGGGCCAAGTAACCCAAATAGTGATCGTCTGTGCCGCAGTAGGGAAAGGAGTCGGTCGAGAGGATGGCATTGAAAAATTCCACTGCGTAGGGCAATGAACGGGCTCGGTGTGAATGGGAAAAATACTCTTTTCGAGGCTGGCGTCGAGAGTTCGCTTCTGGTTGTCGGACACGCTGAACCAAAGGTTGGTCACCCACACGGTTACATCAATTTCTCGGTCGAGGAAGATGGACGACGCTGCGAGCCCACAGTCAAGATAGAAGATGTTCATCCCGGACTTCAGATCCAGCGCGGAGGTTAAACTAGTCGGTCAGCCAGAGGGAATTGGCGCCACCCCCTGACGGTCGCCGTGACCCACTCAGGGTGATACGCGTTCGCGCGGAGAAATCGTTCATCGGTGAATACTTCGTCCGAGGTCATGGGACTGCAGAGTGTTCGGAACCGTTCGGCGGATTATGGTGCTGATGACCGCGATTTTAGAGGGTTAAAGTCGAAAATCTCGTAGCAGCCGATGTGAATCGGCTCAAACCCATTGGCCTTAACTCCCGCTGCTTCCCCTCTTCCGCACTTGAAAAATTCAAGCCTGTCGCGCTTAGAATCTTGAACCACATGTGGTTGTTTCCGTGTCTTCTATGCTCCTGTATGATACAGGACTTTCGTGCGAGATCTCATCATCAGAATCCGTGAAGCGGACGGGTGGATTTACCTTAATCGAGTTGCTCGTGGTCATTGCGATCATTTCCATCCTCGTCGCTATGTTGTCCTCGGCACTCGATTGAGCCAAGGCAAAGACCAGACAGATCAAGTGTCTCAATCATTTGCGCCAGCTTGAGTTGGCCATCCAAATATATGCGGATGAACACGGCGACGTCATTCCACCGCGCATTTCGGGCAGAGCCAATTGGCTCAGTTCACTGAAGCCCTACTACGTGGATGAGCGACTGCTCGTCTGTCCCACTGATGGCCCAAGGGCACGGTCCAGCTGCCTCATCAATGGTTTCAATGATTATTTTGCGGTGAATTTTTCGAAGGAAGCATTCGAGGAGTCCAAGGAATGGCAGAGCTCCGGCATCATGGGATTGGATAGCATACCCCCTAATCCCACTGCCACCATCATGTTTGGGGAGAAATACAAAGAGTCGCCGCACAACCACATGGGCTTCTACCAAGGCGAGGGCAACGATTTTGTGAAAGTGAATCAAGCCAAGCCGCGGGTTCCAATCGCCATCGCAAGAACGGGGGTTTGAACTACGCCTTTGCGGACGGAAGTGTCCGATTCATGAAATACGGAACCACTATGAAATCCGGAAAACCTTTGGGCCGTGACCGAACAATGGCGGGCGGCTCCGCCGCAATTTCAGGATGTGGGTGAATGGGTGGAGATGCCATCAAACTCTGCATATATCAACCTTCAGAGCTATGAAGAAAAACATTACCATTATCGCCTTGCTCGCCGTCATTATTACCAGCCTGACGATCACTCTGAGGAACTTGGCGCCGAATACCGATGATGATTACCGCTCGTCCTGAGAACGAGCATTCATCAAGAAATTCGACAATGACGGCGATGGTGAATTGAGCGGAGAAGAACAGGAGGCTGCGGAGAAAGCAATGGATGAGCACCTTTTGGCCAGCTTACCGAACAAACGTCCAGAGAGGACAAATTTGAGAATTAAACACAGGACTCCATGTTTTTGCTTCTTCGATCTTCGGGGCGAGGCTTCCTTGGCCTAGGGATTTTGCCGCTTTCATGACCTTCTCGCTGGCGTCCGGATTTTCCCCGCTGCGGCTAGGCTTGAACCGCCCCGAGGCGGACCTGTCAGCGCGGGGGGACTCTCCAAGCCTGATTTCGTTGCAACCGCTCGCACGAATGGAATCCCCATCTTCAAGCGCGACCCAGAAAGCGGGAACGCCACCGCCCCAACAATCCAAGCCGTCTTCCGCCCGCCGCCCAGCTCCCTCCTAGATGGCAAGGACGAGAACCTCTCCGGCTAGTTTACACCGGATGCCTGACACCCGCTGGCGGCGCGGCAAGGAGCGCAGGCCACGCCCGGAACCCCGGCAAATTTCTTGGGAATTACATACTTTCACTAGCCGGGGAGGATGTCAATTATCTTATGGTTGTCATTGGCGGAAAGGCTGGCAATTTATGGACCGGACGGGAAAGATACAGACACTGAGCATCAGGCAATTCTTCCGGAGGTTTCCTGATGAAGTGGCTGTTGTTGGCCTATCTGGAAGCAAAGCGGTGGCCTGTGGCTGGTCGTGTCCGGGCGTTCCCGGTGCGTGAGACCACCAAGGACACTTTACAATCCACCATTAGAGAAAACGTCCGGCGCAGTTTGTGGCTCTACACCGACGCTTACTCTGCCTATTGCGGCTTGATCGCCTATGAACATGAGGCGGTGTCTCACTACACGGGCGAATATGTCCGAGGGCAAGCTCATACCAATTCCATTGAATCCTTTTGGGCCTTGCTCAAGCGGGGGATTTATGGCACCTTTCACCACATCAGTCCGAAATATCTGCACCAGCATATGGCGGAATTTGAGTGGAGACAGAATATTCGTGACTTCGACACGCTCGGACAAATGGCGGTTGTTGCCGTAGAACTGGATAGCAGGGTGCAAGCATGAGTGTGGCGCTTTCTTCTGAGCTGGACACTAACGGATATTCCCCCCTCAGCAGCGTATGGGAAGGCAGAGACGTTGATCTCATCGAGGCCATGTTGCAGTTCTATCCGGTAATACCGCCGCACCCCATCCTTGATGCCACCTATAATGCAGGCCGCTTTTGGGCCGGCTCCACGCGGCAAGTGGTTTCGATGGATATCGACCCCAAATATAAGCCGGACATAGTGGCGGACAATCGCGAAATGCCCGGCGTGAAATCTGAATCCTTCAGCGTGGTCGTATACGATCCACCGCACGTCGGCCCACAAGGACGGGATAAAAGCACTAAGCGTTTCGACGTAGACTTTGGAGCCACCATGGAATGCGGCAAGCAGCAGGATTGGACTTTAAGTTATCTATATCCTCCGTTTTTGGCGCAGGCCAAGAGGGTACTGCAGCAAGATGGCCTTCTGCTGGCGAAAATCACGGACATGGTGAACAACCATATGTCCCGATGGGCACACTGCGACTTCATGCGAATGGCCGAGGACGCCGGGTTTACCGTGTGCGATTTGATCGTGAAAGTCAGAGCCGGCCCAATGACATCCAACCGGTGGAAAACCGCTCACCACGCGAGGAAACGGCACTGCTTTTGGATCATATGCAGAAACAGCTCCCGATGCGAACGTATAACCCGCTCAGTGTAGATGAGCTTGGGAAAAACGCAGCGCGTGCTCTGATGGGGTACCCCGCTGTCGCATTGCCGCCGGAACCGCCGTTTCCGGGCGCTGGTGTTTATACCTTGCACTACACTGGATCATTCAATGCTTACGCTGGAATGCGAGAAGACGAGCCAATTTATGTAGGGGCAAGGCTGACCCGCCAGGACGGCGGCTCGGGCGGGAAGAAGAGTGGCAATCAACGCGGATCTTGTGTAAAAGGTTGGCCAAGCATGCAGAGTCCATAGAATACGCCACAAATCTGGACTTGAAAGACTTCCAGTGCAGGTGGCTTGTGTTGGATCAGGTCTGGATTGGGCTCACCGAACAAGTATTGATCGCTGGTTATCGACCCGTATGGAATGTCGCTGTTTCTGGGTTCGGGATCAATGCTCCGGGGAAAGGCAGGGCTAATCAGCGCAAATCCGAGTGGGACACATTGCATCCAGGACGACCTTACGTCGAGAATCTGGTGGCAAGAGACGAGACAGTTGACGACCTGATAGAACAGACAAAGCAGCACAGGAGAGGGAGGAGGCGATGAAAAAACAAAGGCTAAGCAACCTGCGAAACCTTTGCAGGCTGATTACGTTACAGCTACGTCGCGCAGAAACTCCGCCGAAAATATTCTATTGACACTGTATCTCGCGGTATGACCGGAAGACGGCTCACCTATCAGGAGTTGACGGCATGATCGCCATAAATCCGAAGGAAAATCCGCTTTTCGGGAAGTTCGAGAAAGTGGCTGAATCGCGAGTCAGTCGCGGGCTGCTAAGATGGAAATTGCGGACAAGTCCGTTTCGATGGAGTTGCTTGTTCGATCATTAAACAAGGCGACTTAAATTATGCCGCATAATGGTGTACGATACGAGCACCCCAACACGAGATGAAAGCTGTGGCGAGAAAGCTCGAGATTACCGATGCCGATGTGATGCGCATCGCCGTACAACAGGAAATCCAACGCTCGGACGAGTCGAGGTACGATCACCGGCTTCACGGCCTGTTGTTGGCGACCGGAGGGCAGAGTTGCCGCCAGGTCGCCCAATGGTTCGATGAGGATCCGCGAACGGTGCGGCGCTGGGTCAGAACCTTTGAGGAGAGGGGTTCGATGGGCTGCGCGACGGTGAAAGAACCGGTCGTCCACGCACGCTCAGGCCGGATCAATGGTCGTCGCCGGAGCGGGACCTGCGTTGCCGACCGGATGACTTCGGCTTGGCCGGGCACTTGTGGGGCGGCGGGTTGCTCGCCGAACACTTGCGGCGCCATTACGATGTGAAATTGGGGGTGCGCCAGTGTCAGCGGTTGTTCAGGCAGATGGGGTTTCGATTTCGAAAGCCGCGGCCGCAGGTGGCGCAGGCCGATCCGCAACGCCTTGCCGCGTTTAAGAAAACTGCGCCGTCTGGCACGACGCGAGGACATTGAGCTGTGGAGTCAGGATGAATGCCATTTTCAACGACACGGAACCCGCTGTCGGGTCTGGGTTCCGCCCGAGGAAAAAGATCCGGTCGTCGCCCACGCGCCAGTCCGTCGCCTGCTTTGGTGCCGTCAGTCTTACGCAGCGGCAAGTTCGTTCACACCCTTTCGCCGGTGTTCAACGCCGCCACCTTCGAGGCGTTCCTGAAGGTGCTGCTCCGACGCTGCTCGCGCAACCAGAAAATGGTCGTCATTCTCGACAACGCACGCTACCACCACGCCAAGCTGCTCAAACCACTGTTGAGGGCCCACCGAACGCATCTCAACCTGCTGTTTCTGCCGCCTTACAGCCCACAGCTCGCGCCGATCAAGAGAGTTTGGAAACTTGACGCGGCGGCTGGCGCCTCACCATCTCTACTTCAGCAGCCTGGAGGAGTTGTCGGCCGCTGTGGAGGCCTGCTTCGACCAATGGCGAAAACCGAACCGTGTTCTGCAACGGTTATGCGGCATTACTTAAGTCGTTATGTTTAAGAACCCCCGATGGACTCGAAAAGGTGCAATAATCTTGGATAGGTGTGCCTCGACCGAAAGCATTTTTATATCCTGCCAGCGCCATCTGACAACCTAGATGCCGCTAGGTAGCCCATCCTGGGAATTGGCGACTAGCAAGATAACTGCCGACTACCGGTTAGGTTGAAGATTGCGGTATGGGAGATCGTCGCAATCCAGTAGGGAATCATGCGATCATCCACCTTGCTGGGTGATTCGGGGTGGTAGACAGCGGGGCGTCGATGCGTAAAGGCAGCGGTTGAAGCCACTGGTTATTGTCAATCGTCGTATTCAGCTAGGAAACTCTCCACGACAGATGAGAGCATCTCCTTTCGTGAGCTCTCTCATATATCGATGCATACTTGAAGCCCAGTCCCTTGTTTAACCCTCGTTAGATGAGGACACGCCGATTCAAGATGGGATTGAATAGTCGCCCTAGAAAGCGTAGTGGAGGAGAAATGGATAAAGCCATCTCGGGAGCACCCACGGTCTCGCCGCAAGTGCGCCCCACGCGATCAAAATCAAGCCCCGGTGGATTCTGGTGCTCAACACGGCACTCCAATTCAGCTAATTTATTTGCCATCTTTTCCAGCATGACGGCGTCTCATTCGTGATGGGAACACCGCCGAAATCTTCCGTCTAGGCAATGTGAAGCTCGTGCAATGTATGGCTTGGGCAGTTGAGTCAAAGGGATTGGCGGAAACGGGAACGCTGGGCAGATTACGAAGCCGTCGTCAACGACATGGTGGCTTATATAAACTCCCCCCGTGCGCCCTGGAAGTTGATTGCCGGAAACAACAAACGATTCGTGCGCATTCAAACCATCAACACCATTTGCAAACAGCTTGAATCTGCTCTGGCCTGCCCCGCAACTCCACACCGATACCTCTACGGTGAACGGCCCTTTTGGCCTCATTTCGGCCCTGTCAAAAAAATCCGAAAAATCGCGATTTCCTCTTGATGCCGCCTCCGCTTTTTGGCGGAACCGCCCCCCGTAACCATTTGAGTGGATGATCCCAAGTCGGGTCGCCTGCTGAATACGACAGTCTGATTCGTGCTTCGGGGAAGTGTGCACAGCTTCCCCGAAGCTCAGGTGAATAGGCAGACTTCCTGCATTTTCTGCTCGAATGGTTACAACGGCCCGGCAAGTGAGGGGTGTCGGTTCGTTGTGCGGGGAAAATATCAACCAAACAAACAGAACGCAGAAAATGAAACTGATTCATACCATTCTGACGGCCCTCGTTGGCCTTGCCTCCCAAACCGCCCGAACCCTTCCCATCCTGCCCGTCATCAGGAATCATCCTAGAACGACAACAACGGGACTCGGTCTCGTTATCCTCATCACAATCTTTGCCTTTTGGCCGCCGTCAAGCGGATCCGCCCAAGGCTCATTGCAACATTTTGTGACTTCCGTTAATCCGTGCTGGGTCAATAGTCCGCATCACTGTCGAAGAGGCAGCAGTTGGAGTGGTTATCGTCGAGTCTGGCTTTGTGAAAAAGGGCTCTATGAGACAGAGTGTTCTTATATGTGCTCAGCCCATGCTTCCTATCTAAAGTGTCGACATGATGCGATGCAAGATTGCATCAGCGCCCGTGAAGCAGGGTACAGAGCATACTTAGGAGCATTTCTTGCGACAGTGCTCAAGGGTGTTCCACATGGCATCGCTACGGTCGGACTTACTCCTCTTGCCATTGGACAGTGGTGCGCAACGTTTGATGAAACCGTGAGAATTATTGTTGCAGAATGTTATCGCGCTTATGTGGATACGCGAAGGAATGCATCACGCACTATTCGGAGGGGTCTGTGGGGCATAGCGGAGTATGACCAGACAGACGATGATGAAAACGGATTTTGTGATGGATGCGAACGCTTGCGATGAAGACCTTGTTCCCTTAGGATTCTGATTCTTAGGGCACAAATAGATGTGAGGGAACGCCATGATGGAGAATTGGATAGCATTATTTTTTGGTTTCGCTCCAATAGAGGCATTTACTGATTTTTTGTCATGGGTGCTCACTCCGAGAGGTTTTATCAAATTCCTTTGCCATGTTCTTTTTGTAGGAGGCACCATGATCATCAGCGGCTGGCTGTTCAAGCGGACTCCCTATTGGAAGCGGGAAGCTAAGTCCGGCCGCCGGGATGAGGATTATCCGGGTTCGGTCTGCACTCCAAAGCAGAATCTTGGCTTGGTTCAATTATTTGCCATGGTGGCGGGGATGTTCTGTTTCTTGTTTTTTGACAGATGGTTTGGCTTGAGTCCCAAGTCTTCTCAAGAAAGGGTTGAGGATGAGGCGCCCATTGAGGTGATCACCCCGCCCCGCCCGTCACCGATTGAGGAGGAACCCGGTGAGGAAGTCCGGAAAGTCGGGGCGGTTGAGGCAGTGTCGTGCTGTGGCGATTTGACCGAGGAGGAGCGCGCGCGGATGCTGGAGGCGCTTGAGGCAGTCTGGCAAAATCCGGTGAGCGCCTCGCCTGAAATGCTGGAGCGTTTGCCGCCGGAGAATGTTGTGGAAGAAGCCGTCACCGCATTTTCGGATTCGAAATCCGATGTTGAGGAGGAATTGCCGTTTGACTGGGGTGAAGTTCGTCTGCTCATGCTGGAACAGATGCCGGAAGGCTCGATGAAGGCAGCCGCGGCTTTGACGATGCTAGAGGCGGACGAGTTCATGGAAGCCATGAATCCGACGGAGGAGGCGATGCTGGAAGAATGGTTTCAGAGCTGGTGGAATCGAATGGTGGAACGGAACCCCGATATGCCGACCGAGGGCATTGAGGGGGTGCTGATGCGCAAGGTCGTTGAGATGACCGCCGCTTTCAGCGTGAGCCGGAATCTCGAGGAACTGCGGCAGATTGAAGCTGAAAACCCCATGCCCATGCCAAATTTGGGCGCGGGAGGGAAACCTGGCTGGGAATAGAATAGGCAAGGAAATCGAGAGTGACGCCCGCTTCGGATTATTCCGGGGCGGGCGTTTTTTTTGGGAGGGGGTTTTTTGGTTGCGGCGGAAAAGAATACGCTTGAAAGGGTTGGCGGGCTTTTGAATCTTTGAGGCGATGGCAGTGGAAAATGAAAGGGGCGCAAGCCGCGCGGGAGTATTTGTCGGTGTCGGCAAAGTGTCGGTTGCCCTTGCCGGAGATTTGCGGGGGCACATGGATGAAGCCCCACGGTTGCGCTTTCAACGACAGGTTTAAGGAAGGAACGGATGGATGATTTTGACAGGAATTGCAGATGAGGCGGGTGCGTTGATTGATACGCAGATCAAAGCGACCAAGGAACTAGGCTGGAA
The DNA here is from genome assembly GCA_024761205.1 of Limisphaerales bacterium. Lineage (GTDB taxonomy): Bacteria > Verrucomicrobiota > Verrucomicrobiia > Limisphaerales > AAA164-E04 > UBA2970. Next base: position 225,944 of record JAMASS010000004.1, read on the forward strand.
ACATATTGAGGCGAGGTCGGTCGAGGTGGAGGGATTTTCCAAGGCCAATCTTCACGATATCGACGATGCTGCGTTTGATATTGTTGAGCAGAAGCTTAAAGACGCTAGTGTTGAGATCTATGCCTTCGGGTCTATCATCGCCAATTGGGGAAAGAAGGTCGATGATCCGTTTGATTTGTCAGATGTCGAACGAGCGATTCCGCGCATGCAACGCTTGGGGACGAAGTTCGTGCGAATCATGAGTTATGCGGTACGTGAGGGGGATGACCAAATGGAGGAAGAGCGCTTTGGGCGAGTGAATGAAATCACGAAGCGGTTCCTTGATGCCGGGCTCACGCCGATGCACGAGAATTGTATGAATTACGGGGGGATGAGTTGGCAGCATGCGCAGAAGTTGCTGGAGCATGTGCCTGGTTTGAAGTGGGTATTTGATACGGCCAATCCGGTGTTTAACGATGATCGAAGCAAACCCGCGCCGTATCCGAAACAGGATCCGTGGGAGTTTTGGACGAACATCAAGGAGCATGTGGTGCATATCCACATCAAGGATGCGATTTGGCGTCCGGAGAAGAACGATGCGGAGTACACGCTTCCGGGAGACGGCGATGCGGCGGTGAAACGGATTCTGAAGGATGCGTTTGCTGGCGGGTATGACGCTGGAATCTCGATTGAGCCGCACATGGCGGTGGTCTTTCACGATGACTCGAAGACAGCTTCTGACGAGGAGGTCTATGACAGCTACATTCGTTATGGAAAGCGGATGATGGAGGCCATCGACGAGGTGAAAGAAGAACTGGCAAATTAGATTTTGGGAATTTCTGACAGGATTGACATAATTTATAGGATGGATTTCATCCTGCCCTCCATTTCTTCCCCTAACTTTGCTTTTGCCTAGGGGCTCTGTTAGGTTCCTCTCGGCATGGCGTATGACTCGTTCAGTCATTTTCTTCAGGCGCTAGATGAGGCGGGAGAGTTAATCCGGGTTCCTGATCCGGTCGCTACAGAGTTGGAGATTACGGCGCTGGTGGATCGGGAGATGAAACAGCCCGAGGGGGGGCGTGCCTTGTTGATTGAGCGTCCCACGGTCGATGGTGAGATTTCACCTTTTCCTGTGGCGGTTAATACGCTGGGGTCTTACCGTCGGATGGCTTTGTGTTTTCAGGCGGATTCGGTGGAGACTGCGGCAGCGGAATTGGGTTCGCTGATGAAAGCGAAACCGCCGACAGGGGTGCGGGAGGCAATGAAGTTGCTGACGACCGCTCTGGAACTGCGGCACGCCAAGCCGAAGATCGTCAAGAGAGGGGCTTGCCAGGAGGTAGTTCACCGATTTGACGATTCGGGCGGTGAGTGTCCGATCTCTTCCGATTGTCCGACATTGTTGAATATGCCCATTCTCAAATGTTGGCCGGAGGATGGCGGGCGCTTCATTACGCTTCCCTGTGTGGTCACCAAGGATCCGGTGACTGGGGAACGCAATGTCGGGATGTATCGGATTCAGATCTACGATTCCCAAACCACGGGCATGCATTGGCAGCTGCAAAAGGTGGGCGCGCGGCATGGTTGTCAATACTATGAGACGGGGACCCGCATGCCGGTAAGCATCTTCATTGGCGGAGATCCCGTGTATCCGTTCTGCGCGACCGCTCCCATGCCGGATGGTCTGGATGAGTTTTTGTTGGCGGGCTATTTGCGGAAGCGGTCGGTGGAACTTGTAAAGTGTTTGACGAGTAACCTCGAGGCACCGGCTAGTGCGGACTTTGTGATCGAGGGGTATGTTGATCCGACGGAGCCGCTGCGACCGGAAGGTCCCTTCGGAGACCATACCGGCTTCTATACCTTAAAGGAGCCGTATCCCGTTTTTCACGTGACGGCAATTACACATCGGAAGGATGCGGTGTATCCGGCAACGATCGTGGGGATTCCGCCCATGGAGGATTTTTATATTGGCGCGGCGAGTGTGAAATTGTTTTTGCCCATCTTGCAGATGAATTTTCCGGAGATCGTGGATATTGCCTTACCGGCAGAGGGGGTGTTTCACAATCTCGTCTTCGTGAGCATTCGGAAGACGTATCCGATGCAGGCGTACAAGATCATGCACGGTCTGTGGGGGATGGGACAGATGATGTTTACGAAGTATTTTGTGATTGTGGATGATGATGTGGATGTGCATGACACAAGTCAGGTTTTGTTCAGGCTGTGTGCGAATACGGATCCGAAGCGGGATAGCATTGTAACCAAGGGGCCGGCGGATGTTTTGGATCATGCGACGGATGCGATTGGGCGTGGGTCCAAGATGGGGTTTGATGCGACCCGCAAACTGGCGAGCGAGGGATTTGCAAGAGAGTGGCCGCCCCTGATCCGGATGGACCCTGCGGTTCAGTCTCGAATGGACCGCCTGTGGGAATCGCTGGCGAGGCGAGTTCCCTGAACCTCGGCGGTACTTGGGCGGATACGAGATAAAAACCCCGGAAGCGATTTGCTTCCGAGGCGGTTTCGGGTGTTCTCGCGTTGCTGTGACGCTGTCCGAAGACGGCCTCAGGCGACTCTAAGCCCACAACGGCTACTCGTCGGCGAAGCGCCCGCCAGGCCAGCCCCACTTTCATGCGTTCGCGCCACCTCCCCTTTGGCGCTCCCGTGTAACGGGCCTTCGCCGCCCTGAACTCCTCATCCAACCAATCCTCATCCGTCAGCAATTTGTCGCCGAGCAGGAGAATACCGGTTGACTCGTCGCCGAGAAACTTTTCGCCGGGCCGCATGTCGGTTTCCAAAAAGTCAATGCGGAATAACTCATCAATCAATTCCGGTTCCTTAATTTGGGCAGCAAAAGCCATCTCCCGCTGCGGGTAGCCCGTCGCCACTCTTCTACGCCATAGCCGTGTTCCATCATAAGGTCATGACTTGCCGAAACACGGGATCGTCACGCCGCGAAGAATCCAGAAAACACTTAATGTCCCGATGATAGGCAACCTTCCTGAGATATTCGGGATCCCGGTTGTCCGGGTCGTAGTATTCGTCCGGATATTCCCTGATGAGCCGTTCGCGCTCCGCCCGAGCCGCCGAGATTTGCCTAGGCGAGGGAATCTCCAACTTCGGGGGCCACGCTGTCGGTGGCGGGGACGCCGCCGTGAGGGCGGGCGGCGTGTCCGCTTCCGGCCCGTCGCTCATGTTGTCGTTTTCAAGGAAGAACAAAACCGGACTCAAAGTCGCCAAAACGAGGGCGAGCACCCTCAGCCAATAGATTGTTTTGGGAATTACATACTTGACACCACAGGAGGGAGTAAAGGCTGTTTTAACCAGAATTGGAAATTGACAAAGAATAAATCTTGCATTTGAACATTTAAGTATTAAAATTTGGAGTCAATCAACATCGCTCCAGCCCCAAAGGGTAAAAGTCACCGGTCTGGCGTTGTTGCGGTAGTAGCCTTCCACGGTGGCGCCCTGCGGCAGGAAGAGATGCCAGTTTGGAGCCGTTATGCCAAGACCCTGGGAGCCTGACGTGAAAATGATCGCGTCCTCGGCAACGCGAACTTAAACGCAACCACGCCGGGCTGTTGTTACTACGCTACGCAACAGAGTTGCGAAGTGTTCTCGCCTTTTCGCCCGAGCAACGGGGAAGCTTGCCCCCCGCCGTTGCCTTGATCAAGCATATCGGGCTGAGCGATCCGACTTTGACCGAATCGCATAGTGCAGTAACGGGAGCGAAAACAAGTGAAGGTGAAGGGCGGGTCAACGCCCAAATCGCATTTTCGGCAATTTTTTCGCGAGGTCGGAAAGAAGGCGGCGAGGCGGTCAAAAAGAGCCATTCGTCGGTGGGGTATCGGTGGGGTTGCCTATGGGTTGCGGTGGGGTATCGGTTCAGTTGCGGTTCGGCGGGGGTGGTGTCGGGATTTTTTTGCGCGAGGTTTGAAGGTTAGTAGTAGCGAACAAATGCCTTTTTTCGGAGTGTTGATATCCATTGCTTTTGCAGTCGATTCCGCTCTTCGGCGCGGAGCGTTTTTTCGATATCCTGTCGCACTTCCGCCAAAGGTTGCGGTTCTGCGGCACGGTGGCCATCTATGTGCATTAGGTAGCAACCTTCGTCTTTGCGGATGACTTCGCTGACTGTTTTTGGCTTTAAGGAGAAGGCGATCTCGGCGAGGTCCTCGCGCAGGACGGATCTCTCGACCCAGCCCCAATCACCGCCATTGGATCGTTGTGAGCCATTATGATAGACGGAAGCCATGTCTGCGAAAGAGGCACCGGATTGTATCTTGGAGCGAATTTCTTGCAGGAGCCTCTCGGAGGCTTGGTCATCGCCGGGCTGGTGGCGGAGGAAAATCATGCGGAGCCGAATCCGTTCTTCCTGTTGGTATTTGTCGATATTCTCCTGATAGTAACGCTCGATTTCAAAAGGAGAAACGAGAACGACGGAATTAACGTTGCGGGCGGTTAGAGCGTCGACGATGACTTGTTGGCGGATACTCTTGCGGAAGGTTTCGTAAGTGATGCCGCGCGCTTGAAGGGTTTTGGTGAGGGTGAGGTGATCACCGAATTGGCGACGGACTCGGTCTTTCACTTGCTCATCGATCACACTCTCAGGCAGTGAATACCCTTCGGATTCGAATTCGTTGATGATGAGTTGTCGGTCAATGAGAGTTTCCAAGGCGTTTTGACGAACTTCGTTCACTTTCTGCTGCAGGGCCACCGGATCGTGCCCGAATTGACGGAACAGCTCTTCTTCTAGCGGAGCGGTTTGGATCTTGATGTCGTCCACGGTGATCGGTGTTTCGTAGACCATGGCCACGACAGCATTAAGGAGTTCTGAGGCGGCGGACGTAGGTTTGGCGATTGTGATGGCAACGGAGATGACGAGCAGCGACAGCTTTCTGAGAAGCAGGGTGGTGAATGGCATAGGTTTTTGACGATCCGAGCTTTGTTGGGTTTTGGCGTCCTTGGCGGCCCGAAAGAATGGCCATGCGCCGTGTTAATCAGCTGTCGGTTAATATAGGAAATGTGGCTAGTCGGTCAAGCAGGTAGGGGAGATTCAAACCGGCTGAATCGGTTTGAATCCCCAAGTTTTAGGCCGGAAGTGAGGCCAAGCATAGGCAAGACCTTGAGTTCGGAACAGGGGGGCGCGCAATTCACTTTCGAGAATCGCCCGCCTCCGTCGCAAAAAAAAAATCATTTTTCCTTCTTGACGGATTCCGCCCGAGATGGTTTGCTAGAGAAGATTTCTCAGCAAACAGCATTACAGGAGCTAGGGAATAAAAGAACAGAGCAAGCGCAACCGTTTAATTAAGAGGCTACATTATGGACCCTAAAACCGAATTATTCACCGGATATTCACGGGGGTATCCCTTCAAGCCCGCTGTTCAGGAGCGGGCAGGTCAATGGATTAAACTCACCATGGTCGCCCTGCTGACCGCCCTCGCCCTCCCATCCGCCGCCCTCGCCCAACCCAGGGAGGCTGTCAGCAACCACCGCAGCAATCAAGGCATCTTTAGTTTGGACAGAAACACTTGGGCGGCGACGACATCATTCACCGTCGGCCCGCTTCCCGCCGACGCGGCGACAGATGCATGGGAATTGGTTAAGGTGAGGGCGTGGTTTAATAGAACCGAAGGTAATCCCCCACCTATCGTCGCCGGAATTTACAGCGAAGATAGTCGCGGCGAGAGGAAGGAGCTCGCATTCTTAAGATTCCTCAAAGATGGTCGCACTGTTCCAATAGAGATAAGGGACAGGGGATGGTATGATTTTTACCCGGAAAGCTCGGCGGGTCTGGGGTCTGGGGCTGGTACTCTCCGCTTGGAACCGGGTGAGACCTATTGGCTGCAGTATTCGTCGCCTAGTGCTGAACATCTTAGTGTAAGGTACAGGATTTCGAACACATTGGACGGTACCGAGAGAGGTCTGGATGGATGGTCGATTGGCAACATAAGAAAGGGTGCGGGACGCACTTCGAATCGGCCTCTTCAATTCAGTGTGACGGTGTTGCCAGAGCCCTCGGAGTATGCGCTTTTCTTTGCATTGGGCTTGGGCGCCTTCGCTATTTGGCATCGGCGGCGTCAACGAGGGCAGCAGGCCGCCGCCTAGCAGTTTTCCCCCCCCGCCATCAACCCCGGGGCAGCCTCGAAAGGGGCTGCCCTTTTTTTTGCGCCCCCATGGTCAAGCGTTTTGGGTGAAATGGCGCGTTTCATTTCTGAGGAATGAGGACAGGATTTGTGATAATGAGAGCCCTTTGTTTCGCAATACTGATCGGGTCGGTGAGCGGGAAGGCGCAAAGGCTGCCAATAGTGTTGGATATGCTGCCGCAAAGGAGCGCATACGAGTCTTTTGACGCCCCAGAACCGTCAAGCGGGGAGGGGCTTCAATGGAAGGCTAGCGACAGGGTGGATTGGGTTTCCGGATTTCAGGGGCAGGCGCCTCAATTGGCTGATAGGGGCGCCGGGATTCATTTTTCGCTGAAGCCTGGGGTGAGGGCAAAGTGGTTGAATCTGCGGGAAGGCAGTTTGCGTTTCCGATTTCGGCCGAATTGGAACTCGGGCGAGGGTCCTGGTCATTATGCCAGTTTTTTCTCCATCGGCGCATGGACACCCGATCCTCCGACAGTGGGTTATTGGGCGTTAACCACTAACCCGAGCGGTGATCAGGTCATATTCTCTGCTCAGCAAGTTGGCCGGGGCACGACGTATCTCCGGTCCGCGTTCGAGTTTCAATCGGGTCGATGGTACGATATGCTCTTGGTTTATTCACCTGCGGCAACTCGGCTCTATATTGATGGCAAGATATTTGGGCCGGGACAGGGCGTGGCGGTCGCACCGAGTGATGGCGTCTGCGAGCAATTCGGACTTCGGCTGGGAAATGACCATCATGGGAACCAACCGATTCGGGGGACGATTGATGAGTTTGAGGTTTATAGGAGGGCATTGAGCGGATTTGTGCAACGAAAGGATGCCTTTGCATTGACTGCTTCCATTGACCAAGCCGTCCCCTCGGTAAATCTTCGTTGGAGCAGCAATGGCAAGGAGCGAGTGACCGTGCGACGCCGTGAATTAGGGAAATCCCAGTGGGCGCTCCTGTCATCGGTGATCTCGACGAATCGATTTGTCGACACTTCACCAGGATTGAAGGCGGGCTCGCGCTATGAGTATGCCATTGGGCAACGGCGGATCAGTGTTGCAGTGGCGGACTTGCCCGCAGTGGAACATCGGGGACGCGCGCTGCTTTTGATCACACGTGAGGCCTCAGCTCGAATCGCCGGCGCTCTCAATCGATTTAAACTGGATCTGGTAGGGGACGGATGGATCGTTGAGCAACGGGAGATTCCCAAGCATGATTTAAAGCGCAGCGCCCGCTATCGGCGTCGAGTGGCCGAGGTAAAATCGTTGATCCGTCAATGGTATCAGAAGTCTCCTGCCGAGCGAGCGGCGGTGTTGCTCATTGGGAATGCACCCATTCCTTACTCCGGCGCACGAGCGGAGGATGGCCACCGGCGCAAGGGGGACGATCATCGCGGCGCCTGGCCTTGTGACGCCTATTATGGGGATCTCGATGGCGTTTGGACGGACAAGGCGATCTCACACGTGAACCGTACATTGCGTTCCAACACCAATCGACCCGGCGACGGAAAATTCGACCAAGATTACTTGCCGTCGGCCTTGGAAGTTGCCGTCAGCCGCATTGATTTTAGCAATTTGCCGTGCCTTTCCGGTGATGCTCTGCCTGGCAATCCATCCGGTTCCGCTGCCATCGAAGCCGCCCTCCTGCAGCAGTATTTTGACAAGAACCACGCCTATCGCACGGGGCAACTTCGCTTTGCGGACCGGGCTGCGGTCAAGTCATACCTGCCGGATCGGTTGCAACAGAATATCGACCGCAACGCCTTCAGTAATGGTTGCAGCTTGTTTGGCAACCGGATCGACAGCGTCTGTGAGCTGGATTGTTTCATGATCTCGCGTCCGGTTCTCTGGGGTTTTCTGGCCGGGTACGGGGGAACGGAGTCTTTTGCCTCGGGACGTTATCAGACACAGTTCATGAACCAACCCGGATATGGCCCGAAAGCGGCGTTCTTCATGGTTTATGGTTCTTGGAGTGCCAACTGGAATATTGAGAACAGTTTTACGAAGTCCGCCTTGGCGGGGACCGTCGGCGGATTGGTGGTCATGAGCTCCCTGCACGGCCGTTGGAATTTGTCCGCTCTGGCATTAGGCGAGCCGCTGTCAACGAGTTATTTAGAGACCGCCAATGGACTAGGAGAAAACCGGGCCGTGCCTCGATCCGTCTCGATCCTTGGGGATATTACGCTCCGCTGCCATGTAGTGCCGCCTGTGGGCACAGTAGACGGTCATCGCAATGGTGGCTCAGTCTTACTCTCGTGGAACATTGATGAGAAGACCAAGAATGATCTCGGTTGCTTTATTTATCGCAGCCGCAATGTGCATGGGCCCTATCGTCGGATATCAGGTCTGGAACCCATTCGGGTGCAAGAATATATTGATCACGAAGCGACGACGGACGAACCTTATTACATGGTGCGACGCGTGGCGATGATGATGACGCCCGGCGGCCGCTACACAAACCTCAGCCAAGGGCGATTTCTGAAGCCAGAGGGCTGAACACATCCACGCCGAAGCCCTCTGAGTTGTCGAAGCGGACAAACGAACCCCCGCCGCCCTCGGCGTCGCCGACGGGGTTTTTCCATAATCCTTGAGCGTTGATGTTGCCCAAGGGCCAGGCATCAAAGTTATCGACTAGGCTCCAGCCATCGCCTACCCCGTCGAGTGCGCTCACCTTGAAGTCGGCCGAGACAGACTCGTTGCCGCGTGAAGCCGTCAGCGTAAAGGTCTTGGTTGCCTCCAAGGCTGCGGTGATGCTGCCGACGCCAAACACAGAGGCTGCCGTCACGTCCCCCACACGCCATGATTGATGCTCATCACGTGGCCTCTGAACTGGCGTCCCAGCGGAGAACCACGGATCCGTTGATCTATCCCGGAGTGAGTGTGAGCCTTCAAGTCTGGGCCCGACTGCGTTGGCAAATGATGGACCCGACGAATCTCCTCCGTGCCCTTCAGTTTAGTCCGCCGGACCCTATCATTCTAGCCCGGATTTCTCGCCAATAAAGGCTGTCCAATGACAGGGAGTTTGGCGAAGCATGGAGATTGCTCCCACGGCCATGCCATCTCTTCCGCCGTTGTGCCTCCCGCCGGCAAGCCGCCGCCACAGCGGGAGCAAAGAGCACCCCCGGGGCAAGGCCACCCGGTGCGTTTTCTCTTGGTTCGGCTGGGCCCGGCAGGGGGCCCTGGAGGAGAAGAGGGGAAACCGCCTCAACGAACAACCGCCGGACTTGCTGGCCGTCCGCACCAGCTTCGCGGCAGTCCGGGAATTGGCGAAGGAACGATTCTAAGACCGACAAGCACCCAAGCTCCGGAACCGTCCAATGCTGGTTCTCCGTCTATCTGGCACCTTTCTGTTGGTTGTGTTTCCGTGGCGGTGTGAGTCAAACCCAATTCCAATGGCATTGGAGCATTCCCACAGGCCGGCCTCAGTCTTCTCGGTGCGACCTCTTTCTACTTCACGGCCCTAGTGCACGAGGACGCGATGATCACTGTCATTTCCCCTCATTCGCCGAGCCTCCCTCTTAGTCTCCTTTAAGCGGCGGCATCTTCTTGCTCAAAAAGGACGCCTCACCCGAACAAAACTAACCTGCCTAATCCTCCTCCTAGAAAGCTGCACCCCATGACCCCCAATTAGTCCTTACGCCTCATTCGGTGACTAACACAATCCCCTGCCCCGGCCGAAGATCGTATTCAAATGGACTCGGCAGGTAGTCGAGCCGAAACTCTGGAGACACATCAACTAACTTGCGATCCACACCCAGATAACCGTAAAGACTAGGACACCAAAAGTGCTGATGCTGGCGGATGTCCGTGTTCAGCAAGACGAGGGACGATTCACCGGTCTCTCGGTCGGATTTCCGCATCAACAGAACCCGAGGATTTCCCGTGGCGATGAACTGAGTGGCCACCTCACGGTGAAAGGTGGGGTGCTGTCGTTTCACCTCATTCACCGATTCGATAAACCGACTCAGGTCCACATCGGTTGCTTCCCAATCCGTTGGCCGGGTGTCTACAACATGCAAGGGCCGTCGAAATCCGAATTCGTAGCCAATTGGGATCATCACACCAGTGGAAAACAGGGCTGAAAAAAGATATCGCTGTTTTAGGCCCGCAAAGTTGCCATCCAGTTCGGCTGCCAAACGCGGTGTGTCGTGGCTCTCTGGAAAACCGATCGATCCCACCAACTCACGAGTCAAATCATACTGTTCCATAAGCCAGGGATCATGAAAGTTCCACCATTTGCTGCTATTCTGAATGAAATCAACTCCTGCGTTCACCAAGCCGAGCGTCTGTTCCAGAGTGCATCCAAGCGATTCAGCAACAAAGATCACCTCCGGGTGTGCTTTTTTGACCGCTCCGATAATCTGGGACCAAACAGGATCCGGCACCTGGTAGGCAGCATCGCATCGAAACCCCTGAAATCCCTGTTCGACGAGGAAACTCGCCACCCTGATCCAGTAATCAATAAGCCCGCCGAGCTCGGCTCGCTCGTCATAGCGAAACTTCGCCAAATCACCCCAAACGATTTTCTTATTCCCCTCATAGCAATGCGGATGCACGACCTTGCCTCCTTCCCACTCGAGCCACTCCGGATGTTCCCGCACCAACGGCGAGTCGAAGGCACAATGATTGGTCACCAAATCGGTCATGAATCGCAGACCCAAACGCTCGCCCGACTCAATCACCGCCTGCGATTGCAGAAACGGCTCCCTTGGGTCCTCGTCATCTACGAGTAGCGGATGCCATCGAAAGTAATCTGAAATCGAATAGAGACTGCCCGAAAAGCCGGAATATTGGATAGGATTAACGAATATCCAACCAAACCCCATATCAGCGGCTCGGCGCAGATGCTGCGGCCAGTTGGAAAAATGCCCGACTAGCAGCGGGAATAGGTTGTAGATCGTCATACAGCTTACCAGGCCGAAGTTTCCTGAAAGCGCACGACACTCGCTTGAACAGGACATTAGCTACACTATGGCCGAATCTTTCCATTGATTCGGGTCAGCCGCCAAGCCGTAATGTTTTTCTCCTTCGCTGCTTTCCCCAACGTTCAAGACTTCCAGCGCTCCTGGTCCGTCCTTTTTAATCACACCCGATTCTCGTCGACATGCACCTCGCCCGGATTTGCCGACAGAACGGCTAAGAATCATAACAATACCCCGGAACAGCGGTCATCAACTACTATCGACGGCACCGCAACGAAGATCGTGATGATCGTGGAATTCACAGACTACCTACTTGCAAAGTAAGCCTTTCCTCACTCTTCACGATCGATCCGGTCGGGTATCTCGGTGGGGCGAGAGCACCGACCATTGAGGGAGATTGGGCAACGTTTCCACCATATATTGACCACCTTCCACGGATTCCCAAGTAATTCTTCAAAGGCAACATCATAAGTGTAAATCGATGACTCTGATTCCTTCGTCTCCCGCTCCCGCCATTGGCAGAGAATTGGTGACGAGAATCACCGTGGGAAAAGCAACCCATTTTCAGCCTCGTTCGCTGACAAACGGTTCGACGCCAATCTGATAACCGGTAGCTTTAAAACGACTGTGGATAAACGCCCCCTCACGGATGGGACCAACCATAGTTAGACCCTGCGGTCGCTAGGGTGATCTCTTCCTCGACATTATCGCGACTGATGTCCTCCACAATGAGGTGGGATCGCCCGTCGGCCCCCGTGCGAACGATAGATTGTGCAAATTACGGAATCGGCAGGCGGAGATTTCATCGAACGCTTCTGGATCGTCGGCGAAAGAACTGTGTGATTCCGCATCCGGACGAACTCCCGATTGGATCTGATCGATTCGTAATACCTTACCAAGAGCCTCGTTGAGATTCTGACCGCCTCCTTCCACCACCGGTTGAGGGGCTCGCCTGTTTCGACCACGGAGGTTCACAACGCAACCAGGTAGAGCGAGAGTCTCTCGAAGCCGCTGCCGAAGGCCCTTTCAAACCATGAGTGAGCCATGAAAAGGGCGGGGCGGGCGTTCGCAAGATTTACTCCGCCAATCCTTCGCCATCATAGTATTTCAATTTCGCATCGATGTTGTCGATAATCGCTTGGTTGACCTGCTCCGCCGTTATCTGGCCGTTGCGGTGCAACTCCTTGGCGTGGAACATTTTTTCGTCCAATTCCCGCTCCCATTGGTGGTCGGGGCCGTATTGATATTCCCTCCAGCGGGCGTTGCTCAGCACTGTCATCACGCCGGAAGCACGAGATAATTGACGCCTTTCCTGAGAAAGCCGTACCTCCTCGTCGTCGGCAGTCAGCTGATCGATTTCCGGCTGAACCGATGCCCATGACCTTCTTTCCCTCGTGGCCTCTCGTTTGATCTTCATTATCTTCTCCCTGCCCCGCCACGTCGTCATGTGCATGTCGGCAATGTTGCCGTCAAAGTTTTCGTCGAGAAAGTCGGCTTTTATCCACTTGTCTTGAAACAGGGCCAGAAACTCGCTTTCGCTCGGCTCGAACCAAGCCGTTTCCACCCGCAAGTCCTTGGCGGACTGCGAGTACTCCAACTTGTATTGCCGCAACTCGTAAGGCGAAAGATAGGCGGACATCTTCGCCCACTGCTCCCGCTCCAAATCCCGAATCGTTTTTTCGATGCGATACACGCCACCAACAACTTCGTTTTTTTTGATGGCCCATTCTGAATTGGGATCCGTGGACCCCCAGTTGGGCCGATAGTATTCGCTGGCCTTGAGCTCGTCCCGCTGCGCCACCGCACTGGCCACCTCCTCGGCGTATTCCTCGGCAATGGCGTGAACCGCCGCCCAATCCGCCGCCGTTGCGGCTTGCCGTCGCCCTCCGTCCCGAGCCGTCGACGTCGTCTCGGGACTGCCGGCGTTTTGTTCAGTGAGGGCAGGGCTTGCCGGCGACGTTCCATCGGACGGGCGAAAGGCCACATACGCCAGAATCACAGCGAATAAGCTGAGTGAAACAATTAACGTTTTCATCGTCTTTTCTTGCTTGAGTTGAACTGCATTTAACGCAGTCGCGGTAAGACAGGAACCCTCGGTGCCGGTCGAAGTGAGGGCGGCGGCGAAGGAACCGGCTCATCTGACGGCAATGGCCGACGGTCGGGTTTAATCCTCTCGTTTCGTGGCGGGCCGTTTTCGACAAAATGGATGCTGTCAATATATGCCCAATCCCCGCTCGGGGCAGAAAGCGACCGAATGGTAGTTTCGCCCGGATTCAACGTAACCACCTGCGAACGGGAAACAGCCGAGCTGCTCCCTTCAATCCCGTAGCGAACAGTCAGCGTGAACTTCTTGGTTCCCGAAGTGTGCCGGGCCTTGATGAACAAGCCCGTGCGCCATCTCTCAATGATTTTGATCCCATCGTCAATAGTTGTTCTTTTGCCAACTTTCGACGACTTGCCCTTCAAGTCAATCGCCGGCCTGTCTTTGATGTGAGAATAATCGTGTTTGTGAGCCTCGCCGTTTAGGTTGTATGGGGCCTGGTGGTACCAAGTTAGGTTTTCAAAAGGCGGATAGCGACCATCCCGAAACCACCGGGTTTTTCTTTCCTCAATCTCCCCGTTGTATTCCCCCTCTTCAATGTGGGCCCAGTAGCTGAAGGCATACCCTTTGACATCATGGTCGGGTGGGTTCGTGCGATGCCTTTCCTGCTGCCAAGCTACCCATTTCCTTCCCCACCACCCCACCCGCACACTCAGCTGTTCATACCGCTCGTCCGAGCCGTAGAGTGCGTAGGACGGTGTTTGCGCTTCTAAGCCGGAAGACGCAAGCGTCAGGCTGGCGATGGCGATCATAGTTCCGAAGTAAGGGAGGTTAGCTACGGTCGTTTGCCGTGTCGAGCGGAAAAGCGTTGTGAGCGAATGGTGAAGACGGTTCCCCAAGTCCGATGCGGCGGCAGAACGCGCCGTGATGAGCGCCGGAAGCGCAAGAGCAATCCCGAAGAGGCCGGTGAAGGTCAAGATGAATGTAGTCATGTTCAATCTCTTTCTGTTGTTGAATCGATCCGATCCCCCTGTTCCTTAGTGAACAGAGGCCAAGACACGCCAAACGCAACAGCGCCGGGCCGTTGTTAGCACTACGCAACAGAATTACGGAGGGTTCTCGCCGTTTTGCCCAAGCTAACGGAAGGAGCTTGCAATCTCCTCCCGTTGCTTTGATTCGGGCTGTTGTATCGGACAAGCGACCCGACATTGAACGAGCCACATAGTGCTAACGGGAAGAAGTGTGAAGGGAGAGACAGGGCAGCGTCAACAGCAAAATGCCATTTCCGCACTTTTTTTCTACTTCGCCGGGGCGGAGCAGAAGGCCGTCCGCCCCATCCTCGAGAAGTCTTCAAAAATCTCGGCCATCTCTATGGGCGAGAATATCCGGGCTAGCTCGCGTCCGAGGAGCGCGTGAGGAAGTGATTGAAAGGCGTGAAGTTAGGAGCAGCGGAAGTTTTGGCCAAAGGGTGAAGGATCACTACTTTGTCTTTTCTGTCATGGGGGGAACGTCGCCGAGTTTGCGCTCCTTTTCCCATCATGCTCCACACCGGATGCCATGTTTATGCAACTTCGCCACTGCCGAAATACTTGGCACCCCTGCTCGAATGATTCGAGATATCCGACAACACCATTGAATTGCCCTGTGAAAATGGCATGCGGGGGCAACAGTCGATGGCGTATCTGAAGCTGGACTGCGTGGATATCTTGTCGCTGCATGGCATTAACAATCGAGAGCTTTTGGATTAGGCGATTGGCAGGGGCAGGTGTTTGGAAGCGGTCCGAAGCCACGGCTTCGACTACATGTATCTGCATTGGTATTTTGTCAATAACCTTAACTGGCAGGCGGTTGTTGAGGCACATCAGCGGACATGGGCATCTTCATCATCAGCCCGAACGATGAGGGCGGGAAATTGTATGAGCCGTCACCCCAAGTTGGTCAATTCATACGCACCGTTATCACTCATGGTGTTTAACGATTTCTATGCCTGTTCAAGACCGGAGGTGCGGCTAAGCTCGGGCGCCGTCCGTCCTTCGGACTTTGATGAGCATCTCAAGGCGTTGGAGTATTACGACTCAATGGAAACAGTTGTCGACCTAATTGAAAAACGATTGCGGGACGGAATGGGAAGAGTATTGGATGAGGGTTGGTGCTCTTGAGCACTTGGAAAACGATCCAGACGCTAATGACGCTGCAGATGCGGCAGGACAGAAATGTCTTGTGGCGGCCGATAGCTTGACTGTTCGGACCAAAGTACAGTCAACCGAGGCCACCGCCGGTGGCCACCAGGAAATCCCGAGCAGTTCTTTTCGTTTGAGGGCAATCGAGTTGTCGTCAATAACAGATTGTCGGGCCTCTTCGACGAGGGGTTGGCCGTTTGCCGCAGCCGTTGCGATGACGTCTCTTTCAGCGGCTGCATAGACGATATGTTCTTCCCATAAATATGCGCACCCCAAAAGGTGGCAAGCCCTACCGCCGCTAGCGGTGTGAGGAGCAGTTCGCCTTTGAAGAGGTCTTTGACCGATCTCATCGTTTGATTGGCTTCTTTCTGCGACTTTAACCGGGCGGCAACCCCAACTATCGGGCTCTTGCAAGCTGCGTCGAATCCAAAGAATCAACAGAATTGGCAGAATTGGCAGAACGCCAAGGGCGAAACCAAGTGGCCACGGGCAGGGAGGTGGGATCGACGAGATTGGCGACCCAATTGCCGGATTGTTCGGCGACCGACGCATGAATTGTGGCGTTGCCGATATGAAAAACGTTCTTACTGCTATTGTGAGATAGTGCCAAGAACGTTGGGGGCGTGAAAAATATCGCCGACGTGCTCGGGGCTTTCTTTTGGGGAATACCTCGGCGGACAAGTGCACTTGCGACCGCCCATTCTCCGCCAACGCCAAGGGCCACTAAGAAGTGAAAGCCCTCCAAATGCCATCAATCTTGAGAAAAGGCAGAAAGACATGGTTTACTTTCGTCCAATTCGGCCGCTTAAGCCCCGAACATGACGCCGCCCAATAGAAAAGCCGCCAGCGTGATTTGGTTGTAAAAGGCGATTTATCCGGCTTCTGTCTCTTCGGGTGTCAGCGAGGGCAATGGCTTCACCATTCTAGCGACGAAGATTTGGCCATCAAAGATATTGAAGGCCCATCCGAGTGAGGCGATAATGAAGACGGCCACTGGTAGAGGGTAAATGGTGCTGTAACATTTTTCATCGTTAGGCTTCGGCGACGATCGCTCATGGTATTCCGGGGCAGGGAGTTCCTGCTAGATTTTCGTTGTTTCAAAGGAATAGGGCCATTTAGGACCTCGTCTTTGAGTAAAGAAATTAGGGCTTGTTCATCGGGTATTCGGAGTGGTTTGTATCCTCGGGGTGATCTCGCTAGGGAATAGAGTCATTCTTAAATGACGGGATTCTGAGTATTATTTTGCGTGCCGGGGGGGGGGGAGGGTTCCTGAACGCATGGAGTTGATTGTTGCAGCTGGATTTCTGATCCGGAGCTCCCTAGGAAAAGGCAAGTCCGAAGCGGACTGATCGCTGGCTGCCTTTTCACAGGTTCGCCCCAGACTAGTCCGGAGTCAGCGGTGGTAGAGCGATGAATAAATTCGAGTAGATTCGAATTTATTCATCGCAATGGACTTTGCCTCGTATAAAAGTGGTGCCATTGATTATCCTCTGAGCGCTGTCTGTCTAGACTTGCCTGCATCATCATCAGATTGAAACCGCTGATGTCATGCGGTTTGCCTGTGCAATGAACGAATCCAATATCAATTTTGATGTGATTGGCTATGGGGCTTGGGGCGGTTATCATGCCCGGGCCATTGCTGGCGTACTCGCCAATGTGGCCACGCTATGCACCTGCGCGCGCGAGGATTTCCCGAGGCACGGGGCGCCTCGGATTGGCAAACGTTGCTCGAGGATGCTGGCATTCATGCTCTTATGTCGTCGTCCTGCCGAGTCATTTGCATTTTGAGGTGGCCTCAGCGGTTTTGTCAGCGCGAAGACATTTCGCATGCCGAACGGAGGGACTGCGTCATTCGAACGTGATGCCGCCCGAGAATGACCGAAGTTCGGGAATAAGGCGCAGCGGGCAGAGTACGTTGTGCAGCGATTCTGA
Source organism: Limisphaerales bacterium (assembly GCA_024761205.1). Lineage (GTDB taxonomy): Bacteria > Verrucomicrobiota > Verrucomicrobiia > Limisphaerales > AAA164-E04 > UBA2970. The sequence continues at coordinate 243,120 of JAMASS010000004.1, forward strand.
TGCATCTGCGGAGGGACGCCTGCGTGAGCTGCGTTATGCTTGGGAGCGGTTGGCGGATGACTGTCTACGAATTGCTACCCCGATGTTACCAGTCATTCGGCGATTAAGGTCGGGAAGGGAAACGTTTTTCAACCAGCTGATTGCCGCGGTCAAAGGTTGGAAAGACACGCGGAACGATTTTTCCAAGGCAATCACATTCGGTGGCGGTTCGGTCCTGGATCACGGGGCGGTTTTGCGGTCGGCGGGTCTTGCGGACGTGCTGTCCTTTGATGTTGCTTGGCAGCAAGGTGACGTGGCTTGGGGCAACTTCAGCACGATGCACGGGCGACGGTCTTTCTTCGGCACACGAAAAGTGCTGGCGTCTTTGGTGGCGAATGTGGATTGAATCCGTGCCGCAAAATGAAGGAGCGAGGAGAGGTTGAACAGCGGAATACTTTGCATATACGCAGAACGGATGGTTTAGTTCGCCGTTGGAACCGCTTTTTAAGATGTGTGTGAACTCGACGCTTTGGAGAGCTATGGTGGTCGGAAAGGATGGTCCGACAGGGCGGATGAGCGGAGCTTCGATACTGAGGTTGCTGTTACTGATGTGGCTGTTGGTGCTGGTAGCCGTTTGTAGCCTTCGTGCGATTGGCATGGCGACGAATTTGAATTTATCAAAGAGGAAACGGATGACCTCGTTGTGTTTCTTGAGGGACGCCTGCCGGAATACACAGAGGAGCTGAAGTCGCTCGAAAATGAGGGTGAGGAGGAGTATTTCGAGGCTGCCATTTATCTACTTGAGGAAGCCAATTCGGCGAAGGAGGAGTGGGAAGCTATCAAGGCCGTCGATGAAGCCGAGGCTAATGCCTTTCTGATAATGTTACGGCTCAAGGCGCACGCCATACGTCTAGCGGATGAAATCGTAATTTCCGGTGATACCAATGAGAATGAGTCTTGATCAGCTGAATTGCGGAAATTACTCAGCGATCAGGTGGCTGTCCGGTTACTCTTTGAGGAGACTCGAATTTGATTGCCGGAGCAGGAGATTGAGGTGCTGCAAGAGGAATATGAAAAAGAGAAGGCGAATCCCTCCAAAGTGATCGAGGCTGATTAAAAGTTATTCTGGAAGACAGTCGTCGGGGATGGGGTGGTGGCAGTCAGTTGGCGTTGTTTGGTCAGACTAGCCGGGAAGGCGAAAAGTCCAAAAAAACTTTGTTTTAGATGCGACTCGGTGATTTGCCCCGTGGACTTGCTTGGCGACTCGAATACCGGCCGAGCGAGGCCTTTGGTGTTTGCTCGTCATTCCGGGCATGATTTGTTCTGGTTGGCATTATCTCAGCCGTACGGCGGTGCGCTCTAAATGTGGATCAATCCTGTTTCTCTCACTGGACTCGGCCGCTGCCAACGCTTGCTAGAAAAATAGGTTGCTGCAGCACCCGGAGGGGCAGCGGCATACTCCTGTCTACCGAGGCGTGAGTCCTCCGTAGGATTCCAGAGCCGTTGGAAACTCCGCCAAGGCCGCCGCCCCGAGGAGCAAGCGGTTGCGTTGGATATCCTCCCGCATTCTTTGGGTCAGAAAATCGATCTCTTCCTGTGGGCGAATCGTTCCCATCCGTTTGGCAGCTGACTAAAACCTCGAGCAGCGGACTCAGGCGGACTTTTGCGGATGACTGTTTGGCTGCTTGCCAGTTGCCTTCACGAAGAGCATGGGCTAGTAAGAACAAAGCTCCGGCCGTTCTTGAGGCCCTGCATCCAGCGTTCCGGTGTGAAGTGACCTTCAAGGTGCACGTATACTTGGCTGAATCCCGATGGCGAGGGATGCACACCAGACGCCGTTCCGACCGTGGATGTCATACGGAGGTCGCAGTTGAGCAGGACGTAGTAACACTGGAATCCATATTCGAGCCAGTTTCGTTCCCAAGAGCTCAATTTTGGCGACAGGTGGCAGCATCAGAGACCACGGCCAACTGTGTTTGTCGAGATACGGTAGTACGCCTTCGGCATGCGCTTTTTCCGCCGATCTGCCTGACGGGTGGCATGGCCTTCTTCAAAGGTCGTCTTGTGATTCAGAATGGACACCGCACCCAGGGTGTGCCGTTTCGCTCCGATCGAGAAAATTTCATATTCGGTGTTTCGGGACACGATGATGTGCTGATCGTCGTCGACAATGAGTTCCGTGCCTTTTTTGGCTCGAGGTCCAAAAGAGGACGGAGGATGGTGAAGCGTTGAAGGCCGTGTGTGCGGCGCTTCGTACGCGGAGGCCGCCCAAAACGTCCCCGGAAATGAAATGTTGATATTTTCGGCCAACATGATGTTCGACAGTTCTAAGTGACAGCGATGCACATGCGTTTTGCCCGAATACCAGCCTCTGTCGGTGAATTTGACCCATTGCCGTAGAGGGATTCTGAAATCGACGGGATCGCCTCCTCCTTCACTCCTCGCCGATACGGGAAATGCTCTTTCCCGCAGTAGCCCTCTAGTTGGTAGGTCCCGGGTGCGAGATCGGCCTCAAACGGATGCGCCAAAATCGTCGTGTATTGATCGCGCGAACGTTGCATGAATACCCGCTGTTCTCGATACGGCAGAGCTGATCCCTGTGGCGAAGACGATCGAACAAAATGATTCCAGACCAACTCATCTAGGAGGTAAACCCGGGTTGGGAGGGGAGTGCCGATATTGGCATCGACGACGGGTCCCCGTCAACTGAGCTGCTTTGACGGCATTCGCGAAGATCCCCAATATGAGCAAGCTCAAGCTGAGCCTTTGCAGGAGGTTTATGCTGCCAGAATCTGGAGCAACTGACTTCATTCAAGCACAATGCAGAGGCGCGGACACTCTTGTCCGTGTTTTTCGCGTTCGGTCGGGCAAGAGTGCCCTTGCCCCTTTTCTATCTCCGATTCTATCATTGATCTCATGTCAATTTCACTCCATAAGCAATGCATGATCCCTTTGACGCCACGCAGAGCGTTCCTATGGAAGATGCTGTTTCCGTGCCTTACGGTCATGGTTTCCTCGCTCACCGTTGCGGCCGCTGAGCGCAAGCCAAACATCATTCTCATGATGGCTGACGATGTCGGTTGGGAGTGCTTTGGCTGCTATGGCGGTGAAGACTATCGAACACCCCATATTGACGCTCTCGCGCAGAAAGGCATTCGGTTCCAGCACTGCTATTCCACGCCCCTCTGCACGCCATCACGGGTGAAGTTGATGACGGGGCAGTATAATTTCCGCAACTACACTCATTTCGGTTATCTCAGTCCTAAAGAAAAGACCTTTGGCCATCTCCTCCAAAATGCCGGCTACAAAACGGCGATCGCCGGCAAATGGCAGCTCAATGGTCTCTACAACTTACTGCCCGGTCATGGCGACCCGACACGCCCTCTCAAGGCTGGCTTCCACGAATCCCTCCTGTGGCAAGTGACCAAGGGCAAACAGAACAGGGATGGCGGAGGCGAACGATTCTGGAATCCACCTTTGGAACACAATGGCAAGATGATTACGCAGAAGGAAAACTGGGGCAAATATGGCCCCGATCTCTTTGTCGATTTTATCTGCGATTTTATGGAACGCAACCTAACCGAGCCTTTTTTTGTTTATTACCCGATGGTTTTGGTTCATGACCCCTTCGTGCCTACGCCGGATACAGTCGGTGATCAGTCTTTGCAGACAGCCAATATCGCTCCGAAAGATCCGGCGACGCGCAAGCGCAATTTCACGGCCATGGTGAACTATATGGACAAGCTCGTCGGTCGCATTGTCGAGAAGGTGGGATCCCTTGGCCTGTCGGAGGAGACGATCATTATGTTCACCGCCGACAACGGGACAAATCGATCCATTCGATCGCAATGGAGAGGCCGGGAAATTTACGGCGGCAAGGGTGGCATGAAGGACATGGGAACTCACGTGCCTTTTGTCGCTTACTGGAAGGATCACACGCCGCAGGGCGCCGTGCTGTCGGACCTGATCGAGTTCACCGACTTCTATACCACGCTGTCGGATGCAGCTGGCATCAAGCCGCACTGGGAAGATCCCATTGATGGAAGAAGTTTCCTGCCCCAGCTGAGAGGCCAGAGAGGGAATCCACGGGACTGGACCCTCAGTCATTACCAACCCTATTGGGGCCAAGTTCCAGGTCAATTCGCCCGTACGGCGGACTTCAAACTTTATCGTGACGGCCGCTTCTATGAAGTGCCGAAGGACCTAGAGGAGACTACCGATCTTTCCCATGTAGCCAATCGGCGAGCGCAGGCTATCCAACAACAACTTCAGGCGTTGCTGGATCGATGTCCACCTGCTCCTACGGAGAAGGGAGATCGGATGACGATATTCCGGCCTACCTACCCGGCTTGGACTGGGTTGTTGGAGCCGGGGGGTTAGGTGGCGGTTCGTCAGGGTAGTCATTGACCCGCTACTTAGAATGTAGCGGCTGATGTAAGTTAGCTCTAGCTCTATCCGTAGTACTTGTTTCAAAGTGTGCGAAGTTATTTTCACTGCTACGAAGTCTTTTGGTCTGTCTTCTCTCGTCAAACGTTGAGTTTGTCGATGGAATTACAAAGATTGCTGGCTGATTGTACTTCTCGTATTTTGGGGAGATCAGTATGTCCGTAGGGTTTTTCGGGGGGCCTTTTGGATGAGATGAGAGGTTTTTTACGATAGTGGATTTCTCGATTCTCCGACAGATTCCGACGATAGCACCAGCGTTCGCGGCGGCGTTGTTGCTGCTTTGGATCGCGGTGATGGTGTTTCGGTGGAACCGGCAGGCTTCCGATTTTGAACCGACGAGCTCGCAAAGAAGGATAATCCAGCGTTTAGGGTGTTGTTTTCGTGTTTCATGATTTCGGCTTTGATCGTGTTGTTGGGCGTATTTTTCGGTGTTGGGAGGACTCCGCTTTGGTTGCCGCTCCGAAGATGTTGGCCGAGGGCCTCCTCGCGATTTTCCTGTTGCGGCTGAGTATGTTTGTCAACGATCGGGCCATTTTATCCGGATTCTCCATCACCAAGGAGATTTGCCGAGGATCGGAATCTCGGTGTGGGGCGAGGTGCCGGCTTCAATAATTGACCATCGGGTTTCTTTTGATACCGGGAAGTATCTTCCGGGCGAAACGTCATCGGCTGCATTTACGGAATTCTGATCTTTTGTCCGGCGTCGTGGCGTAGGGACAAGATGGCGTTCGGGCTTGTTTGAGGGGGACTGTCCCAATTGCTCGGTTCCGATTGCATTGACCTGATGTGGGGGCGAGTTTTTTGGGGCTACAATTTGGAATCAATGTACGATTGAACCGAAGATATTTTTTCGTGAACTGGGATATCGATGGCCCTTATTGGAAGAGCCAGGAGACTCAGCGAGGCTTCGGCTGGAAGCTTGGACGCTACGTAAAGGGAGTGAGGTTCGGTGAAATCGGCGGATTCGTTTAGCGTTCGCTGACTCGAGCGTCCTACGTGGTTGAGTTGGAGACAGCGGTCGATTTTGAGTCGGAGATGGAGGCGGGCGGTAAAATTTCCGTGACGGCGGCGAAGTTGAATTTCGCTGGGGCGGGGACATTCATCGACTTGCCTTGGCCGCCGAACACTGACAACAAGAGGCGGTTTTCAACCGCTTCAGTATTTGGAATCAGGAAACGAGCGGCAACGGATTGGCGTTGTGGCTCGGTGATTTAGTCATTAACGGGACGCACTTTGATTTTGACACCGATCCCAATTGGCTAGGGGTTAGGAACCAGACCCGATTTGTTGAGCGAGTCATCCGGCTATATCATTGGCATGGGAATCTCTCAGAAAGTGATGCCGCCATTCAGTCAAAGGTGCACATCGGAGGGGGGAGATTTGGCGAGACGAACACATCAAGGAGAGAACCGTGATCAGCAACGAAACTGTTTGGCGGTCCTGTCGGAGGCGCTCTAGCCCGGATTCCTCGCTAGTAGAGATGGCCAGATGACTACCATGAGACGACGGCTAAGATTTTGAGGGCTTCTCGAGGATGGGGCGGCGGCCCAGCCTGTCCGCACTCCCTTCGGCATGGCTGGCCAAACCGGCAATCAACGACTAAGACCTCCAGTCCAAAGTCAAGGACACCGGTCACTTTCAGAATTTTGTACCGCAAATGGTCGGCGAGTTTCACCTCAAACGATCAGACACCTATCGTCTGACGATTAAACCGATTCGCAAGGCACGAGGCACCATCATGGATATTACGTCGGATTCGGCTGATTCCCTTGGCGAAATAGTGGCAGATCATTCCCCGTGCTCCAGTCAGTCCTCGAGGTTCAACAACTGCTTCCAGGAAAGTCCGTCAGAGAATCCACCCTCCTTTGCATTCGCGGCCAAAACCCGATGACAAGGTACAATCAAGGGAATGGGATTGGCCCCGCAAGCACGAGCGACGGCGCGATCCCCTCCCGGACAATTCACTCGTTCCGTAACTTGTCTATAGCTCAAAGCCCAACCACAGGGAATCGTCCGCTGGGCTTCCCATACATTGAGCTAAAAGGCGACGCACCCGAAGATCAAGTGGCGGCAATTCTCCCATCGGTAAGGCTTGCAGCCCCTGTTTCAGAGCGGCAATCGCCTGATCGAGCCATTCTTTCGAATCACGGCCGGGGCTCCGTATTCGCAGGAAGCCGCAGCGCATGCACCCGATTTCGCACCGTTTAATCCAGAAATTTGACAGCGCACAAACCGCACTCGGAAAGCTCGACTCGGGAAAATGCCATCACTAGTTGGAACCCGATAGGTGGCCATCTCCAGTGCCGTCTACACGCCTAGAACTGTCCCTGCAACAAGGCAAAGATGCCGAACAAAAGCACGAGCAAGAAAGCAAAGAGCATCAAAAAGCGGTTTCTAGCAATGCGTCGTTCATAACGCAGCGGCCGAATCCCTTGAATGCTCCCGGCCACTAGGTAGTTCACAAATTTTGACTGCGCGGTGGGTGAGTGTCGAAAAAGCGCCTGGGCTCGACGCCACAGCTGGACCAGATCGAGCTTTTTGACACCATGTTCGTTGTAGTGAGCGGAAGAGATATCCAACGATTCAGGTGCCTTGATTGGTTCCTTATCCACCGGTTCAAAGACCAACTCCTGATTCGAAGAAAAGGGGTTACGAGCCGGGATCTCTCGCGGGCGTATCGTGGAACGGACGCGGGGAAACCGCTCGGTTTCCCGCGCTTCGACATCAAGTGCGGTGATCTGACTCTCGAGCGCGCGAAGTTGCTTCTGCAAGGCTCGCTCCCGTTCCCTGATTGGATCGCTCCGACGCTGAAAGACTCCCATGCTGACCTCGGCACCAATGAAACAATTGAATCCGTTAGTGGCTAAAATATCCGCCAAGCCAGCACTCCAACCGTAAGCAGGCCGATCAGCACCAGCGGCCAGGTCAAAGCAAATCCCAATCGACACAACTGCCCAAAAGACAGCCCAGCCATTGATACAAGATTCGAAGATTGGCCCTTCGCCCTTTGATCGCCAGCAGCCGTGGACATCTCCTTGCCATTGAGAAAAGACCACTTGATGCGCGCAGCATTCCACTCCATTCGGGCATTTTCGATCGCCGTTAACGCTCGAGTCAGCTCCACTTCCACATTCTCCGCAGTCCAAGATTCTTCGGAAAAAGCACTAATTTTCTCAAGTGCCTCGCGGAAATCCACCAACGCCTTGCCCATCTGCGTGGCGTCCCGCCGAACCGACAATTCAGCCTCCTCCAAAAGCGCAATCCCGCGAGTCAAATGCTGGACCATCTCGGATTTTCCATCATGGAACTCCTTTCGTCGTCGTCGAGTCTCTTCGAGCGCAACTCGTTGCTGCTCCAGTTCCTCCTGTTGGCGCTTGAGTTGCAAAAGACGCAAATGTGTATCTCCTACCTTGGCCTCCAGCTCCTGCCGCGTCGGCAAGGCACTGGTCGGTTGCGCCGGAGTGCTTTCCCTCATCTCTTTCAGTGAACCGGTCAGAGCTGTCTGTTGGGACTGTTGAAACTCACGATCTATGAAATCCGTATCATCGAACTGCGAAGCCATGAGCGTAATGTATTCCAAAGCCGTCCGTCTGTAAAGCCGCGGCTGGAAACTGGCTCAAAAAAACCGGCCGGCGCTGGCTGTGCGCAAAGCGCATCCGTCCGAGGGCTCTTTCGAACGATTTCCTCTCTCAACCACAGGATTTTAAATCCGACTCACTCTTGATGACAGCGAATTGAAACATACACTACCTGCTCATTTCCAATGAGTTATCTATCGAATCTCGTTTCCACGCCCGACGGAAGTGATAGAGGACGGCGAGCAAAGGGCGAAAAAGACTTGCCAACGGCTAGGTTTTCCCTTGATTGCAGTGTGCGGCGTCTCCACGTCGGGTCGCTCACCCCATGCAATAGCCTGAATCAAAGCATTGGGGGCAAGCTTCTCCCAGTGCTCGGGCGAAAAGGTGGGAACGTTTTGCGTTTACCTGCGCACTGTAATCAACGGCCCGATGCCATACACTCAGCGGCGTCGGTCGTTATTGGAAAATTCCAAACGGTTACAGCGAACAACGATATGAATATCTCCATTACCTGCTTCAAGCGCTAGCGAATGCCGGCCACCAAACCCTTCAAGCCGCCCTTCCAATCTTCGGCAAGACTTCAGCCTGTAGCATCATCATTGCTATTTTGTCGGTCCGGACAGCCAATAATGTGGACACGGGTTGGGACAGTTATTATGACGATGTGAAGCGCGCGAACTTTCGTTGAACAGGTCTGCTTAAACCTAGAAGCAAGCGATTACGCTCAGGCAAAGCTGGATGTCGCAAACGGTTTGCAAACGTGCTCTACGGCAGTCGGGATTGCCTTGGTTAGTTGCGTCGGGTTACCGCAACTTAGCGCCGTGTTACCCTACTACCCGGGGCCGTTGCCCATCCTGCCTCCTGCTGCCGGGCCTCCTAAGTTTCCAGTTAAAATTACAGTGCCTTCTTTTGGCGCCGCTTTAGCCGAGCAGGCGGTTTGCTGAGCGGTCTATTATGACGACCTAAAAGACAAAAACGCCGTTGCCAGACGACTCGCAACATGCAAGTCAGTGAACGCCGCTCGACGGTGGGATGCGCGCATCCCCTGACACTTCCTCAATCAACGCCGAAGCCGGTGACTTCAAAGCCGACGAGATAGGACCGAAAAATGAAGCAGCTCATCGAACGGTTCCAAGAAGATTTCCGAGATTTCGTCAAAGCGCTCAAAGAACTGAACTCTTAACGCTTGGATTTGCGTGGCTTTGCACACCTTTCTCGTCGTCTTCATCGTTCGCTGGAGCTTTCAAAACCATCAACTCGGCAAGGAGAACCGTGAGGAAATCCAAAAGCTCGATGAATGGGAGCGGCGTCTCGAACGGGAGAAGAACGAACTGGAGAGAAACCGTCAGGGCATCGCTCGGGACGAGGAGCAAGCGAATGGCGAGCAACGGGACCGGCTCACCGCTCCCGCTATCCGAGGTGAACCCGAATCGTCTCCAACCGGAGGCAGCAGCGGATACACCGCCGCAAGCATTTGACAGGGAAGCCGCCATGGAGGAAGCCTTAACGCAAATGCCTGCGGAGGAGCGGCATATGATCGGATGAGGTCGGAGGCGCAAAACTACGCAAGTGGCAAACCAACTGCGGCTCGAAAAGGAGGCGACCAAAGAGCGCGAAGGCAGGTAGAGGCGTTCGCGCAAGAACAAGCAGTCTTTTTATCGGACTGCGCCGTCCGTTCCAAGCAACAAAAATCTCGAACCACTCTCTCTAGGTATTTTGTATCCTCTGCAAGGATTCGGGGTTTATTTTTTAGCAGCGGTCGGAGCAAACTCGCTTCCTTGTGTGCGGATGCACCCATCCATCAAAACAATAAATCCTCCTTGAAATACCATATAAAATAGTGCAAGTCTCTCGTTTAGGAACAGTGAAGTGCTAATATAACGGCGCACTTAAATATTATGAGTACAGCAATCGGTATCTATGATAAATTAATAGAGCATGCTAGTTATCAAGGTGCAGATAGAGATGCCACCGCTCCTAAGAGGAAATACCGCATTCATCGCTCTTCAGCAAGCGGTTGAGGAACTGACTCGTTCAGCGCCAGCAGATCACGGCGTGATGATTGATGCCTTCAATATTTCAGTCGAAAATGTCAGCTATTATAAGCCACATACGCTTTGATTCGACGGCATCAATCACGAGAGGCATCAAACTTCCGTAGTCTGTCATTTTAGACAACTAGTGGCCCGAGTGATCCATCGTCCGAAGGATGCGGGCCGAGGGCGAATCATTACGGCTTCAAGGCGGGCACTGAGTGAAGATGTCCCGATTTTCCATCCCCACCCGCCTCTGCTCATTGAGCCGAGGCAGTTTGAGAAAGCGGAATGTTGACTACTTGGCCAATTTTAAGTGCCTTGGGTCGGAGACCGGGATTGACCTTTTGTATTGCATTCACCTGCAACCGATACTGCCGAGCCAACGAATAGAACGTATCCCCCGAACGCAGCACATGTTTGAGGAACATGCGCTGTTGTCTCGGAGCCGGGTGAGTCGCGTTTTGGGAGGTTGCCGCCGTCCGAAGTTCGCCGTCCCGTGTGGGCCGTGGATTGCTCGGCGAAGTTCTCGAAGGAGCGTTCTCTCGTGAACTCGACGCCGTCCCACTCGAGGACACTCCCTGAGCCAATGCCCGTTTAAGCTTGGAGATTTGTCCCTGAAGTTGTGACACGATGTTCGTCAATCTTTGATTGTCCTTGAGCAGCGCCTTCATGTCAGTCTCGAACCTCTGATTCACCGGTGGCAGGGTGACTTCGCTCGCGATCGCCATTTTGCAGGCATGAATGTGGTCCCTAATCTGTTCCGCCATAGGATGATCCTTCTGAAAGCTCAGCATCTTCTCGAAGTGATAAATAGCCTGTGCGTAATTCCCAAACTGCTTGGAATTGAGGTAGCCCAACTCCAGGTGAGCGGCGGCCGAAGCCGGAATGACCAACAATGACTTCTCAAACGCCTCCGCTGCTCCACGATAATCGTAGCTGTAGAGACGTTTCTTCCCCATCAAATAGTGGGTTTCCTTTTCCTCATCCACGGAAGAAGTCGTGAAACGTCCACAACCTCCCCCAGAGACCATTAACATCGCGAACAACAAGAGAGTTCCGATCTGAGTGCGCCAATTCATGGGCCTTACAATAATCCATTCTTATCGTGAATGCAATGCACCGATCTCAGCGTGGCTCAATTTCCGGCCCTCAAGGAGATTTTTCTCATTGCCCCCAGGGATATATTCTCACTCTCCGAGGTGCCACCGGCAAAAACACCTATTGAACAATCCCCCCATAATCACCATGATGCCCAGTCTGTGAGGCATCACCACGGTTCACAATCGCCACTCCAAGCCACTTACCGCGCCCATCGTCGCTCTACCTGGGAGATTTTAAAACGGGTGTCCCATTATATTCGCCCCTACAAGTTAATGGCTGTCGGCACAGTCGGCTGTGCCATCCTCTCGCTCGGATTTACTTTCGTTTACCCTAAGCTCACCCAATACATTATTGACGAAGTGGTCGGCAATCAACGGGCCGACCAGCTCCCCGCGGTGATCGCCGGTCTCATCGGCGCCTTTTTTCTGCGGGAGTTTTTCAACAGTCTGCGAATCATGATCAATAATCATTTCGAGCAGAACGTGATCTTTGACATGCGCCTGGAAGTCTACGAACGGTTGCAACGCCTTCCCGTCCAATACTTTGATCAAAGGGCCTCTGGTGATCTGATGACCCGAGTCATTGAAGACGTCAATGCGGTGGAACGGGTGCTGATCGACGGCACCGAACAGGGCACAGTCGCGTTTCTCAGCGTCGTTGGCGTGCTCACCATCTTGTTTTTCCAAAACGCCACCCTAGCCCTAGTCACGGTGATCACCTTCCCTTTCCTGATCGCCGGCGCCCTGATTTACACACTGACCGCGCATGGCCGTTATCGACGACAACGGGAAGCAGCCTCCGCCATGAACTCCCTACTCATGGACAATCTCCAGGGCATTCGTCAAATCAAGGCTTTTGGTCGGCTTGACCACGAAGACGCTCGCTTCGCCGATCAGGCCGATGGTCTCCGACAAGGAACCCTAGGGGTGATGAGGGCTTGGGCCATGTATTCACCCTCCATGTCCTTTATTAATTCCTTGGGTACGGCCCTAGTTCTCTGGGTTGGCGGCGGCCAAGTGATCGCCGGTGAAATGTTGATCGGTGAACTCGTTGGCTTCGTGCTCTTTTTGGCCTTGCTCTACGATCCGGTTTCCCGCCTGCACGGTCTCAACCAAATGATGCAGGCCGCACGGGCCGCCGGAGAACGAGTGTTCGATATTCTCGACCAGGACAGGGAACGTCCCGACCGTACCGGCACACTCCGTTTGCCGATCCAGGGTGCCATTCGCTACCAGGACGCGGGCTTCAACTACACGGAAGAACGAAACACCTTGCAGTCTGTCAACCTCAAAGCCGACCCCGGCGAGATGATCGCCTTGGTCGGTCCCACTGGCGCCGGCAAGTCGTCCCTAGTTAATCTGCTCCCCGCCTTCTATGAGCTTTCCAGCGGCAAGATCACGATCGACGAACAAGACATTTCCAACCTTTCCCTCACGTCGCTTCGTTCGGCCATCAGCGTGGTCAGCCAAGAATCTTTTCTCTTTAATGGCACCGTCAGGGAAAATATCCTGTATGGCAAGCTCGAGGCGACTGAGAAGGAACTCCTCGCCGCGACCAAGGCGGCCAATTGCCACCAATTCATCACCGAACTTCCGGACGGCTACGACTCACACGTAGGTGAGCGCGGCGTCAAGCTCAGCGTCGGTGAAAAACAACGCATTAGCATTGCCCGCGCCCTCCTCAAGGACAGTCCCATCCTCATTCTCGACGAGGCTACCGCCAGCGTGGATACAGCCACCGAAAAGCTCATTCAAGAAGCCCTCGAACGCTTGATGTCAGGCCGAACATCCTTTGTCATCGCTCACCGGCTCAGCACGATTCGCAACGCCGATCAGATCTTGGTCATGAACAATGGCCGCATTATTGAACAGGGCACCCACGAATCGCTAATCCAACAAGAAGGCGTGTACGCCAAACTAGCGCAGATTCAAAACACGACTTTCATCGAGGAAAGCTTTGACAAGCTCTCGCTCTAGCCCAAAGGCAATATCCTTAGCAATGTGCCCGCTTTGCGGCCTCCGTTCGAGCTTGAACCTGCTCTCCGAACAACCTCAAAGCAGTCCTGATTCCCTTGACATGCACATCTTCGGAACCACAGGACGACGTCTGCGACACTACATACTCCAAACTTGCTACCCGCTTTTTCCTGCAACAAAGCATCGAGCATGGAGTCCTGTTACCGGATGGCGATCTCGGCTGCATTCGCGGATTCAAGCACTGCCTTCCTCCTCGGCTTGAGCTGTAAATCGGCAACCAGTTTTCGTCAGTCCCGAGCATCCATCAATCCCACCCGCTTGATCTCAGCACGCCGCACCTCCCGCTGTGCGGCACCAACCACATCGCCCGAGATGATAAATAAAAGCTCGTCGGCACCTAAGTCGTAAACACCTCTGATCCTGCTGAGAACACCCTCTTAGATATTCCCAACGACATTGATGTTTTCCACGGTCTCTTGGATCCGCTCTTCGAGCAACTTCTTCCTAAAATACAATTCACATCCAAATGGGCGGCGTGCTTTTTGACGACAATCTCCTTCCCCAACGCCTTCAAGCATCCCCCCCAACGAAAGAGGAATTATATCGACAGCTTGGCGTGCTGTCTTGGATTTGCTGCTACTTCGGACACGAAATGAGAAGAGTCTACCCGCATAAAAGCACCGGGAAAAGGGATGCCGCCGACAGTGTCACGGTCATCGAGTTGATGAATATGTCCCCCCACTTGAGGCAGCGGCCGCCAAGTGGTTTGAAGCGCAAGTATAGGCCAAAGTCCGCCATTGCAGTCACTGCAGAGGCACGAGCGCGCGCAAGACTCCCACCGCCAAGCCGATGCCTACTAATGCCCGCAGATTGCCGAAGCGACCTCAGCGTGCGCACCGGCACGGCTTGGAGCGTTCCAAAGTGCGCCGCAAATGGGCAATCGCCGTTACCTGTGTTTGACCGAGCCTCAAGGGCGGGGCGAGCAATGAAACCGCACCGAGAATATCGGCGTCAGCCAAAAGACCGCCTGCTTCAGGCTTAGGCCGTGCGAAGGCAAGGACGCCCCGTTCTCCGGCCCGGGCTGAGGCGGATGAAACTTACTTTAGCGGGAAACAGGCCAACATGAGCAACGCTCGCCGAAGGCCGCTTAAAGGCGCCGGATGCGGGCGCCGTGAGCAAAAGAGAGGGAGGGGGGCGGCATGAAAGTTTTGCGCTCGGTTAGGAACCCGGAACCGCCAAGGGCGGGCGCCGTGGGCAAGCGGGCGGCGGGAAAGACCGGACGAAGGCGGCGGGGTGCTTCACCTTGGCAGCGCTTCAAGGATTCGTCATTTGAGCACACGACTCCGGGGGCGGCGGGCTGCACGGACGAGGCAGCGGCTTATGCGGGATTCGCCCATGAAGGAGATCAATCACTCCGAATATGTGTGCGGCACGATGCACCCGAACGGCGTGGAATCCTTCTGGCCCATGCTGAAACGGGCATATAGGGGCACGTTTCACAAAATCTCCCCTAGGCACCTGAATCAGTGCATTCAAGGATTTTCGTCGGCAAGCTCGGGTCTTCGCCAAGCGGACACGCTGGCGCAAATGACTGCGCTGGCCGTCGGCTTTGTTGGCCGTCGGCACGGCCCTTTCATCGCTGATAACGGACTGCCTCTCGGGAAGCGGAGGCATGAGCGGAGTCCACGCTTCAAGGGCGTGACGCCCGAGGCATTGGCCCGAGCCTGGCTTCGGGCGATCAAGTTTCTGAGCGTCATCGCGCTCGTTGGTGAGGCGAGCGGTTACCAACGCATCCTCAGAGAAGCGCCCCGAGAGCGGTTATCCTTGAGAAATTCCTCGCCGCCGGGCCTCAGCCTTGGACGTTGCCCTTCGGGTTTCATCGGCAGCCGGCTCGGGGCTTGGTTTGGAGTGCATGGGACAAATCGGCCATCTGTGATGGGACCTTGCACCAATCATGCTGCGCGCGCACTTAAACCCGGGCGTGCCGGAAGAACTGCGCCACCGCAGTCTAGTGATGCCGGAAGTCGAGTCAGTTGGCCTCAAATTCAACGGCGAGTCCGAGGATTCGCTCGTCTTGCAGCATGCGGGTGTCTGCGCGATGAGCGTGGGCGGTTGGGTGAGGCGTCTTGCCGCCGCCAAGTCCATGAGGGTGCCATCATCGGGGGCCATGCTGCCCAAAGGAAGTAGCTGAGTCGGGATGCCAGGGTGAAATCGGAGAGTGGCTCAATCGGCCTTCGGTTCGGAGCGTATGATAGAATTCCAGGAGCTCGCTCTGTTCGGTCGCAGTGAGCGGATGGTGATAGTTTCCTCCGAGTGGTGAAGCGAAGCAGGCCATGTAAATGACTCGGTTTCGCATCCCGGTGGGATTTCTCCAGCCATCGGAGGCGGCTGTTCATTCGATTAAAGTAGTCTTCAATGGCTTCCAAAGGCATTTTGCTGGTGCCGCTCCGGATCGCCTTGTCCAGATAAACCTTGGCGAGTCAGCTCACCTTGACTTCCGAGGTCGCGTCCTTGTCTTCAGCCTGAGCGAATTCGAAGATGGCATCGGTCATAGAACGAGAGTCCGTGCGTTCGAACCAGAGGAATCCTTGATATTGGCGAACCGGAGTGTGTGTGACGAAATCGAGATCGTCCCAGAGTGCGTCGAAATCTTTTTGTTGGCTTCATCGAGGATGCGGTCATAGAGCGGCCGGTCATCTCTGTAGTAGCCCATTATACTGTGAAAACCGGCACTGAGAGGACGCCCCTTTTTCTGTTTTTGCGGGCGACGCCGAGATAGTTGCGACTGCGCTCGGCCACGTAAAAGGCGTCGGGAAGGGTCTTGGCGAAAACGGGCAAAGGCTTGGTAGCCTGGTTGTGAGTTTCGGGCAGTGCGAGATCGGGATGAGGGCAATTGAATACAGGTGGCTAGTCTCGGTTGCGAACGTTTTTTGCCTTGGCTTTCTCCCGTGCTTTTTGCGCCGTGCAGACTTTCTCGTCGATTTGACTTCGAGTCATTAAGGCGCCAGGATCGCATCTCGGTTGGCGGTATGTTGATCGTTCTTCCAGAGTAAGAATGGTGGGATCCCTTATTAGATGCCTCGCGCATGAAGATTGTTGCCCCGGAGTTCAATTTGGCAGCGGAGGGTCTGGATGTAGGTGCTGATTTCCTCACGACGCTTGCGTACGGTTTTGGTACTCTCGAGGGGTGGCAAGGCCCGCTATGATTCCTAAATCTTTCGAACAGGGTCGACGGGTTCTGCGGGTTCCTGCAACGTTTTCCATGTCTATTTGAGAAATTTCAGACTTGCGCGGGCTCGCAGTCTGTTCGCTGGGCTGAGAATCCGAGAGGCGGGGGTGTTGCCAGGCTGTGAAAAGCTACTTGGTGTAGCCGGTAGGCTACGCCGATGGAAGTCAACAATGCGAAGGATGGCATATTGGCATACTTAACGCGGTCGGTCTCGGTGACGGTCGGATGCTGCTCTAGGTGAAGCCGTTGGGCTTTTCGAGAACAAATGCTCGGTTACTTTTCGGGCAACTTGAAGATATTTGTTGAGCAGAACAGGAGAGAGGGCGAGAGATTGCTCCGAGTTATCAAATCCGGCTTGGTTCATTGCGCCCACTGGGGAACTCTTTCATCGGTTGGCTATCGGCATCTGTGAGATCGCGAATGGTGTGGTCTCTACTCCGCATTGCTCAGGTGGCGGGCAAGCACGATCCCGGTATCTCCTGCATTCCGCAGTGCTTTTTGGCGACGCACCCATTCGTGCCAGCGGACCCGCTCACGACTCGGTTGTCACTCCGCCTCTTCTGATGGTATTTCGACAGTTGTCAGTTTTTCTGAGATAATCTCCCAATGTTTGTGTCCGTTGATGACATCGTTGAATCGTTGAAATGGCGCGATACTGTATTTCGCTTTGGGCTTGTCGCTTCCGTGGCACTCGATGCAGAAGGATTCGAGGAACGGCTTTATGGGTCGGTAAATTGATTAGCGAGTTTAATTCGTGAGCTCTCGGTGTTCAAGAGGCTATTCGGAGCGACTTTTCACCTCGGCAGGGTTTTACCCTAGTCGAATTCCTGGTCGTCATCGCCATCATTACGATTTTGGCGGGAATGCTGTTGCCCGCTCTTGGCAAAGCCAAGGAGAAGGCCAAAGGGATCAAATGCATTAGCAACAAACGGCAACTGGGAATCGCCACGCTGTTGTATAAGGACAACAACGAAGAATCGCTGGTTCCGCTGGCGGTAGATGATCCGGATCTGACGGACAAATTTGTCGAGGACGACCGAGAGGGGGGCATCCGTTGGTGGCCGGATCTACTGGAGGTCTACACGCAGGATCGTCACGTCAACCAGTGCCCTTCGGTGAAATCGCAGGATGCTTTCGGTATCGGCCTCGACTATCATGAATTGAGTGTCTGGCGTCCCAAGCCAGGACAAGAAATCAAGTTTGCCACGGTGAATCAGCCCGTGGCGACCGTGCATCTCGCCGACTCGGCCGTCATCTCGAATCCGTCAGAGGAAGATGCGAACAAGTGGAAACCACCGACGGACCCGAGCAAACAATGGACGGTGTTCCGAACCGTATTTTTTCGGACGCCAAACAATGGTTCCTACAATTCCTTGCCCTCCAGGATCGGCAATCGGCACGGCGGGCGAGCGTCGATGCTTTGGGGCGACGGGCATGCTAGTGCGGAAACCGCGGGTAGCGTCGGCTTCAATTTGCCGCGTGGGCACGATCGGGCGTTTTGGGATCGCGGGTGAATGTAGCCCTAAACAGACATGTCCACGCGCTCGCGTGCCTCAATCACAAAGGCTTCTTCAGGTGCTTTGACGAGCCGATTGAGTAGGCAGCGAAGTCAACCAAACTTAGTGAGAGCAACGCCAATGACCACTTTCCGGCACACTTCGCCGATTACGAAGAGAGCCGACAAGGTGACCGTGGAGATCACGAGGGCGAAGACCGCACCTCCGAGGTTTAGGGGACTGTGGCAGGGGCGTTTGATGTGGGGCAGTCGCAGCAGAATGCAGGAAAGCATCTGTAACATGTAAGCGATCACGGCGCCGAACACTACCATGTTCAAGAGGGCAGCACCCACGGTCTTCTCGTCTCCCATATAGTGAATCACCAGGGCGGCGATGCCCGGGCCGCTACCGGCGATGAGTGCAATATGGGATTTTGACACCGATGATGTTGAGTCCGAAGCAAGGCGTAGGCACCGATCCACCAGAACGGGCGCCCAGCTATTTGGTATTCCGAAAATCACGCCGAGGCAACCGCCGATGTCAAAGATGTACCCCATGTTTTCCGCGCGGCTAGTGATATAGCCGCCCTCCGAGGCCCCATGGAAGATCGGGCAAAGGAGTAAGCGCCTCCGGTGTGCGTAAGCACCGCCGTCATCTCCGTGATGCTGAACAAAGCCCGGCGCATATGAGCGTAATGTGACTGTAGCAATGAGCAATCCCCGAAGCCTCAGGAAGCGATGCCGAAATTCCAACCGAAGAAATCACCGGAGATCGCCGTTCCTACGCTCAGCGCCCAGAAGTGGACGCATGTGCAAACTTTCGTAGCTTCCACTGTTGGAAATAGGCGTCGTCAACCGCCGCAACGCCGCCGTGTTGTTCGGGTTCGAACCCGACACGAGGTCGGAAGCGAGACAAGGGAATTGGGGGTAAGGATTGAATTGATGAGTCCGTCGTTGTCGCCTAAGATGACGAAACTTGCCTCCCAGTGGGATGGATCGCCGGCAAAACCGTCGGTTTGGGCGCGGCTCAGCATTTGAGGATATCTTGACTGAGTCCCGGCCAAGGTGCGCTGGGGCAGTAGGGAATATCCTCGACGGTTTGGAAGGTCCTAGGATTCCGGTGTCATCAATGTCTAGTTCCGGCGCAGGAGTTTGATGCGTTCGCCGGCATTATTGAGTGCGCCTCGCCAAGGGCCGAGGATAACGGCGGTCTCTGGGATGCTGTGCTCGTTCCTAAAATCACTCAAGCGGAACGGATCGGGATTGAAACCGACGATGGTGGCCAAGGCATGTGCAGGCAGGGCGCCACCCGGTGGGAAAAATGAAAGTCGACTGCACCTCAGAGTTTCCAGGGCAGATCCTGGCGGGTCGGAGCGAACAAGGGCATCGGTTGATTGGAAATGTTTGGCACTTCAATGAATTCAAAGCTGATGTTGTTGATCCCGTCACGATCAAGGGCGTTGTAATTGATGCTCCAGACAACCACCGGGGTGGGTAGTGGTGTGAGGTTCGGTGCCACAAAGGTTTGCAACGGCAGGAGAACAAAGCATTTTTGCCCATTGTTGTCAACGTGTCGATCGTAATTTTGATCCAGGCCACCGCCGTGAAAGGTCCATCTGTGAGTCCAGACGGTGAGGCGTCCCTCTTAGTGCGTCGATAGTAAGGCGATCTCGTCACCCAGTCGATTGATCTCAAGTGTGGCGTCGGCGCTAGGTGAGGGGGATGTTGAATCGGTGATGGGGTGTTCATTGCCGGGAACTGCAAGGTTAGGTTGAAGACGATGCTTGCGAGGGGAAGCGAGATTGTCGGTGAGAAACCAACCCGATGGGTCTACGGAATTCGTGGTTGGATTGTAGAGTTCAATGCGGTCATTGGCCTAGTTCGAGTGAAAGGCTTGGACTTCATTGATGCAAATTGATAGTGCTGATGAGGGAGGGGGCTCTGATTGTCCTGCGGATCCCTCCGTAGAGACGCTTTTGGCCTATGCGTCGGATGTGTACGAGGCGGTTTGATGGGTGGGGTTGTCTTCATTCAAGACTATCGAAAAGCCGGGGCCGTCGACCAAAGGCGCACTCAGACATCCCGATGCGTGTTTATTAATCGTACTAATGCGGTCCAAACCGTTGCCGAAACTCCCGCTGAAGTTGCCGACGACCGCTCGTTGACCGGGAAGCAGTTCAATGATGGCGAGATTCGTGGTGAACTCGAAGGTGGTGCCGTTGATGAACCTGAGCCCGGGTAACTGCACTGGCGACGAGTCCACATTCTGGAGTTCGAGGAACTCTTGACTCGTTCTGCCCGGCAGTTGGTGGATCGAGCCGCCGGATGAAACATAATCTCCGTGACAATTTCGATTGGTCCAGTGTAGCGCAGTGAGCCGGAGGTCGGCAGGCGGCCGTTAAGGGTATATCAAATGGTGGCGTCGGCCATGGGCAGGGAAAGAGCAAGTTCGAAGTTTTTCCAGAAAGGTGCCGCTGGTCCGGGAAAACTGGACATCTGGGGCAAAACCGGCACCGCCGGCCTTGTTCGGTGTTTCTGGTGTCGGATCGGTAAAGTAACCGAGCCCTGGCGTCAGCGCCGGGTACGATGCCATGGGAAACATCGGCAAATTACTTTGGAAAGGCAGCGGCAAACTCTGAGGTTTTTAAATCCGCAGGTGTCGCTAGTGCCAGGTATTTGCTCGCTCAGACAGCTTGAAGTTGGTTTGAAGCTCGCCAAATCGTTCATTGTGGTTCTTGCCGGAAGCGAAGACAGGAGGGCAATCGCCGGCGGGTAGAATAATATTCGGGAATTGCTATTTGTTGGGTTGGAGCGGCGAGTCGGTTAGTGTCTAATTTTGCAGAGCGATATCTGCTTCCGAGGCATGGTATATTTCAATCCAATCCGAACGGCCGCTGTTTTCATCCCTGGTGCATCCATCGTTGCGAGCCATGATCTCATTAATTCGAACTTCAGGGAGCGCAATTTCGGGGTCCAAGTTACAATGCCACGGTTTGCCGGTGAACGCATTGCGCACAAGATCGGCGATCTCGTGGTTGACCGCCTAGGTCACCGGGACGTTACCAGTGGTCGGTGGGATGGGTTCAAAGAACGTGCTGGGCGTCGTTGATAAGAGTTGGACTTGCAGCGATCCGGTCGTTAATCAGGTAGAGCCTCGGCATCGATTCCGGAAACCGGACCATCAAAGAAGATTCAATCGTGTTGAGTTGTGTGATCGTCCGCTCAACGGCCGGCAATATGCTTGTCCTCTTGGAGGCGGAGATTCGTCGAGATTTGCCTGCAGATGCACTTTGAAGAGAAAGTTGGAACCTAGCCGAAAGATGGGAAGTGTTAAGGCATGAACCGCAGGGCGTTTTTGCCCGTGCATAAAACACCTCTGGGGCCGCTAATGGGGTAATCAACGAATGATGCCGCCTCTCGCAGATTTCTGGAGACCTGGTCGTTGAATCTTAGTTCACCGTTAGGAACACAGTGCACCGGCAAGGAAGTCCGCTTGGAAGGCATCGCCACTCAAATCGAACGCAACTATCACTGGTATTTGAAACAAGACCGATCCCCCAACGCTTGGATGGAGAACTACCTGAAGAAGATGATAGCTGAATACCACTGCCCCCATGACAGCCAAGGCCAAACCCACCCCACGATCTCCGGTCGCATGAAAATATAGCCGAAAACCGTCTTTCAACGCCCCTGTTTCTTCGTCCACCACAAGAACCCCACCCGGCGGACCCTCTTCGAATTAATCCCATCCAATCTCAACATTTGGACGCCCGACTAATTGCCCCAAGCACCATACCCCAAGCCATCCAGGATCATCGTCGGGCGATCCGAAATAACCGCGCCAATCGATGCGACCGGCGATGCTACCACATCAAACAAAGAGGCCATGTTGACCCGGCTCCCAGCACCTCAAAATTGATCCAGAGCCATGCAGCCGAGCCCAGGCCAACGCCCACGGTCCCACTACATCATCGGCCACCTCCAGAGACCGCCACCATCCCAACGAAGGGTCACCGCACTCCCTTTACAAACGAGCACATCGCGCCCCGGACATCAGCCACACCGAACAGCCCCACCAACAGTAAGACCACCGCCCAACGCACCCCCTTTCAAACCCTCATCCTCCCCTTATTAGTGAGCGCAAATGCAGGCATACTCCGTCAGCTTACATTCGGAGCAAGTAGAAAAATCGACATTGAACTTCTCTGAAACCAATTCACCGGTTGGACTCGCCATGATGTCCAAAATCACCGGCACGACATCTCCCCCCGGCAGTGCTCCGTCCGAGATCAATACATTACCCGCCTTGTCAAAGGCCAACTCCGTTGGCGCCGAACGATCCCCTCCAATCAATGAAATTACTGCATCCGTGACTTCAATAGGCTTTGCCTCTCCGTCGACGAAGGTCAACCGCACCTTCCGATCCTCCAACACCAGGAACTCAAAGTTCGGTTCAACACTCGTAATCAATCGCCCCCCATTGGGTCCAGGCGTTTTGAGCTCATGGACGTGGGTGTCTGGACCATGTGTGTGCCCGTGTTCAGTCGTCACCGTGTCGACAGGGTTCTGACCGCAGCCCGCCAAACTCGCCGCTAACAACATCCCCACCACTCTCAACCAATACGTTTTCACTATTTTCTATCCTTTCCTTATTCAGTATTCATTTCCTCTCTCCTCAATCACACCGTTGCCGGAGTAGCCTCCGCCACCGCCCGTTCAGCCGCTCGCCGACCAAACAAATAAAACACCGCCGGCGTCACTCCGAGCCCTAAAAAAGTCGAGGTCAACAGTCCGCCCACGATCACCACCGCCACCGGATGCAAGATCTCCTTCCCGGGAGCCTCCGCCGCTAAAACCAAGGGCAACAAAGCAATCCCCGCTGAAAGCGCGGTCATGAGCACCGGCACGAGACGCTCCAAGGTACCGCGCTCGATCATGGCTCGGCTAAACCGTTCCCCTTCATGGCGCATCAAATGCAGATAATGAGACAACATCATCACACTGTTCCGCGCCGCAATACCGGCCACCGCAATCATCCCGACCAGACTCGCGATGCTGATGTTATTGACTACCATCCAAGTCAGCGCCAGACCACCAACAAGGGCCAAGGGGACATCAAACAACACCTGAGCGGCAAAGAAGCCCGCGCCAAAATAGCTGCGCAGCAAAAAGGTCATCACTAAAATTACAAGACCACTGAGGATCGCTATCCGCCGACTCGCAGCTTGCTGCGCTCGATATTCCCCTTCAAAACTCACATGATAACCCTCAGGAATGGAGACCTTTGCGGCCACTTCATCCTGCAATCGCGCAACCAGGGAAACCAAGTCCTGTTTAGTCGGATTCACACTGACCACAAATCGACGCTCCATGTTCTCCCGCATAATCACATTCGGACCGGTCGCTTCACGGATCATCGCGACCAATCCCAGGGGAATTCGATGCGCATCCACGGTATCAATATACATCTCAGACAAACGCTCCGGAGACTCGCGCCAAGACTCGGGCAATCTTACGACCAAGTCGATCCTCCGTTGCCCCTCATAGAGTTGGCCGACCACATCACCCCCCATCAGCGCCGACAACTGCTGATTCAACGCGCCGGCAGTCACCCCATAAGCCAAAGCGCGTTCCCGATCCATTTCAATTCGCAGCTGCGGGATCAGCGCCTGCTGTTCGATCCGAGCCGCCTCCAACCCAGGAATCTCCTGAGCTATCCCCTGGATAGCCGCTCCAATGCGTCGAATCTCGCCCAGTTCTGGACCATAAATCTTCACTGCCACCTTAGCCGAAACCCCGCTCAACATATGCCCGATTCGATCCGCCAAAGGCCCGCTCAAGGCCGAGAACGTCCCGGGGATCTTGCTCAACTTTTCACGAATCTCGGCCATCACCTCGGCTCGAGGACGTTCCCCTGACTTGATCTCAACATCGAATTCAACCGTTGACACAGGAACCACATGATCCCCTCGCTCAGCTCGCCCCAAACGCCGCCCCACCTTGTGGACTTCCGGCACAGACAACAACAACTTGTCGGCGATGCCAGCCAGCTCACTAGTTTGCCGCAACGAAGTCCCCGGAGCCGCCGTCAAAGCGACCAACAACATTTCTTCTCGAAACACCGGCAAGAACTCCTTCCCCATTCTCGGATAAAGCGCCACGGCAATTGCCAACAACACCCCAGCCACCAAAAGCACCACAAACGGCGCATCCAGCGCCAAGCACAGCCAAGTCCTTTGCAACCCCGACTTCATGACCCGCACCAACCAACCATCACGAAGCACATCCCCCGCTTTTGGCCGAAGAATCAGCGAACACAACACCGGAATCACCGTTAAAGAAACCAAAAACGAAGCGGCCATACTTAAGATCGTCGCGATCGCAATCGGAGTGAACAATCTACCCGGAACCCCCTGAAGTCCCAGTAGCGGCAGAAAGACCAAGATGATAAACAAGGTGGCATACAAAATCGAATTCCGCACCTCGGCCGAGGCTCCCGCGATCACCGCCAACCGAGACCTTGGATTCCCCGAAGCCGCATTTTCCCGCAGCCGGCGGAACACATTCTCGACATCGACAATCGCGTCATCCACCACCATGCCAATCGCGACCGCCAGCCCTCCTAAAGTCATGGAGTTGACCCCGATTCCCAAAAACTTGAACGTCATCAACGTCATCGCAAACGACAACGGAATCGCCGTGAGCGTGATCACCGTAGTCCGGACATTGAGCAAGAAAAGAAAGAGCACGATGGCCACCATCACCCCACCGTCGCGAATCGCCTCCTTGAGATTACTCGTGGCATGTTCAATGAAGTCCGCCTGGCGAAACAGAGAAACCAACTCCACACCCTCCGGCAAGCTCGGGCGCAAATCCGCCAACACTTGCTCAACCGCCGCCGTCAGACTCAAGGTATCAAACCCCGGCGCCTTCGTGACGCTGAGAATGACCCCCGGCGTGCCATTCACCGCCGCATCCCCACGCATCGGCTCCACATCCCAAACCACCTCTGCCACATCGTCAATGGTGATCGGACGATCATCCACATGCTTGATGACCGCCGAGCCAATCGCCTTCAATTCGGTTGTCATCGCAAGGTTTCGCACCATGATCTCTTGCGCCGCCCCGGACAGAAACCCGCCCGTGCTGCTGCTAGCCGCCTGCGCCGCCGCCGCCCACAATTCGGCAAAACTCACCTTCAAAGCCTGCATCCGCTGCGGATCGGGCTGCACTTGAACCTGCTTCACACCCCCGCCCATGGCGAGCACCTCCGCCACGCCTGGAATGCCCTGCAATCGACGCCGCACTGTCCAATCGGCCATCGTGCGCAAATCACGCGCCGACACTTTCCCATCCGTGCTGCGCATGCCCACCAACATGATCTCGCCCATGAGGGAAGCGACCGGCGTTAAGTAGGGTGTCACCCCTTCGGGCAGCGCGTCCTCGACCGATTGCAATCGCTCCTGAACCAATTGCCGCGCTCGATAGATATCCGTCCCCCAATCGAACTCCACATAAACCAACGATAACGACACATCAGATATCGATCGCAAACGGGTCAATCCCGGCGTTCCCATCAAGGTCCCTTCCAGGGGAAGAGTGACCCACGCCTCCACCTCCTCCGGCGCCAAACCAGGTGCTTCGGTCAACAACGTCACCGTGGGTTTGGTGAGGTCAGGCAACACATCCACGGGCAGATCGCGACCGATTTGGAAACCCAGAACCAAAACCACTAAAGCGGCCACCACGATGAAGGCACGGTGCGCCAGTGAAAATCGGATCAGGCGATTAAGCATCCGAGGCGCCTTCCTTCGCCAGCTCTCGCTTGCCGCTCAGCTGACTCAATACCAGCAGCACCAACAACACCACACAAAACACACCGAGAAAAAGCGTCAGCCCTTGCCCTTTCCCCCCGTGGGCATAGGCTTGCCCTGCCGCCTGCTGCGCGGCCGTCATCTCCGAACCATCTTCATTGTGTTCGTGACCATGAGCTGCATCCAAGGCATCCTTCAGTGAAATCGTTCCCTCGCCTGCATAGGCCAAAGGGTAAGCCCCCTTGATCACGACATCATCACCTGGAAACAAACCCTTAATAATTTCCACATCAGCGTCGTTCCGCATCCCTATCTCCACATTGGCGCGTACGAATGTGTTTTCGAGATCAAAATCCTTCACAAACACATAATCACCCTGGGGATCACTCAACAGCGCCGACCGAGGCACCGCCAACACATGCTCCCGCTTGCGCAAGATGATGGAAAACTCAGCACGCATATCCGGCCGAATCAACCCCTCAAAATTCGACAACAGAAAGACTGCCTCCAGCGTGCCGCTATCGCGGTCGGCAGCCGTGCCGAAACGCAATAGCTCACCCTTAAACACCGCATTCGGCAGCGCCGCGATTCGGATCCGCGCCCGCATCCTCGGTTGCAACTCCCCGACCCGATCCTCCGGAATCTGCGCCACCGCATAAACCTCGGACAAATCAAGAATCTCCAAAATCTCCTTTGTGGGCTCGACCGGTTCACCGAGACTCGCATGCCCATGAGCCACGAGCCCCCCCAAGGGCGCCACCAATTCGGTTCTCGGCGGCGGATTCCCCGGCTGTCGACTTTCAACCACGGCGACCACCGCCCCCTTTTCCACCGTGTCCCCCTCCAAAACCCTCAACGCCGCTATCCGGCCGGGTATCCGGCTGCTAACCATCGCCCGTCGGTCCGGAATCACCTCGACCCGACCCAAGACAAACAAAGTGTCCTCAAAATTCGTCCGAGCCACCCTAGCCGTTTCAATGCTTAAATTAGCCACACTCACCGGATCGAGAATGACTCGCCGTAGGACAGCCTCAGCCGGCTTCGCAACCTGCACCAAAACCGAAACTCCCAACCACAAGACCGCCCAACAAATCCCTCTTTTCATCATCATTTCATCAGTCAAATTTCCCAATCGCCGTTTCGTAGCGCACTCGGGCCAAATAGTAATCTCGCACAGCATCCAGCAGCCGAATCTCAATCTCAATCTGCTGATTCCGCCCTCTCAACAAAGTTTGCAAATCAACTAACCCGCTTCGATAAGCCGTATCAATCTGCCTTACATGTTCACTCACCGCGGGCAACAACTCGCTCTGAATTTCTCCGACGTGCATCGCTAAGATAGTCATCATTTCACCCGCAGAAGCGGTGTCATTGCGAATCTCATTCTCCAGAGCCCGAATCGACTGCTCCAGCCGAGCCGCTTGGGCGGTTTTCCCTTCGATCGCTCCCTCGTTCTTGTTCCAGAGAGGAAGCGGCATGGAAAGTTGAATCCCAACCCGAGGCTCCGTTTGGAATCCCTGCGGAACGTCCTCCTCTCGGACATGCCTCCCAAAGAGCCCCAGCGTTGCGTCCCGCCATCGCCTCGCCCGCTCCAGTTGAATCTCATGCGACGCCGCCTCAGCCAATCGCTTTGCCGCCTGATAGTCAGGCCGCCGCTCGAGCTCCAAAGTCCCCTCGGCAATCACAGTAGGTGCGGGAAGCCCACCGGTCATCTTAATGACCACCGAGGGATCCAGACCCAGCAATTGCTTGAGATCCCCTTGGATACGCTGCGCCTCATGATCTTGATGGTGTATCTCAAGTTTCAACTGAGTCTCTTCCAATCGGGCATGTCCCGTATCCAAAGGCGATCCCTCGCCTTTGGCGCTAGCCTGCTCGGCAAAAGAAGTCAACTCCCGAGCGATCTCAAGCTGCCGCTCACGCAGACGCTTCTGTTCTGCCAAAGCCAAAACCTTCACGGCAACCGTCTTTGCCACCGCAATCAGCAGTCGCTCTTCATTCGCGACCTCCATTGTCGCTGCGGCCAAAAGCGAAGCCGAAACTTCTTTCTCAAGACGCAATCGACTGGTAATCGGAAACGCCTGATTCAAACCAATGCCGGCGCTAAATTCGGCCCTATTCGGATCATCTTGGTAATCGGTCTGGACCGTAGGATTCTGCCAACGACCAGCCACTTTGAGGCGAGCGCGGGCCTCCTCAATTCGAAAACGGGCGCCCTTCAGCCGCAAATTTCCCTGCCGCACCACATCCGGGAGTCCTGCCAAGTTTAACGACAGGACGGTCGATGGCGGTGACTCGATTGTATTGGTTTTGTTGCCGCAAAGCGCCATACCAACGCCCCCCAGCAGTATGCTAATCAAAATGATCGGTTTCACTGAACTTTTCAAATTGCTCGACAACAAACCCAAAATGGGCAACAGCCCATCGCCTGCTTACCCAACAAAGAGAAAATTCAAATCAGAAGTCGGACCGTCATCCGATACGCCAAAAAGGAAGAACTGAACGAAGGTGGTGGTTGGGCCTGTCCTCGGCCAAAGGCCAGAGACCACGCCTGTTCCCACAACAACTCAGGCAACACCGCTTCCAAAGCCGAAAGCATCCGGACCAAGTCGGCATCCGCTGAGTTGAGTCGAGCGTCTTCCAGCTCAAGGGCAAAATTGACACAATCGCCGCAGCAAACCGGCTGCGAATGGCATTCGATCCCTGTGTCCTCATGACCATGACCAATAGGGCTTGATCGCAAGAATGCTCGGCCTCACAACACCCATCACGCCCCGTTACGATCGCCGCATGTCCGTCATACCCCACACACAACACCGATACCGGACCGCCCAATAAAAAGAGAGGAAGCAACAGCAAACTAACCAGAGTTGTGATTACCGAACTCAAACGCACAATAAAACTAATAAAAACAGCCCAACCAAATTTCAACCGTAAACATGGACTAAGGCTTAAGGTCCAAGGCTTGATAGAAAGATTTCCCCACCTTAACATCGCTGTACGAGCGCCTCCTAAAAACTAAGCCTTAAACCTTAGTCAAAAGCTCTTGACTCGGCGGCGGAAGCTCGCTAAGATTGCCTATCCACGGCGCACCCGTAGCTCAATTGGATAGAGCATCTGACTACGGATCAGAAGGTTGGGCGTTCGAATCGCTCCGGGTGTACCACCCTCTCCCAGCAAACCATGCTAAAGTGTGCTCACTCAACTGCGACAAAACAGACGAGACTCAAATCCTCTCCCCAATCGTTCACCCGACGCCGGTCTTATCGAACATGGATTACAAGATAGTCAAATTACCACAGATTTCCTCATCCTGTTGAGCCTGTCCATCCATGTTGAGCCACGAACACCCCGCTCTCCGGTGAAACGGGATATCCCAACCGCTCAGATTTATTCATGTCAAACGAATGATGGACAAACCACTTCTCCTTTGCCCCAAACACCAAACCCCAAGAGCCCAACATTTACATATTCTGCGGGCACGGGGACGGCTGAGACAGTCAACGTGCCGCCACTGAGGTTTCCGCCGGGTCCGTTGAACGCAAACGGTTCCATTCAAAGACAAATCGAGCGAGAACAATCAAGCTGTGCTCC
The DNA here is from genome assembly GCA_024761205.1 of Limisphaerales bacterium. Lineage (GTDB taxonomy): Bacteria > Verrucomicrobiota > Verrucomicrobiia > Limisphaerales > AAA164-E04 > UBA2970. The sequence continues at coordinate 272,368 of JAMASS010000004.1, forward strand.
TCGTATAGCCAAAAATAGCTCCATCCGGCCAAGTTTAGGATTCCGCCTGATCGATGACTAGCTCAACATGGCTGAATGTCGCGCTATAATCAAATTATCGAGACCGGTGCCCGACGTTTTCGTCACCGCCATGCTGCTATTATACACCCAGAACTGAACATGGAGTTGCCGTTTTCCACTACCTCATTCAAGGGCAGGCCCGTTCCGGGATCCTACGGTATCCCCTTTAAAGCCCTCTCGTTGCGAACCACTCAGAGAGATGTCAGCACTGTTGGCGATATTGCTGTCATTATCGCTCAACATCGGAAAGGATAGGCGACGTCGCCGAATGGCTCAAAAAGAGCACACCGTATTCCGACTCGGGAACCTCCACTGAAATGGGCGAATATCGTGGATCAACAAATCCGACGCCCTCTTTTGCTACAACCGATCATTTGATAGAGCCATCCTATTCTTTCCGACGCGCAGGGGTGCAAAGCAGCAGCACTGCTCGCACTCCAAAAGCTCCCCTTGCTCTGCTAGTTTTCCCGAGAATCAAAGCGGCAACAAAGACTAGACGAGAACCACTTTTCCTGCATCCTGCCACATTTGTACCTACAGTGTTTCTCTTTGCAGCCGAAGTTTTTAGTTAGACTGTGCGAATGGAGAAGGGCAACAATTCGCTAAGTCGAATATATTCATTGCCTCGCTGCGCTCCGGCAAGCGGCTCGAGAGACTCTCTCCCCGCCTTGAAAGCCCGTATTAGTTTTCTCTTCTGGCCAGCCCTTGGATTCGCCAGAATGACCTCAATGGATCGCGTTATCGCCATCGTAGGAAGACCGAACGTTGGGAAATCCGCCTTGTTCAATCGAATGGTCAGGCGCCGAATCGCGATCGTTCACGATCAACCGGGCGTCACTAGAGACCGCATCAGCGCAGTAGTTGATTGGCACGGGAGACCTCTCACCCTCGTTGATACTGGCGGGATTGGCCTCCTCGCTGGACAACGGTCCAAAGACGTAATCACGGACGCCACTCTGGATCAAGCACGGGTGGCGATTGAAGCAGCGAGTATCATCGTCTTGGTAGTCAGCATTAAGGACGGCGTCCTGCCGCTCGATTCAGAAGTGGCCCAACGCCTCAGAACATCCGGCAAGCCAGTGATTGTCGCTGCGAACAAAGCCGATGATCACAATGACACGCTCGCGGCCGGGGAATTCGATCAATTGGGCTTTGGCACCATCGTTCCCGTCTCAGCCATCCATAACCGCGGTATCCAAGACTATTATCATGCGATCGACAAAGCGTTGAAGACACTCAGACCATCGGAATCACAGTCGGATTCCGAACCCGGTTCACACACGGGCGCCGAGCCCCTGAAGCTGGCCATCGTAGGCCGCCCCAATGTCGGCAAATCATCCATCGTCAACGCTTTTGACGAAACCCAGCGGGTCATTGTCAGCCCCGTCCCGGGCACCACCCGGGACTGTATTGACGTGCCCCTCACTATTGAGACAGACGGCGAGATCGAGAACTACCTCCTGATCGATACGGCAGGCATCCGCAAACGTCGGCGCGTCAATGACTCCATCGAATTCTTCAGCGTCAAGCGCAGCGAAGACGCTATCGCCCGCGCGGACCTAGTGATTCACGTCTTCGATGCGCAGGATGGAGTGACGGTTCAGGACAAGAAAATCGCCGACGTCATCGTTGAACAACGCAAGGCGTGTGTCATGGTGGTGAACAAGTGGGACCTCTACGCCAATGCCCTCAGAGAGGCGCAAGCCAAAGAAAATAATAAACTTAAGGGATCGCGCAAGCGACACGGAGGCGAAAACTCGGCGACCGACCCATCCATGTTTGGTGCCTGGGTGCAGGAACAAATGTTTTTCTTGGATTACGCTCCCGTCATTTTTACCTCAGCCCAGAACGGATTTCACATGGACCGCCTGCTCGAAGCCATTCGTTACGTAGCGGGCCAACTCAGACAATCAATTCCGACCTCGGTACTGAATCGAACGTTGCACGATGCCATCCACAAACGCCACCCCACAGGCAAGTCCGGATCGCGCTTAAAATTCTACTATGCCACTCAAGTCAAACAGACACCTCCCACCTTTCTTCTTTTCGTAAATCGCAAAGAACTCTTTACCCATCAATACGAGAAGTACCTGGCACGGGCGATTCGAAAAGTTTTTGGTTACGAGGGATGTCCGATCATTCTGGTCCCCAAGGCCCGTCCCAAGAAGGTCGAATCGATCCGCAGGGCCCGTAAACCACGCGCCAAGCAGGCATTCGGCAACAAAGCCAAATCTCTGCCAAAGAGGCGAGCTAAGACTGCGACACCAAGACGATAATCCCCACCGCAATCAGAATACCAATCACCAAAAACAGAATCTTCCAGACACTCTTCGGATAGCGTCCGGCAATCTCCCCGGTAACACCGTTTACGATCACCTGAAAATTTTTCTTACCGTGACGATAAGTCAGCAGCCAAATGGGTACTAAGATATGTTTGAAGGTTTGGCCATGATAGTGCGACCGGACCTTGAGGAAGCGATGCGTATCCCCGGGCACTTGGGAAGCACACAGAGACTCGAGTTTTTTCCCCATAGTGGCATGAGATCTCTGTGCCGCGGAAATTAGATCAATCTGGTACTGCTCGACCAACCATCCGGAGAGATATCCCGGATCGTAGGCGACGAGCTTTTTCGTCGGAAACGGTTCCACTTGGGCTAACAACTCACCATCGACACCTTGAGTTCCTGCCACCAGTTCATCATCAAAAAAGTGATCCAGCGAACCACTGGAATTCTGCCATCGGATTTTTCGAACCTGACGGGTCTGAGCCTTCCCCTCGGCATCCAGATAAGTCTCCGAAACATAATAGTAGTAACCGGACTGTGCCGTCCAATCCGCATGGGACTGGGCGTCAAAGGTCCAGTAAGGAATGTACACGCCCTTGACGGTATCGGTCAGCGCATCCTTCTTCAGGCGATTCGGTGCGAACCAGCGGGTGTGGTACCATTGCCGCATGGATTCGCGGACCCGACTTTCCGAAACTTCCAAAGGCAGCAAGCTCTCCGGAGAGATGGGTGCTTTCCGTTGTTCGTACGGCAAAATTTGGGTCGAGCCACAGAACTCGCACTGCTTCGCCGTCATTTGGGCCTGAAAGACGGAAATCGCCTCACAGCTTTGGCATTTCACTGAAACCCGGTCTGACTTCCAACCGCGCGCGTCGTTGTCCAGTTCACGCAAGGCCGTCACCAAATCAATCTCCCTGACCTCGCCGGAGCTCTTGTCAAGCTCTCCTGGAGCATTCGTCCCGCAGTAAGCGCACACGAGCGCCTTTTTGGTGGGGTTCCAATGGGAATCACCGCCGCAGGCGGGGCAGGCGTATTTCTCCTTGGCGACCGTAGGTTCTGACGCCATGGCTTTGATTAACTATTGATGAAGGCTTCCAGATTGGAGCGAGTAATACGGTAGGTCGAACCAATCTTTTTCGCCTTGAGATCTCCTACTTCAATGGTGGCAATCACATCCGCCTCAGACACCCCTAACAACTGCGCCGCCTCGGCCGCTCCCACCAGATTAAACACGGGAGCCGCACTGACCGGGGCGGCCGTCGGCGCTCCTACTGCTGCATTCGGATTGGGCACCATTCCCTGTTGTAACATCTGCTGCGCCAAGGCCATTCCCACAGCCATCTCGGTGGCCATCCCCCCGGTGCTGCTGCTGCCGCGTTCCATGCCTTGCGCCATTTGGAATTTGACATAGTCGTTCAGATTGCCAATGGCTGACATGCTGGAGCGCTTGTCAATCGCCTCCTCAACTTCGGGAGGCACAGAGACATTCTCAATGACAAAGGCCGTGAACTCCAGACCATATTTGGCCACCATCACAGCGTTGATCAAGGGCATCAGGGACTCACCCAGCTCCGAATATCGAGTTGCCACATCCAAGACGGGAACATTCGATTCCGCCAAAGCTTCGCTGAAGACGCTGACGATCCGGGACCGCATGGTCTCGGCAAACTCATCCAAACGAAAATGGTGATCGGTACCCGCCACCTCCTTGAGGAAAAGCCGGGGATTCACGATCTTGAAATCATAGGTTCCAAAGGCACGGGCGCGCACGATCCCAAAATCCTGATCCCGCATCATCACCGGGTTGGAGGTTCCCCATTTGTTTCCCGTAAACGCGCGAGTGATGACGTAGTAGACATCCGCCTTAAAAGGTGACTCAAAACCATACTTCCATGACTTCAGAGTCGTTAGAATGGGAATATTATCCGTCGACAAATCATGTTTACCGGGGCCGAAGGAATCACCAAATTCACCGAGGTAAATGAATTGGACCATCTGGGACTCACGCACGATGAGCTGTGCACCGCGTTTGATCTCACGATCTTCGTCCGGAAAACGATAGGACAGCGTATCTCTCGAATCATCCTCCCAGTCGATGATCTCCAACAATTGCCCGCGTATAAAATTCAGTATGCCCATAAGCCTGTTCTACTCGTTGTGATTCTCAACTCTCTTGCAAACGACGGAATGATATTCGATGCCCGCTTTTGTGAATTATAAACCTCTCTCTGGACATAATTGGATTCCTTTAGAGAAGGCCGCAGCCAACGCCCCCTTGGGGCAAACCTACCGTCAAATCGATTAGTCTCCGGGAACTGCCGGAACAGATTCTAGCTGGCCGATGCCCAGCATCCGCTTCGCCTGCTCAAGCCAATCCTTTTGTTCGGGAAACAGATGAGTTTCATTGATATCCAGCAACGCTCTCTCCGCTTTTTCGCGATTCCCTTGAAGGAAATAAAGTTCAAACCAGCCCAAACCAAGAGAGGTCAACAGCTCCGTCCGCATCTGATTCGGATTTAAGGAACGAAACAATCTTTCCGCTTCCTGCTGCCGTCCATTCTGCAACAATGCCAAGGCGTGATTGAGGACAAAGCCCGGGACGGACGGGTCTCGATTATAGAGCTGCAAGGTGTAGCCAATGGCTTCCTCCGGCTTGTCTCGTCTCACCAAAAGAGCCGCTGCGAAATTATTGATGCTGAGGACATTGCTGGGGTCTAGGTCCATCATTCGCTTGGCGGCGTCGAGAATGAGATCGGCCCGCTTCAATTTGTAGGCGCCGGCGAAGGTAATCACCCAATACTTGAGATTCGATTCCAGATCCGCTCGATAGTTCTCAATCAAGCGAGAGGAAATTTCGGGATAACCGATGTTATACACTTGCCAAGCCATCTCTATCGCTTGCTCAATGGTCAGATTCGCCTCCGCCTCTAAAACAGAATCAAAGGCCCTGCCGGCATTATAGGTCCACCCCTGGCCAGCGTCCGCCAAGCCCTCTAAGTAATAACTGTACGCTCGTATTACCCGAGAATTAAAATCATCATTGCGGGTCTTCAGAGCGAGGATTCTCAACTCCTCCCATTTCTCCTGATTCACCAAGACCGAACCGTATGCCGCCCAATATTCCGTGAACCGCGAGAATTCCCCCTCGAAAGACTTGAAGAGGTCCAGAGCGCGTCCTGGCAGACCAATCTGATTATAGGCTTTAGCCACAGTGGCAAACTCGATCGCTGACGTCATGGGTTTTCTGATCAAGTTAAGCCAGTAGTCCTCCGCCTGATGACGCGCAACGTTCGGACGATTCGCCTCAAAAAGTAATACCCAATAGGCAGCGTGATGGAAGTGGGCTGCTTGCCCCTCATTGCGGAGGCGCTCCAACACTTCCCCGTACGCGTCTACCTTACGGCCCTGTTTGTAGACGTCTAACAATAATTGGGAAGCCAGTAACTGATCATTTCCCGAAGCTGAAGCTTGTTGCAAACGTTCCAAAGCCTCCAAACTTTTTTGGTCAATCTTACCCCAACCGGCTATAAAGGCGTCGTGATAAAGCCGTATCTCGGCATCACTACGAGCCTCATCGCTCATTTCAGTCCAAAGTTTCCTCATCTCGCTTGGCCGTCTTAGCTTGAAGAAGGCTTTGTACAGGATGCCCTGCTGGGATGCCGGGAGCTGGCCTCGCCTTGGTTCCAACAACTCCAGAATCAAGGAGATTAAATTTCGTTTATCACAAAACTGGGAAACTCGTTCCACCGACACTTCATTCGTCTGCGCGAGGTGCAGATATCGTCTGGCGTACACCAAGGAGTCCCCCAGCCATTCCCAATTCTGTGTGTCCGCAGCAAAGCTGTTTTCCAACGCTCCTCGGGTTATCTCGAGGTCCCCCGGGCTTCTCCACAGCGCGGCTTTCCACAAGTAATTCGCCCTTTCATATTCACCCTTTGCGAACGCCTCCTCGGCGTTTTTTTGAAAGCGAGAAGCCTGGATCAAATCAAGCCCGCTGACACGAAGAACCGGTGTCACCCCGTCCGGTGAACTCTGAAAAAGAGGCAATAAAGCAATGCCCACGCCGACAACTATGAGGCAGCAAAACAAAACCGCCAGTTGAAACCAGACACTCGACAACAACAGCCGCAGGAATCTGGATCGCTCAGCTTGCTTCGCAAATTTTCCCTGTAGCCTTTTTCGTCTTTGCCTTGGCATAAGTCAGATGCAGCTAATACTAAAGCACCCTCCAAAGAATGCTTGCGCTCATATCAAAGCCTCAAAACAAAATAACATTTTCAAAGGCGTTTCAAGTCTAATTCCGCCACCTGAATACTGATCGAACAATAAAAAGCACCGGCCCCCTCCGTTTACCACCTATTGCGCGGTGGCCACCAGAAATTCACTCTCATCACTCTCCGACCAGACACCGATCTCCACCACCGCCGGGAGCAAAACGAAGGACCCGGCTCGCAGAAACAAGACCGAACCATTGCCCTCACAGCGTAGCGCCCCAGACACGACTCCCAAAACCCGCACCGCCTCTCCCGATTCCCACCGAATCGCCGCCTCACCTCTGATTCGCCGATGATCCACCCGGAACAAATCACAAATAGCCATGGTCCGACTAAAGACACCGTCATCAATCTCGACCAGGCTTCCCTCAACCAAAGAAGGCTCATGATCCTCAAAATCAATGCTCTGCAGTGAAGACTCCACATGCAGCTCCCTCGGTTGGCCATCAAGCCCCACGCGATTCCAGTCAAACACGCGGTAGGTCGTATCGGAGTTCTGTTGAATCTCAAAAATCACATTGCCGGCCCCAATAGCATGCAACCGCCCACTCGGCAGAAACATCGAGTCGCCCCGCTTCACCGGAATCCGGTGAAAACACTCGGCCACCAAACCGGAACGCATCTTTTCTTCGAACGATGACCGAGTGACATTGGTTTTTAGCCCCACATAAATATCCGCACCGGGGCGGCAGTCCGCCACAAACCACATCTCCGTCTTCGGCTCTCCTTTAAGCACCTCAGCAACCCTTGCGGGAGGATGGACCTGCAGCGAAAGCCTTTCCTGAGCATCCAAGATTTTGACGAGCAGCGGAAACCGACCATGACAAAGCCGAGCTGATCCCATAATTTCCGAACCTCGCTCCTCAATCAACTGACACAATGATCGTCCGGCCAAACTTCCGCGATCGACCACACTTACATCTCCCGGTCGATCGGAAATCTCCCACGACTCGCCAATCTGCTTTTCCCTAGGCAGCGCCTTTCCGAACAGCGTCCCGATGTTCCTGCCTCCCCACACCCGCTCTTTGAAAAGGGGATGAAAAGTCAGTGGATACAACGGCTCCCTCATCCTGATTTCACCAATTAAGCGGTACGGTAGGAAACATGGAATGCTGTCCTAAGCCTCAACCCCGGGCTTTTCCGCCTCAGACTGATCGGCTTCAGCCACCGTCGCCTCAAGAAACCACCCGATCGAACGGAACTTTTGATACCGTTTTTCCATGAGCTGAGCGGCCGAATTCTGTCGCAGTTCGGACAAAGTCCCGAGTAACGCACGCCGTATCTCACCGGAGATTGTGGCCAGATCTTGATGAGCACCGCCCAGTGGTTCCGGGACCACCTGATCCACCAGTTCCAAACTCAACAGATTGGCGGCCGTAATCTTGAGGGCCTCCGCCGCCTTCGGAGTTGCCGAACGATCCTTCCAAAGAATGGAAGCGCAGCCCTCCGGACTAATCACCGAATAATAAGCGTTCTCAAGGATTAAAACTTGATCCGCCACCCCGATACCCAAAGCGCCCCCTGAACCACCTTCTCCGATGATCAAGGCAATGATCGGAACCTCCAACAACATCATCTCCCGAAGATTGACCGCAATAGCCTCCGCGATATGACGTTCCTCAGCCCCGATTCCCGGGTAAGCCCCCGCAGTGTCAATGATCGAAATAATGGGCAGACCAAACTTCGCCGCCAACTTCATAAGCCGCTTGGCCTTGCGGTAGCCATCTGGATGCGCCGAACCAAAGTTCCGTCGGATTTTTTCCTTTGTGTCGCGTCCCTTCTGCGTGCCCACCACCATGACCCGCTCGCTACCTAGGCGGGCGAATCCGCCGATCATCGCTTGATCATCGGCAAAGAGCCGGTCGCCGCACAGCTCCGAAAACCCATGGAAGACCGTCTGCAGATAATCGAGCGCAAACGGACGCTGCGGATGTCGCGCCAATTGGACTCGCTGAATGGCGGTTAAATTGGAAAAAACCTCTCGTCTTGTCGCCTCAAGCTTCTTTTCAATCCGGTTGATCTCATCGCCGATGCTCACCCTTACCCCCCCACCATCGGCATCCAAACGAAGCTCCTCAAGCTTGCGCTGCAACTCCGCAATCGGTTTCTCAAATTCAAGATAAAAATTCATACCGGAAACTCCCGAACAAACGGAGATTCTAGGGAGTTTACAAACCGCCATCAATTGCCAAGTTCTCCACAGACATGATTCAAATCGGGAGAGGTGGGGCGAGACTCCCTCAGTCCGCTATCACCGAGGTCGAAACCACGGTATGAACGGGTGCCTTTCATCAGCCACGCAACGCAATGTCTGTGAAAATCTTCGTGGAAGATCGCAGAGAAAGGAGATGGGCCACCGGTGTGCCGCCCGTGCTCTGAATGGCTTGTGAGAGAGGCGCCGCCTTGCCTTGGCCAGAGATGACCAACCAGACTTCTCTCGCCGCCGCCAAGACACCATAGCTCAAGGTGATGCGATTTGGGGGCGGTTTGCTGACGATTACATCGTAACAAGCCTCCAATCGCTGTTGATCCACAGAAAAATTCCCAGGAAACAACGACGCAACATGGCCATCCTCCCCCATACCTAGAAGCACCAAATCAAAAACAGGCACTTGTTGATCAGCAACGTCGAATTGTTCCCGAAGCATCCGCAAACCGCCCTCCGCCAGAGTTGACGGGGACCCATCCCCTCCAAAGGGAAACGTTTGCTGTTCCAAAACCCCAAGAGGATCGAACAACAATTCCCTAGCCAAGCGGTAATTACTCGCAGAATCATCAAGTGGCACACATCGTTCATCAGCCCAGAAAAATCTGAGTTTCTCGACGACGGATGCAGCACCCAATGCCTTCGAAGCAATCTGAGCAAACAACCTCTCGGTGATCCGCCCGCCCGACAAGCCCACCGAAAGCAGTCGATTCGCGCCTGCGACGAACTCAAGCCACCGCTCAGCCACCGCAATAGCTAAAGCATCTGCCGATTCAAATTCACTGATCACGCAGCGCTTCCCGTGCCAGATATGCTCCTTCATCGGGAAACCGCTAATCGTGTTTCAACTCCTGTGGATTAATCCACCGATGGTTACATTGGGAGAGCAGAGCGTCCGCGGCTTCCGGGCCCCAAGTCCCGGCTGCATAAAATTCCCGGTTGCTCAACGGTTGTTCTCCCCATGCCGCCCGGATACCATCGACAAACGCCCAAGACGTTTCGACCTCATCGCGGCGAATAAAAAGCGTCGAATCTCCAGCCATCGCTTCCAACAGGAGACGTTCATACGCCTCCGGAGTGTAGGCACCAAAACCAGTATCATAGCGAAAATCCATCAAAACCCGTCCCAGACGGGAACTGCTGCCAGGAAACTTGCCGTTGAATCCCAAGCAGATGCTTTCATTCGGTTGCAAACGGAGGACAATCGAATTGGCGTCGACCGCCGCATCAGGATTCGCAGCAAAGAGCACATTAGGGATAGGCCGAAACTGAACACGAACTTCACTGGCGCTTAAAGGAAGATTCTTGCCAGTGCGCAAGTAAAACGGCACGCCAGACCAACGCCAGTTGTCAATCCAAACCTGCATGGCTACATAGGTTTCCACATTCGATGCCGGATCGACCCTGTCCTCGCCACGGTAAGCCGGTCGTTGCTGTCCATCCACCCTGCCACCAAAATACTGCCCGCGAATGACCTGCTTGGCCATGTCCTCGGCTGCCAAGGGGCGAATAGATCGCAGCAACTTCACCTTCTCATCTCGGATCGCTTCCGCATCCAGAGACACCGGCGGTTCCATAGCCACCAACGACAGCACCTGCAACAGGTGGTTCTGCACCATGTCTCGTAACGCCCCCGACTCCTCGTAATAACCCCCGCGGCTGCCCACACCCAGCTTTTCACTGACCGTAATCTGCACATGATCAACCGAGTCTCGCGTCCAGAGGTTCTCAAAAATGGCGTTCGAGAATCGGAAGGCCAAAATATTTTGGACGGTCTCTTTACCCAAATAATGATCAATCCGAAACACCTGCTTCTCGTGCAGATACCCCGTAATCTCACGGTTCAAACGCTGCGCTGAATCCAAATCATGACCAAAAGGCTTCTCAATCACCACCCGCTGCCAATGCTGCTCCTGAGATTCCTTCTGCACCAAGCCTTGGCCATGCAGCCGCTTCACCACCTCGGAAAATTGACTCGGGAAAATGGCCAAATAGAAAAGCAAGTTCTTGGACAACTGAGCATCCTCAAAATCCTTCAATCGTTCCCGCAATGACTGATAAGCCGCCGAATCCATAAGATCACCCTGGCAATAGGAAATCAACTTTTCAAATCGCTCCCATTCGGCAGCGTCAACCGGACCTGAACGGGCAAACTCAACGAGCGCTGCACGAAGTTCCGCGCGCCAGGACTCATCAGTTTTCTCCCGCCTCGCCACGCCGACGATTCGGCACGGTTCCGGGAGTTGCTTCCCAAGAAACAAGTGGTAGAGGGCCGGAACCAACTTCCGCGACGTCAGATCACCGCTAGCGCCGAAGATTACAATGGTGCAAGGCGCCACATCGCGTCGCTCTCCGCCACTTCGGCAACTCAGGATCTCATCCAGTTGGTTCAACTCTTCCATATCCGTTCAGCATAATTCTGGGCAAATTGCGAGGCGAACCCCGCATAATGAAAACAACTATTCGAAACCATGAACCCTCTGAATTGGCACCAAAATCGTTTCATCATCAGGTCCGCACCCAATGTGACAAGCAAAGCCGCTCCATACATACTAAGCACGATAGCGAGCCATGAATCCCTCATAGTCAGCGGATAAATCGCGTGCCCGTTGAGCCGCCAAAACCCCGCCATATCGGGCCACATCCCCGGCCATCATTTTCAGGCGTGATTCGAGGGCTTCACCCACTGCCTTGGACTCGGTAAAGTCCGAGCGCTCGTGGAACGAAATCCCATAAGGCAAAGTCCACGCATAACACTGCCGCGCAACAGTACGGATTTGATCGTGGACCGTGAGCCCCTTTTCGTGTGACCCCACAATCGAAACGATCAATTTCCCGGCGTACTCGGTCCAAAAATGATCCAAAAAATTCTTCATCGCGCTGCTCACGCTACCATGGTAGTCAGGCGACCCGAGGGCAAAGACATCCGCACTTTTAACCCGCGCTTTGATGGAGGCAAAGGCCGGGCGGAAATAAGCGGTCTCAACATTAAACAACGGAAGGTCCTCCGACGCACAATCAAAGACATCGACCTCACAGCCCTCGCCTTCAAGCAGCTCCTTGGCCCGATACAGAACCGTCCGAGTGGCCGAGTCCTCCGCACAATTCCCCACCACAAGCAGGACTTGCAACTTATTCACTTGCTTCACCCATGATCTTAATGCTTCTCTCTCAAACGCCACTTGAACTGCTACCTAGCTGACCTCGACAATTGCCTTGATCACACCCGTTTCGGGAAGCGTGTAAGAGGGAAAATTCGCCACCAATTCCTCAAACCCCGATCGATGCGTGATCCACGGACGGGTGTCAATCACGCCCTCCTCGATCAGTTGAATAACTCTCGAAAAATCCTTTGGCAACGCATTGCGCGAAGAAAGCAGCGTCATCTCCCGACAATGAACCAAAGGATGATAAAAACCCACCTCCTGAGTCGTGATCCCGACAAACACAAGCCGCCCCGTATGGCCGACATAGTTCACCGCCTGAGACATCGACCGATTACTCCCGGTGGCATCCAAGACGAGCGTGAACAGACCGCCATCCGTCATGCGCTCCAGCTCTCGAAGATCAGAACGGCTCTCTTTTCCCTGAATCACGCGGTCCACGCCCATCGTCTCTTTGCAAAACCGGAGCCGCTGTTCATTTAGATCGAGCAGAGTGATCTTCGCTTTGGCCACTCGAGCAAACTCAATCACCGAAAGACCGATCGGCCCCGCACCAATGACCAATACATTTTCCCCTTCCCGCGCCGCGCCGCGATCGACCGCGTGACAGCCGATGGCCAAAGTCTCCACCAAGGCCAACTGCTCGTAAGTCATCTTCGTCGCCACATGCAATTTGCGAGCCGGCACGACAAATTCCGGCCGCAACCCGCCGTCCGTGTGCACGCCCAAGACCTCGAGATTCTCACAACAGTTGCTCCGGCCCAGACGACTCGAAAAACTTTCCGGATTGTTCATGTAGGGCTCCACCGAGCATTGATCTCCCGGTTTCACGTTAGTTACTGACTCGCCAACCGCCAACACCTCAACGCCCAACTCATGCCCAGGAATGACTGGATAATTGAAGAATGGCATCCTTCCGAGATAACCGGAGATATCCGTCCCGCAAACCCCCACGCGATGCACCCGAATCAAAGCCTCATCTGCTCTCAGGGGCTTCGGCGGTGCGATCTCAGCAATGGAGAATTTCTTGGGGGCCTCCAATACAATCGCCTTCATCCCTTGATTCCGTCCCTGGGGGGTAACGCCAAAGCAACAAAAACCTACCTAGTCAGTCGTTGGAATTCCCCTCCGTCGAGCCAAACTCCATTGCATTGCGAACAGCGATCCACCACAACGGACCGATTCTGCTTACTATAAATCCGAAGCAACCGCCCCCCATCCCGGGGACAATTTCCGGGTTTGCCATCCAGACCAGAATCGGATCCTACGAAGCTACGAGCTCCAGCACCCTTGCCCTCAAGCACAGCCGTCAACTCGCTCTCGTCAAACCACAATCCACCACGCCGCTCACATCGATCTACCTCAACACTGGCAACCGTCTTGGCCCGCAAGGCATCGCCCTCGCATTTGGAACACTTCATGCCCGGGTTCTAACCGGACAGCAGTAATCATTCAAGTCACACCTTGCCGCCGCCATCCTTTCAGTAGGTTCTCTCCCGTTAATAATATTGATCCTCTCGGTGCTAGGGCGAACAGGTGAGGCTTCTTCAATTTCTCACTGATATTGGGTAACAAGGCCCGGTGCGAGTGTGTATTTTAGTCGTTATCCCAAAACTTGAATGACTGATAATGAAATCAAATAATGTGCACCATCCAAGCTCATCCAACAAAATGAAACCACCCGCCGCCTCTTTCTGGCGAGCCTTCTCCTCCTCGGAACAGCATTGACTCCGGTGAAGGTTCAGCTTGGAATTGATTTTGAAAATTGGGTGGACATGTTAGCCGTCTATGTCGCCTCTTCATCTTATATTCAGAGGAACACTGAGTACACCGAGGCGGCACCCGGACACGCACTCGTGAATCTTCCTGAGGACACCAACACACTCATTGACAGTCAAGGCGGGGGCTACTTTGAAGGTGTTGTGTCTCAGAGCGGTGAGTTAATGGAAAAGCAACTCTTAAGGGTTTCGAACATTGTAGTACAAAGCGACTGGAGCGGACATGTCCGCCATTCACGGACTTATGATCAAGGATCATTACCCGCCAAGGATATCACTTAGCCTCGGGTTGCCATGCTGGCCATGATTATGAAAATGAGGCCGAGCCCGATTTTAAGCAAAACCCGCTACATCCGTATTTTGGGGAAGTGGAGTTGATGCCGCTATGAGGTGCTGGATTCCTTGGCTCAGGGAACCGGTTCCATGCGCAAGGGTTCGGACTCCGTAACCTTCAAAACCGGGAAAAAAGGCCGAGTCACTTATTCCCTGCCCTGGCTCACTGTGCTGCTACATTGCTCCACTTGGTGAGAGGGGTTCCCCACGACATTGGCGCAGAATTAGCGTCCCGCAACCCCTTGAACCGAGCGGCGCGTTCGGAACATAAAACCGGTGCGACGTCAGCTTTGTCCGAATTATCTGAAACATCATTGCCATGACGAACGAAAATTTCACCGACTGCCCGTGGCGGCCATCACGGTGGCGGCTTTTTTACTGGGGTTCCTGTTTCAAGAGGCGCGAGAACAGGGCGACCGCGCCTCGAGCCAAGGCAAGCCAAAATGAAACGGCCCTCATCCCGAGAGATTTCCACAGCGAGAGCCAATCAGGAGCAGCTCATCCGGGAGTTTCCTGATCAAATACTACGACCCCGACAGACGCGATCCCAATTACCGAAAAAAGGGAACTACTATCACGCATCGTCGCCTTCCTGCACTCCTCGCCCCGAGACACTCCCTCCGCTTCCGCCGATGCTGAAAAACAATCACGGCATCGAAGATTTGGGAGCGCGTGGTGGCTAGTTTGATGAGGCATTACAGTCCGCAATGATAAATTATGGGCATGGCTGGTAGCGGGTGATGCTTCACCTCGGGCACGCGGATGAGGGCGCGCTTGTGAATCTGTTGACCATATTCCAACGCTTTCCGGATCAGGAAGCCTGCCTTGCGCATTGGGTGCGGGTGGACTGGAGTGATGAACCCCGCTGCCCCCATTGCGCCAGTGGCAAGGTGGCCTGCAAAGCCGACAACCTCCGTATTGGACGCTGGACCTGCCATGTCTGCAAGTCTAGTTTTAACGTCTTGGCGGGAACTCTTTTTAAGAAAACCAGGGTCCCGCTCCAGAGATGGTTCATGGCTATGGGCATCCCGATCAACGCCAAGAAGAGCTTATCCCGCCACCAATTGGCCCGCGACCTCGGGCTAACGCAGCCCGCCGCCCTGCGCTTGCAACGGCTTCCAGGTCGGGGGAAGCAGGCCCGTCTTGCAAGGCATCGCCGAGACCGACGAGACTTACGTGGGCGGCAAACCGCGCAAAGGGAGCAGCCCCAAGAGTCCCGCTACCAATACCCCTTCCCCCCCGAGACGAGGCCGAGGCACCCGTAAAACTCCGGTCATTGGTGCTGTAGAACGGGGCGGAAGGGATTGTCGCCTCGCGTTGCCGAGTCCCTGTCCGGCAAGGGGCTGTTGAAAAGTAGGGCACCCTTCCGATTACCAATGAATACCGCGCCTATCGCCCCGCTCCGGTTTTCGGCCCGCCGTCATCAATCACGCCCTCGCTTATGCGGAAGGGCTCGTCAACACGATTGAAGGCCAAGCCCTGATAAAACGAGCACGGCTCGCACCACCACTACAGCAAACGTCGGATGCTGCTTTTCATCGCTGAGGCGGTCTGGAAATACAACCATCGAAAGGGGATCACCTTTGCTTGCTTGATGCGGAGGGCGCTCGCGTGAGCCGGATCAATCAGCTCTACTACGCCGACATGGTCGGCCTGATCCTCATGCGCAAACTAAAGCCGCGCCGGAAAGCCACCTTCAGCCGCGAGATGGCGACGGTCGGAGAGATGAAAGCCAATGGCAAACGCTACCCGGCCTGCAACTCCTGAGCGTGCCGGACATATTGGCGGGGCGTTGCTTCGAGCTACCGGGCGTGCCCGTTACCCGCAGCTCCAGACAGACGCAGCTCCCCCTCCCCGCCGAAGCCTCTCCATGCCCTTAACTTATCCTTCTGTTCACATAAAAAACTCCGCTCTCTCCCATTCAAAAATCCTATAAAAACCGACTCGGGCTAAACGGGCTCGCATCGATATGCGGCGCTTCGCCGGACAGGATTTCTGCCACCAAACGACCGGTTGCCGGTGCCAGACTTAACCCGAGCATGTTATGCCCCGTTGCCAAGAAGGCATTACCCAACCTCGGAACCCGACCAACAATGGGCAGGCTATCCCACGTCATGGGGCGCCATCCAAACCATTCCTCCCGTGTCCCTGAGGTGTGCGGCTCCAAAAGATACACCTCCGCCGAAGTCCGCAGTTGTCGAATCCGCTTCTCGGGAATCGTGGCATCAAACCCGGCAAACTCCATCATCGATCCCAAACGGTATTCCCCTTTAAAAGGAGTCACACCGACTTTATGCTCCGGAAACAACATCGGATGGGTCGGACAAATCGAAGGGCGCCGCATGGTCACAGAATATCCCTTCCCGGGCTCCACTGGAATCGGGCACCGTAACTCCCTTCCCAACTTCGAACTCCAAGCCCCCATCGCAAACACGTAGTGATCCGCTCGCATCTCCCCGCCCGCAGTCTGCAAAACAAATACCCGTTGTCCTTCCTTCCTCACCTGCTGCAATTCGCAACCAGTGACAAACCGAACACCCTCTTCCCGCAATCGTGCTCCCCAACTCCGATTAAGCAAATCCGGCCGCAGATGTGTGTCCCCCTCATAAAAGAAAGCACCGGCTAAATCCGATCGCAGCGCCGGCTCAAACTCCGATAAATCCTTGCCCTCAATGCTGCGAGCAGCGATACCAAACTCCTTAGTTAGCAAATCATCGTTCCGCCCGAAGTCCTGCACCCCTTTCTCAGTGCGTAGCACGTACAACAGCCCCTCCTCTTGCCACTCGCAGTGAAGATTTTCGTCATCGACCAGATGCCGATACTCCCTCATCGACGAATCCAACATCGCTTTCAAATGAACCCCGGCGCGCAGCATCGGCTCACGCCGGCAACATCGAGCAAACTGCCACATCCAATGCCACAATGCCGGACTAAGACGCGGACGCACGCGAAAAGGCGCGTTCGGCTTTAACAGCGACTTCAGCGCCGCCCGAACAGCTCCAGGCTCGGTCAGGGGCAACACATGACTCGGACAAACAAACCCACAGTTCCCGTGGGAACAAGCTCCGGCTAACCTCCCTTTTTCAATGACCGTCACCCGGTAGCCGGCACGGAAGAGATAATGAGCACAAGCAATACCCACGACTCCGCCGCCGACAATGATTACCGAATCCGTGCGCGCCATTTGAAATCCTTATGCGATGCCCTCTCGAAACGGATCATCCGGATGCTGCAACAAAGTCGCCTCGCTGTAGACATAGGCCCGACCGGTAATTCGCGGAATCACTCGACCGGATTCATCCAACCGATAGCTGCCCTCAAACCGGCCTCCGGAAATGCTCTCTTGGATCCAGGAATTCTCGGGCCGCAATTTTCCCGATGCCGCCAAACAAGCCAACTTCGCACTCGTGCCGGTACCACACGGAGACCGGTCGTAGGCATTTCCCGGACAGAGCACAAAGTTGCGACTGTCAGCACCCGAAGACTCCGGTGGCCCAAAAAACTCCACATGATCGATCTCACCTCCATCATCCCCGGTGATGCCCTGATTCCGCAGCGCGTCTTTAATTCGCTGTGCCGCCTCGGTTAGTCTTTTGGCGTTCGTTAGCTTCAACTCACAAGGAGCGTCAGCTACGAGAAAGAACCAATTCCCCCCCCAAGCGAGGTCCCCCGTCACGGTTCCCATCTCGGGAACCACTAATGACAACGCTTCGTAAAAACGATAGCTGGGGACATTCTCAACGGTCACCTCATTGGGACTCCTCAACTCGACGCTCACCACGCCAACCGGTGTCTCTAATCGATGGATCCCCAGCGACATCCGTCCCTGATACGCCAGTGAAACCGCCACCCCGATCGTTCCGTGCCCGCACATCCCGAGATACCCCACGTTATTGAAAAATACGACCCCGGCCACGCAGGTTGAATCTTCCGGCTCGCACAACAAGGCGCCGACCAAAATATCGGACCCCCGAGGCTCCAAGATCGCCGTTCGCCGATAGACATCGAAACTCTGAGCGAAACGCTTCCGTCGCTCAACCAACGGTCCCTGTCCCAGGTCCGGCCCTCCTTCGATGATGAGACGGGTTGGTTCGCCCTCAGTATGGGAGTCAATGACCCGCATCATACGATCTTCCTGACCAAGCGGACCACCAATCCTTAAACACCTTCAGTTGGTTGATGGCAAAAGTCTCTTGGCTGGGGCTCAAGCCATCTGACTCATTGAAGTGTAACTCGAATGCAGCGTGCCCCTGCTCCACCATCAAGCGTTTGTAATATAGAACTAAGTCTGGCCCCTCATCAAAGCGGGACAGAACCGTCAGCGCCTGATCCAATTCCCAGGCGTAGCGCCGGGCCTCCGGGTCCCCGGCCGCAGCGCGTTCGCACAGAGAAACGAAATGCAAAATCTCTCGGGGGATCACATTCCCGATTCCTGTGATGGCGCCAACCGCACCACAATTGACGAAGCCATGAAACACCTGCGTATCCACCCCCACCAACAAGACCAAGCCCTCATCACGATGCGTGATGAGCTCTGCCGCATAGCTCAATGAAGCGGCACCGCCAAACTCCTTGAACCCCACCAGCACCGGAAATTCCGCCTGCAAATCAAAAAACAAATCCGCCTTGGTTTCGAAACCATAATAAGGACTATTATAGATAATGGACGGCAACCCCCCACCAGCCCGCAAAATGCCCGCAAAATGTGCTCGCTGTGCCGCTGGAGACGTTCCTCGCGACAACATCCTCGGAATCAGCATCAGTCCCTTCGCACCTACTTCTCGAGCATGGGCCGCATGCGCTGCTGCCGTCTTCGGATTTTGCGCTCCAGTCCCGACGATCACCGGCACTCCCGCCTGAACCAGTCGCCGGACACCTTCCTGCCGTTGCGCATCCGTCAACAAAGGCCAATCCCCCATCGAGCCACAGTAGACAACCGCCCCCATTCCGGCATCAATCAAAGAAACAGCAGTCGACACCAACACCTTGTAATCCGGCTCCCGTTCAGCGGTACAAGGCGTCATCACAGCGGGAATACAACCCTGAAAAACACTCGCATCAATCCTCATAAATTTCCGAAAAAACTACCCAGGAATAACGGCTCGGAGCAAGAACCATAAGCCGTGGCCGAGAGGGGTATATGATCGGACCTGATGCGCCCATATGCAGTGAGGCGAGAGTCTCTCGTTCGAACCACGCAGGCTGGAACTTCGCTGCGTGGCGTGGTTGGCCACAAGCACCCGCTCATGCCAGGTTTCGATCTTGGCGATAACGGCTCGGCGGCGTCTCGCCCCACCGCACCTCAGCATGCTGAGGCATTTCAACCGCAAACGCAGGATCATCAACAGTAATTCCAGGCACCCCTCCGGGACTTAACCCTCCAAAACCTGCAATTAATCGCCACCCTATCATCTGATTCCCATTACCGACACCATCAATCTGCGGACACACCCTGCCCTCACGCCGACACTCTGGCCTATAACGCTTCAACAAATCCCGAAAGACCATTAGCAGTCTGAATTCCATCTCTGTGGCCGGATACACCAACCCAGAGACCGAATTCGAGAACTATCCAGATAGTCTCTCGGCGTCTCTCCTCAATCTCCACTTTCTCCCATCCAATTCTCCCACAATAATCAAAAGCGGATGCAACCTTTTCCGCCACATCGTGAACTCCCACGGAAACGCCGCTGCCAACGTTGCAGATTGGATACGGATTTTTGGCGCGAAACACCGCCAAGCAAGCATCCACCAAATCTTCCACACACACAACTCCCGCCCCCCCGGCGCTTCGCAGTAAACAAACGACTGGCCCTTCAAAACTTAGCCGGCAGCATTTTGTGCATCAGCAGTTGGATCATTTCGGAGCCGTCCCCACCACAGTGATCTTCGGGGTCCATAGAGGTGAGATGGAAGAAGCGAGACAAAGCGGGTACGAGCTTGTGGAATCCAAGGTCTGGCAAAACTTCATACAAAGCGCCTTGGCAGCCGCATACCCCTACCCACATTTGGCAAAACGCCGACGGCGAGCAACCGGTCTTCCGACACAAGCAAACGACCATCGCATGTTACAAAGCCCCAAACATCCCAGATAGACGGACTTTTCAACTTCGAACTCGTCCGCCGCTTCAATAACGTTGGTGCCAATAGCCAAACCCTCCCCAAGCTGTTCGGAGCGAAACTTATAGCCGGGAACAATGCCACCTCCAGCGTCCGCACATATGAGCACATACTCAAACCTGACCCTCCGAAAGTAGCTCCACACATCCTGACAACCCTCAAATCAAGTTCCGACTTCATCCTTGGTAAAAAGGAAAGGGGATTACATACTTGATGCCACAAGGGGAGGCTGTTTTCATAGAAATTTAGGGGGTTAGCTGAGGGTAGCCGGCCCAGCAGGAGGCTTGGGCCATGGGCTTGCCGGTGAAGGGGTCGGCTAGCGGGGGGAGTTTGGGCATTTGCTGTTCCTCGAAGTATTCTTTCATGCTCCAGGCTTGGAGACGGGGATAGGTGTTGGGGGAGTCTATTCATGGGGGAAGGTGCCGGGTTCATCTTTGCTTCAATACGCCCCTCCGAGATGAGATGGTCTCTACGGTGATGAGGATGCCTTGCGGCGGCTTTTTCTTTGCCGATGGTGTGGCAGAATGCCCGAATCTGGTCAGCGGCGGGTTGGGCGCTCTTGACTTGGGCCACGACTTTGCGCGTGTGTTGGATGGGCTCGCTCAGGAGGTAGCCTTCCCTCTCTACCCCGCCATCGCCTATCTATAGCGCAGGGTTTAGCGGCTCGTTTAAGTTCCGGCGGATGCGATGCTGCTGGTCAGGAATGGGGGGCATAGGTGCTTGGTTTTTCAGGTTTTCCGTCAGCCCTTCAGTCTTCCAAAATACCAGGGGGCGATGCCTTTGCTCAGCACGGGCTGCTTCGTGAGCGAGCCCGTCTCTTGGCGGGCTTTGGCTGGCGCACCGGTGTTTCCCCTGGGCGACTGTCGGAAGAGAGCACCCAAGGTCCGCTTCATCTGTTCTGCGATATCGGCACTCATGGTTCAGTTTTTTTTGTGTTGTCGTTTGTCGTCGGTGTGGTGATTTATTTGGTGAGCATCGCCCCGGTCAACCGCTTGCCAAAAGTCCCTCGACACACCGTGCCCAGCCAATCTTCAGCCGTGTTCACACTTTGATTGATGCGCCAGGCGAACTCGTTCAGATACCGGGAGCAATGCCTGCAGCTCCAATGGTGCCGTAAAATCCCCGCTTCAACACGGCCCAAACGCTCTCAATGCCCTTGGTGCGGACCTGCCCTTCCGCATATTGCCGGGCGGAATGATTCACCCGGCGCTGCCGATACCAGAGCCTCTCCGGCCCCGTGTAAGAGGGGAAGTCATCCGTGTAAATGGGGGAGCCACGCGGCGGCGGATGAGAGCGAACATGACAGGCTTGGCTCACCCTCTCCGCCGGGAATAGCAAGACCCGTCCGTTTCTTTCCCGCATCCCCGCCACGGGCATCTTGCCCGCCGGGCCGCGTCCCGCCCGTTTTTTCTGGGAGAAATGCCGGTTCTTTTCCTTGCCGCCTAGGTAGGTTTCATCTATCTCAATGACGCCTTCGAGGTAAATTTTAGCCTCCTCACAGGCCTCGCCAATGCGCTGCTCCATGAACCACGCCGTCTTGTGTGTCACTCCCAAGACCCTGGAAAGCTGCCATGAAGAGACACCCTTGCGCCCCATGTTCAGCAGATAGACGGTGCAAGGCCATGTTTGCAAGGAGACATGGCCGCGCTCGAACACCGAGCCGATCCGCACGGTGAAATCCTTCCGGCAACGCCAAACGCCCGGGCGCGTGCGCCGTTCTGCGGCTTGTTTTTGGGCGTGGCACTTGGGGCACTCCACGCCGTGTTTCCATCGCTCCTCTTCGAATAAAACACTTTGTCGACTTTTTTTATGAAACAGCCTTCCCTTATGGCATCAAGTATGTAATTCCCCGATGAATGAATCTGATCCTTGACGTGGAGGTTGACAGAGTTGGGAAAAATCGGGGAGAGGCGGAGGGTCCTAGTGATTGTTGACGATCCGATTGATAGCCTCAATTTTAATAGATCGGCCGCGCAGTTGCCCGTCCAACGCCCGCAGCGCATAGACGCCTCCCCCTTTGCAACTATCCCGGGCGCCGACCTAGGCGCGATGGTTTTCACGGATGTGACCTTGGTCCCCTAGAATTCTCAGAACGTGTAAATTGGCATTAAAGCCGCGTTTCCCTCGGTGTTGTGGTGAATATTGTTCGTCAAAAACCGAGAGATCCGCGGGGAGCTAACGAAGACCGCTTCCAATCCCTCTATCCTTGAGAATTCGCTCGATATCATCAAGCGCCTCGCGAGGTTCAATCAGCGGGATGATCAGCATCTCCTCATTGGCAATCTTCAAATAATCCTGAAAACCCAACCCTCGCTTGATTGCCCGCCCACCTCCAACGCTTCGGGTCTCTCGCGGCAGATCACGACCAAAACGGAACCCCCGTTCCACATCCTCAGCCGACCGAGCCAAAAACAACAACACACCGTGCGCCCCCATATATCCAAAGCCTGCTTGATCGTATCCTTCCGAATCATCGAAACCCACACGAGAACGCTAGTATCCACGCCCCGTACAGCCCGAATATGATCCATCCCCTCGCGATGCCTCAAACAGCCATGCTCCATATCGGCCACCACCCAATCCATCCCTATGGCCACCATGATCTTAGTTACCGAAGCACATCCAACAGTCACCCACAGTTCTAAGATGGCCTGACCGGACGTCAGTTTTTTCCTCAACGGATTTCACGAAATACCCGTGGGAGAAACCAAAGGCGCTGCGGCAGAAGTCCAAGATTGAGCGGATCATTGGCCCGGTGAAAACGACCGAGCCGTCTCGTGCGATCCACGTGTTGTGGGTCCGGGTTTTGACAAGTGGCACGAACTAGAGGCACATGACTATGAGCGAGTCCGAGATTTCCTGATCGGTTTGCTAAAGAAAGTCCCAAGGGTCACGACAGAATCCCTGTATAGCTCCCGTCCAAAGAGCAATTTGAGAAAGCCGATCTCGTCTGCCTGTTTCGAAGGCGTCGGCAGGGTCGTATCGATTCACAAAACCTGTATCATGCGATCATCGCAGGACAGTTTGAAGCTAACACATTGCTTAGGACGCGCTTGGGGATGATGAGCGGTCAGAATGGGGCGCCATATTTCACCGATCTATGGCATCGACAATTCCCATGAGATCCTCCACGAATTCCCCAGCACGCTAAAGATCGTGGACGAATTCTACTGGAACCTGCACGAGAAAAAGAAAGGCGTTTGCCATTTAGCACAGGTCAGAGTCGGCCCCCCGGATGACAGTCGTGGCCCGGTCCCACTAGAGAAACTTAGCCGTCACGAGTGCTCGGTGATTTGGACACACCTCATGGACCAAGGACGGATCTATTGTAACGAGCACCGGCCACAACACTTTCAGTTCCTACGATCCCGAGTTGAGAATCATCCTCTTTCGAGCCCTGGCCTGGACCGCCCAAGAAAAGGCGGATCCGTTCATGTCGCTCGTCTTTGATGAAATTACCGACGCCTAGTGAATGGTTGGAACAACCAAAACCACTTGCGGCCACAGCAAGAGTGGCGGTTTGGCGATTAATTCCGGGGCCAACTTTACATTCTGGCGGTCATCGTAAAGATACTTTCAGCCCCCGCAGTTCCCAGTTTCGCACGCTTGCCGGATACTCGGCTCGCATTGTTTCCAGGGGCAGATCCTTCCGAGGTATTGCCCTCTCGGATATCATAGAAACACATCAGCGCCACACGAGTCGCCAATTTGCAATGTCTGTCCTCGCTGCTGCCGCCCGCTTTCGCAATTGAATCGAGCGCGAATCTATCCTGTACTTCGACGAGCAAGTCTACATCCTTAGGAAAGCGTTTATCCGTAGTGAGGGATCCAACCAGCGAGATCACAGTGGCTCCGGGATACATTGCAATCACCCGAATTTTCCCGAAACCCACTCAATCGCAGTTGACCGGATAAAGCTGATAACGAGATGGCTGCTGAGACATGCGAACTTGACTTTCTTGACCGGCACTGGCTATTGTCAGTCAACTACAAGGACAAAAATAACCATTACAATGATTCTTTTGACTCGTTCTATCCTGAAACGCCTCAAATTCTCGGATAATCGATTCCTTTTTCTGTTTTCTACCAGTCCTTGGTTTCGCCGTGGATTTGCCCTCTGCCTGATCATCGCCATCGGCGTTCCCTTGACGACCGTCAAGCTTCTTAACTCGACACCTCCCGGCACTAATACCCAGTACATGATAAGCGTGATTGACTGGTTGCAGGCGCAGGCATTGGCCCGAACAGCCCGCACAATGGACGAGAATGCTGACCCCGAACAACGATTCATCAACTGGCGAATGGCAATTGGAAATAACCCGGGCAGCCTTGATCTCAATCGTTCATACCTCAAGGCGCTAATCACCTACGACACCCAACGCAAATCGTGGCAGAGCGCTATTCGCACCTCACTATGGCTTCAGGAACTCTCACGGACCAATCTGATCGATCTCGAACTCTCCTGCCGCACTTTCGAATATTACCACTTCAACCACATGGTCATTAACTCGGTCAAGGCCTATGAAGGATCACCATCACCAGTCTTGGAGCAAAGCTACCTCCGGGCTCTTTTCCGCACAGGACAGCTTGAAGACTTCAGGACGCACTGGCAGCAGGCCACCGCTAAAACACGGGAAAGCCCGTCACTTGAGCTTTACCGAGCCGCGTCAGACGCAACCTCGGACCGCCAAAATGTCGCCGAGAAAGGACAAGCGATATTGGACGAAGCAAAACGCTCATTAGACACCGGGGAACTAGCCCACCGCCTTCAACTGCGCGTAAGCCACGAGCGCGGTGACTTGCCGAGCTTCACTGCGTCCTGGACGCATCTAACCGAAAACTTCGCAGACATCACTGCCGATCACCTGCTCTACTGGGATTTGCTCCGTCAGCTCGGCCGCGTGGAAGAAGCAAAGGCAGCGGCTCAAGATTATGTCCATCGGCCACGCACTTCGCATGAAGCCATCGAGATTGCCGATGCATTTACCAAGCTGGGTCTGGGAAAGATCGCATCACGCTACTTGAAAGCCCATGCCGCCGAATCTGGCTCTACTAGCGAATCAAACTGGCAAGCACAAGCCGAGCATCTGATCTATGAAAAACAATGGGGTGATCTCGTAGGTTTGGCCCTAGATATACGGACCTCGAAGACGGTTTCCTCGCACATGATGGCCTTCAGCTACTTCATCGAGGGTGTAGGAGAGTTCGAAAGAAACCGACTAGCCGCCGCAGCTGAGGCCTTCGCACAAATCAAGGAGTTTTCCATGGTTGAAAGCAAATTCGGACTCTACATCGGTGCCAACCTTTGGGAACTTGGATATCCCGAAGTTGCCTATGCCGTGCTCTGGCCGGAGCAGGAACGCTATCAGAATCGATACACCTATTGGGAACTCCTATTCGACATCAGCTTAGCGTTAAGACGTCAGGAACCCATGTTCATTGCGGCTGAAAATCTCTACCGCCTGAATCCCGATTCGATGCGGTATAAAGCGAACTATGCCTCCCTGCTGATTTCACAACGGATTCAACTAGAAAAAGCACTCGCCCTGACATTTGAGGCCTATACCAAATACCCCAACAACATTCCGGTCCGAGTCAACTACGGACAAGCACTGCTCCTCAACGATCGTGAACAGGAAGCCAGAGACGTGTTCGGAACCGTCGACGAAAGAAACCTTAACACCACACAACGTCAAGGATACTACTCAGCCTTGACGGAATTGCTGTTCCGTGAAGGGAAATATCAAGAGGCACAGGTTGTGGCACAGGAAGTCATTCCCGACCTTCTCCTTCCAGGGGATCGATTCTTCTTCGAAGCCATCTTCGACAAACTAGCCGTGGAACTCGACGACCAAATAGAATCAGACGCCGAAGCAAAATCGGACTCGGAGGCATAGCCGTAGTGTTGGCCCCCATGAAAGCGAAGTCACTCTCCCTGCCACGCATCTTCTTCAGCCTCGCAGATTGCATCACGCCCCAGTCGGGCCGCCCGCTCACAAAACCTTCGACATAACTCCCCCATCGACAGTCAATACCGCACCCGTAATATAACTTCCAGCATCGCTCGCCAACAGCAAAGCAGGCCCGGCAATCTCTTCGGGACGGCCCCAACGCTCAAGAGCCGTCCGATCTGAAAAACCCTGTTGCTGTTCCGAGGTGAGGATACTCTTCGGCAAATCCGTCAGAAAAGGCCCTGGGGCGATACTGTTGACCGTAACATTATATGGCCCCAAATCCAATGCTGTCGCGTAGGTGAGTCCAAGCAAACCTGCCTTCGAACTAGAGTATATCCCTCGCCCCTCCTTTCCGCCGAGGCCTAACACCGATGAAATATGAATGATTCGCCCCCACCGTCGTTCTTTCATCCCCGGCACCAAGGCCCGGGTGAGTCTCATGATGTTGGTCAAGTTGAGTTCCATGATTTGATCCCAATCCGCGTCCTGAATGACATCGATCGCCTGAGGACAGTTGGACCCCGCATTATTCACCAAAATATCGACTCGCCCAAATCGTTCCAATGCCGCTTGAGCCAAAAGATCCACCTGATCGCGTTCCACCAAGTCACACGCCAGAAAAGCCACTCGATCCGATTCGCCTCCACTGATATCGCCGACTGCGGCGAATAACTGTGCCTCATGCCGACCGCAGATAAACACCTGAGCTCCAGCTTCGACGAAAATCCGGGCGATCTCTTTGCCCAAGCCCTTGCTCCCGCCCGTTACCAAGGCTGCCTTGCCTTCCAAACCAAATCTTTGCTTGAACATAACGATCATTTCCTACTCACACACCGCGAACTCAAATCAAACACTCATCTCCTGTGCAACTTCCTTGGCAAAATAAGACAAGATCAAATCCGCCCCCGCCCGCTTGATTGCCAAAAGGGATTCATCCCGCATCCGCTCATACTCCAGCCAACCCAGCTGAGCTGCAGCATGGACTTGAGAAAACTCTCCAGAAACTTGATAAGCCGCCAGAGGCAACACAGTAACCTCTCTCAACCGAGAAATGATATCGAGATAGGCTCCCGCTGGCTTCACCATGAGCAAATCGGCGCCTTCCTCCTCATCGAGTAAGGCATCCCGAACGGCCTCCCGAGAATTCGCGGGATTCAACTGATAAGTGCCCTTGTCAAGATACTTCCCGCCAGTGGCCTTCTTGCTCCCAATGGCATCACGGAACGGACCGTAGTATGCCGAATTAAACTTCGCCGAATACGCCAGGATCGCCACGGATGTCAGTTCGGTCTCGTCCAATGCCCTTCGAATAGCACCGACCCGGCCGTCCATCATATCTGACGGTGCCACCCAATCACATCCGGCCTGACCCAGAACAACAGCCATTTCCGAAAGAATTTCGACCGTTGCATCATTGTCCACATCAGCCTCGTCCTCTGATAACACCCCATCGTGTCCATGACTGGTGTACGGGTCCAACGCGACATCACAAATCGTGATCAAATCAAGTGCCGCCTGCTTCATGCTCCGAACAACGCTCGGCACGAGACCGTCAGGATTAAGCGCCTCAGATCCCCGCGCATCCTTAACTTCCGCGTGGGTGCAGGGAAACAGCGCCACCGCCTTGATCCCCAATTCGCGCAATGCCCGGCACTCCTCCACGATCCCTTCCGGTGAATACCGAAAGATACCCGGCATCGAGGAAATCGGTTCCGGCTCCGTGATTCCCGCCTTCACAAACAAAGGCATAATCAAATCGCTCACACCCACACGACATTCGCAAACAAGATCGCGAATATTAGGCGAACGCCGCAAACGACGCATCCTCACGGGCAACTGATGCAGGTGATTCACTTCCATGATCGAAACCTCATAGCCTAGGGTTTCTGATCCCAATCGCAAGCCAGAGCCGGGAATGCGTTACAATCAAAAAACGTCCCTTAAGATCTGAAGGAAGTCTTCCGTCTTGGATATCGAAGATTCAGATACATCAAGACAACCACCCAACCACTCATCAACCCGCGCAAACTCCTTCGGAGGACAGGACGCCGCATTGAATTTCATGATTATAGGGCAGCAAGAACCCATTGTCAGTACCGTGGGAGCAATGCCACGCCACACCCATTGGATACTCCAACGCCATGTAACCACGGTGGCCGCAAGTTCAAAAAGACGAGATAGGCTAGAGTCGCCGTCAGCGCCATGCAACCCTTAGCATCATAATGGTGGGCTCTAAAACCGCCCGCTCGAAATATTTTCCCACCAGATGGATCGTCCTCTCAGCGATCAAATCACCCATGAGGTTACTTCCTGAATAAGGAATAGACTGTTCTTGAGGCACGTTGACCACTGAATAATCGATCGCCGCATACCCTCGATCACATGGATTAAGGCGTCGATTCCGCTACCTGCCACCACCCGCTTCGGGCACGTATCCGCCGTGCCGGGGCGCCCAAGCCCAGGGCCAAGGACGGACGCAGATGAGGGTTCAGCGTGCTCATCTTCAAACCCGGATCCGTAAAAACTGTGGCGTGAGAAACCTCACTCCTATACCGGACGCAGTGAGCGCACAAGCAATAGACAGCACCGGACCCGGCACGCGATTGAAGTGAAAGTAACCCCTTGGCCACCCGCTATGAGACAGAAGAATTACGAGTATTTTGGCCAAGCCCATGTTACCTCCTTCACCCTAGGTCGATGACAACGTCCGAGCGAACCGATCGAGCAACTTCATACCCGGTCATTGCCATGACAATCGACGGTTCCGCCTCGCCGCCAGTAAAAATATATCCACCTGAATTGCTGCCGCAACGAGCGGCTCTCGAAGGCGATCGGCCAATCCAACTGATTCCAGGACAAATGATTATACCACCCCTCATTTCAGAGGAGGGTGGCATTTCCACTATAATCTTATCCCCCAACTTTGCTTTTCGTTCCAACTCCAAATTCCTCGCCACGTCCATTTTCCGCGGCAGCTATAGCTCTAACCCACGCGCGGCTTTTGCTCCGCACCAGTGTGTAACAGTTGTAACATCCGGCTACTTGCTGAGTACAATTAGTCTCAGTCCCGACTCTTTCAATTGCTAATATCATTTCAATTTATTCCCAACCACTACCTTTATATCTATGTCCTTTTCATCTGATCTGATTAATACTCGCAGCTTCCACAATTGTAGCACGGTCAATAATCACGTCTTGGCGCATATCGCCGCGCCGGTTGGTTACTTCCAAAACCAACTCTTATGGATAGATCGCTTTGAGAATTCCGCTATAAATAAGATGGCAAGGAGGTTGGGAAAGCATAGGGATTACCCTCATGGCCACACCGTCCCCTCCGCTGCTGTGCCTTCCGCTGGCAAGCCGCCGCCGATTTTGCGGACGGTTTGAGCCAGCCGCGCCGGAACGCTGCCCGGGGCATTTTCGCTTGGGTTCGACCGGGCCCACCATCTGGCAGCGGCGTGAACGTGCCAGGCCCTGAGCCCGGGGGGTGTCCAGAGGGGAAACGCCTCAAGGAATGACCGCCGGACTTGCCGGCCAACCGCACCAGCCCGCGCCGCTCCGTCCTCGAAAAGCCCTCAAAATCTCAACCGCCTCATGGCGGACATTTCTATTGGCGAGAAAGCGCTGTTGATTTCCATCATTGGCCCTTGGCGATCGGAGGGGGGAGAGTCACCTTCGGGATTGGCAAGCGCGGCTTCAAGGGAAGGCAGCAGCTAGGGGACAGGCGCCCCGAATTCGTCGAGCCAAGGGGAGCCCCATAAGTGTGGCGCCCTCCCCCAAATTGCCATCCAACCACCGGAAAGGCGAAGTGATTCACCCCTCAATCGGGTGAATCACTTCGGACAGGCAATTGCGTGCCCCTCAAGCCGACGGCCCTCTGTGCGGGCCGATAGTTCGCTGCGTTGCTCAGTCGCCCAAAAGCACCCGATCATACCATGGTTTCGAGTTTGCCTATCTCAGGCAGACAAACGAAATTTACCTTTCACCAGCCCTCGTTATCTGCGTAACCTCTCGCTATTCAAACACAGGAACTATCATCCCATGATGCTGAAAGCAGCGACTTACTCCCTGACCTTGCTCCTCGTAACAGCATCGTGCGGACAGGCTACCGACCAATCATCGTTACCAGAGGACTCAGATAACGACCTTCAATTCGCTGTCCCTGCTTTCGCAGCAGATCCGTCCCTTTCTCAAAGGGACACCAGCACATGGACCTATGAAACCTTTGATGACTGGAAGCAAGCCTGCGACCTGCTCCCGGCCAATAGAACGCTCAACCGAAGATTCCCGCCTCCAAACCTCCTTCCATTTAAGACCTCACAGGAGTTTGATCAAGCGCTTGAAGCAGCGTTTGATCATTTCAAGAACGGCAAGCTAACGGAGGCTGACCTCTGGTTGAACGGCGGACCAGAGCCCTCGACTTTCTTTGACACCTCGCGCGTTTATTTTGAGAGGAACGGACTTCCCTTTCGTCTCTTCGCTCAAAGATTGGAGGTGCCACCGAATTCGAAATTGTTCGTTCACGGAGATTTTCACGGCGATATTCACTCTTTCATTGCTTATCTCTCGAAACTGAATGAGCAGAAGGTCTTAGATGGCTTCAAATTAATTGTCCCCGATACTTCCTTCCTTTTTTTGGGCGACTACACAGACCGTGGTGTCTATGGCGTTGAGGTGATCTACACACTTCTGCGACTTCTACTGGCCAATCCGGAAAATGTTCATCTGGCCCGTGGTAATCATGAAGACATCACCCTCACGGCAAAATACGGATTCACCACCGAACTCGCGTTTAAATTCGGGCGGAACTACGACATTCGTAAACCGATGCGGCTTTACGATTTTCTGCCCGTGGTCCTGTATCTTGGCTGTGGGGACAACTATGTCCAATGCAACCATGGCGGCATGGAACCCGGCTACAACCCTGCTCAGCTGTTAGAGGAAGCCAATCCGATTGGATTTCAGCTGCTCGGTTCCCTCCAACAGAAAAGTTACTTTAACAAACACCCTGACTTTCTCGAGTCCCTGGATCCTCTGACCCGTCGGCAGTTTGGTTCCCAACTCCGAGATTTCACACCGGCTGACCCGGTGACGCCCGTCGTACTGGGATTTATGTGGAACGACTTTTCTATCCTGCGAAGTGACCCGCCTCTTGCGTATGATCCAAACCGCGCCTGGGTGTATGGAAAGTCAGCCACTGAACACATTCTCACCCACTCCAGCACTGATTCGCACAAACTCCGCGCGGTCATCCGCGCGCATCAGCATTCCAGCCTCCTCAATCCCATGATGCGCCGCCTAGTCGCTTGCAATGGCGTCCACCGCCACTGGCAGGAAGGAGACAACCCTGCCTTGTTGAACGCAGACCCTGAGATACTACGAGCATCCTTGGAAACCGACCCAATCCGTCCGCTCGTCGACGGCAGTGTTTTCACCTTGAACGTCGCTCCGGACAGCGCTTACGGAATCGGCTGCAATTACAGTTTTGACACGTACGCCATCGTCACTACGGCTGAGGAATTCTCTGACTGGACTCTCGAGGTCCACAATGTCAACGCGCCCAAGTGGTAATAAGGATGATGACTAGCGATTGGTCATTTATGGATCTTGACAGTGGCAATCACCCTTCAAGAACTACTCACCGCCAATCGCTATTTCACAACCCGCAGCCGCAATCATCTGATCCGTCGGCACCGTCCTGATTCGGAGTTGTTTTTGACGACGCCATCAACGCCTCAACCTCCGCATACACTTCCGACAACTCGATCAGCATTTCCTCCAGCTGAGCGTAATACGCTGCTTC
The DNA here is from genome assembly GCA_024761205.1 of Limisphaerales bacterium. GTDB lineage: Bacteria > Verrucomicrobiota > Verrucomicrobiia > Limisphaerales > AAA164-E04 > UBA2970. The sequence goes on from JAMASS010000004.1 coordinate 304,345, forward strand.
CTCGAAAGATTCCTTCCGATCTCGCAGGCTCAAAACTTTAAGCTCAAGGGCATCCCGTCGGTCACGGGCGGCTTTCGGCATGTGTTGCTCAAACTCACTCCGAATGAGATGAAATTGATGGGCCCGCCGGCCATCGGGTTCCGCGCCCTCTTTCGACTTCTTGATCACGCGAACGCCCCGATACCAATCGACGCTGGTTCCTCTCTGATCCCCGGTGTCATCGATAAGCGCGTGCTCCGAGGCCAGCCTTCCATCCAAGCTATAATATTCCTCCGTATCGCGGGCCCCTTTTAAAAAGGCCTCCAGCAAGGAAACTTGACCATCCTTATCGAGATCAGCCTCCAAATTACCGATGGCTTGGGAAACATAGTCTCCAAAACGGGAGTAGTTGAGCTCATAACCGCTTTTTGTCGCCGAAAGGATCACGCGATTCGGAGCTGAGAGCGCGTGAATAAAAGGAGCACTGGCGGAGAATCCATTCACCACGGCCACCGGGCGTTGACAGGGTTTTAGCCATTCAGCCAGTTCTTCAGCTGAGACATCCGGTCCGACCAGATTGAACTTTCCAATCTCCCCATCAAAAGTCCCATGCCCATTGAGCACCAGCCACAGCTGCCCCTCGGTCTTGTTGACCTCGGTTTCCAAAAGCGCATGCAACACCTCCTTATCGGTTTGCCCGTCTTGATCGCCACCGCCAATCGCATACACCAAGGCATTCGAACGCTCACCCGCCTCCCGCCAATACTCAGACCAACCCGCAAACACCGTCTCGTACTCGGCAGCACCGGCAATGCCCGTCACGACGATCAACGTCACCCGATCATCAGCCGGCATTGCCCCGGCACCATCAAGCCTGATCGTGGCAAGAAAAAGAACGACAATGAAACCAACCCTCTTCATGCGAACCCTCGCGTTCGACGAATCCCCCACTCCAGAATAAAACAGCCGATGGCAAGAGCAAACATCCAGGCCGTGTGCCACATTGGCGACGTCCATTCCTCCATCACCGGAACCTGACGAATCGGCAGGCCCTTGGTGAACTTGCCCAAATCATTGGCCGCCACCACCTGCCCGCCAGTCTGCCGGGCAATCCGCTCCATCAACTCGCGATCGGGATTGAGTGATCGAAATTCCTCCGCCGCCGGATCAGAACTCCAGCCGGCTTCCGCCCGTCCCACCGTCAAACCGTTCATATCAGCGACCGTCGCCTCCACCGCATAACCGCCCGTCTGTCGGGGAACAAAAACCGCTTCGTACAAGCCGGGTTCGGTAGCCGAGGGTTCTGCAACCAACTGGACGACGTTATTACTGACAGACGCAACCTCACGAATGGATGAATCCACGCCTTCTCGTGGATTTTCCAGAGTCAAGGATTTCACACCCAAATTAACCGTAGCATTTTCCATCGGCCAAAACTTCTTGTCCTTAACCCGAACCCCAATAGTCACAAATGGATTGGCGTCCGCCGGCACCCGATCAACCGTCATCTCGATCTGCTCCGGTGCGTCCGCAATCAGCCAGCGAATTAATTGGCGCCACGCCTTCCCCTGCTCGCCCGTCGCCGCCTGATCGTGCATCTGCCAACGCCACAAATCACCGATCATCATCGCCGCCGTCTTTCCCTTCCCGTACCGCTGAACCGCCAATCCCGGATATTCTTCACCCGTAGACTCTTCTTTAGCGACGATGAGAACCGTTGCACCCGGTTTCGGAGCGCCCACCTTACTCAACACCTTAAAGGACGTCATCGACTCCAGCCGTTCCTGCTCTTGGTTTTCGGTGGGGCGCAATCGGATCCAAGGCTCCAGCATCCCCTCACGAGTCAACTCAATCCTCACTGTCTCTACCGGCTTGTCCGTGAGCGTCCGATTGAGATAGACCGGCAACATCGCGCCGACTGGAGTTCCCTCGTAACCGCCGTCAATCAACGAGTCATATCCCCCCAAAGCCAAAAAACCACCGCCACGTTCAGAGACGTACTTCTGCATCAACGACATCTGGTCCATCGTGAAAAAACCAGCCTCCAAATCATCGACGATGATCGCTGCATAACCGTACAGGTCTTCCGCCTTCTTGGGAAAACCGCCCACCAACTCGCTTTCGTCCCGGATATTGAGCCGTGTCAAGACCGGCTGATCACGTTGCTCAGTCAAATCATCCTGCTTATCAAATCCGCGATACAGAGGATTACTCGTTTCCCCGCGCCGCCCCTTGAACTCAAAGCGTGGGGATCGTTTGGCCAGACGAATCAACCCGACCAACTGAACCTGATCATCCTCATCGAGCGCTCGATTCAAAAACTTATACTCCCAGTGGGGTCGGCCAGCGACGTACAGAATCCGGTAAGGACCACCGCTACGGTTCACAACCAATACACGTTGGTTATTGGCCAAAGTCGCTTCGCTCAAGGCCGCTGCTCCTAGCGTTGCCGGTTCCTCTGAATTTACCAAAGCCACTTGAAGCTGATAAAAGGAAACGCCGATTTTCTCCGGACGAAACTGAAACCGGAAATTTAGCGTGGTCCGTTCGCCACTCACCTCTTGGACCTGCTCCTCAAGATCAAAACCCCCTTGCCTCTCCTTATCCGCCACGGAATCCGACTCGTCCCAATCATTCCATGTCGGCACCAGTTTCGCCGACACCCTCCCTCCCTTGAATCCGTTGACGCCGATTTCCGCTGTAATAGTGACCGGGGCATCTTCAAACGCAGTTTCTGTCATCGCCACATTCTGGATCGAAATATCACGCACACGATCGTCGGTGCCAGAAATCACGGGATAGACGGGCGGTAATCCAGTCAAATCAAGCTCCCCATCCACAAGATCCGTGGCATTTCCATCACTAAATAACAAGATACCCGCCAGTGGCTGTCCCTCAAAGCGCTGGGCTAAGGACCTCAATGCCGAACCCAGGCCCGAGGCCCGTCCATCAAAACGCAGATCACCGAAACTCTTGATCCCATGCAAGCGGGTGTCAAAGATATAACGCCGCACCTGAAAGTGGGTTTCCAGCTGAACTCGCCACGAAGAGAGTTCATCCACGAGCAGATGAAGCAGCTGCTCGCCACGGCTCTCAAGCGCCCCTTGATCGCGAATCTGCATCCCCTGACTGTTGTCCGCCAAGATCGCCATGTAATTGGCGCCGGGCTTGGCGCGCTTTTCAGTCCACAACGGCTCCAGCAAACAGAGCAATAACAAACCAAATCCGAGGACCTTAAGGCAGAAGCAAATCTGTTTAACTCCACGCGAACCATTGAGGCGCCAATAGGAGAAGAAGAGCAACGCAGCCACAAGCCCCCACCAAACCAAAGCGGGCACCAACCGATCCTGACCGGAAAATACAATATTACCTAATGCCATACGCTGGAGTCGGTCGTCTCTTGCCAGAATAGCGTGAAGCAATTCCATGAAAAAGCGAATGAAATTTCACTCGCCCGCTATAAAAGATGGGACAGAATTCTACGATGGATCGTTACAGCCATTTCCCACGCCGGCGGATCAAACTAGCCTCGACGATCCACCCTTAGAAGCCAAACCGCCGCGGTCAATGCCAAGGAACCGGGTTTCAAAACAGCCGCAAGAAATCTCCAAACAGCGGGCCCAAGCCTGGGCCGTCCCACAGCGAAAACACAGAACAAAGCTACCTGGCTTCATCGCGCGGTCGCAGTCCAAAACCCAAGCACAAGCAACCATCCACACAGCAATTCAAACCAAGGCCGGCCGATGGCAACGCTTCGGGCCAACCATCTTGGTGGGAGGCAATTAATGAGCGTTGACTGCACCCAGAAATTCTACCGGATTGGCGATCTTTGGAACCTCGGCCCAATAACAGAAGAGCAGAGCGCCAAAGAACCGCCAACCGATCTCCTTCCAAGCGAGCCTGCAGCTTGCCCTTAGTTTCTAGCGAGGACATCACACTTTCTTCCAAAATGCCTCATCTTACTGCCATCGCTGAAGATAGTCCTTATACCCTGCCCTCGTATAGTCACAGGCTTGCGTGGCCAAAATTCATCTCGCAGTTTCACCGGGAGACACTTGGGCTGTTCACAATCTGCGTCACCGCAATACAGCACCAGAGTGTGACCGGCTGCGTATTGTTGGGCAAAAACATGAAAGGCCTCAGTCGTCAGGAAAGAAAACGGCAAACAAACGGCACAGGGAAGATGCCCCGCGTCATAACTCCATTGCGCGCGCGCCATCGACCAGCAGGGCGTTCTTCTGTCTTACCAGCTGCTGCGCCTACTCGTCCCGCAAGACAATGGGAAAACCCTCCTTAGAGACGGGTCCCGTGCAGGTGAATTCTAGCGTTGTTTCTGGAGCGCCCGTGCCTCACCTTTGGATCCCGAGGTAGGCGAAACCGACTTCTTGCCCATCTTCCGAGCTTAGGAACAGATCGACTCCCAATGGGCTTGCGGGTTGTACAAATCACCGCCAGTCCTACGCTCAATCTAAACAAACAAAGAAACTCTCCCAGGACGCTTCGCATTGAAAAATCAGACCTTCCGGTTGGTTTCGGATGTTTCGCTGGGTTGTTTTCTTGACCACGACCGCGTTCGAGCACCTTCCTAGACGGCCCTTCGAGTGACAGAAGATGGCAACGTGGTGATAAGGATTGGAATCCCACACAAGGGGAAAGCGGCGAAGGAGCGCCGCTTTCCCCTTCGCATCGGCATCTGTAGTCGAGTTCCCCTCGCTGCCGTCCTTGCAGATCGAAGCGATCTCAACACCGCTCAGACTACGATTCCAGATCACCACATCATCAATGCTGCCGGCCAACGGGAATTCGGTTTCGGTCGGTGGCGCCAAAAATCTCACCAGCCCAATAAAGGGCTAAAGTTGCCCCATTCGCGGCAATGTGATGCCACGAATTCCGTTCAAAATCCGGAGTGAGAGCACACTGACCACTCCCGCTGAGTTCCAACGCCCGTCCAATTTGACCGTCGCCGAATCCAGCGCCACCTTCCAAGGAAGCAGCCGGGCCGCTAGCGGAGTCGTCGCCATTGCCGTCAAGCTTGAAGTGAGCGACCAACCCATCGGTGATATCTGGAGATTCGAGGATGTTCACGACTGCCGATTGGCTAAGAACACGACCAGCCGCATTCGTCACCGCTGCGGCATGGACACCGGCATCAGACACCGAAAGGGCGCCAACCACATACGGCGAACCCGTGGCCCCCCAATTCGGCTGACCATCCTTAAACCACTGGATACTGGTATCTTGACCTTCGATGCCCAAGGTCAGCTCGATGCCGCTGACTTCAACACCGTTGGTTGAAATTGGATTCTGAGTGATCCCCGGCACAGAGGGTGCCTCTGTCGGGTTCACGACCAGCTGAACGATATAATACCCGGTCTCTGAATGTCTCCGTTAGGCACATAGTATTGCAGGAAGATTTCACCACCAGGAGTCAGCGTCAATCCACTGAAGATCATCATGCTACCCACACTGCGCGTTTTCACGATCTCAGCACCAGCACAAACCCGGGACGAAGGATTGTACTCGTCGGATTTCTGAGGGCGGATGAATCATCGTTGGGTTCCGTTACCATCCTCCACTTCAACGTTCATCTCGAAGAATTCCAACGGCACCCGAACCAAATACACGATTAAGGTGTGGGTTTCGGAAGGAACGCCGAAGAAAGCCGCTTCAGGAAACTCATCATTCTCAGGATCCTTGGTGCTGGTGCGAACCATTACTGTTCAGCATTCGCTGAGTGCCGTCATCCTCACCCATGCCACCATTGACGTTGTTCCAATAAGCCTGCGGATGGAATCCAGCAACAATATCCATTGTCTTCAAACAACTGGCCCAGCCTCATTGCGGAAAACCGTCACCATTCAGACCGCTCCAGACCGCCCCGTTCACAATGCCCAACTCCGCCAAGGCAACACTACTGAGCTGATCACCATCCATGTCCCATTGCGCCACTCCAGCACCTGTGAGGAGCCCCTTGCGGATAACCGCCCGGCGGTTGCCCCGCCTGCGACAAACAAAGCCCGTCTTCCGTTCCCTCGCAGATCACCCAAAGCCAGCCCCCCACCCAATCGAATGCCCTGAGAAAACTGGAATCGGCCAACTAACCCCAGCGCGGGCCACACCTGATCCCCGGCACCAACGGCCCTCACCCAGCACTCGTATCCCGTGGCGGTGGTCAGCACATATCGCTCGCCTTCCGGACTTTGCCAGGCAAGACTCCCAGCCGTGTCAATTGCCATCCCCGGAATGCCACCTAGTCATCGACTCCCAGCCCCCTCACCATCCTCAAAGAAGATAACGCCTCTCTGACCTTGAGCCCCACCGGTTGCCAAAACTCTTCATTCTGACCGCCGTAAAAGTCACACCAAGCCAGCCCGGTGCCACCATGCCCCAACCAAAACAGCAGCAGCAGTTGGCGAAAAAAATCTTCGGCTGGCAGATTGACGTGCCGGTGGCTCAACCTATTCGTCACGTCCGTGAACAACGGTCCGGCCGGATCCGAACCGCTCTTCGCTTCCACCTGCTCGACCAACGCCACCCGACGAATCGTGTAAATCCGACTCGACTGACGCTCCCGTTCCACCATCTCACCACCAAGGCAAAAGCCTCCCGCAAACGCTGCGGATCTTTGATGTGGCCCCATGAACGTTACCAACGCTCGATTTTCAGGCCGGCATCAAGATCCTGTACGTCCCAAGCATAGCTCGCAGCCACCAGCAAATCGTCATCCCCGTCAAGCTCCACATACAAAAATCCGGCAGCAGATCACTGCCCCACGTCACAGAAACTCGCCGTAACCCCCAGTCAATCAGCGTTTTCATCAATGAATCACCGGTCTCGTTCAAAAACTCCCCGGAGACTCAACCGACTTCGGTGAAGACTCCAAGCCATCATTAAGGATAGAGATGATCAGGTTCGCCATACTCATTCACCCGGCCACCCACAAAGAACAGGCGATTCTTGAGACGATCAGAGACTACCACTTTACCATTTCGACGATCAAGATTCACCCGCCCGCTCTCCCAGATATCATCGGGTCAATAATTGGAAACATACAGATCAGGATAGCCAGCACCCCTCACATCGGCCATTACCGCCCCGCAGCAAAAAATCCTGTCACAGTCCACACCCGCCGCCGCTGCCACATTTTCGAAACACCAGTTCCCTAAACTTCGGCAAAGGGCGTTCGGCAAGTTCAAACCACAGACATATGGGTCAATCCGGTCCGTCAGAATCAAAATTACCCAACACGACACCCGAACCATTAAGCAGCACTCAATTGCGGGCGGCATCGATTTCGGTGAGACAATTCACGAAATCAAGGCCTGTCTCATTCGGGCCCCTTCTCAAAACCCACCTCCACTGAGAGTGTAAAGGAGAGCCATTCAGAGGAGCAGTCGTTGGCTGAGCGCCGGCGCCAGAAGCCAAAAGAGCCGAACATCCAAGCACCAAGACACGCGGCGGCAACTCGGCAAGGCCCGCTGACAAAGCGAACACTCTCGACTTTCTCTCCATCACAGCAATCGCGCTTCTTGCAGAACCTACCCCCCGTCAGCCCAAGGTCATCATCTCGTTTCCTGGACTGCGACCGCCTCGGGTAAGGCAGCAGGCTGCCGCAGTCCAAAGGGTCCGCACTCGGGCACTAAATCTGTCCTACAAAGTCGCGTTTTCATCTGGCAATATCAGCATCCGCCATGACAAGACTATTGGTTCTCATCATCATCAGCGCCTTTTTCCTGAATTTCAAGACCACGGCCTCCGATGGCTCTCTCACCCCAATTATCTCTGAATTCGTCGCCTCCAATAACGCCGGAATCACGGATGAAGACCAAGAGTCCTCCGACTGGATCGAGCTGTGGAACCCGACGGAGGATGCCTGCACGCTCACAGGGTTCTTCCTCACCGACGACATCGCCGATCTCAAGAAATGGACGATTCCGCCAATCACCATTCCACCGAATGAATACCACGTCATTTTTGCCTCCGGAAAGGACCGAACGAATCCGCAAACAACCCTCCACACGAATTTTCGATTGCAAAAATCCGACGGAGGATGCCTCATGTTGACCCAGGAGACCGCCCAAGGCCTCGAAACCGTCTCCGCCTACCGGGATTATCCCCGGCAACGCACAGACATCTCCTTTGGGATCAACGAAAGCGAACCATCAGCCAAGCCCAAGTTCTTTAAACGCCCCACACCGGGCGCGAGAAATCGTGGCGCGTCCCTTGAAGGCTTGGTGGCCGACACCCAATTCTCCGTCAATCGCGGATTTTTTAGTCAACCATTCGAAACCGTCATAACCACATCCACACCCGGAGCCACGATTGTCTATACGACGGATGGAACCGTTCCCTCACCCAAAAACGGAATCCAGATCGCGCCGGCCAACTCGCAGACCGCGCCAGCCGGAGACATCATCATTAGCGACACAACCACCCTTCGAGCCATGGCTTTTCGAGACGGCTTCGAGTCAACCAACGTAGACACCCAAACCTACCTCTTCCCATCAAAGGTGTTACAGCAAGACAACTCTCCTCCCCTGCTCTCGACCGCAGCTCAGTGGGGCCATGCGGGCCCAGACTGGGCGATGGATCCGGAAATTGTGCAGCACAACGATCCCGAAATTCGACCGGAGGCGTCGGATCTCTTGGGACTCGCCACCGTCTCCCTAGTGATGGACTTTGACAACATGTTTGGTCCCCGAGGCATTTACATCGCCGGACAAAGTCTGGAGAAAGACACTTCCGTTGAGTTTGTGGATCCCGCGGTGGAACCGGATGGAGCAGTCACAGTAGCCGCCAGCTTTCAAGAAGATAGCACGGTGCAAATCGTCGGCGGGAGCAGTCCTAATCGTTGGAAATCAGACAAACTCTCAATGCGTCTGAAATTTCAACCCGATCTCCGATTTCCCGTCTTTGGCGATCAAGCAACCGACCGATTCGATACCCTGGTCCTCGATGCGCGTCTCAACAACGTTTGGCACTACGGCGGCGGAGTCGAACCCAACGGCCAACGGGAACGTGCCCAATACGTCAGGGATCAATACACCGCCAACCTGCACAACGAGCTTGGAGGTCACTCGCCGCACGGGCGCCACGTTCACGTGTACCTTAACGGCATCTACTGGGGCATACACACGCTCCATGAGCGACCGGATGACAATTTCGCCGCCAGCTATCTGGGAGGTGCCAATACAGACTATGACGCCATCAAGCATCAACCGAACGATGTTCTTCAAGGCTCGCCTGAAAACTATCGCCAACTTCACTCTCTCGCCGATCGGCTCCGCAGTGATCACAGCCTCTATTCGACCGTTACTACCCTTCTGGACATCCCCGATTTCACCGCATATATGCTCGTCAACTATTACATAGGCAACACCGATTGGGCGCATCACAATTGGTATGCCTCCTATAACCGAGCCGCCCCGGAGGGCCGCTGGCGATTCCACAGTTGGGATGCCGAAAAAGGCCTGCACAGAGTGACTGACGATCTCACCGGTAGGAACGACAAAGGTGGCCCGACCAACCTCCACCACGATCTCATGCGCCATCCCGAATACCGCCTGCAATTCGCCGATCGAGCCTACGATGCGCTACGCTATGGCGTCCTCTCCCCGGCACAGACTCGGCAAGCCTATCTCAATGTCTCCGATCCGATCGACCTAGCCACACGAGTCGAATCCGCTCGTTGGGGCGACAACCAACGCCAACGGCCGTACACGCGTCTCGACTGGCTAAAAACCCGCGATGATCTTCTTGGCACGGGCGGCAATAATTCCAGTCCGCTACGCGACTATTTCAATCGGCGAAGCGACATCGTCATCGACCAGTTCAAACGCCAAGGATGGCTTCCCTCACAGGAACCGCCCACCTTTAATCAGCACGGCGGATTCGTCGCTAAAGGATTTTCAGCCACGATTCGCTCCTCCTCGCCCGGCACCATCTATTACACAACGGATGCGAGCGATCCCCGGGTTCCCGGTCAACCCGGACAAATCAATACGGTTGAGCTCGTTGCCGAGACGACGACCAAGCGCGCCCTGATGCCGACAGACGATTCCCTCCGAAACAAGTGGTTCCGACCCGACTTTGACGATTCAGCTTGGCCGGCGGGAACTCGCGGTGCCGGCTACGAAAACGGGACTGGATATCAAGAGTTTCTGGATCCCAAGTTCGATTTCAAAGACCGGGTGCAATCCTCCGCTAACGAGAGCATTTACCTAAGAGCAGCATTCGAGATCGACGGCGAACCAAACTTTGATCAACTGACGCTTCAGATTCGATACGATGACGGCTTCATCGCTTACCTCAACGGCCACGAAGTCGCTCGGGCCAACGCCCCGGGCACCCGAGGCCAACCGCTCAGCTGGAACAGTAGTGCCACCACCACACACTCGGATGGCGAAGCAACCCAACTCATCTCCCTTGATCTCCCGACCAACACGGATTCACTCCGAAACGGTCCCAACATCCTCGCCATACACGGGCTGAATAGCGGAGCTTCGAGCAGTGATTTTCTCATCTGGCCCACTCTGTTCGCCAGTCGCACTCAAGGAGGCTCATCCAGCAGCCTCAGCACAACTGCGAAACCCTACAACGGCCCCATTACTATCGACAAACCAACTCGCGTGATGGCCCGCAGTCGCAATGGCAACGAATGGTCGCCCCTCCTCCAAGCTGAGTTCCTGGCGAACACCATTCCAGCAAGCTCGGAAAATCTCATTATCTCACGGATCCACTATCACCCCAGCCCACCCACTGACGGAGAAACCCGCGCGGGTTACACCAGCCGATCCGATTTCGAGTTCCTCGAGCTAGCCAACCTCACATCCCAATTCGTCCACCTAGTCGGCGTCAAATTCGGCGATGGCATTCAATTTCAATTTACAGAATCCTCCCCACTGCGAAACCTGCCCGGAAACGGACGCCTGATTATCGCCGCCAACCCTGACGCTTACCAAGCTCGCCACAGAACCAGTCTGCCCGTACTAGGACCATTCGGGGATGGCACACGCCTGAGCAACTCCGGCGAACGAATCACTCTCTTGGATACTTCTACCCAAGTCATCAGCTCCCTTACTTACGATGACAGAACACCATGGCCAACGCTTACCGACGGACAAGGCTACGCCCTTGCCCTGAGAAAGCTCAAGGCGGGACTCGATCTCAACCAAGCCGCCAATTGGCTTGCCATCCCAGTCGATATCACCCCCTCCGAGAACCTACCGGAATCGGCCTTCCGCTACTGGCTCACCCTTCACTTTAGCGAAGGAGCCATCAACACAGGATCGATCACCGGGTTTAACGCGGATCCAGACCGGGATGGGATCGACAACCTCCGCGAATACTTCCACGGAACGGATCCTCAAACACCAAATGAACCAACTGGAATCCTGCGCATTTCCGTCAACCACGAAACCGCCGGCATCACACTCAAATTCACTCACAGCCCAACGATCGAGCCAAACCTCTGGACAATCGAGTCCTCAATAGATTTGCTCACGTGGAATCCCCTCACTCTCGACAACCGCCTAGCCACACAAACAAACGCCGACCAAACTCAATCCAACCGACTATCCCTGCCTTCCGAAGCTGCCCGGCAGTTCTTCCGACTAAGAATCGAATCACCGCAACTCTAGCGCGCAGACATTAGATTACTCGATTCGAAGACTGAAACAATGCGATCTCGTGACTCCCCAACTGAAACTTGTTTTCGGTCGGCAATTCACCGGAATACGACACCATCAAACGCGAGTCTCCACGGGCGAAAGCCCGGACACACTGCCACGCAAGATTCAGCCGCCGCTACTTTGGAGGCAAGACCGGCAGTCGTTGGCAGTCAACCACCAGCCGAAAATCGGTACCGCGAACACCAACGGGAACCTTGTCTGTAGACCAGTCTCCCCGCCGGAATCAACCCCGCCTCAAACGCACCAGGATTCACCGTCAGCAGCGGAATCGAATGAATCCGATAGTGGTAGCCGTAGCAGCTCGGATTAGACAACTCAAAGGCAATACAAACATCATCTTCACGCTGCCACCTATACTCAAGAAAACTGACCTTCAACAAAGAGCGACCGATCCACCCTGCCAAGGTGTCCGCCGCAACCAACAAAAACCGAACGCCCAACGTTTCGGTCGATTCGTTGTCTGAATCCTAATCACCAAGGTCACAACGTTGCTAGCTCGCGTGAAAAAAGTCGGCAAAGATCGATTTCGCCCCATTAAGTCTCGGAGTACGTTTGAAAGAGAGACCTGTAATTACCGACACGCCTCAATTGTAAGGTATCCAAAGCAGCGAAGCATCACCGCTTTCCCCTTCACTATACTGCCATCCCACAAAAATACCTCCCGCCAATATCACTTCACCATCCCCACGGTCACCAATTGTAACAACACTCCGGATAAACGAATTCAACGCACCTAGACTTTTCTTCCTTCGCCGAAACCCGTAACTTGAAGGGCGCGTTTTGCAGGAAAATCGGCACTCATGGGTAAGAACTACATTCGAATCGGCGGCGCTCGGGAACACAATCTCCAGAATATTTCCGCCACGATCCCACGCAATAAACTCGTGGTGTTTACCGGTTTGAGCGGGTCGGGGAAATCGTCCTTAGTCTTCGACACTCTCTTCGCAGAGGGACAACGCAAATACGTCGAATCCCTTTCGACCTACGCCCGCCAATTCCTCAACCAACTACAAAAGCCCGATGTGGATTTCATCGAAGGGCTCTCGCCGGCAATCGCGATTGAACAACGATTCACCGCCACCAATCCTCGGTCGACGATCGCCACGACGACCGAACTGTTCGACTTTCTCCGGCTCCTCTTCGCCCATGTCGGCCAACCGCACTGCCCCGACACCGGCATACCCATTTCCCAACGAACCACCTCCGACATCGTTGACGAAATACTAGCTCTACCGAAGGGCAGCCGAGTGATGCTCTTGGCCCCAGTAGTGGTCAATCAGAAAGGGGAATTTCGAGATGTTCTCAACCGGCTCGGCCGCGAAGGCTTCGTCCGCGCTCGAATCGACGGCAAACTGCTGGAACTTACCGGGAATACGCGCGTCAAACTCGATCCTGCAAACAAACACCGAATAGACGTGGTCGTCGACCGACTCATCATTAATGAGAAGATACGCGTCCGCCTGTCTGATTCCACAGAAACCGCCCTCAAATGGGGGCAAGGGGTCCTTATCGTTCTCCGACAGGATAAGGACGCATCGGCCCAAACAGACTGGGCCGAATCTTACTTCTCGAACAAACTTTACAGCCCTGCGACAGGCAAGGTGTACGACTGCCTCACACCCCGGCATTTCTCATTCAATTCGCCGCAAGGTGCGTGTGCGACCTGCCTCGGACTAGGCCAGATCCAAGCTTTTGACCCCGAGTTAGTGATCCCCAACCGAAAGAAAAGTCTTCAATCTGTCGCTGTCGCCCCATGGAACCGAGGCGGTAAGCGCCTCAAGGAACATTACCTCAAAACGCTTAGCAAGGTCGCCAAACACTACGGATCCGATATCGAGACACCGTATGATCGACTCCCGGAAGATTGCCAACACACCATTTTATACGGAACCACCAGTGAGAATGGATTCTCTTTTGAAGGCGTCATCCCGCAGCTGCAGAAAATCATGGACGACTCGGATACAGAATCCACCGCCCACCGCCTCAAAGGATTCATGCGGCCGAAACCCTGCCAACATTGCAAGGGAAAGCGGCTTCGACCTGAAATTCTCGCCGTTCGCCTGGGAACCAACCACAAATTGAAACCTCAAGAACGTGCCGACAACCCGGCTCTTCCCGGATATTCGATTATGGATATCTGCTCCCTGAGCATAGCCGACGCCCGCCGTTTCTTCGTGGAGATCACCCTGACCGACACGCAACAAAAGATCGCTAGCGAACCGATTACCGAGATTCGCAATCGACTCAACTTCCTGGAGCGCGTCGGCCTCGGCTATCTGAGTCTGAATCGTGAAAGCGGCACTCTGAGTGGCGGTGAAGCCCAACGCATCCGGCTAGCCACTCAGATCGGCGCCGGGCTAGTCGGCGTCCTCTACATCCTGGACGAACCGAGCATTGGCCTGCATCAACGAGACAACCAACAACTGCTGGAAACGCTCGCCCACCTGCGAGATATGGGCAACTCCGTATTAGTCGTGGAACACGACGAGGATACCATCAGACAAGCGGATATCATCGTAGACATGGGACCAGGGGCCGGACACAAAGGCGGCAAAATTGTGGCCATGGACTCTCCGGCCAAACTCGAAACCAATCCTGATTCCCTCACCGGCAAATACCTATCAGGCGAATTCAACATCCAGCGTCCCGGACCGATGCTCCGTTTGGAAAAGGACCACCTGTGGCTGGAAGTGGTCGGCGCCACCGAGAACAACCTGAAATCGATCGACGCCCGATTCCCCTTACAAACGTTCACTTGTGTCACCGGTGTCAGCGGGTCCGGCAAGAGCACCTTGGTCAACAACATCCTGAAGCGCACACTGACGAACAAGTGGCATCAGTCCAAAGAGAAACCCGGGAAACACCGAACCATCCTCGGCGAGGAAAATCTTGGAAAAGTCGCCACCATTGATCAAACCCCGCTGGGCCGAACGCCACGCAGCAATCCCGCCACCTACACAGGCATTTTTCAGCACATTCGAGACCTCTTTGCGAAACTTCCTGCGGCGCGTGTCCGCGGTTTTGGTCCCAGCCGGTTTAGTTTCAATGTCAAAGGAGGCCGTTGCGAAAAGTGCCAAGGAGACGGGGTCATTCGAATCGACATGCAATTCCTGCCGCCAGTTTACGTCACATGCGAATCCTGCGGCGGCAAGCGGTATAATCGTGAAACCCTGGAAATCTCCTACAAAGGCAGAAACATCGCCAACGTCCTCTCGCTGACCGTGGATGAAGCGGTCGTCTTCTTCCGCACGATTCCCAAGATCCGTGACATCTGCCAAACCCTGGCCGCGGTCGGTCTGGGTTACATTCAGCTCGGCCAACAAGCGACCACCCTGAGCGGCGGCGAAGCCCAACGAGTCAAGATAGCAACAGAACTCTGCAAAAAATCCGGCGGCCGCACCCTCTACATCATGGACGAGCCCACCACCGGGCTTCACTTCCACGATGTCGCCACCCTCCTCAACGTCATCTTCCAACTCAGAGACGCCGGCAACACCCTCATCGTCATCGAACACAACATCGACGTCATCAAATGCGCTGACTGGGTGATCGATCTGGGCCCCGAGGGAGGCGACAAAGGCGGGCATATCGTGGCTGAAGGCGCACCCGAACACCTGGCAACAATCAGTGAAAGCCACACCGGAAGATACCTCAAACAAGCCCTCCAACGCGACCGCCTCTGCAAACAACGAGACCAGGAATCGAGCCCTCCCTCCCAAACGCAACCCCCACCGCGATGAACACCAATGGGCCAAACCTCGGAGAGCTTGGACCATTGCTACGGATTTCGTGTTTCACAGAAGCGTTGATTACTCCTATTCAGGAAAGGCTTCGTTCAGTAACCCAGATCCGCCTTGTCCTGTCGCTCTTGCTCGAACGCCTCCAAGCCGGGCTTGCGCCGCCTTTTTTTTTTCAGCAGTCGCATCGCCGTATTCCCGTATCAGGATGGCCGCTTGATTGTCCATCATGCGCGTCCACAGAGCGCGTTGGCCAATGGATTCTCCTCCGGCGTTTTTCGAATCGTCTCGCGCCGGCCTTCACTCAAGCCCTGCTGCTTGGCGATTTGATCCAGCTCCGCTTGGTCCGCCCTCCCGCATAGGAATCCAGGCCTTTCCCGGTCGGTTTCCTCCAAGCTTTGCCGATACGCTCCGGCGTCCGTTTCCATTCGCTCCCAAAGTGTGCGTTGTTCCTCAGGAATTTGCACCAGCGCCCTCCGCAATGGTGGTGTCTCGAATATCCTGAAAATTCATTTGCAGCGGCTCGCCTCCTCGTTTTGGCAAAGCCCCATCGGCGGCTCAACGGATGATGGCGCAGCGGACGGCATTTGCTCGGCTTCGGTTGGCTAGGGAGCGTCCGCCGCGTTTTCCAGCGTGGCGTCCCGGGTTTCCCAACGTCTTACCTCTTTTTGCGCACACTTCTCTCACGCAGGCGTTTGTCACTCTCCTCGCAGCTTCTGAATTTCTTAGTACTCTTTCTTGCGGGTTTCTTTCTCTTTGTAGCTATAGCAGCGAAGGCATGTAAGCAGGACGCCAAATAGTAAAGCAACAAAAATCTAGCCTTTCAGCTTGTCAAATATTTTCATGCTAAAAAGTTATCTTCTTGTTAATAGAAAATGATTAGGAGAGAGATGCCGCTTCCTCTATCCGTTCCTGCGTTACCGTCACTCCTACCCGGCCGCCGCATCGAAGACACCCATCAATTGAGGTTAAAAACCTTTTGATGAGATTGATTTCTATGGCGAGGGTTCCTGCTTCCTCGCTTCGTCCGGCTGCCCGTCGTCAAGGAAAACTCAAATTCTGGTAACAAAAAGCTTCGAGAGATGGATTGGGTATTGCTTCGGGAAGAGCGGCCTTTTCCGGTTCTGTCTCAGCGGTTTCGGCTTGGCGACGAGCTTCTCGACGCTCGCGCATTTTGAGGCGATGCTTCTCACACATTTTATCGCTCAACTTACTTTTTGGCCAGACGGATTACACGTTCTTGATCCTGTATCTCTTTCTCTTTCGACTCTATAAATATTATAGAGAGCACGCGATAATTTATAAAAAATGAGGTTTGCGATGATGGCAATCAGTTCTTTTATTTCCTTTTTTATACGTCATTCGAGTTTTCCATGTTGGGGAACGTAAAGGGAAGCTAACTCATAACCGCTTCCCCTTTATGTTTTCGCTGCGGGATTTTGTTAAATCCCGCTCTCTCCATCAGTCAAATCTTTATTGCTCGATTTCCTGTCTTAATTTCCCGTCCGTTCGAGCGGACCCTGTAAAAGACAGGAAAATAGGGATGTAAAAAGGCTAAGCCTCGGAAAAAGACTTGGCCGCAAGGGCGGAAATGGCACGAAAGGTTACTTGCGTATCCTCGGCTCCACATGCGCGATGCTTTCCGCATTGTCCCTAGCAATTTGAGATTCCATGAACTGCTCTCTTGGCGGCGTTGACTTCCTCGTGCGTGGTCTGGCCTGTTTTGTACCTTTCAGAGATACGCTGCTCCTCAAGATGCGCTTTGCGAGCCTGCCTTTTGGAGCCGTAAGATAAACGAATTGCCCGTTCTTCGGATAGCGCTGGTGTACTTCTGGAGGTGCGTTGATAAGATCATTATGATCAAGTGCGAGCAAAATGTCAGGGTCGGTTGAGGCTTGCCTTCGGCGGACTGTTCCTCCCAGGTTTTATCGGATTGCTCTTGGATGGCATATATCTCCCCAACCTCTGATCATAGTGCCATTTATCTTCCAAAGGTCGCCGTTGAACTCACGATCGAGGAAGTCGTCATTCGCCTCCGCTCTGACGAAAAGCGCCAAAAAGTCGCTCTGGTCCAGCGGCGGCTGCATCCACGCCGATTCAGCTTTGATCGTTCGCCCTCGAAGCGAATGCTCCATGCGATACTTGCGCAATTCGTAGGGCGAAAGATACTCGCTCATCCGCGCCCACTGCTCTAGCTCCAAATCGTGAATCGCTTTCTCAGTGCGAAATACGTTTCGGACAACTTCATTTTGTTTGATGACTCATTCCGATTCTTTGTCGAGCGTGCCACCCTTGAAATACTGCTCGGTGCCAATTTTCAATTCATCCCGCTGACGTTCCACCTCTGCAATCTGAGGGGCGTATCCTTCAGCGATGGCATGGACAGCTCCATCAGCGGACTTGGTGGCTTCGATGGCCTGTGCTTCCGCCTCATATTCGGCGGCGGCTTTCCCGACGACGGCCTGCCGTTCGGGCGAAGGTGCGCCCGGCGAACGAAAGGCCAGATACGCCAACAGGACTGCAACCAACCTCAGTGCAACAAGATGAATCCTGAACGGGATTTTAAGGCGTTGGCTATTTTGGTTGTTCATAAGCGTCGGCGGACGGGGACAATCTTCAAGGTCAAGGAAAGACGGACGGGGTGTTTCCGTTGGCTTAGGATAGGGTCGACCAAGAGGGCGACGGAAACTGTTCTCAGTTAGCCAGCGGCTCTCATCCGGGCAATGACGCCGATAAACCCTTCCTTGAGCTTGAGATGCTCCACGTCTCCGGTGTGAAGCATGGATGATGTTTGTGCCTGCGCCGGCCGCTTACTTGAACTCAGATTCTTCTCTCGCAATTCCTTCCGCACGCCGGGCGCAAGGCGTTCACAAACGATGCCGTTGGTGTAACCTCCCATCACGGATGGCCGCTTTGCCGTCCACGCTTCCAGCCTTTTAAACGGAAAAATCTGTTTGTAGAACCCGAAGGGGAAGCCCCGGCCCAAGGCATAGCTCCTTGGCGATGAATTGCTCGAGAATGATCGCTCGCAGCGCGTTCTTCTGAGGATGCGCTTGGCCGGCCACCTCACCGCCGAGCCCGAGAACGGCAACACGAGCAAAAACCCTGCGTCAAAACCTCGCGACACTTGGCTGAAGGCTCCCGTTATTTCTTCAACGCCCCATTTCCCGAGACTTGTAGAACCGCCCCGCAAACGTCCGATAGGGCAGCGGCGGGGTGCCGTGGGCAATTGCCGCCGCCAACCGGCTTTTGGCATGAAATCGGATGGGAATTATATACTAGCTGATCCTAAATCCTGCCGTGGCTCGACGGAGTCTCGTCCCACCTAGATTTGCTTTGCCGACTCTTTGTTCCTATCGGACACTGCTCTCCGCGAAATGTGTCGGATTATGGAGGATTATTCTCGGTGAGCGTTATTGTTTCGAAAATCGATTGGAATCCGTCCTGATCAAAGTCTTTAGTTGAGGAAATCCGGCAAGTAGCCGTTGGCGTCTGACGGTGTTTCCGTGGGCAACGCGACGGCTTGGCGCCGTTTGGCGAGCTCGATGTAGGATCCGGACTTGATGCGGTCTTCTCGGCCGTCTCCGGTTTCGATGATGATTGCTGATTCCGTGAGCAGTCCCTTGTCTTTCGCATTGACACTGTAACAGCGGGTTTGGCAGAGACCGCAACCGACGCAGGCATCGGACCGAACTTGCGGTGCGAGGAAGCCGCTGCCGGGAATCGGCCGACCCGCAACATCGGCTTGGCTGTGCACGCGGATGAATTCAATGGCGTCGTAGCCGGCCGCCGTGCACTCGTCGACGCAAAGCTGACAGGCTTCTCGGCCGGCCCAGGGGAGACAGTCTTCAGTATTGAGGATGGCCAGGCCCATGCGGGCGTGCCGTTTTTCCGCCAGCGGCAACGGACGAATGGCGGCCGTGGGGCAGACTTGACCGCAGGCGTTGCAGCTGGGTTCACAGCCTGCCCAGTCTGCAATGACTTCCGGTGTCCACAGTCCCTCCCATCCCTGTTTAAATCCCTCCGGTTGGAGCACGTTATTGGGGCAGACTTTGAAACACTCGCCGCAGCGGATGCAGAGTTCGAGGAAATCGGGTTCGGGAACGCTGCCGGGCGGACGAACCGGATAGGCGGTGGGATCACGGAGTGTGTTGCTCGACTTGACACCCAAGGCAGCCGCAGTGCCGGCGACCGCACCGGTGGCGGCGCCAATCATCGTCGCCAGAAAGCCCCGCCGCCCCATCCGGGTTTCGCCCGTTGGCGGGTTATCCATTGGCTTGAGCTGGGTGATGTTCCAGCGTTCGACAAATTTGATGGAATGAGTCGGGCAGACGCCCCCGCAAGTTTGGCAGAGGGTGCAGTCGGTCGTGCGGGTGGTGAAGTCCGGTTTGATGGCATCGAAGGGGCAGATTTCAACGCACATGTTGCAGCGAATGCAGGATTTTTCCACTTTGCGTTCACTGACACGAAAGAGATTGCCTAGGGAGAAGACCGCGCCGCTCGGACAGACGTACTTGCACCAGAATCGCGGTTGGAGCAATCCCAGGGCGAGGACCCCGAGAAAGAGTGTGATCGAAAACCATTGGCCACCGTTCATCGCCGGTACTTGATGCCAGCCGCGAATCCAGCCGTCTTGCAGCGGCGCAAGGGTGTAAAGGAGACCACGGGTAACTACTGGAATGGCGGCGACGAAACCGGAGAGCAACACACCGAAGGCCGCCGCCATGAAGACCCCTATCAATAAATAGTATTTCAAGTGGACCCACCAGCCATTGGGTCCCACCCGCAACGCCTTTACTCTTTTTCCGATCGCCCAGTCGAAGAGGTCGATCAGGGTTCCGAGTGGACACAGGTAACCGCAGAATCCGCGGGGAATCATGACGCAGATCAAGAGAATGATCGCCGCCGAATTCAGCGACCAGACCCAACTCTGGTTGGCAACTGCGGTGGAGAGGCTTAGTAGCGGATCAAGAATCAAGAATATCTCAGCGGGAAGACGGTCTTGGACGGCGAATGTATCGGCATAGTGCGATGGCCAATGATCGGGAGGGAATGGCGCCAACATCCAGGGCCCGAGGCTGAAGGAAAGCAATTCGAGGTCGGCCTCGGATTGCTCGATTTCCGGAATGACGATGAGTTGATCGGTTTGCAGCGCGACAATTTTGAAAGCGCCGAGATAGGTGCTTTCGTCCTCAGATTGGCTAGTGTCGGCGATATGCCAGATCGCACCAATGCTGAGGTCTTCCGGAATAGCGCGATCCCTCACTAGTGTAATATGCCCGGTGGCGGCATCCACCTCGGCCGGAATCCATCCGGTGTGGACCTGCTCCGGATGCGCTCGGTAGGGCCAGCAGACGTGGAAGAACAAGACGAGAAAGAGGATGAAGCAGGTACTTTGAATGAGGCGCCGCAATGGCGCGGACTGCCAGGTGGTTCCCATGGCCTTGAGCACCCTCCGTACCCGTCCCTGCTTGCGGGTTGCCGGTATTGACGTGAATGAATCCGGGAGAATCGAAAGGAGAAGCCGATACAAGCCGCTCCGGCGACGGGGCGGCTGCCCCTTCCGAGGTTTGGCGAGGAACGGCAAGAAGTGGTCGAGGCGCACGGCGGGATAGATTCATTGGTTTCCCTGCGCCATGGCCTTTGCGGTTGCACGGATCACGGCTTCGGAGGTTACGGTGGCGCCACTAATGGCGTCGATGCCCTTGACGGTCTGCTGTCGCAAGATCTTTTTGATGGTGGCATCCACGGCG
Organism: Limisphaerales bacterium; assembly: GCA_024761205.1. Classification (GTDB taxonomy): domain Bacteria; phylum Verrucomicrobiota; class Verrucomicrobiia; order Limisphaerales; family AAA164-E04; genus UBA2970. The sequence continues at coordinate 325,504 of JAMASS010000004.1, forward strand.
TGATAATACTGCTTATCGCTCAAACTGGTGATCTTGATTTCATTGAGCATCCCGTTTCGGACGTGGGTCTTGAGGTGAATGTTACCCGCATATCCATAACTTTTGTCTTCGTACTGGCCGTCGGTTAGGTCGGCAAAGTTGAGTTTGTCAAAGAGTTGGATCAACTCGATGGCGCCGCTCGCACGGCGTTGATTGCGTTCGATCTGTTCTTTGTTCGCTCCGGAGCCCTCGAGTTTCAAGGCTTTTTCATAGTAGGCGATGGCTTCGTCGTAGCGCTTGGCGGTGCGGAGCGCGTCTCCGGCAAGCAGGTAGACTTCGCTGGCTTCCAAGCCTTGGGTGATGGCTTCTTGGGCCAGTGAGATGGCTCGGTCGGTCGCCTGCAGATCGCCCCAGAGTTTGATTATGCCGCAAGTAAGCGGTAACTGCTGCAACAATTTCTCCGCCATGCTGCGATTGCCGAGCCGCCAGTAACATTCTGCCAACCGGGCCGGACTGTCGCTGCGGGCATATCGTTCGTTTTCGGTGACCTTGGCGTTTTGCCACCAGAACGCCGCACGGGCGTAGTCATCGAAAAACTCGAAATACATACGTCCCAATTCGTTCATGATTTTGGCCAAGGTCCCGGGCGAGTCTCGGTTCACTTGGAGGAGATGATGCATGAAGCGAACGCCGCTGCGGTAGCGGACATGGTTGGAATTGATGATGTCCCAAATGTAGTGTTCGACATGGCGTGTGTAGTTCCAGGTGGGCGGCTTGGTGTCGGGCCAGCTGAGGTCGAGGGTATTAGGAAAGTCGAGTGTCGTCTCCCTGAACCAACGTGGTGGGGTGCGTCCTTGCTGCGCGATCAGCGCGTTCATCTCTTCTGGTGTGCGTTGAATGAGTCCGGTGGTGGTGGCGTCGGGTGTTAGGGTCGAGTTATTCGTGCTTGAGTTGCTGGCTTCTTTCTTAGGCGGAACGGCAGCATCGAAGATCCGTTGTTCCCCATTCACCGTGATGGCTTTCACACGGGCGAGGGGATACTTGCGAGTAAGGGTTCGATTTCCTGCCGTGATCTCCACTGTGAGGGTCTCCTCAGAGACTTCGACCACTTTGCCGGAAAGGGTAATCCCACTCCTCAACTCAATCTTGTCGGCGGCCTGTAAGGTCGGGGGGATGCCTAACGTGAGAATCGCGATCCAGACCAACAGAACACACCTCGGCGATCGTGCAAGCAGACTGTCTAACTCCCTGTGATTCTCTGATTTCAAGCTTGCGATATCGTAGTGTTCCCTCCGGATCGGTCGACACAAAAACAGAAGGACGGTGGCGATTCTCCGCCGCTTTGGATCTTCCACACTGCTGCTGGACATCATCGGTTCTACCTTTGATGATTGTGACATCGAAACTCGCTGGACCCGAGATCGGTTAGCGACAGCCCATCAAAACGTCGAGGAATCAATATCCGAGTCACGCCACAAATCAAACCTGATCACCGGTCCGAAAGTTGGGCGCGCCCAAGAACGCTGCGATTTGTTCCCTGGCAGATTCGGTCCCATGGCGGCGAGGAGAGGGGTGCCGTTGGGAAGAAGTATCTGATCGGAGGACATCACTTTGGTTCCGTGAATGGTTTGCCCAACCTCCTTAGGGGAGACATCAATGAGTTGGCGAATCTTCCTGCCTTTGGATAGTAACCACCCCCACCCACGGCTTTTCCGTCTGTCTCGCGCTCCAAAGATCGACCAGGGTGCGGCGCACAGCAGGACCTTGCCGCGGCAATGATCAAAGCCATCGAGATGGTATCGCGGATCATTGCGTGTGGTCCGGGTGGCGTCGTTGATCCAGTCCAACATCACACGGTTGACTTGCCTGCATCGATAGCCCTTGGCCATCGCTTGAAGCCAGAATTCGTAGCCTTCCGGGAACGGGCTATTGAGGGAGGGCTGTTGATAGACCTCCCCGGCGAGCCATCGTGGTTGGACTGGCCAGTGGACTCTCAACGAATTGAAAGGCTTTGATCGAGTCATCGTCGAGATTGCCGCCGATCCACGCTTCGTATCGTTGAAACGAGGCAACGGGTCTTCCAGCGCGATTCACAATGCACAATACGTGCTAGGCCGCCCACGATGCCCCAGTCTTCCTTTTGCAACTCTCGGAGTTGGATTTCGAATCGATCAAGGGTAGCAGATGTCATCCGCATCCATCAGAGCAATGATCGGGCTTGCTGCCGTGACTGACCGAGAGATTGAGGGCGTCACAGAGTCCCGGATGGAGATTGCTTTCAAAGCGTAATCGAGGGTCCGTGTAAAAACGGACGATGGAAGCCAAGCGATCCGTTGAGTCGCCGTCGATGATGATGAATTCGAAGTCCGTAAAGGGCGAGGAGATGATGGATTGGATTGCTTGAGCCATCATTGCCCCGCGTTCCGGACCGGCATGATCCCTGAGAGATGAGGACCCGGCACCATCGTTTATCCCGTACGAAATCGGCGGAATCGCAGACGCAAGGCGTTCCCGATGACGACAAGATCGGAAAGGCCCATGGCCGCCGCACACAGTAAGGGGCTGAGAAAGCCAAACGCGGCGAGGGGAATGCCGGCGGTGTTGTAGAAAAAGGCCCAGAACAGGTTTTGTTTGATGGTGCAGAGAGTCGCACGCGCCATGGTCAGGGCCTGAAGAATAGCTTGGATATCCGAGCGCAGCAGGATGATATCGGCCGATTCCTTCGCAATGTCGGATGCCGCTCGGACAGCGATACCGAGATCCGCTTGTTCCAGGGCGGGGGCATCGTTGATGCCGTCACCCACAAAGCAAACTTTCTCGCCTGATTTTTGCAGAGTTTTGACGACGCTGGCTTTTTGTTCCGGCGAGGTATCGGCGTGCACAGCGGACGATGGGATGCCGAGTTCCCTCGCGATGGCCGTCGCCGTTGGTTGCTGATCACCGCTGACCATGGCAATCGAGACCTTCATTCGTTTGAGCGTCTGGACTACCTCGGCGGCGCCTGGTTTGATCGGATCCCGCAGGGCAATGACTGCGGCGATGCCCTGGGGTGTCGCGAGGGCGATCACGGTGGCGCCTTCACAAGTATGGTGACTAGCTAATTCTTGGGCTTGGCTAACGTTGGCGCCAGTCTCGGCGAGCCACCGGAGGGACCCCAGACGATAGGTCTCCTCAACCCCTGAGATTGGGAGCCTTCGGCTGGCCTTGATCCCCTTCCCGGGGATTTCCTTCCAAGTGGTCCAATTGCCGGGTGAGTTCGCGCGACTGAGGTGTTTGGCGAGCGCTTTACTAAGGGGATGCTGGGAGGGGGCGGCGAGAGCGACGAGAATATCCGTCGGATCGGTCTGATCGTTGCCGAATGTCTCTATAACCACCACCTCCGGCTTGCCTTGCGTCAGCGTGCCGGTCTTGTCGAACAGGATTTGCGTGATCGTTCCCGAACGTTCGAGGGCGTTGCCGTCCCGGATGAGTACGCCTTGTTTTGCCGCGGCATTGATTCCAGCCATGATGGCCATAGGGGTCGCGAGCCCCATGGCACACGGACAGGCGATAATGAGAACCGCGGCGGAATGAACCACTCCCGCAGCCATCGCCGAAGCAGGAATCACTGTCGACCAAAGGTAGATGGAGAGCCAGGTATGGAGAGCGCCGGCTTGGGCGGGGCGCAACATCCACCACAGCATGGTGCCTAGGGCGATGAAAACAACGATTGGAACAAAGACGCTGCTGATCCGATCGGCGAGTTTCTGAACCTCAGCCCGACTGTTTTGAGCGCTTTCGACGACTTTGATGATTCGTGCCAGCACTGTGCCTGCTCCCGATCCGGTGACTTCAACCATTAACGGCCCGGAGAGGTTAATGGTGCCGGCATAGACCAGTTGTTCCGCGCTTTTTTCCACTGGGAGCGATTCACCAGTCAGCATGGACTCATCACAGATTGACGCTCCTTGAAGGATTTGACCATCAACGGAGACCTGCTCGCCCGGAGCGATTTGGATCCTTTGTCCCGGACTGAGAGACGCAGCGTCGACTTCAACCGTCGTACCATCGTCTTGAACCAGCTTCGCTCGATTCGGCGTGAGAGCCATGAGGGATTCCAGCGCGCCCGATGCCTTGCTGACCACCAAGCCCTCGATGTAATGGCCGACACTCACAAAGGCGATGATGCCCACCGACTCCATGAAGTAGAGCGGCTGGGCGGCGTTGGTGAACAGGATGTAAACGCTGTAAGCGAAGGCGGTGCTGGAACCGAGACTTACTAGCGTGTCCATGTTGGATCGCCCCATTTTCAACTGGCGCCAGGCGCTGGCGTAAAAGCGGCTACCACAGAAAATTTGAATCGACAGGGCAACCACGAAGGCGACCCAGCGGAACCAAGCCTGATGGCGCCAGCCGAGAATCCACTCCGAAACCATAAAAAAGGCCAGTGCGACGACGGCAAAAACCATGCCGCTCCGCCATCCGGAACACGCCGGAATTTTTGTCGGCAGGAGACTCTCAGAGATCAGAGACGCTGCGTAGCCTGTCACTTCAAGCGCCTGAATGATTTTGGCGTCATCCCGCTGAGGGTCGCTTTGCCATCGGACCGAGGCGGATTCCTCTGACAAATAAACCGAGGCGTCCGAAACGCCGTCCACCGACAGAAGGGCTTCTCGAACCTGCTGGACACAGTACGCGCAGGTCATGCCGCTGATTTTGAAGACGGCTTCAGCGGACGGGTCTCTCGGGGGCAACTTCATCAAAATCAAAAGAAATCCCAAATCACTGCGCAAACCAACAAAAAAACCACGGCAACGTGGTTTGCCTGCAATGCTTCGCCGAGGGGCGGCAAAACACCCGCCCGGGGGAAAACCCCGAGCGGGCACAGCGGAAAGAAAGGCGAACGACTATTCGCTGGCGGCTTCGAGCGGGAAGCGTTGATCAATGCGCCACCGTCAATCCACAAAATGCGTTAAGATGGATTTGACATGGGTTAACACTTCACCGCGTCACCCAAAAAAATCTGCTTCTTGACCAATTTGGATCAACAATTGCCGGTGAGGTTAAACCGCTTACATTCGGCTAAACGTTACCAATCTTATCAAGATATTGCAATTGCCCGCCTTGCCATTCAAACACAATCTGTCCATTCTTCCGTTTAATAGAAACAGCAGACTCCATTGCAATAGGAAACAAAGGAATCACTGGCGATGGTTGTGTAACTATGGGGAGTGGAATCATTGGAGGTGGAGCAGGTTTTACGAAAGGAACGTCAATTGACGCGAAAGGAAAACCAAGTGTCGATACAAGTTCGAATTGCCCAAATACATTAAACGAATATAATTCAAATATTACCATACTCCATCCATTCGGGGAATGAACCCGGGTATTTTCTGCCACTGCTGGTCGGAAATAATTGTAAAACGGATTATTTGGAGCCATGGCTGAAACCAGATATTCAGTGTTAGGTTTGAAGAAAAGCAGGGATGCCATCCGATAAGTATAAAGTCCAGCGTCAAGAGGAGTGAAACCTCCAATTAGATTTCCCAAAAGAGTGTCTGAAGATGAAACAGAAAAAGTAAAACCCCTCGGTGAACCGATTACCTCACTCATCCTCAGTTTTATATTATTTAAAATATAAGCATATGGATTAACTCCTGTCTTAATAATCACTCCGCCTAAATGTTCGAAACCTAAATAATTTTCCATAAATGAATATAGAGGAGAGTCGCTAATTTGATTGCTTAAATTACTAAGGACAATATCAGCTTTTGCCCAGACGCATTGCCCAAATCAAGCCGCTAACAATGCAAATATATATCTGATTGGGAATTACATACTTGATGCCATAAGGGAAGGTTGTTTTCATAAAAAAAGTCGACAAAGTGTTTTATTCGAAGAGGAGCGATGGAAACACGGCGTGGAGTGCCCCAAGTGCCACGCCCAAAACAGGCCGCAGAACGGCGCACGCGCCCGGGCGTTTGGCATTGCCGGCGTTGCCGGAAGGATTTCACCGTGCGGATCGGCTCGGTGTTCGAGCGCGGCCATGTCTCCTTGCAAACATGGCCTTGCGCCGTCTATCTGCTGAACATGGGGCGCAAGGGTGTCTCTTCATGGCAGCTTTTCAGGGTCTTGGGAGTGACACCCAAGACGGCTTGGTTCCTGGCGCATTGGCGAGGCCTGTGAGGAGGCTAAAATTTACCTCGAAGGCGTCATTGAGATAGATGAAACCTACCTAGGCGGCAAGGACGCGGCCCGGCGGGCAAGATGCCCGTGGCGGGGATGCGGGAAAGAAACGGACGGGTCTTGCTATTCCCGGCGGAGAGGGTGAGCAAGCCCGCCATGTTCGCTCTCATCCGCCGCCGCGTGGCACCCCCATTTACACGGATGACTTCCCCTCTTACACGGGGCCGGAGAGGCTCTGGTATCGGCAGCGCCGGGTGAATCATTCCGTCCGGCAATATGCGGAAGGGCAGGTCCGCACCAAGGACATTGAGAGCGTTTGGGCCGTGTTGAAGCGGGGATTTTACGGCACCATTGGAGCTGCAGGCATTGCTCCCGGTATCTGAACGAGTTCGCCTGGCGCATCAATCAAAGTGTGAACACGGCTGAAGATTGGCTGGGCACGGTGTGTCGAGGGACTTTTGGCAAGCGGTTGACCGGGGCGATGCTCACCAAATAAATCACCACACCGACGACAAACGACAACACAAAAAAAACTGAACCATGAGTGCCGATATCGCAGAACAGATGAAGCGGACCTTGGGTGCTCTCTTCCGACAGTCGCCCAGGGGAAACACCGGTGCGCCAGCCAAAGCCCGCCAAGAGACGGGCTCGCTCACGAAGCAGCCCGTGCTGAGCAAAGGCATCGCCCCCTGGTATTTTGGAAGACTGAAGGGCTGACGGAAAACCTGAAAAACCAAGCACCTATGCCCCCCATTCCTGACCAGCAGCATCGCATCCGCCGGAACTTAAACGAGCCGCTAAACCCTGCGCTATAGATAGGCGATGGCGGGGTAGAGAGGGAAGGCTACCTCCTGAGCGAGCCCATCCAACACACGCGCAAAGTCGTGGCCCAAGTCAAGAGCGCCCAACCCGCCGCTGACCAGATTCGGGCATTCTGCCACACCATCGGCAAAGAAAAAGCCGCCGCAAGGCATCCTCATCACCGTAGAGACCATCTCATCTCGGAGGGGCGTATTGAAGCAAAGATGAACCCGGCACCTTCCCCCATGAATAGACTCCCCCAACACCTATCCCCGTCTCCAAGCCTGGAGCATGAAAGAATACTTTATGAAAAAAGCCTCCCCTTGTGGCATCAAGTATGTAATCCCTTAATTAAACTAAGCATCATGAGAACTCCCCTTGGTAGTGGCCAGGGAACAATACCAGGGAAACTCTGATTTAATCCTGAATTTTGCTGTTTTCGGTGATTTTTCCAGAGAAAACCAAATTTCCGGTTGTTAAGCAGAGTTTCCCTAGCTGCGTTGAATGAGTTTCTGCCTTAAGAACGTCACGGCGAATCCGCAGGCGGCGATGATCACGATTAATACGGTGTTCGCCTGCGGTGACCTCGAACGGGCTTGAAGTCGCAAGGTGACATTATCCAAGGAATCGACTTGGACGCTTTTCAAGAACTTCAGCCGTTTTCCTTGCACTGGGAGGGTGACGTCAAAGCCGCGCGGTGCGGATGCGGTTTCGTCCTGTTGTTGGACGAGTCGGTTGGCGAGGCTCAGGAGGAGGTTCTCGTTCGACGGATCGGCTCGTCCGAGAACATTCTGAGCGGAAAGCTGCTGTTCGGGTGCTTCGGTGAAGAGATCGGCCTGGGCTCCGCTTTGCTTGTTCTGTTGCACCGTGATGCCAGCCATCGCCTGTCGGGTCTTCAGGGTTCTGAGTTGCACCCGAGCGTCTTCGTTGAAAGCGGCGTCATGTTGGGTGAGGTTGTAGGCGCCTTGGAAGGCATGGCGAGCCTCCACTTCGTTTCCTTGTTGCAGGAACCGATTGCCTCGTTCCAGCAGGGCTTCTGCTTCCTTTGTACGATTTTGCCGGCGTGAGGTTTCATTGGTGAGGTAATCCTCAAGTTTGGCTAAGCGATGTGCGGCAACCGTGGCAGTCTCGGTCAGTTGTAGGTCGCCTTCCCAATCCTTGAGGTCCCATTGTTGATCGAGATAGACCGTCCAGGTCACCGAGTCCGCTGGAAGATCGAGGTTGATGCTTCTCAAGACGTTGTCGAGTTGGCCCGATGTCGTCTGGGCGGATGAATCTTGGATGTACACTTCGACCTGCGTGGGTTCGGAAGCATTAAAGTTATGACCAAAGGGGATTAGTAGGTTGTCGTTGTTGGTAAGTGCTGAGACGGTTTGTCCGTTGACCCGAGCAAACCAGAATTCGCTGTTCGAGGGTAAACTGACTTCGAGACTCCGTTTGCTACCGGGAGAGATGGCGATGTCCGCCTTTGTGATGGTGCTCCCGTCCTGAGAGACAATGGTTGTCAAATCGAATTGGTTGATTTGGGCTGCCAGTGTTTGGGTGATTTGATGTCGAGAGATGGTCACCGGGAGTTGAAAGTCCGGTGACACGGCTCGGAAACTGTATTCAACAGGCAGGCGATCGGGTAGATTTCGCCGAAGATGGCGCGGAACGTTGTGCCAGTCGGTCATGTAGAGCGAGGCGGGCAGCTGGGTGATGGTGGTCTGAAGTCGCCCCTGGGTCCGTAACGCGAGAAAGCTTCGCTGGAGACTTGAATCGCTGAGGATCACACCTCGGATGGCGAACGGTGTCTGGTCGTCCAGAATGGTGGTTTGGTAGGTGATTGTCAGGCGATAGTTGCCGATAACACGGCGTTGGAAACGGACCGTCCAGTCATCGCGGGATGTTTGTTGATTAGCGGAGGTGACCGAGTCGGCGATGTGCTCTCCTTCAAAGCGCACGTTGGTTGCTGTGTCCGGCAGGCTCAGATTTAGAGATTTGACGGCCGTGTTTTTGATCTGAAAATCGAGGAAGATAGTTGCATTCGCTTTGCCTTCCGTGAATTCGATGTCTTGGAGGGTGGCGACTTCGATCCAAGGGGCCACTTGCTCTACACTAAAGGCGAGGTTCCACTCGGCGTTCAAAAGATCGAAGGCTTGCGCGCCGTTTGTTTTAACGCCTCGGGCTCGCGGATCGAATTGCGAGACATTGTCGCGGGTGGTGGGCTGGAGCCGAACGCCCTGTTCGGGAACAATGAGCAGTTGGCCGCGTTGTCGATTGGATTCCTGGATAGTCACTTTTGGCGCCACCCAGTTGGCACTCGGCGAAATGCCCGGACCGGATAAGGTAAGTTCAAATTGTAGGGCGCCTAAGTACTTCCTCTTAAGATGAAGCGTGACGGTTCGGATGTTGTTGTGGACCGCCTGGGTCCAGTGACTTAATTGATTGCCGCTGACACTGTCGATGTTCATCCCGGCCGGAAGGATGAAGCTGAGGTTGAAGATGCCGGCGCGGGAGATTTGAGCCTCAATGGTGGTCGCCAGTAACGTGCGGTCTTCTCCGATTGAAAGTCGCTCGTTGGTGGTTACGGTGATGTGGGGAGCGACTGGGATGAGGGCGAGTTCGAGGGATACGGTCGGCTCGTTGTAGCGAAACGCGCGCCGAATAGCTACGTTGGGGAACTGCGCGCGGCACAGATCGAGGAGCGCCCGACGGAAATCTTGAGGATCAATCGGCACGAGTCCGGTCGTCACGGTGTTGCTGAGTTGCGCCTCGACGCCAGTGGCGATCCCGATGGTGCCCACTTGGCCGGAGGTGCTTTCAACGGTTGGAAAGGACAGGGTCGCAGTGTAAGGGAGCGGGCCGGTGATCCATTGGCTCCGAATGCGAATCAAAAACGGTTGCGATTGTGGTTTGTTGAGGTCGATTTTTAATCGTCCGTTTTCCGGTTCAAAACGCCATTGAGAGAGGTCATTGGTGAGGACGCCGTTGATTGTCATCTGAGACGGTACGGCGACATTGATTTGTGAAACTTCACCTTGAGCGGGTCGAATAGCGATATCCTGGAATCCCTCGACGAGGCCGGAGCTGGGCACTAACAAGGTGTGAATCTCGGCGAAGTAGACCGGAGTTTCTTCGCTTCGGTTTCGTTGCCGGGGTTGCCACTCGATTTCAATAGCGTTCGTTGGTTTAGGAATGACCGTCCAATAGCTGAACTTGTCATCCGGTGGTCGAGTCGGCGTGGTCGAGATTGCTTGGGGAGCTGTGAGATCGGCGTTGGCTTCCGCGAGGGTGATGTCGATTCGGTTGATCAAACCGTACTGTGTTGGGAGTTGGAATCTCGCGGGGGTGTTCGTTTGATCTACTGGAATCTGATAATCAAATTGCACCAATTGTAGTCCGTCTTGCAAGGCCATCAGGGTCTTGATCTGTGGTCCGGCGGCAGCGTCTGATAGCTTGGAAGTTGTAGCGTCGAACGACACTTGGGTGAGGACCCCCGGTGCGTGTAACAGAGGAATCCATTGTCCAGCACGGGCGTTCCAATGGACGGTCACCTTACCGGCGGCAAACCCGTTTTCGATTGTGATCTGTTGCTCGACACGGTCGGGGATTTGGTGTTCATCTTGCCTGTGATTTTCGGCTGACACAGGCGTTGTGTGAGCCAGAAACATCCCGGTAATCAGCAAGGGTGCTGCCGCGGAAATAGGCTCACGAGCTCGCCAAGCCGCTTGCATTCCGGGAATGACTAGGTGCCGAATTAGGAACGCGATGATCACGAGTAATGAGATCGGTCCCCCGATGGGCCAGGAGAGCACGCCAAAGAGGCACAAGAGCCAAGCGGCAAGTTCGATGTAGGGGCGTTGGACTGCGGGTAGCTTGGCAGCTGAAAGTCCTAAGAGTAGGGCGGCGAGAAGAACGGGCCAGCCATAGGAGGCGATGTCACTGGCGATAAAATTAATCGGTCGATTTTCGATGACCGTGTAGGTCGTCTTGGTTGGCGATGTGAAGGAGGCATTGAATTCTAAATCTCCTTCCGTGGGCGGGAGATGATTCAGGGAATGGAGGGATACCGAGATGGTTACGATCACGCTTATGAGCAATGCCAACGCACCTAAAGTGATTCCAGTGACGTGCCGCCATCTGAAGTCACAAATCTGTGGCTTGCGGCTCAGGTAGAAGATCACGATGGCTAGCACTAGCAATGCTAGGGCGAGGAGCAGTCTTGCTGCATTCCGGGGGTTTTGCGGTTCACGACTTCCCAGCAGTTGGCGCAGTTGCAGGAAGCCATTCGACGGTTGGCCGGAATTCATGGGAATGATGTTGCCTTCCAAAAATCGAAGCCGCTGCTGGGGAGCGGCTTCCATGTTCCATTTCGAATAGAGCATGGGAACGGAGAGTTGGGGCAAGGTTACTCGAACCGGACTCGCTTCCTGCGAATTGGCGGCTATGCTGACTTCTACCCGGCGCAGTTCACCCGAGGGGGAATCGGCGCCAAGGGGGATTAGGCTCGTGTTATCGGCGGTGATGGGGATGACTTTCTTGTGGTCTACTGTCGCTGACCACAGTTGGCTGCCTGCGGGTAGGCTCAGCGCGAAGTGCGGAGAGCCGGTGGATTTGACGTAATACTTGGCGGTTGTCACGGTTTGCCCGTCTTGTGAAATCCGGGTCGTGATTTCCGCGCGGTCGACGATCTGTTTCACGGAATTTCCCTCATTTAGGGTGGACAGACCAAGATTGAGGGTGAAGGGGCGTTGGCTGTATTGGAAGACGGCGAGGACCGGGTGGCTGAGCAGGAGCCGGTGTTCGGGTGAGAGTTCTTCGGGAGCGAGTTCGATGAGTTGGGCAATTCCGTCTCTGCGGTCCATCTGAATTTGGCGACTGCTCGATAGAATGATGGTTCCTTGTTCGGAAGTGGTGTTGAGTGGCGACGCTCCGGTGGCGTTGAGCCTGTCCGCTTCGTCTTGAAACGTTCGTTCATAGGAAACCAGAAGCGTGTAGGGGCCAATGATGGGTGACTGGAGAACAACGTCATAGCCGGTTTCGGTTTGGGTCCAGTTTCGGACTTCTTCTCCGGTGAACTCGATGTTTTGATACTCCGCGGGAATGTTAAATTGCAAGGTATCAACGGGCGCACCGGAGATGGCGAATTGAATGAGACTGCTGCCATAGATCAGCCCGCTGCCGATGGTGTAAAGGTGAGTGCAGTCGGCCTGAAGCGCCTGCGGAATCGGGGTGGCGTTCAAGGCAATGCCCCAATCATTGTCGGTAATGCGAAACGCCGCCTGAAGTCCCTCGGTTTGTTTTGGGAAATAAACGGTGGCGATCTCCGACACGCCATTGAACGTGTTGGGGGTCAGGCGGAAGCCTTGAACCGAGGAAACGCCGATATGACCGCGGATTTGACGTGTTGCCTGCGGTGATAAATTGCTAAGGGTCCACAGGGTTCTGGCCAGCGTTTCATTTTTTTCGAGCCGTAGTCTGATTTGCTGTCGTCCGAATACCGGTTGGTTGAATTCCAGGCGAAGCTCCGACTTGCCGATGTTTTCCGTTTGGGTGATGAAGAAGTCCGCGAGTTGGTGGGAACTGACTTCGGCGATGACATAGTCGGAGGGGATGCCAACCACATATTCGCGAATGGGTGCTTCTCGAATCTCCAACTCGAAGTCCGCCTCGATACGCGTTCCATCGTGCCCCAAATGATACGCGAACAGGGCGGAGGCAGTGATTTCCGGTTGGATGTCATCGGCTTGAATGGTGAGTGAATAGTCAGTTGAGGAATGCCGGAACGCGAATCGTTGCGACGGATAAGCCTCTCTGAGTTCATTCTCAGAGTCTGCTTTTGTGTTGGGAGGAGAAACTCGGGAGAGCCCTGCGGTGGTGGTGTTGGCAAGCCGTACTGCTCCTTCATTTACGACTTCAATCATGCCATGGTGCCGCGTGCTGCCCAGCGGAGTGATGCGAATGGGCTGTGTCTCCAGGGGGAAAGGGCCGAGGGTTGAGAGTGTGGAAACTGTCAGACGGCAACTTTCCGTTTGGGGTCGGTTGAATCGAATGATCAGCTCTCGGGACTGGGGATCATCGGTGGGGTTGAGTTCCCACGATAGGATGTCGGTGCCAGTAACCGTAGTGATTTCGCCTTCACCCTCAACGGTCAGCTTGAGTGCATCCAATTCTCCCTGCATCACGGTGACGACCGTGATGCAGCTCTGGCGCATCACCCCGGTGCCGATGCTGATGGTTGAGAGGGCCTCGGTGTTGTAGAACAGTTTCGATGATCGTTCTTCCTGAAGATTGCGCCAGGCGAAGACGGCTTCTCCATTTGCGGGCAGGAAGGTGTGGAAGCCATCATCCTTAGCTTCCACAAGTCCGCCATTTTCAAGATGAAATTCCGTCGCCTCTTCAAAGCCGGTCAGTGAAACTGGGAGAAGATTGGCTGTGGGCAGGTGGAAGGTCGCCCGCTTCCATCCATCGTTCTCGGTGATTTTTGCCCTGAATTCAAAAGTGATTGGGTAAGAGCCGGGTCTCTCGAGGTGGATTATGTAACCGTTCGGTTCCAGCGTGATGGAACAATGCTCGGGCAAGGTGACTTCTGTGATGGCTGTTTGCCCGCCGAGCAGGAGATGGCTGGCGCCTCGAGGGTTCTTGGTGGTTGCGGTTGTGGTGACCCTAAATTCTAGGGAGTGTTCAGTATATTGGCCTTCAGTCGCTACCTGGTTCATCACAACCCGGAGAGCATCCGGGTCCAAGAGGCGAACATGGACGGCGGCTCGGTAGTGAGTTCCAAGGAAACGGAATCCCCGGACGCTTTCGGTTAGGGTGGTCTGAGGTTCTGCTTCTAGGGGGCGCACCGGCGTCAGCCCGATGCTTTCCTTGAGATCGATTGCGAGGTCCGGTGTATGTCTGACTGTGATATCACCGCTTGCTAGAGCGGGGAATTCGAATTGCAGCCCGTGTAGGTCAAAATCGAAGGGCAGATCATCGATCTCGGTTTCGGTCTCGACCGCGACGCTTAGCGCGTCCGACTCAGCTTCAGATTCATCAAACTCAAGCACCAGTGATTCTTTGCTGTCTTCGGTTGACCGCACACTCCAACTCTTCAGACCGGTTCCGGTGACTCGGGTCGGCCACGACCTGCCGCTCAGTCCGAGGTTGATGGTGTCAAATTCTCCTTGGATTCGTTTGAGAGTGATCTTTGTGCGGCTGCGTAAGGTGTTGGAATCTACATGGATTTCTCTTTCGGCCTGAGAGGTGTAGAGGAGTCGGGCTTTGTCGTTATGTTTGTCGAGTAGGTCGGCGATGATGGTGAACTGGGCCTTGTCTTGGCTGATCTGTCCGGAAACCGCAATGTTGTCGGCCTCGACCGATTGTTGCGGGTTCTGAGCAAGCAGTGTCATGGCGAAAGTCGCTTCGAGCCAAGCGGCAATTGCCCGTTGTTTGAGTTGAGTTGAGAGAAACAGCCCGGTTGTTTGCATGGTGCTTCCTAAAGAGTTTTCGTTGATAAAATGGGATCCGAGCTTGGGTTAGAGTCCGGCCAGGCTTTGGGCTTGGAGGACCATGTTTTCGAATTGAGAGACCGCAGGATCAAGTATGTTGCCGGATTGTGTTTGGGAGATGAGTTGCTGGATGGCTTTTAAATCGACGTCTTGACTATAGGGAATCCCTGCCAGCCATTCGGCGAAGATTCCCGAGGCCGCCGCCAGCTTCATCGCCGCTGAGGCGTGTTTGAGATCCACGACTGGTTCCTGATACGGAACGCTCCGCGAGAGTTCCCGGTAGGCCTTGGTCTTCGGGTCTTGATAACGCAATGAAAGGTCGCCAATGGGGCCAGAGCCTTCGGGATCTATCATAAGCACGTATAAGGCGGTTCCGGTTTCGGCAGCTGCTAACTCCGCAGCATCGGTCGTGCCGTCGCGAAAGGCTTCCTTTTTGAGCTGGTGCCTGGCGTATCCGATCTGCCGGTAACTAGTGACCCGTTCCTCGTTGAAGGTGATCTGCACTTTGACATTCTTTGCGGCGACGTTGAGTACTCCGGTGAGTTGTCGGCTGAAATCGGTTTCCACCTGGGTGATATCATTCAGAAAGGCGTAGCGGCCATCTCCGTTTCTAGTAAGCGTCTCGAGCCGATGATCATCGTAGCCATCCCATCCGATACCAAAGCAGTCAAGGGCGATGCCGGCCTTGCGATGAGACTCGACCGTCAAGCGAAGCGATTCAGCATCCGTATTGCCGAGATTGGCCGCACCGTCCGTTAGAAGAATCACTCGATTCAGCCCCTTTGGCATAAAGTGTTTTTTCGCGATCGCATATGCCGTAACTAAGGCGGCTTCCAGGTTTGTGCCGCCTTCAGGAATGAGATTACCAAGCTGATTGAGCGCTTGCATGGCTTGGTTTCCAGGGAGCCCGTCCGCCCACAGACGTGTTTCGCGAGCAAAGGCAATAATGCTGATGCGATCCTGATCGAGCAGACTGCTGACCAGAGACTTCAGGGCTCGGCGGCTGATCGCCTGACGATCGGGACGTTCCATGGATCCGGAGCGGTCGAGCAGGATGACGACGTTTAACGGGGTTTGACGGCTGCGACCGGTTGATTTTGTGCGCACACTGATGCGGAGAATGTCTTGGCGGTGCTCAAAAGGAAACCGGGCACGTTCGGTGTGAACGGCGATGGGCTCATCTGATTGGGTGATCGGATCATGATAGGCGAAGGCGTTGAAAAATTCCTCCGGTCGAATAGTAGAGGGGGCTGGCAACACACCTTGATCCAAACTGGCGGCCGCCAGCCGAAATGAGACGTCACTCACGTTCAGGCTGAAAGTGGATGTCGGATTGGCCCTCGTGTCTTGTTGGCGATTGAACGATGGTTCGGTCTCTCTTTGTCGTTCGACCGATCTTTCTAGTTGTTTGAGTCCCTTGGATAGTTTGGTTCGATCACGGAGTGATCTCGAGGTCTCAACTTTCTTCTTTACGGCCAGGTGATCGACCGAGCGGTCATTGACTTCGGCAATTTCATTGGCGGCATCTTCTGCGGCGGTAGACGCAGACTCTTGTTCGTCGATCACGACGTTACCCAGGGAGAATGCCGGATCCTCCGTAGGTGATGCACCGCGTGTCCACAGTTCTACTTGGTCGATGGTTGCTTTTAGGTCGGACAATTTCGCGAGCTTGGGTTCAAGACCAAAGTTCTGGGCGACTGAAAGCTCACGTGCGGGGGCGTCTGATTCCTCACGACCGGATGCCTCCAGATTGCTCTTTGACTCGGTCAATATCCCTGCCAACAGGGTGACTTTGTCTTCCGCCCTCTCCCGCTCTAGGCTTTGGTTCTGGCGGCCGAGGTCTTCGAGTTCGGCGGGGCCGTGGAGACTTTCTTGCAAAGCTAGGCCGTGCCCCGCTTGAAAGGAAGATGCCAGGCTGTCGAGATCGTCCGATTCACCGGCGCTGGGGTGATCAAAAAGGAGTCTTGATCCATCTGCTGACGCTGCGAAGCCTTTGGTGAGGGCCTTGTTGTCGGAAGGCGGCGAATTTTCTTGTTCGCCCATCTTTTGAAAGGCCCAGACGCTCTCCGTGGTGACTCCAGAATCACCGAGGGCCATTGAGCCGAAATCTTTGTTGGCTGAACGTCCCCGTGCGAGGCCGCTGACCGGTTCCGACAGTAAGCCGCCGCCGAAACCTATGCCAGCCGCGCCGCCATAGCGGAAACGCTCACTATAGGCTGCTCCTCCAAACTGATCTCCAGCTGCCCCTGTGGCCCTGAGGCCCCAAGAGGCATTAGGGCGGCTTGGCTCACCGCGTGCTGCCATCTGTGGTTTTATTGCGTCGATAGACTTTCCCGCAGTCATCGGTCCGGTGACCACGCTTTCAACACCGAGTCCGTCACCGAAATAGACTCCGAGAGCGTGGCCGGCGTTTTTCTCTCGGGCCAGCTCGATCTCTGGTTCCACCTCTTTGAAGGTCTTGTAGTCCTGATCGCCGTCCGGAAGCCGCGCCAAAACCTCAAGCGATTCGTCGGCGGCGCGGATGGCTTCCGAACGAGTGCGGGCGCGCCCCTCGGCTTCTTGGAGGCGTTCACCAAGGAGTCGGGAGTCTCTCGACTTGGCCAGCTGCTGCTCGACTGCTCTTTGTGATTCGATGGAGTGGGGCGATGCTTTGACTTGGGACGGTTCCGGGGCGGCTTGGGCGTAACCGCGAGCGTAAAAGTAGTCGGCGCTATTCGCCGGTAGTTGAGGAACAGCCTCCTTGTCACGAACTTCGCCTAGAGCCCGACCAAAACTCAGTTCCGCAGCTGCCTTGTTCTCTGTGTCGGCATCTACTGAGGGCACTGCAATTGGCGCGGGCATTGCGAGTTCAACCGGCGGTCTGACTTTAGCGACAGCCTGAGCTGAGATGTTGTAGCGGGGCATCATCGGTTGATTGGCATCCAATTCCTTTTCCTCGCGCTCGGCTTTGGGTAACAATTCAAATCCAACGTTTGGTGGTTGGGTCGGTCGGGTGGCTGAGGTGCTCATTTCAGCCCATTGTCCAGACTGACGGGCGAGCGGTAATGCTTGCGGTGACTGAGTTAGAGAGGCTTCGGAGGGGGCCTCTGGAGCATAGGTACGCGTGGCGTCTTTGTGCGCCGCTGCGATTTGGACCGACCCGCTGGGTAGTGCCAGAACTGTGAGGATCACGAGTAACCCGGCAGCGATTCCCATCGGCACGTACCACGGGACGGTGTGCTTGGCACCCGTTCCCGTTATAGAGACCTGGGTCGGCTCCTCTGCCAGCTGAGCCAGGAGAGTTTGGCGACGATCGTTGGAGAATCGTAGTTCATCGCTGGGCTTCGCAACTGGCTGTTTGATGGAATCGGGAACGGCTTGGTGCAGCAAGTCGATGGTTTTCTTGAGCCGAGCGGCGAGGACTGCCAGTTCGGGCTCAGCGTTGATCTGGTCTTCTACCTCGGCGTGGTCCTCCGGAGGAAGTTGTCCTAGGAGGTAGGCCGTGATCCGGGATTCGGGATCGTTGGGTGGGAATAAGGACTTGTTCATTTGAAGACCCCGTTTTTTTGGATTTCGGAGGCGAGGGATTTCAGGAGGCGGTGGAGTTGATAACCAACATTGCTTACGCTGAGGCCGGTCTGACGACTGATTTCCTTGTAGGAAAGATCTTCCTCGAATTTGAGCCGGAGTAGCTCACGTTTTTTCGGTGCTAGACTCCGCAAGACCAGACGGATCTGACCGATCGCCTCCAACCGAGCGATGTACTCGTCAGGCATCGGCTCCGGAGCGGCTTGTTCTGTGCCGTTTTTTTCCGGTTCGCCCGAATTGAGGGGAACGACGCGGTTCTCTTTGCAATGATGGTTGACTGCCATGTTGTGGATGGTTCGGTAGAGCCATGGCTTGGGCTCGGTGACGGTGTCTTGTCTGGTCTGTAGTTTTAGAAAGGCTTCTTGAACCAAATCTTGAGCGACCTCTGGGCGCTTCACTAGTTGATAGGCGTAGCGGAGGAGCGGCCCCTCCAGTAACTCGAACCAGCCCGCGAGGGATAAGTTTTCGTGGTCGTTTGCTTTCAGTGAATCGGCCACAGGCATCTGTCAGCAACTAAGCATTTTCCGATGGATTACGATTGGGTTGCTCAATCCGGTGATTTGTCTGGTTTCGTTTGGACTAGTTAGGTATATGACAAGTGCCCGTTCAGAATCTTAGACACTTTTTTGGGATGGAGAAAATATTCACCAAAGCGGTGAACATTTGAGCGATTTAATCGTCTTTTTGTGCGAGGGGTTAGCACGGGTTCGAGAGATCAATTCTCGGTGAATTCATCACGGATCGGAATCGAAGTGCAAAAAGCATTAGATTATTCTCGACATCATTTCGAATTTTTAGGAATGTCTTAGACTATTCGATTAGGGGTCTATGGTCGCCAATATTGGCATTGACTAGGTCTCATTGATCCCGCGAGTGATCGGCGACCGAAGAATCCCGGATTTGGCCAATCCGCATTTACGATGACTGCTTTGGATTGAACATTTGTCGAATTGGCTTGTCACAGTTGAGGTAGGTATTTGAATTATGAAGTTGAATAAGGAAGTTAAGGCGAAGACGGACTTGGAGTCAGGGCAGCTATGGCAGGTGGGTGAATTTCATATTGAGATTGTTCAATTAGGTAAGACCCTCTGCCACTATCGCCACCTGCGAAACCTCAATCAGAAGGGAATTCCGGTAAGACTCGAACAGCGCCGAGCCGTTGAGAAGTATCTCAAGCAGAACAAGGCCAAGTTGGTGAGGAATCGGAAGAACAAGTAGCAGGACGATAACTTTTAATTTAGGAAAAGTCGCCCGGTGTAAACTGGGCGACTTTTTTATTGGGGATGAAAGCGGTGAAGGACCACCACATTCCCAAATGCTGCGCTTAGTCAATGAAGTAACTCATTCCGTTTTTTGGGGCACCGGCCAATTTCGCGAATCCAAGACTCCGTCAAGAGACAGGCGATGTTGTTGGTTTGTTGTTGGCTGAGCTGGTCCGCCATTGGAAAGTCATTTGGCGATTGTTCCCACTGGGCCAGAACTCGCCGGTCGGCTTCGGTTAGTTGAATGACATCTCTTGCGGGTTGGAGCCCTAGAATTGCGAGCAGCTGCCACTCAAACCACAAGGTGAAGGCGGGGCCTTGCTGCCCTTGTTCCGCGAGATTCAACGACCGTTGAAATAGATCAAAGATTTCCGGCGTCGGCGTGTTCTGTTCCGTGGTGCGTCGGACCAAATCGACAAAGTAAGCGACTTGGTTGAGACCGGCCACCGAGCATCGGATACTTTGGGGCGTGGTCTTCAGCTCGACTTCTTTTAGCGTATAAAGATCGGAGTTTAGACTTTGTCGAAACGTGATCGACGCAAAAAAAAGCAAATCCAGCTTCCCCGATAGTGCTGACTTTTCCCGGAGCGCACCTCGAGCAACAGTCGAAATCCTTCCCTTGCTGTCTGTCAACCACTCGACGATCAGGCTGGTATCCGTTAGGCGAAAGGTTCGGATGATGTAGCCGTTGGTTCGACCCTCGAGTTGGCTTGAGGTTGCCATGGTCTCAGCCTTGGACGGACGTTATTAAGGCAACGCGTGGATCGTGTTGTATATCTCATGACGCAGTCGGTCGCCTGCCGCCGTCTCAAGTCTGTAGGTAATCTTCATCTGCATCACGGGAACGAGTCCTGCAATCTTAAGACTTACGGTCTTCCCATCCGGACTCAGTTCAATGTCATCAATCGCAATGGAATCTTGACCCTCTTGTTCAGGATTGGCGACGGAATAGCGGGGAGAGCCATAACGTTGAATCCATCGATAGTTCCACTGCTCGATGTTGTAGGATTCGATATCTGTGGCGAGTTCTTTGTCGACCGGATCGGAGAAAGTGATGTCGATGCCGTTCTTGGTGACGGCTAAACCAATCGGCGCATTGAGCGGTTTTCCGGTGTAGCGCACCCGGTAAAATCCGCCGGGTTGCACACTAGTAGTTTGCCAAAAGCTCAGTCCGCAAACGTAGAGGTGATCGTCGAACTTGCTGTGACGTCCGCGAATCAGACCGCTGCGGAAGCGCAAGGGAAGTTTGACAGTGCCGCCTTGGAGAGTGCCGTTTGCGTCCTGGATGAGGACTAGGGAGAGAGAGGATTTGCCGTAGGAGGTCAGCAGCATCTTTCCGTTTATTGGTCCCCAATTTTCGCTATGGATCCAGATGTGATCACCGGCGGAATTATCCACATCGTGAGGGATCCAGTAAATGGGTTGCTCGAAATCCTTAGGGACGGCGTCACGAAGGTGTGCCGTGTCTTTCATGCCGTGGAAGCCTCCTTTGCGAATGAGTTGCACGGAACAGGTGGGGAGCCAGTGTCCCTCATTGTCGCTGTAGGTGATCATGTCGTTGGGAGCAATGCCCATGCCGTTCGGACCACGCAGACCGTCGGCATAAGATTCGAAACTCTTCCCGTCGGGTGAGACCTTGAAGAGGACGCCCTGATGCGGTGTTCTCACTTTAGGCGGCCAGGGAGCGCCATGAGCGTAGAAGAAGTTGCCTTCGGAATCCGTTTCTAGGTTGAGCGTGAAGCAGTGGAAATTCTCTGCCACTTGGCAATCGTTGTTAAAATTCTCGTAGAAGTCGGCCTCGCCATCTCCGTTGGTATCGTGTAGGCGAGTGATTTGGTCACGGCCAAGAACATAAATCTGCCCATCAACAATCTTGATTCCCAGCGGTTGGTAGAGGCCAGTGGCAAAGCGTTTCCAGGTGAGAGTGGTGGATCCGGGCGCGAGGCCGGACACCAAAAAAACGTCGCCGCTCACGGATCCCAAGATGGCTTGGTCGGTATTGAGAAAATCGATGCCGCCAAAGCGAATCCAGGATTTCCACGGATTGTTCTGCGGTACGGTGAGCGTGTCGACGGCCAGAGCGTCGCGGTCGTCTCCCTTTCGGATCGGGGTCTGCGGGGTGTCCGGCCAGAGAATGGCTGTTTTGTTGGTGAGACTTTTTAAATCGGCCACTTGGAAAAACGTTTTGATGTGTTTTTTCAGGTTTGACGTGTGGTTTCGCAAATAGCTCCTGGGCTCGCCCCCTTGAAAAAGCGCAAATTGAATTGACTCCCGATTTGCAGGAAGACTGAGGCAGAGATGACGATCTTCGATTCTCCAGGTGGCATTCGCCGGGAGTCCTTTGAATCCGATTCTCCAGTTTTGCGATTCGGTCCCCAAACGAACGACACCGAATCCGTTTCCTGTATTGGTGCCTCCAAGGATTGGATCCCGTCCATAAATCCTCATGACTCGGAGCAGCATTGGGGCTTTCCCTGGGGCTAAGTTAAATTGGCGAACAAAGTAACCTTCGTTATCCACTTCAGTGAACGAGGGCGACTCCAGTACTGAATGATCACCGACGGAGTAAGAAAGGATTACCTCTTCACCAGTCCGATATAGGCCGGAGTAGTGGGCCTGCGTCTTGGGGAGAGGGCCATAGGGAAGGGGTCTGGGATCAGCCAAGGAGTCATCGATGGACCAGCCAGGACCCGGGTCGTTGTGAAACCAAAGGGTACCGTTAATAGCGGGGTTCCGTTCCAGGCCATCGCGTTCGGGATACCACTGAAGGAAGCCGCCTGTCCAAGCTGCAGAATAACGCAGCAGATCAGTATCGAAACAGACGCTGGCTTGAGTTGTCCCATCGAGTTGGATGGCAATGCCTTTGTAAGTGACTGCCTCACCTTCGCCGCGGATGGTCCACGACACAAAGGGGCCGTGGTTCATGTCGTTCATGCTGGCAGGCCGGAGTGGTGAGAGGCCAAGAAGTCCGAGATAGAGGGCGAGGACGCTTTGCTTCATCGATAACAACAATCTAGCGGACCACAGTTTTTGAGTCGTGGCCCAAGTTAGGGTGTTTTCCGTTTCGGGTAAAGTGCCAATGGGCGGACAAGCGAATTCCAACCTCGGGCGGCGGGCTTGGAAAAACAAAACCCCCGGCAACGTTCACGTTGCCGGGGGTGGATGGGAGAGAAAAATTCCCGAATGATTTGAGACTTAGAAAAACTCTGATTAATAATCGGAAACTCGGTTGTTCTCTGGAAAAATCGCCGAAAACAGCAACATTCAGGGATTAAATCAAAGGTTCCTTAGTTACTTGCGGCTTCTGGCGAAGGGAAGAGCGCGTCTATGATTCGGTCAAACTCTTCCCTCACATGCTTTTTGCCGCCCAAGGACATAGTCTTGTTGAAACTGCCGGCTCCGAGTTTCCAATTCAGTATCCGTTGGAGACGCTTTGATGCTTGAGCGCTGCCGCAAATCGCGATACCGGTTATGCAGGGATTGATGATAAGCCGCTGCTTCTTCCGTCCATCCCGTGTTATTTGGACCTAATGTAAGATGTAATTTATCCGCTGTTTCATCGATCCAGGCGATGCGGTCCTGCCACCACTGTGTCGATTCCTCGGTTTCCCCCACCATTGCCCTTAGTTTTCATAGCCTTGCCGCAATATATAGTTTGCGCCTCCTCTCGTTGTTCCCGCATATAATTAGCGCCCTTGTCGCAACTTTTCGGCATCGGGATTATAGCGAAGAATATCCCGAGGTTCACGCGCCAGAGCGGCAATCGCTGACTCTTCGGATGTGAGTGAGGATAGGGACTGTGTACCGAGACTGGCAACCGCCAAACCTTTTTCCAGAAGGCTCAGTGTGTCATTTTCCCAGATTTCCTGCTGTCGTTTCTGGCGTTCGTCGTGTGCGGTCAGAAATAATCTCTCCTGAACTTCCGCGGTTTCCATGACGTCAATAAAGTTGTCTTTTTCCGCCCGTTGCCAACCCGACGAATCCGCAATCTCAGAAAACAGCTCGGCGACGGCTTGACGCTCTTGGATTAATTCCTGCTCTTCGGGACTTGCCTTACGCCACAAATGTTGCTCGACTAACGTATCTGTGTAGGTCATCACGAATCCTGAAAACCTCCCTCTCTTTTCGTTCAAATAGCTTTGGAAAAGCGCGTCTTATTCTGCTTTGGAGAGTGGCATTCCTCATTCCAGATACGCCTTCAGCATACCTCCAGCGCCCATGCTCTCGCCATCCTTGCGTACCCCCGAAAGATTCCGGCTCAGGCTCACAAGTTTGGGCAGCCGGCGTTGGTGTTCCCTTTCTCTGGCTTCCGGTCTGGTGGCTTGCTTGGCTCGTCCCAAGAAGGGGGGGAGACCGGCCCCGCTGCTTCCGCCGAAGGGCCGGCTGACAACACCTCTCTTTCCTGCCCCGCATTTTCCGTTTGTGTCTGCGAGGTTTGCTTGGAGTAGAAAACCGAGAAAGAGAATCGCCAGCACAGCCAGGAATCGCCCGACTACGACATCCATTGGCGGTTGGGTTTCGTTTTGTCTGTTGTCATCAAAGCGCTTGTTCCTTTAAAATGTTTTGGTTCATTCGTCGTCTGCCTCGGTGCAAGCGTCCATATCAGCGTGGTATTGTCTGACGGCAGCGGCTTGTCTGGCTTGCATGATCTTATAAGCCGCATCTCTATCAGCCCTTGATAATCAAAAGGAATCTTGACGTTCCCGCTGGGAGTCGGCAAGACGGTCGCGGGCGGATGGTTCACAATCCAATTATAAGCTGCCTGATAATCCCTTCCCGCATTCATGTAATCCACATTGTTGTTGTGAAACGCCGTTTCTTGGCAACCTCGGTCCGCATGTGGCAGGTGATAATTTGGGTTTTGCTCTTGGTGAACATGGACGAGGACGCTTGAATTGTTGCCGCCGAAGAGGAGCATTCCAGAGGTGAGGGCGCCGATGGCCGGGAGTCACTCAACGCCAGGTGCCGGGCCGTTGACAACATTTGGCAAGTGAATGCGAAAAGCTCCGTTTGTTCGCTTGATCGCCGAGAGAGTTGGTCGACTCCCCCGACGCTTTGATTCAAGCTATTGTATTTCAGCGGATGGCCCGACACGAAGGGAGAGGGGGGTAGCGTCAACAGTAAATCGCCATTTTTGGCATTTTTCTTTCTTGCCGTTGAGGCTGGCCAAGCGGAGTCGGTAAGTGGTCAAAAAGTGTCATTCACCGGCTCAGTAGCGGTGTGGTTGCCTGTCTGTTTTGGTTTGGCTGAGCGACATTTTGAGGGGTGAAGTCGGGCGTTCGGTCTGTTTTTGGGGATTTTGACAGTAGTCGGCCCATCGGCCTGCCGCTTGGGCTTTGAGATATCGTCTAACCGACAAACTCCAGGGCTTGCCGGTGAGGAATCAGTCCCGCTTCGTGGGCTTGTGCCAGAAAACGTCGAACCGTATCCCGCCCTTTGTCGCCGTAATCGAGCGTCCAGTGATTGACGTACATGCCAACAAATCGATCGGCCAGTTCAGTCCCCATGTCACGGGCGAATTGCAAGGCGTACTCTACGGCCTCAGGGCGATGGTCCAAGCTGTATTGGATGCTTTGAGTGAGAAGATCCGAGATCATTTTTCGCTCCTCGGCCGGAAATCGCTTGTGGATCACGTTGGCGCCCAAGGGGAGTGGCAGGCCGTCGTTTTCTTGTCCCCACCAGACGCCCAGATCTTCGCAGAGAGTGAGTCCTTCGTTTTGGTAGGTGAGTTGCCCTTCGTGAATGATGAGGCCGACATCGGCTTCGTCGTTTTTCACGGTTTGAAAGATCTGGTCGAAGGGGATGACTTTGAATTGAAATTCCGTTGCCGGCTTTTTGAGCCACAGCTGCAAGGCCAGGAAGGCGCTGGTCATGGTGCCGGGAACGGCAATGGTCTTGGTGGTGATCTCCTCGCGGTTGTATTGCTGTTTGGCCACGAGTATCGGGCCGTAGCCATCACCCATACTGGCACCGCTGGGTAGGAGGGCGTAGTTCTCGCTGACATACGCGTAGGCGTGGACGCTGATGGCAGTAATATCGAGTTCGCTGCGGGTGGCGCGCTCGTTGAGCGTTTGGATGTCTTGCAGGATGTGCTTGAATGTGTAGCCGTGGGTTGGGATCAGATCTTTGGTTAGCGCGTAAAACATGAAGGCATCGTCCGGATCCGGAGAGTGGCTGAGGGTGAGATTTTTATTAGTCATTGAGTTTTAAGGTGTGCGATGGATTTCGCAGGCGTTGTTGACGAGAGAATGGACGATTGGGGTTGTGGGGTCAACTCACGCGAGCGAGCGAGCAATGATCACTATAAATGGAGTAATCAAGTTGTCGGGCAACTGCTTGGCGATGACGCGAGGCGTTTCAGGCAGATTTTGCGGCGTGGATGGGTGTGTTGCGGATCTTGCCGATGCGAATCACGCTCCAGTCGCGGTCCTTGACGGGGATATGATGAGGAGGATTCTAACGGTCAAGTCGAAAGCCGGTACGAGGGTGAGATTGTCGGCAGATGCAAGCTTGGATCGCGATGTGTCTGAACCAGTGTTTCTTTTTTGGTACTTGTAGATCAGGAGGTCCTCTGATTTTACGGTGCCGAATGAGACTTGCTCGAAGGGCTTGTGGCGATGAATGCGGGTCATGAACTTGGGTGCCAAGGTAATTTTGGAATAAGGGAGTCTTGCCTTTCGAAAGAACTGCCAGGTGTAGTCGGAACAGTCGATGTCTGTGGCCAGACCAGTGCCACCCTAATGGTAGGGGGGTGCCGATGCTGGGAGTTGCGGCGGTGACGAGCGAGTGGAGGAGTGGGCTGGCTGGCTTGAAGCGTTTGGTTTGATGGGGCGTCAGCTCGATCTGGCGGAGGTGCGCTGCTGTCTTTCGGACAGGGGAGAGGAGGAGAAAGGTAGTGTAAGCCAATGGGGATCAGGCAGAATAGCGTGAGGCGGCGATGGAGCGCTGAATTGGTCGTGGTTCGCTGACCCTGGGTGGGGTGCAGGGAGTGGGTTTTTGGACAATGGGCTTTCACTTTGTTGGGGCTTGCTACTAAGTTAGTCGCGATGGAATCGCGTTCCTTGGGTACTACGGTCATCGGTAGCTATTCTTTTCCGGCTTGGTTGGAGTATGCTTGCCAGCATTTGAATGATTTTGGATCGGCGGATCGAGAAGAAATGATCGAAGATGCCGTCATTGCGGTGGTTTATGACCAAGTCACGGCCGGTTTGGATATGATCACGGACGGCGAGCAAACGCGGTTGGATTTTAATCTCTCATTCTACGGCTTTCTGGATGGGATTGAGTTGGAGAGTGCCTCCCCCAGGCTTCATGGTCCGCCGGCTCACGATCAGCGAGGCAAGCATCTGATCACCGGCGAGTTGGCGGCGCCCAAGGGATTGGGAGCGGTTGAGGATTTTGAGCGCCTCAAGCGTTTGGCACCGCCGGGGCCAATACTCAAGGCTAGTGTGCCGGGGCCGTACACGCTCAGTGGTCGCTTGGTGCCGAATGAGCGCTATCCGGATCGTTATGCGGTGACGGAGGCATTGCTACCGATTGTTCGAACGGAGCTTGAGCGGCTCGTGGCGGCGGGGTGCCGGGAGCTGACGGTTGATGAGCCTTCCATGAGTTGCTATGCTCATTGGGAGGATCCCGAACGATTTGTGGAGATATTCAATCGAACGGTGGAGACCGTTGCGGATAAGTGCCGTTTATCGACGCATCTTTGTTTTGGCAACTTCAAAGGGCGCGCGGTGGGGTTGCGGCGTTATGCGCCGATGTTTCCTGCCTTTCAAAAACTGAATGTTAGCGAGGTCCACGTCGAGATGGCGAGTCGTGAGTTTGCGGAACTGCCAATTATCTCGACCATTGCCGAGGCGGCGCATGTGGCGGTGGGAATTGTTGACGTCAAGAGTTACTATATTGAAACGGTGGACGATATAGCGGAACGAGTTCGAGAGTGTTTGAAGCACGCGCCGGCGGATCGACTTTCCTTTGCCCCGGACTGCGGGCTGAGCCAGTCCGCGCGATGGGCGGCGAAACAGAAGTTGAGGAACATGGTTGCCGGGGTCCAGCGCGTGCGAAAGGAACTTGGGATTGGAAGCTGAGGGCGATGATTGAGGCACTTTTGAAAGGCGAGCTGTTTTTGGCTGATGTGCGTGAAGCGAGTCGAGACGAGTCTCGCTTTCACTGTTGGTGGTTGGGGCAAAGCGGCTTTTTGATCCAGTGGCAAGGGAAGCATCTGTTGTTCGATCCTTACCTTTCAGACTCATTGACGAAAAAGTATGCGTCCACTGACAAATCTCACGTGCGAATGACTGAGCGGGTGATTGCCTCTGAGAAGCTCGATTTCATCCAACTGGTTGCCTCCACTCACAATCATACTGATCACCTGGACGCCGAAACGTTGGGGCCGCTCATGATGGTCAACCCTGAACTCGAACTCATCATTCCGGAGGCGAACCGAGAGTTTGTCGCCAAGCGTCTCGGAATCGAGCCTTCCAGGCCGCAGGGACTCAATTCAGGGCAGCGTGTGTCGGTTGCCGGATTTGAGCTTCACGGAGTACCTGCTGCTCATGAAGCGTTCGACACTGATGCGGAAGGGCGGCATCGCTTTCTTGGGTATGTCGTCCGATTTGGTTCCTGGACGGTCTATCATAGTGGGGGCACGGTATTGTACGAGGGGATGGAAGTTCTGTTGAAACGTTGGCGGATCGATCTAGCTCTCTTACCGATCAACGGTCGACATCCCGAGCGGCGTGTGGCCGGCAACCTCTCGGGAGGGGAAGCAGCGCAGTTGGCCAAGGATATCGGGGCACGAATGGTGATTCCCTGTCATTACGAAATGTTCGAGTTTAATACGGAGAGTCCGGATGAATTTTCACAGAGGTGCATTGAGATTGGGCAGCCGCATTGTTTGCTACGTGCCGGGGAACGGTGGACATCACCCCTAGCGGATGAATCTGTCGGTGAATCACCGGATCATTAGGGGATTGATCTTGTCATGAAGAGAATACTTGTTACTGGCGCTATGGCTTTGTCGGAAGTCACACGGTTGAGGGGCTCTTGGAAATGGGTGCCGAGGTTTGCGGTATGGATAACTTGAGAACGGGGTGTTTGGCCAATCTCAAGGGAGTGGAGTCGACTCCGGGCTTTTCAGTTTGAGGGTTGGATTTGCTGAAGCCGGGGCGGATCGAATCCGGGGCTTGTGCATCCGACCGGAAGCGGTCGTGCCTCTCGCTGCATTGGTGAGCGTTCAGGAGAGTATGGATGATCCTGACTTAAATTTCGGCACCAGTCTTGAGGGCGTTCATCAAGAGTGGGTGCTGTGGCGAAATCCTACCCAGGTGCGGCAGGTCATCTTTGCTTCTTCTTCGGCGGTTTATGGAGACCCTCTGAACTGCCGATGAAGGAAACTACGGGAAAACAAGCGATCGCCCCTACAGCCCTGGCAAGTATGCTGGCGAAGCTTTGTTTCAAGGCTGTGGGCGAAGGTTTCGGTCTCGGAGCCTGTTGGTTCCGATATTTTAACGTCTATGGCCCTCGTCAGGATCCTTGATCACCTTACTCAGAAGTGATCTTGATCTTCTGTGACCGCTATCGGCAAGGACGGGCGATGACGATCTTTGGTGATGGGCAACAGGCGAGGGATTTTATTTGTGTCAAAGACATCAAGAGAATCAACGCGGCGGTTGTTCTGCATGGTGAGCCCACGACGGGAAGCTTCAATGTGTGCATAGGCAAAGCTTTGACATTACTCGATGTAGTGCAGGTTCTTGAAACTCATTACCCGAACGCTCCCCAACCTGAGTTTCGGCGCCTAGGAAGGGCGACATTTTAAAATCTTGTGGTGCTCCTAAAAAGTTAAGTCAGATTTTGAGGTTGAAGACGGAAGACTCCCTCGACGAGGAGTTGGGATTGCTGATCCGAGAAAACGCTCGGTGGATAGCAACGACTAGGCGACTGCCGGGCTTTTTCCTGGCAAAACCGCCGAGGGGGCTTTTGAGAGCCGGCTGAGCCGTTGGCATCCCGTGGCACATGGGTGGCCGATTTATCCGGCTTGCCAACGCGCCGCGCGGGGAACGCAAGGAGGCCTTTCGCCCCCCCAAGAGCAGCTCAATCCTCCCAAGCAGACAGCCGATCCAGCGACGTTGAAAAGGGCCGAGCAGATTGAGAACCCGCAGGGCCGAGAACCGGTAAGCGGCGGCAAGCAACCGATGGGATTCCATCAATTCCTTGAACCACGGGGCCATCCGTAGGCCCAGATTTCGAAAACCCCGAACAACTAACTCCGACAGACTCCAACGAAGCAACCCGACACCAATCCCCGCCTCCCCGCCGATTCTAAGCCCTCACCGCGCAGTGCTTGCCGCGCCATATCGATGAACGGACCGTGCCAAATAAGCGCCAAACGCAGGCTGTCCGCATCAAAGCTCAGATTGTCCTTTCCCCGGGTAGCCCAAGCCGGTCGGAGCAAGGCCTGAGTCCTCAATAAAATTCCGGTACATCACAGCCTTGCCTCGGCCACGAGCTCCTTCATCCCTTGAACTAGCCCATTCGGAGGATGTTCCGCCAGCAATTTCCAGAAAGTCCCACATGGCTTGTATCTGCCGCTCGCCGTCGAAGACGTCCTCATTCACGCTTTTCCCATCGGGAAAAAGGGTTGGCATCCGCGTGCCCGGACGCAAAGATGCCGGATCCACCAAATAATAGCCGCGAAATCAACTCCGCTCGAGCCGTGGCTCATTTGGGTCAAAAGCCAGTCTGCACCGGACCAACCGTTCTGTCCGGCAATTTTGTGACATTGACAGCGGATTTCATCTGCGCCCTCCGGGTAAAACGGAATTGAAGTCCCGTTCACCGTTTGCCACCGCACCTTCATTCCACCGCAGCCTTCTTGCTGTTGAATTGCCGTGGCGAACAAGACCTAGTAGGCTGGGTCCCCCAATCGTCAACATGCCAACGAGCCCGTCAGATTCCAGAAACGCAACCCTAGAGCATCGCTACATGAAGCGAGCGCTGGCGTTAGCCCGTCGCGGAGTTGGACTGGTTTCCCCCAACCCAGCCGTCGGAGCCGTGCTCGTCAAACGGGACCGTATCATTGGTGAAGGTTGGCACAAAGGCCCGGATCAAGCGCACGCTGAAGTCACAGCGATCAACGATGCTCTCAAGAAGAGGCATTCGCCGGAACGCGCCACCCTCTACGTGACGCTTGAGCCCTGTTCAACGTTCGGTCGAACACCACCTTGCACCAAAGTAATCATCGAACATCGGATTGCGCGGGTCTGTGCCGCCACCGAAGACCCAAATCCGCAGCATGCAGGTCGGGGAATGGTCTTACTGAAGCAACAAGGCATCCAGGTCTCGACGGGTACCTGCGAGAGCGAAGCGCGAGATTTGAATCCCGGTTTCAACCACTGGATCGTCCGCCAAACGCCGCTTGTGACCATCAAAACAGCCATGACACTCGATGGTAAGATTGCCTCGGCGTCAGGAGAGTCCAAGTGGATCACTGGCCTGCGGTCACGGCGTGAAGTGATGAAGATGCGATTACACCACGATGCGATCCTGGTCGGGATCAACACGATTCTCAAAGATGATCCAAGCCTCACCGTCCGGACGGGAACGCAATTCAAACGTGACCATCCACAGAAGCGTCTCCGCCGCATCGTCCTCGACACTCATGCACGCACGCCGCCAACGGCCCGGATTTGTAACGATGACGATTCCAATCTCACGACCATTGTCGTTGGCGCACATGCGCCTCCTAGGCGCGTTCAGAATCTAGAGAAAAGGGTGTCCGTTTGGAGAATACGATCATCGCCCAACAAGATTGCCCTCAAGACACTGCTCAAGCGCCTAGGCAAAGAGCAGGTCACGAGTTTATTAGTCGAGGGTGGCGGTCAGGTTAACGCCTCTTTTCTGGAACAAAACCTCACTCATCGGATCGCCTTCTTCTACGCCCCGAAAATCCTGGGCGGCAGCCGTTCGCGTCCGGCCGTTGGCGGCGAGGGATTCAGCCACCCGAAGAACTTCCCCCGGCTCGAGAATATCAAATGGCGTCGCCTTGACGACGATCTTCTGTTAACGGCAACCATCAAAGCGAAGCAATTTCAGCGCAACTCATGTTCACCGGAATCATCGAAGAAACGGGACAAATCAAGAAACTGACCCAATCCGAAGGCGGGATTCGGATGGACATTCAAACTCAATCCACCGGCAAAGACCTGAGGCTCGGCGGCAGCCTGGCCGTCAATGGTTGCTGCTTGACCGCTACAAAGCTCGCCGGAAGCCGACACGCCCGTAGAGTCTCGGTCGACCTTCTCATCGAGACCTGGAGCAAAACGAATCTGCAACATCTCACCGAGGGCTCTCTAGTTAATCTGGAACGCCCCCTGAAAGCCGACGGCCGCTTTGACGGCCACATGGTCGCCGGCCACATTGAGGGCACGGGCAAGATTACTCGCTGGACTAAGGTCGGCCAAGATCGGCGCCTCGAAATCACGCCGCCGAAATCGCTAATGAGATACATAGTTCCCAAAGGGTCCATCGCCATTGACGGGATTAGTTTGACCGTCGCTGAAGTATTAACGCGGCGATTTCGGGTTTGGATTATTCCGCACACCTTGGGCGTCACGAATCTCCGCGAAGCCAAACAAGGCGGCTGCGTGAATCTGGAGACGGATATCCTGGGCAAATATGTCGAGCGGCTGCTTGATCACCGCCGGGAATTGTGAGGGATTACGGTGCTTCTGGAGTCCGCCGTGGCGAGGCGCGCGGGGAAAAGCGGGGAAAGAATCACCGATTTTTCCCGCGTACTGTCCTTGTCAATGACCACAAAGAATTCCGCCTAGAAGAGATGCAACCAGAGCCTCCAATCCTTGACACAAATGGTGCGGTTAGCAGGACTTGAACCTGCACGCCTTACGGCACAACCACCTCAAGGTTGCGTGTCTGCCTATTCCACCATAACCGCAGCGAATGGCTATTTACTTCAAACCGCTTGAAGTCTGCAAGTGTATTCTTGTGCAAAAATGAGCATTGATCATATAACGATTTGAACGTAAATGGTTTGACTCCAGTCCATGGAACAGCGGTGCTGAAATAGAAATAACCACCTGTAATATGCCAGAAACAAAGGCCAATGCCTTACCTCCGCAGCTTCGCGAACAGTTTGACAAAGCGAAGCAGGCCTTTAATCGTAACAATTTAGACTACGCAGTCACCCTGCTGGAAAACGTGCTCAGGCAGAAACCCTCGTGCTACGAAGCCCGTGAAGCCCTGCGGGCCTCTCAGGTCAAACGACACGGCGGGAAGAAAGGCTTTTTAAAAAAGATGTTGGGCACAGCCAGCGGCTCGTCCACCCTAGCCAAAGCACAGATCGCTCTTCGGACCAATCCCGTTGAAGCTTTGGCTGCCTGCGAATCGATTCTCTCGAGCGATCCGAACAGCGTTCTCGCCCACAAAACACTCGCACAGGCGGCCATGGCTTGTGAATTCCCACGTACGGCGGTGCTGTCCCTTGAGATAGCTTACCGGAGCTTACCTCTCGACAAGGATACGGCACTGAGACTATCCGAAGCCCTGATCGCTACTGGCAATACACCTCGAGCGGAGGACATTCTCAAGAAGTCAGCCGCGGAACATCGCAACGATCCCGAGGTCCTTCAGGCGCTCAAGGATGCGACCGCTAAACGCACACTCGGCGAAGGTGGCTATGAAAAAATCACCGAGAGCGCCGGCTCTTTCCGCGATATCCTCAAAGATGAGGAGGAAGCGGTCCGGCTTGAAGACCAAGACAAGCAGGTGAAGTCAGAGAGCTCGATCCAGCGGCTCGCTGAAGAATACAAAAGAAAACTCGCCAACGATCCGGAAGATTTGAAACTCGTTCACCAACTCGCGGATCTTTATCGGAAGGCGGGCGATTTTCAGCAAGCTCTCTCCCTTTTCGAGCAGTTAGCGGCCTCGGACCAAGGCGCCAACCTCGACTTGCACCAAGTCATTACTGAGCTCAAGCTCGAGCAGTTCGATGCGGACATCGCGCAACTGGATCCTGCCAGTGACACTTACGAAGCCGAGTATCAGGAAATTCTACGCTGCAAGGAGGCCTTTGAGTTTGAAAACTGCATGGCCCTCGCCAGCCGCTTTCCCACAGACCTCAGCCTTCGTCTGAAACTGGGCCAACATTTTCTCAAACAAGGCAAGCTTACCAAGGCAATCAAAGAGTTTCAGCGAGCCCAAGGCAACGCCCATATCAAAACGCATGCACAGCGATTGCTCGCCGAGTGCTTTAGTCGCCGAAGCATGCTTGATCTCGCAGAGCGCACGCTCAAATCGGCGATCAAAGAAAAGGCGATGTTCGACGACGAAAAGAAGGAACTCCTCTATGACCTAGGAATCGTCCTTGAAAAAAGCGCCAAAGGAGGCGAAGCGATCGAGCAATTCAAATTAATCTTTGAAGTCGATATCGACTTCAAAGATGTGGCTGAAAGAGTTGATCGCTACTACTCGAATCCTTGAGGTGCCGCAACGCTGTTAGGTCGTTGGAATGCGGTAACCTCGTTGTCGCTCTGGTTGTGGGAAACCCGAAAAAACGACGGTGATTTTCTATAAGTCGCAGACGATGGCAACTGCGCTGCCGCACTCCAAAGGCTGGAGCCAGGACAAAAGCCAACCTAGCCTATCTTAACGATCACGCTCCAGGAGATAGGCCGCCAAGGCATTCAAAGCCGCTGTTCGACGTTTGGGAAAGGCTTCAAGGGCTTTGAACGCTCGACCAGTAAGTTGCCGAGCAATGGTGCGAGACTTTTCCAAGCCAACGATGCTGGGATAAGTCGCTTTGGCAGCGGACTGATCCTTTCCAGCCGTCTTTCCTAATTGTTCCGTACTCTGTGTGACATCCAGGATGTCATCAATCACCTGGAAGGCGAGCCCAACATGATAGCCGAAATCCGTCAGAGCCTTCAATTGCTTAGGCGTGCAATTGGCACTCATCCCACCGAGCCGAACCGAACAGCACAACAGTGCAGAAGTTTTACGCTCATGGATGTACTTCAACTCCACGCGAGACAAATCACAACTCTCACCCTCGAGGTCGGCAACTTGACCAGCTATGAGTTGCTTAGAGCCCGCGGTCACCGCAATTTCTCGAACAATGGCTTGGTGGTCATATCGCGGCCAGGCATCACAGCCGGCCGCCAGCTCAAATGCATGAGTCAGTAACGCATCACCGGCAAGGATCGCGATCCCCTCCCCGTAGACCTTATGATTGGTGGGATTCCCTCGCCGCAAATCGTCGTCATCCATCGCTGGCAAGTCATCGTGAATCAACGAATAGGTGTGAATGCATTCGACCGCGCATGCCAAGGGCAACGCAGCCTCGTGGTTGCCACCACAGGCTTCCGCAGCAGCCAAACAAAGCATCGGACGCAGTCGTTTTCCGCCTGCAAAAATCGAATAACGCATCGATTCATGAAGCGTCCTCGGCTTAGCCTTCGCCGGAGGTAACAGTCGATCTAGTCCCATGTTCACAATCCGACCGCATCGATCTAGATAATTCTTGAGATCGAAATCCGCAGGCCGCCCATTCACAATGTGTTGGGAAGAAACAACCATCCCGGGGTTTTTACAAAACAGCCATTCCCTCGGCAAGGTAACTTTGGGAATTAAGCGTGGGGCTCCATGTTTTGCTTCTTCGATCTTCGGGGCGAGGCTTCCTTGGGATTTTGCCGATTTCATGACCTCCTTGCTGGCGGATGGATTTATCCCCGCCGCAGGCTAGGCGTTGAACCGCTCCGAGGCGGACTCACCGGATTCGGGCGGCCCCCGCCCGCTTCATCTTGCAAGCGAGCGGCAAGGAGGCTGATCCGTCGCCTTTTTCCTTGCCGTCGCGAGGGCTCCTGGACTTGGCGGCTTTGGAATGGTTCGCGGGCCCTTGATCTCGCGGCTCGGCATTCAATCCCCCCCCGAGAACCTCCCGGCGGCGGTGGCGTAGCCGGGGAATTCGCGCTCGGAGGTCCTCCCCAAGCCAGTCATCTCCCCGGCCTCAAGCAGTCGCCAAGAATAAGGCTGACAACGCCCGCCGCGTCAAGAATCGCGCCAACCAAGGCGCTAGGCGGACGGATCCTTGAAGCGCCCGACTGGTGCGGATGACCAAGCGGAGATCGATCCATGAACGTAAAGGCGCCGACCGTTTCATTTTTGTTTTCGCTCGTGCAACGGTCAGGAAAATAAAAATGTGCGGTGCCAAATGCTTAATTCTCAAACGTTTGGTGCGCACTGGGATTCGTTCTCGCGATTGGCTTGGTTGCAACGGCCATTGAGGCGAAGGAGCCCAGCGTTTGCGCGAAGTTCGATTTTCCGATCAGTTCAAGAACGATGTCTCGTATCTCTTTCTTCGTGAATCCGTTACGATTTTTTTGGTTTCGTATCGGGAAGGTTCGGATTGGGTGAATCTGGTCGTGGAGCGATTCGGCGATCAGGTAGTTTTCCAGAGGGTTGCGAGCTTGTCAGGAAGGCCACGGTTTGCACCGTTCATTGTTCGCTCGTTCCTCAAACGATTGACGATTCATCCAGTGACATTGGGCTGGAAGAGAGTCTTTCCGAAGCCGGTTTAAGGTGGTGTCGCGGTGGTCATCGTCAGCCGCTGTGGTCGCCAGGTGTGTGTTCAGACGCGGTTCATCTCGGAGGAAAGTAAGGATTCAGTCTTTTCAGCGATTTCGGAAGCGCTGGCTCCGGACCGCTGCGAAAATTGCCCTCATCAAGAACCAGCCTTGATGCCTTAAGTTGGACTGCATCTAATCGACAATGTGGCCGGGACGTATCGGGTATTTAGAGTGGGGACTGGCTCTCTTTTGTATTCTGCTGGGCGGAGGCTTTTTTGTTTATGGCATCCTACGTCCGCGAAGCGGGAGCGGGTGACGCCCCATGGGTTGGCTCAGTCGTTTGTGGTCGCAACTGTGCGGAGATGTGTGGCGCCTACTCAAACGGCATGGGGTTCTTCCTGCCTGGTGGCGACCGAAACTGAGAAAGCGCTTTAGGGGTGCAACTAATGGACCGGGGCTCGATACAGTGAAATTCGGTCGGGCTCAGCGACGGTTTCGAATTGTGAGCGTAACAGTTTCAGGTAAGGGCTTTTGGTGGCTAGTTGCTGGTTGATGGTTTCGATTGTCAGACGGGAGACCGGTTGGAATGATCGATTGAGGAGATGGTTCAGGAATCCACACGCTTGCGGTAGGCTGGGATCATTGGCTTCAACAAGGATCGTCATCTTGCGTGCTTGACGTTCAGAGATGATCAATAGATCGGAACCACGAAAGACGAGGTGGTTTCCGGGGACTCGCTTGGGGAATTTTTTTCTGAATTTTGGGAGACTGATGCCGCAGAGAGAAATTGGGTCGCTTGCATTGATCCAATAGATGGCATCTTCGGGAAGAGCGCCGCTTAACCGTCGGATTGTGCTCTCTGTGGTGAATTGGGGGCCAGGGATTCCGGTGAAGAAGTAACCAGAGATTAATTCACCGCTATACTCCATCAGGCGCATGCTGCGAAAGAGCGTTTTCCATGAGAATTCCGGGCTCTCCTTCCAGAGCAGTTCGCGGAAGAGGATGCCATAGCGATCGAGAAGGACGCGAACCCGATCTTTTTTGATTTCCTCAAGTTCGATGCCCTCTTGTGGCGATTTCGGCTTGGGAACCAAGTACCAATTTCCTTGGGTCGGCTGAGAGCCGCGCCATTTGGAGAGCGTGGATCGAGTGGGGCGGGTCAAGGCGCGGCCACGGTTTAGATTCGGTTGGATGCTGAGTGAAGAAACCTTGAAACGATTAAGGATTCCATGACGCAGGGTGGCAAAACGATCGTTGGACAGTTCACCGTTCCACGTTCCTTCCCAGAGGCGGTCGGAGAGCTCGGTTGGTGCGAGGTGGGTGGTCTTCAGTAGTTGCTTGAATTCGTATTTGCCACTCGGGTCGGGGAGCAAATTCCGTGAGGGTACTTTGGTGCTCGGATCGCTGGGGGCAGAGGCACCTAGCTGCAATTCGTCTTCGTATGCAAACAGGATTTCTTCTTTACCGGTTCCGCCCCAGAGGATTCGCGCTTCGTGAAGTTCCGGGTCCAACTGTTTCGGATCGTACGACCGAATGCGTGCCGGCAGGATTTCGGTCTCCCATAGACGACAACTTGTAGGATAAAAGACTAGTTGGTTGATACGTTCGATGAGGTTGTCTTGGTTGCCGCCACCGGTTGCCGCCAATCCATGATGCTGGGCCAGGAACAATCCGAGCTTTTCGGAAGGGAGCGGCGTCAATTCAGGCGCGGCTGCACGGCGTTTGAGGCGTAAGAGAATCTCTAGATTTTCTGCATCGCAGTACTGAAGTTCGTCAGTATCGGATTGCAGCTGACCGGCAATCAGCATGTGTTCATTGGCTAGTCTTTCGAGGGGCAGTGTAATATTTGAGACGCCGACCAGAGCGGCAAGTGTTTTGGCCGAGACGGGGCCGTGATATCGAAGCCATTCGGCGATGAACGGATCCGGTTCCAATGGTTGGATATCGGACCGGGTGACTACCGGAATTTCGAGGATCCACTCTAAAGCCGGACTCATCGACTCGATCGCCAGTGATTCCTCCCGCCACACAGAATCGCGAATTCGCTCCAAAATGGTTTGATGGACGATGAGATTGGGGGATGAGGAAGAAGTGGTACGGCGTCTAATTTGATCTGCGATTGGGCTGAGTGCTTCCTTTGTGCTTAGTTTGTGATCCCGTTGCATGCCGCTCATGAGTTCGAGCCACTCGTTCTCCGGGATGATTAAACGATCTTTAAGCCACTCACTGAGTTCGGTGGCTGAGTCCGGTGAATAGCCTTGGGTTAAGCGTTTTCGTTTTAGTTGAAATTCATTGATGACATCGCCGGGAATTTGCGGGCGGAGGGCTTCGTTGCTGACGATCTCTTGAAGGAGGCTTTGGCTGACTGAGGGTTTCCCTTGGTGGCGGCTGGTGTCTGAGCGATACATGTAGTCGTTAATCTGACGCCAAGCGACTGAGCGTGACATGGGGCTAGGTTGATGCGTATGAGCCTGGCTCCAAGTCACGGCACCGTTCTCCAAATCTGCGAGCCGGGCCACTAGGTTGGGTAAGTCAAATTCATCATGAAGGCAGGTGCGCCAGGTTTCGAGGGTGATGGGAAAGTCCGGATATTTGGAAACGGCGTCAAAGAGTTTCTGCGAACGCAGGCGGCTCATCCAGAGGGGGAGACGTTCGTTAAATTTTCGTTTGGAGATGAGCAGTGCTCGGCCGGCACATTCGCGAAATCGTGCGGCAAAGAAACCTGAAGACTCCAAGCGGCAGCGAAGTAGCTCCTCCACGTTGCTCGAGGAGACCATGCCGAGCAGGGAGTCGGCTTCGATCTTGTGGGGGAGGATGAGGGCGATGCAATCGTTGTCGGGATGAATCTCAATGGCCTGATTAAACCGGCGCTTCCAGGCGGCGCCCAGAGCCATTGCGTAGGGGCGATTGATTTTGCCGCCCCAAAGCGTGTGCAAAATAACTTGATTGCCGGGGACCGATCCCGGTCCCGTGGCGGTGATTTCGACCAGCAAGTGATGGCGGTGGGGGAGGTCCCTTTGGGTGTGGCGCTTCTGAGCTTTAAGGTGCTTGGTCAGTGCCTTGGCCGTATTAGGATCCAATCTCTTCTCTTTTCTTAGTTTCTTTTCGAAGTCCGGTTGCTCCAGCGATTCGTTGATCGCTTCGAGGTACTCGGCGATCTTTTCCGAGAAATGGAAACTGCGATTTAAGTCGTCAGCCCGCCAAAAAGGAATGCTAGGCACCTTGGGGCTGGCGGGCGAGACGAGTACGTCATTGTGCGTAATGCGGTCGATGCGCCAGTGCTGTGTGCCTAGGGTCAGGGTTTGGCCGATTGCGGCTTCCCAAACATATTCCTCATCAAGTTCGCCGATGCGGGCTTGGGACTCCGCATATCGCAGGTGGTAGTAGCCACGATTGGGGATCACGCCGCTATTTAGGTAGAGGCGTTGCAAGGTGCCTTGGCGAAGACTCAAGAGACCGGTTTTCACATTGACGCCGATCAACGGACGCAGTTCGGGAATTCTGCTGTCGGCGAATTTGCCCAGTAGCATATTGATGGCGAGGTCAAAGTGGGACTGCTTTAAGTTCCGATAGCTGTGGCTAGACCGAACGGCATGGAACAGGGAATCACGGGTCCAGGATGCCGTCGCGATCATTGAGATCAGAATTTGGGGCAGCAGGTCCAGGGGCGCCTCAATGAGATGAGTGGCTTCAATGGCGCGGTCATTGACCGCCTCTAGCATGGTTATCCCTTCGATAAAGTCCCGAGAGTGGGTCGTGATTAAGCGGCCGCGGCTGACTTGACCGACGCCGTGCCCACTCCGCCCGAGGCGTTGGATGGTGGAGGCGACGCTTGAAGGGCATTGAGCGAGAATCACTTCGTCGAGTTGGCCGATGTCGATTCCCAATTCGAGCGAATTGGTGGCCACAATGGCTTTGAGCTCGCCCGCTTTGAGCCGTTGTTCGACCTCAAGGCGGATCTCGTGCGCGAGCGAACCGTGATGCGCGTAGGCGATGAGTTCGGGCTCGCCTGAGTTGATCAGGAGCGTCAGTTTTTCACAGAGTGCGCGGTTGTTGGTGAAGATGAGTGTCGAGCGGTTCTTGGCGATGATTCGCTTACATTCGTTGGCGACCGGTTTCCAGATGCTCTCTTGCGGCGGCGTTTCGGTGGATTCATCGGGAAAACACATGGTCAGGGCGTAAGCCTTTTTCATTCGCGAACGGACGATCTGAACGGGCCGTGGGACATAGGTTGGCGAATTCAGATCGCCCCGGAGTTCGAAGCCGCCGATGAATTCCGCTACGCGTTCGATGGGATTGACGGTCGCCGAGAGGGCAATTCTTTGGTGTTCGCCTCCTTGGAGTGAAAGGCGTTCTACTGCGCTCATCAAGTAGACGCCACGCTTTGAATCCACCAAGGCATGGATTTCGTCAAGGATCACTGTTTTGAGTGACTTCAGTGTCGTGCAGGCAGATCGGGAGCTGAGGATCAGATTGAGACTTTCGGGCGTGGTGATGAGAATCTCAGGCGGATGGCGGACCATGCGTCGCCGGTCCGCTTGTGGTGTGTCGCCGCTTCGGGTCAAGACGCGGATTTCGGGAAAGGCGAGGTTGGCTGCGGTGAAGTGCTTCTTTAGTTCTTGCAGTGGTTGTAGCAGATTGCGTTGGATATCGTTGTTGAGAGCTTTGAGCGGGGAGACGTAGAGCACTTGGGTGGTGCCTGATGGCCAATTGCCTGTTGCGAGCTGGTTGATCGTCCAAAGAAATGCGGTGAGCGTTTTGCCACTACCGGTTGGGGCGGTAATTAGGAGGTGTTCTCCGTTGGCAATGTGCGGCCAGGACCGTCTCTGAATATCCGTTGCTGACTGGAATCGTTGCTCAAACCAGCGTTGCAGCTCGGGGTGAAATTGTCCGAGAGCTGGCGTTGCGGAGGTTTGGTTTTTGTTCCGAGTAGCGCTGGATTGCTTCATCATTGCGCGTGTGATCCGCTGTCGGCGGGTGGAGACAGGTTTGGATATTCTACTCGAATCGTCGAGGATTCTTCTTTCGCCTCTTGGCTCTTTGCCGGAATGCGGGATTGGTTTTATTCAACCTTGGCGAATTCATGGGTCGATGAGGCGGTTGAGCGGAATGAGGATCAGCGCGCATAAACCAGTACCAATCCGATAATTATGGGATAGTCGAGGCTGAGAGAGCTTTGGATGAAAAAACGTCGATACCGGGGATTTGAAAGAGGTTCTCCGCTACAAAGGAGCCGGTCAGGGGGTCCGCAAGTGATGCAGTGGCTCGCTCCCGATCAAAGGGGCCGCCGGGCGCTAGACGCACGAGAGCGAAGGCTAGAAAGCTCATGGGGTGCGACCAATCGTTCGAATCGGATGTTCAGCGCGAATGTTGGGGTAGACACCCGCGACCTTCTCCGGGTGAGATTACTCCATCATTGCGTAGAAATAGAGAAGGATAATGGGTGCTTCCTGGTTCACGAGGAACTCTTCTGCTTGTCATAAGAGCTGCAGGCGACTTCGGCCATCGACTCCGGAGTTGGGCTCTTCGAGCAGGGCGTCATAGGCGGCATGAGACCGACCGGTCCGATTATTTTCACTGCCCGATTCGAACGCCTTGAGAAATGTTTGGGGGTCCAGGTAGTCACCTAGCCAGATGCTCCGAGAGACGCCAGCTCTTTGGCTTGTACAGGATTGTAGGCGATCCCTTTGAGTGGTTCGTGGTTCAGGATTCCGCCGGGAGGCACGAAATGCTGCGCAATCTGGTCAGCCGAATGCGATCATAGAGCCGCCAAAGACTGAGTTGATAGGCCCTGCTGCTTGAGAGACTCTCGCCTCTGCCTCTTTAGCACCGAGATGGCGCACGCGAAAACACGGTAAAAAAGCACCCAGTGGAGTTCGGGGTGCTTGCGAACCCGTAAATGACTAACTGAATCAGTTATTCGGATTCGGCTTGGTAGCCGGTGTTGGTTTCGGCGGTGTCTCCGCAGCTTCACCCTCTGGCTGATTGGCTTCGGCAGAGGCGCCGGTCTCTCCGGTTTCCGGTTCGGTGCCAGATGGGGTAACCGTCGGCGGTTCGGTCGGCGCGGGCTCTGTTGCCGGCGTTGTTGGGGTTTTGGCGGCTTGCCGTGCGGCTTCTTGCTTCAACAGTCGATCGCCCAGGTTCGAACGATAGGCATTCAGAGCTGATAGGGCGAGGGCGAGGGCGAGGAAGATGCCGGCGCAGTATTTCGTAATCTGCGCGAGTGGCGTGCTGGCACCAGCGCCAAAAATGGCTTCTGCCGTGCCCCCGCCAAACGCTAGTCCGGCGCCGGCGTCTTTTTTGGGCAATTGCACCAGGATCAGGACCATGAGTATGGCACAGATGACCACGAGG
This sequence comes from Limisphaerales bacterium, assembly GCA_024761205.1. Classification (GTDB taxonomy): domain Bacteria; phylum Verrucomicrobiota; class Verrucomicrobiia; order Limisphaerales; family AAA164-E04; genus UBA2970. The sequence continues at coordinate 367,690 of JAMASS010000004.1, forward strand.
ATGAAGGTGAGGAATCCAATGACGAGGCTTAACATGATATTTGGCGGTCAAATCGAGTTATTAACGATATCAGAGAAACTGCGAACATCAAGTGATGCGCCACCGACGAGCGCGCCATCTATATCGGGCTGGCTCATCAGCTCACGAGCGTTCACCGGTTTGACGCTACCGCCGTATTGGATGCGTGTCTGTTTGGCGACGGCGGCATCGTATAGTGATTCGAGCTTGCTGCGGATAAAGGCATGGACGTCTTGGGCTTGCTCGGACGTTGCGGTCTTGCCGGTGCCGATGGCCCAGACGGGTTCGTAGGCAATAATGGTTTCCTTGGCCTGACCGGTTGAGATTCCGGAAAGGCTGCCGGTGAGTTGCCCTTCGACGACAGCTTCCGTTTTGCCGTCTTCCCGATCTTCGAGCGTTTCGCCGACGCACACGATCGGTTTGAGGCTTGCGGCATGGGCGGCGGCGACCTTCCTGGCAATGAGGGCGTTGGACTCTTCTTGGTGTTGCCGTCTCTCCGAATGCCCCAGAATGACGTAGCGCACGAGAAACTCTTTGAGAAATTCCGCAGCGATTTCGCCGGTGCAGGCACCGACGCTTTGTTCGCTCATATTTTGGGCGCCGAGCCGAATGTTCGAGTCGATGATCTCACGAGAAACTTCACTTAGGGCAGTGAAGGGCGGGCAGACGACGATGTCGAGCTCCTTCACTTGGATGAGGTTCCGTTTGAGGCCCTTGACGAGGTCCAGCGCCTCGGCCACGGTTTTGTTCATCTTCCAGTTGCCGGCGATGATGAGTCTACGATCTTTTTCCATCCTGTTCTGGCTAATGTCTAGTGATGTCCGGTGGTGTGTCCGAGGCTATTTGTCATTGATGGCCGCAACACCGGGCAGAACTTTGCCTTCGAGAAATTCCAAACTGGCGCCGCCGCCGGTACTCATGAAGCTGACCTTATCGCCAAGGCCGGAGCGGTTGAGAGCTTTGACACTGTCACCGCCGCCGATGATACTCTTGGCGCCGTTGTTTTCGGTGGCCTCGGCCACCGCCTTTGCAATGGCGAAGGTGCCGACGGCGAAACGCTCGTCCTCAAAAATGCCCATCGGTCCGTTCCAAAGAATCGTCTTGGCTTGGCTGATTTCGGTCACGTATTCGGCGATGGTGTTGGCGCCAATATCCACCCCTTCTTCGGCGTCGGGAATATTCGGCTCGGTATTGTGCCGTGGATTTTGAAACTCCATAATGGGGTTCCCCTTCTTATCGAGTTTGTCAGTGAGGACCGGGGTGACGACGGTGTTGTCCGAGGGAAGGAGCAGTTTGATGCCTCGAGCTGCGGCTTTCGCCATTGCCGACCTTGCGACGTCCACCTTGTCGGGTTCGATCAACGACTTACCAACGCCGAGACCTTTGGCGAGTTTGAAGGTATACGCCATGGCGCCGCCGATGAGGAGGGCGTCTGCCTTCTCAAGGAGTCGGTCAATCACGGCGATCTTGTCGGAAACCTTCGCGCCTCCAAGGATCACGACGAAGGGGCGTTCGGGTTGCTTGAGTTCCTCTCCGAGAAATTTCAGTTCGCGCTCCATCAGGAGGCCGCCCGCGCAGATGCCGCCCCGGGCAGCGATGGCCTTTGCCGCCCCTTCGGTGGATGCATGCGCCCGATGAGCGGCGCCGAAGGCGTCGTTGACGTAGGCTTCGGCCGGAGCGGCCAATTTGGCGGCGAATTCCGGGTCATTCGCCTCTTCCTCAGCGTGGTATCGGACGTTTTCCAGCAGCAGAATATCGCCCGGCTGCAGGGCCTCGGCGGTCTGCCGGACTTTCTCGCCAAGGCAATCATCCACAAAGGCGACCGGGCGGACGAGCTTTTCGGCGAGCTTTTCGGCCACCGGGCGGAGAGACATCGATGGCTCGCGCTTGCCTTTAGGTCGTCCCAAATGGGCCGCTAGGATGACCTTCGCGCCCTGACTCACGAGGTGATCGAGCGTGGGAAGCGTGGTGTCGATCCGAGTGGCATTGGTGTCATTGATGACCATCCGGCCGTCAACCTCCTCCATCGGAACATTATAGTCGACTCGGACGAGAACGCGTTTCCCGCTGAGGTTGACATCTTTGATGTTGAGCTTCGCCATGGTCGAAAACAGAGCGCGAAGCATAGCGAAGCCAAAAATCGAGTCAAAGGGATTTCGGGTGAATTTTTGGGGAAATTGTGCAGTTTTTCGGATGAACGGGCGTTGTCCGGGAGCGGACAGGAAAAGGGGATTTGGAGCTGCGGAAGACGCTGAACATGCGGCGATAGAGGATGATGGCATGGGACGGTTTGCTGCGTGCATCGGGTGAGGGGCAGGGACGTTTCTTCCCCTTTGAAACCGCTGAGAACGGAAAGTCGTTGCAGGTCCGGGGAAATTGGGAGATTGTGCCTCCTCTTCGGTCGGAGCGTAGCTCAGCTTGGCAGAGCACCAGCTTTGGGAGTTGGATGTCGCAGGTTCAAATCCTGTCGCTCCGACCATTTTGTTTCTCCCGTGAAAGCGTCGGGCGTCTTTGCGGATATCTGAGCCTTGTTTGAGCGGCAGCCTGTGCCCTCTTCGGGTGCTGTGCCGGCAGGCTGTCAGTGAGGGCATCCCTGCATCCGGACAGGTTAATCGGGTGATTGCTCATGAGGATGACTCATCAGTTTCTCGCCCCTGATTTCAGCCGGCAACATCTTGGTGTCCGTGAAATCTACAGGTCGGACTGCTTTGCTTTGGCAGTTGCGGGAGTCGTCTTGCTCGTAGCAGTCGGCGGGGTGGAGGCCGGCTGATATAGTTTGGTGACCATGGCGTCGACCTTTGCTTCAAGCTCGGAAATATCGGCGCGGGGGTCTTGCTGCTTCTTCGCAAGAATCCGGTCGACGATTTCGATGATGGGTTTCTGCTTCGCTTCCGATACGTCCGGGATGGGCAGTTTCTTCCAATCATCAGGGTAGAGGTGGATGTTGCTTCTTCTGTTGGCCCGGAGGAAATCACGCGCCACGGTTGAGTTCATCACGGCAAGGATATACTTCGCCGAGAAGCGCAGACTGATTGCCTCAAGCTCCTCGCGTTTCGGGAGGTCTGACCGTGGCGGCTTTTCGTTGCGGTAGCGAGTTCGTCCCTTGATAGATCGATTTGGGAATTACATATTTGACACCACATGAGGGAGTAAAGGCTGTTTTTTGGGGTGACAGGGGGCCGCTGCTTTTAAAAGCAGCGGCCCCCTCTGGTGAGGATTAGCGGTTAGTTGGTGTTCTCCGTGACAAGGAAAGGATCGATGATTCGGATAATGTCTCCCAAAACTTCATCTGCCTCGGTTTTGCCGCTTACCCGTTGGTTTTTCCGTTGAAAGTAGATGTCCGCCGGATTGGTGCCGGGGGGTTGGCTTAACAGGTGCTCCACGGGATCGGCATGATCTAATCCCAATGCCTCCTTGATGAGGAAGTCCCACTTCACTTTGCGGTAAGCAATGCGTTCTGCCTTTCTCTTGGCTTCAAAATCGTCCGGGTCGAAGGCGCCTTCCCGTGCCTGCCGATCGACAATCGCTTTAGCGTCCCATGCCAATTGCAAGGTGCCGGGAACGCCGGGGCCGAAATCCCTCGAAACCCTGTCAAAAGAGCTTACGCGAAGTTCCAAGCTTTTTTGCAGTCTGTAGTCCCTCGTTTCCCTGAGCCAATCACGAACGTCTTTATAGCCGCCGTCTTCACGGAGGTAGCCGTTTCCGTGAAGCTCAAAGTCAGCAATGGCGTCCAACTCAGCGAAGTAGAGTATTTGCTCAATGTCGAGCTCCAAGCCTTGACTCTGCCGGCGTAAGGCGATGAGCCTCGCCTTCTTGAGGATGAAGTTCCTGAATTCCCTCGGAAAGATGCCCTTGTAGAACTGATACTTGGTGAGTGCCTCTTGGTAGTCCCTCTCCGCGTTCGGATCGGAGCGCAGAACCTCATCCTTGATAGCTTGCGGCGTTTCCATCCAGTGCTGGTAAAACCTCGGTGTTGAGGTCGCCACTCTGGATTGACCGATGGCGGTCCCGATGTATGGCACCAGAAATGCTAAGAGTATGATTGTTGCCTTCATTTTTTCTTGAGAATTTTAAGTTGACGCTGGTTTTCTTTGTCTATCTCCCCCCATTGTGTTCTCTATCGTAACATCTTGTGAGTTCCCTTTCATTCGCTTCATGTTGGCGGTTGTGCCATTGGTGAAAAATGTCCCACATGGCTTGAATTGAGGTCTCCATATTTTTTTCGCAATCGGAAAGAGTTTGGCTAAACTTGGCAAGCGACTCTTCATACTTGGCTGTCGCTTCGGCGATTTTCCTATCTCTCTTGCGTTGCGCTTTCCATCTGCTTGTCCAGTAGCGTGCATGGCACTTGTAATACTCCCACCTGTATCTGTCTCTTCCGATACGGTGGGCTCCCGGTATTCTGTTAGTGCATTTTCTCAGTGTTTCCGCTATGTCATCCAGTTCGTATTCGTAGTCTACAATAGCATTGTGTATCTCTGTATTTTTGGTATGGCTAGCATCCGAAAGTTCTGCATTGTAATCTTCGATGCAGGACTGCCTCATTTCAACTTCCGTCGCCCGAAGAAGGACTTTTCCATTCTCATCGGCATGTATCAGACGCTGTTCTGCAATCTCGAAGCTATCTCGGCACCTTTGTTCGTGTGCTGTTCTATCGGTGTCCTGCTGAGCGAGGAGGTTGAAGGAACCGAGCAGCAGTGACACGCCCATAGCGACCCAACAGCTTAGGGCAGCTACCCTCCTGCGCTTCGATGCCCCTGATTGAGAGGCAGCCGGTCCCGCATCAGTCTGTTGCGGTGCTTTTCGCTCCGGTTTTTTCCCGGGTTTCCTAGGCGACTGTTTGAAGAGGGCACCCAATGTCCGCTTCATACGTTCTTCGATGTCTTGGTTCATGGTTTTCCTTTTTTGTGACTGTGTGTAGTTTTTTGTAGTTAGGTGTGGTGATTCATTTGGTGAGCATCGCCCAGGTCAACCGCTTGCCGAAGGCGCCTCGACACACCGTGCCCAGCCAATCTTCAGCCGTGTTCACACTTTGATTGATGCGCCAGGCGAACTCGTTCAGATACCGGGAGCAATGCTTGCGGCTCCAATGGTGGTAGGTGCCGTAAAATCCCCGCTTCAATATCGCCCAAACGCTCTCAATGCTATTGGTGCGGACCTGCCCTTTCACATATTGCCGGGCGGAATGATTCACCCGGCGATGCCGATACCAGAGCCTCTCCGGCCCCGTGTAAGAGGGGAAGTCATCCGTGTAAATGGGGGAGCCACGCGGCGGCGGATGAGAGCGAACATGACGGGCTTGGCTCACCCTCTCCGCCGGGAACAGCGAGACCCCTCCGTTTCTTTCCCGCATCCCCGCTACGGGCATCTTGCCCGCCGGGCCGCGTCCTTGCCGCCTAGGTAGGTTTCATCTATCTCAATGACGCCTTCGAGGTAAATTTTAGCCTCCTCGCAAGCCTCGCCAATGCGCCAGGAACCACGCCGTCTTGGGTGTCACTCCCAAGACCCTGGAAAGCTGCAAGGAAGAGACACCCTTGCGCCCCATGTTCAGCAGATAGACGGCGTAAAGCCATGTTTGCAAGGAGACATGGCCGCGCTCGAACACCGAGCCGATCCGCACGGTGAAATCCTTCCGGCAACGCCGGCAGCGCTAAACGCCCGGGCGCGGGCGCCGTTCTGCGGCTTGTTTTTGGGCGTGGCACTTGGGGCACTCCACGCCATGTTTCCATCGCCCCTCTTCGATGAATTTACGAGCAGCGTTTTCATCGGGGAAACGTTTGAAAAATTCGCATCCACTCATTATCTTGTTAAAATTTTAATACTTAAAAATGTTGCAATGCAAGACTTTGCTTTGTCAATTTCCAATTCTGGTTAAAACAGCCTTTACTCCCTCCTGTGGTGTCAAGTATGTAATTCCCTTTGTTATCCTAGGTAATGTCAAATACAATCTCCTCCAAACTGGCGACGGTCCCTACGAACATCCCTGCGAGAAAGAAGAGAGAGTCGGACAATGAAACCGAAAGAAGGCGTAGGCATGACAGACGAGCAAAGCAAACACGATCACCTTCCCCATTGGCTTTTTGTGTACTGTAGAGCCTTGCGGGGCTGTTTGGGCTTCCCGACCCGGAGGAGGAATCGCTTGAATCCATCAAGGAGTCGCCAGCCGAAGCCCCATCGGGATCAAGCCGGTGATTCAGGCGCACGGCTACATGAAGGCGTTCTTCAAGAATAAGAAACGCTTCAGCAAGGGCTCTGAGCAGCTCTGCCACATCGTCGAAGAACACGACCGGCACGACAACCTACGCATGGTGTCCAGCATCTTTCAGGACTTGGTGCGCTATCACGAAGCAGCAGCGCATCCGCCGGAGGATGTGATGATGGAGGAGAGGCGGCCCAGCGAGTTCGATCCGATTGCAGGCCGGCCGTTCACCGAAATGGCACCCAAGCGTTCTCTCTAATCCACTAGACGAATTGTTGGAGCCCAAGACCTGGGGCGAGGAAGCGCACGAATACGCCGAGAGCATCGCCTATAAACTGCACGCACCTAAGCTGATGGCCGGAAGCGGAGGCGATGGCCCTGCGGGATCGGGTCCTCACAGAGATCACACCGGCGGATGCGCCGGTCGAGCCTAGTTTTGCGGATGATAATGATCACGAATACGCCTTGAAACCGGGAGATTCGTTCCTGATTCCCAAGGAAAGCTAGGTGGAGGCGCGTTGGGAGTTCCAAGATGAGGTGATCGCGCCCCGACCATGGCCCGGAAAGCCAAGGAATCCCTGCAGCGGCAAAGGGAAGACCCTTGACTCCGTTGCCAGAGCGCGGAATCAGAGCCGAATCAGGCCATCCTCCGGGGCGGCCTTTTCGTGCCTCACCGTTTCCCAATGATACGGTGTCAGATTTCGAGAGGCGGTGATTCGATCGGGATGAAAGCAAGAGCGTCGGTGGGAAGCGATCAAGCTGTTGCGCATCGAAAATGAGTAGCTGGCTGTGGGGCTCTCGAGCGTCATGATGAATGCGCCGGGCTTTGATATCGATGCGCCGAGTCTTTGGCCCTGGCTCGGTGGCTCGGCATTGGTCACGCCTACTCTCCTACCCCGTCCGCTGGAATTGACCCGGCGAGGTCTTCGGCCAACTCACCCCCGCCTCCAAATCCTTCGGCCGAGCCGCCCAAGACATGTTCTCTCGCCGTGGCCAATGGGGCAAGGCGCCTTGGCGTCTTCGCACGGGGAAGAGGTGTTTTTCCTCGGTTGCAAGAACCTGCCCTCTATCGGCGCCCTACGGGCATAGCCCCACAACCAAAGCGGTGAAAAATCGGCCGCACTCCAAAACCTGACGGCAGTTCTTAAACTCCCCTGCAGCGCAATTGGCGTCCTATTCCTCATCCGAAGCCTTGGCGAAGGATGGGAGTGCGGTGATCCCTCACCGCACTCCCATCACTGAGAACAAAACCACAAGAGCACTGTCCTCTTTCTATTTTGCCAAATAAAAATCCTTCAAAGAATCCGACCGCTCCCAAAACCGCCAAAACGACTTCCCGCCCGACTGCTGCTGTTTCGAAAGCTTCTGCAACCGCCGCCGCTGTTTCCGCTGCATCTTTTTGTACTCCTGCGCCACATCGCGCTGCTTACGCGCCATCTCCCGCTCCTTCTTCTTCAATGCCCACGCAAACTCCTCCTGCCGTTGTTTCTCCTCCTTCGCCCGTTTCTTCTGAGCCTTCCGCAACTCCTTTTCCAGTGCCTCCCGGTCCCGTTCCTGCTGCCTCAACTCCGCCTTCTTAGCCTCATCAGTGGTCGATTCCGTCGTGCCTCCAGCATCATTCTTCTTCCAAAACCGCCATCCCTCCGCTTCGGCATGGAGCAATTCACCGCAAAGCACAAAGGCCAGACAAACCAAACTGATTTTTCGAATCGACATCTCGCCAGTAAACCCGCCCTTCATCTGCGACGCAACAAAATCAGTACCCCACGGATGATCCGCTAAATCCGTGCAAATGCGAACCTGATGAACACTCACCGCATAGGGATCGTCATGTGCCGACACCAAAAACATCGGCGCCGGCGCGTTAAATTCAAGCTGCGGCCCCGGCTCAAAATCATCGCCGTAAATCAATCCAGCAAAAGCGAGCGGTTGATGCACAATAAGCCCATTCATTCGATCATGAATCTCATTCTGAAACAGCAGCTAGGCTCCGGCAGAAAACCCAACCGCTCCATCGCTCAGCATTCTCCCGGACCACCACCAACGCCCGCCGGACATCGTCACAACGTACCCGCTCGCCATGCGACTCCAAGTAAGGCTTCGTCCGATATTTCAGCACAAAGGCAGCGATACTGCGTTCCACCAAATACGCCGTCACGTCGCGGGATTCGATGAAAAAGCCGCACGATGGGGCCAGCTCGCATCATCTCATAGCTCATCATTGCCTGAACATTGACGTTTGGAGAGAACTTGCTCCTCACCTTATTGCCATTCGCTCTGCGGCACGTGATCAACTCATTCTCGCGGCGCACATTGAAGGCTTCCCGATTCTTGGTATCCCTAAAAGGGCTGTGGCTCGACCGAGCGGCCACGTCCGTTAAGTTGTCGGTAGATTTTGCGAGCGGAATAACAGCTCTCCAGCAATTCCAAATTATCATCGGACAAAAATCGGAGTGAGCACGATCGAGAAAACCCTCGATCGCCTAGTCTACGACATCCCCTGATCCTTGGCTCCCTGCTCAATGATCTTCTTCAGTTTGGCCGGTGCTGCCCGCATAAACGTGTGGGCGCGGACGGGATCCAAACCGTGATAGCAATCGCGCCGACCGCCATGCTGCACTTCATTTGAGCTCCCCATCCGACAACAACCAATGCCAGGACAAACTCGGCAAGACGAACTGTTGTCCATGCGCCTCGGCAAACGCCTGCATCACCGAACGTTCGTCCTCCTCCTGCTCATCAGACTGCCGCAGATTGTTGAATCACGCGATAGCGCTCGTCCACTGATACGGTCTAATCGTTCGTGGACGTTATTCGCCGTCATCACAGGATTAAACATATCGTAGCCACACCATCCGCCTTCCAAATGCCAATAGGTCAGAAAGTGTGGATTGCCCTTGGCTGCAGCAGCATCCGCTGCCAGCCGAACGGCCTTGGCATCACGCGGAGCGGCATAGGCGGAGAAGCATCTTAGGAAACCAGCGCACGTGAGCGCGCCGACACCTAATCCGGTCTGCTCAACAATTTCGGCCGGCACTTCATATATTAGTAGCCCAGGAAGAGTATGCTGAGCTGCGCGGCATGGTTGTAGTGTGGCAAACCGGGTTTGTCTTCGATGAAACCCGGCAGTCGTCAACACACCCGTATTCCCGTGATAGGCCGGGCAATCCTGTTGGTTCATTAACTCATCCACGGTGTAGGCGCCGGTGAGGATATTCCTCGGAAGGAACGATCATTGAAAGCAACGTTGCACCACAGTCGCACCGGTTCGTCCTATGTTTTAGTGCCTTGACTCTCCAAATAGAGCCACAAACGAGGTGGTAGCAAAACTCACGAAAATCCTGGTCGCCAAGTAGTGGGCGACGGTCTCATCCCAGTTCCACGAATCAACGAACTGATTCAACTCGTCCATAGTCGGCGGTCGCCCCGTTAAATCCAACACCACACGCGACAACAGCAAACGGCATCGCTCCGTTTCCTCGCCCATCCAATCCAGGGCCGGAGCGCGCGTAAAGAGAAAATCCAGGTGCCGCATCATTGCTTGAGTTAAGGCCAAGCAGCCCGGGAACTCGGTATCTTGGCTGGGCGCTTCAAAGGACAGCACGCCTTCTTCTGCCGATAAATTCATAGGCACGCCCGCGGGGTTATCACCAGCGGAACCGCAAGTCACTCCCCTGCGTGATGAACGATCCCATGGCATCCAGACGCACTCAGCTTCCTAGAGCAGACTGCAAGGGCTTCATCAAGCGAATCAGCAGTGACAATGCTTCGGCCCGAATCAAGACCGGGGGTTCGGGGCTTGTGATTTCGCTTCCCAGGATAGTAAACTTGCAATCGATAAAAATCGTCGGCCACTCAACCATCGTCCTGTCAGTCTTGGGAAAATAGCGGAAGAACAACTCACCTTTCCGCTCGTTCTTATCTTCCACCCAGGTGCTACGATTGTTGTACGCGTTGAACAAAATAGCCTTAAACGGCGACCATTCGTTGAACCCATTTGCCTCCTTGATATCGACCTCTTAATAGCTCCAAAAATGCGACCGGACCCGCAGCGACCTTTTCTCGGCCGCAAAAATCCCCGATGAAGACCAAATCCGTGCTGGTGAGTTCATCATAGCATCCCACACAACTTGCCGCGCCACCTCGGGGGAGCAAGGGGTAAGCCTGTTCCGTGAATCGAGTCTCAAATTCGAGGAAATCCGGCGACTCCAGAGCACTTCCAGGCAGGGCCAAGAGAGCAGACTCCAGCAAACATTGCCGCCAAGACAACAATCAAACGGGACGTTCTGAGATTCCCGCGAATGTTCATTTACCTAAACTCCAGGCCTATCCCAGATTCACGATGAATCAAGACGTTTGCGGAGGCAACCGGGACTGAGGAATTAGACAATTTTTGTCCCCCCTTTTGGCTATACCTGCTTAAGCTAGACTTCAGCACCTTGCCAATGGTTTCGAAACAACAATGGTTCCTTGCGCTTGAGAAGCCTCTGGATCGTCGTTCGGGACGTCATTTTTCAGGGAAATCCCCCAATGTTTATTTTCAAAGAGTCAATCAGAAAACCATCTACATCGGCCAATCCAAAAACCTCCACCACTGGCTCCTTTCTTACCAGAACGCCCATCCGAATCATTCGCCCGGGCGGGTGCTGCGGTTTGTCCAATCGATGCATCACATCTCATGGGAAGCACTTACGGATGTTCGTTCTGGGGTCCTCCTCGAGAACGAACTACTCCGCACATTGAAGCCACGCTTTTTGAGTAAGATTGGATCTTGGCGAATCTCATCATCCTCGACGATTTTTGTCAGCACGGCCTATTGCTAAATCGACAATTGATCCAGCAGATGCAATTGGAGACGGATATTATCGAAGCGACCCAATTGAACGATCCCATTGCCAAAGCGCGCCACCAACAGCCCTCAGTGTTCCGACGCTGCGGCATCTAACGACCAGCCTGGTTTGACATCGCCATCATCGACTAGATGTCCTCGACCAGATTTCAGATGCAAATCACCCAATACCGCAACCATTCCGGCGTTATCGGTACACAATTTCGGCGTGGCGATCCGAAGCATAAACCCTTTACGTTCACAAGCCCTCTCAAGCACTGATCGCAGTCCGGAATTACAAGCCACACCGCCAGCCGCTGTGATGGTGTCCAAACCACACCTTTTAGCCGTGCGTATCGTCTTCGTCACCAGCACTTCGACAATCGCAGCCTGCACGCTAGCACAAAGATCGCGAATCGACGGACCGCTCTCCAGGATTTCCGGATGCTTTTCTAAAAAGCATCTCACCGAGGTCTTCAACCCGCTAAAACTAAAATCGTCATTGGCCTCCTTGAGCATGGGACGGGGAAATTGGAAAGCCTTAGAATTCCCCCCCGCCGCCAGACGATCCATTTCCGGCCCACCCGGATAGGGCAAGCCAATCAGCTTGGCCACCTTGTCAAAACATTCCCCCGCGGCGTCGTCAATCGTGCCGCCTAAAATCCGATGTTCCAGCGGTGCGTCTACCCGAACCAACAGGGTATGACCACCGCTGACAATCAACGATACCGAGGACCGAAACGAATCCCACTCTGCCCGAGGTGGATCGCCAGAGATCCAGGGCGAATACAAATGCGCTTCGTGGTGATGTACGCCCACAAACGGCACCTTGAGAGCAAAGGCATAACCTTGAGCAGCTCGGAAACCAATCATCAGAGCCGGCGGCAATCCGGGGCCCTGAGTCGCCGCCACAGCATCGATGTCGGTGGTATCCAACCCAGAATCGTGCAAAGCGGACTGAAGGAGCGGTGGAATATTCTTCAAGTGTTGTCGCGTAGCGAGCTCCGGCACTACGCCGCCATAGACCGCATGTGTCTCAATCTGGGAAGAAACCGCATTGGCGACAATCGCGCCATCGCGGAGAACCGCAACGCTCGTCTCATCACAACTAGTCTCGAAGGCGAGAAGATTCAAAGTCCGAGAGTGGGCGCTGCGAACATAATTACTTCTTCACTTCTTGGCCATTTCATCGACCGAGTTCTTGACACGCTGGGAGTAGAGCCAAATTCCCTTCAAAATGTCTTTCGCTCGCTCCAATTGGATATCACGCACATTGCGAATCTTCTCCCGTTGTTCTTCAGTTAAATTCGTCAGGCTATCCACTCCTCCGGGAGCGCGTTGGTGGTAGAGCGCCTCCTGGTCTTCATTGGAGAGCTTCACGAGGATATTCGGGGTGATCCCATTTTTGTGAATGATCTTCTCACTAGGTGTGTAATATTTCGCGGTGGTCAGGCGCAACGCCGAACCATCCGGCAACGGCAAGATACTCTGCACCGAACCTTTGCCAAAGGTCTGCTCACCGACGATGATGGCACGATTCAAATCCTGGAGGCAACCCGAGACAATCTCGGAAGCGCTCGCACTGCCGCGATTGACCAGGACGACCATGGGGATATCAAGAATCGGGTCTCTCGACCGAGCATACCGCTCGGAACGCATGGTTCGCTCCCTCCCTTGCATCGAGACCACCAGTTGTCCGCGCTCGAGGAACTTCTCTGAAACGCCAATGGCCTGATCGAGCAAGCCACCTGGATTGCCTCGGAGATCGAGAATCAACGACTCCATACCTTGCTCAGTGAGCCGATCGAGCGCCTTCTGCAGGTCATCACTGGTCTTCTCGCCAAATTGAGTCAGCCATACATAACCAATGCGGTCTTCACCCAGTTCAAAATCCGTACCGCCTTTGATGTCCTTAACGGTTTGGAGTTTTATGGTGGCGCGGGTCAGCTTAATCTCCTTGGTGATTCCGGTACTGGGACGATAAACAGAAATATTGACATCTGTCCCGGGTTTGCCGCGCAAACGCAGCACGGCGTCTTGAAGCGAAGTGTGTTCTGAATTTCGCCCCTCAATCTTAACGATGCGATCGCCCGAGTGTACGCCCGCCCGAAGAGCCGGCGTGTCGGCCATTGGTGAAACGACCGTCAGAAACCCATCCCGAATGCTCACCACAATACCAACGCCTCCAAATTCCCCTTCCGTGTCTTCCTGCAGCTCATTATACTTGAGCGGCTCCATGAACTCGCTGTGCGAATCCAGCGAATCCAACATTCCCTTCAGGGCACTCCGAATCAACGCCGAATACGACAATTTCTCTCCGTCCACATAGTCCCCCCGAACATGCTCGAGAACTCGAGAAAACAACTCCAAATTGCCGTACAAATCATCTTCGGTCGCCGCCTCAGCGGAGTAGCGATAGATGAGCACACCAAAGATAAGATTCAGTCCCAGAATGACCGAGACCGAAGAAAATAAAATGCGCCGTTTTGTCGAATTCATAAATCCAAACCTGCGTTCAAGCGTTTCCAACCTAACCTGGATTTCTCGCCAATAAAAGTTCTCCAACAACAAGAAAGTTGGGGAAGCATTGACATTGGTATCATTACAACCATGGACACCCCAATCCCGCCGCCATTGTGCCCCTAGATGGTAAGCCGTCGCCGCGGTTCTTTCCAGAACTAATCCGCAAGAAAACCGCCGACCCATCCTCGAGAATCCCTCAAAATCTCGGCCACCTCATGAGGGCCGACTCCATTAGCAAAAAATCAAAAGCGATGAAGGATCACCAGCACTCCAAAACCTGCTGGCGTCTCGGGATCTCTCAATTACGCGATAGCCTCCTGTTGGTCATTCGAAGCCTTGGCGAAAGATGAGAGTGCGGTGATCCTTCATCGCTTTCCTCTCCTTCCTTACCCGCCCGAGAGTTATCGGTTAGATTCACAGATGATGCTGTCAAAATGACTGGTGCTAACATTCCTAAGCGAACCGCATTAGCCACATAGTATCATCGCGCCAACAACCACTCGACGAACGGCAGATCCGCCTTCACCGTAACTTTTGGATTTGGCGCATCACTTTCAACCAAGGTCACCGCTTGCCCGATTAACTCGCAAGCCGCGGTATCATCCGTGACTTGAGCACCGACCTCTCGCACTGCCTGCATAGCTCGCACAATAACGTCACGTCGAAATACCTGCGGGGTTTGAACAGACCATAGTAGAGACCGATCAACATTCCGGCGAATCGTTTGGTCCCGATGCGCCTCCTTCAAGGTATCCGCAACCTTCGCGGCGGCGGCGCTGGCATCAGTGCGACGAGCCACTTCAAAACAATCCTCAATCACGCCGCCCGAGACACACGGCCGCACTCCATCATGAACCGCCACCAAACTCGCCGTCTCATCGGTTGCCACAAGACCATTCCATACCGAGTCCTGGCGTTCCGATCCCCCATGAACCAATCGAAAAGGTTTCGTCGTCTGTATCTGGTTCGCCACCTCTTGAAATTCCGATTCTCGACCGTTCCGAATGACCACGACCACTTCGTGGATACAAGGTGATCGATCGAATCGCCGCCACGTATGCGCGATAATCGGCTCACCAGCGGCCTCAAAAAACAGCTTGTCTGCGCCACCGCCCATCCGAGTTCCTTTTCCCGCCGCCACAATCACCACGGAATCCATTACCCAGAACTAGCAAACACCACAGAATCTCCTAAGGAAAAAGTGCTATGCAGCAGTTTGGAGTCCGTGAGTAGCGTGACCAGGCAGGGTGAGACTCCCTTGAGCCGCCGCCTCGCAACACGAGCTGGCATTTCGGATTCGAGCAAGGCATCCCGACTGTGCCCTCCATCCTCCGCGGCCTAGTGAGGGCTCGCGGCATGGGTCTCCCCTTGGCTCGACAAATTCGGGGGCGTCTACTCCGGCTGCTGCCCTCCCTTGAGTTGCATTTGCCGATTCCTAGGGTCTCTTGACCGAGGACCGCGCTTGCTAATACCGAACGCGACTCCCTCGCCTCCGATTGCCAAGGGCCAATGGTGGAAATTAGCAGCGCTTCCTCGACAACAGCGAACCCCGGCGCTCCCGCCGGCAGCCCTCGCCCCACTGGTCGGCATTGATTGGCGCGGTCAAGAGCCTGCCTTCCGCCAGCGGACGGCCCCACCCGTCCGCTCACCGGTTTAGGCCGCAAACGCAGTGCCCCCTGACGCGCCCCTTGGTCCCTCCCCCCAAGGAAGGGAGTCTTTCCTGTCTCCGGGCCGAGAAATTCCCGAAGCAAGGCCCCAAACTGGCCGCGGTGAAAACCGTATCCCGCCCCTCCCCTAGCCCTCCCAGCGATTCCACCATCAAAAACTGCCGTCGCACCCCGGGGCTCGTATCGCGGCTGGAACTGGCGCGGCACAGCGCTCAAAGGATTCAACGAAACTCCCTCAGAGACCCAGCCCCTCCGGCAGCGCGCTCAACCCCGCCCGCGCCATGAAGCCTCGTTCAAATTGATCGCTCGGCAGATCATCTCAGGGTTTGCCCCACCTCTTCGCCATCGGGACTCTCACTACATGGACTCATACCCGGTGCCTTGACTCAAGAAACACGCGACTTAAGATGCGCGCTTCGTTTTGTGATCGAACACCGAATCATGAGTGCAATATACCAAGTTAACGCCCGAGAAATCATCGATTCTCGGGGAAATCCAACGGTTGAAGCGGATGTCCTTCTCGACAGTGGTACGGCCGGACGCGCCGCCGTGCCTTCGGGTGCAAGTACCGGCGAGAACGAAGCCATTGAATTACGTGACGGCGAAAAGAAACGTTATCTCGGAAAAGGCGTTTCGAAAGCCGTTGCCAACATCAAAAAGAAGATTGCTCCGGCACTGCAGGGTATCGACGCTCTCAATCAAATCGAGGTCGATCGCATCATGCTCGAGCTGGACGGCACCCCCAACAAACAAAAGCTCGGTGCGAACGCTATCCTGGCTGTTTCCATGGCGACCGCAAAAGCCAGCGCGGAATTTTTGGGCCAGCCC
This sequence comes from Limisphaerales bacterium, assembly GCA_024761205.1. Classification (GTDB taxonomy): domain Bacteria; phylum Verrucomicrobiota; class Verrucomicrobiia; order Limisphaerales; family AAA164-E04; genus UBA2970. The sequence continues at coordinate 383,753 of JAMASS010000004.1, forward strand.
TTGTTTAAGTATCTGGGCGGACCCAACGCCAAGGTCCTCCCGGTGCCTATGGCAAACGTCATCAACGGTGGCGCTCATTCAGATGCCCCTATCGACTTTCAAGAATTCATGATCATGCCGAAAGGCTTCAATACCTTTTCCGAAGGTCTCAGGGCCATTACGGAGATCTTCCATGCCCTCAAAGGCGTGCTCAAAGGAAAAGGCCTTTCAACGGCCGTGGGTGACGAGGGTGGATTCGCCCCCAACCTGAACTCCACCGAGGACGCCATCGAGGCGATCTTGTCTGCCACGAAAAAGGCGGGCTACAAAGCGGCCAAACAAATCTTCCTCGCGCTGGATGTTGCCTCTTCCGAGTTCTATGACTCAAGTGTTTCTGGTGCTAGGGTTGCGCCTACGTCTTCTTCTGTGACCGGGGCATATGTTTTCAAGAAGAGTTCCGGTAAAAAGGTCTCCGGTGCCGAGCTCGTCAATTTCTACGACAAGCTCACAAAGAAATATCCGATCATTAGCATCGAGGATGGATGCGATGAGAATGACTGGAAGACTTGGAAACAACTAACCGACAAATTGGGTGATCGCGTCCAACTCGTAGGCGATGATCTGTTCGTCACCAACGTGAAATTCCTGCAACGCGGCATCAACGAAGGTGTCGGGAATTCCATTTTGGTGAAGGTGAACCAAATTGGCTCGCTCACCGAGACCTTTGATGCCATCGAATTGGCCCAAACCAACGCCTATACCTCGGTGATCAGTCACCGTTCCGGCGAGACCGAGGACGCCACCATCGCAGACATCGCCGTAGCGACGAACGCCGGTCAGATCAAAACCGGCTCATTGAGTCGAACGGACCGCATCGCCAAATACAACCAACTCCTCCGCATCGAGGAAGCGCTAGGGAAAGATGCGGTCTATGGTGGCAAGATGCGCGTTTAGCGGCAGGGTCCCCCATATTTTATCCTCCTAAAAGGCGAGCCGTGGCGGTTCGCCTTTTTTCATTGCCGAGTATCACCATTTCGGAGCGCGGAGGGGAGTGTCCGCGCTCCATGTGATCTCACTCTTTCTCAAAGACGATGATATGCTGCCGTGGTAAGACATCCAGAGTCTCGATCCACTTAAAGCCCTGCGCGGACGCTTCTTTCTTCACTTGTGCCTGGGTCATTTTGTGAAGGGGTTTGATGGGCACCCAAACGTCCTCGCCGCGGTACTCCACAAATACGACTCGACCGCCCGGCCTCAAGGCCTTGCGAATGGCCGTCATCATTTCGTGCGGGTAGGCAAACTCGTGGTAAACATCCACCATGATCACCAAGTCAACCGACTCAGCGGCTAATTTGGGATCCTGCTCCGTATTCAACACAGATCGATAATTCGTCAGCCCGTGCTTTTTCATGTTGGCTTCAAGAATCTTGATCATCTCGGGTTGAATATCAACGGCGTAGACGATGCCGTCTGGGGCAATCCGGCGAGCAATCCGGCGGGTGAAGTAGCCGCTTCCGGCACCGATGTCGGCTACCGCCATTCCCGGCTTCAATTTGAGCGCCTCCATGAGTTTCATGGGCGCCTCCTCGACCTCTCGCGAGCTCCGCTCTAACCACCCCGCACTCAAATGGCCCATGACCTGGGAAATCTCACGCCCAAAGTAGAACTTCCCGATCCCATCATGATCGGGAACGTCGTTGTAGGTATAGAGTTTAGCGATTGCCTCGTCCGGCGTTGCCTCATCGACCTTCGCTGATTGGGCTTGGCTGACACGAGCCACCTGGACTAAACAAATGCCGAGACAAATCAATATCCGAATAAACGCGACCACACCGAGACTAAGCCACAAATTCCCGCTCGCTCGCAAGCTCAAAGCTCATCGGTATTATCGTGGGTGGAATCCGGAAAGAGTCCAATCGTCCGGTTTAAGATCATGTTGGATTGCGGTAGCCCGCTGCCGATTTGCTCCAGCGCAGCCTAGCTTGCTGCACCGCTAAGTAAAAAGGGATGGAAGTCTCTTCCACGCAACCGGAAACGCTCCCTTCTCCCTTGCCGACCTCTTGAGGTGGGGATAGGGTTATCTCCATGGAAAGCGACCAACCAGCAAATCCCTATCGCATTCGGCGAAACCCCGGAGGGATCGCCCACTACCCGCCGCCGCCCTTGAGAGGACGGGGCTGGTTTTTCTTGTGCCTCATCCTCGCAGCGCTCTTGGGACTGACCTGGCTTGGCATTCTCGGTGCAGCCGGAACCGGATTGGCCTTGACCGGCGGCACCAGTGGCTACTGGGAGGAAGCCGTAATCAAAAACAACCAATCAACCAATCGCGTGGTCATCGTGGAAGTGGATGGTCTCATTTCAAATCTCGCCATCGATCCGAGCGGCAAGACCATGGTCGACTCCATCGAAGATCAACTCGATCTGGCAGCGGAGGACGATTCCGTCATCGGTGTGATTCTTCGAGTCGACTCACCGGGCGGCGAGGTACTGGCCTCCGATGATATTTACCGCGAGATTAAACAATTCCAGGAGAAGACCGGAAAACCGGTCCTCGCCTCAATGTCCGGACTCGCTGCCTCGGGCGGTTACTACATAGCCGCGTCTTGTCGCTGGATCGTCGCCAACGAACTCACCATCACGGGCAGTATCGGTGTCATTTTGCACAGTTACAACTATCGCGGTCTCATGGACAAAGTTGGCGTCTTCCCCCAAGTCTTTAAGAGCGGCCGCTACAAGGACATGTTGAGAGGGGATAAAGCCCCAGGGGAGATCGAACCGGGCACAAATGAGATGGTGCAAGGGATGATCAACGAAATCTTTGATCGCTTCAAAAAAGTAGTAAGCGAAGGACGATCCGGGGCACAAAGTGAGAATAACGGAGAGGGGAAGGCCTTGGTTGAGGACTGGGAATCTTACGCTGACGGCCGAATTCTCTCGGGGAAGCAAGCCTTCAACCTGGGCTTCGTGGACGAACTAGGTAACTTCGATACGGCGACCGCAAGAATGGCTCAGCTCACCAAAACGGAAGACTTCAATCTGATCCAATACCAATTGCCGTTCACTTTTGCCAACCTCTTCCGTGCTTTCGGTGAAGCCAATCCCAAGCGAATTGAAATTGACCTTGGCCTCAGGATCCCCCCACTCCAAGCTGGCCGACTTTATTTCCTCGCACCAAACTACCTCAACTAACCTAGTGGCAGGATCCTCTCACTCCTCTCAATCGCGTTCCCACTCGATCCTCATGATTGCGGACAGCGAACGCGATGCCGACATGCTGTACGCCACCGGGCTCTTTGTTCCCTCCCCCTTCATCTACCTGCAGAAAAACTCGCAAGTCCATCTCGTGCTAAGTGATCTGGAGATTGATCGTGCGACGAAACACTGTCCCGATGCCACGATTCATTCCTATTCCGAACTCCTCGCCCGAGCTCTCCAAGATGGAATTCGAAGACCAAACCTTGGCCACCTTGCGGCGCTGCTTCTCCGTAAACTCAGAATGAAAAGGGTCAAGGTCTCAATGACATTTCCTCACGCCCTTGCGGAAACCATCAAAAAGATCGAACCTTCCGCCCGCCTAGCAACCGGGCAGCTCTTTCCCCAGCGTGCAGTCAAGACCCCGAGCGAGTGCCGCAAGATCAAGCAAATCCTAAATATCACCCAAGAAGGACTACGAGCGGGAATTTCGTTGATTCGAAAAGCGAAGATCAAGAAGGACGGAAAGTTGTACCTTGAAAATCACCCGCTGACTTCCGAGTACGTACGGAGCGCCATTCACACCCAGATCAGCGCCCGCGGCGGCATTCCGTGCAATACCATTGTGGCCGGAGGCAACCAGGCCTGCGATCCTCACGAGCGCGGGCATGGCCCGTTGAAGGCGAATCAACCAATCATTGTCGATGTCTTTCCCCGCTCCGAATCTACTGGATACTTTGGAGACATCACCCGGACAGTTGTTAAAGGCCGGGCCTCGGAAGCGCTGCGTCGAATCTACCACAGCGTAGCCCAAGCGCAGCAGAAAGCAATGGACTTATTACGCGCTGGTGTGAGAGCTCAGAAGGTCCATCTCGGTGTCGAGCAAATTTTCAAGACACACGGATTCGAAACCAGCCAGCACCAAGGCCACATGCAGGGATTCTTCCATGGAACAGGACACGGACTCGGGTTGGACATTCATGAGGCACCGAGTGTGGGACAAACCTCCTCGGACACACTCAAGGCCGGAAACGTCGTCACCGTCGAACCGGGGCTTTACTACCCCGGAACCGGGGGTGTTCGAATTGAGGACGTGGTCATCGTCGGCAATCGACGGCCTCGCAAACTGACGGACTTCGAACAGGTCTTGGAACTTTAGCCTCAGTAAACGCCTCAAGACCAACCACGAACTCAAATGCAACCCGTTGATATCCAAGTGATCGGAAACGCCCTGGCGATCAAATGGGATAACCAAAGCGAATCATTCATTCCCGTGGAGACACTCCGCCACCGTTGTCCCTGCGCGAGCTGCCAAGGAGAAAAGGACATCATGGGCAATGTGTACAAAGACTCACCGAAACCTCTGGAGCCAAATGCCTTTGAGATCAAACAGCTGGCCAAGGTGGGCGGTTACGCAATCCGTCCGGTCTGGGGTGACGGACATGCCACTGGATTGTTCTCCTTTGATTACCTCATCAAGTTGGCGGAGAGTGACGACGAAGTTGAAAAAAGCCGTTAAGTTTGACTCGAACTAAAATTGCAGCACCAAAGCTTAATTCCGCTGATTCCAAAAGCGGCGATGATTCCTCGCTTTGGAATCAGACTCGCTACGCCTTGGCACCAAACGTCACGTAATCATCGACATCCAGCAAGTCGAACCAAGTCATAATATCGTTGCGGGTGGGCGCGACTTGTTCCTGGAGAGAATTGAAAAACTTCCGCGATTCCACATCCGCTGGTGCATACCTACTTTCGGTTTCAGACCAAAATTCGATCTCCGACTGCGTCCGTTGTTTCGGCGCTGATTTTCGAATCCAGGTGAGAACCAGTTCATCCGATTTCCCGGTTGCCAACTGATTCATCAACGAATTGGGGCTGATTCCGGTAAAGTCAAAAAAACGGCGATCTAAAGGACAGCTGAATTGGTAAGCGCCATTTTTTCCGGCAATGGTCGCCCGTCCTTTGTCGAGCATTCGCGGCAAAATGACATACCCCCCCAATCGAACTCGAGGACTACGCGGCGGTGCCTTCGTCAAATCTGGACCTGTGATTACCATAATTAAAAGCTATCGTTACGGCCACCAAATCGTACAAGTAAATCAACGACACAAACAACCATTAACGTCATTTCTCAACAATTCTGCGACCTCAGAAGCAGATCACGTTCCCCACCACCGGCGAATCCGTTCCGCAAAAAAACGCCGTCACAGACACGGTCTGTGACGGCTCACTAATCAACTTATTCCAACCAGACTACTTGAGGTCGATCTTCGAAGCTGTGAATTCAAGCTGATTCTTAATCTTGGAAACTGTTCCCTCCGCAACAACAGCCACGGAATCCTGGCAAACGTAGCGGTGGAACTTCTTGCTGACACTATTCTGATCGAGAATGTAAATTATGTCCTCGCCGTCCACAGATACCTTGATGACATTCTGACAGGTTCGGCTCTTGCCCATCTCACATTTCAAGCAGAGCCCCGTACCTTCCAAGGTCTTAGTTTCCTGCACCGCCAATTTGGTTGCCGTGAACACGGGCCGTCCACCTTCTCCAGAGAGCGCACCTGTCGCTACGATGTTGGCGGTCGACGAACAAACGTTTTTGTGGAACGCTTCACTGACATCATTGGCGGCAAACAAATAAATCACTTCCTTGCCATCCTTGGTCAATTTCACTGCATTCTGGCATTGCGCCGTTTCGCCTAGCTCACACTTCGCACACATTCCGAGGCCCTTGATCGTCAGCTGCTTGTCCGGCGCGGCTTTAGCTTTGGCTACTTTCTTCACTGATGCCTCTTCCGCCGACTGCTCCTTGGCCGCAACTTTGACCAGCTCAATCTTGGCTGCAGTCAATTTCTTCACCCCGGAGAGTCCGGCAACGTCGCCGATCTTGCCGGTTGCGACGACCTCGACCGTGTTTTGGCAGACATGCTTGTGAAAGCTCTTGCCCACGTCGTCATGCGCAATGACATAGAGAACTTGCTTCCCGTCTTCATCGATCCGGATGCCGTTTTGACAACTAGGGGTCAAGCCCAAGGCACACTTCAGGCAAAGACCTTCGCCCTTAACGACTTCCTCTTTGCGGAGGCTCAGTTTGTTGGCGGTAAAAACCTTCTTGCCGCCAATCTCTTTAAAGAGGCCCACCGCTGAAATACTAGTGCTGCCGGAACAAAGATTCTTATGAAAGGCCTTGCTGACATCATTGGCGGTCAGCAAATAGACGACCTCTTTGCCATCGACCTTCACCTTTATCGCATTCTGACATGTGTCTGTCTGCCCCAGCGCACATTTTGCACAAAGACCCACACCGTTGAGGGTCACCGATTCATCAGCGGCTATTTGTTGCGGCACGGCGGCCAACAGAAAGAAAATCGCTCCTAAGGAGCCCCATAACTTTTTCATTTTCAAACCAAGGGTATGTTGCAACGTTTACTCTAGCCTAATCCATGTCTCCAGAGATTCATTGTCCGGATAAAGATCCTGAAAATAGAATCCAAGGGAGTTTCTTGTCAGTCTCTAATTATAGTCACCGCCTCTCCGCCCCGCAACCCTTATTCCCGCCTAGGGAAACTCTGATCTAATCCCTGAACTTTGCTGTTTTCGGTGATTTTTCCAGAGAAAACCGAGTCTCCGGTTATCTAATCAGAGTTTCCCTAGTATTTCAAAACTCATTCAAAAAAGCGCTGCGCCATGGGGGTCTTTGAATGAGACAGCACGGCTTCGGGGGAGCCAGATTCACCAATTTCTTCCTTGGGCGAGGAAACAAATTCGATCAACTGCCTTGCGGGCAAATCCCATTTACATGAGTTACCAGAATGAAGCCGACACCTTCCTCCTTAATCTCCCAAACCAAAACCTCAGCTATCATTTTGAGGCCAAGGCAGACACTGGCTCGTCCAACAAAAGCAATTGCAGTTTCGTCGCTAACGCACGGGAGATCGCAATCCGTTGCCGTTGTCCACCCGACAACTCAAACGGTTTCTTTCCGCTGTGTTCTAACAATTGGAATCGTTTCAGCAACGCCCCAGCGGTCGCTTCCACCACCGCCCGCCGCTTGGCCATGAACAACCGTTGACGGCAAGGTAATGTTCTCCTTGGCCGTGATGATGAGGAAACAAATTAAACGACTGAAAGACGATGCTCAATCGTTTCCGATAATCTCTGAGCCGTTTTTCGTCATAAGTCCGTGTTATCCCATTGAGCCGGATCGAACCCTGATCGGGAACAAGGAGTAGGTTTTGCTTGCCTGCCTGGTTCTTGATCCATCGTTCAGCCCCTTGGGAGTAGCCGCCCCCGTCAAGCACGATGATCGTGTCGAATTTGCCTAGACCGATCGACAACACCTCGAAGGGGTATTTTCTTCGACGCTGCCCTGCGAAGCCTGCCAATTACACTGAATGACAAGGCTGTTTGGCCAGCGTTGCGGGCGGCAAAGGATGAAGTCTACGCGCCGTTTCTTGCCGTAGATATCGTGTCCGATGGGCATTTGTTTCGCGTAAATGGCCTAGAGCAATTCCCGCAACGCAAGAAATCGGGATGGCGTCACGTATTGGTATTCTTCATCGAGTCATTCCATTATAGAATGCTCTAGCATTTTCCCTCTTCGGTTGGCTCGAATACCTTTAGTCATGGCTGGTTAATGATGAGTTCAGGGGCGTTAATCCTCTCGGCCGGCTTGCAGTTGGACCACCCGGGGAGCGGAGGCTTCATGCAGGACATAGGCACACTTTTTTGCCTCGCCCCCTATACAATTCGCGGATCAACATTGTGTCCGCATTGCTGGCTATGACCTTGACACCTGCGTCCGTCCACCGTTCCATAGCATCACGAAGTCGCCCTTGGTCCATCTCAGTGAAGCCGCCCCGCCAGGTAACTCGTGAAACAGCCGTCGTAGGCGGGCCGCAATAAATCACGTCCTGGAGAAACGGTTTCACTACTTTGTCGAAATCCCCCACCCGGATTGTTGCCTTCGAGAGCGTCTTGCTTGCCTCACGTAAGCGTTGGGCGTTGCAAATATCGGGTTTCATGTAACGCCCCTTGAGAACGTTGAACCTTCCTTGCTCGTTGACGTGCGATACAGACCATTGAAGCAGGTCTTGTTGAGGTAAATGAACCGTGTGGCAATGCCAATTGCGTCCGCTGTCTTTTGTTTTCTTATCCGCAAGTAGTGTCCGGCGTTCTTATTTTTGCGTTGGTGTAAGCGCAGAACCTCAATCAATTCTTCCACTCGGGTTCTCACCACTTGATAAGTGAGGACAAGTTCTTCATTCACGTCGTACAAACAGGCGGTCCATCCGATTGGCCAGTGCAAAGAACACCTCCCCTCCACCGACGAACAGTTGTGGTTCGATTGACTGCCCATCCTCCGGAATACTCGCAGAACCTTGTTGCAACTGATGCCCCTCATCGGGAGAACCTCCCCTCTCCTTCCCCCGTAAATCTCCTCCACCTCTCCGCTGCCCCTCGCCTGAATAGTTCGCTGTAGCATGTGCGTCATGCCCCTACTTTTAAGTCGCCCCGCTGTCCTTAGTGAGTTGCGCACCGGAGATTCCCATGTCGTGACAGGTCTCCAGGCAGATGAACATGAACTCCTTAGGTAGGAGATTGAGCGCGCCCTTGCCGAAAACGGGAGAGGTCAAGGGAAAACGCCTCTGCAGCCGCAGCCCTCGCTGTAGTGGGGCGTCTTGTCCGCACTGCCGGCGGACAAAATGCGCCCTCCGCCGGGCAGGCTGCCTCAATATGCTTGAGACAGTCTGCGAACGTCGTCTATCGCTGTGCGAATTCGCACGATGGTGGTCATTGATCGCATTCCTCGACTCGAAGGCAGCACGCCCCCACCCTGCATTTTCAGAAACCTCAAGCGTAGAGTTACTTAAATATATAGTTCCCAATGCAAAATAATGATGCGGTCATTGAGGGACACGTCGAAGAGTTTCTTGCTATCCCCGTAGGTGTTGTCTTCGGCGCCCCACAGCCGGCTTTTGAATCAAAGGTCATGGCGATGGGTTGACAGAAATTCAGCAGCGAACAAGGCGGCCTGAAATCCTTCTGGCATTTTCTTGGCAGTTCGTTAGTGGCAAGAAGGGAGAGTGGTGAAGAATCACCATTATCCCTGACGCTATTGCGATAGCACTCACCTTACGAATGGCCGATAGTCGACTATCGGGCGAGCAGGGAATTTCGTAGTTTGGGGTTGATGGCGGGGCTCCAATCACTTAGAAGACCGTCAGGGCCCAATCCTAAGGAAGCCGGCGGTGTGATGCTTGCCTAGTCTGGAAGTAGTCTACGGATTAGCGATGAAAGCGGACTGAACTCGATTCTCGGGTCTCAGCTTCCACCGCACGTAATGAGGACGTTCAAAACATAAGTAACATCAAATCGGTACTGAAATGAATCAAGCGAGAGTGCGTATTAGTCTCCGTTGGTTAGGTGCTTTCCTAATTTTTGTTGGAATGGAGCGCCTGATGGCTCAGGTGGCGTTCAATCCTCCTGAAGGAGGTTGGAATTACAAGTATGAAGGCGATGAGGCCGCCTACGCTCCGGACGGCGAGGGATTCGCCTCTCTCGATGGCACCTGGAGCCATGACAACAATTCGGACCAATGGGATGGTTCTGGCATCGGCGGTGAATTCGGCGACGACAATCGACCTGGGGGCGCCCAAATAATTACCGAAGGGGATGCAACCTATTTGCGGATCCAAGACACCGGAGATCCCCGAGATTACGGATACTCGGATCCTGCCTCAAATCGAAAGATTTATTTCGGACACGACCTAACCGCCGACGGCGCCAGTGAAACGATTCTGGACGATGGCGTGACCTTGAATTTCCGGGCTCGGGTTCCAACCGACGGTCCGCTGGATCCCCTCCATCCGAATGACCAGCAAGATAACGGTATTCAGCCATATCCTGCTGGCGGTGACGGGTATGTCACTTCCAATGGTGGTAAGGGTAACTTTGTGATCAAACAAAGTTCCGGCGGTGCGATTGCGTTTTCGCTGACCACGGCAACCGATACGCCGGACGGCAACCCCAATGAGTTCGTCACGAATTTCGCGGGACTCAGTATGAATGAGTTCGCCGGCAATGAAATCAGCGATGACGTCAATTTTGGGCAAGGTGACGGAGCCAATGTGGTGCCGTTTGATCCCACCCAATGGCATGAGTTCTGGATTACGATCGAGAAGGATGCGGCGAACGTCGGCACGCACATCGCGTCCATTTACATTGACGGCGACACCATCCCGCAGGTGTTCAAAATGACCGCTGGTTCTGGCAATGACTTTGGTGATTTGAGCTACCTCGCGATGGGGGCGACGGCAACACCGCAGAACGCAGCACTCGATATTGATTTCTATCGAGTCAAGTTTGGCGCTGTGGCTCCGGAGGGTGCGCCGGCAGGTGCGCCGCCCAACTTCGCTGACGTCTCCCCAACAATTGGCGCCGGGTTCGTCAACCCGGACGATGGTGTCACGTTTACGGCAACCTCGGACGATTCCATTCCCGACGGGAACATCCAAGTAATCCTCAATGGGCAAGATCTCAGCGCCAATCTAGAGATCGGAGGCACGCCGAGGGCTCGGACGGTTAAGCTGACAGGCCTCCAGGCTAATGTGATCTACGACGGTATGGTGGTGGTGACGGATTCCAAGGGCGTCTCCATTACCGGCATTCTGTCATTTAACACGTTCTCAGCGGACAACCGCATGTTCGAAGCCGAGGATTTCAACTTTGACAAGGGTGAATTCATCGACAACCCAGCGGTGGACGGCGACAACTCTTACTTCGACAAGGGTGTGCTTACGAACAGTGAAGGGATCGATTTTCACGAGCTCTCAGACGAGTTCGACTTTGCCAACGAAGCTGCGTGGCGAATCCCGTCGGCGGGAAACATGCCGGCCACGGCTCCCAACAATAACGAAGCAGGGCGAGATCGATACGTTGACCTGCCGGAGAACGACTTCAGCGTCGAGGGCACTCAGGCAGAAGAATGGCTGAACTACACGCGGAACTTCTCGGGTGGAGATTCCAATATCTATCTGCGCGCCACTGACAGTGGCCCGTACGTCGTGCAACTGGACAGAGTCACAAGTAGCGCTTCGCAGCCAAACCAAACGACCGAATTGCTCGGGTTGTTTCGATCTGAAGGTGCTCGTGGCGAGGATTATCAATGGGTGCCGCTCACCGGCGATACAGGCGCTCTATCCATCGTCAACTTGGATGGGGGAGTGACCCTGCGAGCCACCATCGTTTCGGGCTCGCCGAATCTGAATTTCTTCATGCTCACCCCGGTCCCATCGCTGGATGATGGCGCCGTCCTAGCAATTAACTTTGCCTCCGAGGAACCAATGGAAGCGGGGTCTAAAGTCACCGGGGCTGCTGGTGTCTTAGGCACGGTGAATTGGAACAACCTGACCGGCCAGGATGGTGATAGAGCGGTGTTGGTTGCGGACGTTGGCGGGACCGCCACGAATGTCGGAGTCACCGTTTCCTGGACCTCAAACAACACTTGGGCCAGTCAGGGGCGGGGTGAGGACAACAACAGCGCTCCCGACGGAAATGACCGGCTGCTCATGACGGGCTATCTTGATACGAACGCCAGTGACCCGAATTCGGTGACCGTCAGTGGTCTCGCCGATGGGGCGACCTACGACGTCATCGTCTACACTAAGGGCGGCGTGATTGGCCGCGGCGGTGACTACACCATTGGCGATCAAACGCAATCGCACATTGATGCGGCAGCCTTCTCAGGTAGCTATGTCTTTGGTGCTGAGGGAGATTATCTGGTCTTCAAAGATATCAGCGGTTCGAGCTTCACCCTGATCGGGCAGCCAACGACCGGCTCCCCGGCGCGGGCACCGATCAATGCGGTCGAAGTTGTGATTGGCGGCGGCGTTGAAATCCCGACTGCGGGCGGCATCACGAGTTTCTCGGTGAGCAACGGTGCGTTGGTCATAGAGTACACCGGCACGCTGAAATCGGCCTCTGATGTGGCTGGACCTTACACCGATGTTGCCGGCGCCGTCTCGGGCTTGCCGATCAGCCTTGATGCCGCTGCCCAGTTCTTTATCGCTGAATAGTCCTTAAATCAGCTAAATCTTGGGAAGTCCGGGTATTTGAGCCCGGCCTCTTTTTTTGTGTGGGAGGTGTCGGGTGAGCTCCTTGTTCGCGATTTTGGAGACCCGAGCATTCCAGCTGATTTGGCAACATCGCTTCCTTTTGCGTTGAGGCAGCGCAATGTGCGCTTCAGAGACACACCTAAAACCTGACAATTCTTTGAAACTGAACATTCCCAGCGTGAGTATAGTCCAATAACTATGGTATTCATTAACGGAGGGCATCATGCAAAATAGACTTAGGGATGCGGCGCGGTTGATCCGATCGCGGAGGAGATTGGGATTCACCTTGATGGAGCTTTTGGTCGTCGTGGGAATCATTGGCATCCTTGCCAGTCTCTTGTTACCAGCGTTGGCGAGAGCCAAAGGGAAGGCGAATGAGATCAAGTGCGTGAGCAATCTGCGTCAGCTAGGGTTGGCACTACAGATGTACGCCGACGATTTCAATGATGAATGTCCGCCAATAAGTCGTTCGCCCGAAAGCAATTGGATCGTCAAGCTCAAACCCTATTACGTGAATCGAAAGGTCCTGAAGTGTCCCTCTGATCGGTTTACCGAGTGGCGGAGCTACTTGATCAATGGCTGGAATGACTATTTCCGGAGCACCATGAGCAGGGAGGTTTTTGATCGATTCTCCGAGGGACTGTGGCCGCACGGAATGAAGCTCAGCAAAATCCGTTATCCCACAGAGACCCTAGTGTTTGGGGAGAAACAAAAGGGGTCTTACCATGTGCATATGGATTTCTACCAAGGCCGGGGAAACGATGTTGAGGAAATCGACCAAAGCCGGCATCGAAGGGGCAGCAATGAGAAGACTGGCGGTTCCAATTATGCCTTTGCTGATGGAAGTGTGCGATTCTTGAAATACGGTAGTTCTGTCCGTCCCGTCAACCTGTGGGCAGTCACGGACGAGTGGCGCAATGCACCGAAGGTTCCACTGGAATAGCTCAGTTCGTATATGCTTCTTAAGCTCACGAAATGTTGGGAGGGAGCTTCTCGAATCGCCTGCCTTGGTCTTCAATGAATTGATGCACCATCTACCGGGAGATTTGGATGACTATCTTGTTGTTTGCAAAAACAGAAAGGCCTTTGAGTCATGGTATGTGTCCTAACGCTGTTGCGGGGAGACTTTGCCGGACGCCACAGCCACAAAGAGGAAACCGTTTCGATCAGTGATGCCAACGGGAAGATTGTCGATCGAATCGACTACAAGGATCGTGACCCGGGGCTTTGAGCGGTGGATGGCTATTCCATCTCACTTCCCAAATCGACCGCTGGCGAACCCTCAAACTGATCCAGCTTTAAGCGGTTGCCCCGAAGAGATGGTTTTGTTGAGGAAATCCCGGGGTAATCCGAGGGTGCTTTGCTTCGCTTTCAATTTCGGCTTGAGGCTGGGAATGGAACGGCCAGACGCTTTCTCTTGCCCAACGAACTGCACCTGCGTTCAGCGTTTATGTGGGCTGCCCGTTTAAACGTCAAACAGATCGGATACGGCCATATCATCAATACCACTCGGCTCGAACGGGGAATCGACAAGTTCCATCGTTCCCGAGGAGACACCGTGACCGAGCCCCGAGCCGAGGTAATACAGCCTTTACTATCCCGTCAATGGCGGAGAATTCGAACTTTACGATTTCATTCGGCCGGCGCAGCACTACGGCGGATTTAAGCTGCGATTTCATTCCGCTCAACGATTTGGCGAAATGTCGGCGGTAAACGCAATTTCAAAGGGCAATGATTGCTGTTCGTTGTCGGAATCCCTATCGCATGAACTTTATCATCGGATATGTGTTCCAGCGCCAAGTCGGGACACATTCGATTTGTGACGGACAGCCCTTATCAGGGTATTTTCTGAGCGTCGAACAGCCCAATCGGACATTTCTCAAACGGAATCCTGACGGCAATCTCTACAAGATTCTCTGGCATGGGAATGACATCGTAGATCAGCACGAGAAGAAGACGAATCGCCACGAAGCGCACGAAGACGGTGATTGTCGTGATCAATGGCGATTCATCCAGCAGCATTTTAATGTACCGGAATCCATCGACTACTTCACCGTGAATATGTGACTTTCGAACTAGGATGGTTTCTTCAACAATTATTTCACTTATTGGAGACTACCGTGTGGCTGGTTGAGATCTATCTTCGCGGTCATTCGTTCAGGATCGGCTATTAGAAGGAGTATCCTGAGTATGTGAATCAACCGGGGTTCCTATCTATATGAGTCGGCTCATTCGGTGCATACCTTGACGGTTTTGGAATTGAATGATGAGGACACAGACGTTTGATTTGCGATCACTGGCGTGAATTTAAATATAAATGAAAGAGGGGATGTGGACTCAGACGTTGACGCACATTCTATTCCTCAGTGCCTGTCGGCAAGGGGTATTTTCCGGCAGGTTTGCCGATTTCACGGTTCACGAGTTGTGTTGGATTTCAGTTGATCGTCGGCAGGTGATGAATTTGAATCGGATCACTCACGAATGAGGTTACGTTTAAGGCATGATGCGTGCGAGGTTTGCGAACCGCTTGACAAGACAGGAAGGGTTAGTGATAGCTGTTATCTTAGTGATTTTACTTTCAGGTGGTTTCGCGAAGTATTTCTTGCGAGAAAGCCCTCAGACGCATCCCGATCCAGCGGAGTCTGGGACAAGATGAGAATGGTATGCAAGCGGTAGATTTTGACGAAACGATCGAGCAGATCGTCGCGCAAGACTCCAGATACACCTTGGAGGCCTATTATTTTGTCCGAGAGGCCTTGGACTACACGCAAAAAAAAAAACTGGGACGGAATAAGAAAATCCAGCAGCCACAGCACATTTCGGGTCAAGAGCTGCTTGATGGCGCTCGAAAGTATACCCTCAAAGAATATGGCCCTATGGGATTCTATGTTTTGGCGGAATGGGGCATTCACAAGTGCGAAGATATTGGCGAGATTGTATTCAATATGGTGGCGTCCAATCTTCTCTCGAAGACGGATAAGGACACGCGAGAAGACTTCGCCGGCGGTTTTATTTTTGAGGAAGCATTGGTGTGGCCGTTCTTGCCTCCCAGCAAATTATCCAAAAAAGCCAAGCTACAGGCCGATGCCAGCAAGGGATCGCCTCAGTAGCGGGGTCCGTCTTGGGGCGAATCCCTCCCCACTGTCAACACTAACGGTTTAATGCCTAATTTTTCAGGAGAACGGAACACGGATTCCGGTCATAAGTTTTCGCCTTCGATCCAACAGGGTGCTTGGCTCACCACTTTGTCGAATGGATTGACGATTATTGTTCGAGAGGACCGAAGCGCACCCGTTGTGTCCGCTCAGGCCTGGTGTTGCACCGGAAGCGTTAATGAAGGTCGATGGATTGGTGCGGGACTCTCGCACGTTTTGGAGCACATGCTCTTCAAGGGGACCAAAACTCGCGGCGCCGGCCGCATCGACCAAGAAGTCCAGGATCTAGGGGGGTACATGAATGCTTACACCTCTTTCGACCGGACGGTTTACTGGGTCAATTCACCCAAGGAAGGCGTTTCAACGATTGTCGACATTCTGTGTGACATCATGATGAATGCGACCCTGCCAGAGGACGAGCTCGTGAAGGAGTTGGATGTTATACGACGGGAGATGGACATGAATGATGATGATCCCGGGCGATCTTCGAGTCGCAGGCTCTTTGAGTCGGCCTATCGGGTGAGTCCCTATCGATATCCGATCATCGGCTATCCGGATGTGTTCAACCGGATCAAGCGGACAGATGTTGTGGCGTATTACGAGGAGAAGTATTCGCCAGCGAATGTCTTTTTTGTGGTGATTGGCGATGTTGATGCCACAGCAGTGACTCAGCAGATTGGAGATATCTACTCGGCAGTGCCGTGCCGCCCCTTGCCACCTACGGTATTGCCGGGGGAACCGAGACAAGCGGCCTCAAGGGAATATGTCGAAGAGGCGCCGATCGAGCTCGGTTACTTTCATTTTGGCTGGCATATACCGGATATTTGCCATCAAGATGTCCCAGCGCTCGATGTTTTGGGGACCATTTTGGGAGAGGGGCGTAGTTCCCGGCTTTTTCAGCGTGTTCGGGATCAGCTTGGTTTAGTGCACTCGATTGACGCCTGGACTTACAGTCCGGGAAACCCAGGCTTAATTGGGGTGAGTGGTGTCGCGGATGGCGTAAAGTGTGCCGACGCCTGGGCAGCTGTGCTCGCGGAGGTGGAGCGAGCGAAAGAGGGTGGTTTCACGGCCGAGGAAATTGAGAAGGCCAGGAAGATCTTTCTGGCTGGCGCGCTGGGTGCCAAGAAGACGATGCAAGGCCAAGCGCAGGATTTGGGCGGCAACTGGATGGCAGCGCATGATCTGGAGTTCTCCAACCGCTATCTAGAGCGGGTAAGGGCTTTGAAGGTCGATGATGTGCAGCGGGTGGCTTGTCAGTATCTGACTGAGCCGAACCGAACCCTTGCAGGGCTCCTGCCAGAGGGGACGAAGGCGACAACCCGGGTGGCGGTGGAAACGCATCAGCAGAACGCCATCGCCCTGTCTTCATTTGGGAACGGACTGCGATTGTTGACTAAGCAAGATCATCGGCTGCCCTTTGTGGAGTTACGGGCGGTGTTTCGTGCGGGCGTGCTGGCGGAAACAGCAGCCACGAATGGCCTGACGCAATTGACCGCCAAGCTCCTCTTAAAAGGAGCAGGGGGCCGCAGCAGCGCCGAGATTGTGGACGCGATTGAGTCGGTTGGCGGCCAGGTGGATACCTATGGCGCCAGCAACAGTTTTGGCATCAGTGTTGAAGTTTTCAAAGAGGACCTGTCGTTAGGGCTGGAGATTCTTTCTGACTTGGTGCTTCGACCGACCTTCCCCGCGGACGAGCTGGAACGGGAACGTGTGGTGCAGCTGGCAGCTATCCGATCACAGAGTGATCAGATTTTGCAGACCGGGTTTCGGGTGGTTCGACGTGCTTTGTTTGGTTCCTGCGGCTATGGACTGGATGCCCTGGGAACGCCTGAGAGCGTCGAGGCGCTGAGCCTCTCTCAGATTCAGGAGTTTTTCGCGACCTATCGGGCGCCGGAGAATTGTGTAATCTCGGTGTTCGGCGACATCTCGGCCAGTGACGTTCAGGCTACGGTCCGCCGGGTCCTGGGTCCGGAGACTTGGCCACGGATAGATGCCGTTGGATTTCCGAAACTGGATATCCCGGCGCCTCAGGAGTTAACGGTCCGTCAGGCGGTCGACAAGAAGCAGGTGGTGGTCATCGTCGCTGCGCAGGGGACGACTTTTCAGGCGGAGGATCGTTATGCCTTGGATCTCTTACAGGAGGCTTGCAGTGATTTGGGATCTCGGTTGTTTATTCGAATTCGGGATCGTCTTGGATTGGCCTACTATGTTGGCGCGCAACATATGCCGGGATTGGTTCCCGGCTTCTTTGCTTTTTATGCTGGGACCTCCTCGGAGAATGCTCAGCGGGTGGATGAGGAATTGACCCGAGAAATCGAGTCTATTTGTCAGGAGGGCCTGACCGAAACCGAACTCAAACGAGCCAAGGCCAAGGTGGTTGGTCGGAAGAAAATCGCCCGTCAAGATCTGGGTGGCATAGCGATGGTAACGGCCTTGGATGAGCTTTATGGCTTCGGTTATCAGCGTTGGGAAGAAGAGGAAGCCGCTTATGAGGCTATCAAACTTGCGGATATCCAGGTTGCGGCGACCACCTATTTCCGACCGGATCGCACGGTGCATGTGGTGGTTGGTCCTGAAGGGGAAGTCGGCGAGTGAGTGCCGATCACGGAGGGAACTGTGATCAGCACTCTTAGAGCCACTCAACCTTACCCACGTTTTTAGTCAAGGGGGGGCAAGAGACAGTGCATGATCTTATTTCGTCGACGCCTTGAGAAGCGCTTCGGCATGCTTTCTTGCTGCTGGGACTTTTCCCCTGAGCATGCGGGCGAGTTCGTCGATTCTCTCTTTTCGTCGTAACGATGCGACTTGGGTTCGGGTGCGATTTTTTCTGTCATCCTCGGTAACCTGAAGATGGTTGTTAGCCGCAGCGGCAACAGGCCCAGGGTGGGTGATGCAGATCACT
Organism: Limisphaerales bacterium; assembly: GCA_024761205.1. GTDB lineage: Bacteria > Verrucomicrobiota > Verrucomicrobiia > Limisphaerales > AAA164-E04 > UBA2970. The sequence continues at coordinate 402,097 of JAMASS010000004.1, forward strand.
TGATGGCTCGCGCCCAAGGTACGCGTTTTTTCGCCCACGGCGTGAGCTGTTTCCCCGCCGATATTGGTGTCAACCTCGTCGAAGACTAAGAGTAAAAATCTTGTCTTCCGCGGCTGAGACAGTCTTTAGAGCGAGCATGATGCGAGCGATTTCACCGGAGGAAGCGATTTTCTTGAGGGGATGAAGCGGTTCGCCAAGATGGATCAAAGAGAAACTCGACATGCTTGGCACCGGTGGGACGAAACGACTCGGGGCTGGTTGGGGGCGCCGGGGTTAGCTGAACTGCAAATCGGCTTCCGCGGAAGCCGAGGTCAGCGAGTTGATTGATGGTTGTTTTGGCAAGCGTTTGGCCTTTTTGAGCCCGGGGCGGCAGAAAGTTTCTTGGCGCGCACAGCCAGTTCGCTCGGGGGTTCATTCGTTCGATCTCGATATCCCGGGATTCGGGTTTTTTGTGAGCTTGGTTGCCGAACTCAGTGATATTCTTGATGGTGTTGCCGTATTCCATTTCAGGGATTGGAGGCGATTGATTTGATCTTCGAGTTCGATGAGGCGCCTGGGTCCGCTTCAACCGTGTCCAGGTAACGGAATCAATGCGTTTGAAGGCCGTCGATCAGCTCCACTAGCTGGAGGTGCGACTCCGTCAAGGATTCTTTGCCCAAGCTGCTGAATTTGGGTGGTGCTTGGCGATAGTCGTCTTCCAAGGCTTGTTCGTCGATGCGATCCAGTTGAGCGTCGGCAATCTCTCGAGTTTGGAAACGGAGAAGATCCAATTACTGAGCGTAGGTCTATCCGTCTTCGATCAAAGCCTGCTTTTGATGGTGAAGCCGCTTCATCTCAGAAACCAAATCGGGCGTAGGCCAAACGATCGGCGGTTATATTGGCGAAGGCATTGAAAAGTTCGAGTTGCTTCAGGTTATCGAACAGCGATTGGTGGTCGTAAGGTCCGTGGATGTCGACCAGATAGCGTCCGAGGGCGGTCAGAATGGAAAGAGACGCCGGTGAGTGGTTGATGAATTGTCGGTTATTGCCGGAGGCCGTAACCGTGCGCTTGATCAGGAGTTCGGCGTTTTCGCAGTTGTCAATACCATGCTTGATGAGAAAAAGTCGATGGACAACCAGACCTTGGCCAGGTTAAAAATGCCCTCGACCGTGCAACTCTCGGCTCCAGATAGACGCAGCTCCCCCTCCCCGCCAAAGGCTCTCCCTGACCATAATTTAGGGAATTACATACTTGACACCACAGGAGGGAGTAAAGGCTGTTTTTGGGGGTGACAGGGAGCCGCTGCTTCTAAAAACAGCGGCTCCCTCCTGTGGTGTCAAGTATGTAATTCCCCGAAAAAGCCCTTGGGCTTATACGAGACTTTAATGGATCCGGCTCCACAGGATCCAAAGAGGAAGAGTATCTCGAACGGTAGTCGATTACCGTTGAGCACTACGAAAAAAGATTCTCTATAGATTCATCATATCCGGTGGATACAATCCGAATTCGTAAGGACCAAGAGGGATCTCAGACTCAAAGATTTCGCACAATTCATTCAGGCAAGAAGAAGGATTCCAGAAGTGCTAAGTCGCAAACGAGATTGGAGCCGCTCGATGCTCCTTTTGCTCCCTAAAAGGCCTGGCATTCCCAAAGAGGTTTTACTCCATAGACTTGTAAATAAAAGGGAAAGCGGCCCAATGAGCGAAGGGGAAACTCATCCTCTACACATCCGAAGACGGCATGACGAAGCCTCAACTTAGGGAGTAGACGGAACGGTCTGGTTGACACGAGCCGAGATCACCCAGCTCTTTCAAATCAGCCCACAAGCCACAACTTAGCTTCTCCAAACCATTCATGAAGACGGCGAACTCACCCCGGAGGCAACTTGTAAGGATTTCGCACAAGTTCGAAAAACGCCCCCTCCGCGAAGTGCGCCGCAACTTAAAAAAGTTGCCATTACCAATCTAATTGGCCAAAGTCTAGATAATGTGACAGCGGATCATCTGGCCGATAACTGTCCACCAGTTCAAGCCAACGTGACATCCTTGACTCACTCGGGCAACTTTCCCCCAATACTCAACTAACAACTCATCATTCAGGCGTATCGAAGTTTTTTGAATAGCCAACCTGTTGTTCTGTATTGCTCGGATCAGATAGTCTCCACCACGCTCCGCACTGCCCACGCTTCCCACGGAAACAGATCGCGCATCTGCGGCGCAAACACATCGTGTTACGTAAGCAGGTAAACGGGCATCATCTTACTCCCCCGCTGACGCGATCTCTTAAATATTTGTGGGCACATTAACGCAGCCTCGGCGCGGAGCTGCGCTTCTTGGTCGCCGCTCGGAAGGAGCCGATATAGGCGTAACATGTGCCGGCAATATGTGGCTTTCTTCCCCATCAAACCACCACGGCCTTTCTCCTGGCGGCATACGCTGCTTTACTTGATCGCGAACTCTGAGCATTTTGTCCTGAAGTGGCGGGATCAGAATTGTTCATGAGACCTGCCCAGGTTCTCAAAAAATTACCCGTCCCCATCCATGCCGACCGTGTATCTCGTTGAGTGCAAAATTCGCACACCCTTGATGCAATCTTCGTAGGGACGCCAGCGAATTTCGAGACGATCAGCGCGACAATAGACAAGATAAACCTGTCTTGCGCTTTCATCCCTCATCCCCTCGAAGATACTGTTCCCTGTTGCGTGTCCTGAGGCTCGCTTTGTGAACTTTACTTCAACACCGAAGCCATTCACAGCGATGTCTGGAAACGCACTGTTTGAAACGCGGGATTGGCCTCCCCCCTGAACCGCAAGCTGCCCTGAGTTCCGCAGGAACAGTGTTCTCGAAAGGGTCAGAATCCCCATAACCACTCGCTCCGGCTCGGGACGAAACACTCATGCGTTCAACAGCTTGGGACAAGATCACCTCAAACTCATCCCGAGTCATGAGTCAACCACCTATTCGTGGATTGTGCGAGCTATATGCCATGCCAAGACCGGAGGCACAGCGTTCCCGATCTACCGCTCCGTCTCGCGCATCCCTACATGAAATTTGAATTCATCAGGAAATGACTGTAGTCTGAACTGCTCCCGCAGAGATATTCTGCACGGCTTCATAATAGTGCCATTGCACGTTCCCATAATACTCAGCGCGGATCGTTGTGACAGGCCGATTAGGTGCCAAACGTCTTAATCCTGTGATTCTGGCGAGAGCTTTTGGCCTTGCTCCATATATGCAGCGAGGCGGCATCCTCGGGAGCATTTTCCAGATTTTCGAGCAACATCACGGCACGTCACCGGAGGAACGCCCAAGTCAGGTCACTGAAATGGCACACCGCCCTTTATGCCGACGATCAGAAGCCGCTCGCGATCTTGTGAGTACACCGCAGTCTGCTTGTACATCAGACGCCATGCCGCCTCTTGTGCAATGCCCAACTCAAGAGCTAACTGGAAGCTGGAGACGCCTTTGCGTGCTGCGCGGCAACTGAAATGCTTGCGGCAGTCCCTGCATCGATACAGCTGCGGTTTCTTGTTTTTGACCTCTTATATGTGGCAACACCAGCAGTGTGGGTATATCCGCTCACCGCCAGGCCAACGGATAGCCCCAAAATACTCAATCGCCGCCTCTTCGGTCAGCAACATTTCATGAAACTGAAGAGTGAAAGTGGTATCTTAGCGCCGCATTTCACGCCCTCCTGATGGACTTTCAAAATAACATGTCATCATATAGTGGAATATATTTCAGCTAATTAGACTGGTGGTTGCCCAATGACTGTTGAGGCACGGTTGTCTGCAGACGTTGGGAGGTGGTTATGTCCAAGCTTGGAAAATCGAAGACATGATAAAGACCCGCGAGTTTCTCGCGATTGATGAACCCATACAATGCTCGTGCCCAATGAGAGAGTTCAACCGGTGATTTCTGAATCGGGAGACCACTGACCCCGTGGATCCAACTCACCGTCTACCCACAGCATGGAGTCTCTCATCACCTCAAAAGCCATATGCCGCTGATTCTGCCGCCAAAGCCAACGATTCTCCGGATCCTTCATCCGCGCTACCGGACGAGCCACACTCGATTGCTGCCAGGTAGCCGACAACAAGATATTTCGATGCAACCGCTCCAACAACCTCCATGATCCATCAAATAGTCCGCCCAGTCATCCAACAACCTTGGATGACTGGGCGGTTCGCTGCGAACCCCGAAATCACTGGGCGAACTAACGAGCCCGGAACCAAAGTGCCAATCCCCAAACTCGATTCACCAACACCCTCACCATCAAGGGATTCCGACTAACGGGAATCGCTCGTGACACCCGAACCCCCAAACGCTGTGGATTCCCCCGCAGGAAAACGTGCTGGGTGACCGGCTCGGGCGTATCTCCCACCATCATCGGGCGCGGCGCCATCCACTCTACGGTTCCAAGGAAGACTCGCTTAATCTATTGGCAAAATGTTTCCGCACCTCGACACGCTTATACTAAGGAAACCCTGGCTGATACTGTTCAGCCAATCATCATTGTATTGTTCTGGAATAGAGCCGAGTGGATGAGCCAGCGGACATTCTGCGGAATCGGATTTTTGCCAGGTCCCATCAACCGACGCGCAAGGCGGCCTTCCCGTCGAAGATGGAATAAGCCAGCCCTCGGGCGAGGGTTGCGCGAGACGATTGAGCCGTACCATCCCAAGCCGCGTTGTGCGGGGCCGCCTCCAGCGGCGGAGAGGCGACATGGGTTCGACCTGGCGGCCCCTGGCGGTGGAGGATGCGCCATCCGGCTCAATGGCGCCTCGGCGGCTCGCAGGGATTGGCCTGGGATTTGAGGCGGGCGCGGAACGAGACGGCGCCCTGCAAGCCCAGGAAAACTGCCTGTTCGGGAATCGCGCCACCTCCATTGCCTACGCCAAACAGATCCTTGAACTGCACCCGTAACTCACCAACCCCTACTTGGAGCCTGTGCCGGCCGAGCTCCGCAAGACTGCCGATGATAATGGGCGATTCCTCCTCTACTAGTCTCAGGACCATGATCTATTTTACCAAGAGGTCAAGAACCTCGTCCAGAATCGGTCCGAAACCTTCCAGGTGGCTCTTGCCTCTGACTGAGCCAGCACTTCGTCTTGGAGGGCCACTCCGCCAACGACAAGAGCTGGTTGAAGATGATGATCACCGAGCCATATATTTACGAAGGGGAGCTGATCTTCGAACAGACTTACCCCCATCATTATTGAGGGAAAATTCGTCGGCATCGCTAGCGTTGATCGCGCACTGGCGGACGGCCAAAACCACCTCGCCTCCCTCAAACCATTCAACACCGCGGACTTTATCCTCATCAGCCGTTTCGGCCGCATCATCGCCACCACCATGGACTCCGCCATGAACAGCAATTGGCTCGATGAAGATCAACTCGCGATCTACCTCATCAATGTCTGCGGCCACGGGGTTAGAGCCGCCCTCCTCTCAATCTCAATCATCAACATTCTCCGTTCTCAAGCCCTGCCCGACATCGATTTTGAGAACCCTCCCGCGTCCTGGAAGGCCTTAATAAGACCTTCCAGATGAACCGCACAACAACATGTATTTCACCATGCGGTGCGGTGTCTTCAACCGGTCCTCCGACTGAGAATCCGAGCGATGCTAGTCGGCGCTATGGAAGGCGTCACGTTCCCCTCAGGCAAATGTCAGGCGCCCCCAGTCTCCTCTACGTCTTCAGCGACGGCACCTACGAAATCGAACAAAAGAATAACGACATGCTAGGGCTAGACGACTTCATCCAAAAACTCGCCACGCTTGCCCCGGGAACGAAACCAGAACTCGATCAACTACTAGAGTATGCCAGAGACATCCAAGGCTGCCCAAACTTCGACGACGACTTCTCCATCATGCGCATCGAACTCTAAAGCGTGGATTTTAAGGGCGGGCGGCATGACCCCAAAGGACGCCGCCACGGGCGATACGTAAGACGTTCTCGTGCGCTGAGGTGTTTGCCTATGGCCTTAACCTCACCGAGGCACTTGGCGCCTGAAAATCTTGAACTAGTCCTAGCCCGGCTCGACAGAATCTCGCCCCACCTCACCCCTTCGAATCACGCCCAAACCAACCGCTCGGTCCATGATTTACTTGAAAAGATCGGCTTAATTACCTGATATTTACACAATCCCGGTTTTATGATGAACTGATGGTCTCTATTACATGTATCTGAAGCCACCCAGATTAACCGTTTCACTCCTGCCTGAGCTCTGCTTGTTCACCAGCTTCGTCCTCCCCACCGTTTCTCTTCTCGGCAATCCGGAATTCGATTTCTTCGAACGCAACGTTCGCCCCCTTTTGGCAGCGCATTGTTACGAATGTCATTCAACTGTGGCCGGCAAATCCAAAGGCAATCTGCTGCTGGACAGCCGTCAAGGATGGCAAACCGGCGGCGACTCGGGTCCGGCGATCATTCCTCACGAGCCGGACACGAGCCTGCTCATTCGGGCCGTTCGCTATACAGACCCCGATCTTAAAATGCCACCCGATGGCCGTCTTCCTGAGCACCAAGCCGAGATTCTTGAAGAGTGGGTTCGCCTGGGATCTCCCGATCCCAGAGAAGGCCAAGCCAAGGCTAGCGAACAAACGATTGATATCGAGAAAGGCAAACAGTTCTGGGCTTTTCAACCACCCTCACATCCGGATATCCCACAAGTCAAAGACCAGCAATGGCCGAAAAACCACATTGATTTCTTTATTTTGTCCCGGCTCGAGGCGGCTTCAATCAAACCCGTACCACCGGCGAACGAGCTAGATATCATCCGCCGACTTTACTTTGACTTGATCGGACTGCCGCCGACACCTGAGCAGGTCCAGGAAGCACAAAACCTCCCCTCGGAAACACGCATTGTCGACCTCGTCGACCGTTTGCTCTCCTCGAAACACTTTGGCGAGACCTGGGGGCGGCATTGGTTAGACTTGGCTCGGTATTCGGAATCGACCGGCGGTGGGCGAAGCGCTCTTCTCCCGAACGCCTGGCGCTATCGAAACTACGTGATCGACGCATTCAACAATGATAAGCCGTATGACCAATTCATTCGGGAACAGATCGCAGGCGACCTCCTTCCGTTTGACAACGATAACCAGCGGGCCGCACAACTAATCGCCACCGCCTTTCTGGTTCTCGGCCCCAAGAACCTCGACTTACAGGATAAGGAACTCCTACGGATGAACACCGTCGACGAACAGATCGACACCGTCAGCCGCGTGTTCATGGGGATGACCGTCAGCTGCGCCCGTTGCCATGACCACAAGTTCGATCCCATTCCGGCCAAGGATTACTACGCCTTGGCAGGAATTTTTCGCAGCACCCGAACCCTCAAGCGGAGCAACGTCTCAACCCTAACCCTTCGAGAGCTCCCGATGTCCAAGGCGCATTTGAAAGCCGTGGCGGATTACACTCAATCCAAGAAGGAACTAGACGCCAAAATCAAAGCAGTGAAGAAAACAAAATTTCAGACCGTCGAGTCAAGACGCTATCTCGCCTCATTGGAGAATTCTCTGCGCGATATCGAAGCCAACGCGCCGGATCCGATTCCTCAGACGCTTGGCGTCACCGACGAACAAGAAACCGGGGACTATCATCTGTGCATTCGCGGCAACGTTCATCAGCCGGGCGAGAAAGTGCCCCGTGGTTTCCTCCAAGTGATGATGACCGATCCGAGCGACTTACCGGAGATCACTCCCGGCCAGAGCGGTCGCCTGGAGTTTGCCAAGTGGCTGAGCAGTCCCGACCATCCGCTGGCAGCCAGGGTCTTGGTGAATCGCGTGTGGAATCACCTTTTCGGAGACGGGATCGTGGCAACCGTGGACAATTTCGGCACCCAAGGCCAGCCGCCCACGCACCCTGAACTCCTCGACTACTTGGCCACCCGGTTCATCCAAGACGGTTGGTTCATCAAACGGCTCATTCGCCAAATGGTCCTATCCCAAACCTATCAGCTGAGCAGCATCACGGATCCAGCGGCTGCGGCCATTGATGCCGAAAATCGGCTGCGCTGGCGCATGCCGCGCAAACGCCTCCCCGCCGAAGCGGTTCGCGACGCCATTCTCGCCACCTCCGGCACCTTGACACACCTCCAAGTGGAATGTCTCTTCCCGGAATCGGCCCGCAACGACAAGGCATTGCAAAAGGCTTCCCTGGATGTTCCGACCATCGTGAACCCGCCCCTTCGCAGCATCTATATTCCAGTATTGCGGGAAGAAGGACTGAACCCGCTCTTAAAGACCTTTGATTTTGCCAATCCTAGTTTTCCCGTGGGCAAACGGAATCAAAGCACCCTGCCCACTCAGGCCCTGTACCTCATGAACAGCAACTTTGTTATGAAGGAAGCGGAAAAGGCGGCGCAACGGCTCGTTACCGACTATCCTGCTGCGAATGACGAAACACTGCTCGATCTGGCCTATCTCCGAACCTTGAATCGCCTCCCCTACAAATTGGAACGAGCCGTGGCCCTCGAGTTTATTCGTGAATCCAATACAGCCGAGCAACCTCGAGCTGCGTGGCCGTCTCTCTTCCACTCGCTTTTTGCCTCGGTTGACTTTAGATTCCTAAGATAGTGGCCTCGGTTAGCATTTATCATGAACCCAGCAAACCAGATCGTTGACTCCGTAATGACCCGACGTGAAATGCTCCGTAGATCAGCCTGCGGCTTTGGATCGATCGCCCTAGCCGGGCTGTGCCGCGACGCTCTGGGTTTGTCCTCGAGCACCTTGAACCCGTTGGCAGCCAAAGCCTCGCACTTCGCACCGCGAGCCAAACGGGTGATCTTCATCTTCATGCAAGGTGGCCCTAGCCACGTCGACAGCTTTGATTTCAAGCCCCAACTAGTGAAGAACCATCAGCGCCAAGTGGATATCATGGGCTATCGTTTCGATGATTTCCGGCAGATGACCAAGCGAACCATGATGAAGCCCCTCTGGGAGTTCCAACGCTACGGTCAATGCGGCCAGCCTGTGTCCAGTCTTTTTCCGGAAACCGCTAAACATGTGGACGACATCTGTTTCCTCCACGGAATGCACACCGAAGGGATCGCCCATGGTCCGGCCACCCTGTTTCTTCATACGGGTTCCGTCAACTTGGTCCGCCCCTCAGTCGGCAGCTGGGTCAGCTACGGCCTCGGCAGCGAGAACGAAAACATGCCCGCCTTTGTGACCCTCATGCCCACGGAACGCATGGGCGGCCCTCAGAATTACGGGAACGCCTTTCTCCCTGCGATCCACCAGGGAACGGCCATTGGCAAGGCAGAGCAGGACATCAAGAACATCAAGATTCCGCACATCGCCAACTCGCGACTCTCAGAAACCGCCCAAAAGCGCCAGTTTGACTTGTTGCAGCAAGTCAACCACAGCCAAGCTGAGACCTCGCCGGGCGAAGATGATATCGAGGCATCGATCAACGCCTTTGAACTCGCCTACCGCATGCAGATCAACGCTCCAGGACTGACGGATCTGTCCGGCGAATCAGCGCCAACGAAGGCCATCTACGGGATTGGAGAAAAGGAAACCGACGTCTTCGGACAGCAATGTCTCATGGCCCGCCGTTTGGCCGAATCCGGCGTCCGTTATATCCAAGTCAACTACAGCGACAATCACGGCGGCAACCCGCGTTGGGATCAGCACTCCAACTTACCTCAGCATGCCCGGCACGCCAAAGCCGTGGACAAACCGATCGCCGGGCTGTTGCAAGATTTGAAAACGCGTGGGTTGCTGGAAGACACCTTGGTTTGGTGGGGCGGCGAATTTGGGCGCACACCCTTCTCGCAAAACAAAGACGGGCGGGATCATAACCCGCACGGATTCACCGTTTGGTTGGCCGGCGCCAGTGTCAAGCCCGGCATCGCCTACGGCGCCACTGATGAATGGGGCTATATGGCCGTCGAAAACAAACTCCACATGCACGACCTCCATGCCACGCTGCTCCACCTCCTGGGGCTCGATCATGAAAAACTCACCTACCGTTACGCCGGTCGGGATTTCCGCCTCACGGATGTGTACGGCCAGGTCGCCCACCAGATATTGGCTTAAATCATCCCTCCTCGCTCGCCGCTCGTCCACTAAACCAGCGCGCCAAAAAAAGTTCATTTTCCCTATTGCCTTCCTCTAAATTCTTGCCTGTCTGCATTTGACGGCTTCCTCTGCCGGGTCGCCTGCTCAATACAATAACCTGTCACACTTAGCTGTCAGATGTAGATAACGACCCGACGCCATAGTGCTTGGCGTTTCGGCCGTTGTTCACTGCAGAGTAACGGTCTTGGGGCTTCAACCAGAAAGAGATTGACCATGATTGCATGGATCCGTTGAACCTCATCGGAATCGGCCTGTTCGGGGCCGTCGGCACATCAATGACCCGCCCCTTGCCTTGGGTTCCGCGGGAAAAGCCTACACATTACCGATTCTAACAGCATCCTGACTCATGATTGACCTGAAACCGTTGAGGATCCATCGATCTCTAACGCCGCAATACCCTTCATGATCTTGTCGGCCACCTTCGCATAGAGTTCCCGGATTTGTTGTTTTGAGCTGGTCTGAATCTCCGCAATCTCAGCGTCGAATCGAAGCGGCTGACCAAAAACCACCGTAACCTGACGAGGAAGCGGAAGCCACATTCTCCGATTATAGGCTTGGTAGGATCCGTAAATGCGCACCGGAATCACAGGCGCACCGGATTTCACGGTCGCCAAGCCAACACCCGAGCGGGCGGCTTGAAATTCTCCATCATTCGTTCGCGTTCCCTCCGGAAAGAGCACCACCGGCTCGCCACTCGCCAGACAATCAAGAATAGCCTTGAGTCCCTTGGGACTCCGCCCGGCCCGATCCACAGGAAGCGCATTCATCGCGCGCAAAACTCGGCCCATGACCGGAAAACGAAAGAGAGACTTTCGGGCCAAGTAATAAAACTCGCGAGAGGCAGCACTTCCAATCAGTGGAGGATCCAAGTATGACGCATGATTGGAAGCTAGAATGACCGCTCCAACTTCCGGGATTCGATCGGCGCCCACCACTCGCCATCTAAAATAGACCAGAAAAAAAAATCGCAGCAACCACCAACAAATCCGGTAGGGAATCTTCATCTCATCAACCCACGGCCCTAAGCCGGCGCCTCTGCAGAAGGCTCACCGGAGAGCCCCCCTGCTTCCAAGCATCTGAGCGCGCACTTTGTTCAGAATCAACTCGCTCGACTGCGCCGGCGTCCTTGCTGAAGTATCGATCTTCTCAGCTCCCAGCGGAACCATTAGCGGCGCCTCCGCCCGTTGGCTATCCCGCTGGTCTCTCGCTTCGAGGTTTTCTTGAACGCCATCCATTTTCCGCCGCTTGGACCGCTCGCCCAAATCGGCATCAAGGTAAAACTTATAGTTGGTTTCCGGAAAGACATTGCTGCCGATATCCCGGCCTTCCATGACGAGGGAGCCAAACTGAAGGCAGTCCCGCTGTTTTCCTCTCATCCAATCACGCACCTTCGGCACGGCGGCCACATGCGGCACCAAAACACTGGTTTCCGCTGTTCGGATTTCCTTCTCGGGAAAATAATTATCCACCAGCAGCCGCACGGAACCGTCGACACAATCCAGTTTGACCTTCCACTGCCGACAGACCTGGCCCACGACCTTCTGGTCGTGAACGTCCACCCCCCGGCGACAACGGCAATACCAGGCCAAGGTGCGATACATGGCGCCGGTATCCACATATATAAACTCCAAGGCCTTGGCCACCAGTCTTGCGTTGGTGCTTTTGCCACTGGCGCTCGTGCCGTCAATGGCAATGACAATAGGCTCCCCTTCCTTCAACTTCGCCCTCCTCTCTTTCAATCAGCCGCCAATCCTTCGTTTTGGAGCCGCCGCCCCGATTGGGCGTCCCAGATCGTCGCTCCGAGTCCGCATGGTGGAGGGGCGGCAAGCTTTTGAAAAAAACTGGGAAACGTCTTCCGGACACACCCCGGGTCCCGTATCTCAATGCCCGAACGGCAAAGCCCGATCAGCGCGAAACACATGGCCATGCGATGATCGTTATAAGTCTCGACTGACGCAGACCGATGCTCTCCCGGCTCCACCACCAACGTGTCACCTTCCTCGATCACGTGAGCCCCGCACTTGCCAAGTTCCGTTCGTAACGCAACCACCCGTTCACATTCCTGAACCCGCAATCGCCCAAGATCTACGAAGCGCCGAGGGGTGTTCCGAAGCGCCGCAAGGACAATCGCCGTCATAATGCTATCGCCCAAATCGCGTTCCCGAGACAACTCTCCGTCATAATTCAAAAACTTCGGAAATTCCGCATCAACCTGCCACCCGCTTTCCGGCCAGTTCTGGACCTTGACATTGAGGCGATCATCAGCGACCCCGTTTTCACCTTCGAGAGGCAGACCTAACGCATTGAGCGCCCAAAAATAACTTCCGCTCGAGGCATCCGGTTCAATTTGAAACTTCCTGCCCCCTTGCTTCATCGCCGCCATCAATTCCACGGTCATTTTGACATACGGTGATTGATCGGCGGACTGCCCCTTCAGCCGAACCTTCCACCCGCCCGCCTCCGACGCAAGCAGCAACGCCGAGGCAAACTGCGAGCTTTCCAAACTATCCACCTCACACAGCGCCTGCTTCAGCCCGGCGCCCTCGACAACCACCGGCAAACGATCGTTCTCAGATTTCACCTCGTAGCCCAACCGGCGCAATGCGTGAATCAGACCCGACTGAGGTCGATCATGCATCCGATCAATGCCGGCTAAACGATAGCATCCATCACCGAGACAAACCAATGCGGTGAGGAATCGAGCCGCCGTGCCAGCATTGCCGACAAACAACTCCAACGGACTCTCAACACTGCCCCCAGCTGGAATACGCCCCCCTCGTCCATGAACGATTAGAGTTCGGTTACTGCCCTCAGCCAGGTCTGATTCAACAGCAATCTCAAATCCCAAAGTCCTCAAGCACAAAACCATGACCTGAGTGTCCTCACTCCATAGGGCTCCCCTCAAGCTTGTCACGCCCTCGCGCAGAACTGCGAGAATCAGAGCCCGATTGGTGATGCTCTTTGATCCCGGAACCACAACCTCAACCCGGGGTAGTCGGGTGAGCGGTTGAAGGGAAATGATCTCAGGCAGCGCCATCTCGCGACTGTTCCCACCTCATGCGTCGATATCGGGCGGTCTCCAAAAAACGCACCACCTGATCAACATTTTTCGCACCCAATGCCTGCCGAAACTTTGCGAGCGTTCCGATGTAGTTATCCAGAGCCTCACCGATATTCACTGAGTTCTGCACCAATATATCACGCCACATCGTAACATCCCCTGCTGCAATCCGAGTCGTGTCCCTAAATCCCGTGGCGCAGAGACTTGCCCGTAATGAATCCGCCTCAGGATCCAACACCTCGTGCGCCAATAACGCAGCCGCGACGTGCGGCAAATGACTGGCTCGACTGACATGTCGATCATGCGCTGAGGGATCCATCTCGACCACTTGACCACCCAAGGAATTCCAAAAACGCCGAACGCCGTCCGTTGCTTCCTGCGGAGTCTCCGGTCCGGGAGTCATGATGCAGACAGCCCCCTCAAACAGTTCGGCGCTCGAACGAGCCACCCCGGTCTTCTCAGCCCCAGCCATCGGATGACTGCCAACAAAAGCTACCGAACTCTGCGCCACGATTTCGGAAATCTTTGCCCCCACCTCTGCCTTTACACTGCCCACGTCCGTTAGCAAGGCCCCAGCACGACAATCCCACAACATCTTTTCAACTAGCGCCGGCATCGCCCCCACAGGGGTGCAAAGGATAATCAAGTCAGCCCCACCAACCGCTTCAGGAAGATCCAAGGTCCCATGATCAATCGCCTCGCAATCCTTGGCCTCGGCAATCGTCGACTCCCGCCGCACATAGCCAACGACCAATTCCGCCAAGCCTTTTTTTCGGAGAGCGCAACCGATTGATCCACCCAAAAGTCCAACCCCTATAAGTGTCACTTTTTCCCAAGGCATTCGGCCGGATTAAGAAGCAATTCCAATTCGGGAGGAAGCAAAATCCCAACAAAACAATCCACCTGAGCCAAATTGATCAAGGAACAGAAAGATTCTAGCTCGAAGACTGACCGATCACTAATCGCTCCGCCCCCCCCCAAGCCACACTCTCCCGCACCCGCTCCATAATCACATCAGGAATCCTCGGATCAAGACCGATGCTCTTCGCATACCAGACCAGCTTGCCGTGTCGCTCAGTTGGGTTCCGCCAGGTCGGCTTGCCGTCCTGCAAACGCTGAGCCACGACCCGCCCAGGTTCGCCAAGGAGCACGGGAATGTCCTCAAAGGAATGCAACCCATCACTAATAAAAAACGGGACCACAACCACATGCTTCGATTGCGCCAAGGCATAGCAATCGCCGATTCGCGGTTCCTCCCCCATAAAAATGGCATGCACATCACGATAGCGTCCAGTCGATTGTAACTGCTGAACCTGTTTTTCGATGATCGCCCGCGAATTCTCATTATTTCCGGTGCCATGCCCCGCAACAAACAAAGACGTATTCGCATCCTGAGGACGCGATGGGAAGGGGTGGTCATCCAGAATCGACGTCGCCCGGTTGGCGAGCACCTCTGTCATGCTCAAGTGAGTACCGACAGGATTACAATAGCGCACTACCTGCCCCCCCCATTCTCTCACTCGCTGAAACGACTCATCACCGTTCTGACAGAAACCCAACTCACGCGGAATCACCTGCTGCGTGAAATAGCCCTCGCTGATAAAAATGGGAACCAGGAACACCCGCGGAGAAAAGACCTGCCGGCGCACCCCGGAGATCGGCGGCTCGAGCTTCCAAAAACACTCTTGCACTTCCGCAAAGACCCCTTGTTCGCGAAAAAAATCCACGTGCTGATAGATAGGATCTCCCGACTCCGCATTCAACATGGAACCATGCCCGACCAAAACGAGTGCGGCATCACTGAAGGATTCGTCATCCACAACCAATCCCTTACCCCATAAGCCTAGCTCCCGCAAGCTGCCAAACCATCCCTTCGCACTCCAACGGCTTCTCGCCCCCTATTTCAATACAACTTCATTGACGTCTGTGGATCGACAGACAAACTTCCAAGCGAGTGACGCTCCCAAACTACATTTCAATTCTACGCATCCTCCTTATCCCCGTGTTTGTCGCATCAATCGTCTACTATGTGAATCACGAACTCGAGGTCTACCGTTACCTAGCTATCGCCGTTTTTAGTATCGCGTCGCTCTCAGACGCCTTGGACGGCTATCTCGCCCGCCATCTCAACCAGCAGAGCCGCCTAGGTGCCATCCTTGATCCCCTAGCGGACAAATTGCTGCTCGTTGCCGGCATCGTGGTCCTGAGCCTCGATCATCGCCCCAGTCTGCCCTCGATCCCGATTTGGCTGACGACCCTTGTCATCAGTCGCGATGTCTTTCTGCCGCTAGGAACCATCCTGATCAGCTACAGCGGGAAAACACCCCACGTTCAACCCAAGAGCTTAGGCAAAGCAGCCACCATCGCACAAATGGCCGTGATTCTCTGGGCCCTCCTTAAACTCCCCCCCGCCGGTCTCACGCTATTGGTCTACTTGGCTGGGCTGCTGACCCTAGTTTCTGGAATCCAGTACGTCCGCGATGGCATCCAACAACTGAGCGAGGAGCCTTGACAGCAATTCCTTCCCTATCGCAGCATCGTCTCACTCAGCCAGGGTCGGCCGTACCTCCTCTAATAT
Organism: Limisphaerales bacterium; assembly: GCA_024761205.1. Lineage (GTDB taxonomy): Bacteria > Verrucomicrobiota > Verrucomicrobiia > Limisphaerales > AAA164-E04 > UBA2970. The sequence goes on from JAMASS010000004.1 coordinate 417,804, forward strand.
ATCCACCCCAAACACATGAACCCATCACTCACGAAAAAGGTCCATCCAAGCGCCACCGCCGAAATACCTTCACGCTCATCGAACTGCTGGCAGTCATCGCCATTATCGCGATTCTCGGCAGGCATGCTGCTCCCGGCCCCGTCGTGAGCAAAGGACAAAGCGTTTGGGTCGGTCGATCTAAACAACAAACAAACCATGCCCGCCATGACCATATACACCATGGACAATGAAGAGTTCCTCCCCGGCCCCGGTTGGGGGACCGGCAATCCCTCACGGCGGTAGTCAGGCCACACCCGAACTCTCGTCGCACGCCAATTAGAGAGCACGAAACGAGGCCAGCTCTGGCCCTATATCGGCCCGGAAAATATCTTTATTTGCCCCCTGGACTTGAAAAAGAACAACGAGGTTCCAAGAGCTCTCTCTACCATCAACGCGTGGTTTACCTTTGCAGCTACGTCTGGAACAGATCGGTTATCAGCTATGGCCGACTCAAGAATGGACACACACACAAAATCACCTCCTTTGACGCGATCGATATTCTCCAGTGGGAGGCCAACGAACTCCAACCCTTCTTTTTCAACGACGTCTCCAGCCGTCCTGATCGCGGCATTTCACAAAGACACAGTTGGCGGGACCAACCGAGACTCGAACGTCGACACAGACGGAGGCGGCAGTGCGGAATACCTGCGCTACTCATGCTACTATGCCCTCGCCGGTCCGCCGATGAGTAGCGGCACCGGACTCACGGAAGACCAACTGCCGAATGAACTCTGGAATGACCCCGGAGACCCTAAAAAAAGGGGTGCCGGACGGTGACCGTTGCCCGCCGAGGGCGAATCTCATTCCTTGGCGGAAATGGGAATGCGACGGTTTCGTCAGCTTCTTCGAAAGTGGAGAGAGCGTCCCAAGCTGTGTGAAAACGCCTCGCCTGATGACCTTACAACACCAACGAGAGTGCACCCGGCAGCCAAAGCAGTGCAGAGTCGCCGCACGGCTCTGAGTGTTGAATTGCCCCACTGGTTTCTCCGTGTTCGTTGATCCTTCCGATCGCTCCGTGAGCCGGGAGGCCGAGGTTCCCCTGCTCGGCGCCAATGCTTTGCGAATCCTTGGGACCGCGCGGTCTGCCTTGGGCGGGGGGGAATGCGCGGTCAGGGGCTTGGGGTTTGAAGAGGCGGGGCGCTCAAGGCTGGACTAGCGGGCCTTGGGGCTGCCGGGGGAATCATGCACTTGGCCCGTGCAACTAGCTTGGACTTGTTGGGCGGCGGCCTGTTGTCCGACCGCCCACTCTGAGGAGGTCCGTGCGCGCGGGCGGTGGCGGAACCGATCCCGAGGGCAAACAACGCAATCCTCGGCGAAGGATGGGAGCGCGGTGATCATTCGCCGCCTCAGTCGCCGAGGGCGTTCGTTGGCGTTGTAAGGTCGTCAGACGAGGCGTGCTCACGCAGCCTGGTCTCTCGAGTCGCACATCACTATTGCTTGGGCAGGTAGATTGGAAAGGGACTCCGTCTTCTTTCGTTGCGCTATGGCGGACGGCAGCTCGACGGAGTCTTGCCCCACCTCAGGCAGTCTTCTTCAGATAGCGGAATGTTTGTTTGAGCGGGGGGAATGCCAATTGGGCGATCATTTCCTGATTGGGTTCCTGGTAATAGAGTCGAGTTGATCGCGGAAGCTTGAGGTTGGATGTTTTCGATCGAATCAACTTCGGCCATGAAGAAGCAGTCGGTCACTTTATAGGTGATCGACTGATACGTATATTGGTTGGGAAAGGAGGTGAGAACTAGTGGTTATTTGTGATGACCAGATTCACCTTTTCACTGGTCTCTCGAGCCAGCGTTTCTTTGGGAGCGAGCGGGCATCAGGGGTTTGGAGTGTCCCTTTCAGTGCGCCAAGGAGGCGGTCGATATGTTTGGCTTGGGGGGATTTTCCCATGAGACCAACGCGCTAGGCTTTACCTTTCAGCGGACTGAGTCCGGCGTTGATTTCGATTTTGTGATCTTGGAGTAACTTTTGACAGATTTCGGGCTCACTAGCCTTCCGGGACCGAAACGGCATTCGATTGCCAGAGTTGGTGCCTTTTTGGGGAGGTGAGATTGAGTTCCAGATCGGTGAGGCCGGATTTTAGGCACTCGTGATTTGTCTGATGTCGTTTCCAAGGGGCCTTCAGTCATTCTGTCAAGGACGAGTCGCAGGGATTCGTGACAGGCATAGTTCATGGAGATGAGCGCAGTGTAAGTGATACACGTGTTCCTCGCTTCAGTAAGCGGCGAGGAGGTTGACATTGAGGCGCTAACTCTGAACTTTGGTTTCGCGTCGCGTCGCGTCGTCGAGAGCCGCTTGGCTGAGCGAAATCGGTGCTAGGTCAGGCGGGCAATCAGGCACTTCTGAGTGTTGCTGTAGACGGCGCCGATCTTTGGTTGGACTTCCTTCACTTTGGCTTCGACTTGATGGGCAGGAATGATCTCGCCCCATGGGGGGCTTTTATGTGATGCACGGTGGCACTACATCGTTCTGCGACGTCGCACATTCGATTTCCGAAGGCACTGATGGCGATGGTGTCGCCGAGTTCCAGCAGATTGACGATGCACAAAACTCCATGCCAATGCTGTTGGTGGCTGGAGAGTTTCATTACGTTCAATGTTGACGCAGGGAACGCGAGTTCTGTCCTCCTTTGCTGAAGCTATGGCGGCGGGGCGGCTCGCTGCCTTTTGATTGGCCCGCCGGCGTGGATTTCAAGCGAGCGGAGGGAAGGCAGTTAGGACGAACGAAAGGCGCGCCAACCGAGCTTCTTGATGCGATCGAGAAGCACGGCTCCGAGAATCACCAAACCCAGGACTACCTTTTGGGTGTAGCTTTCCACTCCAGTGAGGTTCATACCGTTCTGAATCACGGCGATGATGAATGCCCCGATGAGCGTGCCTAGAATCTTGCCTTCACCTCCGGCCAAGCTGCTCCCACCAACGACCACGGCAGCAATGATATAGAGTTCATACATCAACCCGTAAGTTGGTGATCCACTCTTCAATTGAGAAGCGGTAATGACGCCCCCAAGCCCAGCCAAGCAGCCACAACAGGTGTAGACGAACACTAAGACTTTTTTTACGGGAACGCCGGAAAGACGAGCGGCGACGGCATTGCCTCCGGTAGCATAAATGTAGCGGCCGATCCGCATCCGGGCCATCAGAACGTGGGCGATGGCATAAAGTACGAGCATGAGGAAGACCGTGTTTGGGATGCCGAGGAAATCGTCACCCCGACCGAGCCAAATGAAGCTGTCAGGAAGTTGGTAAATGGATTGGCCGTCAGCAATGATGGAAGCCAACCCGCGTCCCACCAACATCATACCGAGCGTGACAATGAAGGGCGGGATGGCGAACTGGGTGATCATGAGTCCGGAAAAAGCGCCCAGCAACCCGCAACTGAGGATGGCCGCCAGACAGGACAGGGTCATGGCTGTAGCGCTGGCTTCGGGGCCGCCGCCAGCCTCGCGGATTAGCCAGGCGCAAATGACGGCTGACAGCGCGATGAAGCTTCCCACCGAGAGATCAATCCCGGCGGTAATGATGACCATGGTCATGCCGATCGCAATGACAGCGATCACGGCGATTTGATTGGCTACATTGAGAAGATTGTCCTTCTTTAAGAAATTGGGCCAGTAGTAGGGGCGAGCTTGATGAAACTTGGCGTTGGCAGTGACCGGATAGGTTGTTGTCATGTTGTTGAAAACCACCCAGTTCAAACTGACGTGATTTCCCGCGATGACTTGAATTGACATTCCTGCCTGTTGAGCGGCCTCAAGCGCTTTGCGGGCGCTGGCGGGGTCGCCGTTAATGTTGGCAACGATTTCAAATCCCGCAGCTTCCAAGGTTTGGTTGAGTGTTTGGCTAAACGCCTGATCTTCCGTATTCGTACGAGCGAAAGTCATGATCCGATCGCCCGGGGAATGGTCTCTGATGATTTCCTTAGCAACGCTCTTTGCCGCGGCTTCACCTACGGGATACTGTTTTTCCCAAGTAACCCAACTGAAGTAGGCCGCCAGCACCAAAAGCATGACCACCATCCCGTAATCGGCAAGATAGTGTCTAATGGTCGACTGAATTCCGGTTGCCAAAGTTGCTTGCAATCAAGGCCGCTTCTAATAGCCAATCTCGAGAGATTGGTCGAAGCCAAAATCTTCAAAAGCGATCTCGCTGTTTTGGAGGTGAGTATAGAACACGATACAAGGTTAGCCCATGGGCCGGAGCGGTCATGCCCGCGTATTGCCGGGCTCTTTGATTCAGGATCTGGGGAATATCCTCTGCGCTTTTTTTGCCTCGACCGACCTGATGGAGTGTACCGACGATGGCTCGGCACATCTTGTAGAGAAATCCATCGCCTTCCATGATGATGGTGATGAGCGAACCCGATGCCTGGAGGTCGCAGCGAAAAAGCGTGCGCACGGTATCTTCACTTTCGTAGTCCTGATTGGCGGCCAGCGATCGGAAATCGTGTTTCCCGACAAAACCTTGGGCTGCCTGCCTCATGCGGTCGAGATCCAGCTTCACCGGAACATGCCATGTGAAAGAGCGGAGAAGGGGATTGGCAGTGCGGTGGTTCCAGATTTGATAGCGGTATTGTTTGCGCTGACAGTCGAATCGCGCGTGGAATCCAATGGGAACTCGACTAGCGTTAATGATGCGGATGTCATCGGGAAGAAAGGCGTTCAGGGCCAGAGGGACCTTTCTGACCGTCATGTGAAACTCCGACTTCGGAATTGTCACATGAGCCGCCATGCCCAGAGCGTGCACACCGGTATCCGTCCGGCTGGATCCGTGGATTCGTGCGACGGAAGGAAAGAGACTTTGGAGAGCCTCTTCGATTCGCTGTTGGATGGTGACGCCGTTTTTCTGAGCCTGCCAGCCTTGGTGGTTAGTGCCGTCGTAGGCGATCGTCAGTTTCAGTTTGATCGAGTTTTGATCGGAAGATTCGCGCCTTGGATCGTGTTGCGGATTTGTTGTTGAAGCGATTCGTTTCCTAGTCCTGCCCGAAGTCTTCATCTCATTGTTCAGAGTTGGACGCTGTCGAGATAGCTTTGGAGAATGATGGCCGCCGCTATCTTGTCGACCTTGCCTTTGCGTTTTCTTTTCGGGACCTTGGTCTGCGCGAGGACTCGGCTGGCTTGAGTGGAGGAGAGTCGCTCATCCCAGGTTTTTGTCGGTATGTCGATTTCTTGATTCAAGTGCTGAATGAAGTGTTTGACCTTTGCTGCCGCCGGACCGTAGGTGCCATTCATGTTGCGCGGCATCCCAATAATGATCAGTCTGTATGGAGTCGCCCGATGAACGGAGCGCAGCTGCGCCCAAACGCCGGAGAGCGGGTATGCCCGAATGAATTTGACGGGCTGGGCGATCATGCCCAATTCATCGCTGAGTGCCATCCCGATGCGTTCGGTGCCGTAATCCAGACCCAAGATTCTCATGGTTAGAGCTCGCTAAAGCTGTTTCAAGACAGTCGCTGCTGCGTCGATTGTCTGTTGAATGTCTTGTTCGGAATGGGCAGTTGAGAGGAAGCCGGCTTCAAACTGCGATGGCGCCAAGTAGATTCCTTGCTCCAGCATGCCATGAAAGAATTTGGCGAACTTGTCCCGGTCACTGGTCATGGCATCGTCGAGGTTGGCCACCGATTGGGCGGTGAAGTAGGCACAGAACATGGAACCGATGCGATGGAACCGAACGTCCTGATTCGCGTTCTTGGCAGCGAGTTTGAGCCCGTCTTCCAGGAGCTGCCCCCGAGATTCCAGCAGGTTGTATAGCGAATTGTTGCGAAGCTCCTGGAGGGCAGCGATTCCGGCGGCCATGGCTATCGGATTGCCGCTGAGGGTGCCGGCTTGATAGACACTGCCGATGGGCGCCAGGTAATCCATGATCTCTGCCCGGCCACCAAAGGCGCCTACTGGGAGGCCGCCCCCGATGATTTTTCCGAAGCAGGACAAGTCGGGTTGGATTTGAAATCGCTGTTGGGCTCCGCCGAACCCGAGTCGGAACCCGGTCATCACTTCATCGAATATCAGGAGGGATTGATGCTTTGACGTGACTTCCCGGAGATGTTCTAAGAAACCGGGTTGCGGAAGATAAAGGCCGGCATTTGCCGGGACGGGTTCCAAGATGATACCAGCGATTTTATCGGGATTTGCCGCGAAGGCCGCGTCGACGGCTTTGGGGCGATTGAAGGGGATGACGATGGTGTGGTCTGTGAAACTTTGCGGCACACCGGCACTATCGGGATTGCCGAAGGTGAGGGCGCCGGAACCCGCTTTGACGAGCAGGGAGTCGACGTGGCCGTGATAACACCCTTCAAACTTAATGATCTTGTCCCGTTGAGTGAACCCTCGCGCCAGCCGAAGGGCGGACATCGTGGCCTCGGTGCCGGAGTTGCACATCCGAACTTTGTCGACACTGGCTACGTTTTGGCAAATCAGAGTCGCCATATCGACCTCGAGGGGATTGGGAATGCCGAAACTGGTCCCGTTTGCCGCCGTTTGTCGTACGGCTGAGATGATCGCATCAGGGGCGTGACCGAGAATCGCCGGGCCCCAGGTGCCGACGTAGTCGATGCGTTCATTCCCATTGACATCCCAGATGCGGCAGCCTTTGGCGCGATCCACATAGAAGGGAGCACCACCCACTGCACGGAAGGCTCGGACTGGGGAGTTCACGCCGCCGGGGATATATCGGAGCGCCGTTTCCATCAATTGCTGCGATTGATTGGCCATGAGGCATTCGATTTACAGGAATTGCCGCCGCTTCGCAAGAATCCTGGGGCTTGAGAAACCGCCGCTTAGTGGGTTTCAGTCTGGTTTGGCGATGCTTTTTTGGGATCTGGGTCTCAGGGTCCCATTTTGTCCAATTGAATTCCCGGTGGAGCAGGTTGTCGTAGTTCCAGCGGCGCATGGCTGCATCCACGGGCAAGGTCCAGTTTCTCAGGGTGTCGCTCTCCATGTGCACGCAGCGCGAGGGTTGGCTTCGGTCGATTGAAGGGCGAAGGGGAAGGTTCAGAGCCTGCGGGGGGAGTCAGTCAGCGTGATTCTCGTTTCGCCAATTCTCCAGAGGCGGCCCGTGATTCCAGTTCCAGCGGCGGCGTTTCTCGGACACGGGCAAAGTCCAATTGCGCAGGGTGTCCCTCTCCACATGCCCGTCCGCCAAAAGCATGTTCGTCCGCTGGTTGTGCCGCCGGGCCATGCCGGGGCGCTGGCGATTGCCAAGGTGCGACCAGTGCAATCTCTCGCCCCAATAGATGTCAGCCCAGTCGTGTTTCGTCAGCTGAATCCCGCCGGCTTTTGTTTTCCTGTAGCCCGGTTTCTCGCCGACGGCGATCATCTCCGAGGGCGCGAAACGTCCGGTGGTCAGCCCATACCATACGGCCTTGATCGGGTTGCCGGTGAAATCGGAGACGCCGCTGGCGTTGAGGGCGTAGCTGAAGTTCCAGGCTCGGCCTTCGTTCAATATTTCTATTACTTGGCCAAATCCGGGGAATTTGGTATCCGAATCATTCCGATATTCCCGGATGGCCCGCTGCACTAGCTTGCGGTTGGTAACACACCACCAGACGTTGGTGTCCCGCCCGTGATAGCTGTCCCAGAGCAGACGGCGCCAAGTGACGTTGAAGACCGAGGAAGGGGCCATATTGGCCCATTTGGGCGGAGGCTTGGGGAGTGAACCGACCAGCACCGATTTGCCGAGGGTTACGTGGTAATCCTCGTTGTCGCCAGCATACATGGCCATCGCTAGGCCGATCTGCTTCAGGTTGCCAACGCAGTGGATGCGCTCGGCGGCGGCCTTGGCTCGGCTGAGGACGGACAGGAGCAGGGCAGCGAGAATGCCGATCACAGCAATCACGACCAGCAATTCGATGAAGGTAAAGGCGGTTCGGGAATTGGTTTTCATGCTTTTGGAAACAGGCAATATTCGTGCCAGGGTTCAATGAAAAGAGGCGGGCTCTCTTTTTCCCGGCCCGGCCCGCGCGCTTCATAGGGTGCGCTTCCGAGGTCAAATTACCGACACTGGCACCTCATAGGAATTGCCGTCGCTGTCATAAACGTAGGCACTGAACCCTCCATCGAAGTAGACAGTGATGTCGGTCCAAACCTTCCAGTGCGCGTAATCGTATCGCACTTGATTGTCCCCCGCAGCGATAGATCGTGCAGTAGCAGGCGTCATAGCCATCGAATTTGTAGAGGTCATACCAATTTTCTTGATAATCACTGTAAAAGCCACCATCCCATTTGTATTTTTCGAAGGTAAAGGCCTCCGAATCGTGCGAGATGCCCATGCTCATCCGACATTCTTCCGCACAGCCCCACCAGGTGATGCTGCTGTCGCCATGGACGTGGATGTTATACCCTGCTGATGACCGCCGGGGGCGGCAGGGGCAGGCCGCTCAGCGTTTCCTGTGCTTGGGCGGCGGGCAAAGGCGCGCTTACCGGCACGCCGAAGAGGAGCATTCCAGCGGTGAGGACGCCGATGCTGGCGGCCTTGGTGGTGAAAATCAGGCTTTTTGCGCTATTTTTGATGCCGCGAGTAATCGCCAGCGGGAGGCTAGGCGCCGAGGGCCAAGGAGCGCTTGGCGATGTTTTGGATGAGGGCAGCCGGGGCCGCAGGATCGAATGAAGTTTGTTCATTATTTGCGAATCGTTGTAAGTCACGTTTTCAGACGACGACCCACACTCGACAACGCCGGACCGTTGTCAACATTGCGCAGCTTGTAAGGTGCGGCAAGCCCCCATCTGCTCGCCTGCGTCTCAGCGGAGTTGTGTCTAGGCTGTTGCATTCAGCGAGCGGTCCGGTATGTGAGGTGCTGGAGAATGCTGACGAGGGAAACATATCAAGGGGGGGGCGGCGTCAAGAGAGAACCGCCCTTCATCGGTGTGGCTATCGGATTGATTGCTTGTTGGAAGGCTATTGGCGGCTGGCGCAGGGCAGGGGTTTGGGGCAGGGTGTGGGGATGATGCAATGGAAGATCGGCGGGCGAGAAATGGTTTTTGGGAAGGATCCTGTAGTCATGGGGATTCTCAACCTCACTCCGGATTCCTTCTCCGATGGGGGGATGTTTCTTGATCCGAATCGGGCTGTTGATCGGGCACTTGAGATGGTGTCGCAGGGAGCTGGCATCATTGACATCGGTGGTGAATCCACTCGGCCTTCGGCGCCCCACATTTCGTTGGAAGAGGAACGGCGTCGGGTGCTTCCAGTATTGGAGCGATTGATCGGCGAGGTTCAGGTTCCGCTTTCCATTGACACCCAAAAGCCCGAGCTAGCCAGGGAAGCGCTCTCGACTGGTGTCGAGATCGTCAATGACGTGGGAGCAGCTCGGTTTGATCCGTCGATGCTGGAGGTCGTTGGTGAGTTTGGTTCGGGATACGTGTGCATGCACATGAAGGGCACCCCGGGGACAATGCAGCATCAGCCCACTTATTTCAACGTGGTCGCTGAGATTGACGAGTTCTTTGCCAAGGCAATCTCGAGCTATTTGAGTGTGGGACTTGCGTCTGAACAGGTTGTGTTGGATGTTGGAATTGGTTTTGGAAAGACCGTTTTGCATAATTTGGAGTTGATTCATCATGTGGAGACATTTAAAAAGCATGGTAGGCCTATTGTATTGGGTGTCTCCCGCAAATCCTTTATTGGAAAGGTCCTGGGAATCGAGAGTGCTGCTGAGAGGCTTGCCGGCAGTTTGGCTTGTGCTTGTTGGGGGCTTCATGTTGGGGCGGCGGTTTTCCGGGTTCATGATGTCTTGGCGACGAGTCAGGCCCTAGCAATGTGGCAGGCTATTAAGCAAACGGTTTGAGTTTAGACTGGAATCTATTTGAGGTAGCGTGGCGACCGCTGCTGGAGATCGGGATCCTTTCGGTCGGGATTTATTGGATTCTCATGTTCGTGCGGCGCACTCGGGGATGGTCAGTCGTGTTGGGGCTTCTGGCTCTTCTCGGGTTGTTAGCTTTTACGATTTTGCTCGACCTGATGGTGCTGAGCCAGATACTGCGTAAGTTCTTCTCGTTCTCAGCCTTCGCAATCCTCATCTTGTTTCACCGGGAGATTCAACGGATATTGGCGACTATCGGCAGCTTCTCCAGTATCTATAGTGTACGTGAGCAGCGGGAGAATTTGGAGACGATTGTGCAGACGGCGGATCGGTTATCCGATGTGAAGATCGGTGCTTTGATTGCCATCGAGCAGTCGATCGACTTGGATGAACTTGTGGAGTCAGGGGTCACGGTAAATTGCGAGGCGACTGCTGAGATGTTAGAGACGATTTTTTTCCCCAATAACGCAATCCATGATGGAGGCGTTATTATTCGAGGTGATCAGATCGCCAGTGCGGCGTGCATTTTTCCCTTAACGCGCCGGGAAGATCTGAACAAATCCTTGGGTACTCGGCACCGGGCTGCGATCGGATTGAGTGAAGAGAGCGATGCTGTCGTCGTCGCAGTGTCCGAGGAAAATGGAATGATTTCCTATGCGCACAAAGGACAATTGATTCGGGGGATCAGCGCGGATGAACTACGTTCCTTTTTGACCTCGATCCTCTTTTCGGATCCGAAGCCCAAGAAAAGCTTTTGGGCGCGGCTAGGGCGGCGCAAAGGTAAGGCGAAGGCACAGCTTCCGTCCTTATCCGCAACGAAGTTATAGACGCCATGGACGGTTATCGATTGGTAATGCGGCATTTCGGGTGGAAGGTGACGTCGGTATTTATTGCCACCTTACTTTGGATTGCCATATGGTGGGATATGATAGAAAAGAGGGGTGATAGTGCTCAGGATCAAGGGCCTTTGGGAACCCGGGTCTACGAGGACATTCCGATCATTGTCTTGAAACGGGCATCCGACACCAATCGATTTGTTCTTGAGCCGTCTGCCGCCAGTGTGAAGCTGAAGGCTAATTCTGCGCTGTTGGAAAAGACCCTAGTGTCAGACCTTCGAGTGTCGGCCAATTTGATTGATGTGCCGAGGACAAATCAGTTTTTGGTCCCGCTGGAATTGGATGTGCCAGCGCGCCTTGAAGTCGAGTTTTTGAAGCCTCGCGCGACTGAAGTCAGAATTATTGAGAATCAAAATTTCGCAGAGCAATAAAACAGAACGAACAGAAAATGGCGGAAGCTTCGAAGAAGATTTTTGGTACGGACGGCGTCCGTGGACGCGCCAATGTGGAGCCAGTAACGGCCGAGAGGGCGCTGAAGCTGGGTAGGGCTGCAGCGCATGTATTCAAGCAGCTGGAGCCGCGCTCGCACACCAAGCATAAGATCGTGATTGGCAAGGATACCCGGCTTTCGGGCTACATGCTTGAGAATGCGATCTCCTCGGGGATATTGTCGGTGGGAGTTGATGTTCTTTTCATCGGTCCGCTGCCGACGCCCGGTGTGGCTTACGTAACGCGTAGTCTGCGAGCCGACGCAGGCATCGTGATTACCGCTTCGCATAATCCTTACGACGATAACGGGATTAAGTTTTTTCGGCCGGATGGTTTCAAGCTGGATGATGAGATCGAGAAGCAAGTTGAACGACTGGTATTTAGTGGGGAGATTGAGTCGATTCGTCCCAGTGCGAAGGAGATCGGGAAGGCAGTTAGGATTGATGATGCTTTAGGACGCTATATTGAATACGCGAAATCCTCGGTGCCGCGAGGGGTGGCATTGGATGGTATAAGAATCGTCGTCGATTGCGCCCACGGCTCGGCGTACAAGGCGACGCCCTGTGTGCTGAGAGAGCTGGGTGCGGAGGTCTTTGTGTATGGCAATGATCCGGATGGGATGAACATTAACAAAGAGTGCGGCTCCATGTATCCGGAGAGCATTTCGCAGAAGGTATGGAAACACCGCGCTCATCTCGGTGTCTCCCATGATGGTGACGCGGATCGAGTCCTCTTGGTGGATGAAACCGGACGTGTTGTTGATGGAGATGATGTGCTTGCGATTGCCGGTCTGGATATGATCGCAAAAGGAACCCTTAAGGAGAAGACGGTGGTTGCAACGGTGATGAGCAACGCTGGGCTTGACCAAGCGATCCGGCGGGCAGGAGGGATGGTGAAGAGAACTCCGGTTGGTGACAAACATGTGATTGATCTGATGCTCCGAGAGAGGTTGAACCTGGGAGGCGAATCCAGCGGGCACCTGATTTTTCGAGACCACGGAACGACCGGGGATGGTTTGGTTGCTGCTTTGCAGATCCTCGCAATCATGAAGGGGCAGGGAAAGTCTTTGAGTGAGTTGGTGAAGTGTTGGAGCCGATTCCCACAGTTGGTTAGAAATGTTCAGGTAAGGACAAAGGTGCCGTTTGAGGAGCTGGACGGGGTGATGGACTTGGTCTCTTCGGCGGAGCAGGAGTTGCAGCCCAACGGGGGGCGCGTTCTTTTGAGATATTCCGGAACAGAATTAAAAGCGCGGTTGTTGCTGGAGGGTCCGGATATGAGCGAGATTGAAAGATGGAGCGTCAGGATCGTGACACTGATTAGGGATCAAGTTGGCGTCGACTGACATTTTGAGATCGCTTTCCTTCCAGCCCCCAAGTGATGGTTTAGGGCGCATTACTAGAGCGGATTTTTGCGTAGCATCTCGTTTATTTGGAACATGGGATCCAAGAATCATCATTGAAGTTCGTTGACCAACGCAGTTTTTCGTTTGTAGAAGGTTGGCTGGGGCTTGGCGATTCTCGAGCAGCGGCAAACGAGCTTCAGAGTGTCAGTGATGACGCGTTGTTGCACCCCGCCGTTCTTGGTCTGCGCTGGCAGATTCGTGCTTTCGAGAATGATTGGGAAATTATACATTTAATTTAGCGGCAAAAGTCTCTTCGGGATAGAGGGCATTGTCCACTCGGTTTCTCGCTGGCGCCTCGGAGGGCGGGTGGGGGGTAATCATCCAACTGCAGCAAGACCGTTCCATTAGAGCTTCGGCAAGACCCGATCAAGGCGACGCCGGAAAGAAAGGTTCCCAATCAGATGGCTGCTCGCATCAATGCCGCCGGCGGAACACCAAAATGCCCCTTCAATCTCGGGCGGCCAATCTCCGGCATGAACCATTGGTGACGCCGATGGCGGCGATAGCCGCCCGGCATCACTAGGATTGCGGTGGCGCAGTTCTTCCGGCACGCCCGGGTTTAAGTGCGCACACACGGCATGATTGATGCAAGGTCCCATCACGGATGGCCGCTTTGTCTCACGCACTCCAAACCAAGCCCCGAGCCGGCTGCCGATGAAACCCGAAGGGCAACGTCCAAGGCTGAGGCCCGGCGGCGAGGAATTTCTCAAGGATAACCGCTCTCGGGGCGTTTCTCTGAGGATGCGTTGGTGACCGCTCGCCTCACCAACGAGCGCGATGACGCCGATATTCTCGGTGCGGTTTCATGCTCGCCCCGCCCTTGAGGCTCGATCAAACACAGGTAACAGCGATTGCCCATTTGCGGCGCACTTTGGAAGGCTCCAAGCCGTGCGGTGCGCACGCTGAGGTCGCTCTCCGGCAATCTCTGCGGACATGGCGGTGGGAGCCTTGCGCGCGCTCGTGCCTCCGCAGTGACTGCAATGGCGGACTTTGGCTCATATTTGCGCTTCAAACCACTTGGCGGCATCCCTTTTCCCGGTGTTCTACGCCGGTAAACTCGCCTCATTTCATGTCCGAAGTAGCAGCAAATCCAAGACAGCACGCCAAGCTGTGTATGTAATTCCCCTCATTTTTGGCATCGCTATCGGCTCGATCACGGACGATCCCACTTTCCTCGCCACCGCCGAATACGGGGAAGACGACAACATCCATCTCTTCAGTCGCGAGAGCAGTCAGCAACTATCGACTCAACTCCAGCATACGAGCGGCATGCGATAAATGATCTTCAGCTCCAACGGCGAGTTTCTGGCAACCGCCTCAACGACCGCTCGGCCTAGGTCTGGAATCAAGCGGGATCGCTCATCGCCAGGCCGATGGATACCAGGACAACGTGATGATGGCACTCGCATTTAGTCCCGACAACAGACTCCTGGCAAACCAGCATTTTTACTGGCGACGTCCGCCTCTGGAACATCGAAGACGACCATCCGCTCGGAAGCCCTTGGCAACACGACGACTGAGCCGTCGGACTCCAGTTTACCCTCGATCAACGGCATCTCTTTTCAGCGTTCTGAGACAAAGCGATCAAGATCCGCTCCATTGCCCCACCGCCTCTTCCGGCACTGGAATGGTTACTGTCATGGCTAGAAGCAACCTCGGGCGTTCGCATCATCGAAAAACGAAAAACAGCAACTCGTTCCGATGAGCAGTCTCTTTAAACCCAGCCAATAAATTATGGCGGTGGATATTCCAAGATGACTACGCCACTCTAGTGCATTCGATGCTCCCGAAATGACCGCCCGTCCAAGCGCAAGGCTTATTATTCGTGCTCTGGTCCTCGAATTCTCTGGGGACTGCTGATCCGTCATCCCAGGGAACTTGAATGTCAGCCTGGCGGCGCCCCTCGGTTTGGTCGGTAGATAAAAGTAGCAAAAGATCACCAAGGGTAAGAAGACACCAACAAACAACGCCCAAATCCACTTTTGACGCCAATGGCATTCACGACATCCAAAAACTCAAAAGACCACGAACACGAAAGATTGGGTTCACCATTATCATCTCTAATGGTGTGTCTGGAAAACAGGAATTCAAACACATTCCCTCTAAACGCCCGCCAAGGGGCTTAAGTCAATTTCCTATACCTTTTGTCTATGGACAGCAGGCTGAGCAGCTTTTTGATCTTATGCGCCTGGTTCTTGCGGGCAACCATCGTCGCATTATCCGTCTGCACCACAATCGAATCCTCCAAGCCCACCAAAGCAATGAGAGTCCGTCCCTTCGTTCGCGCATCAAAGACGATATTTCGCGCTGCATCAACGTGCATAAAATCACCCTCAGCACAATTCCCAGAACTATCCGGCTTGAGATGTCGTGCCAGCGCCTCCCATGACCCAAAATCGTCCCAACGAAAGGCTCCATCGGCAATCACGATGTTCTGCGCCTTCTCCATCAGTGCATAGTCTATCGAAATTTTCTTAGCCTTGGGATGTTCTTCCTTGAGCACTTGAGTCAGCGTGGTCGAGTTCACAGCGGCGTCAAGCCAGCGATAGCACGCCGTCGCCATTTCCGGCTGATGTTTCTGCAGTGCTTCCGTGATGGTGACAAACGACCAAATAAATATCCCCGCGTTCCAGGCATAATCCCCCGAACGGACATATTTCACTGCTGTGGCAGAAACCGGTTTCTCCACAAACCGTTCTGACCGATAGAAAATCGTCTTATACTTCTCTACGCCTGCCCGTAACTCCTCACCCTTTTGAATGTAACCATAACCCGTCTCCGGCGAGGTCGGCTTGATGCCGATCGTCACAATCACCTGTCTTCGAGAGGCCAAATCAAAGCTATCCTTCAGCACCTGCTGAAACTTCCTCTCATCCCGAATCACATGATCCGACGGTAAAACCGCCATCACCCCACTAGTTGAACGTTGCCCGACAATTGCTGCCCCCAAGGTCACGGCCGCGCAGGTGTCACGGCCGCAAGGTTCGGCAATGATATTTGCCCTCGACAATTCCGGCAGTTGTTTGGCGACTTGAGTCGCTTGCATCGAATTAGTGATCACGATAATGTTGGCATCGGGAACCAGCGGCGAAACACGATCATAGCACTGCTGCAAGAAAGATCGTTTCCCCAAGAGCGCCAACAACTGCTTCGGAGACTTCTCCCGGCTGACCGGCCAAAATCGCTCCCCCCGACCTCCCGCCATAATGACGACATACCGGTCTTTCTGCGCGGGCGTCCTTTTCTTCGTCATGACGCTCTCAATGCGGTACTCAACGTTTTTACAAACCCGCACACACCCGAAACCAGTGATGGTGAGTCCCCTAGAACAGCAATGCGATTCACCACGGCGCTCCCCACCACACAAGCCTCCCCGAAGCTCGCCACTGTCTTCGCTTGCCCGGGGTTCGACACGCCAAACCCAATCGCAATCGGTAGGTCGGTATACTTCCGAATCAAAGTTATCATGGGTTCAATCGTTTCCGAAACACTGCTTTGCATCCCAGTCACACCTTCTCGCGAAACGTAATAAATAAATCCAACCGCGCGCGAAGCGATAAACTTGATTCGAGCTTCCGGAGTGGTCGGCGCGATCAAATAGATCGGCAACAAACCGGCCTCCATCATCGCTTCATGATAAGCGTCGCCCTCCTCGGGCGGCAAATCGAGAATCAACAATCCATCTACCCCCGCCGCTGCGGCATCCGCGACAAACAGATCAAGCCCACGTTGGTGAATCAAGTTGTAGTAGACATAGAGAAGAATGGGAATCTCACTGCTTTCCCGGATCTGGCTCACCGCCTGCATCACTCCCCCCGGAGTCGTTCCCGATTCCAAACCCCGCTGCGCTGCGAGTTGATTGACGATCCCATCAGCCAAAGGATCGCTAAATGGAACCCCCAGTTCCAAGATATCGACACCCGAATCGGCAAAACCGATAGCCAGCTCCTGGGTAGCCTTTAGATTCGGATCTCCTGCTCCTATATAAACCACTAATCCCTTCTTCCCTTGTTCTTTAAGCTCCGAGAAGCGAGCCTCAATCCGATTCATGTAGAGAAATGTTCATCGCTCCAATTGGAAGCTTCAAGACTTAATCCCTCCCAGACACCGTGGGGTACTTTCAATCCCCACCACGGCACGCCGCCACCCAGACGCACCTTGCATCGAAGACGCTTCTGGCCTATAACCGGAACAAAAGGGCATGCCAAAAATTGCAATTACCGGATCGAAAGGCAGAATGGGGCAAGCACTCGTTCGCTGTGCGGAAAATGATCCCGAACTAGAGGTTGCCGGCACTGTCGATTTAGGTGATGACCTTGCCCCAGCGATCGAAGCTTCCGAAGTAATCATCGATTTTAGCTTCCACGACGCCACTCGGGAAATCGCGGAGCTCGCAGCAGCGCAGTCGAAACCGATCGTCATTGGCACCACTGGACACTCCGATGAAGATCGCGGTGCGATTGAGGCCCTAGCCCAGACGATTCCGATGGTTTGGGCATCCAATTACTCGACCGGTGTCAACACCCTCTTTTGGCTCACTCGCAAGACGGCAGAGGTCTTGGGGTCGGACTTCGATCTCGAGGTGATTGAGATGCATCATCATCACAAACAGGACGCGCCCAGCGGTACGGCGGCAACACTTGGCAAAATCTTGGCCGAAGTCCGCGGTTTGCAAGTCAAGGAGGCCTTTCGCCACGGACGTGAAGGGATCGTCGGAGCACGCACGCGAGATGAAATCGGGATGCATTCGCTGCGCGGCGGAGATGTCGTCGGCGATCATACCGTGGTTTACGCGACGAATGGGGAACGACTGGAATTGACGCATCGAGCAGCGAGTCGGGACACCTTTGCCAACGGAGCGCTTCGGGCCTCGAAGTGGGTGTTGGGGCGGAGTCCGGGGCTTTACTCGATGCAGGATGTCTTGTGGCTTAAGGATTGAGAAATGGGGAGGACTAGAGACTCCGCTTACACCGCTTACCTCGCCCTAGGCTCCAACCTAGGCAACCCGCTGGAAAACTTACGCGGCGGCGCGAAACGACTGCAGTCTATCGGCATCACACCGCTGGTGCTCTCGGCTACATGGACCACCACACCGATCGATTGCCCACCTGACGCCTCACCGTTTGCCAACGCCACACTCGCCATTACCGTTCTCACCAGTACCACACCTCGGACTCTCCTCGCTCATTGCCAAGCGATCGAACGAGACCTCGGGCGCAAGCCAAAAAAATTAAGGAACGAATCCCGGCCACTCGATATCGACATCATCACCTACGCTGACCGCGTCGAGTCCTCACCGGAACTCGTCTTGCCACACCCTCGCGCCCGCCACCGTTTTTTCGTCCTCGCCCCGCTGAATGAGATCGCCCCAAACCTCGTGCTTCCGGGCCACGAACATTCCGTGAAAGAATACCTAGCTGATTGCCCGGAAGACACCGCGGCCAAACGACTTGATGATTTTGTATGGGACTTGTAGCCGAACAATAACCTGCCCACTTCAAAATCAGAAAACAGAACTCGTCACTCGCTATTCATCCCTCACGACGCACTTGTTCCCTTGATTCGACCCACACGCGCCGTCTAAACTCCGTGCCCGGCTCTCGGGAAACCACTATGACATCAGAAACGATCAAAGAAGCACTGAAGCAAGTTAAATACCCCGGATACTCACGAGACATCATGTCGTTCGGGTTAGTCAAAGACATCTCGGCCGAAAACGACGCTGTGGCCGTCGTCATCGAATTGACTGGCGGAAGTGCGGAAGTCGCCCAAGAAATTAAGGCCCAAGCCGAGGCACAAATCCGGAGTCTTCCCGACGTCAAGCATGTCTATGTCGACGTCAAAGACCTGTCGGCAAATCGCCCGGCTCAAGCATCCCAAGCAAGCAGAGCCGTCGGCTCCAGTCCGAATCGCGTTCAAGGCATCAAACAAGTCATCGCCGTAGCGAGCGGCAAAGGTGGCGTGGGTAAATCTACCGTATCCGCCAATCTCGCCTGCGCCTTAACGCATCTCGGATTGAAGATCGGTCTGCTGGATTGCGATATCTACGGCCCGAGCATTCCCTTGATGATGGGTGTGAAAGAACGCCCCAGTCTCAGCCCCAACGAAAAGCTCCTGCCACTCAAGAATCACGATGTCAAACTCATGAGCATGGGATTCCTCCTTGAAGACGATCAGCCAGTCATTTGGCGCGGCCCCATGATCATGAAAACGATTCAGCAATTTATCACAAGTGTTGAATGGGGCGAACTTGATATCCTCCTCGTCGACTTGCCTCCTGGAACCGGCGACGCCCAGCTTTCACTCTGCCAAACGGTTCCGCTTGACGGTGGAGTGGTCGTCACGACCCCCCAAGAAGCCTCCCTAGGCGTGGTTCGTAAGGGCATCGCCATGTTCCGCAAAGTTAATGTCCCGATTTTGGGCATCGTCGAGAACATGAGTTACTTCACTACTCCCCAAGGCGAACGTATCGAAATCTTCGGCAGCGGTGGCGGCCAAAGTGAATCGCAACGCCAGGACACCACGTTCTTGGGCAAAGTACCTATTTTTCAAGAGATTCGGGAAGGCGGTGATGCGGGGGTTCCGGTCGTCGCTAAGGCCCCCGAAAGCGCCCCCGGCGAGGCGTTCCTTTCGATTGCAAAGTCCGTTCAAGCTGAACTAGCAAAGTTATAGTGACATAATCCTTCCCGGACGTGATTCACGCAAGACGCAAACCCGATACAAAACGTCCATCACAGAGAATTCAAAGTGTCGAAAAATCGTCGCACTCTCCAAAACCTGGTGGCAATTAGTAAGATGGTCTTCAGGGTGATGGGCGTCCTGGAATCCGGTGAGGCTTCACCGCTTTTCCCTTTCGCCTCTGCCAGTGCTCAGGACACAGCCGGCACCGGACCTGAGCCTCCGCAAGTTCTCCGAGCTACCCCCCTTTGAATCAAACCCACCCTTACCAATCGCACCAATATTCACTTGCCATTCCCTCCCGACGTGGTAAATTAACGTGGTTTCAGGAATGGAAGACGTAAGCCCACTATGCCGACCCCAGACAAAGTGCCACCGCAACACGAGGACGCTGTCAAGCATCTGTCCCTCTACCGAGAGTTTCAAGCTGAGCGTGAGGAAATCCTCCGACATAAGTGGTTGGAGTCCGAAAAGGAGGGTCGTGACATCGGCTTTGAGCACGCTCTCATTGATTGGATCATCAATCATCGTTCCGATTGGCGAAAGAGCCGTCAGGCCGGTAGAGCCTAGTACGCAATTGAATGGCGCCTCTTGGTCTCAAGGCCGGATATTGCCTCCTCTGACCATTTTTCACAGATCGTTTTCGGTGATTCCTTTCCCGTGACTGAGACCCCAAAAAAACTCCTCGCCGGCTCTGATTCAATCCATGCCGATCTCGACCGGATCACGCAAGCAATCGCAAAGGATATTCAGAGCCCCAAGAACGTCTTGATCGTCGGCATTCACGGCAAAGGGGTCTGGATCGCCGAATATCTGAATCAGCTGTTGAACGGGGTCTGGCAAACCGAGATTCCGAGCGGCACCTTAGATGTCAGCATGCATCGCGATGACCTGGACCAAAATCCGATTCCCAATCTCCAACCCACCTCCCTCCCCGTCACGATCAAAGACAAAACAGTCATTCTGGTGGACGATGTCATCCATTCGGGGCGCACCATTCGTGCCGCGCTAGATTCCCTTCATGATTTTGGCCGTCCCGATCGAGTCCTCCTCGTCGCACTCATCGATCGCGGCCACCGTTGCCTTCCCATAGCGCCCAACTACGTGGGCCGAACTGTAGACATCACGAGCGAAGAGCGGGTGCAAGTCATGGCGCTCGACGATCCCAAAGGCTTTGAAGTCTACATCAATGCCGCATGAGTTGGAATCGGCAACATCTTTTGGACATCCAAAGTCTCAGGGCTGATGAGCTGACAGCCGTATTGGATACAGCGGAAACCTTCAAGGGAGTCGGTCAAAGAGATGTCAAAAAAGTTCCGGCCTTACGAGGCAAGACGATCATTAATTTATTCATCGAACCTTCCACCCGGACCCGCATTAGTTTCGAATTGGCCGCTCAGCGACTCTCTGCGGACGTCATCAACTTTTCCATGGAAGCCTCCTCCTTCCGCAAAGGCGAAACGCTCAAAGACACCGCTAAAAATCTTGAAGCCCTCAACGCGGATATCCTCATCATTCGACACCGATCCGCCGGGGCGCCCCATTTCCTCTCGCGCGTTCTCGATGTCTCGGTCATTAATGCCGGAGACGGTGCTCACGAACACCCCACTCAAGCCCTCCTAGATATTTTCACCATGCGAGAGAAACTAGGACGCATCGAAGGTCTCAAGGTGACGATTCTCGGCGACATCCTCTTCAGCCGCGTAGCGCGTTCCCTGATTTGGGCATTAACCAAACTCAATGCCGAAGTGACGCTTTGTGGGCCGCCAACTTTGGTTCCGCAGCGCCTAGAAGCCCTCGGCTGTCGCGTGACGCATGATCTCGAAGCGGCCCTTGCGGAAGCTGATATCGTCAACCTCCTCAGGATCCAGCACGAACGCCAACAGCAGACCATGTTTCCGAGCCTAGGCGAGTATTCGAAACTATTCGGCGTCTCGATCGATCGACTCAACCAAATGAAGCCATCCGCCATCATCATGCATCCCGGCCCGATGAATCGCGGCGTTGAAATCGATACCGAGGTCGCGGAAAGCGAGCGGTCCGTCATCCTCGATCAAGTCACCAACGGACTCGCCGTTCGTATGGCCGTTCTCTACCTCATCAACGGGGGCCAAGTTCCCACCCAACCCGAAACGACAAGCTCGAACTAAAACCGATACCTCCTCAATGAAGCTAGCTCAGTCTCTCCTGCTCCTCTTTGCCATCACTCTCTTCCCCGGGTGTCACGCCATTCGGATTACCGAACCCCAGCGAACCGCCACTGAGCAACTCTTAATGAGCACTGCCACCGATCATGCTGTTCGAAACATTGATTTGTCGTTGCTCAAAGAGAGAAAAGTATTTTTCGATCAAAGCTACTTCGACAGCTATGATGACGGCTACGCAGTCGGAAGCCTTCGCGAATTGATTAGCAAAAGCGGAGGATGCCTAGTTAAGGATCGCGATTCGGCTGAGGTGGTGGTGGAAGCGAGAAGCGGAACGCTTGGCATTGATAGCCGAGACGCCCTAGCAGGTCTTCCCGAACTAGCCATTCCACTCTCCTTTGCCGGACAGGTCCAATCGCCCGAAATATCACTTTACAAGGCGCAGAAGGCGGATTCAGTGGCCAAGTTTGCGCTCCTCGTCTATGAGACACCATCGGGAGAATTTCTCCATGCCACCGGTCCGCTAGTGGGCAAGGCCAAGTTCTATCACTACAAGATTCTCGGCTTCCTGAATTGGCGCCGCACGGATATCCCAGAACAGAAACCAGGATACTGAGCTTCATCCGCTAGCCGGACCGACGCCGAGCATGCGAAGACAAGTGCCCCCGAAGCCGAGAGCTTCAACCTCAACCAACGCCGGAACTAGGGAAGCAGAGGTCTCTGTTGCCGGCACAAAGCGACATTCGGCTGGAGTCGATGGAAGTTTCGCAATGGGCCGTGATTTAGCCTCCCCATCACTATCGGTCTCATTTGCCGGAATGCGGCGGATCGCCTACTATAGCGCGTCCCACTTGATCGGCTTCGATACATAATCATCCATGCCCGCGCCATCAATCAGTGCCAGCCCAACCATCGTCCATTCGAATACAGACTGAAAGAGTTCTCGGTATCCTCGCGTTGGATTCGTTCCTCCCACTAAAGTGCACGCCACTGATCGACCCCACAAGGCCTACCAGTCCCCCCTGTTTTCGACGGCAAACAAAGCGCCGCCAAACGGAACCAACGATACTGCCGATCCTTCAAACGAAAGCGAACTTCGGTCTGGACCCGTCTCTTCGAGACACATTACCTCAAACCCTCCTCCACACCTAACCGATCAGATGAATGCAATAGTGTGAAGAACTAATCACGCCCCCGGACCTAACTCACCGATCTGGTCAATCCCAAAACTCACCGTCGCTGGACTCAAGAAAGAACCTCCTAATGAAACAAATCCAATTCCACCCATTCTGAATGTCGACAATAGGTAACGAACGATCCCGAGTAAGTTCCATTCCCGGAACGACAGACGCAATGCGTAGACTTCCAGCCTCTCCCCTCGTAACACTGAGGGCTCGCCTTGCCTTCACCGATTCCCACACCAACGCAAACCAAAAGAACCGCCGAACATGCAAGGGATAGCGAATCGCCGGATTCATTTGAAAGCAGGTGCGCCCCAATGCGTAATCGGGAGCCACAGATAAAACTTTAGAAAGAAAAAGAATGAGAAGAATCTTGGCATAGGGAAGGGGTGTCTTAGGGATTCCGATCAATAGGGCTATGTGCGCTGCAGAGTCGTCTGTCTCAGTCGATTGGGCTACCACACCAACTGACAACAATTTATTGCGCTGAGACAGCGCACGTTACAACGAGGCAAGCACGAGTAGACCACACCGTAGTCGTAGTTCACCTAAAAACACGAGACAAAATCACCATCCCAAAAATCAATCAGTAACGGGGCATAGTCGGGTCAACCAAACAAGCCCAACCATCAATACCCCCTTGGAGGTTGAAGAGCAGGTCAAAACCCACACTGGCCAGGAACGAAATCGCATGTTGACTCCGAATCCCGTGATGGCAGTAGATGATAATCTCTTCGTTCTGCCACGCCTTGATTTCACCATACCGGAGTGGCAATTCACCCAGAGGAATCAGATAAGAATCAGGAAAAGCCACGAACTCGTACTCGTAGCGCTCGCGAACATCCAGCAAATAGACGGTAGAAACAGCATTAAACCGCTGCTGGAGATCAGTCGGTGAAATTTGGTTCACAGCACCCCGCCGACCTCCCGCCTACTGAGACAGCGAAGCCAAATAACGCTCGGCATCAATCGCCGCAGCACAACCCAGCCCAGCCGCCGTGACGGCTTGGCGGTAGACGTGATCAGAACAATCCCCGGCAACGAACACGCCCTCGGCACTAGTCTGTGTTCCCTTCTTCGGCAGCACATAACCGGCATCATCCATATCGATCTGACCCTGAAACAATTGGGTGTTGGGAACATGCCCGATCGCCACAAACAGACCCGTGCAATTCAACACTGTCTCCTCGCCGTCTCTCAAATTCTTCAACCGTACTCCGGTTACTTCACCGACGTCGACATCCATGACTTCCATGACAGCCGAATCCCAAATCGGCTTGATCTTCGGATTGGACAAGGCCCGTTCAGCCATGATTTTCGAGGCTCGCAATTCATCGCGACGATGCACCAGGTAAACGATGGATCCAAAACGGGTCAAATAAGTCGCTTCTTCACAAGCGGAATCGCCGCCGCCAACCACCACTAAGGGCTGATCCCGGAACATCGGCAGTGCGCCATCGCAGGTCGCGCAATAGGTCACACCCTTGTTCTCCAATTTCGTCTCGCTCTCCAGGCCGAGATGCCGATGTCCAGCACCGCTAGCGATGATCAAAGTCTGGGTTTCCACCGATTTTCCATCGACAGTCAGCTTGATCGGCACTCCCAGAACCTCCGCTGCCTCAACCGCGCCAAACTCCACGCGAGCCCCAAAACGCTCTGCCTGCTTCTGCATCCGCTGCATCAACTCAAAGCCATCAATCCCGTCCGGAAATCCCGGATAGTTCTCGACAATAGACGTAGTCGTAAGCAAGCCCCCTGGCATCGTCCCAGTCAGAACCAACGGTTTTAGATTCGCCCGAGCGGTATAAACCGCCGCGGTCAACCCAGCACAACCGGAACCAATGATGACTACCTTTTCCATAAAGGAGCGAAAACCTAAGCCTTGGACAATCAGTTTGCAAGCTCCAGCCTTTCGGCTGCGAGGTGTCAATCTCGCCCAGAGACAAAGCGCTGAAGAGCTGCAACCAAAGATTCCATTTTCAGATTTCAAGTTTCGAACTCGCGCCCTTCGCAGGAAAACTAGATCATCCAGGAGCGCACTGCTGCGCAGCGAAAAGAAGGAATGCAAAACCACCCTGCGCCACAGCGGCTCGGCGCGAGACTAATTCCCTCAAGCAGACAACACAGTGTCCCAATCCTTCCAAACAGGATCATATCCCAACCGCCGAATCAACGCCGCGATCTCAGCCGGATCCCGCTCATCGGCAATGTCAAATTGCCCCGTCGCCTTGAACTCGGTTCCATTCGTTCCGCCCGAACAGGCCTTTTGCAACGACTTGATCCGCCCCCGCTCCGTGACATGCAGATTGTCTTGGCCCGCTCCCGTATAGCCCCCGGGCTCCGTGTGGCTCCCAGCACTCATGAGCGTCACACCTACCGGAATCAGCCCGTCGCGCAGCCAAGCCGGTTCGCGAGTCGACAAAACCAACCCCACGTCCGGAAACGCAATCCGGAACGCCACCAACAACTGCACCAACGCCTTATCTCCCAACGGCAACAACGGTTGAAACTCTCCGGCACAAGGACGCAAGCGAGGACAGGCAATCGTCAGCCGCGCCTTCCAACAGCTTCGCAGCAAGTACTCCGCGTGAGCGGCCACTGCCAGAGCCTCTTGCCGCCAATCCGCTAAACCAAACAACGCACCAATTCCTATGCGCCGAAAGCCCGCCTCATAAGCCCGCTCCGGTGTTTTCAACCGCCAATCAAAATCCTTCTTCGGACCAGCGGTGTGCATTTCTCGGTAGACCTCCCGATCATAGGTCTCCTGATAAACCACCAACCCTTCAGCACCGGCGCCGACTATTGACCGATACGCCGCTGTCTCCATCGGTCCCACCTCCAGCGAAAGGCCCGGAACCTCTGCGCGCAACGCCGTTAAACAATCTTCGAGGTAACCATTCGAGACGAACTTAGGATGCTCCCCAGCAACCAACAGCACATTTCGAAATCCCTGCTGCCCCAATGCCCGAGCCTCCGCCGCCACCTCATCCACAGAAAGCGTGACGCGGAGGATGGGATTATCCCGAGAAAAACCACAATAGCTGCAGTTGTTGATGCACTCGTTCGACAAATACAAGGGAGCGAACAGGCGGATGACTTTCCCAAAACGCCGTTGTGTGATCTGCTGCGACCGCTGACACATGGCCTCCAACCGGCGTGCAGCCGCAGGTGAGATCAATGTGGCAAACGCAGCCAAACCGACGTCGCCTCGCCCGAGCACACCATTCACCCCCGCCACCGACGTGGTCATCACCGCACCAGCCCAATCCTCCAGATCGAGCCGATCGAACACCTCAACAAAACTCACGCCACCAAGCTACCAGAGCCCATCGAATGCGCAAGGACGCCCACGAAAAGAGGCAAAACCTCACGCAAAGACGGGAATCGGGGATCCAAACTGTGGAATCTACCGAGGTTCTCACAGGCGATCTCAAACACCGACTTTGCCACCCCACTACTCCCCAAAAAACTCTGCGTCTCTGCATGAGATGCTGCTTCCCCCCCTTTCTCTTTGACCTCCCCCCCTCTGCAATGCCATGTTAAAACCGTTGCACGACCTCGGCAAAATCCTCATGCTCATCGGCCTAGCCATCGCGGCACTTGGCCTCCTCATTAACTCGGCCTCCGGAAGAGGTTGGTTCGGCCGTTTACCCGGTGATATTCATTGGAGTCAAGGAGACTTCAGCCTCCACTTCCCGATCGTCACCTGCATCCTCGTCAGCCTGCTGCTCACTTTCCTCATGTGGTTCTTCCGCCGCTGAAGACCCATTTCTTCTGAAAAGGTTGTCCGGTTTCCACTAGTGCTTCCGTGAATAAGAAAGAACGATCACGTGTCAAATGATTGGTGATAATCGAAAACCCCAGATTTTCTCAGAAATCATAGATTAGTGAACACGAAAGACCTTTTGACTAAAAACAAACTTGCTCCTAACCTGAAACTAAAAGCCCACGCTATGAAACCCAGCACCTCTGCACTCCTCACCCTGACCACCTGCCTAGCTAGCGCAACGTTTGCAACCGGTTGCAGCCACTCCAACCCGCCACCCAGAATAACTAGAACCATTATCACACCACCGCCAGTGATCGTCGGAGTGCCGGCCGAAAAACCTGCGCCAGTGGTCGTCGAAACGACACCGGCAGCCCCCGCGCCAACCACACCGCCACCGATACCCGCACCCACCCCGCAAAGCGCGTCCGAGGTCGCCGCCACACCGCCCGCCTACGCTCAACGCCCGCCACAATCGCAAGCTGCCGCAACGGCTCTCGCGACACAAACAGTCATCGTCGAGGAGCGTCCCGCAGTCACCACTCAAGTCTTCTACAACGAACTTTCACCCTATGGCACCTGGATCCACATGAATAACTACGGCTGGGTTTGGCAACCTACCGCAGCGACCGTGAATGTAAATTGGCGCCCTTACTATGATCGTGGCCACTGGATCTACACAGACGCCGGATGGTACTGGCACTCCGACTACCCCTGGGGCTGGGCACCATTTCACTATGGACGCTGGAGTCTTGAGGCAGAACATGGCTGGGTCTGGGTTCCGGGAATAGTCTGGGCCCCTTCCTGGGTCTCGTTTCGTTATACAGATGCCCACTGCGGTTGGGCACCGCTGCCGCCCTATGTCGATTACTCAGTAGGTGTGGGATTCACCTACCATGGATCTCGCGTGAGCGTCGGCTTCGGCTTCGGCCTCAGCCACCACCACTATGCCTTCGTAGACCGACACTACTTCGGCCACCGTCACCACCGTCACCACGGGGTTGATCACACTCAGGCCAAACAGGTGTTTAACAACTCAACGGTGATTAATAACTACATCGTCGGTGACAACAACACGATCATCAACGAAGGCATTAGCTGCGACCGCCTGGCAAGCGGTAACACATCCGAAGTCCGACGCGTTCCCTTGCGAGATGTCGCCGATGCCAGACACGCCACTGAGAATCCGCGAACAGGTAATCAGGGTGAAGCCATTCCAGTCTACCGCCCCAAAGTGACCAGCGACAAATCTGAGCCGACCGATCGACAACTCGCTCGCCAAGAAATCCGCGCCACGCGGAACAAGATTCAAGAACACGCCAAACGAAGAAACAAACCCGAGCCAAGCGTCCGCCGGAACGCCGTGGGAGCAAGTTCGAGGGCGTCGCTCGCCGCTCAGACCAAGAGCACCAGCGGGCTTATCACACCCAGGCGTACCGGCCGCACGGCAACCAGCCACGGCCAGAAACAGAGCGTCGCCAAGCCCACCAGCCGAGGGCGAATCGAAAGCCGCCCCAGCCGAGAGACCGCCACCACTCAACGATCGCAAGCTACCCGAGCACCGCAACGACCCACCAGCACCAGCCCGTCGTCCCGCACGACGGCAAGCAAGAACAGCGGACTCACTAAACAATCCGTTCACCAACACAACACCCATGTGACCACTCGCTCTGAAGTCAGCAGCAACCGATCCAACGCCCGCACGACCCCGCAAGGTCGCATCGAGACTCGCAAACGAGCCGCCACGGCGAACACGAACCGAGCTCGGGCGAGCATCCGTCCCAACCGGACGACGATAACGCCCAATCGAAGCTACACCGCTACCTCTCGCTCGGAGATCAGCGCCAACCGTTCTAACACCCGAACGGTGAACAACGGGTTCACCCGCATGCCCCAACAACCCTCGCAATCGCAGACCACGATTACCTCGCAACCAACGCAGTGGCCAAACACCTATGCACCAAATCGAAGCACGACCCCGCAGCATCGCACAAGCCGCCCCATCGTCCAGCAGACGCCTCGAACCACGGTTCAAGCGTCGCCACGGCGCTCGCCGAGTTCGCCGCGCCAAACGATGTCGCCGAGCCACCGCCGCAGCCCTCCGATCCAAAACCGGTCTTACGCACCGCCCAGAGTGCAACGTCCGACCGCATCCAGCAGCGTTAATCGAGCACCAGTGATCAGCCGTCCCCCAACCTCACGCAGCCAGTCCTCGGTTCGTTCTTATTCGCGACCGGCCGCCTCTCGGAGTAGTGCACTGAGCCGGTCCGATCCCAGTCGTTCGACGCCGCAACGGTCTCGAAGTGTCCCGTCCCGATAGTCTGGCACCGAAACAAAACACTGTGCTAAACATCCTCCACACTTCGAGTCGAGCCATTAGGGGAAGAACTCCAGCCAAATCTCCTGAGATCAACGAACCACGACCTAGAATTCGGAGGATCAAGACGAATCACTTACTGCGAAAACACCGCTCGCTCCTCCTGTGCACACTTGCTGCACTCGTCCCATCCACGCTCAACGCAGCTGACGGAAGAACCGAAACCCGGGAGACCATCTATGCCACCGGCTTCGAAAAAGACGAGGGATTCGATCTGGAATTCAGCCTCATCGATCAGGACGATTGGCAGGCCCTTGGCGGCCTTATCAGTCAGGACGATTGGCGGGCCTTTTTTGGCGACGGGGGGAACGGTCTCGTCGACAACTTCTTCAACGGTGAAGGCCAGCAAGCCTTCATCGGCTACACTCCGCCCGAATCCGAAGAAACCGTCGAGTTTTTCAATCTGCTCCGAGCCGTCAATGTCGCGGACTTCCCAGACGAGGCCCCGGCCATCAATTTTAGCGTGACGATGCAGATAGTCAGATCCACCAACAACGAACACGATAACTTTCGCTGGAGTGTCTATAACCTCAAAGATGATCGGCTCTTCTCGGTTGACTTCGACAATGAAACCAAGAACATCTCTTACATCCTTGATGATGACGGGGGCTTAATACACAGCAATGTCACCTTCGATAACTTAGGGGTCTACGACCTAGAGATCTCCATGAACTTCCATCGTAACATCTGGTGCGCCGCGCTAAACGGAACCGTCATCGCCAACGCCTTGCCAATCACCACAAAAAACGCGGAGCTTACTCTCAGCACTATCGACGCCGTATGGAACATCTTCAAACCCGGCAGCCCGGGAGACAACTACATGCTCTTCGACAACTACTCGATCACGCGCGCAAGCGTGCCATCGATTCCCCCGAGAGTGGGCACCCAAGGAATCCTCCCGGGAGGAAAATTCGTCCTCCGAGTCTTCGGCGAACCCAACACAGAGTACCAAGTGGAAACCTCCTCCGATTTCAAGACCTGGACGCCGATCAAGACCGGAAAAACCTCCGCGGACGACGCTACCTTCGACATTGTGGATGAAGACGCGCCCGATTTTAAGACCCGATTCTACCGTGCGACGACGATTAACTAGCGCCAAAGCGGCATCTGCTTGAACAATGAAATTTCTTGTGAAAAGTGCTTGCCAGTTGGATCGGTCACCGTTATTTCATTAGGCCGCGGGGTGGAGCAGCCCGGTAGCTCGTCAGGCTCATAACCTGAAGGTCGCAGGTTCAAATCCTGCCCCCGCAACCACCGCAAGCCCCTGAAAACACTGGCATTTTTAGTGGTTTTTGACTCAAGGTTCATCGACATTCAACCGTTGAGTCAACACACGATACACGCGACAGGAATCTGTGCTGGAGTTGAATTCATCGTGAGCGCAGTGGACACTTGTTAGAAGGATCAGAAAAACTGCAGGGTCGAGCGGCTGTCCTGTGAGGGCAATGCGAATGATCAGCGATGAGGTCTTGAAGGCGTATACGAATGGTTGAGCGCGGAACCGATTGGACGAATGCGTCGGTAGTCGAGTTCGCGGCTGGGGAGGATCCGGTCACGAAGATGGAGCAGAAGGCCCGCCAGGTGGTCTTGGATGCAGTGAGCCAAGGATGGCAAGGTCCTCCGTTCGACCCGATCGAGCTGGCGAACATCATGAATATTTCGGTGCGACCGAATGCGGCGCTAGCCGATGCGCGGGTGTTCTGGACTAACGACGGCTACGAGATCGAATACAACCCACACAGGCCTCGAGGCCGAGTGAACTTCTCGATCGCACACGAAATAGCGCACACGTTTTTTCCGGATTGTGCGGAAGAGGTGAGGAACCGAAGCCGCGAGAAGAGGGACGAACCTAACTGGCAGATCGAAGTGCTCTGCAACGTAGGCGCGGCCGAACTCACAATGCCGGCCGGATCGTTCCCGTCGGAGGACGATGCGGTCGTGACGATCGAGGAGTTGATGCGCCTGCGAAAGAAGTTCCAGGTATCGGCAGAAGCTGTGCTGATCAGGTTGGTAAAGCTGGCGTCGTCGAGGATTGCCTGCTTTTCGGCGACGAGGTTCCCTAGGCAAGACAATACGACCGAGTACCGTATCGATTACCGGATCGGGTCGTCACATTGGTCGGAATGGGCAATGCATCGTGCGCAGCGACGGGTCCGATCGGAAGTGCTGGACGAATGCGTGGCGATCGGGACGACATCGAGGGGGAGCGAGACGTGGGAGCCCAACGACCTGGAAGTGCACGTGGAGGCGGTAGCTCTACCACCGCTCCCCGGCACGCCAAATCTGCGGATTGCGGGGTTCATGCGACCGGCCTCGGAAGCGCCTGACCTTGGGGGGATTGACTACCGGCAAGGTAACGCGGCGGTGTTCGTGGCAGATGCGAACGCGGCCATCATGCACATTGTCAACGATAAGGCGCGGCGTTGGGGACCCCAAGGATTCGCGCAGGCGCTGCGGCTTGAGCATCGGAGCGCCTACAATGACTACGCATTGTGGAAGAAGAGTGAGAGCCCGGAAGCAACGTCCCTAGGTGCGGTTCACATGGTTGATGTGGGAAACGACAACAAGTTTATAGTGAGCTTGGTTGCGCAGAAGGGCTACGGGAGGTCACTTAGGCCGCGTATTCAGTACGGGGCGCTGGACATGGCGCTGCAGGACGCGCGCAGCAGGCTCGAGAAAGCGGATGTGCAAATGGTGCAGATGCCGAGAATCGGTACGGGCCAGGCAGGAGGGAACTGGCGGGTCATTGAGGGGCTGATCCGGGAGCGGTTGGCTTCAACGGGAATTGATGTACGGGTGATTGAGTCGCCACCGCGATGAGCGCTGGAATGATCGAGTGACTGTTAAGCTAATCGTGATTAGCGGTGGGATGGCAAGCGGCAAGAGCGTTCTGGCGCAACGACTCAAGTCGGACTCCGACTGTCAAGTGATTAAGACGAGTGAAATTATCCAGCGTCACCAGTCACGGCGGGCCAAAGGAAATCGACGATCGCTGCAGCGCAAGGGCAACGAGTTGGATCGCAATACGAACCATGGTTGGATAGCGGACGAAGTTGCAAAGAGTATCCGGCCCGGAAACGGCGATTCGCCAGTGGTGCTAGAAGGAGTTCGGAAGCCACAGCAAGTCGACATGATCCTGAACCGAATCGGCCATCGTTACGTCAGGCACGTGCATCTTTCGGTGGATCCGGCGACCCAGAAACAACGCTTCCAAGCGTCGAATCGAGCAATCAACGACGGTCTAGACTTCGAAGCCGCAGTCAAAGACCCGTCGGAGCGCGAAGTGGCGAAACTGGCGGAGAAGGCCGATATGGTCATCCAGACCGAGCGTCACACTGAGGCGGACGTGTTCTGCCGGGTCAGTGCAAGACTCAACCTGCAATCGCGATCTTCGGACCGGATCGTGGACATCCTCGTAGGTGGTCAGTACGGGAGTGAGGGTAAAGGAAATATCGCCGATTACTTGTCACCGGAGTACAAGATATTGATGAGAGTCGGCGGCCCCAATGCGGGACACAAGGTATATGAGGAACCGCCGTACACGCACATCTCCCTGCCCTGCGGGGCGCGCAGGGGAACGGAAGGACAGGAGCTCTTGATCGGGCCGGGCGCGGTGATTGAGCCTGTAAAGCTGCTGCAGGAGATACGGGATTGCGAGATAGAGCCGGAGCGGTTGACCTTGGACGAACAGGTCGTCGTGATAACTCCGGAGGATCGGGAGTGGGAGGAGAAGAATCTCAGGTCGGAGATTGGATCGACGGCGCAGGGAGTCGGGAAAGCGACGGCGCGCCGGGTGACAAACCGGTTCCGTGGCGACCGGGCGTGCAAGCTTGCAAGGGATCTGGGGCCGGAGTTTAGACCGTACTTGGGGTCGACGGCGGAACGTCTTGAGAAGGCGTATGCGCGTGGCGAGAAGATCCTGTTGGAGGGAACGCAAGGAACAGGTCTAAGCATGTTTCACGGCTTGTATCCGTCGGTGACCTCAAGGGACACGACGGTGTCCGGATGTCTTTCGGAAGCAGGAATTGGACCGCGACGTGTGAATAGGATCGTACTGGTCTGCCGTACGTATCCGATTCGCGTCGGCGGAAATTCAGGCAATTTCTCGAAAAAGATCGACTGGAAGACGGTGGCGGAGCGGTCGGGGATTTCGTTGGAGGAACTCCATGGGCACGAAGTGGGCTCGGTATCGGGGACACGGCGAAGAGTCGGCGAGTTCGACTGGGAGTTGCTCCGCCGTGCGTGCCACCTGAACTCTCCGACGGACATAGCGCTCACGTTCGTGGACTATCTGCACCAAGGGAACCGAGAAGCTATCCGGTTTGATCAGCTAACTCCAAAGACGATCAAGTTCGTCGAGGATATCGAGATTGTCGCGGGGGTACCGTGTTCGCTGATTGGCAACCGTTTCGACTACAAATGCGTCATCGACCGGCGGAGGTGGTAATGCAGCCCGATGATCTCTGGCGCTGCTACCCGATATTGTATCACATAGCTTGGGGCGGCAGTTGGTCGAGCATCAAGAAGCATGGGTTGCTGTCAACCAAGATGTTGCTGCGGTCGTACGGCAAAAACGAAGAAGAAATCGCAGAGCTAACTCAGGCCCGGCGAGGGCACTGGATCGAGATCGGCTGTCCGGGATGCCCGCGGGCAGTGCTACGAGACCAGAAGCCTTTGACCGATGAGGGGCTCAGAAGAGCGCTTCCAGACTCCGTTAAGCCGTGGCAGTGGTACGACCTCATCAACTCAATGGTGTTCTTCTGGCCGACGAAGGAGCGACTCAAGACGATGCTCTCGGCATCGGCATACGGGAATGTAAGACATGATGTGCTGATCGTTTGCACCGAAACTTTGGTGAAATTGGAAGAACCCAATATTCGGCTCTCGCGAATGAATAGTGGGTGCACGAGGCCCTTCGCCCATTCAAGAGATTTGGGTCTGTTCAAGAGTTTCGAGGACTACCCGTTCGAGACCAGGCTGCAACGATATGGAAGAGAACGAGCAGTAGCCGAAGTTTGCGTAGTAGGACAGGTCGATCCAATTCGAGAGGCCGTCATTGACGTGAAGCGTGGGCGGGCGGATGAGATCTTGAAGAAGTTGGGGTGTTGAAGGGAACAGCCGAAGGTCCGCAAGGCGATAAGTCAACCTGCAAGGATCGTTGGAGACAGGTTCCAAGTGTCGGCATGATGCTGTACCAGAACGGCTTGTGCCATGAGTGGCTGGCCAGCTAGGCGCCGCTCGACCTGATCGTCACCCTGGACGGTGCTACCAGCGATATCTACTCGGCTTTCTTGGTCGAGGATGAAGGCACCACATCCACCTTCTGCGGACTCAAGCAGGTGTTCGCGGAGCATGACCTGCCCGGTGCGCTCTACACCGATCGTGGCAGCCACTACTTCCACACATCCGAAGCTGGCGGCAAGGTGGACAAGGGCGAACGTACGCAGGTGGGTCGCACCCTGCATCAGCTCAGCATCGAACACATCGCAGCCTACTCACCCGAAGCCCGTGGCCGCTTCGTCTGGAGCACCGACTGCCATGTATGCTCATAGCATACATGTATCGAATGTCCTGGAAACCACCGTATGTCGACAGCATACGGTGCGGCGCAAGTCCTTGGGATCCAAGGGACCTGGCCGCGAGTCCGAGAGCATACACTCGGCCCAACACCTCTCAGGCAGTTTCTGGCGCTGCCTGCGCGGGAGACCGCACGACAAGCGCGCGCATGGCATTGAGACGTGGGGTGTGAGGGTAAAGCCGCTTTGCGGTCTGGAGGGCTAGCATCGTGCAGCGATTTTCGTGGATCAATCAGTGACGGCGACGTCGGCAGGCGGAAGCCGCCGCGGCGATTGAGCGGGCGGCAGTGCGGCGACGGGCGGCTGATGCAGTATCGCCCGAGCCACTGCACCGGATCGTGACGCGCTGGAAGAAAACGGGCCGCGCTGTGTCTCGATTCCATTCATGCAGGAGTGTGTCATGGCCTATCGGGGCCCAGCGATCCCGTCTTCGAGACAGCGTTTACTGCTGCAATGAGACTGGTGCGCACTCAAGTGCCTGTGGCAACGACTGACAACTGGGCGACTGCAGGCCTATGAGATGTTCTTCCCCGGATTCCCAAGTTCCAAACGCATCATGCCGCATCATCCGTTATGTCCTTTGGAGATGGCGAACCTCAACGCATCAGAACCATTTCTTACGAACTGCACTCCACAAGTGTCCATCCATTGGCTATACTGTCCGACATGAAAGACACCGGGATACGCATCGGGGTCCAGCGTGATCTCCACGAGCGCTTCCAGCTTGTCTGTCAAGCTCAGGACAGGCCCGCAGATCAGGTGCTTCGAGAGTTCATGCAGACCTATGTCGACGAGCCTGAGGCGAGTTTCGTTCCCAAGGCGAAGGGCAGATGAACCGATGCCGAATGCCAATCGCACCCCCGAGCAAACAGCGAGGGAAATCATCGACGGCAAGCTGTCGGAAGCAGGCTGGCGGATTCAGGACACGGGAAAGATCAATTTCAGCGCCGGCCCTGGAATTGCCGTTCGTGAGTACCAGACGGCTATCGGCCCCGCGGACTATGTTCTCTTCATCGGCAAAAAGCCCATGGGCGTTATTGAGGCCAAGCCGGAGAACTGGGGCCACAAGATCACGACGGTCGAGAAGCAATCCGGCGGTTACGCGACGGCCAAGCTGAAGTGGGTGCGGGATAACGATTCTCTGCCGTTCATCTACGAAAGCACGGGAGAACTCACCCGCTTCACCGACGAACGCGACCCCAGGCCCCGCTCACGGGAGGTATTCAGCTTCCATCGGCCAGAGACGATGCAAGAGTGGCTCAGCAAGACGGTTACCCTTCGCACTCGGCTTCAGGATTTGCCAGCCCTGGATACCACAGGGTTGCGAGCCTGCCAGATCAACGCTATCAGGAACCTGGAAGCGTCCTTCAAGGACGACCGCCCGCGCGCGCTCATTCAGATGGCAACCGGCTCGGGCAAGACCTACACTGCCATCACCGCGATCTACCGGCTGCTCAAACACGCCGGCGCCAAACGCATCCTGTTCCTGGTGGACACCAGGAATCTGGGCGAGCAGGCCGAGCAGGAGTTCATGGCCTATGTGCCCAGCGACGACAACCGCAAGTTCACGGAACTCTACAACGTCCAGCGCCTTCGATCGTCCTTTGTCGCCAAGGATAGCCAAGTCTGCATCAGCACCATCCAGCGGATGTATTCGCTCTTGAAGGATCAGGAGATGGACGAAGGCGCCGAGGAGATTCACCCGGCGGAGCAGGCGTTACGGAGGGAACCGATGCCCGTCGTCTACAGCGCCAAGGTTCCTCCCGAATTCTTCGACTTCATCATCATCGACGAATGCCACCGCTCCATCTACAACCTCTGGCGCCAGGTTCTGGAGTATTTCGACGCCTGCCTGATCGGCCTGACCGCCACCCCGGACAACCGCACCTATGGGTTCTTCAAGAAGAATGTGGTCAGCGAGTACGTCCATGAGCAGGCCGTCGCCGACGGCGTCAACGTCGGCAACGAAATCTACGTCATCGACACGGAGAAGACCCACCATGGCGGCCAACTGAAAGCAGGCCAGCAGGTGGAAAAGCGCGAGCGTTTGACGCGCCGAAAACGCTGGGAAATCCAGGAAGAGCACGCTGACTACGCCGCCAGCCAACTCGACCGCTCCGTCGTCAACCCCGACCAGATTCGCACTGTCCTGCGCGCTTTCCGCGACAAGCTACCGGAGATATTTCCGGGCCGGGGCGAAGTGCCGAAAACGCTGATTTTCGCCAAGACCGACAGCCATGCCGACGACATCATCCAGACCGTGCGCGAGGAATTCGCCGAAGGCAACGAATTCTGCAAGAAGGTCACCTACAGGATTCAGGAAGACCCCAAGTCCGTCCTCGCCCAGTTTCGCAACGACTACAATCCGCGCATCGCCGTGACCGTGGACATGATCGCCACCGGCACCGACGTCAAGCCGCTTGAGTGCCTGCTTTTCATGCGCGACGTGAAGAGCCGCAATTACTTTGAGCAGATGAAGGGCCGCGGCACGCGCACCCTCGACTATGACGACCTGAAGAAGGTCTCGCCGTCCGCCGCGACCGCCAAGACGCACTATGTGATCGTCGATGCCATCGGCGTCACCAAGTCGATCAAGACGGACACTCAACCGCTTATCACCAAACCTTCGGCGTCGCTCAAGGATCTCGCCATGAGCGTGATGATGGGCGTTTGCGACGAGGACACGGTCAGTTCCCTGGCGGGCCGTCTCGCCCGGCTGAACCGGCAACTCGGCGACCGGGACCAGGAACGCATCAAGAAACAGGCCGGCGGCGTTGAACTCACCGACATCGTCGGCGATCTGTTGTCCGCCATCGACCCGGACCGCATTGAGGCGAAAGCGCGGGAAATCGAGCCGGTACCCGACAACGATACCGAACCGTCCCCAGGCGCTCGCGGGAAAGCCCAGGAGCAGTTGGTCAACAGCGCCGCCGCCGTCTTCAACGGGGAACTGGTTGAACTGATCGATTCGATTCGCCGGGACAAGGAACAGACCATCGACCACGACGGCCTGGACACCGTGCTTCGTGCCGAGTGGGCGGACGACGCGCAGGAAAACGCCCAGGCCACGGCGCAGTTATTCGAGCAATACCTGGAAGCCAACCGCGACGAGATTGAGGCCCTGGCCATCTTCTACGATCAGCCGCACCGCCGCCGCGAACTGACCTTCGCCATGATCCAGGAGGTCTGCGACAGATTGAAGGGCGACCAGCCAAGCCTCGCCCCCTTACGAGTCTGGCAGGCCTACACCCTGCTTGACGGCTACAAGGGGCGGCAACCTGTATCTGAATTGACCGCGCTGATGGCGTTGGTCCGTCGCGTTTGCGGCCTTGATGCGACGATTGCGCCCTATGCGGAAACCGTGCGACGCAACTTCCAGAACTGGATCATGGCCCGCCACAGCGGCGCGGGGGAGAAGTTCAACCAAGAGCAGATGGACTGGCTGCACATGATCCGCGACCACATCATCACTTCCTTCCATCTGGAGCGAGACGATCTGGACATGGCCCCGTTCGACGGCAAAGGCGGCATGGGGCGGATGTATCAGCTATTCGGCGAACAGATGGATATGGTGATCGATGAGTTGAACGAGGCGTTGGCGGCGTAACGCCGGCCATGGCGGGGAGGCAGCCGAAACGCCGTTACTGGTCTAGATTTGTAGACCAGTCTTATACTCAGGTCAGGGAATCGGGCCAGGAAAAGCATGAAAGTCACCAGAGTCACAGCATACGAAAGCAAAACCAGGCAGGCGGAAATTTTCCGGCGCGCGGCGGCCGGTGAAACGATCATCGTCACCAACAACGGCGTGCCCCAGGTGGAAATCCGCAGGGCAACGACGAGCGATGCAAGCATAGCCGGCGCCATCAAGGAGTTGGCCGCCTTGCAGAAAACGCAATTGGCCGCTGCCGTGGGCGGTGGCCAGGGGGAATTGCGTCGGCTATTGGAGGAAGAGCGCGACTGATGGCCAGGGAGAACATTGTTCTGGACAACAGAATCGCCATTGCGCTTGGCGTAAATTGTGGTCAGAATGGTCAGATAAGCTGCGAGGACGAAAAGCCCCGGAACGGCAGTCGCGGGAGGAAAATTGAAGAACTGGCAGGTGCAACAGGCAAAAGCGCGTTTCAGCGCCTTGGTGCGCAGCGCCGAGGTGGACGGGCCACAAACGATTACCATCCACGGGCGGCGAGCGGCGGTCGTCCTTTCCGCGAACGACTATGACCGCCTGCAACGCCGGCAATCTTCGACGGCGGAGTTTCTGCAAGCCTCTTCCCAAGTGGGCGTGGACCTTGATATCCAGCGCGACCAGGCGCCGCCACGCAGCCTCGACCTGTGAGCTTTCTGGTCGACACATGCGCGTTATCGGAATTGCTCAGGCCGCGGCCCTCCCCCCGCGTTACCGAATGGTTCCTCGCGACGCCGCAAACCACCCTGTTCGTCAGCGTCCTGACCCTGGGCGAGATCCGAAAAGGGGTGGCCATGCTCGGCAAGGGCCGCAGCTGGGCGCAACTCACCGCATGGCTGGAAACAGAATTGTCCGCCTGGGCCGAAGATCGCATCCTCCCGATTGACGCCGGCGTAGCGGACACCTGGGGCCGCCTCGTAGCCCAGACGCCGAGCATCCCGGCCATCGACAGCCTGATTGCCGCCACCGCGCTGCACCACCGCCTCGCGGTCGTTACCCGCAACGAGACGGACTTCGCGGATACGGGCGTGGAGGTGGTGAATCCGTGGGAGGGTTGGGGGTGATTCAGCTTTTGGGGAACGGACAGTATGTTTGATGAATTGCATGAGGTGTTGGCAGCGTGAGCATGCAAGCCGAGGAGAAGCGACTTCCCAAAGGATGGCTTCATGCTCCGCTCGGGCAAACCATCCAGCCTCGCGGCGAAAAAGTATCCCCCTCTGAGCACCCTGATGACAGGTTTATTGGCATGGACCATGTCGAGAGTCACTCGACAAAAATCTTGGGGTCTCTTCCAGCATCCTCCATGAAAAGCAGTGCAGCCCGTTTCCGCAGCGGGGATGTTCTTTACGGTAGGTTGCGGCCCTATCTAAACAAGGTAGCGCAACCGAATTTTGATGGTCTTGCTTCTGCCGAATTCATCGTGTTTCCAGATACGAAACTGATCTATAGCTGCTTCCTTAAACACCGATTGAACGCAGCCGATTTCGTCAGTTTCGCCAGCCACCTCAATGAAGGGGACCGCCCTCGTGTGAACTTTGACCAGATCGGCGAGTTCATGATGCTAATCCCGCCTCTGCAAGAACAACACCGCATCGTCACCAAGATTGAGGAACTGTTTGCCGAGCTGGACAAGGGCGTGGAGAGCCTGAAGAAGGCCCGCGAACAACTCAAGGTCTACCGCCAAGCCGTGCTCAAACACGCTTTCGAAGGCAAACTCACCGCGCAATGGCGCGAAGAAAACAAGGACAAACTCGAAACGCCCGAGCAACTACTCGCCCGCATCAAGCAAGAGCGGGAGGCGCGCTACGAACAGCAGCTTGAGGAATGGAACGCCGAGGTTCGGGCCTGGGAGAAAAACGCGAAAATTGGCAGGAAGGCTACCAAACCATCCGGGTTCAAAATGCCAGTTCCAATTGCGCAGAGCGAATTGGCCAAACTCCCGGACATTCCATCGTCGTGGCAGTACGTCCGACTATCAGAAATCGCTCGAGTTGGCTCAGGAAAGTCAGTAAGCAGGTCACGCAAATTAGCCGATCCCATTGAGGTTCCCTATCTGAGGGTAGCCAATGTTCAGCGTGGCAAGCTTGATCTTTCGATGACCAAGTCCATGAAAATCGAGCGTTCTCAACTGGTCGGACTTGCGCTTCGACGTTGGGACGTTCTGTTTAACGAGGGAGGAGACCGTGACAAGCTTGGCAGAGGCTGGGTGTGGGAGTCGCAGATCGAGCCGTGCGTTACGCAAAACCACGTATTTCGTGCAAGCCCGTTTCTTGAGTCTTTCCAACACTCCAAGTGGATTTCGCACTGGGGCAACACCTTGGGCCAACTGTACTTTGAAGCGCAGGGGAAACAGACGACAAACCTCGCATCAATCAATAAGACAGTACTCAGCAAGTTTCCTATCCCCTTGGCGCCGATTGCGGAACAAGAGGAGATTCTCCGAAGAGTCGAAAGCCAAACGGCGACTA
This sequence comes from Limisphaerales bacterium, assembly GCA_024761205.1. Taxonomy (GTDB): domain Bacteria; phylum Verrucomicrobiota; class Verrucomicrobiia; order Limisphaerales; family AAA164-E04; genus UBA2970. The sequence goes on from JAMASS010000004.1 coordinate 458,237, forward strand.
TCGATCACCTAGAACACAAGGTTGCGAAATCTCTTGAACAGATGAACGCCTTGCGACAATCAATTTTAAAAAAAGCCTTCTCCGGCCAACTCGTCCCCCAAGACCCCAACGACGAACCAGCCTCCAAACTGCTTGAATGCATCAAGGCCGAAAAGGCCAACGATAAGTCGCCACAAAGGAGCCGACGAGGCAAAACACCCGCATGACCATTAAACTCTCCATCGCTTTTGACAGCCTGTTCCGCCAACGTGCCGCTGAGATCGAGCGCACCGGGTATCCTGAGGTTCAAATCAATGTCGTTTGGTCTGCGCCCGGCGCTGAAAGCGAGCGGGTGATGGAGAACGAGTTCAAGGGGTTGCTGCCCTTCGTTCTTCACGATGCCATCAACCACATCGGAAGGATCTATCTCACGCAAACGGTCATCAAGACTGGGGGTACTCCCCGGGTGAGGCGATTCTGGAACTTTTCCATCGACGCGATCAAGGAAGCCCTGATTAACGCGATCTTTCATCAATCATATGAGGAGCCGACGCCGGTCGAGGTACAGGTCACTCGACGGGAAATATCGATCTTGAGCTTTCCCGGCCCCGACCCGTCCATCCGCATGGAAGACGTGCAGGCGGGACGCGCCGTCAGCCTCCCCCACCGAAACCACCGTATCGGGGAAATTCTCAAGGAACTCGACCTGGCCGAGGGCCGCTCAACAGGAATCCCGAAGATGCTGGAGGCTGTGCGAAAGAATGGTTCTCCCGTTCCGATCTTCGAAAGCGATGAACGCCGGACATGGTTTCTGGTCCGTCTCCCGGTGCATGAACAAACATGTCCCGGGCCGGGCGAGTCTGAAACTGTGGAAATCTCTACATGAACACCGCCCCCATTGTTTCCAAAGTCTGGAGCTTCTGCACCACCCTGCGCGATGACGGGGTGAGCTATGGCGACTATCTGGAGCAGCTCACCTATCTGATCTTCCTCAAGATGGCGGACGAATACGCCAAGCCGCCCTACAAGCGCGATGTCGGCATCCCCGCCGAATACGACTGGCAGAGCCTCAAGTCGAAGACCGGCGCGGACCTTGAAGCTCACTATGTCGCCCTGCTGCGCGAACTCGGCGGCAAGCGCGGCATGCTGGGCCAGATATTCACCAAGGCGCAGAACAAGATTCAGGATCCCGCGAAGTTGTACCGCCTCATCGACATGGTGGACGACACCGAATGGGTCACGATGGGCGCGGACATCAAGGGCGATATCTACGAGGGCCTGCTGGAAAAAAACGCCGAGGACACCAAATCCGGCGCCGGCCAGTACTTCACGCCACGCGCCCTCATCCGCGCCATGGTCGAATGTATCCGGCCCGAACCGGGCAAGCGCATCGCCGACCCGGCCTGTGGCACAGGCGGGTTCTTTCTGGCCGCCTACGACTTCATCACCAACCCGGACAACTTCAAGCTCGACAGAACCCAGAAGGCGTTCCTGAAGCACGAGGCGTTTCACGGCAACGAGATCGTCGCCAACACCCGGCGGCTGTGCCTGATGAACATGTTCCTGCACAACATCGGCGAGATCGACGGCGGTGCGCCCATATCGCCGAATGATTCGCTCGTGGCCGATGCCGGCGAGCGCTTCGACTATGTGCTGGCGAACCCGCCCTTCGGCAAGAAAAGCTCCATGAGCTTCACCAATGAGGAGGGCGAACAGGAACGGGACGATCTGACCTACAACCGGCAGGACTTCTGGGCGACGACATCGAACAAGCAACTCAATTTCGTGCAGCACATCCGCACGATGCTCAAGACCACCGGCCGCGCCGCCGTGGTGGTGCCGGACAACGTGCTGTTCGAAGGCGGCGCCGGGGAGACCATCCGCAAAAAACTGCTCGACAACACGGACCTGCACACCATCCTGCGCCTGCCTACCGGCGTGTTCTACGCCCAGGGGGTCAAGGCCAACGTGATCTTCTTCGACAACCACGAAGCCAGCCCGAACCCCTGGACGAAGCGGGTCTGGTACTACGACTATCGCACCAACATTCACCACACGCTGAAGAAGAAACCGATGCGCTTCGAGGACCTGGCGGATTTCGTCAAGTGCTACAACCCGCACAACCGCCACCAGCGCAAGCCCACCTGGGATGAGCAGGACGCGCCCGACGGCCGCTGGCGCAGCTACAGCTACGAGGAACTTTGCGCCCGCGACAAAACCAGCCTCGACATCTTCTGGCTCAAGGACAAAAGCTTGACAGACCTGGATAACCTGCCAGAACCGGATGAGCTGGCCGAGGAAATCATTGAAAATCTTGAAGCGGGTTTGAACAGCTTCCGCGAGGTGCTGGCGGGCTTGCGGCAGTCGGGGTAGTTAAGAGAACTAACCTACGTATCCGTGAGGCGTTTAAACGCGATAGAGCCCATTAGATCTGGAAACAACAGGTTGCGCTCGGAAAGTATATTTGTGAGCTCTGTGTGAACTGTTAGTGGAAGTGCTGACGAGTTAACGTCCTCTACAGCAGAAATCAATCTTTCGCTCAACTTTTTTAACTCTGACAAGTCGGCCAAAACCATCTCTGGTCCAGGGTTCGCCTGACTGGCAACAGGGAGATACGGCCCAACGAATACGGGCAAAATTTCCGTCGCGGTCGTGTTTTCCTTAACCCATTGGATATGATTTAGAAGTTGGCTAATATCTTTCTTCTTGTATTGCGATGTTTCTAACTTATCGGTCTTCAACTCCATGCAAACTGCAGTGACCGCCGTGTCTTTGCTAATCTCCCACAATACGTCTGGCCCCGTACCAAGGTCATTATCAGGGCGGCTGGCGCGAAGTCCAAGATACTGGCCTAACGCCCTTACAGCTTCTTCCGTTTCTCGGGGCGTTCCACTGCCGTCAAGTGGAGCTAAATCTTTATATATACGGCTAGGTATATTCAAAGAACTATCTGGGGCTTCTGTCATCAACGTAGCGATCTCGTTCACTTGATCCGAAACGACGTTGTTTGACTGGCCAACCTGTCTTGGTAATGGTGGGATATTATTCTGATTGGCATGAGCACATATGTACTGCCGATGCGCGGACTTGTCGTCCCCAATCAGCGAATATGCTAGACCCAGCCATAGACTGTGCCATGCCCCGATGGAGGGGCTTAGTTTATAGGCTTTGTCTAAAGTACCCTCAAATGCTCGAATAGCGCCCTTATAGTCACGCTTCCAAATGCGCAGACCGAATTCTGACTCCGATTGCGCTAGCTCTGTGAGAACCTCGGAGTTCTTCGACTCCAGTTCCGGTTCCGCTTCACGCATAAAGTTGCTATAGGTCTGAATCCAATTCTCGTCCCGATTAAGGCAAGCGTTGCAAGCATCGAGAACATCATCTATGGTTTCTGAATTCTCCGCCACCTTTTGCCCAAGCTGAATCTGCTTCTGGAGGAAGGCTGGTAACGTCGAAAGATTTCTGGGAATAGTTAACCAATCGATCAAACGTTTTCCAGTCAGTACTATCACCCCGTGATCGCTAAGACCCCGAGATATCCGTCCGAAACTCTGGACGATGCGAGAGGCAACCAGAGTCCGCAATGTGTTGGAGAGATTCAACTTTTCCCATAAGAATCGCTCAAGCGGGCCGGTGCCTGTAGGTAAATCATCAATGATCATTATGCGACAAGTATCACCTGGCAAATCGATGCCGTCATATCTTGCGGCAAGGATAAGCTTTGACTTCTCTAAGTCTGTTCGAAATTCTTGAACAGCTTCGGTAACTTTGTCGGTGTCGGGTGGAGAAACAATACTGCCCCAGCGTTTTGCTCGCTCGTATCCTGGAACGAGGATCAGGGCCTTTTTGTCTTGGACAAGCTGAACAGCCGAATCAATACCTTCCAAATCTTTATCTAACCTTTTAGGAATAAGGATTAGACGTTCGCACTCACCTGCGGAGGTCGCAGGCGCGATCATATGACCTGGACTCCGACCAAACGTGCGCGCAAAGGCGTCCGGTGCAGCTAACGTTGCTGACAGGTAGATTCTGCGGACGTTTTGCTCGAAGTAATACAAGTAAGGTGTCGGAAGAAAGGCTGGGGTGATGGTCATCTCTGTGGCGGATATCAATACACAGCTAATGTCCACTCGATCTCGAAGGTACTCCCATGCAAACATCGTGTCGCGATGTTCGCCGAATTGCCCTGCGTGGAGGACACGCTGGAGTTCCCCCATATTTTTGCTAACTTCGAAAGGAGGCACTAGAAAAAATTTCCGGGAACTTCCGGACTCCAATTCACCGTAGCTCATCGCTTGCCCAATGCTCTGGTGATAAGGCCGAAACAACGCAATGATGCGCGAGTAAAGATCTGGAAACTGGTTTTTTGTAACATGAAGCGAGAAATGATCTCGAAGAAGGTGCTCGGCAGCATGCGCATCATCAAAGATAACCGCTTTAGGTTCGGGTTCTCTACTTAGGAACCGACTCTTTCCATTGAACAACGCTTGGTACGTGGTTACGCAGGCAGCTTCCCCGCGGTGAAATTTTTCGTTTGAAAAATCCCGCTGGAAGTACGTCGTCACATCTAGGCCATATCCCCGAGCCTTGTCCTCCGTCTGCTTGATGAGTTGTATCGAACTGCATGCATATAGAACTTGCGCTCTGGTCTCGTTCACAAGTGCCTGTGCGATCAGGAGCCCCACGAGTGTCTTTCCGGCACCGGTGTTTAGTACTATTCCGATATCCTGCAATTTGCGGTTCGCATGCCATTCGCGCAAAGCATCGCCCTGAGCAAGCCACAGATCGTTGATGTTTTTATCGGCAACGCTGAGCCCTCGAAATATCTCAAGCGGGTCTGTAGGTCTGCTGACTCGCTTTGCTGCTTGGATTTTTGTCAAATCGAGAGGCATGATTTCACCATTACTTCTTGGACCATCTTTACTGGCTCTGCTACCAAGACGAACGTCTCACAATTTACCAAGGAGGAAAGCGCAATACGGATGTCACGTTTAGGTTAATACAAGTAGTTTAGCTGCAACTTCGGTTTTTGGATGCCGCCGTGAATTTAGCCACTACAGCATTGTTATCAAGGTTCTTGCGGTCGGTACTGCCAATCACGCGTCTCAGCAAACTTCTTCAGGTATTTTGCTTTTTTCGTGATTTGGGTGTTGGAGTTGCCGTCGAATTTGATTACCGCGTGTTCGGGGAATCGATTAGGGTCGGGCTCAACGGGAAGGGCTTGGCTGCCACACTCGGCAACAGTCACGGCTAGGACTCCATGGGATGCCAGATTTAACCCGTTGACATAATGCGTCCATGCATCTTGGGCTGTAATTTTGTCCCCATCATAGACAGACAGCCTCTTCTCGTCTTTTTTGGTGGGAGTGAACGCCTGGGATGTGACGCGCCCCGCACGAATCCAGCTCGGGCTCGGCGCGGTGGCCGCCGACGCCAGCCGGCACCGGCTCGATCTCGGCGTTCTCGTCGGGGAGCATGATCTTCTGCACCGCCTGCTTCTCGACGCGGTAGCTGTCCATGTCGATGGCGTCGAGAATCCCTTTCGACAGATCGTCCTCCTGAGGGGACGGCAGCTTGGGGATCAGGAAGTTGAGGAAGATCGAACGCATCTCCCAGGCGGCATTGGTCCAGGGCAGGACGCAGGAGAGGAAACTGTAGGTCCGCACGAATCCCTTGGCCTTGCCCTTGAAGTCAACCTGCTCGTCTTCATTCAGGTTGTCCCGGTAGGCAGCCACGCACATGTCGAGAATGGGGTCCAACTGGTCGCGCTCGTCGCCGTCGAGGTAGCGCCGCGCGAAGTCCTCGACCTGGCCGGGCGCATACACCTCGGCGCCGTCCAGGTCTGCTTGCAGATCGTGCAGCTTGTCGGGGTCGGTCTCGTCGGAGAGGATCGTCGCACGGTAGAAATCCGCGAACGCGTTGCGGATCGTCTCGGCGTCGTTCAGGAAGTCCAGCACGAAGACATCGTGCTTCTTCGGGTGCGCCCGATTGAGACGTGAGAGCGTCTGCACCGCCCGGATGCCGGACAGCGTCTTGTCCACGTACATCGTATGCAGCAGGGGTTCGTCGTAGCCGGTCTGGAACTTGTCGGCGCATACGAGGAACCGATAGGGGTGCTCCCGAATTTTCTCGGTGATCTGGTTGGCGGGGAACCCGTTGAGCGACGCCTCGCTGACCCTTGCACCGCCGTATTCGGGCTCGCCGGAGAAAGCGGCGATGGCCCGCCAAGGGCTCTTTCGGTCATCCAGGTAGTCCCGGATGGCGTGGAAATACTGAATCGCGCGAGCGACTCCGTTGGTGACCACCATCGCCCGCGCTTCGCCGCCGATCTTCTTCCGGGCGATGACCTGCTCGTGGAAGTGGTCCATCATGATCTCGGCCTTGAGGCGGATCGCGTGGTGGTGGCCCTCGACGAAGCGCCGCAGCTTCTTCCGCGCCTTGTTCGCATCGAACTCCGGGTCGTCCTCGATCGTCTTGGCGAGCTTGTAGTAGCTCGTCACCGGCGTGTAATGCGACAGCACGTCCAGAATGAAACCTTCCTGAATCGCCTGCTTCATGGTGTAGCTGTGGAACGCGCGATGCCTGACAGCGCCGTCCGGCTGCGGGTCCGGTTCGCCGAATATCTCCAGCGTCCTGTTCTTGGGCGTGGCGGTGAACGCGAAGTAGCTGGCGTTGGGGAGCAGCTTGCGCGATTCCATCAGGTGGTTGATCTGGTCCTCGAAAGTCTCCTCTTCCTCTGCCGCACCAGCCTCGGAGAGCGCCTGCGCCATCGCCGCGCTGGTGCGCCCGCCCTGGCTGGAATGGGCCTCGTCGATGATGATGGCGAAGCGGCGCCCGCGCTGCTCATTGCCGATCTCGTCGAGGATGAAGGGGAACTTCTGCACCGTCGAGATGATGATCTTCTTGCCGGTCTCGATGAAGCGGCGCAGGTCGCCGGAACGTTCGGCATGACCCACGGTGGCCCCGATCCGGGCGTATTGCCTGATGGTGTCGTTGATTTGGCGATCGAGGATGCGCCGGTCGGTGACCACGATGATGGAATCGAAGATCGGAGCGCCATCCCGGGCGAGCCCGATCAACTGGTGCGCCAGCCAGGCAATGGAGTTGCTCTTGCCGCTGCCGGCCGAGTGCTGAATCAGGTAGCGCCGTCCCGCACCATGCGCGGCAACGTCCGCCAGCGCCCGGCGCACCACGTCGAGCTGGTGATAGCGCGGCCAGATCTGTGTGCGATTCTTCCTGCCCGTTTTCTCGTCCTTCTCCTTCACCACCTGGACGTAGTTCTCAAGAATGTGGGTGAGGTTCTCTCGGGTCAGCACCTCGCGCCATAGATAGTCGGTCTTGATTCCGTCCGGGTTGGGCGGGTTGCCGGCGCCGTCATTCCAGCCGCGGTTGAAGGGCAGGAACCACGACTCCTTGCCCTTGAGGTTCGTGCAAAAGCGCGTTTCGGCCTCATCCACCGCGAAATGCGCAACGCAGCGGCCGAGTTCGAACAGCTTCTCGCGCGGATTGCGGTCCTTCCTGTATTGCTCGACCGCGTCGCCCACCGTCTGTTTGGTGAGATTGTTCTTGAGTTCGAAGGTGATGACCGGCAGACCATTGATGAAAAGCGCGATGTCCAGCGCCCGCTGCGTCTCGTCGCGGCTGTAGCGAAGCTGCCGGGTAACGGTGAATCGGTTCTGGACGAACCGTTCCTGGGCCTGAACATTTCCGGGCGACGGTGTGCCGTAGAACAGCTCCAGGCGATGGGCGCCGTGCTGGATGCCGTTCCGCAAGACGTCGACGGTGCCGCGCTTCGCGATCTGGCCCTGCAGCCGCGCCAGAAACTTGCGCCGGGTCGGACCGTCTTCGTTCAGCGCCAGCGACTCGGCCGCCTCGGGCTGGGTTGCGTGGAGGAAGGCGGCAAGCTGGCCGAGATCAACGCAGTACTCGCGGTCGTAATCGTATGGACTGCCGCCGTTCCAGCCGACGCCGCCATAAGCGGTGCGCGCCTCCGCCGTTCTCCCTTCCTCCAGAGGATCGCAGGGATGTCCGGCCAGCGCCGTGCAGATCAGCGCCTCAAGGCCCTTCTCGCTGGTGTCGGTGGTCACGCTATCTTTCGCCGTTCATCAAAGGAACTTCCCGGTTACGCGCCATCAGCCTATCGCTCGGTAGTACTGTTCCAGCTCGGTAGTACTGTTCCAGCTTCAGTTCGACAGCGGGCCGGTGGTGGCCGTCTGCATCGCGGCGTGTGGGCGTCATGCGGCTTCGTGGAGGGAGGCGCCGAATTCATCCGGCCGAGACCAGTGCGATACCGTGGACAGCGGCTCGACCAACCGGTAATCCTCGTCCGCCCAGACATCGTGGGTGTCGTCAAACAGGGAAACGAACGCCAGTGCTTCCGGTTCCGCAGTAAGGTGATTCAGGTCGTACCAGGCGGCGAGCACGCGCTCCGAGACTCTGTGTGCCGCAGCGCGATTCCCCGTACTCAGTACCTGGACCAGAGAGCTGCGTCGCTCGGTTCGCACGCGGAAATGGACCGTTCGGCGACGTTTTGATTTACCGACCAGTTTTTCGTCGCGTCTGAATGCGAATTTGCACTTAGTCAGAAATTTGGCGACATCGTCGATAATGGACTGGGCGCCCTGCGTCCGGAAGGTGAACCACAGGTCGGATACTCGCAGTGCTGCCTGCGCCACTCGGGTGACAACCTGCGCCAACTCATCCTCGGACTCACAGCGCGCCTGGAGCATCCCGCGGTAGAACTCGACTCCGTGCGTCAAGCAGGTGTCCTGAATGAGCGCGGTCTGCTTGGGGGATCGGCGCTGGGTCGACGACTGCATGCGAAGCCAGCCGGTCGTTTCAGCAAGATCGCTCACTATCAACGTGCCACCGTCGACCTTGCAGAACAGGTCGATGTTGTCGCCGTCCGGATATAGATATGGTGTGCGGATTCGCTCGTAGTCACCGTGCTTTGAACATGTGAACAAGGCTCCGATCGTGCGCTGTAGGTTCTGACACATGTCGCTGGCGTACATCACCATTACTCCCTCCACGCTGGCGGTGGCAGTTCTTGCATCAAGCCATCATGCCGAATACGTGCCGAGGCACAGAATTCTGTCCAGACCGTCGCAGGATCCGTAACCGGCGCGTTCAAATCATTCGGAACATAGGCTTCCTTGTCTCCGTATTGTTCCGACCAGCGATGCATGTGCTTCTCCCCAACTTGATTGCACTGCGGGTTGTGGTGGTCCCTACCCAGATCAAGAGCGTAGATGCGCCCAGCCCCCGGCCTCCTCAGAATAAGCGCGTAGAACAACTTTCTGGGTTCCATGTTGTAACTTCCGTAGTTGTAACTTCCGTGGACGAACAGCGGCCAGCCGCTCTCCGATTCGATACCCACCCGGAACTCCACTGCCGGGGATCGGTCCTCGTCCTCCTTCCAGGTGACGTCTTCCAGGATACGTTTCGTCTTGTCCTCTAGGATAGCCTCAAATTCAGCATCCGTCAGCACTATCTGCCTCCTTCCTCACGTGCGTCACGGTGCCTGTTGCGTCCCCGCCGTGCGAGCCCCGGGGCCAGCACGCTCCCCAGACATCCCGACAGCACCCCACATCCAGAGGCAACTCGAGGAAATGGTCGACGCTGATGCTGTGCCGAACGTGTTGCGTCGCCGAACACCCAAGCTCCGCTGAGCTTGCCGGGGCGGCGTTCCACCGCCGAACATGTTTCCCAGTTCGTCATGCGGTTGCCTCGCCTTGCATTGTTGGTTTCGCTGCTGTTTCGGCAGCGCTGTAGTGATTTTGGTTCATATAATCCGCCGTTGCGCCGCCCGCTTCCAGCAGTTCCTCGTCGGCACCCTCGTCGGGCAATTGTCCCGCTGCTTCGCGCACATCAAGCTTGCCGGTCACGGCATCGGCGATGAGACGGGTGCGGTATTCGCGGAGCAGTTCGATTTGGCGACGGCAGCGGGCGACACCACGATCTATGCTGGCGGTGGTCTCATTGAGGAAGCGGGCGATGGCGGCTTGTTCGGGGAGGGGTGGCATAGCCAAGCCCATGCGCTTGAGTTGAGTGGCGTAGATGTGGATTACGGTGAAGCCACGGCGCCCATAGCTGCTTTCTGGGTCATTGCTGACTGGCAATTGGTCGCGTAGCCCAAATACCCTGCTTCGATCTTCCCGTGTGGTCGAAACAGGATCACATCTCCACCGCAGCAGGCTTCGGAGCGAAGCAAGTTCACCGCTGATTTACCTATTTCGTCAATTGTTTCTCCAGAAGCAGCAAAGAGGACATCTCCGAACTTGATCGGTGTGTATGCCTTGGCTCGTTCTCTGGAGATGAAGGAACGACTATTTTGAATGAAATTTCGGTGTGTCGTGTACAAATCTCCATATCTAATACAAGGAATCCCCGAGTCCTATTCGTCTTCTTTGTTGCCTCCTCCACCCTTGGAGAAGGTTCCGATCTGACCTAGCCGTCGCACCTCCCAATGCGTCGGCACATTCCCCAGCCACTCAACGCCCGAGTCCTTATAGGCGGGATAGGGGTGAAGGGTGCTTGGCGGGTCCGTCATTTCGCACCGCTTATTCCGGCTTCCGAGCCAACTCCAGGCACCCGCTGGTTACGGACTGGCGCAGCGTCTGGAGGTGCTCCTCCCAGTCTGGTTCCACGCCGTAGCCTCGGCGGGCGTCGCACTCGGCGAAGAACCTCTCCAGATTTTCCGGGGAATCAACCCGGGCCCGCCGTTGCCGCTCCTCCAAGCGCTCCCGGGCAGCGACCCTCAGCCAGGCGCTGAACGTCATGCCCTCCCGACGCGCCTGCTGAGAGAACCTGTCTCGGTCCTCATCAGGGATAATCAACTGTATCCTGGCCATCCTGCGCATCTTCTGTATTGGGGGTATGTGTATGTCGCATATCACGAAACCACTGGGCAAGCCCCTTCCGAGCCACTCGACGTCAGAAGGTTTCTAGGCGGGGTAGGGGTCATGCGGGTTCTCCGCTCTGGTATTGCCAGCCCCGCTCCCGCGCATGCTTCGCCAAAATTTTCCCGATCTTTTTTGTTTTTGAGCGGGACAGAGAGCCGAAGTCAATCACTGCGTGTTGCGGAAACGGTTCAGGGTCAGGTCTTGCTGTAGTGCCAGCGCCTTTGCACTCTGAAACCGCTACGGCCACTACTCCAGCCGACACATTTTTCAACGTGTCAGTGTAGTGATTCCAAGACTGCTCAGGAGTGATTTGGTCTCCGTCATATACGGAAAGTTCTTGGCTGTCTTTTGGGGTGGGAGTAAATGCTTGGGAGGTGATTACGTCGTCTTGTATCCAGTTGGGATGGATTTGACGCAAAAGAAGGGTATTGTCGTTCACTCCACCACAGACTCCAATCGCCTTATTTCCCGCACAAGCCATTCCCACGAACTCGGACAATTTAAGTCCAAATGTCGTTCGCTGATTTCGCGGGTAGCGAGGTTAAGACAGTGCCAATCCGCCTCCTGGGCGCCCAAGTCAATTTCCAAGCTTGCATCGTTTTGCCCCAAGAGCCACTCAGCCTGAACGCCCCCCTCTGGTGTTGGATACAGGCGCGGTTGCGGAAGGCTTGACGTGTAGTGCAGGGCAAACTGGTCGGTCAGCCAGTCCAACTCAGAAGCGTTGGGGGCCTTACCGTAGCCATCACCCCATTGGCTAGCAGGCTGCATGCCGTCTGCCCAACCATGCTCCACGTTCTTGAAACTGGCCAATCTACGAGCGATGTTTGGTAGCGCGTTTAGTGGCGCGTTGGGCCAGACTCTTGTTGCCCTAGATAGGGCATCAATCGAATATGCCGTCCCCATCACCGATGGCGCTGCTACTGTTACATCCTGCATGGCTAAGTCTTGCGAATTAGTGCTAGTTCTTAGGGTGAACACATTTCGTGTTTCAGTAGACAAACCGGATATGTTCCTAGAGAACGTCCTAGGCAGGTACTCGACGCAATAATGTGGCAGCAGGTCAACGATATTTTCTAAAAAAGCGAAGAATGTTGGGGCAGATGTCTCTTCTTCGACATAGCTCGGATGGTATCGAGCAATGGGTAGTGACGGCCTTGTCGAACGATTATTGCCCTGATTGCCGAAAGATAGCGAGCCTCCCTGCCCCGGGAAGATTTCATTTGGCTTTTCTGCTACAGCGGTGCTAGTCATCACGCCCCTGATTGTCCAAGTTCTTAATGAATATATGGGCTTGTTCCCACACTTCCTGAAAGGTTTGCTCAATTTCCGCCCTATCGGGTATCCGTCGCTCTGCTTTGTGCAGGTTAAGGTTCAAGAATACACGCGGGTCTTCTTCACTGTTAAACCGTGGCTCAACTTGAACGCTCCAGCGGCCAGCTTTTGAATCAAAGACCAACTTCCCCGCTCCCCCAATGAGACTCCAGCCGTCAGCGCCAAATTCCCTCTCTGCGAATAGACGGGCACCGAGGTAGTTGAGCGCCGGAGATTTTGTATCTTGATTGTAGACCAATTCCATGTTGTAACCAAAAGCAGTTGGCACCTGCTCCTGCAAGTCTGTCTTGCTCACAGCGTAGTCAACGACTTCGGCTAGGCGGCCTAAATCCTTTTCCGCAGGGTATTCTCGCTCAATTGTTGTCCGGTGGTTTGGGACAACCTCTAAGGCAATCCTGTCTCGCTGCAACGAAACCCTCTTTCCGATGCCTGGAGGAACTAATGGCATTTCGGTTACCACTTCAGCACCAACTGCCTGCGAGAACGCGTTGATTTCATCAGGGTTATCGAGGAGCCCGATGCCAGCGAAGACAATGTTGACCTTCAGTACATCCTTTACTTCAGTTGGCATGGCTATTCTCCCAATTACAGGAACACGATCAATACAGTGTGCCCCAAGCTCGTATGACTGTCAACGACGCACGGACACGCCTGAAACCACGCCTCCCATAATCTCCTCTAGCAGGCCCTCAGTCTCCCGTTCCACCGCCAGGATTGTCCGCCCGTATCTCTACCAAGCGCCCGCATCGGCTGCGGTTTGTAGAAGTGGCGGGTGAAGCTGATCTCGTAGCCGATCTTCACGCTGTTGAGCCGATACCAGGCGTCTGGGGCGTAGGGCAGAACCTCACGCCGCAGGAAAGCTTCGATCCCGCCTTTCTCCTGCAACGGGATCTGCTCCGTGTCGCGCAGGTCGGTGTCCGGTTTCTATTCCACCACGGCGGGCTCTCTTTCAGTGCCTTGATTTCTGCGGTCTTGTAGGCGCGGTTCGGGTCAGTGTAAACACAAGGCGATCTGCAAGATCTTAGTCGAGCACGGTGCCGTGGATGATCTTTGTGATTCTGAGAATCCGGATATTCGAAACTTGCTTAGAGCCGTATACAACTATGACTCAACCACTGTTGAAACACTCCTTTCGAGTTGCCCATAATCTAGCGCGCACGAGAGACCAACGACGGCCGAAGTCTTCTCCACGAAATTCGTACTAACGGCGACACTAGAACAGCCCGAGTTCTGCTACGTTATGGTGGCGAAGTGAATATTGAAGACGAGCATGGCGAGCGGCCAATAGACCGAGCAATAGCTCACAGACAGCACGCCATGGTGAAGCTGCTTACGAAACAGGGGCAAAGAGCAGGTTAATGCAGATCATCGCATAAGGTTCGTCGAGCGATTCGATCTGAAAACCATTCACCCTGCCGAGAGTAGACCAACCAACGAGCCCAATAACTCAGCGTCGAAGTGCGGGACACCATCAGCACAAATTTAAGGCTTCTTAGACTGTTGCCGGGACTCTCCGCTGCGGCCTGAGAAGCGGCGGTGTTCAGGACATCCCAAGTTGGCCCGCAGTAAGCAAGGCCCTGCAGGGGCTGGGCGCAAAGCCATGGCCTACGAATCGAATGGGGAGCGGGTGCCTTCATCTTTGCCGGCGGGCTCTATTGCTTCCTTATGCTCAATCCGTTGAAGCACCTCGCCGTTGTTTCCTGGTTTGGGGCGTTAATGTTGATGGAAGGAAGCATCCTGCTGATGCACGGACTTCGACTGGCACCCCCATTTCCTTTCTATATCAGCACCGCGGCGTGTTTGGCAAGCGGCACAGGCATCCTGTGGTTCTGATAACAGATCAAGAGAGAATCAACCGTTCAAAAGAGGAAACGAAGCTAGGCAGAGTGCGGGAGCAATCCGATTATGGTCCGACCTGAAGCCAACCACTTCGACAATCCGGCTCTTCCAATGAACACGTAATTTCCTCCGCCATGAACGCATAGTCAGTTAACCACTTGATACATGATTCGAACCCTCTCATTTTCGGCATTGTACGTTGGGGTTGATCTATTGTTGCTGCTAGTGAATGACATGGCACTGCCCCCCCGATCGCAGCGGTTGGGTCTCGCCACCTGGAGATTACAGCCAGAATCCTGGACTACCATAGAAAGAAAAAAGGCCATGAAGCTAATTAAACTAAAACCCTGCTCATCCCGGTGAGGTTCTCCTTGAAGATTTCATGAAGCCTCTCAACTTGAGTCAGCACTGCGTGGCGACTGACATTGGCACGCCTCCGCTCTGAATCAGCGAGATAGTCCAAGCGAAACGGAGCATCACCGCAGACACGGGCATACGGCTCGCACGCTACTTCAGTAGGTATCTAGATGCGGTTACAGGCACAATATAATCTAGAAGTCACAGAGAGGGCTTACAGTAAAAAGGTCGCGGTAACCGTTCCTGAACTCGCGGCTATCATCCATCGTCCGCTTGCGTTCGCAGAAACACAGACTTTATACGCTGATCGAAAAAGAATGCATACCCGCAAAAATGTCCGCAGAGACGAACTAATTCACCAAAAAAATCCCCTCATCACATTCCACGCGAATTGATTCCGGCAGCTTTCTTGGGTTGAGTTTCAGCACCACGTCATGGACGCCAACATCGAGTTCCACTTGACGTTGCCGGCCAAATTCGACCGGTTTACCGTCGACCCAAAGGAGCGTATCCTTCGGCGCAGAAAAGCTGAGTGTAACACTGCCTTTGCGGGCCACTTGAAGTTGCGCGGCGGTAAAGAGCCCAATCAGGCTGGTGACTTGGTTGATGTTCTTAAGTTGCAATGCTTCCCGCATCGTCTCCTGTTTTAAACGACCGTCTACTAAGGTCATCACTGTTTGCCAACGCTTGCCCGCCGGATCCGCAATCATCTTGTCAATGCCAAACTGCTCGTCGGCATGTCGTCCGGCACGGAGCCGCCACTGCCGTGCCACATTACTTCGCGCTGCGTCAAAGCGCCCCGGCTTGCCCAAATGAGAAAGGAAATTGAACAGATCCAATTTTTCATTCTGTTGCAGACCATCAATCAATCCGGACGGCATGAGTGAGCCGCCAGTGATTCGGTTAGCCACATCTTGTTTTGCCACCGAGAATGTTTGGTTTGCCGCATTCCGCATCACGATCTCTGATTGATCCTCACGGACCAAAATCCCGCTGTACTCTTCACCCTTATTAGTTTCAACAATGAGGGAGTGATAGCCTTCTTTGACTTTTTCATTCGGAGACAGGAGAGACTCGACAAGATAATCAACGGGCGCGCTGGCACCTATTGAAGTGAGATCCGGTCCGACTTGTCCGCCGACCCCGCCAATGGCGTGACACATCACACAACCGAGATCCAAACGGCGGTAAACAGCCTCACCTCGATCGGGATCTCCCTGCGCCACAGTCTGCTGCGCGAGCTGGCTAATCCGTTCGCAATCCGCAGCGCTCCCCGATGGCGCCAAATTGCCAGCCCTCTCGAGCGCGAGTAATAATTCCGTCAGGTTTCGACCGCTCTCGCGAGCTATACGCATGCCCATCATGGCGGTCTTCTGAGCAAGTTTCTTTCCGCGCAGGGCCTTCGTGACCGTCGCTGCTGCGTCCTTCTGCCGTAACACGGTCTGCCATGTGGCGCGCAGATCAGCTTCCTGGCTCAATTCATTCATCACCTCAAGGATCAAGACGATTGAGCCGCCAAGATCCAGAGCCGCAAGCGCCTGAGCCAGCTGAGGGTGAATAGAGACGGTATCGGGCCGACGCAACAAGTCCTCGAGTTTTTGATAGGCAGACAAGGACCCTAAACTCCGCAAGGCATTGATGGCAGCATCTCGTGCCGCCCGAGGTGATTGCGAATCACCGGCCTTGTCTTGAAAGCGCCCCTCGAATTGGTGAAGCTTCCAGGATCCGGCCAATCGCAAGGCGCCCGCTTGAATCTCTGGATCCGCAGCGTCGAACAGTTCAGCTACCGCAGTGGACGCGCTTCCCGGAATCACATCACGGAGACGTTTGGCTTCGCTCAAGGCTTGAATCACGCGCAGACTCATCGCCGTATCGAAGTCATTCGCCACCAGGCGATTCAACAAATTGGCCAACTCAGCGGAATTACCCACCTTCCCAATCAGCTCAATCCAAGGACCAGCACCGCCAAGATTGATTTTCTGGGTTTCGAGCAACTGGCTGAGGACCTTGCCCGCCTGCTCCGCTGGAATGGACTTGAGTCCAAATGCTAATTGCTTCTCGCGACCCTCCATCGACCACAAACCTACTCTGAGGGCGTTCACCCAAGGTTCGGACAGAGCGTTAATGCTCAGCCACAAGGCATAGTCCAGAAATCGATCGACGGGGTGGTTCAGTCCTTCCAAGACGGCGGCGGCGGATTGAGCATTCGGATCATGCACGAGCGCTCGCATCGCTTCGAGTCGCACACGGGGGTGCTCGTCGTTAACTCGCGCTGCCAATAGTTTCTGGCTCCCGCCGATCCGGTCCTGCCAGAATCGCAGCACCCGGGCAGCCGCTGCCCGAACCCGGCCATCTTTTGCCGCCAACAAACGAAATACCAATTCCGGATTAAGTTCATCAATCGACTGATACATCCAAAGCGCTTGCAGCAGCGCAAACTCCGATTCTTGATCATCGACCCACCGAGCCAAAGCCTTGCGAATTGTTTGGCCCCGCTCCGTCAACACTCGACGAGCCTGCTGTTTCAAGTAGCCGTTCTTGGACAGCAGCAAATCCAACAACTCCCGATCCGAACTTTCGATTAAGTTGGGTGGCTCGACCAGCGGCCGACCCTTATAGGTAATGCGCCAGATACGCCCGTGAATCTTGTCGCGGCGGGGATCGCGGAAATCGACCTCGCCATGCTGAATAATGGGGTTCGACCAGTCCGCCACATACAAAGCCCCGTCCGGTCCCACTTTGACGTCGATCGGCCGGAACGTATTGCTCAGCCCGCGAACCAGCTCGGGCTGCTCCTGCGCCGCGTAACCGGCCCCCTGTTCGTCAATCGTGAATTGCACAATCCGATGGGACCGAAAGTCACACGTGATCGCCGTGCCCTGCCAATCATCCGGGAAGTGTTCGCTGTAGAGCAGTTCAAGTCCGCAAAACTTCGGGTAGCTCCCCGGGCTTATGCTATCCAAAACGCGGGGCGCGCGAGCATACGTGAAATACATCGCCCCCGGTAGTCCGTAGCTGATGCCCTGAAATCCCGCTCCATCGGTGACAAACGATTGACCATAGTCATCAAAGTGGTGCCCCCATGGGTTGCAGAATCCCTTGAGAAAAACGCCCAGTTCCAAAGTCTTCGGCCGAAGATGCCAGATACCGCCACTGTTTAACCGCTCCACACCATGCGGCGTCTCGATGTGGCTATGAATGTAAATGGATTGGTTCATGTACAACTGACCATCGTGTCCCCACCGTAGAGTGTGCAGAATGTGGTGCGTATCTTCCGTACCAAACCCGGATAAGACCACCCGCCGCTTGTCCGCTTTGCCATCGCCGTCAGTGTCCTCAAAGTGCAGGAGTTCTGTGCTTTGCCCCACATAAGCCCCACCATCGCCAGGCTCAACACCGGTAGGGATCAACAGCCCTTCGGCAAACACCGTCGAGCTCTCCGCAACCCCGTCCTTGTCCCGATCTTCCAAAACAACGATCGCGTCATCTGCACTCTGACCCGGTTTGATCTGGGGATAAACCGACGAACTTGCGACCCACAAACGCCCCTGCGAGTCGAAGTTCATTTGAATCGGCTTATGCAATAAGGGATTATGTGCGTAGAGTGAAATTTCGAGTCCATCGGCCAGCTCAAACTCCGGCAACAATTGATCGATGATGGGATTGTCTCGCCGGGAGTCGCCCTGCTTTCGCGCTACGAATCGGGCAACTTCAAATGATTCCGCAGGATCGGGTTCGTCATCAGCGAGTTTGATCAGTTCATAAAAGTGCTGGCGTGGTTTCGCCAAACGGAAAATCTGCTCCTCCATTTCCGCAATTAGCGGATCGAACTTGGGAATCTCCACGGCGTTATTGCCCTGCTCGTGCTTTCGAAACCCAAAGAGATAGGTGTGGTTCTGCGGCCGGAACCGATGGAAAAAGAGCTCGTTCTTTTTGACGATCAACTGTCGGAGCGCCTCAGCCTGATCAAACATCGGTCCTCGGGTCAAGTACATGCCATCACCCCAATTGCCCTCATTGTAAGTCATGATCGGTTGGCCATCGATCTTCAGGAGATACCGGCCCCGAGGCCATTGCATAAATCCGATGCGACGCAGCACCATGGTGGTCGGGTAGGCCTTCCCCTCCAAATCCCGATTCGGGAAGGGTAATTGTTCGTCTTTGGCTCGAAAAACCATCCTCTCTGGAGTCAAGGACACCACCGTGACTTGGTTCCCAGAAATACGTCCGTTCTGAACCCCTTGCGAACTCAAACCCAGAGTCCATTGCCTCGGCTCCGCTTTCATCACCGTCGAGTAAACATCCGCAAGTCTTGAGTAGCCATATTCGTTCAAGTGAATCCCGTTGTCGGTATGCAGTCGCTTGATGCGAGCATCATTGCCGTCTCCCAGCCAATGATACAAATCGACAAAGGGGTAGCCACGGCTCTCGGCAATTTCCTTGATCGCCGTGGAATACTCCAGCAACTGAGCATTGTGGTCATCAGGGTCGGGCAAATCGCCGCCGAGCCGTTCGTGCTTGATCGGTCCGAGCAGCACGAAGCGGGGTGGCGCTTCCGGAAGCGATTCTATGATTCGATCGATGAGCCGATTGATATCCTTGCCGAACTTGCTCAAACCCGCAGGGCCATCAAAAGAGCTCGACATGCCATAGCCCAACACGACAACGGTCGGCTTGAAAGCCACCAAGGGTTGCTGAATCCGCTCGAACCATACCGACTCATCTTTATGCCAATCAAAACTGGCCCGAGAACGTCCGGTCGGAGTGTCACCGCTCCAAGAAAGATTTCGAAAACGGACATTCTTTCTCGGATAACGAACCGTTAAGCGAGTCTCCAAATGTCCATACCATTGCTCCCTCTCGAGGAGGGCATCGCCCAGGAACACCACGAGGTCTCCTTCAGTCAAATGAAAGGCATGCTTGGAGGGACGAGGGCGGCTTCGTCGTCTTGCCTCACGTTCCCTCTCAATATCACCCCTGCCAATGACCACGGCTCCGGCGGGAATATCCTGATTCAATTGATCCAGTTCCTTGTCATAGTCTCGCAACAGGAATTCGGGACTCAAACTACCGCCCAGTTTCGATTGGCTTGACTGGGCCATGGCAACCGTCGTTCCCAGGATCGTTAGGCAAATCGCAAAAACGTTTCTCTTAAACATCACACCAACTGCCATCTCGCTCCGGCCTCCGAGAACATCCGGCAGACCCAGCATTTTTTTCGTTACGATAGACCATGCCGTTGACCAACAAAACACCTTAATCCAAACGGTCATGCGGGGAGACCACCAATAGCGCAGCCCTTTCGTTTCGTAAAGGCAAATTCCCGAGCCCGTCAAGCGGTGGAGAGGAGCGGCAATCGGGCGCTCAACCGGGAAACTAATTTCGTCACGAAGAATCCAAATTAGCGAAAGATCGCCATACTCCAGAACCTAGCGATATCTGGCTGACTCCTTGGCACCGCTTTCCCCTTAGGCTGTTGCCACCTCTAGCTCGACAACTCACCAAGAGTCGCACCGGTTTAGGCTCGCCGGTTCCCTCATTACCCAACATGCTGGCTTTTTATCTCTGCAAGCCAGAGCAAGAACGACACAAAACGCTCACATGCCGAAGCCCAGAATTCCCAAAAAGGATATCACGCTAAGGCCACCCGAAGAGGCAGCCCGGCTTGAACTGTCGGCTCGAATTGAAACGATCCTCGGTCACGCCAAGCACCGTTTCACACTTCTTGGCGCCTTCGCGTTTCTGTTACTCGGACTTCTGGTCACGGGCGCACAAAACCTTCATCAACTCAATACACAGGGCATCGCCTACATACTCCTCGCCAAACATTGCGCTAGCGGTGATTTCGGCTTAGCCGTTTCAAGCTACTGGAGTCCCATGCTAAGCTGGTGCATAGCCGTCGGACTCAAGATCGGTTGGAACGATCCCACCGCCGCTCGCGTCGCCATGGGAATCTCCGGACTCCTGTTTTGGATCGCCGCTGTGGTCCTCCTTTTTCTCACGCAGATTCCGGCTCGCTCGCTTCTCATCGGGGCCTGGCTGACAGCATTCGCGGCTCTCCCATGGTCGATCGAGTACATCAGCCCCGATCTGCTGGGTGCCGCCCTTCTGCTATTGGCGATTGCCACGACCTTCTACACGGTTCGCTTTAAAAGTAGGGAAGCGGCAATTGCCGCCGGGCTGTTTTGGGGACTCACGTATTATGCCCAAGCAATGTTGTTGCCCGTCATTTTCATTTCGCTTCTTGGATTTGGACTGATTGGGAAGCTCGGTTCCTCTGATAAAACCCGAACCTGGCTCAAGTCGATCGGACTCCAAACCGCAGTCGCTGTGATCATCATGGTTCCGTGGTGGACGGTATTGTCGCTTGAATACGGACGCCCCACCATTGGAACTGTTTGGAAGATCGATCATGCCGTTGCGGGACCTCCTGACGTGGATCGCTATCATCCTTGTTTCGGGTCATTTAATCCGCCCAGTGAAGGGCGACTGACGAACTGGGAAGATCCGGCACGGCTCAAGTATTCGTACTGGTCTCCATTGAAAACCCGAGCAAATCGAGAACACCAAGCCAGCTTAATCAAATCCAATATCAAGGCCGCTCTTAGCATCTTCAGCGGCTACGGCACCTTCGGGATCGGTATCCTCGCCTTGCTATCCTGTTTGGTCTTCCGTCCACCGTTGGAACGCCAAGTTCTTTCCCAGACCTGGCGTTGGGTCATCGTCCCAGCTCCCAGCGTCGTGCTCGCCTTTCTGCCCGTCTCCGTGACTGGTTTCGATTCCCGTTTTTTCTACGTCGTCTACCCGCTGATGTTGGTCGCCGCATTGAATTTCATCGAGTGGCTACCGAGGCAATTCGACTGGGAACGATTTCCGGGAGGATTCGTCGCTGCGATCTTAGCAATTCTGTTTGCCATCCCCATCATCCCTCGATTGACTGCTTCCCTGGAGGGCATGCACAACCCTGGTGGCTATGCCACGCTCGAGCTAGCCGCGCGGATGAAAACCGCCAACATCAGCGGTACGATCGCCGGCGATGCAATGCTCCTGGGCAGCCGTACGGGCCTCTATGTTGCCTGCCTGCTCAATGAATCCTGGATTGGAGACTCACCGGCAGTTGTCGGCACAGATTATCTTTCGTGCGGCGCAGACCTCATCATCGTCCATCGCCAACATCGCGTGAACTCGGATATGGAATTCAACCCGGCGTTTCGTGATCTCGACACTGTCTTGTTTCCCGACAAAATGCAGGCGGAGCAGTTTCCATTACGTGTCTATCAAATCAATCGATAGCCACCATGTCCGCACCGTACAACAACCGCAACTGAAGTCTGACCTCATCGCCATCACTGGCGACCGCGTTTGGCTCGGCATGGAACCCGATGGTGGTGAAGAAATGGATGGCTATAATCTTCGCAGCATCATGATCAGCTGCAAAGGCATGGATTGTGATTCGGCTACTCGTTCAGCTGCTCCCGTCTCCTGAATAAAGCGCTCTTATAGTCACCTTCGAAACCGTTGAAGACGCGTCACAAACGGCCTCAGACATCATCCCCGCCGGTATCATTCCCAGTGTGATAGAAATGATGGACCAACTGATCACGCAAGCCATCGAGTCCACCTATCAGTTTGGTTTTCCTTTGGACGCACGATGGTTTTCATTATAGAAGATTGAAATTCGGGATCAAGGTGGCAAACCGATCGGGTGCCCAAAATCTGCGGCGCCAACAAAGCGCGTGAAATTCGCTTGGCCCAATCTAAATCCCAATGGGCCGCCCTATGGAAACGCCGCAAACGAGCGTTTGGCGCCATTGGTCGCCTCAGCCCAAATTTTCTCACTTAGGACGGGGTTGTTCCCCGCTCCCGTCATCACGGAATTCATTGCTGTGACCAGTCGAAAGTATAGCCTGCAGATTTCAAATGTTTTTCATGCCGGTGATGGCAACATCCATCCGTTAATCCTCTATGACAAGCGTGATTCCGATCAAGTCAACCGTGATCTCGCAAACCCCTGGACAAGCCGTATCGAACTGGGCGGCAGTGTTTCTGACGAGCACAGCATCGGCGTCGAGAAAGTGCATTTTATGGGCAAGCAGTTCTCGGAGGCAGACCTGAAAGCTCCGGAAGGAATTCTCTCAACGCCGGGCCCAGCCGAGTTCGCAATTGGTCCGCCAAAACCGGAGCCAACCCTTCTTTGGGATCAAGCATGCGCAGAAGCACCTCGCGCTTGAGCTCGGGAATCGGCGGCAGGCCCACCCGAACATCCTGCCCCTTGCCGATCTCCCCGTGGAAGCGATCCCACATCTTGCGCACCAATAATTCCATACCGATTGCTCGATCTTGCTCGCCAATGGCAAGATAAAAGAAGGACTTACCCAAAATGCCCAGCAT
Organism: Limisphaerales bacterium; assembly: GCA_024761205.1. Taxonomy (GTDB): domain Bacteria; phylum Verrucomicrobiota; class Verrucomicrobiia; order Limisphaerales; family AAA164-E04; genus UBA2970. Next base: position 481,039 of record JAMASS010000004.1, read on the forward strand.
CATGGCCTTCATGCGATCCTGCGAGGTGCTGCCAAATTCCTCCTCCAGGCGCTGGAAGGCGTATTCCTCAAGACTGACCTCGTCAGGGATGCTGCCCGGGTAGAGTTCACGAACATAGTCGTAATACTTCGTCGCCTCCGCGACCCGGTTATGGGTGTAAAGAAAATAGATCGCCGTTCTGAGAAAATTCTTGTGAGCTGTGGAGATATGCTCCCGCTGAGCCTCGTCTTCCTCCATCATCTGCTCGTAAACGCCGTTCACCGTTTCGGTGATAGCGATATTGGGACCGAACTCATAGCCCATCACATAGCCGTCCGATTCGCGTTCCTTGGCGATGGGGAATTCAAAGAGGCGGCCGCGGTGAAACGCCGTCTGCATACTCTGAAAAAGCATGCGGCGGAGATTGATGTAATCCTTCTGCCGAATCGATCTCTGCAATCCCAAGTAAGCCCAGTAGATCGCATGGGTCTCAGGCAAGCGCCATTCCAAAGGCCCATACTCTTCTTCGACCTGCTTGATGGCATTGATATCCATCTTGAACTCCTCCCGTAGTCGACGGGCCCGTTCTTGATCTTCGGGCGTTTGCGGATCGATGAACTTGTCAAAATTGGGTGCCCGTCCATCAAAGAGTCCGTCCATCCACTTGGCCCACTCGTTTTTGTACAACATATGGGCGTCATCCATGCTAGCGCCCATCTTGTGCTGGAAGTGCCAGGCCAACTCTCGATAAAGCATCGTCTCTTGGGGGTTCCACGGAATCCCCTGGTCGCGCAGCAGCTCAATGCCCCGCTGCACCCATTGCCAGCGGTCGGCATGATCCGGGAACTTAACCGAGATATTGTAGGAAAGGTTCCACGCCTGATGAATCCAGACCGTCACAAAATGCGGCTGCAGTTTGGTGATCCAGTCGGCTAACTGAACCATCTCGAAGTATTTGCCATCGTCCTGCAACTGCGTCGCTCGGATCCAAAGAAGATTCGCGATCAATCCGCGAAAGCCCCCCAACGCGACGGTGGTGAACGCCAATACGGGAGGTGCATTTTCCAGGGGCTCAAGACGAGTCAAGCCCATATCCGACCGTGCCCTGTTGAGCGACTTCTGAACAAAGGAAACCCCGCTCAAGAAGATCACAATCAAACAGCACATCAAGGGCTTAAAGAACCTGGCACGTAGGGGACTCATCAGAAACTCTTTGCCGCAGCTAATTCCCGCTTGGTGAAAATGACGATTCCAAGAAGTGCAAAAACGCCCCCCATCAAAACCACAATCTGAAAGACGCCCTGCGCCACTCGGGTCCACGTGATCAACCGTCCCGTGCTTAAGCTACCCACAGGAGAGAAATCCCGTATCAAATTGATCGCACCCAACAACCCAGTCGCTGCCGTGACGGTGACTTTATCGATCACCGAGGGCGCCGCTATCTGGCCCGTATTGGAGTCAACTCCAGTGATGCCGCCCTCGGTAATGATCTGAGACAAGGTTCCGTTTGAAAAACCGATGAAAAGCGTCGAGAGAGTGAAAAACGCGGCAATCGGAAAGGATAGGAAGCTTGCGGCCATCAAGCCAAGCGCACACAAAAATCCCAACCAACAATAAATCAGGAGCATTCCCCGGAAAAAATTCGGCGCGAAGGTGCCAGTCTTATACAAGACTTCCACTCCATCATCCAATGGGAACAACAAAGCCTTTTCGTTTAAGTTGATAAAGTCCACCGTCAAATTTTCGTCCATGCCAACCATGTTCGGGGGAATCTTGAACTGAAAGGGTGATTCCGGAGAGATACTGTTCTCAATTCGCACCCGCAGCCTCCCCTCCGGCGGCCCGATCTCCCAAAAACCGGCATACGTGCTCGTATCGTAAGCGCTGGCAGTAAAAAACTTCACGCGCAAATACATCGGGAGATCCCTGACCTTTTCCGGCGGTCCCACGGGAATGACCCATCGACGCTGATATCGCGGATGCACCACCTGATGCTCCGCAATCACTTGCTGCTCGGTTTGATCCCGAACGAATTCCCGATCTCTCGAAGCGAGGCCGGGGTTCTCCTCCAAACGTGCCGCCATCCGTTTGTCGACACCAGTCTGGATATCTGGCGCCTTCTCCTTGGCGGAAGCCCGCGCGACAAAAATCTCGTTCCGGAGGATCGCTTGCTGTTCCTCAGGTAACTGTGCAGCTCGCTTCTTCATTAAGAAAAAAACCGCGATTCCAGAAAGACTGAGCAAGATCCCGTTCAGCACCATAATGCCGACCCACTTACCCAACCAAACCTGCCACCGGGCCACCGGCTTTGCGACAACTATCTGCATCTGATACTCCTCAATATCCCGCGCCAAGGTCCCGCAAGCGATCCACATGGTCGCCAGGCCCAATAGTCCGGTAATGAAGCTCAGGGTGTAAGTCAGGAGGATCTGCGTGAATCCCTGCGCTGTGCCGTCATCTTTGATGATCAGTGGCAAGCCAATGACCGTCAACAGCAGCAAGACGCCGAGCACGATCAACAAACGGAATCGGACCGCAGCCTTCAGCGTCAGAAAGGCAATGGCAAGGAGCGCTTGCATCAATCAGATCACTTGTCCTTCGACTCGGCGTCGGAGTTCTCAAGTAACGAAGACAGCTTTTTGTTGGCCTTTTCCAGGTTAGCCGCCGGATTGGGGGCAACTTCTACCTTGGGCTCGGCAGCAAATTCAGCCTGCGAGAGCTGCTCCAACTTGGTTTCATCGACCTTAGGCTCGAGCTGAGCCGCGATTGATTCCGCGGAAGTAGCAGACTCCGAAGTCAGGGTCGTCAAGTGATCGAGCATTTGATCCGGCGAATCCTCCTCTTCCGTCTCGCCTTTGAGATAAGCGGCCACCCGGTTGCCGGACACTGCGCCGGAGGTTGCGGCCTCGTCCTGGCGAGCCTTTTCCACCACACCCAAAAAGTAGCTCTCAAGATTCTGAGTCGGGTTGTCAATAGAGATCTTGGCCTCGTCCACATCCTGGCGAATGATCTGCAAAACCTTCTCCATGGTCTCTCGCGGGAGCAAAGGCATCGTGATCCGCGTTACATCCGGGGTGGTCAAGAGCTCCTGCAAGGTGCCCAGTGCCTGCACTCGGCCGCCGTAATAGATCACCACGCGATCGCAGACATCTTCCACATCGGAGAGGAGGTGACTACTCAGAATGACCGTCTTGCCGCGTTTGGCCAAGGCCATGATCAAGTCCTTAATTTCTCGACAACCGATCGGATCCAAACCGGAAGTCGGTTCGTCCAGAATTACCAAATCCGGATCGTTAATCAGTGCTTGCGCCAAGCCAATTCGGCGCTGCATGCCTTTGGAGAACTCTCCAACCTGTCGGCTAGTGGCGTTCTTCAGACCAACCATATCGATCAGCTGTTCGGTTCGTTTCTTGCGCTCGAGCTTGTTGAGATTGAAAAGATTTCCGAAGAAATCCAACGTCTCAGCAGAGTCCAAGTATTTATAGAGATAGGACTCCTCCGGAAGATAACCAATATGAGATTTGGTAGCCACGTGCCGCGGTGAACGCCCGAAGACTTCGATATGCCCCTTGGTAGGATACAACAGGCCGAGCAACATTTTGATGGTCGTCGATTTCCCTGAGCCATTGGGTCCCAAGAGGCCGAAGACCTCGCCTCGCCGCACCTCAAAGTTGACATTGTTGACGGCCTTCGCTTTGGGGCGCCCCCAAAAATCCTTGAACACTTTGGTTAGCCCCTTGACGGAGATGACATTCTCGCTTGCGCTTGTTGCGCTCTCAGTATCCTGGGTAGATGTCACTGAGGTTACCATAGCATTCCTTCCGGTTTGGAATTGACCTGCCTAGACCGACTTCGGTTGCAGACTGGTTGTCGCTTTGGTGTTCTCTTCCTGTCCACCGGGAATCTCAAAAGGCTCGAGATCTTCGCCCTGGCGAACGAGTCTAAAGCTGTTGAAGACAACCAGCAGCGAACCCAAAACGTGTAACAGCGCAGCTAGTACGGGATTGATGATTTTCATCGCCGCCATGATGAGCCCGCCAATCACGAAAAGGATGCCGAAGAGAAAGTTCTGATTGATGATTGACAGCGTCTGTCGAGAGAGTCGCACCAGGAACGGTAAGCGGCGCAGATCATTGTTCATCAGCGCAATCGTGGCACTGTGGATCGCTACCTCACTGCCGGCAGCGCCCATGGCGATTCCCAGGTCACCCGCAGCCAAAGCCGGCGCGTCATTGACACCGTCACCCACAACCGCGACGCGATACCCCTTGGCCTTCATCTTGCGGACAAAATCCACTTTGTTCTGCGGCAAGCATTCCGCAAGAACCTCCTCACAACCAATCTCCTTGGCAACCCGCATTGCAACCGGTCGGAGGTCACCCGACACCATGGCGACCCGGCGAATCCCCGCATCCGACAACTCCACCAAAGACGCCTTTGCCTCGGAGCGCGTGCGGTCCTGCAGACCAATCCACCCGGCAAACTCACCATTCCTTGCCACGTAGAGCAAGCTGTAGCCTTCTGTCTCAGACAAATCGACCTTATCAGCAAACCCTTCGGCAACACCATTATCCTTCAGCCATTGAGCGCGCCCAACGATCACACTGGCATCATCCCCGACCTTGGCCTTGATGCCGCGTCCAGCCGTCTCCTCAAAATCCTCAGGTTCATGCAAATCCAATCCCGCTTCACTAGCCAGATCGGCCAACGCACGTGCGGTGGGGTGGTTGCTGTACTTTTCAGCCGACGCCGCCAGATGCAGCAACTCGGCCGGCTTCGTATCTCCGAGCGGCGAGAGCCGACTGACGGCCAATTGACCGGTCGTTAAGGTTCCAGTCTTGTCGAAGATAAATGCATTGATCTTTGCCGACAGCTCCAGATTGCCAACATTCTTGATCAAGATTCCCAGGCGCGCCGCCGCAGAAAGGGCGGCTACCATCGCCGTCGGGGTGGCGAGAATGAGGGCACATGGACAAGCGATAATGAAAACCGTAATCACCCGGCTCAAATCCGCAGTGAAGGCCCAGACGAGCGCACCGATCAAAAGTACCAAAGGGGTGTAAAAGCCCATATACTGATCGACAATTCTCATGATCGGCAACTTGGTCTTCTCCGCCGCTAAGATTAGATCGCGAACCCGTCCCAGAGTGGTGTCTTCTCCGGTCCGGCTCACTTTGATTTCCAACACACCGGTGAGATTCTGGGTGCCGGCAAAAGCCTCGTCGCCCGTTTTCTTGTCCACCGGTAAGGACTCACCCGTGATATTCGCTTGGTTGAATGATCCTTGGCCGGAAACGATCACGCCGTCCGCAGCTACGTTATCGCCCGGACGGACCCGAATGACATCACCCACTTCTAATGACGCGACTTCGACTTCCTCCTCATCGCTGCCATTCACTCGCCGGGCTTTTGTTGGCGTCAATTTGATCAGCGACTCAATCGAGTTTCGCGCTCCCTCGGCGGTTCGGGTCTCAATGATCTCACCAAGAAGCATGAAGAAGGCAACGAGTCCAGACTCCTGATAATTGCCACTAGCGAACGAAGCGAGGACTGCGATGGCAACCAATTCATTGGTGCTCAATCTCCCTTTTCGCAAATCCTTGATTGCGGTGAACACGATGGGATAGCCCAGAATGATAGCCCCAATCATGGCATTCACATCGCCAACAATCTTGCCATTCGTGAAAAGATAGGTGACGACAAACGAATTGATGATGAAGAGCAGACCGATCAGCGTTTGGTGTAGTCTGATGGGCGTGTGCTCGTGATCATGCTGATGATCGTGATGGTAATCCGAGTGCGGCTTGCCGCCTTCTTTTCGACTCAGTAACGATGTAACTTGCATATCACTAATGGGGGTTCAAATCGCCAGACCAAATCTTTCTTTCAAATTCCGCCACCGCCGGCTTACTCGTCTTCCTCTGGATCATTGCCCGTATAGTTCACGGGCTCCCGATTCAATATCAATCGCAACTGCTGCGGCGATTTGCCGAGTGCATCCGGCAAGAACCACTTGTCACTCACGTTCGTAAGGACTTGGGACATGGTTTCCACCAACAGACGCTCTTTAAACAGTTTCGGATCTCTCTTGTAATGAGCCAATTGATCGGCGAAAAACTTCGCATCCGCTTGCACAGACTGAACTAGCATGTTGCTTCGGGTGATCCCATCGCTGATTAGTGCCTGCCCCTCACCGACCGCCTTTCGGGTGATCTCCAAAGCCTCACCTTCAGCCTTGTTGCGTGTCTGACTGAGTGCTTGCTCCGCCTCCAGGACTTGGTCAAATGCTTGCTTAACATACATAGGAGGGAAGCTCTGGACTTCAATCGGTTCGAGCTCGACTCCCAAATCGGCCCGCTTGATCTTCTCGAGAAAACGAAGTCTTACGGCGTCACGAAATCCCACTTTGTCCTTGTACAATGCGGTTTCGGCGTTGAATCGAGCGGCAGCGTACAACACGGCATTGTTTAAGGCATTTTCCAGAATGTTGGTCACGTCCAAGTAATGAAAGCTGTACCGAAGGGGATCCTTGATGCGGTAATTGGCAGTCGCCCGTGCATGAATAATATTGCCGTCAGCAGTGAGCGCATAGCCGTCGACTCCGGGCTGCAAACTAGATGCCGCACCCGGCAACTCCCCAGAGACTTCCATCTCTGGAGTGACCCGATACCAACAGTTCGTCGCATCAATCGTCCGACTCTCCCTAGTCGGGATGCGGACGATCTCGTCAATGGGATAGGGAAAGGACCAGTGCAACCCTTGGGCGAGTATTTGATCCGACCCCGTACCGACCGGCTTGCCAAAGCGAAGCACGACAGCCACTTCGTTCGGGTTGACCGCAAATATCCCTGATCCCAAAAAAACCACTACGAGGATGATCATGAGTGCACGGACAAACTTGAAGCTGCTGGAAAGCGCATCCGCCAGAGCCTTCGCCCCGGCGTCCTCCATCGGCGCCTCAGGGATCAAATCATCGCTCGATTCGAGCGGCTTCTCGGGAAGCTTCTCTGGCAAGTCCGGCAAATTCTTTTCGTCGTTGTTGCTCATAGAGCGTCAGTTCCTTACCAATTCTACCTATTCCTGAACCACCGCTTCGCCCTCCGTTTCCGCCTCTACAAGGAGCCCTACAGCCACAGGCCCATCACCCGTCTCGGAAATAGCCGTAGCGCTAACCGCAGCCGCACGCCTGTCAAGGTGAGCCGTCACTCGTGAAATAACCTCGTCCACCAAGGATTCCAGCTCGTCCAGCTCAGTCCCCTTCCCTTCACTTTGGGACTCGCTGGCATCTGCCAAACTGATCAGCTGCTTCCCCATCGCGTCATTTATATTTCCAAGGGTTATAGCCGCCTTAGAACCCTTGGCCTGGCTGTCATCATCATCCAAACCACGGAGTAAGTTGAACGGTCGGGTATTGGGATCGAGAATCAGGGTGGTCTTGTCGGCCGTTGCGGCGGCCAGAGCTTTCAACTGCAACAGAAAGACCGCCAGCTCAGGCGCCTTCTCAAACTCCTGATAATACTTGTTCGCTTCGGCTTCGGCTTGCCCCATCATAATAGTGGCCCGGTTTTCCGCCTCCGCGAGGATTTCTCGCCGTTGGCGGTCGGCTTCAGCACGAATCTCAATTGACCTGGCTTCGCCTTCGCCCTGATATTGCTTCACCAATCGCTGCCGTTCTTCGCGCATCCGCTCAAAAACTTTGCCGGTAATTGCCTCAGGCAAGCCAAGTTGTTTGATGCCGACCAACGTCACGTCGATTCCGTAGTTATCCTTCGCTTTCGACTGGATCGCCTCCAGCATCTCTCTCTCAATTTCATCGAACTTCAACTGATCTTCCTGAGTGGAAAACAGGTCGCCAAAAGGATGTTGACCGATTACACCGTTCTTGGCGTCACGGACCAGGTTTTCAAGATTCTGTTTCGCCTTGGTCACATCCCCGTCAAAGCGCTGGAGGAATATCTGCGGATTGGCAATCTGCCAACCAATGTAAATCGTCACCAACAAGGTTCGGGCATCGGCCGTTGTAGTCTGTTCGAACTTGCGTTCGAAATTCTGAACTCGATTATCAAACTTGTAGACCTTCTGGATCGGCCACGGCAGGCGGAAATAGAGTCCGGGATTATTCTTGGTCGAGGATTCGGAATAACGTCCAAAGGTGGTGACCACCGCCACTTCAGTTTGCCTAACCTGAAAGGCAAACAGAATCATCACAAAGATGAAAAGCAGGATGCCGCCAGTGATGAGGGAAACAGGATGTTTGTTCATAAAGGGTGCTGTTTTCGAGTTCTAAAAATTCTCAATTACTGTGACTCAGGCCGCGCGTTCAACAGATCATAAGCGACGTTATCCTCCAAATTTATGATGAAGGTTTCTTCAACATGCTCGGGCACGATGACGTACTTGCGGACATTCGTCAGCGAATTCCCCATAATCTCGAAATACTTTCGATTCTGGAAGACAAATGGCGACGCGTTCATGGTGGCGATTTGATGTTTGAACTGCGCTGCGGCAGCCTTGGCGCGCGCCACGCGCTCCTTGCGATACGCCGCCGCTTCGCTCAATCGTTTCGCCGCCGTCGCCTTTGCCACCGGCACCACCTCAGCCGCATATCCCTCCGCAGCCAGAATGGTTGCTTCCTTCTCTTGCACTGCACCAATGACCTCCTCAAACGAACCGGCGACCGCGACCCGCTTGTCCCCCACAGGCGGATGAATATCTTGAAGCCCCACGAACAACACCTCCACGCCCAGCTTCGCCTTGTCGGCTGCCGCCTGAATGCGCTCCGTCAATGAGATCGCCGCCTCGAGGCGCCCTTTGGACATAATGTCCAAAACATCGACACTCACGAGATATCGCACCACCTCACGGTTGCCAATCTCCTCCATCAGCTCTTTAGGATTGCCATGATTGTAAATCCAGTCCCGCAAATTGGTGATTCGGTATTGAACAGGAATCGCAGCCGTCAACAAGTTGACCGGCACGGTCTGATCGCCTGCGGATCCCTCCTGTTCCTTACTGGCCACCAAAAAATTCACCTCTTCCTGGTAATGACTCACCGTCCACAGCAAGGTTCGCTCCTCGTGCCGTTCGTCATCAATGGTGTAACCGACGTGAAAACTTTGGATCTCATTGGCGGGATACCGGTAAACCTGTTCGATCGGCCAAGGGAGTTTAAAGTGGAGCCCCGGCTCCAAGACCTCTCGGCTTGCCACTAGCCGACCAAATCGTTCCACCAAGCCCAATTCATGCGGCTCCAAGATCACAAAGGTCGTGGACAGCATAAGAATGCTCAACTGCAATAGAATCAACCACGCCAGAGCCTTCTCAAGGAACCTGTAAAACCAAGTTTCCGATATCTTAAACCCAAACTGGTAATCGAGCGCCTGCGTGGCCGTCGTCACCAGACCGGCCGGCTGACCGAGTAGTCCTACGAGTCGGCTTTCATAGAGCGGCCGGTACTCTTTGCCCTTGCTGCGCGGTCGATAGATCTCCAGCACCAAATTAACGAACGACTCCGCCGCCACTAGTCCGAGGAAGACTACTAAAATACGGCCCACTAAAAGACCGATCTGTTCGAAACCGAACCAAGCACCCGCTTCAGTCAAAACGACCAGCATACAAATCACCGACCCCAACAACAGATAAGCGCCACCCGGCCGCAACAGCCGCTGGCCTTCCATCCGCGCTATACCGGACGAATATTTACCCAGCAAGAAGAGGATGAGAGAGAAGGTTGCAAACGCAACCATTGCAATGGCAGCATTGCCCAAGTCGGGCGCCTCGGCTTTGGGAAGCCATTGCCACAAGAAATAAACCGACATCACCTGCGCGAGGAAAAAGACGACCGTAAAGCCAGGAACAAAGAACCGCTCGAATTGCTCCCGAGCCCTTTTGGCAATGAAGGTATCATCCCCCGTATCAGCAAACAAAGCGGCGTTTTTCCGCTCGCGCATCATCTCGTCATACTCGAGCCGCTCCAGCTCTTCCCGGTTTTCCAAACGCATTTGGAAATAGCTGACGGCCGCGACGAGGAAACCGAGTCCGAGGTAAACCGCTCCCACCAAAGCCGTCACCGAACCCGCATAATCCGCTATGACCACAGCCGTGGCACCGGCAACCAAAAGGATGACCAGATTGATAAATCCGTTCTGTTGGATATTTCTCTCCATAGGCCCAAACCTTAACTCAATTCACGATCCTCAAATAACGCCAAGGCCAGGGCCAAGAGCGCACCAAGATACATCAACACATAAAGAAACGCCCGCCCCACATAGGACCAAGGAATCGTCTTCTCATTCTCAAGGGCATCCGCCAGCCAAAATAGCTGCCAATTGGGCACAGCCGTATGCAGCAACGACGCCCACCAAGCACCCGCCGCCGCCGACCGCCCAAACAAATAATCCGACATTAACCCAACCAAGAATAGCCCGGAACAAATGGATAAAGTCGCGATCAAATCAAATCGGGTCGAACAGGCAAGAGCCAAACCGGCCAAAAGAAAAAAAGCAAACAAGATCAGGATCGCGGCCGGAACCAAACGCCAGTCAATTTTGATGTGCTCCTCGAACATCGTCACCGGCCGCGGTAACTGCGTAATAATGATAAACGCCATGGTCGACAGTACGGCCACAAAAAACGTCGCATCTGAAACAAAGGGCCGATGCAAGAAGTAATTAGTGAATCCCCCGGCTGCATAGGCCAAGAGGACCGCTCCCAAGTAGATAAACAAAGACCGCTTGTCTGCCTCGCCATAAGCCGTGAACGCCATGCGACTTGCGATCAAGGCACTCACCAGATTGACATAGGTCAACACCGCCAAGGCGCCCGCCAATCCGGCGTATTTCGCCAGGAGAAACTGAATTCTGCCAACCGGCTTGGACAACACTGCGAGCGCCGTTCCCGTACGGACCTCATGCGCCAAGGAGGAGGACGCGCTGATGATTGAAGCGAACAGTCCGGCGATCAACATGGTGGCGAGAACACTGTCCTTCACCAACTTGTCGTCCTCACCGAAGCCAAAATAGGGAGTGCTCGCAAGAAATACGGCGAAAATCGCCGAAGCAGTCATCAACAAAAGAAAAACAGGCTGCCGGAGCAGCTCCATAAAAGCATTGTACGCTATCGTTACAGCTTGTCTCATTGACGACTTAGGGCCGGTAATAACACACGACACCCGGCCCTATTCCAAGCCAAATTTTTATATTCCCAAAAAAATAACAGGGTTGATTTAGGCAATCGGTAATACAAAACCATCTGTGCACCTCGCTGACCTGTCAATGTTACGACCAATACCAGCAATTCTTTTGGCAAAACAGGCCCTCCTTGGACCCTGCCCTCGCGTTTTGATCGATAATTCCGATTCGCCTTAAATCAACCCTGTAGCGACCTAAATAAGGGTTTAGAGGCATACCTTAGAGAAAAATTCCAGCTGTGAACTGAGCGTTTGACTGCACATCACCATACCCAAACTTCTCCCTCGAACGCTTAAAAGCCGGTCCTAGGTTTCAATCACGCACCTAAGCCCTTAATTCGATAATAAACTCACCGCCACCCAAAAACGCCGAGGACGCCTCGGCCAAAAATAACAAAAAAAGGGTTGCCCCCTGTCGATGAAAAGGCGGTTGCTTAGCTTGAAAATCCACGCAGAAAAATGCGAGGAAGGAGGAATCTGAGTGCCGCATCCCATTGAGAGGCAAGTGTGATGAGCTCCCTATGATTGTAACTCGAAGTGGCATGCCCTGAATGAATGGCTTGAGCGAAGCCGAGTACAGCATTTTAACGGGAATTGAAAGCTGAACTCGAAAACTGCGACGATGAATGATAATGAAGGAGGCGAATGATGACGACCATTCGTGAAACGAAAACGAATCGCTCCAGGCTGACTGCGGGGGCGGGACTGCTGACGATTCTGTTCCTCGGCTGACTCTTGCCGTCCGGGCAAAAACCGAAAGTGGTGAACGAGCCAGCGGCGGCGGCATCGGCGCCAAATGCGGATGCTGCGCCGGCGGCCTCCCCGTTTCTGGAACGAGTCAAGCAGGCCACCCGTCCGGATGCCAACGGAGAAGCGGAACGTGAACGGAGGATTCTTGATTCGGTGGCGGCAAGCGGTTATTGGCAACCTTCAGGTGCCCCTCTCCCTAGCGGCAATAGTCTGCACGACTTTCTGAAACGCGGGACACCGCTTGCCGCATCGGAGAGAGAAGCGCTTTGGCAGGATTACCATGAAGCGGCGGCGCCTAACTCCAGGCTAATCTTCAACATGGTTTCCTTGTATACACTGGGCGACCGGGACACGTGGAACCGGGCCAGTGCCGAAGAGCGGAAGCTGCTTGATGAGGAGAAGGCGATTGATGACCTATTTTCGGAAGTCGGCAGTTCCATCGGCCGGCAATCGAATGCAAAACACCAGGCGCAAACGGTTGAGCTGAGCGGCGAAGAATTAGAGAAACGGGGCAGGGAGATGCTTACGCAATGGGAAGCGCTCGAACAACGCCACGAAAGCGGGGAGATTGACGCGAAGAAATTCAGACGCCTTGAGGACACGCTCACACGGGGGATATCATTTGAGGAGCAGGATCTTCAAATAAATTACCCAATCTTGTCCGCGACCCCAACGCGGAAGATTTGCAGACGCTGGCAAGTTTATCTCAGCGAGCAGCAGGCGCAAGCGCAGGCATTTTTGGAGCAAACGGAGGTCCCGCAGCAATGGTGGCGGGAGAGAATCGCCAAGATTGATGAAACCGCTTCGGCTCTGCGGCTTTCCCTCGACCCGAACGACACACAATGGGCGGAAGCATCGGCGGCCCATCATCAAGCGTCGAACGATGAGGTGCGCGATTTGAAAAGGCGTTTGGCTCGGGTGACACCGCCACCCACCCTGGAAAATTTGTTCGGCACCCGGGAGTTCCACGGACAATACATCCAAGGCGGCCAGAAATATACTCGGGAAGAGTTCGATCAAATCATCGACCAGCTCTTTCCTTCGCCCGCCGCCGGCGGTGTATAGCCTTCGGCCTTGTTTTCCGCTTACGCCCGCCTCGATTTGCCGGGGCGGGCTTTTTATTTCCACCGCCGGTAGCACTGCCAAGTGGGACGCCAAAAAATCAACCGCCCTTTCTCCCCGCCAAGCACAAAGGCAGCAGCAACTCCACCAAGGTCATCCCCGCACGATTCCTCCTTTCCTCCGGATAGCCGTTATCCATCTTTCCTTCCTATCTCGGATAGAGGCGGGTGCGGTTGTTGTCCTGCGATAGTTCGTGGCTGTATACGTAGTCGGCACGGCTCACCCAACGCACGGCGCCGTCGGCAAAGGCCACGTTGCCACCCGCTTGGCCGTGATTGTTCTCCGGGTCTGGGTAAAAAGGCCTCGGCCGTTTATCTCCATCGCAAAACAACCAGGTAGCGGACGGCCCCGGCGCCTTGTCTTGCAGGGAGAAGGCGTCGTAACGGTGGCGGAAACTGTTCAAGGTATTCAAGGTCTTAGGAACTGCGTCGGAGTTGTTGCGGTAATCCGTGTTCCCGTTCCAGTAATTCTCCATATTGCGGTAGAAGGGAAGCATCTGGTAGCTGTTGCCGGCGTCACTCTTCCAGCGCCCAGTTGAGGCAGTGAAGGCAGGAATGTAAGGTTCGCCCGAAAAAGGACTGACTCGCGCCGAGTCCGGTTTGTAGCGTTGCCTCGTACTCGGGCAGAAGAACAGCTTGGGGTTGACGCCGGCCTTGAGCCAGAGCCAGTTGTGATGAAAGAACGGATGAATGGAAGCGTCATCATGCGGGCTGAGCCGGCCGGCGTCGTCTTCGTCCGCATAAATCAGGTTCGCCGTCACGATCTGTTTGAGATTATTCAAACAGGCCGCCCGTCGGCCGCGTTCCCGCGCCCGGCCCAGGCCGGGCAGCAGCAACGCCGCCAAAAGCCCCAGAACGGCGATCACCACCAGCAACTCCACCAAGGTCATCCCCGCACGATTCCTCCTTTCCTCCGGATAGCCGTTATCCATCTTTCCTTCCTATCTCGGATAGGGGCGGGTGCGGTTGTTGTCCTGCGATAGTTCGTGGCTGTATACGTAGTCGGCACGGCTCACCCAACGCACGCCGCCGTCGGCAAAGGCCACGTTGCCACCCGCTTGGCCGTGATTGTTCTCCGGGTCCGGGTAAAAGCATCTCCCGCTTGGTATGTGTCGATCGCCATCGCAAAACAACCAGGTAGCGGACGGCCCCGCCACTTGGCCTTGCAACGAGAAGGCATTGTGGCGGTGGCGATAACTGTTTAAGCCGTTCAACGTTTTGGGCACCGGGTCGGAGTTGTCACGCCAATTCGTGTTCCCGTTCCAGTAATTCTCCATGTTGCGGTAGAAGGGAAGCGCCTGGTAGCTGTTGCCGGCGGTAGTGCTCGCATTCATACTCGGCCCGCTCAAGTCGGGAATATACGGTTTGCCCGTGAAAGGATCCATCAGAGCCGAGTCCCGCTCGTAGCGCTGATTCGTGCTGGGACAATAGAACAGCTTTGGGCTAACGCCGGCATCAAGCCAAAGCCAATTGTGATGAAACAACGGATATACGGCACCACGCTCATGCGGGCTGAGCCGGCCGGCGTCGTCTTCGTCCGCATAAATCAGGTTCGCCGTCACGATCTGTTTGAGATTATTCAAACAGGCCGCCCGCCGGCCGCGTTCCCGCGTCCGGCCCAGGCCGGGCAGCAGCAACGCCGCCAAGAGCCCCAGAACGGCGATCACCACCAGCAACTCCACCAAGGTCATCCCCGCACGGTGCTTGCCGCCCGCTGTCACTTTATGTGCTCCGATCATCACGTCACTCGCATCACTCCAAATGGTTTTCTCTTCCGTTCTGAACACATTCAAGAACGCGCCTTACCAGGCATCCCGCCAGTATTTGGTTCTCTGCCGACCGGCAGGCTCATCCGACCGACAGGCGCTAGCAGCCTCCTGATTCTTCAGAATCAAATCAGTCTGAAGATCATGAGGGAGTCCGAAAATAATGGTTTCAATGGCAGTTTCAACACAGTTGCAAAAGGGCTCGCCGCCTGCCTTAGCGCAGCCCTTCGCAGCATCTGCCACTTTGCTGTAATAATCCAGATGACTGTCGTCGCCGCCGGAGCTGCATGCCGAGGACGCCAAGGTAGCCGTTATGATCGCACTCGCCATGGCAGTGCGCTGGAAATTGCTCGGCAGGACGCCGCGAGTCTGTTTCTTCTTCATTTTGCTTGTAATCGGTTTTATAGGTTATCGGTCATTGGGGAAGGTTGTATTTCTTGGGATCGGGCCGGGGAAGGGAGTCGATGAATCGCGCCCAGCCTTTGATCATTTTTTGAAAATCTTCCAGCGATCTTGGGGGCTTTCCGGCGCGTCGGCGCTGTGCCAGGAAGTCGTTGTGCGCCGTGCGGGTAACCGCCACGAAATCAACCTCGGCGGGCGGGGCGAAGCGGCTAGCCGGCAGCGTGCCGCTGCGATAATTTGAAAACCCGGTCTCGACCAGCAAATGGCCCGCTTCGTCCCGGAACAGCGTTTTGACCAAGCGCCCGCTTTTTTTGTCCAGCCAATAGAGGCGCCGGGCGGCGATGTCTTCCCTGAGTTGGGCCGCGCTGCGTTGCCGTCCGGATTTTCGGGCGGCGGTTTTTCTCTTCCGAACCAGCTCGTCGATCAAATCTGATGAGAGAAGGACTTCGATGCTGCGGCAGGTCCGGCCGCCCAGCTTCTGCGACCCTCCCAATCGAAAGGTCAGTTCATCTGCGTGATGTTCGAGAAGGGAAGGGAGCAATTCGAATTCGGCGTTCCGGGGCGCGGCGTATTCGATTTTGACCGTGCCCCATTCGGTTGTCTCCCAGCATCCGGCGCGGGTTTCCAGCAATTGCCGATGAATCCGCTGATTGAAGTCCTTGAAAAGGATCTTCCTCTCGACCGTTCCATCCGCGCCGCGGCGCTGCAAGTGCAGGCGGCTTTCTTTTCGAATCAAGTCACGGGCCTCATAGGCGGCGGTTTCGTCGGGAGCCATCCGGTCGATCATGCCCGAAAGCAGGTCGTGCGCGGTATCCGGATTTTCGGCGAAGGCCGGCAGCAGCAGGGAGAATGCGCAGCAGCTCCCGGCCAAAAACGGCACGACACAACTCGGGGAGTTTTTCATAATTTAGTGAATTATTACGGGTGATGAGTTTGTCAACCCGAATTTTTTGTCGCCACCACCGGTCGCGACGCCTGAAATCAAGCCGCCTTGCGGACGGACAAGCACAAGGGCAGCAGGACGAAGACCACCCCGAACGCCAGTCCGAACGCCAAGGCGCTCAGTCCGCCAAAGTGTTTCGCCGGCGGAAACGACGTCGCCGCCAGCAACGCAAAAATCCCACCGAGAACCAAACTGGTATAAACAATCGGGCGCGCCTTAACACGGATGGCGCTTTCCGTTGCCTGAAACCTATCCGAACCTGACCGGCGCGCATCCAGCCATTGAGTGACAAAGTGCACGGTATCATCAATGGCGATCCCAAAGGCAATGGCGGCAATCATGACGGTGATCGAATTCAGTGGAATGTCGATCAAGGCCGCCACAGCGATCACCACGCCAACGGGCAAGGCATTGATCATGATCGCTAGCGCAGCTAATCGCCACGACCGCCAAAGAACCACTAACAGCATAAACACTGACACCAAAGCGGTCACTGCGCTTCTCATCTGACTGCCAACTATCTGTCGATCGGCTTCCAAAATTGTGTGCAGACCCTGCTCGGCACTTAGGCTCACGCCCTCCGGCAACTTGGATTCCGCGTATTGAATGACGTCCGCAATAATTGCCAGATACTTGTCGGAACGAAGATCCGGTGTTCGAACCACCAGATTCGCCGTCCGATAATCCGGATCGCATAGCGCTTCAAAAAAGGGGAACTTCTGGGTCTTCAATACCAAAGAAAAAGTCCCCAATAGGAGCGGATTAGTGGGCAGTGCCAGGCTCCCCGGACGTTCCTGCTCCCAGATCTGATTCATCATCGCCAAAACCTGGGAGTAAGAGTAAACACCGGAGACTTCGGACTTGGCTTCCGCATAGACCTGCACGTCTTCTAAGTACTTTAAAAATGGCAACTGATTGACCCCGTTGGTCTTACCGGAATCAACCCCGAGTTGAAACATGTTGAAGCCGCCGTAACTCGCGTTGAACAATTCACCCGCCGCCCGAGTCGGACTATCAGCAGGAAGAAACTCGATCGGACGAACCCCGGTACGCAGCTGCGGCACTAACATCACCGTACCCGCGATCGCTGCCAAGGCCAGAAAAAGCACCCATCCCTTTCGCCGTTGTAGTTGTTCCAACCAAATGAAAGGCCACTCATCACCGGCACCTACCTCAGAGACCGCCGCTAGATAGCCACCGGCGTAGTGGCGATAATAGACCGCCATAATGCCGACCCCTGGACCAAAGGTCATGAGGAAGACAACAGCGACTCCGTAGGCCCCTATCAATCCAGCCTCTCTCACTTGGGGGATCTCAGCCAGCCCAAGCGACACCAAACCAACCAGGGTCGTCAACGTCGCAAATCCACATGACTTCCAGATTTGCTTCAGCGCCAACCGAACCACATCGACGCCCAACCGATCCCGAGCCGCCCGCTGACAGGCCGTGCCAAGATGCACCAAAAGCGTGAGGTGGACACCCATCCACAAAGGAAACAGGAGTAAGGTAAACACGGTGAACGGATAGCCCAACCACTGGAGACTTCCGGCAATCAGCCCCAACGTAACTGCCTGATTGACTAACATGAAAAAAACAAATCCGAACGATCGAAAGGCGACCCCCAAAGTAGCTGCGAGAAAAAGAAAAACTACTGGCACGAAACAGAACAGATCTCCCATGATTCGGGTATAAACCTCCTCTTCAACCAACGGCAACCCAACCACCCTAAAGGCCAAGCCCTCGCTTTCGAAATCGGAGAATACGGTTTCGAGATCGGCCCGCAGCACCCGTTTCGACTCCAAGTCCATGAACGGTTTATCAAATGTTAGCGTCAACGTAGCGTGTCGGCTATCTGGTGACACCATCACATTCCGAATCAGCGGATTGCCCAAACAATAGTCCCGCAACTGCTCCAGATCAGCCGCCTCACTCATTTCCCTCGGCGCCAGTGGGACCATGTCAAACGAGAAACCTTTACGAACGGGTTTATAGGAGTGGGTCAGACTCTTCACATCCAATACACCGTCAACCGTCATCAAGGCGTCGCTGACACGGCCGATCGCCGATAAACCCTCGGCCGTAAATACATCCGGACATTCAAGATCAATGACGACGATCACTTGGTCCTGCAATACGGCAGTGATCTTATCCAAAGTCGCCTTCTGGCTGGGGTTGCTCTCGAGCAACGCATCGGCATCAGACCGAATTCGAAGATGCTGCAAATCCCAGAGCAGAGGAATCAGCAAAACGACCAGCCCACCAAAGCTAACCTTCGGAAAGCGAACGAATGGATTCCAATCATTCATCGTCAATATTGCTGCTGAAACCTCGGAAGCCGTGCCTGACAGCACGAGTCCGTCAGGAAAAGAGAGTCCAGCACAAACTACTCTCGCACTCAGGTATTGTTTCAAAAACCTGCTGGCCCCGCTCATCGTTCCCTACCCCATCGGCAGACACCAGGTGACAAACGCCTTTTCGCCACGATTCTACCGGTTTCAGGATCGGCCGTTCCTCCCGGCACCGGTTCTCTGCCAGAAGACATCGCATCTGAAAAGGACAACCCGCTGGCAAATCCAGAGGCGATGGAACATCACCCAAGATAGATTGCCGCTTCGCCTCGCGCCGTTTCCGGCCTCCGGGAATCGAAGCCACCAGCAACTGAGCATAGGGATACCTCGGATTCTCGATCATCTCACCGGACGGTCCTGCTCAACGACTTACCCCAGGCCCATCACCATCACCCGTAGCTGCCGTGCTCCATCACCGCCAGATCATGCCTGATAAAGGAGATGGGGCAACCCCGTGTCCGTTTGTAACTCATGCAACAAATTGATCATTTGCGCCTGAACTGACACATCCAACACACTGACGGATTCATCACATACCACCAGTTCCGGCTCCACTGTCAAGGCCCGTCTAATTCCAATCCGCTGCCGTTGGCCGTCGTTGAATTCCCGTGAATAGCATTCATTCATCACGAAAGCATCCAAACCAACGGCGCCCAACAAACGAGCGACTCGCTCGCGGATATCATCTGGCTCCCGCAGCAATCCATGAAATTCGATACCCTCAGCAATACTCTCCCCGATGGTGAATTTTGGATTCAACGAGCCACACGAATCCTGAAAAGACCATCTGCGCCGATTGACGACACGCCTTCCGTTGGACGATTGTCTGTTCGAGCATGTTCTGCCCCCTAAACAGAAAATCTGGCCACCGGAAGGCCGTTCCAGCAGGACCAAGCTCTTTGCAATCAAACTCTTGCCCCAGCCGCTTTCGCCGACCAAACCGGCTGTTTCACCGGCTTCGACCTGAAAGCCCGCGCCGTTCACGGCCTTTAACAGCTTCAGCCGCGATTCCAGCCACGGCCGCTGAAGCGGATACTGAATCTCGAGACCCTAAACTTCCAATAACGGCATCACGCTTTTCGAATCGTGCACCGCACCAGCCAATCCCCACCTGCACAACACCGGACGAGAACAGCTTGCCTCAACGAAAGAGCATCGGGGGTGGAATCGACAGCCTGACGGAAAAGCTCCAGGCACAGGCACCTGACCCGGGATCGCCCTCAGTCCGACATCGCCCGCACCAATTCGGGGCACCGCCCCTAGCAACACTTTGGTATAGGGACGCCTCGGTTGGCTGAGGACATCCGGTGTCTGCTTTCCACGATTTGACCAGCGTACATGACGGCGACCCGATCGGCAAAATCTTCAACCACACCGAGATTATGGCTGATCAACAGAACCGACATGCCTAGCCCTTGCTGAAACTCACCCAACAAAGTGAGGATCTGCGCTTGAACGGTGACATAAAAAGGACGCTCGTCGGCTCATCATCAACCAAAAGGAACGGTTCCGAAGCGAGCGCCATGGCGATCATCACCCGTTACAGCATCCGGCCAAACATTTGGCGCCGATAGCCTCGCATTCGAACCTCCGGCGCCGGGATGCCGACCAGCCGGAGCAACTCTTGAATTCCGATCGCCATTCGCCTTGTTGGGTTTGACGCAAAGATAGCATCTCGCGGACCTGCCTCCCAATTCAATAAACCGGATTGGGGCAGACTACCCGATCCTGGAAAACCATAACTTAGTTTCACTCTACGAGTCTTCCGGAGCTCCGCGTCACTCATTCGCAAAACGCCCAACCCTCAACCAAGACACTGCCGCTCGCATAGGCGAACGGTGGTGAAGGGAAAAGGCGTGTCAACGACAGCACCGTCACACTCTTGCCGCAGCCACTCTCATCAATAAGGCAATACTCTTCTTCCGGTTCAATACACAGAGACACCCCATCAACCAGCTGCCGGTCACCTTGCCGGCCGGTCAGACCAATCGAAAGGTCATTGACTTACAATACGGGCATGCTGTGATCTCAGATTCCCTGCTTGAATCCGCCGGGTCCGGGCCGTTAGCTTGCCGGCCCGGACCCGGCTGGCGAGAGCGAAAAACCTATGACTGAAGTCCAATCCCCAAAATCCAAACCGCTGAATCGCCCGCTGACATCCTTCAGCGAAGCTCAATCACGCGCCACGGCCGCTGGTTCGCGGCTCGAACTACCCTGCTTCGAAACGGATCCGAAATCGCTCAAGGATTCGATGGATGAAACCATCCGAAACGCCAACCAACGCCTTGATGCCATCGCCGACCTTTCGCGGGATTCGCTGACCTTTGAGAACACCATCCGCGAGCTAGATGACCTCCTCCACCCCGCCAACCTCACCGCCAACCGGACCTACTTGATCAAGGAGACCCATCCCCATGCGGCCATGAGAGATCAGGCCACCGAACTCATCAAGGAGTTCCAGGGATGGGCCGTGGGGCTAGATTATCGAGAGGATGTCTACCGCACAATCCGCGCCTACGCCGACACGAAACCGAAACTGGAAGGTGAAGACCAACGGCTTTTCGACGACACACTTCGGGATTACCGCCGTGCGGGCCTCGAACTCCCGCCTGCCGAGCGGGCCGAAGTCGAAAAACTGCGCAAGAAACTCTCCCTGATTGCCACTGACTTCGACACCAATATTACCCAAGCGACGGCCACCCTAGAGTTCACGAGGGAAGACCTCGAGGGTTTGCCGCAGGACTTCTTGGACCAAGAAGATCTTCGGAACGAAAATCGGAACTACGAACTTCAGGCAAACATCACCTGGCACTTTGTCACCGTCATGGAGAACGCCAAATCAGAAGCAACCCGCAAACGGATGAAAGTCGCGCGCTACTCGCTGGCAGCTGACAAGAACATTGGGCTCTTCAACGAGATCCTTCGTCTCCGCACGCTCATCGCCAACAAACTCGGATACCGTTCCTGGGCGGACTACAAGACCGAGACCAAGATGGCTGGCAACGGAGCCACCGCCATCCAGTTTCTGAAAGACCTCAACGAAGCCTTAACCGCAAAATTCGAGGCCGAGCTCGAATCCTTCCGCGCCATCAAGGCCGCCGAGACCGGCGTCGCCAATGCAACCATCAACATCTGGGACTGGCGCTACTATGCGAATCAACTCAAAAAACAACGCTGTGCCGTGAACACCGAGCAACTCCGCTCCTACTTCCCATACGAGCGAGCGTTGGATGGAATGTTCCGCATCTACGAACGCATCTTCGAGCTATCCTTCCTGGAACTCGAAGCCCCTTACAAATGGACCGACGATCTCCAACTATTCTTGGCCTCAGACGCAAAAACGGGAGAGCCCCTTGGGACGTTTTATCTCGATATGTTTCCCAGAAAGGGAAAGTTCAACCACTTCGCCCAGTTCGGTCTCATCGACGGCAAGCGCCTGCCCTCAGGCGAGTATCAAAGGGCCTGCGTCGCCCTCATCTGCAATTTCCCAACACCGCCCGACGACAAACCATCGCTACTCTCCCACAATGAAGTGGAAACCCTTTTTCACGAGTTTGGACACGCACTTCACTCATTACTCACCCAGGCCAACTACTCACGCTTTTCCGGCACCAGCGTGCCGAGTGATTTTGTTGAAGCGCCCTCACAGATGCTTGAGAACTGGATTTGGGATCAGGAAGTCCTCGACACCTTTACCGCAGATTATCGGGATGATTCAAAAAAGATCCCCGCAGATATTATCGACCGCCTCAAAGAGGCGCGACTGGCCACCATTGGCACGTTTTACCGCCGACAACTCAGTTTCGGTCTGCTCGATCTCGAACTCCATTCGGTCTCGGATCCAAATGCAATCCCCGATGTTCTCGAAGTCTCCGAGCGAATCATCGCCAATATTTTCCTCCCGTCTCCCGAAGGCACTGCCTTCGTGGCCAACTTCGGCCATCTGACCGGCTACGATGCCGGTTACTATGGCTATGCCTGGGCAGACGCCATTGCAGCCGACATGGCAACCATTTTCGAGGAATCCCCACAGCGCTATTTCGACACCACAATAGGCCGACGCTTGAGAGATGAGATCTATGCTCCCGGGAATTCCCGCGATGTGAACGAATCGATTGAGAAATTTCTTGGCCGGCCTCGGTCGCTGAAACCGTTTCTAAAATCCGTAGGAATCGACGTCGAAAACTGAGAAAATCCGTTCTTCTATTGGTAGATCAGGTAGCGTTGCCGCCGTGCCTTAAATCGTCGGACCTCGGCCTCCCAGCTCTTGGCAATGCTCGAAACAGAACGCCCAGCCTGCAGGTCCCGCCTCGTCGCATCCGTTCCATTGACCTTGTCAAACATGCGCCAGTCCTTGCCCCGGTCCAATGCGGCTTGAAATAGGTCCCGACCGCTCACTCGGTTCACTGCATCCAACAAATAGAAATTGATCACACTTAACGGGGCGGTGGCCGGATCACGGAACACAATCTCAACTGACGGCACCAAACGGCCTCTCAAACCGTCGCGCTGCGAGACAACCTTTGAGGCATGGAATCGAATTCCCGGCAAACCCAAGCCATTCAAGTAGCTGGCAGTCTTAGGCGCTTTCAGCCAATCGATTGCGATATATTCAAAGGGACGTTTCGTATGAATACCGATGTCCACGCCCCCAATTTCTCCCAACATTCCGGTCGCCACCTGGTACATAGGCGAACGACCATAAGGCACGTTGGGCGATGTGGGCACCCAATCGAGCCCAGTATCGTCCCATACCATGGACCGTCGCCACCCTTTCATGGTAAGAACCAACAAACGACAGGTATGGTCGTTCATTCGTTCGCCTTTGATCATTCGGGCAAGCTCGCCACAGGTCATGCCATAGACGTAAGGAATCGGCCAATAACCGACGAGTGAACGGAATCGGGGATTGTAGTGAGGCCCTTCAACGCGCAGACCACCTAGTGGATTCGGTCGGTCCAACACCATGAAATCAACCCCCGCCCGCCCGCATTCAGCCATGGCTTTACCCATTGTCGTAATAAACGTATACGACCGGGCACCAGTATCCTGTAGATCGTAGACCAAGATATCAATGTGCTGCAGCATTTTCGGCGTAGGTTCTCGAACCGGACCAGGGCCATAGAGAGAGAAAATCGGGAGGCCGGTCTTCCGATCAATAGAATCCGGAAACTCCTTACCTGCAAGGATATCACCATAGACCCCGTGTTCGGCACCAAAGAGCGCCACAAGGTTCACATTCGGCGCCTTCCACAAGAGCTCGACCGTTGAAACACCGTCCCGATTGACCCCGCCGGGATTGGTCAGCAGCCCAACCCGCTTGCCGTCCAAATCCCGAAACCCGCGGTCCGCGAGAATATCGCTTCCCAACCGGATTTCCGCAGTGAAAGAATCGCACCAGGCACCTAGGCCCAACAACAACAAAACGCAAATGAAGCAATTCTTCATGACAATCCTAATAATCTATGACGGCGACAGCACCCGGGAATTCAAATTTTGCTGAAGATCCACACCGCCGCCAGCGCTGCAAGCCGAACCCAGCCTTGGACTTTCGGCAAGTTGAAAGAGGACACTATCCCCATGACAGAATAGAAATCCCCTTGATCCTATCCATCCTATCTAAAATCTCAACCCTCAACTGCCGCTCGCCGCAATCGGTCCCAAATCCCAACCCACTCCACTTCACAGGGAGGCGCTTCCACCAATATGACTTCACAGCCGCTGGCATCGCACAGGTGAAGCTCAGAAAACAATGCCCGCGCGTACGCTTCCGAGTTATGCGGCACGAGAGAAACCCAACAGAACCCGTAGACTTCTGGGATTACATTGTAAGCAATCACACTGATAGCGCTCCGAGGCTTTCCCAGCCTGCGGACAGCATCGTCAAAGCCCATCCGATCTTCCCACCTCTCAACCACCAAACGCGCTTTCGGCGAATAATGTCGGGCCGTCATCCCCGGACTCCGTAAGATCGATCGCCTCCCAGAGCCATCATCACTACCAGCCCATTCAATCCCCGGCGTCGCCACAGACAAGGCATTCGTATGGATCATCCCCGGCCTCAAGACCCGCGCAGGACGGCCCACTAAATCGACTACGGTCGATTCAATTCCCACCACACAATGTCCACCGTCCACGACTAAGGGGATGGCGCCGCTAAGCTGCGACAGAACATGCTGAGCCTGGGTCGGTGACAGTTCGTTCGATCGATTCGCACTGGGTGCGGCCAACGGAAACCCACACTCTTCAATCACCGCCTGCATCACCGGATGACTCGGCCATCGAATCGCCACCGTGTCACCACCGGCGGTGATCTCATCGGGAATCAAGTCCGAACGTTGCAGGACCACAGTCAACGGTCCGGGCCAAAAGGCGCGGGTAAGCTGCGCCGCAGATTCGGTCCACTCCCGCACACATCGCTCGACCATCGCCCAACCCGCAACATGAACGATCAAAGGATTGGTCTGAGGACGCTCCTTAGCAGCATAGATCTTTCGAATGGCCTCGGGCTGGAACGCATTGCCCGCCAAGCCATACACCGTCTCGGTCGGGAGCGCCACGACCTCATCCCGCCGCAAGATTTTAGCGACAGTCTGCACTGCGTGATCGAAACTCACCTTCGTTTCCGTCGCGAGCACTTCGGTCGTGAATTGGCCCATGAATGGTTTGGACTTTTAAAGTCGGTCTACGCTCGGCTACACTCTTTCCATGCTCGATTCCCTAACAACGCAACTCAAAAAATCACGCGATCTGTCACCTGATCAAATCACCGAGGCAATCGAACTCCTCGTCTCCGGCGATATCGCCCCGGCACCCAAGGCCGATTTCTTGACCGCCCTAGCGCAGAAAGGAGAAACCATCGAAGAAATCGGCACGTTTGCCAAGATCCTGCGCGACAAATCCGTTCAACCCTCGCTTTCCCCCGCATGCCGCCAACGGGAAATTCTCGATGTCTGCGGCACCGGCGGCGATCAGCAGAACACCTTTAACATCTCGACTACCGTTGCCATTGTCGCCGCGGCGGCCGGCGTGACCGTGGCCAAACATGGCAACCGTGCTATCACCTCCAAGTCGGGCAGCGCAGACGTTTTGGAGGCGCTAGGCATTCGGATCCACCTGACTCCGGAAGAATGTGCTGCATCGCTCGAACAGAACGGATTCGTTTTTTTCTTCGCACCCAATTACCATCCCGCCTTCAAGCACATAAGCTCCGCACGAAAACTTTGCGCCGAACAGGGACAGCGCACAATTTTCAATTTCCTCGGCCCCCTGCTCAACCCCGCGCGTCCCACCACTCAGTTGATCGGTGTGCCTGACCCTGCCCTCTGTAAGCCCATCGCTAAAGTGCTCCAATCGATAGGGATACGGCGGGGCATGGTCGTCTCAGGGGATGTCGGCACCGGCAATCTCGACGAATTATCCACGCTCGGCACCAATACGATTGCCGAATTCTACCAAGATCGCGCCTTCAGCGTCGAAGAACTCGATCCCCAAAGCCTGCCGGTTCAACCCGCTCAGATCGAAGATCTTAAGGGTGGGGACAGCAAAGCAAACGCCCAGACAATCCGCGAAATTCTCAACGGAACGGACAAGGGACCAAAACGGGACGCAGTGCTGCTCAATGCCGGTGCCGCGCTTTTTGTCGCCGAGAAGAGTCCCTCGCTGACCGAGGGATGGGACTTGGCCGCTCGACTGATCAATGACGGCGCGGCGATGGACAAACTCACCAGTCTGAGCAACTGTTGAGAATTAAGGAGCATGGTTGATTCATCCGACCAATCTGAAACCCAACCCTCAGCCGGACGGTCTTTCTCAAGTAAGACAAATTGACACCGATTCGAAGATCCGGAGGCCTTCCGACCTCAAAATCCATGAGCTGGCATAGCGATGTTCAGCATTGACCGAAACGGTGAAAGCGGTAACTCTGACGAGACGCCCCTGAATTTTGAAGAGGCAAAGTAAATCAAAACCTGTAACATCAAGAATATGGAAAATCAATCTCCCAACCCGACGAACAGCGGTGAAACTCGTCGGAAATTTATTAAGAAAGCGGGCACCGCTGCCGCTGTGATCGCCTCCGCGAACGTTATCAAAACCCCCGTCTACGGACAGAACCAAGCCCCATCCACAGGCCGCGTCATTGGCGCCAATGATCGAATCAATGTCGGTTACATCGGCGTCGGGGGACAAGGCCAGGCTCACGTCCGCAGCATGAAGGGTCATGTTGGCGAGAGTAACATCGAACAAGTAGCGGTCTGCGACGTATCGCAAACGCGCATGGACCAAGCCTGCGAAATCATCGGTCGCGACGTTCCCAGCTACGAAGATCACCGCAAACTCCTTGAGCGTAAAGACATCGACGCTGTTTGCATCGCTACCGTTGATCACTGGCACATGACCACCTCAATCGACGCCATGGAGTCCGGTCGCCACGTCTACGTTGAGAAACCAATGACCCGCTATCTGAACGAGGCGTTCAAGATTCACGACGCCGTCAAGAAGACCGGAATGAAGCTGCAGGTCGGGTCTCAAGGGTGCAGCGCCCGAAAATACCACAAGGCTGCCGAGATCATTCAGAGCGGCGCGATTGGGCCCCTCGTCATGGGCCAAACCTCTTACATGCGGAACAACCCGAAGGGCGAGTGGAACTACACCATTCACGAATGGGCGACCCCGGAAGACATCAATTGGGATCGCTGGATGGGCAGCATCCACAAGAAGATCCCCTTCAACGCCGACCACTACTTCCGCTGGCGTAAATACTTCCCGTACTGCGCCGGCCTCTTGGGCGATCTTCTCCCTCACTTGGCGCATCCGTTTATTTTGGCCACCGGCAATCCAGAGTTTCCAAGCCGCGTTGTCAGCCTCGGTTCGAAGGCCTGGAAGACAGACCGCAACACACCGGGCACGTACGATCGCGACGTGGATGAGAGCGTTCAGGTCATTGCTGAGTTCCCGAGCGGCTTCAATCTCATGCTGGCTAGCTCAACCGTTAACGAGCAGGGCATGACCGAGTTAATCCGAGGACACCACGGTTCACTCTACATGGGAGGCTTGAGCGGCACTCGCGTAGAACTCCGCCCCGAGCGCAAATTTGCCGACGAAATTGATCCTGAAGTCTTCGACGGTTTGTTGCCTGGAGAAGCCATCCGGCATCACGAACGTAACTGGCTCGACTGCATCCGCTCCGGCAAGGAACCGAATGCCAACATCGACCTCGCCATTCGCGTTCAGACGGTGATCTCGCTCGCTGAGATGTCCGATCGCCTGAACATCATGTGCCTCTTCGACGAGAAGACCCGCACCATCACCACGGGCGATGGCAAGAAGGTTGAGGAGCTCGACTACGGCGTCGCTGAGCTGTCTTAAGACCCCAGTAATCACTCACGAGTTCCGCCGGGCCTTCTGGTCGGCGGAACTCTTTTTGATCTCACCGGACGCAAAAAGAGTCCAGACCCCAAGTCCTACCTTTTGGAGTGCGAGAGCGAAGCTGGCGCTTTCATTTTGCCTATCTCATGGAAACCGTAAAGGTAGCGCGCGAAGCGATGGCCACGCGCTTCGAGATTGTCCTGCACGGAGAGAATCCAGTGTCTCTCAGAGCAGCTGGCGAAGAAGCCCTTGACGAAATCGACTGGATCGAAGCCCAATTGAGCATCTACCGCTCCGATAGCCAAATCAACCACGCCAATCACCGTGCCGCCTCAGAACCGGTTAAACTGGAACCAACCATCTTCCAACTTCTCCAGCACTGCCAAGCCTTGACCCAAAAAACTCAAGGCGCCTTCGATATCACTTTGGGTCCGCTGATTCGTTGTTGGGGATTCATGGGCGGTTCTGGCCATCTCCCCTCCAAAGAAGCGATCCGGCAAGCTCGGGAACGGGTCGGATTCCACCACGTTGCCCTGGATCCAAATGACTTTACGATTCGCTACGACTCGGAAGGGGTTATGCTTGACTTGGGTTCCATCGGTAAAGGTTATGCACTTGAACGAGCGAAAGAGATATTGGAAGAAAACGGGGTCCGGCGCGCCTTGTTACACGGAGGTACGAGCACCGTCGCCACCATCGGAACGCCCCCCGATCAAACGGCATGGAAGATCGCCGTCACCCAGCCTTTAGAACCGATGTCCCCATCAGAGGGCGAAACTCGACAACTCAAGACCGTCGGCATCGCCCGACTAAAAGGCAACGCCCTCTCCATGTCCGCCGTCTGGGGCAAATTCTTCCACACGGAAAACCGCCAATACAGCCACGTCATTAACGGCCAAACCGGGGAACCCGCTTTGGGAGCCGTTCAAGCCACAATCACCTTGGATTCCGCAACAGATGCGGATGCCCTCTCCACGGCCATGCTCGTCGCAGGCGACCGGGGCATCCCGTGGCTCGAAAGCCACTTTCCCGAAAACGAATACCTTCTTATCAAGCCTGGGAAGAAACCACTCAGAAAAGGCTTCGCCCTCCCCACATAAAACGCGAAAGAAATCGCACAATAAATCTAAATCAGCCAAAACCCGCCACCAACGGGACCGCAAATAAAAAAAGCCACCCGCTTTCACGGACGGCTCGCGACCTTCAAAAACCAGAACCACGAGACGCTGGCTATGGATAAGACTTCACGGGTATTCAGCCAACGACCAACGCACCCGATAGAAGCCAAGAGACGGCACCGTGCTCACAATAATAAAACGTTTTTCAAAAAGAGCCGCGCCTTCAGGAAACCATTCCCACGGCCCCGTAACAGAGCCCGCGTGATCTAAAAAAACCATTCATCCAGGTAACTTTTGCCTCCGTATCACTGATCAATTCAACCTCAAAAAATGGAACGGACCCAATAAAAGAAGAGTTCGAGAAAAATTACGAAGAAACAACATCCTGTACGGCATCTCGCCTTGACTATTGGCAACGGCAATTTGAGCGCCGGCTAAAACCAGCGTTTTCACCATTTCCTTGTTGCCATTCGCAATCGCCTGATGCAAAAGCATGTCACCGCTAATAGTTATATAATTAACGTCCGCGCCCGCTTCAATCAGCAGCTTGGCAATCTCATTCGCTTTGGCTTCACGCTTCATCTGGGCGGCTTGATATAAAGGCATATAATTATAGCGGACGTTTGGCGGATCGATCTGTCTCGCCAAGGCACTTCCACGTCCGCCTCAGCTTCAATCAACGCCTTTGCCCACTCCACGTCCCCGCAAAAAATCGCTTCGTGCAAGGGATCACCGGGGCGCACCCGATAAAAAGGGGATCCTCGTCCGACAAAACGGCAACCGTTGGTTACCAGCAAAACATCGCCAGAGAACAGAGCAGAGATTTCATGTGCTGCTTAAATCCGGCATTAACGATGCCAAAATCAATCGGAAAGACAGTGCCCGATCCCTTCCTTCAAGAGAAAAAGCCGAAAGAAAACATCCCATCCCGGCGCGAGCCATGAGGGAAGATAGAAAATGTAAGCCGTAGCGACGCTGACGTACTGAAGTCCTCCCCCATCGCCGAGGTCTTGATACTTCCAGAAAATGCACGGCCAATTCGGCCAGAAGGGGGTGGCGAAATGCGTCTCCGCCTAGACACCTTCGAAAAATGGTCATTGGGAAGTCCGCAATTATGATTTATTCTCCGTGTGATTCCCCCTCTTATCCCGACTTTGGGGGAAAAAATATCGGGCGTATTTATTAGCTCACGTAGCCGTTGTCCCATGAATAGCTGTCATTCGTGCAGCCCTGAACGCTGTGGCTAATCGAAACGTCCATGAACGCGGCGCTTTCAGAAGTCCAAGCGATGGTGCCATCGTCATCGAATAAACGTGCGGCGGGTTGATCAGCCGTTCCCACGTTAGCACCGTCGGAGGAAAATCAGGGTTTTCTGGCAATGTCGCCCGCGTTATTGTTGACATCAATTCCGGCCAGTGCAACGCCAGCCGACACTCTTGTAATTTTGTTTTTCATAGTTAGGTTCTTTCTTTTTTCAATTCAGGTTCCATCTCCAACAATTCTAGCGCTCGTTGCGCCTCAAGTTCCTTCCTTTTTGCTTCCCGGCGCTCCTCTCGGACGCGGTTCGCCATCTTGTTCATCCGTTCAATGAATGCACCCCGCGGCGCCCCCTGGTAACTTTCAATGGCCAACCGAAACTCACCGTCCAGCTAATCTTCATCCGTTAATAACTTATCGCCCCAAACGGTTTTCACGCTGCCTCTGCCAATGGCGCCTCCACCCATCGGCAACACGCCGATGTCCGTGTTCCACCACTCATCAAGCAACGCCGGGGCGGTGATGCCCTGTATGGCGAGAATGTGCGCCACCACCTCTTTTTGCTTTGCTCCTCGTGCTTGAGGGTGCCCCTTTGCCGCAGCCTCTCTTCAATCTTTTCCTCCGTGAAAAAACCCAGTTCCTCGTAACGATCACGAACTGCATCGGTTTCCAACTTGTGAAAGGCCAGCACCTTGATGACGCTTTCAAAATCATCAATGCCGTAGCCATTCGCCAACAACAGCCGCAGAATCTCACGAAAGGCGGGGTCGTCCTTACAGTCGGAATAAGCGAATGCGGCGATTTGAAAGTGGCGTTGAACGGCTTCACGGTATGCCGTTTCCCCTCGCGCCATGTAGCGCAACGGATCGAAGTATTGGTCGGGAAACTGTTCCAGCGACTTCGCCCGTTCCAATTTCCGTCCCGCGAAACCAATAACACATAGGTGCTTTGCTCCTGGTCGGGATCCCGAAAAAAGTCACGGTAGGGGTTTGGCACTTGTTTCGGAAACCCTTGCCAACCGGTTTCGGTCGGCGATGTAAAAGGAATCATCGGCGGCACCCGCCGAGTAATGGTGAACGAGAAATACTCCACGCCCTAAAACGTGCCGCTGGCTTCATCATCATATCCCCAGCCTTCGGCATTCTCCGCGTCATTGCCGTTGCCAATGTCCGTTTCGTTCTCGCAGGCGAATTGCGTGTCAAAAGACGCGATCACCTCCATGTTTGTCGCGCTCTCCCAACTTTCCGCATCTGCGCTATTGCCAACGATCGGATGGATGTTAATGCCCGAAACGATTGGAGCATACACTTCCCACGTTCCTTGCGCCTGGGAAGTTGTTGAGTCGACGAAGAACGCCACTGTGAGAAACGCCCAGAAGAGGGCTTTGTTGAGCGATTTCATTTTGATTCGCTTTTTGTTCGACTGCTTCTGTCTTACAGTCAATGGCTTGATGCGAATGGAGCGTTACTCAACTCACCGGCGCCGGGCCGTTGATAGTAACTTTGCAGGTAAAAGCAAGGTATCCCGATTGTTTGCCTGAATCCCGGAGGAGAGTTGCGACCTCTCCTCCGGTTACTTCGATTCAGGCTGTTGTATTGAGCGGGCAACCCGACATCGAGTCACCTACAAAATTACTATCAAGAGAGAAAGTAAGGGTGGCCAAGGGCGGCCAAGAGTGACGTCAACCGGAAGAATCACTTTTTCGCATTTTTTTCTTGGCGTCAAAGGCGAGACCAGGACGACCGAAAAGAGGTCAAAAATCGCCATTTATCAGTGTTGTATCGGTGGGGTTACCTTGGTATTCCGGTGTTGTGTACCGCCTAGGCTGGCCGTCCGCACGTCTTGTCGGGCGCGTATGGCTTTGGTGGGGTGTCTGCCGAGCCTCCATCAAGACACAAAAAGGCCTCGAGGAAAGTTTCCTTGAGGCTTGGCGCATCCGGGCGGCTTCAACAATTTATGCGATCAAATCATGGGCTACTTCCCCATGCACATCCGTTAATCGAAAATCCCGTCCGGAATACCGATACGTCAACGCCTTATGATTCAGCCCCATGAGATGGAGGAGTGTCGCATGAAAATCATGCACATGCATCGGCTGGTCCACCGCATGTATCCCTAATTCGTCGGAATGTCCGTAGGAATAGCCCCGTTTCACGCCACCACCCGCCAGCAGCATTGAAAATGCGGTGTGGTGGTGGTCGCGTCCTGCCGGCTTTTCCTGCTTCAGATTATTCTCGGCGTACGGTGTCCGTCCGAATTCGCCGCCCCAAATGACCAAGGTATCCTCCAATAGCCCCCGAGCCTTTAGGTCCCTAATCAAAGCCGCTGTTGCCTTATCGCTATCCACACATAGCTTCCTGTGCCTCTCGTTATGGCTCTTGTGAGTATCCCAAGGCTGGTTGTTCCCCTTATTCGTATAGTAGACACTTACACAACGCACGCCAGCCTCCATCAATCGACGAGCCAACAAACACGATTGAGCAAACGGCGTTCGACCGTAGGACTCGTGGATATACTCTGGCTCCTGCGACACATCCAACACATCCGTTGCCGCCATCTGCATCTGATAGGCCGTCTCCATCGCCGCGATTTCACCCTCCAACGCCTCTTCGCCAGGTCGCTTGGTTTTGTGCAGCCGATTTAATTGCTGCACCAAATCCAACTGCTCGCGCTGTTGCTTCAAATCAAACTCGGGATTCCGAATGTGCGCCAGCATGGCATCGACTTCCATATTCGACGTATCAATACTCACCGCTTGATGCCGAGCCGGCAAAAAACTGTTACTCCAAAGCGCGGGACCTACGACAATCTTTTGCGAGGGTCGGAGGACCACATATCCCGGCAGATTGGCATTCTCCGTTCCCAAACCGTATAGCAGCCAGGATCCGAATGAGGGCCGAATCGGTTGAATATTGCCGGTGTGCATTTGCAACAAAGCTGGTTCGTGATTCGGAACATCTGTGTGCATTGATTTGATGACACAGCACTCATCAATCACCTTCGCAAGTTCTGGGAGTGTCTCGCTCACGTGCAAACCGCTCTGACCATACTGGGCGAAGACGAACGGGGAGGGCATGAATCCCCTCCCTTTTGACTTTCGATAAAGTTTGCCCGTCGGCTGCTGTCCTTCGAATCTCTTGAGCTCCGGCTTGGGATCGAAGGTATCCACATGTGAGGGGCCACCGTTCATGAACAGGAAAATTACCCGCTTGGCCCGCGGCTTCGGACGCGCCCCGTAGCCAGAGTCTACAGCCATCGCCTTGAGGCCATCCGGCCCCAGCAGGCTCATAAGCCCAAGCATCCCAAACCCGGCGGTCGAACGTTCCAACATCTCACGACGAGATATGCTCGTCTTGCTGACGGTCCACTCCTGCTTCTTCGCTCTGCTCATGGTGTGCTAATCCAGATAGCTGATTTCATTCGACATCAGCAACGCTTGGGCATAAAGGGTCTGACGTTTTTCCGCTTCCATCTTCCCGGATCCAAGAAACCTCAATCCCAAAGAAACTTCCTCTCCACTAGGGACTCGCAAGAAGAGTAACCGGTAGGCCCGCTCTATCCAATCCTCATCAGACGACGTTTGGTCCCGCAAACGCTTAGCCAATCCGCGAGCCTGTTCCAGAACGAACTCACTATTCAGTGAATACAATTTCTGCAACGGAGTGGTCGTCACCGTTCGCTTCGCACTATGCACATTGGGATCCGGATAATCGTGAAGCATCAACAGCGGATTCAGCCTCTTCCGGCTGACACGACCATAAAGAGTTCGACGATGGTTGCTGGGATCATCCAACTTCAGCGAACGGCCCCGGCCCTGATCCATGTTCCCAGCAAAGGTCAGCAAACTATCACGCCACATCTCTACTGAAAGTCGGCGGCGTGGCATTCGCCACAGATAGCGATTCTCCGGATCAATCTCAGCGTACGCATCAACAACATCAGAGGCCTGCCTGTAGGTATTGGCAGAAACAATCAAGCGCACCAGCCACTTCGTCGACCATCCATGTTGCACGAACTGTTCCGCCAAATAGTCCAACAACTCTGGATGCGAGGGTTCTTCACCTAAAGCGCCAAAATTACTCGGAGTCCCGACGATGCCCCGCCCGAAAAACTCCTGCCAAATGCGGTTGACATAAACTTTGGCGGTTAGCGGATTCTCCGGTGAGGCAATCGCCTCCGCCAATTCTCTGCGTCCACTACCTTCTGTGAATCGCCGGGGCCCTTGACCTTTTCCATAAAAAAGGCTCAAAAAGCGCCGTGGAACTACACTCCCCTTGCGTTCCACATTGCCACGAATAAACACCGGAAGATCCTGCGGCTCTCCCTCCTCAACAATATGAACGGTGTAGAGTCCTTGCTTTTTCTCTTCCTCGGTCAGTTCGTCCGGTTGCTTGCCATAAGGCGCATTGACCATCTTGGTGCTCGCAAAAACCCCAGCCAAGGCATAGTAGTCCTCCGTCGGAATGGGATCAAACTTGTGGTCATGACATCGCGCGCAAGCGACCGTTAACCCTAGGAATCCCCGCATGACGGTATCGACTCGATCCTCCCACTCATCAGCCCTCACGTCCAACCGCCCCCGATTGTAGTATTTCGGCCCCAGCCCAAGAAATCCCAACGCTGGCAAATCGCTCTCTGAAGTTGAACCGTAAAGGTCCGCCGCCAACTGCAATTTAACGAACCAATCATACGGCAGATCAGCATTGAATGCATCCACGACCCATTCCCGATACAAATATGCATTGGAATAAAAATGCTTCACATCATTCCCCACTTGATGTGCCTGATCCTCGGCATAGCGCGCCACATTCATCCACATGCTCGCCATCCTCTCCCCAAACTGCGGCGAGTTCAAAAGCGCCTCAATCACATCGTCAATCGACGCCGAATCGCGATCATCAGCGGAAGCCTCAAACAACCCCATATCAAGAGGCAAACCAGTGAGATCAAAAGAAACACGACGAAGCAGCGAAAGCCGATCAGCCTCAGGGGAGCAGCCGAGTCCCTTCTCCTCAGCCTTCTCTCGCACAAACCGATCGATTGCATTACCCGCCTCGGTAAACACGAGATTCGCGCAACAAAGAACCATCACCGCACATCCAATCCGCTCGATGCAGTGACCACAAATTCGTATCCTGCCTTCCACGATCCCCCACCCTACTAGTCTCGCCGTCCAACGGCAAGCGACATTCACAAATCTCGCGACCGAGGGGGCTGCAATTTAAAAAGAGGAAAGTGACGTGGCGCACGGCTAGGCAATCAATGCAACACGTGGAAGGTCCATGCCGGGGGGAAGAATCCCGCTCGCTGAAGCAGGGTTCGACGGCCCCCCAGAGAGAGGCTCCCTTGGAGCGAATGGCGAAAGGAGGGACAAGCGTTCCGGCGGCAATACCCTTGGAGCATCGGGTGCGACCGAAAGCCGCCGAGGCGCCGCTCATCGGCCCCGAACGGGGCGCCCCTGCTCGAAGAAGCGTGAATCGCCCGAACAGCCCCTCCAATCGGGTGCTCTGGGGACACCTCCTCGCGCTCCGCTAGCAAGGAGACCGCCAAGCAGGGAAAGCCTCCGTAGGCAGCTCCTCGGCCCGGCCACAAGTCATGCCGCTTCAAAAGCCCGGGGCAATTCTAAATTTCCCCTCGGGGGGGGAGCCCAAGGCATTCCTTAGCTGGACGCCTGTGGGTGCAACGGCCGCCGGGCTCTTTTTTCCCGCCACGCTCCAAATCATCGCTTTTCAAAAATTGAACTGCGCCCAAGTTGGTCTACGATTTCAGAAAATCTTTGAAATATTCTCTGTAATAGGGTGTCATATACTGAAATGTGTCAATACTAGGCACATCTCAAATAACCAACACTATTAAGAAAGTCATGATTAAGTTCGTAAAATATCTGACAGCGATTGCGCTGTTGGCCTCCCTCACCACTGTGGCGGATGAAGAAAAAGCGGCTCAATGCTCGAGCCAGAAGCAGTTGACTCTGAAAATCGACGGTGCTGCTTGTGAAACCGTCTGCGCTGAGTTGGACAAAGCGTTGACCAGCTTGGACGGGGTCAAAGCCGAGAGTTGCTCCAAGTCTCACTTGACCAAAGTGGCCTATGACGCCAGCAAGGTGAAGCTCGAGCAGGTGCTCGCTGCCTTCAAGAAGGCTGGTGTAAAGCTCGAAGGTCAGCAGATCGAGTTGGCAGTTAATGGAATGGCTTGTGGTGCTTGCTCCTCGAAGGTTAGCAAGGCGTTGACCAAGCTGAACGGGGTACTGAATGGCGCTGCTTGCCACCAGAGCAAGAAGGCCATTGTGCTCTTCGATCCTACCAAAGTGAAGGCCGAAAAGATCGTTGCGGCGATCAACTCGACTGGGTTTACCGTTGCCGAGGATGTTAAGGCAAACTAATTGATCGATATTTAGTCCCTTTTTTCACGAACCGGCTCTCACCTCGAGAGCCGGTTTTTTATAGGACCATCTTAACACCCTTGATCCGACGCAAATCCTGATCGAATTTGTATCTATATGGCGTGCGTCTCCAAATGGATGGCAATCTCGTGACTGATGCAATTTCCGCCTCTTGCAGTGTGCACTGGGCTAGAGCTTTCGATCTTCGAGCCTGTTCGCTTCAAGAGTTTGGTTTAGCATTTAGTGGATTCTTTCCAAGGTGACGGTGATTATTTTGAAATGGCAGGTTGCCGGGAACAACGCCTCTTGTTCTTCCTTGGTTAATTCTCTCATTCCACTGATCAACCTGACCGGTTCTCCGGAATTGAGGTAAAGGATGGGATTAGATCTCCCGGCGGTTTGAGCGGGATTTGAGGTTGGTCGTGGCGGCTATGGATTGAATTCAGTTGAAGCACAGTAGTGGTTACCGGGGCGTTGCTTGATCAATCGTTTCATCTCCAGTTGGAGAAGCGCGACGCTGACGGTCGATATAGTTAGACCAGACATCCTAACCAGTTCATCGACATGGATATCTTCCTGACGGATCATGTCGTAGAGGGTTTGTTCAGAGTCCGATAGCGGGATGGCGGATGCCGACTGCTCCAAGGGGTTCGCTGCTGGAAAGAGATATTCGAATTCGGTGAGGATATCGTCGACGGATTCGCAGAGTTTGGCACCGTTTTTGATCAACTGATGACATCCTTTGCTCCGGGGCGAGTGGATTGGTCCTGGGACTGCAAACACCAGGCGGCCGTAGTCGTTTGCCATGTTGGCTGTAATGAGGGCGCCGCTGTTCACATTAGCCTCCACCACTGCCGTGCCCAAGGTCATGCCGGCGATGATGCGATTTCGAATCGGAAACGTCTGTCGATCTGCCTGTCGATTGAAGGGAAATTGAGTAATGACCGCGCCGTTTGAACTGACTTGCTCGAACAGTTCTCGGTTTTCGGACGGATAGGTGATGTTGATTCCATTACCGAGTACACAGATCGTCCGTCCTTTGGCGCTGAGCGCACCCTGGTGGGCGCTGGAGTCGATTCCTCGCGCACCGCCACTGACGACTGTTACGCCGGCCATCCCCAGTTGGTAGGCCAATTTCCTGGTCGTCTCTCGGCCGTAGTGGGTCGTCATCCGAGAGCCAACGAGAGCGATGCTGGTTTGATCCCGTTCCTCGAGACTGCCCCTCACGTAGAGAACGATCGGTGGATCATAGATATTCCGGAGAGCACTAGGATAGGTCAAGTCCAGTTGGGTAACGATGTGACAGCCGAACGATTTGCAATGGGAAAGCTCTTTCTTGAGGTCGATCTGAGTCTCCCAACGAGCGATTGAGGCTGCTGTATCAGCGCCCACACCGGGAATACGGAGAAGGCTTTGTTGACTGGCCGCCAGGATTTTCTCGGGACTCGCAAATTTTTCCAGAAGACGCCGAACCGTGATAGGGCCTACTTTCTCGAGCATATTGAGAGCGATCATCGCTTCTTGAGAAGTCATGTCACTCGATACATGTCGATTTGTGGCAAGAGAGTCAATGAGTAAAATGCTGGATACTTCGTCTATAATGTTCTCTGGAACAGGCATTGCAAATTGGTTGAGACGACCCTAGAACGCCGCCCATGCAAAAGGCTTTTAAAGAGTGGACGGTCGTGGTGGATGCCCTAGCCCGCGGCGAACAGATCCTCATCCTGAGGAAGGGTGGGATTCGCGAGGGAAAGGCCGGATTTCAGATTTTGGCCGATCGATTTTGGTTGTTTCCAACTCAGTTCCACCAACAACGAGAGGCCGTGATCGAGACTGCTCAGCAGCGATTTGATGAGATTCACATGAGATCGAACACCGAGGAGACCATAGCTATCCAATTTATGGCGGAGTTGGTCGAATCGCACGAAATTGAGGATTGGGGGCGGGTTGCTCGGTTGAACGGCCAACAGATCTGGCGCGAAGACGTGATTCGGGAACGATTTGAGTGGGGGCAAAAGAAGGCCATTTCCGCCATGATTGTTCGGGTGTTTCGGCTGGAACACCCTTTCTCTGTTGCGATGACTGGAAAATACGGCGGTTGCCGCTCTTGGATTAATCTGGAGATGTCTCTGCCTACAGATGGTCTGACACCAGTTTTGACCAAAGCGGAGTTCGAGAATCGGTTGGCGCAGTTTCGTGAGGTGGTGGCGTGACATCAACGTCGCTCATTCTAGCCTCGGGATCACCCCGCCGTCGGGAGCTTTTGGAGGCGTTGGGAGTCGAGTTTGAGGTGATCCAGAGCGACGCCGATGAGATGGCCGGATCTCAGTTGACGCCCAGGGACCTGGTGTGCCGCAACGCCGAAATCAAAGCTGGAGATGTTGCTGCCCGATATCCCAATCGGTGGGTCCTGGGGGCGGATACTGCAGTGGCATTGGACGATCGAATTTTCGGCAAACCTCGGTCCATGAAAGAAGCCGAGACGATGTTGACCACTCTCCAAGGTCAGCGTCATCAAGTTTACACCGGCGTCTGCCTGATCCATCGCTCCAGCAATAGCCAAGAGACTTGGTGTGATTTCACGCAGGTTGGTTTTCGGAGGCTTTCACCCCGCCAGATACAAGATTACCTGGCGCGGATTGAGCCACTCGATAAGGCAGGCGCGTATGCCATTCAAGATGATGGTGAGAGAATTGTCGGCAGGATTGAGGGTTCGCTGAGCAATGTCGTCGGCCTTCCTTTGGAGAGCCTGGAGGATGCGCTCGATCGCCTAAATATCCGGTAAAAAAGCGACTCTTTTAAAAAGGGTCGCTTGCTTGATGGTCGTTGGGAATTCTTGAGCTTATTTGGCTAAGGAAAGTTCGACGCCATCCGGCCATTTCGCGCCCTGATCGATCCAGGCGCGCACCAGTGCCACCTGTTCATCGGTAAGCTGCGGATATTTGTCGCGTTTGTCGAGTGGCGGCATTTCCAACTCCTCGACCAGGTCCGCGATGAAATGAACCAAGGGGCTATTGGCACTCTTGCCGACCACGATGGCGGCTTCTTTACTGCTGCCACCTTCGATCGCGGTGTCGCGCTGGTTCATGAAATACTTGCTCTTGGCCCGCGGCTTTGAGCCGTGGCAACTAAAGCAAGATTGCTCAAAGAGCGGCTTGATATCCTTTACGAAATCGACCTCTTTATCGGCTGCTGCTGGTAGTTTAGCTATGTCAACATTGTCGGCCAAAACAGCGCCCGCTGCCGACAAACTAATGAGTGCGAATGTTTTTATAGGCATGTTTCTTTAGTCAATATGCTTTGTGACTTGCTCCCAAAATTGACGCTCAATCTTAATGAGTTTGTCAATGTATTCGAGATTTCTTTTAACGGAAATCCGAATCCCTTCAAAATTTTCAAAAGCGGGCAAAGATCTTTCCTCAGGCCACCAGCACCAGAAATCGATGTGATCATTGCCTGTCACAGCCATAATGTGTTGTAGCTGGCCGTAGTAATAGGAAGGGGCTCGGCCAGTTTTGCGCGTTTTTTGGTAGACCGCACCGCCGCATTTGATTTCCACGATTGTTTTGCGGTCGGTTGATAGCCCGTCCAAGCTGGCGCGCATCCAGGTGTATTGGGAGCTTTGGACGCAGGCGGGTTGCATGAATTTCCCGATTTGGGTTTCGTATTGTTTTCTTGCCTCAGGTTCAAGTTGGTGTCCAAGCCGCATGGCGGCGTTTCCTCCGCCGTGAAGCGTTGGCGGGGGACATAGTTTTTCCAAAAGTAATTCTTCAGGTTTTCGCCAAGGGTTTTCGCCCATTACTATTGGCGCGTCGGAAGCACCGATGCCTTTGTGCCGCCAACGCAGCCATTCGGGAGTGCCTTGTTTCAGGTTAATGACTGTGTAGGAGGGGGGCATGGATATCTTACACGTTCACCCATTGCTTGGACTGCGCCGAGTTGAGGACGGCATCACAGACCCTTTGTGTTTCCAGGGCTTCCCGGAAGGTCGGGCTGGTGGGTGTTCCCTTGGCGAGTCCGTCGAGGAAGTCCGCCACTTGGTGGACGAAGGTGTGTTCGTAACCGATTTGGAGCCCCGGCACCCACCATTTGTCCATGTAAGGCATGTCTCCGTCCGTGACATGGACTGAACGCCAGCCGCGCACCAGTGAGTCGTCCCGATGGTCAAAATATTCGAGGCGATGCAGATCGTGCAAATCCCACTTAATCGAGGCGTGTTCACCGTTGATTTCAAAGGTGTAAAGCGCCTTGTGGCCACGGGCGTAGCGGGTCGATTCAAAAAGGCCGAGCGATCCATTGCTAAAGTGGCACATGAAGGTGCAGGCATCGTCGATACCGACTTTCTCGACCTTGCCGGTCAGGTTGTGCATCCGCTCCTTGATAAAGGTCTCAGTCATCGCGGAAACATCGGTGATGCTGCCGTTCAACCAGATTGCGGTATCGATACAGTGGGCAAGGAGATCTCCAGTCACGCCGGAGCCTGCCGCATTCACATCGAGACGCCAAAGGGCTGCGCCTCCTTGGGGGAGATTCGATGAAATCGTCCAGTCCTGGAGAAAGTTGGCGCGATAGTGGAAGATCTTACCGAGACGTTTCTCGTCGATCAGTTTTTTTGCCAAGCTCACGGCCGGCACCCGGCGATAGTTGTACCAGATGGTATTGGCGACCCCGGCTTCTTCGACTGCCTTGACCATTTCCTCACCTTCGGCGAGGTTCATAGAAAGCGGCTTTTCGCAGAGAATCATTTTGCCGGCTTTCGCAGCCGCAATAGCGATCTCCGCATGGGTGTTGTTGGGTGTGCAGATGTCGATCGCATCAATGTCATCCCGCTCGACCAGTGCCTTCCAATCCGTTTCAACAGACTCGTAGCCCCATTGGGCTGCAAAGGCCTTGGCGTTTTCCTCGCCGCGGCCACAGATTGCTTTAAGTTGAGGACGGTACTCCAGATCAAAGAAATTGTTGACTTTGCAGTAGGCGTTGGAGTGCGTACGACCCATGAACCCATAGCCGACAAGTCCTATATTCAAGTTTTTCTTTTCACTCATAAAACTAAAAAGTTGGGAAACGATTTGATCCTGCTTACGCGCGGGTTGTTTTACTCGCTCCAGCCGTGAGACTCTCGGACAGAGACCATGGCGGCCAGAATGTTGTTCCAGGTTTCGGGCTTCATCATCACGTCGTTCGGGAACATGCAACCATCCCAGCAGATATGGCGGCACTTCTTGGTTAGCTCACCGTTCTCGTTCCGCAGCCAATGGCCGGCATCTTGGGCGATGAACAGCTTGCCGTTGGGATCCTCGGGCAAGCAATGTCGGCCGGTCTTGTCATGAGAGCCGGAGCCCTTGACGGTTGCGTCGTTCTGGGCCACGTGGAAGTCAGTGGTCCACGGCCGCAGGGCATTCGTTAGGGTTTTAAGGGCGTCTTGGAGAACGTCATTCTGTTCCCATGAGAAATCTTCAGGCAGGATTCGGTCTTCGGGCGCGTTGTATCCCAAAGTGTAAAGGAGGGTATGGGCCATGTCCGCTTGGAAGCCCAAGGTTTCGGGTTGCCCGACCGCTTCTAGGAGATTGACCATCTCCTTCCAACTATGCATCCCTCCCCAGCAGATCTCGCCTTCGGCGGCGAGCGTTTCTCCGTAATCTGCGGCAATCTTACAGCTCTCCTTAAAGGTTTCAGCGATCTTGGCGGTGTTCGCTTCCGGATCGGCAGCCCAACTGGCCACGTCGACTGCGGAGTCAATTCGAATGACACCATAGGGCCGCACGCCGAGTTCGCGAAGCTTCTTTGCAATACCAGCCGCTTTGCGGACTTGCTTGACGAACTTGCTGCGTTCGGCTTCATCTCCCGCTGAAGAACCTCCACCAGTGGTCGGCCAGACCGGAGCGACGACCGAGCCGACAACCAAATTCCGTGATTGAACTTTGTCTGCTAGCTGCTTCAAACCATCGTCAGACAAATCGATGCTGACGTGCGGATCGCTGAGGAAAAGGTCCGTGCCTTCGAACTTCTGACCGTTGACCTCTGCAGCGGCGGTCAGATCGAGCATGATATCTAGGTCGATTGGCGGTTCCGAATCCGGTCCCTTGCCCACGACTCCGGGCCAGGCTGCGTTGTGAAGTTTAGGAAAGTTGTTCGCACCGTTACTCTCGCTCATAGTTTACCTCGGTTCACGTGTCCTATTCTGAGGGTTTGGGGCGAAAAGGTAGTGCGTTACTCTTGAATTTAAAGGAATTTTTTCTGGCCAACCGCACTGCCGTAGGGCAACGGCAATCCGACAAAGTGGAAGGGATTTCAGTCCCTTTTCCCTAAAGGTGCAGCAGTCTGCCGCAGAAGTCCAGAATGATCTCCGAACCGTCCTCTCTTACGCGATCACCATCCGCCCTACTCTCACACCGAGCCAAACCGGCGAGAAGGCAGCTCAAAACAGAACCCAGAACACTAAGTGTCCCATGGGCCCCCTGCCCATTCTCAAATAGTTGCACCGTTTGGAGGCTAAACGATGAGAATGTCGTGAAGCTACCCAGCAGCCCGACCATC
Organism: Limisphaerales bacterium; assembly: GCA_024761205.1. GTDB lineage: Bacteria > Verrucomicrobiota > Verrucomicrobiia > Limisphaerales > AAA164-E04 > UBA2970. Next base: position 524,199 of record JAMASS010000004.1, read on the forward strand.
AAAAACCGCTGCATCGAGACCGACGCAAAGGGATTGCGATCCTTGGGTCGCGAGCGTGGCGATGAAGCCGATGGTAAACGATCCAACGACGTTGACCACAAAAGTTCCCCAAGGAAACGACGGCCTTGATGTTTGCAGGTCAAGCGTTTGTGATTCAATGCCGAGCAAATGAAGGATTGTGGCTTGCAAGTCGTGAACGTGAACCGGATTGGTCACGGCGTTTATACAGAGTTCGTCGGTGGTGCCGTACGCACGTCGCGCTCGATCAAGCGGCGGGCCATCAGACAATTGTAGGCGAAGGTCCCCTGCTCTTTGACATCCAGTCCGTACATCTTCAAGGTCAGGCACGCTCGTCTGCATACGGATAGGCCATCTCGTATTGTGCGATTCGTGAAACGATTTCGGGATCGCCAAAGTCTTGATACTGACGCTCGTTGAGCTCGGTCAGATCATCGAGCAAGCCTCGCCGGACGGATTGGCTCATCCCTTTGGGATTCGAGGGATACAAAACGGGTTTGCCCTTGCTACGAAATTTGACGCCTGATGGTGAGATGGGAGAAAGCCCGCGCTCCAATAGAAATCATAGAATATCTGCCCGCAGGTGTCTTGGTGACTGAGGTCACGGCCACGTATGGCGGCAGATTTTCGGTCATGCTGCCCAAGCCATAGTTCAGCCACGCGCCATCGTCGGGCGACCGGGAATCTGTCCTCCAGAAAGAAGGAGCGAGATTGCGGGGCATGATTCACGGCGTCTGTGTGCATGGCTTTTGATAAAACACAGTTCGTCGGTGAATCGAGGCAATGTGCGGGAGGAAAGCGCTCACAGTGGCGCCGCTCTGACCGTGTTGTTTGAAAGGCTCACCGGGGCCAACATCAACCTCCCGTCCGGCTTGCCATGCATGGCTGCCAAGGTGGGTTTGCCGTCGTAGAGTTCGACATGGGCCGGGCTGCCGTTCTGAAAGAGATAAACCACTTATTTCGCCCTGGGGGCGAAATGAGTCAGGCCTTGAAGTCCAGTTGACTCATCGTTTGGCGCGTTATTGTGACTATGGCTCTGGGTTTATTATACAACCCTCGGGTTAGGATAGATGTTTTGCGGGGGTTCCTCCCTGTCCTTCATGACCATCACTTTGGGAATCTGTCCATCAACGTCCGAGAGTTGTTCGCGTAGCTCTTTGAAGGTCTTCAGGTGCCCTGCATAGATGTCACCCGGTCTCCACGACGAATTGGATCAGTTGGTCAAGCTGATCATCCTGACGCTTTGCGATGTTGGCTTCGAGAATCTTGAGAATTGCTGGCGCGCCTTCCGCTTTTTCGCTCACTTTCAATTCGGTTGCCTCGTCTCGTCGTAGAGTCTTTTCGGTTGCTTGCTTGGCATCGCTAAGTTGAAGTCATCGAGCCTGTTGCGCTTCGTCAGCAGCTCGAGCACGGGCGGTGTCTGCGGATTGCCACGCCCCCATTGGCGGGTGTTTGAGTGAAGAAGGCGAAGAGTCCGTAATAGTCTCGTCAGCTCAGGGGATTAAACTTGTGATCGTGGCAGCGGCAGCAATTGACCATTAGTCCAAGCCAAACGGTGCCCATGGTTTCGGTCATGTCCATGACGTAATCGACTTGATTCTCTTCGGGAATCCGGTCGCCAGAATCTGTTCCTGGGATCGGATTCGGGAGAAGATCCCCCCGCTAGTTGATTCACTGTGAAGGCATCAAAGGGCATGTTTTCGTTCAACGCCTTGGCGGACCAATCCCGGCTAGGGCCTGATCTGCTTCCGGCTCAGTGGGCGCTTTGCCAGTTCAAATCGGTCTCCGCTGCGTTCGTCAATCGGGAAATAGAGGCGGGAGTAAGGACAAATCGCTCAAATGCCCAAACACCCAAGTGCCCAGAGAAGCCGGACGCCTGAAGAACCTATGAATGCCTCGATTTCGCTACTGCATATTGGTTTGGCGTTTCGAGCATCATCATTGCTTCGAGCTCGGTTACGTAAGGTCTTTTGGTGTTTCATCTCTAGGTAAGGCCACGGATGTGATTGAAAAGGGGCGGATCAGAAGCATTGGAAGTCTTGAGGGTGGAGAAAGCGGTGAAAGATCATCGCACTTCCATCCTTCGCCAAGGCTTCGGATGACGAACAGGACGCTGCCGTATTATTCGGGAGCCCTGAAATGCCGCAGGTTCTGCCTGCCGTTATAGAGGGAACTGCGTTGAGTTGGCACCCTTCTTCAATCACTCCCTTACGCCCCCACTATATGAGACTAGGTTCGACAAGGGTGCTGAAAGCTGCGACATTCCCGGGTATGTTCTCCATGAAAGGAATCTTGGGATTCATGGGTATGCTGCTGCACTTTCTCAGCCCCCTCTTTGCTCCTTCAACCCTCTTTGCCGCTAAGCCACCAAACATCGTACTGATTATCTCGGATGATCAGGCTTGGACTGATTACGGGTTCATGGGCCATAAGCACATTCAAACGCCTTATCTGGACAAGCTTTCGGATGAGAGCATTCTTTTTCGCCGGGGCTATGTGCCAACAGCACTCTGTCGTCCCTCTTTGTTGTCGCTCGTGACCGGACACTACGCGCATCGGCACGAGGTCACGGGCAACGATCCGTCGCCGAAGTATGCTGAGCGAAATTCTGAGCTCTACAATCAAAGGCGTGCCCAACTCATCTCGTACATCGAAAAATTCGAGACATTGCCGGAACTCCTCAGTGAGCGGGGTTATTTAAGTCACCAAAGTGGGAAATGGTGGGAAGGGAAGTATTCGCACGGTGGCTTCACTCATGGAATGACCCGTGGCTTTCCAGAGCCCGGTGGACGCCATGGGGATGACGGTCTGGCCATCGGCCGAAAGGGGATGAAACCGATTGCAGATTTCGTCCAGATGGCGACGGATAAGGGCAAGCCGTTCTTTATTTGGTATGGCGTCTTTCTGCCGCATACCCCGCACAATCCACCTGACCACTTGTTCAGGAAATACAAAGGTAAAGTGGCATCACCCCATGTGGAGCGCTACTACGCGATGTGTGAATGGTTTGATGAAACCTGCGGTCAGCTGATTGACATCATTGACCAGAATGGCGTTCGGGAGAATACGCTAACCGTTTACGTAACCGACAATGGATGGATTCAGCATCCGGACCGCCATGGCTACGATGCCCGCTCCAAACAAACGCCTTACGAGGGCGGGATTCGGACACCGATCATGTTCCATTGGCCTGGTAAGTTGAAGCCAGCAGACCGACCAGAGCTAGTCAGTAGTATCGATCTATTTCCCACCATGCTTGCCGCAGCTGGCGCGCGCATACCTGACGATGTTCCTGGGTTGAACTTGCTGCCGAATCTGACCACGGGCAAGGAGATCGATCGAAAGCATATCTTGGGCGAAGGCTTTGCGCATGACATTGCCGACATCGAGAAGCCGGAAGCATCACTTCTCTATCGATGGACGATCCAAGACAAGTGGAAACTCTTGCTAACCTATGATGGGGAAGTGAATCGCTACAAGACGACCCATCCACGAACTGAGAGGCGGCCCCAACTTTTCGACCTTATGGCGGACCCCACTGAGGAACGAAACTTAGCCGGTCAGTATCCCGAAGTAGTCGCGCGATTGGCGGAGAATATTGCTTCTTGGTATCCGGTCAGGGATCGAAGGGTCAAGGTGAAGTTTGAGTAGCGTTGTTTCGGTAACAGTGTTCAATCGGCGGCTAAGGAACAGTTTCTTGTAGACTGCCTCATTACGACCAAGGCGCCACTATCGCTTTATCCCCCTAGGAAGAAAGGCACAATTCTCAGTTAAGACTGATGCAACTGGCAGATTTGTAAATAGCCTGCTATTGAGGCTCTGGCAAATGACACTCCGGTCCTCTTTCCCATCACCGCTCATGAACAGCACGGGAAACATATGCCGCTGCACACGGACAACACCTTACTTGATGATATCATGGACCGAGTAAAATCAAACCTGGCAGATGATGTCCTATTTGCACCGCTGCAGTGACTGAGAAATTCCTATCACCATATGAACTTTCTAGGGACGATTTCGGCGGAACCACACTCCTATCTCAATCTACTCCTCGGTGAAGTGAATTATCTCGCCAAACACGGGTTCAAGTGCATCATCCTCTTGAATGGCCATGGGGCCATACCCGCGAGTGGGAGACCTCGATAATGCTCTCTCTCCGACCTGAACTAGTAGGCAACTGCCAATCCATTCCCGATGTCCCTCAGGACGCCAGCTTCCCTTCAGCCAAGCGGGGCACTACGATGAAAGACGTGACTCAAGACGGCCACGGTGGTTTCCCGTCGGCTGCTTCAAGAGCAAAAGGGGAGACGTTGATCCAATGTTTCAGCGAGCGGGATTCCCCTCCCTGCCTGGCCCTTCCTGCGGGGGGACGGCCGCTGTCTGAGACCCTGGCAGCCCCGCGATGCTCCCGAAATCAATCGCCATGAACCTTCCATGTATCACATTGATTGCCCAGCCGCCTACCACGTCACCTCCTCTTTTTGAACCGAGGGTGCTCTTTCATCACATCCTTCACTCGAACCGACGCAATTCACCTCATGTCTGATCTGAAGAACATCTCAAGGTGGCTCGCAACGCCATTGAAGAAGCCGGAGATATCTTGATCCAGTTTTTCGGTAACATAACTGTCTCACAAAAATCCACCCACAATTTGGTGCCGAGGCTGATCTAGCGAGTGAAAAAGCAATCACTGAATTGATCCTCTCCTCCTTTCCTTAGCACCTGTTCCTTCGCGAAGAAGGGCACTTGACCGCATTTAGATTATCGATCCGCTGGACGCAACCAACAACTATGCCCACGGGATCCCTCATTTCAGTGCATTTATAGCCTATGCGGCTCACGGAGAGCCTCAAGTCGGAGTCAGTTGGAATCCCATAAAAGAAAGGAGGAATTCTACACTGCCTGAGGTGATGGCGCCTTCCTCAATGGATCGCGAATCCAAGTTTTAAAACGCCAAGTCATTGACTGAAGGCCTCATCACTGCTGGATTCTATTTTGATCGAGTGATTGATGGAAAGGACACTTGGTAGCGGCAAGCGTTTCTTCCATAAGACATAATCCGAGGCATTTGCCGCACCGGAGGCGCCGCCTTAGACCTATGCTGGGTGGCTTGTGGACGGTTTGAAGGATTCTTCGAGTTTCAATTGGTTCCCTGAGACTACGCTGCGGGCAGCCTAATCGTTCAGGAAGTGGGCGGTATCTGCTCCGATTGATCCTGGCCCTCAATTCATGGAGATCACCACCGCGAATCCCGTGATCCACCCCCTGCTTGCCGAGACAGTCGAGTGGTAAAACAATTGCCACCGATGCTCGCCGCGGGCTTTCCCAATTCAGGACTCGCCCGCTTCACCGCGCCTACATATAGAAACTTGCTTTTGATCAAAAAATTCTGCTGTCCCCCCGGGTGTCCGCATTTCACAAGCAGTTTGTATTCGAGCTTGCTGCTATACATTCCCTACGCTGATCGCCAGTATCGCAGCACCGGCCCGTTCATCCCATCCTCGCCCCGAATGAGATACAGACCCTGTCCCGCCAGATAAGCACCGACTACACTGAAGTGAGTGCTTACGGCAATTTGCCTCATGGCCAACGCCAGCCGAAATCAAGACCACATCTCCAGGTTCTAACTCGTACGCCCTCTTCACTTCCAAACAGCATTTTCGCCTGTCTGGAAAAATCCCTAAAACCCTATGAGCGCAACTATGGCAGTGATGAAATGAATAGACGCCGTTCCGCCACACCCCCTGCCCGACTATAGGCTTGAAAGAGTTGTTCAAAAGCAAGCACCAAATGATCAAGCGGTTCCAACACGACCTGTCGGTAGATGAGGAGCGGGTATTAGCTCAGGATTCCATCTGGCCGCCAATAGCCTCTGCTGAATCTTCGGCGCAACGTCAACGTTTGCACCGTCTATTGATTCTCCTTCAATATCGAAAGAGAACGACTCAAAATGGCGGGTTGCCATATGTTGATTTGAGAGTCCTTCCAGCTCGCATTATAGGCGCTGATTTCGGGCGGCACATGTATAAATAAGCCAGAGTCAGCGCTAACCAATTCAATTGATCCGTCGCTGTCGTGTCCGAGCAGTCACCGTAGCAATTACAATAATTCACATCAAACAGAACGGAATTCAATACCACCAACTCTTGATTCGAGAGCATTGGTAAAGGGGCCGAATAGTAGCCATCAATATGAAATTGTGATTCAAAGCTCATAGCGTGCTCACCCACCAAGGGCAACCAAATATCTTCGAACGACTTTAAGAAGTCTCCTTTGAGTCCGATCATGTAGTCACTACAATAAGCGTCATCATTGCCTAGTGTTGGCAAGACGGGCACTTTTCTGAATCACTGCGAAAACTTTGCGGCTATGAACTGAATCGATTTATCAATAAAATACGGCAAGAGATCGGATCATGGTCAAGGTTTGCCGATGCAACATTCGTCCAGTGTTAGTGCCAGGAGTGAGATATGAAATCACCGGTATAGAGCACAAAGTCCGGATTCGGCAGATTGACTTAGTGTCATTTAGACAGGTCGTTAACAGGCTGCAGTTGATGTCGCAACCGTATTGACTGACGACTCGGCTTACGGACCGTTCGAGGACCGACCGCCATCCCAAAGCCGGAAGTTCAAGCAGCAACGGATCGAAAACGCACAACTAGGCGCCCGTCGGACTTGAAATGGGCTGCGGGCTGATTCCAGGGAACGGAAGGGCTTGGTTCATTCGAAAATACCGGGGCCGACGGCCCCGGTTCCTCAAAGTTCAAGCCCCCAGAGCGCAGCGGGTCTCAATGGCAGCCTCCCACGATGTTTTCAAAGCCCCCCGATCATTCCAAGCCGCTTTGCTGGCACCCTTTAGATGGCGGAGTCCTCTTAGGCCATACGCCAAACCCCCAAGCCGCCATCCCCCTTGCCTTTCCATTCCCCGAGACAGGAACAGGCGAAATCCCAACACTTACTAGTTGCCCCCATACCGGTTCGACACCGCAAATACGTCTTCGATGAATCCCTCCCCTCTCTAGCGTCGCTCCTTGGGGCGAAACGCCATGCTTTTGCGCTCCCGGTAAGCCTCCCCTTGCGCCAACGCCGCATCCTTGCGCGCTAAGGTGGAAGCATCCCAAGGGCGGTCATTCAACGGACGCCATGAACGCAGTCATCCCCTCGCCCCCCGGCCCCGCAGGTCCAGAGGCGACGACATCGGCGCGTTGCACCCGAGATTTTGGGATCAGGCGCCCAAGGAGCCATAGGACACCAAAGACTCAGCCCGCCCTTAAGAGACCAGGCGGTTGCCATAAAAAAGTCCGACAATCTCTAGCCGTTTGTGACCTGGTGAGATCTCGAGGATCTTGACTCAAGTGCCAACTGGTGGAGTAGCGTCGCGTGGACATCCTCAACGTAAAGCATCTGCCATCCAAATCGAGAATCCATAGGGATGATGGTCTCGACCATCTGAGTTCTAGCATCGCGGTGCTCAGCCAAACTCCCTCGTAAATATGACATCGTTCCAGCAAACAGTCCACACTACTTGAGATCTTTGATCAAGCCAGCCGTCGGCAAGCCGGACTTGTACTGCGCGAGCTTGGGATGTGAACACCATGCGCCCGCCGTCCTATTTCCGTGTATAATTTGAACGAAACGCCCTCCTTCCTCCACCAATCGCCACGCCACCAAAAGCTACTGCTCAGACGGCTTCGTGTGGTCGAGGTCTCAAACCATAGAGCAACTGAGTTTCATTGCTCTCTGAACTGAAATTCAGAATCTCGGGAATCTTGGACTGCATGTGATAGGCAAGGTTACAGACCGGCGTCCGCGCACTAGGATATCATCCCGCGGATAGTCGGTTACACGCCATCAATTCAGGCGGCGCACCAGATCGAATTCCAACCGCTGTTCGGCCTCACTCAATTCGAGTTCTGGCTTGGCAAACGGCAAGGGGTTCTCAAAATCTACCTCAAGCAGCACGACGTCATAGGCGGGCCCCAAAAATAGTGGGGCCGTCTCCCGCTTATCAAAGAAGCGCAGCCCCAGGTAAATGAACTCCAGAAGCCCGTAATTCAGCGTCTCCAATCTATAGCTGACCCAGTTGCCAATTGTTAGACCCCGAATATCCAACATATGGCGGCTTGAGCGAAACTGCACCTGAGCGCCATGATTATCATCGGTCTTCCACCATCGGTCGGATGATCGCGAGGCCATCAACCAAAGCGCCGAGATGAGGAAATCAATCACCTACGGCGATCTCCCGATTGGCCATAAACCTTGGAACTCATCAGCAACGGATATATACTATTGCGATGCTGTCCATTAGCGTCATTCACGACCAACACTTAAACTTCTTTCAACCGCTCCGGGTCCTGCACTTACTTGAACGGGGTTTCCACGATGGTCATGCCTGCGTACCGATTCAGCGCCGGTTTCGGATCCAAAGCTCTCCAGGTGGCTGAGGCTGCCCCGTATGAAGAGCCAAAGAACGTTCTTGGCGGGCGGCTTTACGTTCCTCAAGTGCGGCGATGGCGTGCCGCAGCGGTAAACCGTGACGCGAACGCACTCAAGACAAATCCCCCGGTGCTACAACTAACATGCCGTAAGAACGAATGCCGCCTCATGCCGTAGATCGACCGCCGCCACAACAAATGAAAAAGCTTCAGAGTGTTGATGATGGGGTTGTCCCGGTTAGAGAATTGTGATGAACTCGTTGTGATTAAATCAATGCCTGCACCAAACCTCCGACCCGCGCGCGAATGCTGCTGATCCTCCGGAAATTCACTCAGGGCAACCCGCGTTCGCTTCATCTGGTCAGGGCGGCACGCCCAGGATGGACTCCATGGACCTGACAACAAACTCGGAGTCATTGACAGTATTCGAGACCGATGCCAAACGATCCGCCACCGCCGGCGCGAGTTCCAACGACAATTGACAGTTGATCAAGGACTGCTGAGGGATGACACTCTCCCTACGCCGGTAGCAGGCCAAAATATCGGCGCCATCAAACATGGAAAGAAAGCAACGTTGCTGATCTCGCAAATGAGTGAAATATAGGCTTCGGCAGTCGACCGCTTCGCCCTCAGCCAGATCGATTGTCGAGCCTCCGATTCGCAAATCCAAATCGTCCGCTAAGTAGCACCGCATCGAATCCCGCACGACTTGCAACTCCATGCGAATCCGGCACGCGACGCCAATAGCAATCGTTACCAGATCGGCCTGAAGGGACTTCGGATCCATGCCCCGACTTGAGATCGAACGGCAGTAGACTTCAGAAGTAACTATTAGGCGATGCAATAGTTTCATCCGCCATTCGTAGTCCACCAGAAACACCGCAAGATAGTCTAACAGCGGCTATGGCGGCAAATTTCTTACTTCGCCGCCGCCCCCCAAAGTCCTGCACAGCGTTAACCAGTGGCCGTCCGAAGTGTCGCAACCAAATATGATTTATGGCCACTTGGGCGGTCAGCGGATGCTATCGGTCAGTCACCTACTGAGCCAGAGCCGTTCGCTGGCCGGTGCTCACTTGTGAATAGGCCAACCATCGCGAATCGTCCGTCTCCGCCGGCAGCTCAAACGCCTTCAATGATGGGCGCAACGAAATTTCCTCGGTAATGACTGCCTTCAAGACGTCGAGCGCCTGTTCTGCAGTCTTTAGCTTCTTCTCAGCGGTGGCCTTCTTTTTTCGTCGGCGCGCGCTAGCGCAAACCAATTCGTCGCCACCGCCGCCTTGGCACTGTCCAGGCGATATGCCAGTCCGCTGCGACCGCAAGCCGCATTGCGCACGCCGTCTCCTCCGTCATCGCTGAGATCATGCTTCAGACGATCCGCCCGCTAGACGGCACGTAGTGGCCGTTCGGAGATCCGCCGCCTGCAAAGACAGCGTGGCCGATTCCAGTTCCAAAGGGTCAACCTCGCCAGCCTGCTCTTTCAGCTCGGCAAGTCTCCGCCTCGCCTTGTCAATCACCCTTGCCGCCCTTCCAGGTGGTCGCGTAGGACAAAGCACTGCAATCCCGGAAAGTAGGCTCCTGACGGCAGTTGCCGGGGTTGGATATCAACGGAACCGAAGTCCAGCAATACCGGAATGGCGGCCGCAATCAGATTGCTCTCATCCGGTGTTTTACGTTACCCCGAATAAAAAGATACGTCAGCACCTCGGGATGGGCATCAAAGACGCAAGGAAGCTCGTCTTGTTCCAAGTCCGTCACACTCGCTACGGGATCCAATCGAATTTAATGCGGCTCAAAGAACGCCCAAAATCGATGATACTCCAGCTACGAGATCAGATCATACTTGTGATCGTGACATTTCGCACCCTGCATCGCTAGCCCGAGGGACGCCTAGCTCGTGTGCTCAATGGTTTGATCCAGCCACGTGTTCCGGTTGAACGAGTAGTAGTTGCGAGCCAGAAAATCGGTCGCGCGCAAGACGCCTGGATCGGTCGGCGCCAATCCATCCCCGGCAATCATCTCTTATCCGATCGTATCCCTTGTCCTGGTTTAATGATTCCAAGATACAATCCCTCCAATGCCAGATATGCTTCTGGCTAAAACGCAACTGTGCCCCAAACCCTTACCAATCCGGTGTAGCGCCAAATATCCATCCAGTAACGCCCTACCGCTCTCCGTATTGAGGACTGGGCCAGGAAGCGGTTCACCAAACGATCATAGGCATCCCGGAGATTGAAAAGCCCAGTGACCTCGCGGATCCTCATCCGATGCTGCAACCTCCGGAATCAGTGCTCCCGAGTCAATCCACGCTCAGATCGCAGCCACCACTTCCCCGTCAACAAGTTCGCCCTTTGGCGACATTCGCTCATCACGATCAGCAGACGTGAATCGGGCGATCAACTCACTTTCACTGAACCTCCCCGGGTAAACAACGGCGCCATACTTGCCACCCTGCAGAATCCGTTCGGTCGTATCGAATCGCAGCCCCGCCTTTGGTGAAATGGCCGATCACCGACTAATTTATATTCAACCGCCCGAACCGAATCACCGTCCGTTTCCGATCCGGTGTCTCCGAGCTATCCCAAACCGCCAACCAAGAACCCGGTTTGTCCTCCAATAGTGTCGGATAGCTGTTCCGGTCGTTGTTGTAGTAAAAGACACGCTGCGCCGACCAATCACCATCCCCCTGTTTGGTCTTGTAATACAAGCCCCGTCGCTCTGCTTCATTGTTGTAGGCATAGATCTTTTTCCCGTTTCGATCTTGCCCGTAATAACTCTTTGCCCGGTAATTCGGCAAATCAGGCTCAGCTACCGCCTCGGACCAGGTTTTCCCGCCATCCCGACTAACCGATGAATAGGCCACCGCCGGATTCAACGGACGCTCGCGAACCATATTCGCCGTCCGCATGACCATTTTCAATTCTCCAGGCCGATCCCCTTGATCGATGCAACCTTCATGGAGGAAGATGTCCCCGGTCGAGGGCATCCCAACGTAATCCGTCAACTTCCAGTGCAGCAGACTGCTGCTCTCCAAAACAAACTGCCGACGATCACCAAACGACGGATCGTGACGCCGCGAATTGCGATGCGCCGGAAGGAGGTAATGCCAAATGCCATCCCGGTGAACGGCCTCGATTCCGGCAACAATAATCAGAGATCCCTGATATCCCATCACCAACTCAACCAAATGCCAAGAATACCCGCCGTCGGCCGTGTAAGCGGCACAAAGATCGGCATTTTCACTGTCCCGATAGTGCATCGGGGTGCGCATGGCAAACAACCAGATGACATCCTGCCCTGGAGGACGAAACAAAACAGAATTATTATACGCATACTGCACGGAACCATTTCGGACCCGATGATCAAAGATCGTGATCCTCGGACTCCAGGTTTTGCCGCCGTCCCGACTCAGCGAACAAACGATATCACCCATATCCAGTTTGCGCCGCACTTGCAGCCCATAAGCCACAATCAAATGATCATCCGTCCATTTGGCAATGTAGGGTTCCCAAATCTTGTCATAGGGACCCGAAACATCCAACCGGTCAATGACTTTGACGGCGGTCACATCACCGGTGGAACCAGCAATGGCGGACACCCTCCACAAACACATTAAACCAATACACAAAAAACGATTCATAACCCTGCTAACCTTTGAACCTGATTCGGAAAATTTCCAGCCGTCATTACGGATCGAGTGCCAGTGCTCTCTAGAGTCGCCTATGAATCCAAGTGCCCCCCGGTCGTTCAATTGGAATTCACAACACCCACCTTCATCTCAGAAACTTCGCCACTACAACTTCGTCACCGGATGATCCTTGATCCGATAAAGATGCTTATTGGAACGTATGATCAAAGATCCGCGTACGATCGCCGGAGAGGCCATACACATCTCCTTGAGCGGATTGACATTCAACAACTTAAAGTCGGCACCCGCCTGAAACACATAAGTGTCGCCATCCTCGCTCAAGCAGAAAATCTTGTCGTCGTATGCCCAAGGCGACACTGTAAAGGCCACTCGGCCCTGAGGATTCACGCGCTGCTTGTCATAGATTTCGGCACCCGTGACTGCATCCCGACAGCTCAAGAAACCAAAATCCCAAAGCACATAGAACCGCCCTTTGTAAAACAAAGGCGAAGGATTGTAGGGAGCCGAATTCGTTTCCCGCCAAACGATGAACTCACTTTCCCTCTTCCCCTCTTCCAGAGAAATATCACCACTGGCACCCGCCCGAATCGCATAGACCGGTTTATTGATCGGCAGCCGATCCCCCACATATCCCGCACAGACATAGAGCAGTCCGTCCGCTGCGAAAGGGGTCGGGATACAGATCGTCGACATACCCCCGAATTCCCAAAGAAGCTTGCCGCCCAAGTCATATGATCGGGTTTTGTTGACTCCCGTGGTAACGATCTCCGTGCGCTGGTCGTTCTCCCAAATAAAGGGCGTCGAAAAATTACTCGGCTCATCGCGCGCTTGCCGCCAGACCTCTTCCCCGGTGTACTTGTTAAACGCTGCGATGTAAGACTTGCCCTCCATGTTGTCATTCACGATAAAAACACGGTCCTTATAGAGCACCGGAGACGCAGACGTTCCCCAGCCCAAGCGAGTCTTGTAGGGATCCCAGGTTTTTTTCCAAAGCACCTTCCCACTAAAATCCAAACAATAAAGTCCCTGATAACCGAAGTAGACGTAAACTCGCTCGCCATCCGTAGCCGGCGTCTCTGAAGCAAATGTGTTTTTGAGATGAACCGAACTAGACGGTGCACCGGATTTCAATTCGGTGTTCCACACCAACGCACCTGACTCAAAGTCATAACAAAGCACCTTCCAATGATGGATCGCCTTCGGCGGCTCCGGTCGATCCCCCCCAAAATACAGCCCCTTCTTGGGCGGTTCCACTTCGCCCTCACTCACCACCGTAGTAAAGAAAATCTGATTGCCCCAAACCACCGGGGATGACCAGCCCAAGCCCGGCACGGATGTTTTCCAGGCGACATTCTTTTTCTCATCCCACGTATCGGGAAGGCCCTTACCATCCTCACCGAGGCCAAAAGCACTGAGGCCACGAAACTGAGGCCAATTGGTTTGAGCCAATGCCGTCAAACACGACAGGCCAATGAGTCCAACAAAAACGATTCTCTTCATAGTAAGTTCCTACGCTTGATTAATGAAAAGCGGCCATGCTAGGCAAACTCTGATTTAATCCCTGAATTTTGCTGTTTTCAGTGATTTTTCCAGAAAAAAACCGAGATTCCAGTTACATAACCAGAATTTCCCCAGCGACGCCCCATCGGTCACACAACCAATCAAACTTGGCTCGACCTTAAGGATGCGGACGCTTCGATCTGCCCCTCCGTTCGGTATCCAAGCGATAGAACCCAAGGAAGGGATGGTGCTGACGGTGATAGTCTTTCTCTCATGGAAGAATACCTCCGAGTTTCTGCTGTCTTCAACGTCACACCAAGGTCCGGCGAGGGACTCCGCATGCTGTAATATGCCATTCATCCAACTGACCCTCGCCACGGCCTCATACAATGGCGGCTCTTGAAGGGTTGGCTGCGTGGGTGATGCTGCCGCGTTCGTCGAAAACGAAACCAGGGCAAGCACTATAACAAGAGAACAAAAACTGCTTTCATAACCTTAACTTTATAGTAGATCCAATGCCTAAATCAGGGACTTACCACCCACGCCGAAGCTCGAAGGCCACCACACCACATAGGCGGTATTATGGCGGATGAATACACCATTCTGATACTCTTGCACCAAGTCCGCCCAAAGAATAATGACGACGAGGCGGAGAAAGAGGAGCAGGTACTGTCACCGGAGTTGAAATGGCCGCTGTGCGGATCGCATGCCGTATCATCCGGTTGTCGATCAATTTTTCTGCTCACGCTGTTTGGCCGCTCGGATTGGTTGGAAACTCGGTATAGCTATTATCTATCTCGCACACCGTTGCTCCATTCAACACCATCGGCGGTGCATGGCCTGATGCACCCAATCAACATAGTCTCCAAGCCGGTCCGCATCCTGCCAGGATTCCGCCTCGTTGCCCTCCTCGTCCAACACGTCAATGTAGATCGTGGTGATTTGCGGAGGGATGACCGGGTAGTTGTATCTCTGGGTGTTTGAGCCACCAAATGAAAGTAGTTGTCCATCAGACAGAACACATGAACCGCCCACTCGGTCCGCTTACAGACCACACCCAAACTCTTGAGGAACAATTCATGATCGGCATCATCCGCAACGACGGCCTCTTGCCGATCCCCACGATTCATCATGTGATTAATCGTCACCGCATACGCAGACCTCAAAGGAGTGGTGAATCCTGGCAACTCTATCCTAACTAACAGAACTTGATTCCATTAAGTTTGTTTATCCATGACCGCCGGCCGAAAGGAAGAACGGCAGGATTCACTCCGCCAATGCTTCGTCTGCATGGACGCCCTTGGCATCAATCTCCTCCGCTGAGTGCCTTGTCAAGCGCTTCCAACGGCACGTAGACGGTACCATCCTCCTCCATCTCCAGTGGGATGATTTCCCCCTCCTCCGTGATCATCCCGCCGAAGAAGTCGTCGCCGGCAATCACCGGTTTGCCGTCCGCGGCCAGCAACTCGCCCTTCGGCCCGATGAGATTGCCCTTCCGTTTGCTCGGCGTTTGCGGTGGCGATTGTTCAAACAATTCCGGCCAGTGTTTCTTCAAGTAGGGGTCGCCTTCACGGATGCGCCGGGACAAGCCTCTCTCCGCCTTCGCCATCCATTTGTTGTAAGACACCTGCCAACCCGCGTAAGGCACCAAAGGCGAATCGCCGGGGCGTAAAGCCTTCGAAGCGTCGCCGTCAATGCCCATATTGGAATCGGGCAGCGCGTCCAACCCTTGAATCTCGGATGCCAGTCGGTCGAAAATCGCCGCCACCTCCTTCTGCGTGTACATCTTCTCCTTGTCCGGCCAGTGCTTCGGCTGGTAAAGACTGGTGCACACGCTGTCTCGGCAGGCTTTCGCCTCGCCAGCGTAGGTGCGGGGTTTTCCCGTCTCCATGCTAATAGAGGGTTCGTAGTAAAAGTAGAGTTGTCCCGTCTGCTTGTTGGTCCGGACTCCGGCTATGTGGCTCAGCACTTTTTCCGGATCATCATTCATGAACTGATGATAGTTGCTAAGGTCCCGAAAGATGCGGCCAACCTCAATCGGGTTGTCGTGCCGGTCGTATTCCTTGAGGATGTGGTAGAGTTGCTCGAATTGCGGCGTGAATCTGGCCTCGCTCCGGAAAAAACTCGTCAGGAAACCGTGATTGTTTCTAATCTCGACCGCGCGCGGATGATTCGGGTCAAAGACCACCGCCGGGTCGGTGGTCTGCTTGTAGGGGAAATTGGCCTTCCAGTTGGCCAACCGCTCCGCTTCCGCCTTTTCCGCCCGTGCGGCCGCCTTGGCCTGCAGCCGATCAAACGCCGAATTGCCCGCTGCAGAAGATTGCGTCTCGCTTGATTTCCCGGCTTCAGGGGCCGCCGGTTGCTTGCCCTTGCCGTCCCGAAAAAAAAGAAGCGCAGCCGCCAGCACAGCCAGAGCGCCGGCCAGCATGATTTTCCTTTTGCCGGCAAGAGGAGGTGAATCGTTTGAGTCTTTCATGGTTGTTCCAGTGTGGTGGTCGTTTGTTGCCTCTCCCAGAGGATGTAATTCTTTGCGAACCAAGGCTTCACTTCCCGGGCTCGCCAGCGCAAGGTGCTGCTGCCCATCACGGCGCGTTCGATCAGTTTGGTGTTTTTGGTCAGCAAATACAACCGCTCACTGTCGTCGTGCGTTGCGCTGAGTGTTTCGGTTTTAAATTGCCGATCCTTCTGCTCAAACTCATCCCACACGCCTTCGCCCGCAATGCCGCCCCGGTATACCATGTCCGCCAAACGATACCACACTCTCGCCTGGTATTTCTGACCGTTCATCAGGCGATTGTCGGTGCTGCTGATAGTGGACACCAGTTTGTAGCCGGTAGTGATTTTGACAGTCCCTCCCCGATAGAGATAGACGCCTTCTCGGGGATAGTAAGGCACACCAACGTCTTCGCTGTATTTTTTTCTGACCGTCATCCACTGCCGGAAGGAATATGCAGACAAGTAATCCCCGCCGGAATCATGCTCGGGGCCTTGTCCCAAGTATTTTTCTTCAATCGGATCGCCTTCCTCCCAGTCCGGATCCGCCAAGACGCGCCCATACTCCATGTCAAAGGACTCGGTCCACTGATCGCTGTCGTGGTTGTAAAGGCTGTCGAGTTCGTAGGTGGTAGCCTCCGTCCATTCCCCACTCCCCTCGACGATCTTATGATATTTGCGCGAGTTGACGTTGACCAGTCTCGGATTGGCGAGAATGTGGCCGTTCATCGCGCCGGTTACGAGGATATTGTTCCCGGTCAACTCGTCGTAGATGTAGTTGGCGATCACTCCAGAGCCAACCCCGCTGCCAATTCCAGGTCCGATTGGCGGTCTTGGATTTGCCGGCAGACGCCCCTGCGCTTGCGCGGTGGACATGAGGACGGACACATGCATCAGCAGCAAGACCGTCGCAAAGATTTCGGTTGTCGAGGTCTTCCCAAGGTAGCTGTGAAGTGCCTTGAGTGTTGCGTGGCCGGCGCGCTTCAGTGCCGACAATAAGAAATGTATGAACTTCATTGTCTTGTATTTTTATAATCGTATCATCATTTTCCGACAATGACCGGACGCAAAGACGCCGGGCCTTTGTTCACGTTCTGCAGCTTTTTGGATTGCGGAAAGTCCCCGCCGTTTCGCCTGAGCATTAGGGAAGTTGTACGGCTTCCCTAATGCTTTTGATTCAGGCTCTTGTATAGGGCGAGCGGCCCGACATTAAGCGAACCACAAAACGTGAACAGCTGAATACTTAACGGAAGAACAGGCGGCGGATCAAGTATTTTTTTCAATTTTTTGCCGACGAGAGAGTTCCGACGAGAGGCGAAAACGCTCGAAAACAGTCCTTCATTGGTGTTGTATAGCGGATATTGCCGGCGCCGTCCTCGCCTCGGCCAAAAGCACTGAGGCCACGAAACTGCAGCCAGTTAGTTTGGGCCAGTGCCGTCAAACACGACAGGCCAATGAGTTCAACAGAAACGATTCTCTTCACAGTGAGTTCTTGCCCTTGGTGGAGGGAAAACGGCCATGCCAGCGACGCCCCATCGGTCACGCAAGAGATTAAATCGAGAGCGGATATTGGGCGCAGCTTAAAATTGGCGTGAGCTCCTTTGCATTTCTGAACGATTTCGCCGCCTCTCATAGGTTTTTCAAGGGCTTCCAAAATATTGAGATGCGCACGCAGATGTTTCGCCAGCATTGATTTCTTGAACTATCAGCCTTACAATGACTCCCTCATGAACGCACGAATCATCGTCGCCGCCCAAGTGATTATCACTTTAACCGCGTTTTCCCTATCCGGAGCCGAAGACAGCCAACCCTTTGGTCCCGACTTCCCCAATCTCGACAACGCAGCGACCGGTCAATGGTGGTCGGTGAAAGTCGAATCTTCCGAACGCCCTGATAGTAGACGCCGCACCCCAAAGAACCTGATCAACCTCAACGTACCGCGCGATGAGGTCGTCGCCTTTGCGGTTTACACCCACGATCGCGGGACACTCAAGTTAAGTGCCCAACTATTCCCCTTGCTCGACGGCGAACCCCGGCGGGTGCGCCTTGAGTTCCAGCAGGATGGCAACTGGCGACAGATTGCCACCGCCTTGGTCGTCTACCCGGGATGGAGCACCCACTTTCGAATCGATGGTTGGGATAACACCCGTGACGTGCCCTATCGCGTTCGTCATGCCCGAGACGCCATGTTTGAAGGATTGATACGGCGCGATCCGATCGAAAAAGAAGAGATCGTCCTCGCCTCGCTCTCATGCAATTCCAGCCGCACCAGCGGTCCACGGCCGCGCATCGTGGAGAACATCCAAGCGCAAGACCCCGACCTGCTCTTCTTTGCCGGAGACCAAACCTACCATCACACCCAACACACCGCCGGCTGGCTTGAATTCGGACTTCAATTTCGTGAACTGTTTCGGACTCGACCCATGATCGCGATCCCCGATGATCATGACGTCGGTCAAGGAAACATCTGGGGCGCCGAGGGCAAAAAGGCCGCCACTCCTGCGGGACCGGACGGGGGTTACTTTTATCCCGTGGACTACATCAACATGGTCCAGCGCGCCCAGACCTGGCATTTGCCGGACCCATGCGACGCCTCGCCAATCCAACGCGGTATTACCGTCTACTTTACGAACCTCAAGGTCGGCGGCATTGATTTTGCCATCCTGGAAGATCGGAAATTCAAGACCGGTCCCGAAGGCACCATCCCCAAAATGGGACCGCGTCCGGATCACATCAATGATCCGAGCTACAACCGCGCCACCGTGGATCTTCCCGGACTCAAGCTCCTAGGCGATCGTCAACTTCGCTTCCTCCAATATTGGAGCCAGGATTGGACCGGTGCCTCCATGAAAGCCGTCCTCTCGCAAACCGCCTTTTGTGGCGCCGTTCACCTGCACGGCACCCCAAACAATCGTCTTCTCGCCGATCTCGACAGCAACGCTTGGCCCCAAACCGGGCGTAACAAGGCACTCACTGAAATCCGACGCGCCTGGTCACCGCACCTCTGCGGTGACCAACACCTAGCCGTAGTCGTACAACATGGCATTGAGACCCATCGCGACGGGCCCTTCGGATTCACCAGCCCCGCCATCGTCAACACCATCTACGGACGCTGGTGGCATCCGCTGGACGAAAAGGCAGGCAACAACCCAATACCCGGCAGCCCTCTCCCGTGGACCGGTGATTACGAAGACGGCCTCGGCAATGCCATCACCATGCACGCCTACGCCAATCCCGAAGACCAAACCGATCAATTGAAACGGTCCGACGGTTACGGCCTCATCCGCTTCAACAAAGTCGATCGCACGATTCGCTTCGAGTGCTGGCCAAGATTCGCCGACCTTTCTATCGGAGACCTCGCCCAATTTCCCGGTTGGCCCATCACCATCAAGATGTCTGACAACGACGGCCGCCAGGCCACCCACCTGTTGCCCGAACTGCAATTCTCGGGAATCGCCGATCCCGTGGTGCAAGTGACACGCGAAAAAAACAGCGAAATCCTCTACACCATCCGCATCCAGGGACGGCGCTTTCGCCCGCCGGTCTATGCACCAGGAAGCTACACCATCAATATCGGCCAAGACCGGCCCGGTGCCAGGAAATTCACCGGCGTCACCGCACGCCCACAAAACGACCGCTCCACCATACCCATCCGCTTCTAACAAACTGCTGAAAAGTCCGAGGGGCCAAAAATTTCCGCCAAAAACGATCAGTCCAAATCATCCCTTTTTTCAGCAACCTGCCAACAACCACCACCGCCCCATTCTATACATTTCGGATACGCGGTTCCTCCTCAAGATACGCTTCAGCCACGGCCTGCCCTTGGGGACCGTGAGCTAAACGGATTGTCAGTTCCTCGGACAGTGCCGGGGTATTCCTGGAAATGCGATTGAGAAGATCATTATGTTCCAGCGTGATCAAAATGTCCGGGTCGGTTGAAGCTTGCACTTCGGCGCGCTGTTCTTCCCAGGTTTTGTCGCGCTGGTCATGGATAGCACGTATCTTGTCCCAACCTCGGATCATGGTGGTGTTCATTTCCCAAAGCTGGCCGTCAAACTCGCGGTCAAGAAAGCCGTCCTTTGCCTCTTGCTTGACCAAGAGCGCCACCAGCTCGCCCTCGTCCAGCGGCGGCTGCATCCACGCTGATTCGGCTTTAATCGTCCGTCCCCGAAACGAATGCTCCATGCGATACTGCCGCAATTCATAGGGCGAAAGATACTCGCCCATCCGCGCCCACTGCTCACGCTCCAGATCGCGCGGGGATGGCCTTTTCGGTGCGAAACACGCCCTGACAACCTCATTTTGCTTGATGGCCCATTCTGATTTCTTGTCCAATGTTCCACGATTGAAATACTGCTCGTTGCCGTCTTTCAATTCATCCCGCTGCTTTTCCAACTCCGCCAACTGCGGGGCGTATTCCTCGGCGATGGCGTGGACGACCGCCCAGTCTTCGGCGGTGGCTCGTCGGTCTCTGCCAGACCCGATAGTCTGTGCCTTCGCCTTATATTCGGCGACGTTTTCCGTTGTGGCGACGGGATTTTCCATTGCCGGCTCCGTTTCCATCGGCGGACGGAAGGTCACATAGCCGAGAATCACGGCAAACAGACCCACTGTCATCAATAAGCGTTCTCATAACGTTGGTTCTCCTAATGCCTTCCTTACATTTTAGTTGTTGTTCGGCAAGGCATCAATGGCCGTTGGTTTAGCTTCCCCTTGCGCTTGCTGGAACTCCTGTTCTCGCTGCTGCAGCAAGCGGTTGGTTCGTCTTTCTCACCCATTCCGGCGGCTTCTCGCCCCGGCTACGGTCCATGATGGTCACCCCGTAGATTTCCTCCTGCTGCCGCCTCGTTTCCGGGTCGTTGAAAGGCGTTTTATACTCGTCCCGACTCAGACCATCCATCAGCCAAGCCAAGAAACAAGAGACGGCCTGCCATAATATCGGCCAGCACTTGCTCCCCGAATTCCTCCCGAATTCGCTCGCGCCACGAGGTTAGTATCTGTTTTTCGACTTCACGCGAATTATCCCACCTTCACGGCTCCCACAGCCGGGAATCTCAATGCGATCATCCATTTCCGTGCTCTTAACCGTGCGTTTGTATTCCGTGGCCAATGTCAGCAAGTCCTCCGTGCGTTCCTCGTCATCGCTCATTGAGTTCTGCCGCAGTTTTTCCAGGGCGGCCTCGTATTGGGCAAAGTATTGAAATTCCTGCGGGTGAGATGAAAGGGCGCCAACTCCCACGACAGGAGTTTCTTCCCTCTTCCCACCGTCGTAGTGGCCGGGCCGTAGTATAATGCGCCTTGCCCGATAAATCGAACTTAGCGACATCGCTGGACGGAGAACGCCTTCGCGCCATACAACAAATGCCGGTGCTCATGCGAAAATCCGGCATTGATGATGACACCACGGAGTTTTGGAAACTATGCTTTTTTCATTGACTAATAACCCTGTCGTAGTGAACGATTCTGTTCAATGTTGCGAACGGGTATGGTTTAACCCAGACTGGCTGGCTCGCTACAACTTTCATTATTGACGAGAGTTTTTTAGCTTGATACGTTTAACACTGTTACCCACATTAACACTACTACCACAAAATAGTTATGATTGCTAAATATAATTTTGAGCTCCAATTATTTTATAGTTACAGCCATAAAGATTCTGGCTATAGAGAAGACATGGAAAAGGCATTAAAGAAACTAGAACACGATGGCTCTCTAACCAGTTGGCACGACGGAAAAATTCTTCCAGGGCAATCTATTTCTAATAAAATCAAAAAGAAATTAGAAAACTCCGACATAATCGTCTTTTTGATGAGTCAAGATTTTATAGCCTCCAATGAGTGTAGGAAAGAATGGTCGGAAGCCTGCAATATCAAAGAAAAAAAACCACGAGTTGCCCTGGTTCCAGTCATTTTAAAAGAATGTGCGTGGCGGGACATAAGAGGTATGAGTGACCTTAAAGCACTCCCGGAAGATGCAAAACCGGTAGCACAATTTGATTCTCCGGATACTGCATGGCAACAGGTCTATGAAGGGATAAAGAATCTAACAGAAAAATTAGCAAAAGACTTTACACTCAAAGATGAATTCCGGAAGGAAGTAGAAAAAACGAAGTTTATTGCCCAAGAGCATATTTCTTTACAAGAGATATTCGTATTTCCACAGTTATCCTACGACATTGACTCATATCGTGATAAGTCGGTAAGGGATGTAGCGGAGTTGCTACGAAACGATCATGTATTAATATATGGAGAGCAGTTAAGTGGTAAGACTACTTTGTGTCGCCATTTATTTCTTACTTTGGTTGAGGATGACAAACCTGTTATTTATATTGACTTGGAAACGGTAACTAGAAAAGCAAAATCAGAGCTTTTCCAGGAATTCTACCAGGAAGAGTTTCATGGTAACTATACTCAATGGGAAAAACAATCCGACAAGAAGAGCATTATACTTGATAACTTGACTAAAGATAAAATTAAATGCCTGTCGTTGGCTCAAGAACATTTTACACAGATAATTGCAGTATTATCTTCAACTGAATTTTTTTCATATTTTAAAGATGAAAGTCAATTAGCGGAATTTAAGTTTTTAAAAATAAATCCGTTCACACACGTCCAACAAGAACAATTAATCAAGAAAAGGGCACCACTATCTAATGCAGATCAATCAACTGCATCTATTGATATTCAAGTTGATAAAATAGAGGAAAAAATCAACGCAGTGATGACTCAGCAGAAAATTATACCGAGATACCCTTTTTATATTCTTTCAATATTACAAACGTTAGAAGGGTTTATGCCTACCAACTTAACTATTACGTCGTATGGTCATTGCTATCATGTCCTGATATTAAGCCATCTGATTAAGTCTGGTATTGAAAAAACCGATGACAAGACCAATATGTGCTTTAACTTTTTAGAGCATTGGGCATTTGAGCAATATAAGCAAAACACCAAAAGCCATGAAGATGCAAGTATAGGAAGTAGATTTGAAGCGTTTATTTCCGGTTATAAACCTAGGTTCATTATCAAAGACTCTATACTGAACAGACTAAAGCATCCAGAATATGGGCTGATTCGGAATGATGGCGAGTTTAGAGATCGCTATACCTACTATTTTTTCTTAGGGAAATACCTAGCTAATTTAGATAACAAAGAGAACAAGGCAGTTATTCAGGACATACTTGAGCGAAGTTATACGCCATCCAATAGTTTAATATTGTTATTTATTATCCATCATACCTCCAGCGCTGACATTATTGATGATATTGTGCTTCAGTCTATGTGCACACTGGATAATTTGAAACCAGCCAAACTGGATAAAGAAGAAACACAAGAATTTGATAAATTAATTAATCAAATACCAGACAATGCTCTTTCCCAAGACTCTGCTGAATCTGAAAGAACACTAGAACGAGAGGGAAGAGATAGACAAGAAGAATATAGTGATTTGAGTGAAGATGAATCCGATGAGTCTATGACTGAGATGAACGATCTTTACAGACTCATGAAAAACAATGAAATCTTGGGGCAAGTTTTAAGTAACAGGCATGGCAATATGGAACGTAAAAAGCTCACTGAAATAATTGAAGCCGTTATGGATGGTGGTTTACGTTTGGTTAGGAGATTTCTATTCGATCAGTCAGAAATAAATGCTTTTGCAGCATTTCTTCACGAACGCTATCCAGAAGAAAATCTTGAGGAGATCAAGCAATTGTTTAGATTTTTCAGCTTTATCTGGACAATATCTCATATTGAGAAAGCTGTCAGTGCATTGAATGAAAGGGAACTTAAACCACTGATTCAAAGCATTATTGAAAAGAAAAAACATCCCGCCTATAAGTTAATCGATTATTTCTTACATTTAAGCTGGGTCGAAAAGCTTTCCAAAGATGATGCACAAGTACTTAAGCAGCTTTTACAAGATTATTCCTACCCTTTCATGAAACGCGTAATATCATTAAAAACACAACACTATATTAATACTCATCGTATTGATGCGCCGGTTGTACAAAAAATTTGTTCATTGTTGGAAATTGAATACAAACCCAGATTGGGACTACGCAAAAATTGACACGCTTTGTGGATATACCATTCTGTTGTCCTGCCTATCTGTTACTTTTAACCCTTCACTCTCAGGTCAGTAGTTTTTGCATCAGGCCGCGTTTTTGAGTGCGGTAGCGGTCTGCCAGTTGTTTGAGTAAGTCAATTTCTCGCTGGGCGGTAGGAGAATGCGGGCGATTTGTTTTTGTTCGGAGAGGGGTGGAAGTAGCACTTTGATTTTTAGAAATATTGAAGCGTGTGACCCCTGAGCTAGAATTGAGACTGCTTTCCTAAAAGATGCACTACGAAACAGATATTGTGAAAATGCTGGTAGAAGCTTTTTGCCGCCGGTTTCGCGAGAGCGGTCAAATACCAGAATGGCAACCGGTATTGAGGTCGTGGGGAAGAGGTTGCCCGGCAGCCCGATAACGGCGTCCAGTAGGTTTTCTTCAATGAGTTGCTGCCGGATCCGGCCTTCCGCCGCGCCCCGGAACAGGACACCGTGGGGGACGACTACGGCAACACGGCCCTTTTTCACGGTTGCCACTTCAATCATGTGGTGCCAAGGGGCGGAAGATGATATCGCCCTTGCTCAACAGATGGTGAGGCTTAAAACGGTTGTGGATCCTGAAGTCAAGCTCACGGATCAATTCGTCGTTGCCGGTGATGTCTTTCAAGCGGATCAGTCTGGTGGTACCCTGGGCAACCTGCTCAATGCGGGAGCGGAAAGTGACCCCGCTGGAGATTTTCGCGACATCACCGAGGGAATGGGTGCGTTTTTGACCACATTTCGGCAGTTTAGCAGCCCTTCCTTGGGAAATTTTTTTATTTGCAGTATTTTTCTGTTGCCTTGCCGAGTGCTTATTTTTGTAGCTGCTTGTAAAGCCCAAGCGAGTCGGAATTTTTCGGCGCAAACCGGCACGAAGACGGGCCATAAAAGGTTCCCGTACGGTGAGACGCTACCGTCACGTCAAAGCGGATGGGAGGTCCGGCTGATGAGCAAATTGGTGAGATGCCCAGCTTTAGCCGTGCGACTAGGACCGCTCCTTCAGCCGTGAGATGCGGTCTCGTAAAGACGCAGTGACAACTTTAGCTTGGCGGATGGGTGCACGTCTGCGAGATTGGGGATTGATTCTTAGCCCGGTGAAGCATCATGAAGCAGATTAGCATCGAATACTGTGTGGTCTGAAACTATCGCCCCAAGGCAGCCAGTTTGGCTGCGACCATTGAGGCGGCGTTTCCTGGTGTTCAAGTCGAACTCAAGCCCGGAGGACGGGGTGATTTCATTGTGACTTGTGAAACAAGGACCGTCTGGGACAAGAAGGTTCAGGACGATCGATTTCCCGAGGAGAACGAGGTTGTTCGCCGACTCAAGGACGA
Organism: Limisphaerales bacterium; assembly: GCA_024761205.1. Classification (GTDB taxonomy): domain Bacteria; phylum Verrucomicrobiota; class Verrucomicrobiia; order Limisphaerales; family AAA164-E04; genus UBA2970. Next base: position 549,712 of record JAMASS010000004.1, read on the forward strand.
AGGTTTTGGTGTTTAGCGGTTGACTTGGCGTCTTGCCATTCGTTTTCCAGGCAATGCGAGCGTTGCCATCTTCGGGCTGAGCTGTTAAACGGTTGCCCTTCCGAGCCTGATCATGGATGCATCGAACGGCAAACAAGAACGGTCCGCCTCCAGCAGTTACTGGCGAGCTAACCTGCGGATTTTGGCGGTTTTACTGAGTGTTTGGTTTCTTTCGGGTTGTCTGCTGAGTATCGTTTTTGTCGAGCCATTGAATAAGATCAAGGTGGGCGGATTTCCCCTTGGTTTTTGGTTTGCGCAACAGGGGACCATTTACGTGTTCATCGTGCTGGTTTTTGTCTATGCGGCGCTGATGGAGCGATTGGATCAGAAACATGGTGTGAGCGGAGATCAGTGACCATGGATATTCAGGGGTGGACTTATCTGCTCGTCGGGCTTTCCTTTGCGCTGTACATCGGCATTGCGATCTTGACCCGAGTGCGCAGCACATCGGGGTTTTATGTAGCCGCTCAAGGAGTTCCGGCGGCTTTTAACGGCATGGCGACGGGTGCTGATTGGATGAGTGCTGCGTCGTTTATCTCGATGGCCGGATTGATTTCCTTCATGGGATATACGGGGTCCGTTTATTTGATTGGCTGGACGGGAGGTTACGTGCTGCTGGCTTTGCTATTGGCGCCTTACTTGCGGAAGTTTGGCAAATTCACGGTCCCTGATTTTGTCGGCGACCGCTATTGCTCAAATGTCGCTCGGGTCGTGGCGGTGGTTTGCGCGGTTTTTGTTTCGTTCACCTATGTGGCGGGACAGATGCGGGGTGTCGGGGTGGTGTTCTCGCGTTTTCTGGAGGTCAATATTGATGCGGGGGTGCTCATCGGCATGGTGTTGGTTTTTATCTACGCCACGCTGGGAGGGATGAAAGGGATTACTTATACGCAGGTGGCGCAGTATGTCGTTTTGATTATTGCCTACCTCATTCCGGCGGTGGCGATTTCATTTCAAATGACGGGAAACCCCATTCCGCAGCTCGGTTTTGGCGGCAAGATTGCGGGAGGTGAGAATGCCGGGATCTACTTGTTAGAAGCGATTGATCAAATCCATCGCGACCTAGGTTTTCCTGAGTATACGGGAGCCTTTGGGCCCGGGAATAAATCGATGATCGACGTCTTTGCAATCGCCCTGGCCTTGATGGTGGGCACCGCTGGACTGCCTCATGTCATTATTCGATTCTACACCGTTAAGAGCGTTCGAGCTGCCCGATGGAGTGCGTTTTGGGCGTTGTTGTTCATTGGGCTCTTGTATACTTGTGCCCCGGCGGTGGCGACCTTTGCCCGGGCAAATCTCATTCAAACTCTCCATGCCAAGGCTTATTCGGAGCGAGAGGAATGGTATAAGAACTGGGAGCGAACCGGATTGCTTGCTTGGGTGGATAAGAACGGGGACGGGGTTATTCAGTATGGACCGGGCGCGCCATTTGTCGGGAAGCCGGCCTTTGAGTTGAACGAGAATGACGAGATGGTGGCCGGTGACTTTGGCGAGCCCCGGCTGAAGAATGAGCTTACAGACAATGGTAATGAGTTGTATGTAGATCGAGACATCATAGTCTTGGCGAATCCCGAGATTGCCAATCTTCCAGCTTGGGTGGTGGCGTTGGTCGCGGCGGGAGGCTTGGCCGCCGCTCTCTCCACCGCGGCGGGTCTACTGCTGGTGATTTCATCATCTATTTCCCACGATCTTGGGAAACGAATCTTGAATCCGGAGATGAGTGAGAAGTCTGAACTGACCTATGCTCGGATTGCAGCCGGCGGTGCGATTGTGATTGCCGGTTACTTCGGAATTCACCCGCCGGGATTCGTCGCTCAGGTGGTGGCGTTCGCTTTTGGGTTGGCTGCGAGTAGCTTTTTCCCGGTTATCATTCTGGGGATTTTTAGTAAGCGGACGACCCGGGAGGGTGCGGTTGCCGGCATGGTGGCGGGCATCCTCTTCACTGCAAGTTACATCATATACTTCAAAGCGATCTCAACGGGAGCGACGGCTGAGGATTGGTGGTTGGGGATCAGTCCTGAGGGAATCGGAACCGTCGGCATGGTGATCAATTTTGCCATTACCATAGTTGTGAGTCGGTTTACACCGCCGCCGCCGGCTGAGGTGCAGGCTCAGGTCGAGCGGTTGCGGGTGCCGGGGAATGGTTGAGTTGTGCCTGTCAAAGGGTGAGGAAATGTTCAGGTGAGCTATCGGGTTCCCCGAGAATTCCGTCTCGCCGTGCGAGACGGTGGCTCAAAAGGACTCTCGCCCCACCGTTACTACAAGGGAAGAGCTTCTTTGATCGACTCCGATAGCGCGGCGACGATTGTGTCGACCTGGCGTTTCGTCATTGTGTAGATCAGCATGATGACGATGACGTTGCCTATGGGGCGGGTGAGAACTCCACGCTTTGCCAGGGCTTGACATACTCGAATTCCCGCCTGCTCTTTGAGCGGAAAAGGTTCCCGAGTTTGCCATTTTTTGACCAACTCTATCCCCGCCACTAGGCCCGCCTGCCGTATATCGCCCACTTGGGGGTGGCGCCAAAGACGGTCGAGGGCGTTTTCGAGCCAGTCTTCGAGATGTTTTCTTTGTTGGGTAGATCGAGGACTTTGGAGGAGCTTTAGGTTGGCTAAAGCAGCAGCGCTCCCGAGTTGATTGCCGGTGAAACTGTGCCCGTGGAAGAATGTTCTAAACGAATCGTAGGGACCGAGAAAGCTGTCGAAGACTGCCTGAGTCGTCAGGGTAGCGGCCATGGGGAGGTAACCACCGGTCATTCCTTTTGCCAAAGCCAGAAAGTCGGGCTGAATCCCCTCGCCGTGGGAGGCGATGAGCGGCCCGGTCCGGCCAAAACCAGTCATCACTTCATCGGCGATAAGCTGCATGCGGTATTTTTGAATGAGGCGCGCCACTTTGGTGAGCCAACCTTTTGGATGAGCGATCATCCCGGCGGCGCCTTGGATGATGGGTTCAACCACGAACGCAGTATAAGGTTGTTTTTTTCGCTTGGCTGTTTCGATGCGTTCTTTGATCTGCTGGACACATTCCCATCGGCATTGGCGGGAAGATCGCGCGTCGGTGCGCTTGGCCTGGGCTTGATTGTAGGGGCAGCGATAACAGTAGGGCGCCATGATGCGATCCACTTTGAAGCGGATCTTGCGGAATGATTGATGAAAGAGCGGGCTGTGACTGAGACTCATCGCGCCCACGGTATCGCCGTGATAGCTGTTCTCGAGGGAAAGATATCTTGGCGTGATCTTGGGTGTGGTCCGCCGCTGGTGTTCGAAGTGGAGTTTTAAGGCGACCTCCATCGCGGTGGATCCATCGTCCGAAAAGAAGACCTTCGTTAGTTCGGGCTGGCGAGGGGGGGGGGGCTTTTTGGAGGAATCGGACGCCCTCGGCCGTTTCCTGTTGAGCTTGGCCATTTGGATGAGGTCGGCAGCCAAGTAAGATGCAGGTTCGTTGGCTAAGCCCAGGGCGGAGGAGTGGCTGATTTTCACGAGCTGGGCGTGGATGGCTCGATTGATCACGGGGTGGTTGTGGCCATGAAGATTGGTCCAAATGGATGCGTTGGCGTCGATATATTTGCGTCCCCATTGGTCGGTAAGGATCGCTCCCTTGCCGGAGGTGATCACGATCGGATCTGTTCGAATCCACTCTTGCATCTGGGTAAAGGGATGCCAGATGTATTGACGATCCAGTTGGGCCGGGTTCTTGTCGGATTTGCGTTGGGTGCGGTGTGGCATCAGAGGGAGAGGGGAGTGCTCTCGATGACTTTGTGTCCAATGTTTGTTGCTTTGATCTGGCTCAGGGCTTGCAGCAGTTGGACCGCGTGGGGTTGGGTGTGTTGGGCCGATAGTGTGATCCTGAGTCGGGCTTGGTTTCTCGGGACTGATGGATAACGAATTGCTGGCACGAGAAAACCTTGGGCCTCCAGTTGAGCGGCAATTTTGAGACACTGAGATTCACTGCCAATGAGTAAGGGCACAATCGGCGAGGGATCCGGCTCGGGCTGCTCCAACCCGGCTCTCAGTTCCCGGACCCGTTGCCAGAGACGAGCTCTTAGGGCACTGCCTTCGGCGGATTGGATGATTTCGATCGCCGCGATTGCTGCGGCAGCACTCGCTGGTGTCGGAGCAGTGGAGAAAATGAATGATCGCGCTCGGTTGACGAGAAAATCGATGAGCATCTGTGAGCCACTGATGAAGCCGCCTGCCGCACCGACAGCTTTACCCAAGGTGCCCATTTGGATGTCGATATTGTGGCTCGTGCCGGTACACTCCGCCCAACCCTGTCCCTGCGGACCATAAAGGCCGGTTGCATGAGCCTCGTCGACCATCAACCACGCGCCATAGCGGTTCTTCAGCGCCGCGATCTCGGCTAACGGCGCCTGGTCGCCGTCCATGGAAAAGACGCTTTCCGTGACTATCAGGAGATTGCCGGGATCATGGCGTTGCCGTGCTTGATCGTCGGCAAGGACTTTGAGGATGCTTTCGAGTTGATCCAAGTCATTGTGTTCGAAAATCTTGATAGTTGCCTTGGAAAGTCGAGCGCCGTCGATCAAGCAGGCATGGTTGAGCCGGTCGCTGATCAGGGTGTCATTCTCGGTGAGAAGACAGGCGATGACGCTGCTGGCGGTCTGGTAGCCGCTGCCGAATGCGAGAGCGGCCTCGGTGCCTTTGAACTTTGCCAGCTGTTCCTCGAGTCGTCGATGTGGCGGGAGGGAGCCGGTGATGAGTCGGGAAGCACCGCTTCCGGCTCCATATTTTTCGATCGCTTCTTTACTTGCTTCTTTGACGTTGCGGTGGGTCGCGAGTCCGAGGTAGTCGTTGGATGCGAACGCGATCATTGATCGATCTCCCTGCTCAAGGGTTACGGTTTGGGGGCTGGTGATCGGTCTGAGTTGCCGGAGGAGATGTTGATTCTGAAGGGTCTTAAGTTGCCCGGAGAGATGTTGAGACAAAGGCTTCATGTTTGATGACGGATGTTGTCTCCATCTTGAATGATCCACCGGCCGTGAATCATAGCCGCAGCCACCGAACCCCGGTAGCCGACGATGGCTTCGACGGCGGCTCCGATGGTTCCCGCATACGGGATGGCGATGATATCGGCCAAAAAGCCCGGCGAGAGTTGCCCGAGCTCATTCTCTTGATGGATGGCTTTGGCTGCGTTTGTGGTCGCCCATTTGAGCGCCTTGTGAGGCGGGGGGGCTTTGTCAGTAGCGGCTAGGCTAGCGAACTCAGCGAAGAAGTCCAGGCGGGGGATGTCACCTCCGACTTTTCCGATGCTGGCGAGACTGTCGGTTCCGAGGGTGATGTTCACGCCGGCTTCGTTAAGCCGTTGCCACGGGAAAGCGTCGTGACCAAAGTAGTGATGGCTGCGTGGGCAGTGAACCGCAGTAACACCGTGAGCCGCCAGGATGTGCGGATCGTTTGGCGCCAGGTAGTTGACGTGGGCAGCGATTACTGGGCTGTTGAAGTAGCCCAATTGATCAAGGATGGAGATTGGGGAACCTTCACCACTGTGTTCCAGTCTTCCTTGGGATCGAAGCCATTGATAGAGTGGTCCGGTTGCCGAGTGGTACATTGCGTCTTCTTCGCTGGATTCGGCGACATGAGTGGTCAGCAGGCGAGATTCGGCCCGCGCGGTTATTTCCGCTTGCTGTAGCAGATCGTCTGAGGCGGTGTAGAGCGCGTGGGGCGAAAGGCCGCAGTGGTTCGTGTGCTGGGTTTCGAGTTCGTGAGCCTTTTGCCGGGCTGATTTGACCATGGATGTGGCCGTGTCGGGTGATTTGACATTGATTAACTCAAGGCAGGACCATAACCGCAGTGGGGTTGCGTTCCAAACTTCCGGTAGCAGCTCGGGGACGGCCTCAATGTCGACGACAGAAGTTACTCCGGATTGCTCGAGCATGTGGGCTCCGGTGATCCATGATTTAGCGAATTCTGTGTAACTCCAAGTGGCCTTGATGGCGATGATGGCCTTGATCCAGTCGGCAAAATGTTGGAGCCGCGGGATCATGCCGGCCATCTCGGTGTAGTCGAGGTGGCAGTGACAGTTGATGAAACCGGGGAGGAGGATGACCTCGCCTAAGTCGGTGACGGCCTCTTGGCGGGGTCTGGGTAGTTCCTCCCAGGGAGAGACGGCTGTGATTCGCGAGCCATTAATGACCACCGCTCCGTTTTCGATGGGTGGCTTTCCGACCGGGACAACAATTCGGGAACGAATGGCTTGGGATCTCACGCTTTTCCACGGGGGTCGCCGGCGTCGTTATCGTTCCTGTGCGTTGCGTTTGCGCTTGGCTGGTTCGCTGGTTCGTTTTGCTTTTTTCTTGCTATGTCGCTTGCGGATTTGTTGCTCGATCTTTTTTGTAACGAGGTCAATGGTTGCGTAAAGGTCGCTTTCTGAGTCTTCAGCAAAAAGGTCGGGACCGCGAACGCCCAGTCTCATGGAGCACTTGTATTGTTTCTCCGGAGATTTGGTATTGTCGTGCTCAAGACTCACCCGAGCATCGACGGCCCAGCGGTCGAAATGTTCAAGTTTTTCAATTCGGTTCAGGATGTGGTCTTCAATCTTCTTGGTCAGTTTTACGTTATGGGTCGTCAGGACAAACTTCATATTGGGTCATCATGCTGCGGATGTTGGTCAAAATCCAGTGAAGAATCCAGAGAGAGGGTTTATCGGATGGGGTTCAAAAAGTGGGGGGGAGAGACTCTCGAGCCACTTTTTTTGAATTAATTCACCACTTTCCATTGCGTTTGGGCGAAAAAAGACCGGCCTCCAAATTGCGGTTGCATTGATTCTCCCGCTAATGCCAGATTGGCAGGATCATCCACGCCCGTAATTGAACTTCTTTGGCTTTGATTTGTTAGAGTTGAGGGAAGCCATTGATCCGCTTCGGAAGTCGGCCAGGTGTAGTGTGTATTAATTTTATGGGGGGATTGTTGCTGAGTTTTATTTGTCTGTATGGGGAACATTTGCCGTTCTCTCGCCGCTGAAAGTGTTTTTCGTCACCTCGTGGATCGCGAGGGCTTGTGTGATGAAACCGAATGTGATTCCGCAGGCACCATTGACTTTCATGAAGGCAACGCACTGGATTCCGGGATCCGTCGAACCGGTGAAGTGCGTGGCATTGACATCGAAGGGAGGCGCGACCCGTCATGGAGGAAGACCTACGCGGTTATGGTCTGATTCTTGCCATGGATCGAGAGTATCTCCAAGGCGTGAGGTCGCTCGACTGACTCGATCAGTATGGGGAGAAGATTTGATGGTTCTGCGAGTTTGTGAGTGGTTCGGCTGGCGAGGAGGTGCCGGGCCTTTATTTATTGTGGGAGACAGGAAGGGTTTGAGGGGTGTTGGATTTCTTGGAAGGGAGTTATGAGGGGCTCTTGGATTTTGCGCGCAGCCAGTTGCTCATTGAGGGTGGATGACCGGGGCTTGGACCAGATTGGCAGGAGTCTTGCAAAGGCTCTGGGAAGTGATTTTTCCTGTAATCTCCATCCGAATCCGTCGGTGGGGGGGTGTATCAATGAAGCGGTGGCACTCTCGGATGAGGAGCGCCAGGTTTTTGTGAAAATCAACGGCCGGGCGCGATATGCAGGATGTTTGAGGCTGAAGCAGCCGGACTTCGAGAGATCAACCGCAGCGGCAAGATTCGGGTCCTGAAGGTCATTGCTGTGGGTGAGACGGAAGAGAAGTCATGGATTGGAATGGAGTTTATTGCGCTTGGGAGTGTGAAGGCTTCGAGTCAGGCTGATCTTGGTCGGCAACTGGTGCTTCTGCACCAGACTACAGCGGGGCGTTTTGGCTGGGAGCGTGAAAGCACGATCGGGATTACGCTGCAGAGGAATCAGTGGAGAGCTAATTAGGTGGGCTTTCTGGGGGAGGGGCGATTGGGATATCAGTTGGATCGAGCAAGATGTCAAGGAAGGACATTTGCGGTTGCCGATGAAGCGCTGGTAAGGCTGAATGAGTGGTTTAACAGCTATTTTCCAAAACCAGTCTTATTGCATGGGGATTTGTGGTCGGGAAATATTGGATTTGCGGGTGAGGGGGAACCGGTTATGTTCGGCCTCGCTGTCTATTATGGAGATCGGGAACCGGAGCTCGGGATTATTGAAATGTTTGGAGGGAGTTATGCACTGCAATTACGGGCGAGTATCGCTTGTTTGTTGGCCGGATGAAGTTGGTTTTGATTGAGGTATCTGCGAGCATTGGTTGTCATGCGACATGGATTTGAGAAGTCTGGCTGCTTGATGGGCTGAGAGGCATATGATGATCGGAAACCGAGCGGGATCGTGTTGGGCCCTGCTGTTTGGCTTTTTTGTTTTTTTGGTGGCCGTTCGTCCTTGTCAGGCCCTTCAGTTCGATGTGTTCATCGGTTATGGCGGGATTGTGCGAGAGGTGGGTTGGTTTCCCGTTTCTTGCGAGGTGATGAATGATGGCGCGGCGTTTACCGGGACGATTGAAATTACGGGGACGTATTTGGGATCGAAGCAGCGCCGCAGGGTGACTCTCGAATTGCCGACTAACACTCGAAAGCGAGCCGTCATCCCCGTCTTTTATCGTGGCGGTGGTCTGCCAAGTTGGGATGCTCGACTCTATGACGAAAACGGTAAATTGCAGGCGGAACAGTCCGGTGTTCGGGTAAAAGAAGTAGCCTGGGAGGGGGTGCTCATGGGTTCGGTTGCTCGGACTTTTGCCGGTACGCCCAAGTTTCCAGAAATCAAAATCGGTTCCACCGTGCAGCCAGAGGTTGGTTGGATACCTCCGGAACAGTTTCCGGATACGGCGATTGCCTTGGAAGGTTTGTCGTCCATTTATTTGAATTCGGAACAGGCTCTCAAGTTCGTCAATGACCAAGTGGACGCCTTGAATGGGTGGGTTGCGTTTGGCGGACATTTGATTTTGGCCATTGAGCAACCTGTAGACGTGCTGGCGACGCCGTGGCTCCAGCCCTTGTGTCCATTCCGTCCGGATGGGCTGGGGCAGATTAAGGTTGGAACGGCTTTCTTCGATTGGTTGGCGAACGGTTCCCCTAGTTCCGTGCCGAGCAAGACGCCTAGTTCGATAGTCCGAAATGTAGTGGATGGGGAGCAGGGCGTTTTGTCATCGGTTGCCGGGTTCGGTTATTCGCAAATACCCAGAGAGTTGGATTTTGAGAATGAGGAAATGCCTATCGTTACCGGGCGACAGATTGACGGCGAGGTGCTCTTGGCGACCGAGGACGGCATTCCATTGATGATTTCCGCGAATCGTGGTCGTGGGCAGGTCACCGTTTTGACTTTTAGTCCCGAACGAGAACCCTTTCGATCGTGGAAGAGTAAGACGTGGTTTTGGGCGAAGCTGAATCGGGTTCCTTTCGAGTGGTTTGAAGCCACTGATTTTTTTAATACGGGGGGAGAGAGTTTGGACGGTGTGTTTGGATCCTTGATTGAGAGTCGACAGGTTCGGAAGTTGCCCGTGGGTTGGCTCCTCCTGTTGTTAGTGGTCTATTTGATTATGATTGGGCCGTTTGATCATTGGTGGCTGAAAAAGATCAACCGCCAGATGCTGACTTGGATTACCTTTCCGGCTTATGTCATTTTGTTTTCGCTGCTTATCTACTTCATTGGCTATCGATTGCGCGCCGGTGAGTCGGAATGGAACGAGCTTCATATCGTCGATGTCATCAATAGGGGAGAAGCCGCGAAAATGAGAGGCCGATCTTATGCGGCGATTTATTCGCCATTGAATGCGCGCTATGATGTCCAGTGTCCGTTGCCGGGGGCGAGCTTTCGCTCCGAGTTCCTGGCCTCCGGGGGTGGCGGACCTGAGGCTGGTGATAGCGTGATTTTGCTCTCGAATTCCGGGATGAACTCGCGAATTTTCGTTCCCGTTTGGACCAGCCAATTGTACGTGGCGGATTGGTTTCATACAGCAGAGACACCGTTTACCGTGAAGGCGACTAGTGTCCCGGACGGGATTACCGTGCACCTTCAGAATCAGGGATCGCAGACCGTGGAATCGATTGGCGTTGCGGCAGGAGGGAAATTTTACCAACTAGCGGGCTTAGGACCTGGTGAATCGCGGATCGAGACTTTGCATCCCGCGGCCGGCCAATTCTTGAATCAGTTTGTTGACCGGCATAGCAGGAACTATTTGCCAGCGCTGACTACTCGCAAACAGGCACTGGGGACCACCATGCGAATCCATGGCGTGGGCCAAAACTCAATGGTATCGGCTTTTATCTCCCAATACAGGAGAAATCACTCCAGAGGAAATCGCTCGAGCACTCGGGGCTTTGTGTATCCCTCTGGAATGGAATTGACTCCGGCATTGGACCGAGGTGAGGTGGTCATTTTGGCCTATTATCCAAATTATTCGCTGATTCCTTGGCTGAACGGCTTTGAGGTTGCTCGGAGCAATCGCAACACGCTGTTGAGACTGGTGGTGACGCCAACCTCAACTAGTGAGTGAGCGGCGAGGTTGAAACCGAGCACTTTTGACAGGTTCCAGACACACTATCCACATGGAAAAAACAGATGCCACCGAGAGCCGTTCGGTCGAGTCGCCAGCGGTCGAGACCACGAAATTGACCCGGCGGTATGGAACCATGACGGCCTTGTCGTCGTTAAGTCTGAGAGTGGAGCGCGGCGATCTCTTTGGCTTCATCGGTTCCAATGGGGCGGGAAAGACCACGACCCTCCGGATTCTCGCAACCTTTCTGACGCCGAGTGAGGGTTATGCCAAGGTTTTGGGGCACGACGTCGTTCGCGATGCTGACTCAGTGCGCCATATGATTGGTTACATGCCTGACTTTTTCGGGGTTTATAAGGACATGGAGGTGACCGAATATTTGGATTTCTTTGGTGCCTGCTACAAGATTCCCACAAAGCAGCGGGAGACCACGGTCAAGGACGTGCTCGAATTGGTGGGATTGACAGAGAAACAAGGGGCGTTGATTGGCGCGCTCAGCAGGGGAATGCAGCAACGTCTCGGATTGGCTCGCGTGTTGATTCACGATCCGAAATTGCTTCTCTTGGACGAGCCCGCGAGTGGGCTTGATCCGCGGGCTCGAATTGAAATGATGGCCATTCTGCAGGAACTGCAACGAATGAATAAGACCATCATTATTTCATCCCACATTCTCAGCGAGCTGCAGAATCTTTGCAATCGGGTGGCGATTATTGAGAAAGGCGAATTGATTTATAGCGGCTCAGTAACCGGAGTCGCTGACCAGATGAAGTCGGAGGTGATCGTGTGGGCCAAGGTCGCGACGGATTCTGCAGCCGCGATTGCAGCGTTGAAGAGGCGGTCTGAAATTGCCGATGCCGAGGAGGCGGAAGGACGAATTCGGGTCACCATGTCGCCCTCTGCCGCCGATATCAGTTGTGTGGCCGAAATCTTGGTTCATAGCGGCGCCAAGTTAACGGAATTGCGGGAAGACACGTTGGGGCTTGAGGAGGTCTTTCTCCGAGTGACGAAAGGCGAGACGCAGTGAGTTGCGAATCCGACAGACCTCGATGTGCGGCAATCATTGATCGCCGCTCGCTGCTTGTTGGGGACTGTCTACCAAGACGCATTTCATTCCGGAGTTTGAAATCACGGATAACGAGATGACACCGATCATTTCCTTAATTCGTGCAGTTCGAGTATCCGTGGTCAGAAGTAACCTCGGTCGCCGAGCCGTTCAGCTAGAAACGATTCCTCTGTGCTTCGTCCTCACGAGCCGATCTTAACTAATTGCTGTTTTCGCAAGGAGACAGTACCTAAGGAGGCGCTCAATTTTGTGTTCTGGGATTCATGAACGATTGGAAGATTCGTACTCGTTCGACTAAATGTCAGGCTTGTAGCGTTGTTTTCTCGAACGGACAGGTCTATCACACGTTGCTCGTTGATGAGCGGCATGAGTATCACCGAATTGATGTTTGTCAGGGTTGCTGGAATGGTCAGTATGGCCATGGCACCAGTGACTGCAAGGGGTTCGTCTCTCATTGGCAGGCCAAGTTCATGCTGCCGCCACCGCCACCACCTGAGCCGATTCAAAGAGAGACGGCTGAATTGGCCTTGCGAAAACTGACCGATCTAAACGATCGCGCCTATCGTCCAGCGTGTTTTATTCTATCAGCCATGTTGGAGCGAAAGCGAATGCTGAAGGTCCGCGAGCAGATTACCAATAAAGACGTTCGGACGTTTGTCTACGAACATGTGAAGACCGGTGACGTTTTTACCATTCACGATCCCAATCTCAAACTCAACGAACTGGAGGATATACAACGTGATGTGGCCAAGTTGCTCGAGAGCGGTGTCGACGAGTTTCTGAATTCCCGTGATGTCGATAAGGAAGACAGAGGGGCTCGAAGGGATCGCATTAGATCAAGCGAACCTGGGGCAGGAAGTTCCTGAAAGCGAGGAAAACGGAGGGACGGGAACGGTGGAGCGACTGTGGAATATACTAGGCGAGCATGTCAAGCGGAAGCAGCAAAGATCAATGGGATCGCCTGGCGGGGATCCTTGAGTATCGGTTTCAAGATCAAGATCTCCTGAAGCTTGCCCTGACTCATCCCTCCGTGGTTCAGGAGGATGAAGGGTTTTCCCAGCACAATCAACGTCTCGAGTTTCTTGGGGATGCCGTGCTGCAGGTCATCATCACCCATGATCTCTATGAGAATTTTCCGGATGCGGGTGAAGGCCCGTTGACCAAAGCCCGCGCACGACTGGTCAATCGGAGATCGCTCGCCGTCCACGCCCGTCGGTTGGGCTTGGGGGAGTATCTGCGGATCAGCCGAGGGGAGGAGATGAGCGGGGGCCGAGATCGGCAGTCCGCACTTGGGGATGCCTTTGAGGCGTTGGTGGGCGCAATCTATCTGGATTCCGGATTCGATGCTGCGTACCGCCTGATTCGTCGCTTATTTCAGCCCGAATTGAGCGAAATCGAGTTGATCCCGAGTTTCGACAATCCGAAAGGGGAACTTCAGGAGATCCTCCAGGCCCAGTCCTCGACTCCGCCTCAGTATCAGCTCGAAGCGGTTTCCGGGCCGGATCATGATCGCCAGTTTGTTTGCGCAGTGTATCACAACGGGCGGGAACTCGGACGAGGGATTGGAAAAAGCAAGAAGGAGGCCGAGGGGCAGGCAGCACTGACGGCTTTGACGTCCCTTAGATGAGTGCTAGGCAATTGTGGTGTTCGGCTTGAAAAGACCGCGAAATGGACCGTTTGGGACCACCCGTGTGTGAATTTCACGCATTGTGCGTGAAATTTGTCACAGCACCCCAGATCTCAGCTCGGATTTGCCGGATTCTGGTGAATTAGCCGAGCACCGGGCTTCGTGTCGGGGAAATTCAACGATTGGCACGAAATAAGCTTTACACTGTAATGTAAGATTTCCGGTGGCATGAATGGCCTGTGTAACTGATAAGGTTTCAACGGTAGTTCGGCTCGACCACGCTGGCCAATCGAGCTGGATCGGTGGCTTTCGTGCCACCGGGTCTGTTTTTCTGAAATCTTAAAATCTGGCTCGTTAGCGAGAGGTGGTGCGATGGGCATCGTTCTCTTATTACGCCAAACGGATGATCTTGCAACTAGATGGGGTTAATCTCCACAAAGGGTACGAAGTTCGGGGTTCCAGGTTTAAAAAAACGCTGGGGAAAACGGGATTCTCAGGGTTTACGCTGTAGAATTTGCTGGTAGGCAGCGTATGCTTCGAGTCGCTCAAGTAGTCAACGATGGAAAATCCGAACACTAGAAGCTGACGAACTCAGTCGACGTTTCTGCTGCAAAGTCCTGAGTATATATAATCCGCGGTTTTTTCTCCTCAGGGGTTAAGAATCGGACAGATGCGAATCGTTGCTGTGAGCGGATGATAGAAAGAGTCTTTATCCGCAGAAGACCCAGGCGAGCAAGCCATTTATTTCACTAGGGGAAGAATCGCCATGAACGATGATACAACCAAAAAGTTGAACAAGGTAGTCCACATGAATGAATGGGAATTTTCGGATCACTTAGCGGTAAGACAGGAAAGTAGAAGAGCCCCTGAACCAAATCCCGATGCCGAAGCTGACGCACTAACCGAGGCTAGTCTTTGAACGGGATGCGGGTTGCTCGCCAACAGACGTAACACATTAGCGGGTCTATCATTAACCCTATAGGAAGTTTTGGCCTGCGTGGTCTTTGAATCTGTTTTGGTCGCGGATGTATTTCATGACAGTAGCGGTGTTGGTGTGCCGGGTGACTTCCATGATTTTGTCTAGGCGGGCATTGTGCACGGCGGCGCTGGTGACGAAGCCCGCCCTCAAGCTGTGGGCAGCATATTCCTTGGGGTTTAGCCCTATCATCTCAGCATATTTCTTGACTGTCCGGGCGACATCATCGTGATGTAATTTATCTCCTCGCAAAGCTCCGTTCCGGCGCAATGTTCGGAACAGATACCCGTTTTTGATGCCTGCTTTTTTCATCCAACGGCGCAGGTGTTTGGCGGGTTGGATGTATTTTCCTTTGGGGATAGCTACTTGTTGTCCTTTGGCTTCCTGGTCTGTCTTGGACTTGCAGATGTTCACGATCAAGCCGCCACCGTCTTCTTTGGGTAGAAACTCTATGTCATCTACTTTGAGCGCACAGATTTCACTGCGGCGCAGGGCGGCTGAGAAACCTAGGGCAAGAACGGCTGCGTCCCGCAGACCTATCGTTGTGGTGCCGCAAGCCTTTATCATCTCTCGTATTTGCCTTTCTCTCAAAGCTTTTACCCGGCGGGGTGGTCGTCCCAGCTTCCGGCGCAGTCCGTTCAGGATCATCTTCACCTTGGGATGATCTGTCGGAGACGCCTTCTCGTGGTCTTTGTAACGCCGGTTAATGGCGCAGCAGATGACTGAAACTGTCCCTACCGAGAGCGGTTTGCCCGTTTCAAGGCTGGGTTTGGTGGCCTTCTCAATCAGGCAATTCGCTACAATATCCGGCGGTGCAAGCAGGGGCTCGACATTATGCCGGTTACAATAATCAACAAAGTCTCGCCACGCTTTATCATAAGCCAACCGAGTGCTCTCGGATATAGCAGCAATCAAATACTCCTGCTGATAATCTTCTGTGCTGAATGAGTTGTCTGTCATGCCTTTTTCTAACTCCCATTGAAAGGATCATCATGGACAATGCAGACTAGCAGGACGCCGCTGTAAGATCGGGGTTATGGAATATGCGCGTCAAAAGTGGCAGTGTGCTGATCGGCGCCGAGGTCTTGAAAGGACCGTGCAGCGACTTCTGGAGAAAGTTCAGACCATCATTTCTCGGGAAATGAAAACGCTGGAGTCCGGCGATTCATTACCATCCGGCTTTCCGAGCGACGCCGTACCGTTCATTTGTGGTCTTGCATCCATCGGCGCCAAGAAATCCAGCAATGGCACACATGTTGGAATTTGGGTTAGGCGAGACCAACATGAATTTGGCGACAAACTTCATAGCACGGCAAAAGCAGCTGATGCAGATTACGATAAAATCGGTTCCGTGGAAGGAAGATCGTCCATAATTAGTGAAAGAGGCGACCTCCATTTCAAAATTTACAATGCCATTTAGGACAAATCCGTAAAATGCAATATCCCAGAAAACTTAATCGACTGAGCAATGGAGTTTTGGGCAAGAGACTGATGGCGGACGGCGTGGCCCGCTATAACGGAAGCAGTGTTCCAACCAAGAATTGGGGCCGAGAATATAAATGTGTTTCCAAATGACAAGGACTTCTCAACCGTGGATGATTGTCAGGGGAAGCCTTGATTTGTCTTGAATGCCGAGCGTCGATATTGGGATTCAGATTGTTTTCTCGGCTAGCTGCAAGAGGAGCATAGAAAGGCGGATTCGTGCGATCAATTTCTTAGGCATGCCAAGGCTGGAAAAATTGTAATAATAACAGCTACATTGGCCCTAGCCGGGGTGTTGCATTTGAAAGGCAAGGAGAAAATCGATGCGGATCGCAAGGGAAAGATCGTCAACTTTTTTAAGCAGCCATGTATCAAACCAGTTTCGGCCACATGAACAATCGTGAAAAACAGCAGGGATTTAATTGGGATCATGGCATTAAACCAAAGGACACGATTCATATAGCGACTGTTGCCCACGTTAAAGTAACGAATACATTTGATAAGGCTTTTATCGCTAAAAATCAGGAAAGAGGCAATCCGTTGATGACTATTAAACCATCTTAAGTAAATCAACTGGATTTCTTATAATTATGGCATGCTATTCTAGCCTAGTTCCTTCTGTTTAAGACAGTGATGATCCATCATCTCACCAATAGCTCGCACACGATCATCAATGTGAAACAACGTGAAAAGTCACGGCAGTATCCCAGCGTGTAATGCAAGTCTTCTTCATGGCTTTCCTACGAAGAGTTCGCGGCACCCATTGATCACCTGAGGATGCTCCTGGAAATTCGGCGAGGTATAAACCATTTCCAGAAGTTTGATCATGGCCTGAAAACGGTTGAGGTTTCTCTGCTGAGCCCGAAGGGTGGCGAGAATGGTGAGGACGGCTTGACGGGCGGCATTTTTACCGAACTCAAGATTAACCTCAGCGCCGACTTTCCCCGTGATCAGTGTACCCATCCGGTCGCAACGGCTCATGGCCGGAGACGGGGGGCAAGATTCCCGACTGATGACGAGGGGCTTGTAGGCCCTGACTGACTTCGGTGCGGGAGGAAGTTTTAGTCTGAGTGCCGTAAGTTTTGCTTCTGCATTCATTGGTATATCTGGTTCGGGGATTGAAGTGGGTGGGTAACGGGCCGTTCAAGACAGAAAGCCGCGATTGATGATCGCAGCTTTCTGTGAAGTGACGTTTCGTGAATATTCTGGTGCTGGCGCTTAGTCTTCCTTGAGGCCCTTATGGCAGGCCTTACTTTCTCCAATTGGAGGTATATGCCAATCAGGTCTTTAAGTTCAGCCTCCGAAGCATTTTCTTCGCGCAGTTTGGCGACGATGGAGGTCTTGCCCTTGTGTCTCTTCTTCATGATCGAGGAAATGTTGTCCTCGTCCTTCTCATGATGATCGGCGCCAAGATTGGGCGCTAGGCGCGATGCCGTCAACGAGTGTTGTGGTGAGAGTGATCGGGAACCAGAATATCTCTTTTCATGAAACTGGTTTGTTGACTTACGTTTGGTTAAGCACTGAAATTGACGCGGGAACTATAAGATCATTGAAGGTAGGTCAATCCTGTCGCCGGTCCAGATGGATATCTAGGGTTGTGTTTGCAGCCGTTGGATCTGACTCTTTTGCAGCCAACCTACCCGTTGTTGTGGGTCTCGGATTTGATGCCATCCTTCCTTGTCATCAAGGATCTCAACCTCAACGCCGTCGATAAGATTGTGACTGCTCTTAGACTCTTCGAACGGTCCGAATCGAACGACGGCTTCGCCACTAGTGACAACGGCATATTGCTTTCCGAATCGTTCGTTGGCAGCGAACAGCAAGAGAATACCGGTAAAAAGAAATGCGAGGCCCATGAGCTTAGAGAGCGTCGACAGCAGACCTCCCTTGGCCGTCAAGAGGAGCGCGCACGCGCCGCAAGCCATCCAAGCCCAGAACGGAATGAGGGCAAGAAGCGTCCATTCGTTGAGGGTCAATTGAAGGAGAAACTGACGCCAGAAGTTTGTCGGGATGCTGGTGTTGGGACCAAGTTTTTCTCGGGCAAACTGGACATTCGCCAAGATATCTGGATCCCTTGGCGAGCGGTACAGCGCCTCGTAATACTGCGCGATTGCGTGTCCGATTTGTGATGATTGGTAGAGGGCGTTTCCGAGATTAAATCGGATAACCGCGGAATCCGTGCCGCCGTCGATGAGCTGGCGATAGGCGTTTACGGCGGCTAGATACTCGCCTTGTTCGTAGAGAATGTTGGCGTCATTGAACTGAGTTTTCGGATCCGCAAGCACAGCTCCTGTGCCTGAGAGAATGAGACAGGAGAGGAGAGTGGTCTTTTGTATGACGACGAGGACCGGACGCCCGATAGTTACCGACGCTCTTGAGATCATCGTGCCGTTGAATCGGGGAGATTCTGTAATGTAACGAGAGCACGCTCCGCTCGTTCGGTAAGTTTAACTAATTCTTCGCTGGAATTGACCGACGCGTAGCGGGACTGGTTGCAGATTTGAAATAATTGGTCAAGGGCGTTTCTGGTCTCCGAATCAAGACCGTGATTGCGAAGTTTCGTTTCGATGACGGCTTCGGTGATCGCATTCGCAGGGAGATCCAATCGTTCTCCAATCTGTTCCTGCAAAAGTCGGAATAGAGTGGCGAAGAATTCGCTGGACTGATTTCGGGCAGCCATATCTCGGAGGTCTCTGAGGCTTCTTTCGACGACAGTTTTCACTCGTTTTTTGCGTAGGGCTCGAGGGTTGCGATTGAGGGTGTTGCGTCGTGTCCGGTAGACGTAGCTGGCAATCCAGGCGGCCAAGGGAATGACTTGTAACCAAAGGAAAGCGGGTTGCCGTAGCCAGGGAGGACTGACGGTGCTGATGGTGTCGAGGCGCGGTTTGATATGCACAATGTTGGTGGCGATATTTAGGGGGGGCTGGTTGGGGCCGGCATTGGCGACGATGGTCGGCTGAGTCGCGGTGGTGAGGTTGGGTTTTACGACTAATGGAATAGGTGGTTGGGTCAATGTTTTGTAGCGCTCCTCCAAAGGATCAAAAAAGCTGAGCTCGATCTCAGGCAGGCTTTCGATTTCGGCATTGTTGGGAATGACGATCTTTTCAAAGGTTTTTATGCCGCTGAGCCCGAGTTTGTCGGTAGGGGTTACGGTGGCGGTTTCGGGGTATTGCTTGAACTCTCGCCAAGACTCGAAAGACGGCATTTGCAACGCTTCGAGCGCTCCTCTGCCCCGGATTCTCATGGTGATGGTGATCGGGTCACCGGCCGTGACGTCCGTGGGAGAGGCTTGTACATCCATGGTGAACTTACCGACGCCCCCGTTAAAGCTGTCCGGTTGACCTTCCTCGGGAAGGGGCTTCACATTCAAACTGGCCGGCTCGTATTCAAGGGTCACATCGCGTCGCACGGTCGAACCGAGATCGACGAAGCCTGGGAAGAACGAATTAAACGCCCCTCTCTGGCGACGTGCGGAGTTGTTGCGTAAGTATAGAGGGACTTTCCACGTAACCGGACCGATGGAGAGCTCTCCGGTTTTGACAGCGCGAACGAGGTAATGGAACGTCACTCGGTCATAAATACTGTTTCCGACTTGCGTTCGGGATTGGCTGGGCTGGCCGACTTCATCAATGACGAATCCATCCGAGGGAATCACCGGCTTCTCCTCCAGCTTGGCGTTTAACTCGAAGAGTTCGACAGCCATTTGGAACACCTCCCCAACGTAGACCTCCTGCTTAGAAATCTGCACCCGGATAAAGGCATATTGGCTGTAGTCCCGGCCCTTTGACGCGGTCAAACGAAGGGCTCTGGTCGTGTAGGTTTTTCCCTGAATCTTGGATTCAATGGCTGGGATGGTGTAGGTCCCGACTTTTTCGGGCACGATGTTGAATTGGTGAATCACGGAATGGGTTTCCGTGCGGCGACCATTGACAATGCTGATGTTCGAACTGCTTAAGGGGCCCTCATAGGTCACCGTCAAACCGTCAATCTCCGGTATGGTCGGGGGGGTGTCGGGCTTGCAATTCGTGTAGCGGAGTTGAAGGATGACCGGTTCCCCCATGGGCACTGAGTTCGCCGTCAAGGCCGCGTTGTACATGTGTCGGGCGGTTCCGGGATTCAAGGGATGTTGCCCTTGGCCGCTCATGGCAATTGCCAGCATTGCCGTCAAAACCAAATCAGGCCAACAAGGATTCTTCCGATTGATATTCATGAATTATTCGCACGCCTCCCAAGCGTCACAAGATATCCTTAGCTCGACTCGTATATTATCGTTGGAGATTAAATCATGCTGATTGACGCCGCGTACTGTCTTCAACCATTCAACCGCGTCTTCGGTCCCGGGGCGGTCCGTATCAATTTGGTCTTTCGGAACGCCGGGGCAGTTTTTGGCCGGTAAAAATATGGCCAACCGAGTCTTGCTGACAGCGGCGGCGATGGCGTTAGCGTTCCAAAGCATTACCACCAGGAGCAAGAGCAAGCCGACGAAGGGACCGGGGCAATGGAGTAAACCTAAACAGAAATGGCGATAGAGCCGCATTGTTTTGTGACAGGGGTTTACCAATCCTTGAACGCGTTTCTAGGGAGGCGTTTCTGGGGCGGACGGAAGATCATGGCTCGAGCTTGATCGCGCTCAGCATCGAGCAGTTGCTTGGCTTGCTCCGGTGTCATTTTTCCGGGAGAGGGTTCTGTCGCATAGGAATCTTTTTTGTCCTCGCCACTCTGTTGGGCTTCGGAAGGTTGAGAGTCCTGTTGCTTGGGCTCATGCTGCTGTTCCGATTCGTTCGGTTGCGGTTGGGATTCTTGTTCTTGTTCCTGGTTTTGATCTCCGGATGGTTCCTGCGGCTTTTGCTGGCCGTTGTTCTGTTGCTGTTGTTGGAGCTCTTCGAGGCGCCGCTTGACGAAGTCCAGATTCTCCTGAGCCAGGGTGTCGGCTTCATTGATGGTGACCGCGTGTTGATAGCGTTGAATGGCCTGTTTCCAGGCGGCCATCTTTTGTTCCGGATCGGCAGCGGATTCGCCCAAACGAAACAGCGAGTTGCCCATGTTGTAGTGAGCTTGTTGTTGCAGTTTGAGGTCGGGTGCGAGTGAGGCAGCGTCAAATTGCTCGACCGCATCAGTCATTTGTCCGGCCCTGTAGGCTGCGACGCCCGCGTTGTAGGTAAAGCGCGGGTCATCTGGGTTCTCAAGCGAAAGGTAGCGATAAATCTCCAGGGCGTCTTCATAGCGGCCTTCCTGGAAATAGCGCTTGGCCTCCCCGGCTGAGTCAGCATGAGATTTGGTGGCGGTTTCGGCGAAGAAAAGGGTGAGCAGCAGCAGCCAGCTGATCCGCTGCATTTGCCTAAATGCCACCGAAATCTCTCGGTGAGATGCAAGGTCAGTCTTCATTCTCTTCCTAGGCATTAATTGACATGTTCTCTTAGGACGGTTGCCGATCGAATCGGTCCGTCCGGACGTTTGACTTGTCTTTGGTCGACGACGAACAGCTCCGCCAAAAGGCATAGGATGGCCAAAGCTAGCGGCCATTGAAATCGCTCGTGATATTGCCTCGTCAGCCGCGACGATAATTCACCTTTGGGTAGTGGTTCCAGTCCGCTTTCATAAAGCATTTCCAATGATTTCGTATCTCTTAGGTGAATATACGATCCTTGTCCAGCCGTTGCCACTTGGCGGAGGAGGGCTTCATTGAGGCTGGATTTGACAACGTTCCCTTGATTGTCTTTAAGGTAGGTGATTTGGCCGTTATCGTCGGTAATTTTAAGGAGTTCTCCAGAAGTGGTACCGACCCCGACGGTGAAAACCCGGTAGCCCTGAGCGGCCGCGATCTCGGCGGCCTCTACCATACCTTCTTCGTGATCCTCGCCGTCGGAAATGATGATGATGGCGCGGTAGTTGTCATTCGACGCATCGAACGCCTTTTTGGCTGTTTCCAAAGCTTCCTTTAAGGCAGTGCCACCCTGCGGAATGATTTCTGTGCTGAGTGCGTTCAGGCTTTGCCGAAAAGCCTCATCGTCCAGCGTTAGCGGGCATTGGAGGAAGGCGGTCCCGGCGAAAGCGACCAATCCAAGGCGATCCCGGCGGGCGAGGGCCATCAGGTCAAAGGCGGCCAGGCGGGATCGTTCCAAACGATTGGGAGCGATGTCTGCAGCCAACATGCTTTTGGACGTGTCAATCGCAACGACGATGTCGAGCCCTTTCTGACGGACTTCTTCCCAATGGAACCCGTATTGAGGTCGGGAGAGGGCGACGAGTAGAAGGCCTACGGCGATCGTGAGGAGTCCCATTCTGACGAGCTGACGTTGATGGGAGACCCCCACAGTCAAGGCGGCCAAGAGTCTGGATTTGACAAAGACATTGATGAGCTTCTGGTGCTTTCGCCTCGACCAGCGAAAGAACCAGGCGAGCAGACAGATAACCACTGGCACAAGCCAGAGGATTTGCGGATGCTCGAATCTCAGAAAAGTGTCCATTTCAGGGCAGGCGGCGCCAAACTGTGTGATTCAAAATGGTTTCCAAGAGGATGAGCACGAATCCCGGCAGCAGAAACCAATGAAAGATCTCTTCATAGTTCTGGTATTCGGTGATTTCGACCTCTGATTTCTCAAGTTGATCGATTTCTTCGTAGATTTCAATCAGTGTATCGGTGTTGTCCGCCCGGTAATATTTTCCGTTGGTGATCTTGGCGATTTCCGTAAGCGTGTCCTCGTCGATATTGACCTCCACTTGGGCATAAACTTTTCGACCGAAGGGGCCTTGTTGGGGAAATGGTGCGGGCCCACGCTTGCCGACACCGATGGTGTAGATCTTGACGTCGAGGCTCTCGGCGGCTTCGGCAGCGGTTAGCGGAGGGACTTTTCCGGCGTTGTTTTGGCCGTCCGTCATCAGGATCATGATGCGGCTCTTGGAGACGATATCCCGCAGGCGATTGAGACCGGCCGTCATTGCGGAGCCGATGGAGGTGCCATCTTCAATGGTGCCGAGATTCAGACGCTCCAGATTTTGCAGCAGAAAATCGTGATCGAGTGTCAGCGGCGCGGCGATGTAGGCGCGTCTGGCGAATGCGACGAGTCCGATGCGATCGTTGCGGCGTTTGTCGATGAACTCCTTAAGCACGTTTTTGGCAGCCGCCAGGCGATTGACGCGGTTGCCGAGGATTGTGAAATCTTCCGCGGCCATGCTTCCTGACAAATCCAAGGCTACCACAATATCAATGCCGCTGGCGGTGATGGCGGTTTCTCCCTCGCCGAGGCGGGGGCGCGCCAGAGCAATGATACAAAGTGCGAGCGCCAGCCAGCGAAGCTTCGTGCTTATGCCACCGGCTTGGGAGCGCCTGAGGTTGATGATCCCTTCCACGATTTTTACGGAGGAATAGAGGAATGCCGCGCCACGACTTCGCCTGCCTCGGATCCACGCCAGAATGGGCAGGAACAGAAGGAGTATGAGCATGTAGGGGTGGACGAAGCTAAGCATGAAATTCAGTCGCAGGCCAAGGGCGGGATCATTGTGGTTCTTGCGGTTGATTCGTGGGCTGCCGGGGATCCGCTTGGGCGGTCGGCTGGGGCTCTGGTGTTGGCGATTCCATCAGTGAGGGTTCTGTTTCGCTAACGAGCCGGAAGGCCGCTCTATGAAGCTGTTTAAGTTCGTAGGCTTCCGGCTCGGACTTTGCGAATTTCACCAGGTCGCATTCATTTAGAAAATTGGCCAACAACTGCTTGTGCTCGTCGGAAAGGTGGCGGCTGCCTCTGAGTTCCTCCAAAAATTCTTCGGTGGTTCGCTCCGGGGCGTGGAGGTCGAATCGATCTTCCAAGTATCCGCGAATCGCATCCGAAACCATCACGCAGAACCGTTCCGGATCGTGCAGATGTTCCAGGGCGGTTTCTAGCCGCTTTCGAGCGAGTTCGTGTGGCGACTCCTTGGGTTGGGCTTTTTCCTTGGGAGTTTCTTGCTGGCGTTTTTTCCAATAGCGATAGGCCCAGTAAGCCAAGGCGAGAACGGCAAGGACAAGGAGCACCCACCACAACCCAGCCCAGGAGGAGGGTAGGTCGACAACGGAGCGGATATCATGAATGTCAGAGAGTGTACTCTGATCTTCCGTAGACGGCACGACAAGGGCGGAGTTGGTCGCTTCCATCAGCGGTACCGTCGTTTTTCTCGATTCTCGAAGAATCGGCTCAATGCGGTGATGTAGGGTTGGTCTGTTCGGAGTTGGATACCGTCGATTCCGGCAGATCGGAGGAGTCGGTCCAGTTCGTCATGAGCTTTCTTTTGTCGGGTGACAAATGCAGCTCGTTTTTTGGCGTCTCCCGTATCGACTTCGACAACATGACCGGTTTCCGCATCCTTGAGGACGATCTTGCCGATGTTAGGCAGGCTCATCTCGAACGGATCGGTGATCTGAACGGCGACCAAGTCATGCTTTCGTTTCGTTTGGCGGAGGGATGTAAGGGAGGCCTGCCTCAGGCCATCTGACATCACGACGCGTCGCCGGAGGTGTGCTTCGATCTCTTGGCGCGTGGCTTCCGTCTGGCCGAGAAAATCGGAAATGAGCACGACGATGGCACGTTGATTAGTGATCCGAAAAAGGAATTCAAGGGCAGTGTTAAGGTTGGTTCCTCGGCGGCTCGGTTCGAAAAACAGGATATCCCGAATGACCCGCAGGGCATGAAAGCGGCCTTTGCGGGGAGGGATGAATTTCTCGACTATGTCAGTAAACAAAAGCAGACCGACTTTGTCATTATTCTTGACTGCTGAAAATGCAAGTATTGAGGCGATTTCTGCTGCTAGCTCTCGCTTGGATTGTTCTCCGGAACCGAACAACCCCGATCCGCTAAGGTCGACCAGGAGCATGACGGTCAGCTCCCGCTCTTCGACGAACTTCTTGATGAAGGGATGATTCATCCGGGCAGTGACGTTCCAGTCGATCGTTCGAACATCGTCACCCGGCTGATATTCGCGAACTTCATCGAAGTTCATGCCTTGTCCCTTAAAGACGCTGTGGTAATGCCCAGCTAGCGACTCGGAAACCAGCCGATTGGTCCGAATCTCGATTTGGCGAATCTTCTTGATGATTTCGCGAGGGATCATACGCCCGGGAGACTTTCCTGCGCCTCAATGAAGATCATGGCACTGGCAGTTCGTCGAAGATTTTTTGGATGATGGATTCCGACGTTTGTTCTTCGGCTTCCGCCTCGTAGGTAATCGCCACGCGATGCCTAAGGACATCCATGCCAGTGCTTTTCACATCTTGCGGCGTGACGTAGCCGCGGCCGCGAAGGAAGGCGTAGGCTTTGGCGGCCAAGGTAAGGGCGATGGTCGCGCGGGGTGATGCGCCGAGTTGGATGTACTCTGCGACCTTGATTCCATAAGCCTCTGGTTGCCGCGTGCAGCAGATGAGGTCGACGATGTAATCTTTGACTTTGTCGTCGATGTAGATGTCGTTGAGCACCTTTTTGGCGGCTATGATTTGGTCCGGCGAGACGACGGGTTGAGCTTCGGGCGACGGTGCAGTTTTGGCCATTAGATCGAGAATTTGCCGTTCTTCATTCTTGGCGGGATACCCGACCTTGAGCTTGAGCATGAAGCGATCGACTTGCGCTTCGGGGAGCGGGTAGGTCCCCTCTTGCTCAATGGGATTCTGAGTGGCTAAGACGAGGAAGGGTTCATCAAGGTTGCAACTTTGGTTGCCGATGGTCACTTGGCGCTCTTGCATGGCTTCCAACAACGCGCTTTGAACCTTAGCCGGCGCTCGATTGATTTCGTCCGCCAAAACTAGGTTGGAAAAAATCGGGCCTTTGCGGGTGGAAAAATCCCCCGACTGAGGGTTGTAGATTTGGGTGCCGATGACGTCCGCTGGGAGCATATCGGGCGTGAATTGAAGCCGAGAGAACCCCACGTTGATGCAGGCGGCAAGCGATTTGACTGAGGTCGTCTTTGCGAGTCCGGGAACGCCCTCAAGCAATACGTGCCCGTTTGCCAGCATGCCAACGATAAGGCGTTCAATCAGATATTTTTGCCCGATGACAACTTTGTTAATTTCGGTCAAGAGCGGCTGTACGAAAGCACTCGCTTCCTGCACTTCTGCATTAATTGCGGTAATTCCTGCGTTCATCTTTGTCTCAATCAAGGCGCTTAAAGCCCTTGCAGTCGGTATTAAACAGTTATGGCCAGCAATTTCCAGAATCAACCGACAAATTCAACGGGTGCGAAGTTCAAAATTCGTTCTATCCGGCACTGACGGCTACAGGTTCCGTTCTTGATGGTTGCGAGAGGAATTGTCTCGCTGTCCTGATATCTTGTTTAATTTGGTCTTGGAGGGCTGCGAGCGAAGGGAACTTTTGTTCCCCTCGGATTCGTTGAAGCGGACGAACCTCAAGATACTTGTCATAAAGGTTCTCGTGGAAATCGAAGAGATGAACCTCCGCCGTTCGGAGGGTGCTCGACTGATTGATGCTGGGGCGATGGCCAATGTTCATCACGCCGTTCACCGTTCTTCCGGAAATACTGGCGATGACCGGATAAACTCCGTTTGGCGGCAGGGCAAGGGCGGTCGTGTCTATATTGGCGGTCGGAAAGCCGATGCTGCGTCCGACTTCTTTTCCTCGGACCACCTGACCGCAGATTTCATAATTCCGGCCCAAGCGATGACTAGCCTCATCGAGTTTGCCCTCGGTGATCAGATTTCGAATTGCAGTGCTACTGACTTCGCCTCCTTGGTGTTTCACCGGGATGATTTCGGGAAGCTCGTAGTCTAGTGACGAGGCACGGTCACGGAGTAGCTGTGGGTCGCCCGATCGTTTGTGGCCAAAGTGAAAGTCTGGGCCCACGCAGATGTAGCAGAGAGGGCTCAGCCACTTGGTGATCCGTTCCAGAAATTCGTTTCCTGGAATCTCGCTGAACTGCCTATCAAAGGGGATGATCCAGACGAAGCTAAAATTGGACGCCTCTAAGAGGGCACGTCGTTTGCTCAGCGGGTAAATCATCGCTGGGGCCCGTTCCGGTGCAACGATCCTTGCCGGATGTTGATCAAACGTAATAGCGATTGAAATACCGTCGGCCTGCTGAGCGCGGTGAATCGTCTGTTTGATGACATGCTGGTGCCCCAAGTGGAGGCCATCAAACATCCCGATGGTGCAGAAGGTCGCTTTGTGCAACGGATTCTCAAACTCCCCGAGTTGGCGAATGATTTTCATGCGGCTGAACTTGCCGACTCTCGGTGGCTCGTCTTTGTTGAAAGCAGGAGATCCATGGGAAGCGATGTGTCCTATTGAGGGCGAGTGAGTTCAGGTATCGGAATCACATGCTTGGCAAGTTGCGCTGGAGACATCTTCGTGATCGCATCGATGGTCAGCGCCTGAGCAACGTCGAATGAACCGGAGCGGGTTCGACGCAACTGCTTGAGGTGCGCCCCGCAGCCGAGGTTGGCGCCCAATTCATGAGCGAGGCTACGCACGTAAGTGCCCTTGGTGCAGGCAATCTTAAATGTTCCATCGGGCTTCATGTAGTCCGTAAACTTGTAACGGTAGATGTGAACCAAACGAGGCTTTCGCTCGACGGTCTTTCCTTTGCGGGCCAATTTGTACAGCGGGACCCCATCGACCTTGATTGCCGAGATCATTGGAGGCTCCTGAAGAATATCACCGACGAAGGCTTTTGCTTCCTCATTGAGACTCTCCAGCGTCATGGGGGGCACCGGACTTGTGGCCGTAATGTTGCCGTCCGCGTCGTAACTGTCGGTGGTTTCCCCAAACCGAACGATCCCTTCGTAGAACTTGTCCTGCTCCATGAGACGTTCGGAAAGTTTGGTCGCTTTGCCGAGAACCACCACGAGGAGACCTATGGCATTGGGATCGAGGGCGCCGCAGTGGCCAACCTTCTTGACCTTACAGTGGCTGCGGACCCGGGCGACGATGTCGTGCGAGGTCCATCCGGTTCCTTTATCGATCAGGAGGGCGCCGTCGATGTCAGTCATTGGGCTTGTCTAAATCCGCCTGTTTCCCGGCGGCGAGCTCTGCGCGAATGGCTTTGACGACGCGACGCTGAATGGTCATAGGCCGTCCCTTGATGCGAGCTCCGGCCGCTGCCTTGTGGCCTCCGCCTCCGAACTGTTTGGCTATGTCGTTGACATTAATATTCGGACTTTTACTTCTTAAGCTGAGACGGATGACCTCAGTCTCCAGTTCTTCAAAGAGGCAGGCGACAATGACCGGGGCGATGTCTCGAATATGATCAATGAGCCCTTCAGTATCCTCGCGAGTGGCTCCGGTGCGCTGATAGTCGGCGGGCCTCAACCAGAAGTAGGCAATCTCGTTATCGTTGGTGAGTTTAAAGTGATTGTAGACGTGTTTGAGCAGCTTGACCCGAGAGAGCGGATAGGATTGGTAGACCTCGTCACAGATCACTGCGAGATTGGCGCCTTTATCCACCAAGTCTCCTGCGATTTCATAGGTAGAGGGACGAGTAGTCGGGTATTGGAATGAACCCGTGTCAGTGGAAATTGCGGTGAATAGACAATCGGCAATGTCCGGTTTGATCACCCAGCGAGCAGCTTTTAGGAGGCGGTAGATGAGCTCGCCGGACGAGGGCACGCTGGGCGCCACCCAATTGATATCCGCGTAACGAGTATTGCTCGCGTGATGATCGATGTTGATGAGGACTTTCCGGTCTTGGATGAATTGCTCAACTTCACCAGTGCGGTCGAGACTAGCTGAATCCACCGCGATGACACAGTCAAAAGATTGCGCCCATTCAGGGTGAGTGAAGACTTTTTGGGTGTCAAGAAACACCAGTTTTTGTGGAATCGTATCCTGGTTCCAGCAGGTGACTTGGTATCCTTCGTTGCGGAGCGCCAAGGCGAGGGCGATCTGGGAGCCCACACAATCACCATCCGGTCTTTGGTGGCCGATCACGCAAAAAACCTTATGGCTGCGGATTGCCTCGATGATGCGGGTGATGATCTTCGGGGCGGTTTTCATTCCGACGAATCTGATGGCTCCGATCTTTCGAGTTTTTCAATGATCTCGAGAACTCGATTGCCTCGCTCAAGCGAGGCATCCAAAACAAAGCGGAGACGGGGTAGGTGCTTCAGAATCACGCGAGAGGCAACCTCTTGCTGAATGGCGGCTTGATCCTTTTGGAGTCGACGAATCGCGGCTCGTTTCTGGGATTTTTCACCGATGATACCGATAAAGACCCGTGCGGATTTCAGATCGTTTCCCATCTGAATATCGACCGCGGAGATAAGGCCGTATTGATCGATCGAGTAATTCTGACGAATGATCTCGCCAATCTCGCGCTTCAAGAGTTCACGAACTCTTTCGTGCCTGAGAGGAGCCATGTCAGACGGATGTTTGAGTTCAGACTACAGCTCTTGAGCGACTTCTTCGAGGGAGTAGCTCTCGATGGTGTCGCCTTCTTTAAAGTCATTGAAGTGGTCCAATCGAATACCACATTCCATGCCCGACCGCACTTCGTTAACCTCGTCCTGAAATCTCCTGAGAGATTGAGTCGCACCTTCGTAAATCATATTGCCATCTCGGTAAACGCGCGCTTTGCCACGCTCAAATTTTCCTTGAGAAATGACACATCCGGCAACTTGCCCCCCTTTGGATATTCCAAAGATTTTTCGGATTTCGGCGATGCCATTAATGCTGTCTTTGGTGACGGGATCCAACAGCCCGGCCATCGCTTCCCTGATTTCATCGATCAGTTCGTAGATAATCGAATAGAGTTTGATTTGGACGCTTTCTCGTTTGGCGATTTCTGAGACGCCGGTGTCCAGCCGAGTATGAAATCCGATGACCACGGCATTGGAGGCTGAGGCTAGCATGACGTCACTCTCCGTCAAGGAGCCGACCCCATTGTGAATAACCTCGAGATTCACCTTCTTGGAGTCGATTTTCTTCAGGGAATCGACAATTGCTTCCACGGACCCTTGAGTGTCTGCTTTAACGACGACCTTCAAGGTCTTTACGGAATCTGATGAAAGCGTGTCAAATAGATTCTCCAAGGTGACGGCGTTCCGTCGCTCGGCGATTTCTTGACGGGTTTGTTGAGCGCGTTCTTCCGCGAGTTTTCTCGCCTGTTTTTCGTTGGGCAGAATATTGAACTCCAGACCGGCTTCGGGGGCACCATTGAGTCCAAGGACTCGAACGGCGACGGAAGGTCCGGCTCGCTTGAGCCTTTTGCCGTCTTCGTTGATGAGTGCCTTAATGCGGCCCCAGTTGAAGCCGCACAACATAGCGTCGCCGATTTTGAGCGTGCCTTTCCGAACCAAGACCGTAGCGATAGGACCGCCCTGCTGCATGCCGGATTCGATTACATTCCCCACGGCAGGACGATTCGGATTTGCTTGGAGTTCGAGCACTTCGGATTGAAGTAAGACCATTTCCAGAAGCGTGTCGATACCCTTCACTTTTAGAGCGGAAACGTCGACAAAGATCGTGTCACCCCCCCATTCCTCACACACGAGGCCGTAATCTTGCAATTGCTGGCGAGTGTTCAGTGGGCTGGCGCTGGGGAGATCGATCTTGTTAACGCCGACGATGATTGGCACGCGGGCCGCTTTTGCGTGGTTAAGTGCTTCGATGGTCTGTGGTTTAACGCCGTCGTTGGCAGCGACCACCAAGATGACCAGATCGGTAATGTTGGCGCCTCGCGCTCTCATCGCACTGAAAGCTGCGTGACCCGGGGTATCCAGAAAGGTGATTTGTTGAAGTTCGCTGGAACGTTCCGGATGCGGAAAATGAATCGTATAGGCTCCGATATGCTGCGTGATGCCACCGGCCTCTCCAGACACGACGTTGGACTTCCGAATGACGTCGAGCAGGGTCGTCTTGCCATGGTCGACGTGCCCCATGATCGTAACCACCGGCGGGCGGGTGATGAGGTCCCCTTCCTTGTCATCGACATCCAGGTCCACCGTGTCGAGCTGGCGCGTGACACCGGCTCCCTTTTCTCGTTTTTCAATCTCGAAGCGGAAGCCGTGCTTGGCGCAGATTTGTTTGGCGGTGAACTCATCAATCGCCTGATTGACGGTGGCAAAGACGTTCAACTCCATGAGGTCGGCGATCAACTGAAACGGTTTCCGATTCAATACCTTCGCCAAATCTCGGACAATGATCGGTTGCTTGAGAGATAGCAACTTGGCATCGAGAGGAGCGACGTATTTTGGTTTAGGCCGAGCTGGCTGGCTGATAGATTCTTCGGTTGAAAGAGTTGTTTTGTGGGCGTCGGTGCTTCCTCGAGGATCCTTGCGGTGGCCTTTGCGCCCGGAATTCTGTTTGTCCCGCCCTTTACCATCCGCCCGCGACCTCCCCTGCATGCCTTTCGGGAGATGAATGAATCCGACTTTGGCGCCCAGGCCGAGCTCATCAGGTTTCAAGTCGTTGGCAGTCTCGGCCACAACGGAATCTGAGGCATGGTCTTCTCCCGCATCGCTGTCCGTGGTCGCATCCGCTTCGGCAGTGCCGGATGCGGTGGCTTCAGCTGGTGTGAGGGCGGTGGCCTCGGCCGTCTCCGATTGATCAGCCGCTACCGTCTCTGCCGATGTTTCCGCGGCTGGCTCTTCTTCTGGGGCCGTAACAATGACGATTCCTTCATCCGCCGGGGTTTCGGCTGTCGCCGAGACGACTTCGGATTCTGGCGGGCCGGCGATTTGCTGTTCGAGATACTCGGCGGTGATTTTATCCAGAGAGCTGGAGGGAACCCGTGCATTGGTGATCCCGAGATCCTTGGCCCGGGCAATCACTTCCTTATTTGTTATTCCAAGTTTCTTGGCGATGTCGTATATGCGGACGGGCATAGGGGGCTGGTTTTAGGCTATCTGCTGATGCATCCTGATCATGGAGGAGGGTGGCGTCTCCATTCGTCTCAATGGGTGGTCCGTTTTACTGCGTTTCTTCAAGTTTCAACAAGCGCCGGGTCGACTCTGCCTTGGCGGATTCGAGAATCTGGGCCGCACTGTCTCCGATTTCGGGGATCTCCTGGAGATCGGCCAAATCGACCTGCAGCAAGTCCTCCAGGGTGTGAAAGCCAATGTTCACGAGAGTGTTGGCCTGTTTTTCAGTGATGCCGGCGATGGTTGCAAAGGCGCGCACGGCCTGGGCCACTTTTTCTTCAAAGCCCATTTCGGTGACTTCTTGTGCTTGGATATCGATGTGACAGTCGCAGAGTTTCGAAGTTAACCGGGCATTTTGGCCGCGCTTGCCGATTGCTAGGGAGAGTTGATCGGGTTCCACTAAGACTTTGATTCGGTGACCGCCTTCTTCGGGTTCGAACGCCAATAGCTTAGCCGGAGAAAGGGCATTGGCGACGAAGGTACGTTGATCATCACTCCAGGGGATGATATCGACCTTTTCGTTGTTGAGTTCCCGAACGATATTTTTTACTCGCTGACCGCGGAGGCCCACACAGGCTCCTACGGGGTCAACCTTGGAGTCGTGCGAATGAACCGCTAATTTCGTTCGGTAACCAGCCTCGCGGGCGATGGACTTGATTTCGATTGTGCCATCGTTGATTTCGGAGACTTCGACCTGAAACAGTTTGATAACGAAGTTGGGGTCGGAGCGCGAAAGGATGATATCTGGGCCGTGGGGGCCGTACTCTACAGCCTTCACAAAACACCGAATCCGTTCGCCGATTTGGTACTCCTCCGTGGGGACACGCTCGTGGTTCGGGAGAATGGCTTCAAACCGCCCCAGATCAAGGAAGACGTCTGATCGGTCGAAGCGGCGAACAACACCACTGACGATATCGCCGGTCCGATCCTTGAATTCTGAATAGATGAGTTGTTTTTCGACGCGACGCAATTGCTGCATGATTGCCTGTTTGGCAGCCTGTGAGGCGATTCGGCCAAAATTGGTTGGCGTGACCTCAATTTCTACCTCATCACCTAGTTCGGCGTCTTTTTTGGTTTTCCGAGCGTCGGGGAGCGAGATTTCGTCGTGCTGTGAGGTGACCTCCTCGACAACAAGCCGCTTTGAAAATGTCCGAATATCGCCTGTTTTGGGATCAATCGATACTCGAAGGTCTCGCGCGGGGTTGATGGCTTTCTTAGCAGCCGATACCAGTGCTTCTTCTACAACTTCGAAAAGGGTATCCTTGCTGATACCCTTTTCGCGTTCCCAAAAGTCCAATGTTGCTAATAGATCGGCGTTCATAATCGCTGTCTCTGTTCTGTGTTGAGAACAAAAAAGCCGGCTCAAATCGCCGACTTGACCTGCCTCTGCAACACAGCTTTCAAGTAGATTAGGTTGAAACCGTAAAACTTGGCTACTGAGGCGTCAAGCCTGATTTGAGGTTACACGGCTACCTGAGCTGCCTGTGGCGGAGGGAGGCGGGTTTGGGACTATTCCTCTGATTTTAGGGTATTTTGAGGGAATCGGTCTCGGTGCTCTGGTTATCAAATAACCGTTAAGTCATTGGAAATGAACCGGTTAATGAGTGCTGGCTTTTCGAAGGTGGCTAACGGCTGCGCGTAAGTTTGGCTTACTGAACAGGGAGGAACCGGCCACCAGGGTATCCGCACCAGCCTGGGTGCACTGTGAACCGGTGTTGGGATTAATGCCTCCGTCGACTTCGATTCTGAATTTCAGGCCTTTTTCTTGCCGCCACTTCGCGGCCGTTTGAATTTTCGGCAGCATTTCCGGAATGAACTTCTGCCCTCCAAATCCCGGATTGACGGTCATAATGAGGAGTAAATCAATTTGCTTCAGGTAGGGGCGGGCGACCTCCATCGAGGTTGGCGGGTTGACGGCGAGTCCGGTCTTGACGTTACGGGATTTGATCTGCCAGAGGAGATCCTTGACCCGGAACCCAAGTTCTGCATGAACGGTGATGGATTCCGCACCAGCGGCGTGAAACGGATCAATCAATATCTCAGGACATTCGCACATGAGGTGAACGTCCATGAATAAGAAGGTCATCGGACGCAGTGTTTTGGCCATTTCAGGGCCAAAGCTGAGGTTCGGTACGAAGTGACCATCCATGATGTCGAGGTGGATCCACTCGGCACCAGAGCGGTTCGCGCGTTGGATTTCTCGATCTAAGCGAGAGAAATTTGCGGCCAGGAGCGAAGGGGCGATGATGAGATTCCGCGCGGACTTTAACATACGCTTGAGGGAACTTGTTATGGCAGCACCGGCGAGCGTGGCTGGCGTTTTCCTTCGTCCCAGGATTGGCTAGGCCGTTGCTGGCGCAGTTCCCTCGAAGCCAGGATTCATTTCAATATCTGGCGACTTTGATTCTTCAGATCGTTTTTGTGGCTTCTCCTTTTCTGAAAGGGCTGGGTCCGGACTGTCGCCGGGTGGTGTAAAATCACCGGTTTTGATGATTTCCGCCACCTGTGACCCATCCAAAGTCTCGTATTCAAGCAAGGAGTTGGCGATTTTCTCCAACTTATCTCTGTTCTCCGCAATGATTCGACTCGCTCGTTCATAGCCCTCGTCGATGAGGCGTTTGACTTCACGGTCGATCTCCTGAGCAGTGCTTTCGCTGTAATCTTTGCTTCGGATCATCTCTTTGCCGAGAAAGACGTAATCGCTATCTTCACCGTATTGCACCATGCCGAGGCTTTCGCTCATACCAAATTGACAGACCATGGCACGGGCAATGTTGGTGGCCTGCTGGATGTCACCGGCTGCGCCCGTAGAAAAATCGTGACTCACGAGTTCTTCCGCAATTCGACCACCCATAGTGACGGCGATCATGTCTTCCATTTCTTTTTTGCGCCGATTGAGCACGTCTTGCTCCGGCAGAGACATGGTCGATCCCAGGGACTGGCCCCGCGGAATAATGGTCACTTTGTGAAGAGAGTGGGTATGCTCCAGGATAACATTGATGAGGGCGTGGCCTGCCTCGTGCCAAGCCGTAATCTTCTTGTCCTCGTCGGACATAGCTAGGCTGCGTCGCTCACGTCCCCACCGCACCTTGTCGCGCGCTTCTTCGAGCTCAGACATGCCGATCGCTTTTCGGTTGGCGCGCGCTGCGAGTAACGCCGCCTCATTCAAAAGATTGGCTAGCTCAGCGCCAGAATAACCCGGAGTGCCCCGGGCAATCACGGCGAGATCCACGTTGGCCGCGAGTTTCACGTTGCGAGCGTGTACTTTTAGGATGGCTTCCCGACCGCGAATATCTGGAAGATTGACGGTGATTTGGCGATCGAATCGACCCGGCCGAAGAAGGGCAGGATCGAGGACGTCGGGGCGATTGGTCGCAGCGATGATGATAATCCCTTCTTGGGTATCGAAACCGTCCATCTCAACCAATAGCGCGTTGAGCGTTTGTTCGCGTTCATCGTTGCCACCGCCGAGTCCATGGCCGCGGCTCCGCCCAACTGCGTCGATCTCGTCAATGAAGATGAGGCAAGGCGTATTCTTACGGGCTTGGTCGAACATATCCCGGACGCGACTGGCGCCGACACCCACAAACATCTCCACAAAATCCGATCCGCTAATGCTGAAGAAAGATGCGTCCGCTTCGCCTGCAATGGCTTTTGCCAGGAGGGTCTTCCCTGTTCCAGGCGCCCCAATCATGAGGATACCTTTGGGAATCTTGCCCCCGAGCTTTTGAAATTTCTTAGGGTCCTTGAGGAACTCGACGAGTTCCGAGACCTCTTCTTTGGCTTCTTCGACCCCGGCAACGTTTTTAAACGTTGTGCGATTCTTATCTTTTGCCAGCATCCGTGCCTTGCTCTTGCCAAAGCTCAGCGCTCCTTTGCCGGCCATCTTGATTTGACGGATCAGGAAGAAGTAGATTAATGCCGCAATAATGATGAAAGGAAGGATGGAATAAAGAAAACCAATCAACAGGGTGTTGGGTTCGTCGGCCTGGAATTTATTAGAGCGCCACACCGCTTCCTCAAGGTCCGGGAGCAGGGGAATCTTAAGCTTGAAGGAGACTCCCGCCTGGCTGCCTTCCGTAGCCGTGATCGTGCCGTCGGGGTTCTTGGTGAACTCTTTGTGTTTGCCTGTGATTTCCTTCAACTCCGATGATTGGGGGTTATAGGTAATCTTGCCGGAGATCACTAGGTCGTTAGTGACGATGTAGGCAAAATCGTTGTAGGTGAGCTGCTGCCGCCCGGACATCTTGTCCTCGTTATGGAGGAACATCACCAGGGGAACGATACCGAGAATGGCGGTCCAAACTAATAGGGTGCGAGGAGGGACTTTCATATCGCCTCCTTTGTTCTCGTTTTCTGGATTTTCGTTCTTATCAGACATTAACGCTTAAGTCAAGTTACACGCTTCCTTGGTGGAAGGCAACATGGTTTGGTGGTAGGCCCCACTTCAATGGTTGTCCGGCTAAAATGTGATTGATTACGGCGGACGTCTTGAGATATCCGATTGTTTTCGTCGAATGAATGGGGGTCAGACCTCAGCCATGCCGATGCCAAAGCACTAAGACAGATTTGAGTCGGGGCGGCTTGGCGGTGACTCTTTCAACGCCTTGATGTAGTCGGAGAGGATGTTTAGTGCTTCGCTGAGGTGAGGGTCGAATTTTCTAGAGGCTTCGTTCTCTCCATCTTCGCCAGCGGACTCCGATGAAATCGCCGGATCCGGCTTAACGTCTTCCTTTGCATCCTCTGGTTCGGCGGCAGCGAGGTAGGGGAGTTGAACGAGCGGGCCGCCTTCGTTGGTTGTGTCGAGAGTCAACAGGAAGACAGACTCCTTAGGCAGTGGCCGATTTTCACGTTCTTGTTTGCGTGCTGCTTTCCTGGCTTTTTCCTGTTCGTTATCAGCGATTCTCTTGCTTACGTTCAGCGAGATGGATTGGCGTCCTTTGAGTTCCAAGTAGCGATCGATATCCTCTCGCACGCAGGCAAAATCTTGGTCCTGTGCGACGCGAGCTTTGGAGGCATCTATTAAGTTGGGGATGTATTTCTTCGTGTGATAGAGTTGGGTGTATTCGGCAGCTCTGATTTTGTCGGGCTCTAGGCTGTTCGGGAGATGTTCCTCACCGATTTCCATGTAGTCGTAGATGGACGGCAAGACGATGTCCGGTTGGACGCCATACTTTTGGGTGGTTTTGCCTCCGACACGATAGAAGGTGGAAATGGTGTATTTGAGCATACCGGAGTCTTTAGGCCAGGCGCCCAGTCTTCGGCGCATGAATTGATTGAGATTCTGCAAGGTTTGTACGGTGCCTTTGCCGTGGGTGGATTGATCGCCGATGATAATCGCGCGGCCGTAATCCTGGAGAGCGGCGGCGGTAATTTCGGAGGCGGAGGCACTTGACCGGCTGACCAAGACAACCAGCGGACCATCGTACGCTGTCCGCGGATCACCATCGGAGAGAACGGTGACGGAGTCTTGGAAGTCGCGAACTTGGACCACTGGACCCTTCGGGAAAAACAAACCGGTGAGTTTTACTGCCTCGTCCAAGATCCCACCGCCGTTCTGTCGGAGATCCAGGACAATGCCATCAACTCCCTCGAGTTTCAGACGATTGATGATCAGGTGAACATCACGGGCGGAATCGTCATAGTACTGCGGGAGATCAATCACCCCGAGCTTGTTTTGCTGACCGTTTTCACTGGGCCTTTCAATGATCTTGGCACGGACTTGCTGATCCTTGAGTTCGATGACATCACGGATGAGCGGAATCACTTTGAGTTCGGATCCGTCTGCTGAGGAGGCGGGAATCACGGTTAGGCGGACTTCCGTGCCTCGCTCACCTCGAATCATCTCAACCACCTTGTTGATTTTCACTTCGATCACGTTGATCGGTTCACCGTCTGCTTGGGCGACGGCGACAATGCGATCGTTTGGTTTGAGCTGTTCACTCAATTCCGCAGGACCGCCTGGGACCAATCTGACGATTTTGCAGTAACCGTCCTCAGAGCGAAGAAGGGCGCCGATCCCGGTGAGCTCGAGTTTGACGTTGTGGATCTCGAAATTTTTAGCTGTGGAAGGGCCCATGTAAGCCGAGTGGGGGTCGTAGGCACTGCCGATCGCCGTCAGGTAGATTTCAAGAATTTCATCTGGTTCAAGTTCATCCATTGTCTTCAATAGTCGGGTGTAACGTTTGGTGAGCCGTTCTTGCACGGGTTTGAGCAGCTCTTTGTTGAGTCGCCCTTGAAGGAGATCGGATTTGATGCGTTTTCTCCAGAGCTCGTTGGCCTCTTCAGTGGTTGAAGGCCAGGGTTTTTCCGAGCGTTTGAGTTCGAGATCTTCATCGATTTGAAAATCGTGCTCTGCTTGGAGGAGCGACGCAACTTTGCCGACTCGCTCTCGGAGTCGGGTCAAGTAGCGGTTGTAGATTTCAAATGCTGGGGCAGCGTTTCGGTCCCTGAGGGTCAGGTTGTCGAGTTCAGTGGCGTACTTGTCTCGGAATTCTTTGATGTCCGAGCTCAAGAAAACCTGATGATTGACGTCCAGAGCATTGAAGTAGTTGTCGAGGGACAGTTCGGAGAGGCGATCGTTGAAGGCCTCCTGCCGCAAATGGTTGCTGCTGAGGATTTGGCCGACCAATTGGGAAATTCGCCCGGATCCGCTTGTGGAGAGATTGACAGCGGATCCCGGATAGGCAAGGGCAAGTAGCAGTGATAAAGTGAGGAACCGACGTTTCATAATAATCTTTTCTTTTTGAAGTGTGCACCGTTTTGAAACAGAATCAACCCTCTTTGTTCACTTCGCAGCAAGCGGGTTGCGGGTGCATTTTTGACCAATGCAAGTCTTGATAGAAGGGAAAGCGGGGGAAGATTACTGCACTCCAGGGCCGGACGCTACTGCGTGATTGGAGGGGGCATGAGATGCCGTCAGGTTCTAGTTTTGTATTGGAGTAAACTCCCTAGGGCGCATCGGTCCCGCCTTGTTTTGGGTGCAGGTGTTCGGAGCCTCGTCAGCTTGCGGCGGCAGCCAAAATGGCTGTTGAAAATCTGGTCTCGAGAATCTAGGTTGGACTCGGATGTTGGATGATCGCCCTTACATGAAGAGCGTCTCTTTCGGGCCTGTTTGGTCGGCGACGAAAGTGATCTTGGTTGCAAACACGGTGCTGTTTGTGTTGCAGAGTATTCTCGAACGATGGTCCAATGTTCCGATCCAAAAATACTTTTACTTGAGCACGGCAGGGATATCTAATGGCTATGTTTTCCAGCTGGTCACCTATCAGTTCCTCCACGGAGGCGTGTTGCATCTGCTGTGCAATCTCCTGGTGATCTACTTTTTCGGTAAGGAACTGGAGATAGTTCTGGGACGGAATGACTTTTTGATGCTGTATTTCACTGGAGGCGTCGTGGGCGGCGTTTTTCAGATTACGCTCGCCTGGGCGTTTCCCAACATCTTCAACGCCACGTTTATCAGCGGCCAGCCGGTTGGCGTGGTTGGCGCTTCGGCTTGTGCTTTTGGGCTGGTAGCGGCCTTTGCTTTGATGTATCCGGATCGGGTCATCACGCTATTGCTCTTCTTTGTATTTCCGTTTTCGCTGCGGGCACAAACGTTGTTGTGGATCGCGCTGGCGTTGGCGGTTTTTGGTATCTTGGTGCCTACGGACAGTATCGCCCACGGCGCTCATTTGGGAGGGATTTGTGTGGGAGTGAGTTATGTGCATTTTGTCATTCGCAACAGTTGGCGATTCCGTATGCCCTCGTTTTCCCGATTGTTCCCGCAGAAGGTGCGAGCGGGAGGCGGTGGTGGAAAGCGGTGGGCGGCGAATGATCGGGACAGGGGCAAAAAGGAACCGAGCAGCACCGATTTTATTAGTCGAGAGATTGATCCGATCCTCGAAAAGATTTCTGAGCAGGGTATTCATAGCCTCACCGAGAAAGAGCGGAAGCTTCTGGAGAATGCTCGTTCGAGGATGGGCCGAAGCTGAGTTCTCCTGGAGCAGGGGATGAACAGACGGGGGGCATGGTTGCAAAACGCGGGAGAAATCTTTTCTTTTTTCATCGGGCGATATTCTGTTTCCTGGTCTCTTATGATTGAGCGTTACTCTCGGCCAGGGATGCGGGACATTTGGTCGGAGCGAAGGAAACTGGAGCTTTGGCTGGAGATTGAGTTATTGGCTCTGGAGTCGCTGGTGCAACAGGGGACGGTGCCGGATGCGGATTTTCAATTGATAAAGGAGAGGGCGGCGTTTTCTGTTGAGCGGTGTCGAGAACTTGAAGGGAAGGTGCATCATGATGTGCTGGCTTTCACGCTAAATGTGGCTGAAAGCATCGGTTCGCCGGCGAGTCGTTGGTTTCATTTTGGTCTGACGAGCAGCGACGTTGTGGATACGGCGTTTGCGGTGCAGATGAGGGAGGCGACGGATGTGTTGCTGGAGGGGTTGAAGGCATTGCGAAAGGTTATTGCGAGGAAGGCGCTGGATCATCAGTTCACTCCGATGATGGGGCGTAGTCACGGGGTTCACGCAGAGCCAATCACGTTTGGTTTGAAGCTGGCTGTGATGTTCGATGAGTTTAGCAGAGCATTGACTCGGTTGATAACGATGCGCCGGCGGGTGGCGGTGGGGAAGCTAACCGGTGCGGTGGGGACGAATGCTTATTTGCCGACTGAGACGGAGGGCTTTGTGTGCGAGCGTCTGGGTTTGAGTCCGGCGAAGGTAGCGACGCAGGTGATTCAGCGAGATATTCATGCAGATTTCATTTCGTGTCTGGCTTTGATCGGTTGCAGTGTGGAGCGTTGGGCGACGGAGTTTCGGCATCTTCAAATGACGGAGGTGCTGGAGGTGGAGGAGTTTTTTTCAAAGGGACAGAAGGGTTCGAGCGCCATGCCTCACAAGCGGAATCCGATCACGGGGGAGCGTCTGTGCGGGTTGTCCCGGGTTTTGCGGGGGAATGCGACGGCGGCTTATGAGAATGTGGCGCTTTGGCACGAGCGGGATATTAGCCATAGTTCGGTGGAGCGGGTGATTTTCCCTGATTCATGTATGTTGCTGGATTACATGCTGGACAAGTTGCGGCAATTGACGGCGGGTTTGACGGTGCACAAGGGTAATATGGCGCGGAATATGAAAAAATCTCTCGGACTGTGGAGTTCGCAAGCGGTGCTGCTCGAATTGATCCGGCAAGGGTTATCTCGGGAGCAGGGTTACGAGTTGGTGCAGCGAAATGCGATGAAGACTTGGCAAGCGAAGAATGACGGGGATGTGGGGGACGGTTTCAGGGAGCAGTTGCTTTCTGATCCAGAGGTCAGGAAGTATTTGGATCAGGAGCGGTTGGATGAACTCTGCGACCCTGAGTTCCATTTCCGACATGTTCGGGAGAGGTTTCGGAGGGTGGGCATCGAATGAGTGTCCTCACGGGTAAAGGGATTGTCGTGCTGGGCGGTACGACTGGTTTGGGGATCTCCGCAGCCTCAGCGTTTGTTGACGCTGGTGCGGGGGTGGTGGTGGTGGGACGAAACTCCGAGAATCTTGACAAGGCGACCAAGCGTTTGGGGGATCGGGTGGCGGGCTTGGCTGGTGACGCCCGCCACTCGGATACAGCTGGACGGGCCATCAAGAAGGCGGTTCAGATGTTTGGCGCTTTTGATGGTCTCTATCATGTTGCCGGTGGATCCGGACGACGAATGGGAGATGGTGCTCTTCACGAGCTCACTGATTCAGGTTGGGACGAAACCTTGGCGCTGAACTTGAGCTCGGTATTTTATTCGAACCGGGCGGCTGTCAGGTGGTTTCGTGACCAATCCCGAGGGGGGACGATTTTGAACTGCGGCTCGGTGTTAGGATTCTCACCGGCACCTCGATATTTCGGCACGCATGCGTATGCGGCAGCTAAGGCTGCCATTATTGGGTTCACGAAGTCATGTGCCGCAAGTTATGCCAAGGAAGGCATCCGATTTAATGTCATCGCCCCGGCGCTGGTGGCCACGCCAATGTCACAAAGAGCGCAGGTGGATGATGCGATAGTCAAATATGCCAAAGCGAAGCAGCCGTTGGCTCCGAACGGGATTGCCGACGCTTCAGATGTCGATGGCATTGCGGTTTATTTTATGTCGGATGCCTCGCATGGCGTGACCGGTCAAGTTTTTGCTGTGGACTGGGGCTGGTGTGTTTCTGAGGGTTAAAAGGCGAGCATCCGGGTGCTTTTGCGTCTGCTGGAACGTGGAGGTCTATGGCAGAAGGGTGAGACGTGGCGTCTAGGGTGGCGGTCAGTAGTTTAATTCGGAAGATGAAGACTTTCTTGGAAATCGAGCAAGGGATGGTTTGTTGTAGGAATATGAGACGATGGCTGAATCGAGCATTCCTTGGCGTGCTGGCTCTGTGTCCCTTGGTCAGTTGGGGTGCGGCGACAACCAAGGTGGAGTTGCTTTTGAGTGCGGATCAGAGTCGCTCAGGAGAAACAGTTTGGGCTGGTGTGCGCTTTGAACTGGCAGATGAGTGGCATACCTATTGGCGTTACGGTGGTGAAGCAGCACAGCCACCTGAAATCATATGGCAGCTGCCGGAGGGAGTCACGGCCGGTGAAATTCAATGGCCCGCACCGGAGAAGCTCAATCAGCAGGGCATTTACTCCTATGTCTACCATCATGAAACAACCCTATTGGTCCCGCTCAGCATCTCGTCCCCGGAGGGAACCTTGGACATCAAGGCCCGAGTCAAATGGCTTGAATGCAAGGAGGCCTGCGTTCCTCGCGAGGCGGACGTCAGTGCGACCTTGGTGGTCGGAGATTCAAGTGCTCATTCGGATGCAGCAAATCTCATTGATCAGTGGAGGGCGAAGATACCCCGTGTTGATGCCGAGTTGCCTCTCAAAGTGGCATGGGCCGGCGAAGGTGCGGGAGACGAGCGTGGTTTCGTGGTGTTCCCGGGAGAGGCGCAGGATTGGGAGCTAAAGGATTTCTATCCGCATGCTTACGATGATTTTGAAGTCACTGGGGAAACGGTCCCTTGGCAAGGTGAAGGGGGGCAAGAGGGAATTTGTAAAACAGTATTCAAGTATGATGGGGCGTGGCCTAATCAGATTGCTGGCCTCGTCGCGATTCAGAAGGAAGCTGGAGAGGAACCGGAACTTGTCGAAACCGTGCTGGCCTTTGGCAGCGCCTTGAAGGGCCTTGGGGGTGTGGTGCCGGGGGGGGGAGATGGAGTGGGCCGCTCAAGTCCGACCGATGTTGGACGGATGGTTCAGATGCTTGTGTTTGCTTTTATTGGCGGGTTCATTCTGAATTTTATGCCCTGTGTGCTTCCGGTGATTGCGCTCAAGATTCTGGGTTTTGTGAACCAGAGCAAAGAGTCGCCCGGAATGGTGAAGCATCTCGGTCTGTTCTATGCCTTAGGTGTTCTGGTATCGTTCGTGATTCTGGCGGGCGTTGTGATTGGCGTGCAGCAGGCGGGCC
Organism: Limisphaerales bacterium; assembly: GCA_024761205.1. Classification (GTDB taxonomy): domain Bacteria; phylum Verrucomicrobiota; class Verrucomicrobiia; order Limisphaerales; family AAA164-E04; genus UBA2970. Next base: position 592,602 of record JAMASS010000004.1, read on the forward strand.
GCCTGGCTAGTTGGGGCCTGCAATTTCAAAACGTTGAGTTCTTGGTTCTGATGATGATATTGATGACTTTGGTGGCCTTGAACTTCTTCGGAGTGTTTGAAATCAATCTCGGAGGGAAGGCGATGGGGGCAGCGGGCAAGTTTTCCGGGAAAGAGGGCTATTCGGGTGCGTTTTTCAACGGCGTGTTGGCGACGGTACTGGCGACTCCTTGCACGGCGCCATTTTTGGCTCCGGCATTGGGATTTGCTTTTGACCAGCCGGCGGCGTTGGTCCTTTTGTTTTTTATTACGATAGCCTTGGGTTTGGCTTTTCCTTATGTGGTGTTGAGTTGGAATCCGGCATTGATAGCCTATCTGCCGAAGCCAGGGCCGTGGATGGAACGGTTCAAGGTTGCGATGGGGTTTCCTATGATTGCTACTGCGGTTTGGCTGTATTCGGTCGCCCTGGCGCACTTTTCTCCTGGAGCCGAGTTTTGGTTGGGACTTCTGTTGGTGGTCGTTGCTCTGTCAGCCTGGATTTGGGGGCGATTTGTGCAACAGGTCACGGTACGACGGCCGTTGTCGATGGGCATTGCGTTGCTGGTTGGTGTGGGGGGATTTATTTGGATTTTAGAGGGCGAACTGAAGTGGCGAGCGCCACAGGTTGGTGCGAGTGATGCCGGTGACTCCATTGTCGAAAAGGGGATTGAATGGCGGTTTTGGTCACATGCAGCTGTGATTGAGGCACGGGCGGCAGGGCACCCGGTACTGGTGGATTTCACTGCAAAATGGTGTCCAAACTGTCAGTGGAACAAGCGATTCAGCATTGAGGTCAATCCCGTCCGAGAAAAGTTGAAAGCGATTGGTGCCGTGACTTTTCGGGCTGATTTTACTCATTACGATCCCAAGATCGCCGAAGAGTTGGAACGCTACGAGCGGGCTGGCGTGCCGTTGGTCCTGGTATTTTCGCCCGACGCGAACACTCCGGTGCAGACGCTGCCTCCCTTGTTGACAGCGCAGATCGTTTTGGATGCTCTCGATAAGGCGGCGAATGTCAGGGAAATCGTGTCAAATTGAAACTGCCGATCCGGTTTCACCATTTCGATCTGCGAGCTTTGCGGCAGGACAAATGGTCGATTTAGTTGATGATTTTTTTCTCGGCCCGCAGCCAGTTGGTTGATTACCGGTTTTTGAAGAGCATCCTGTTCGTGGCGCATATTTGAAGAGTCTGCTGACCGGTTATTACTGTGAAAGTCTTTAGTGGCACCTCTAATCTCTTGCTGGCCCAAGCTATTAGCAAGTACATTGATATTCCTTTAGGGAAGTCCACCGTTTCGGCATTTCCGGACGGTGAAACCTTCGTGAAAATTGAGGAAAATGTGCGGGGCGAGGATACCTTCGTCGTTCAGTCGACCTGTCCGCCGACCAATCATCACTTGATGGAGCTATTTATCATGATCGACGCGTTGCGCCGATCCAGCGCTTCAAGGATTACGGCGGTATTGCCCTTTTACGGTTACGCCCGTCAGGATCGCAAGGACCAACCGCGGGTACCGATCACCGCCAAGTTGGTGGCGAACCTCTTGGTAGCGTCGGGGGCGAACCGAATGTTGACGATGGATCTCCACGCACAGCAGATTCAGGGGTTTTTCGACATTCCGGTGGATCATCTATATGCGGCCCCCGTCATGTATGAGTATCTGAAGACCAAGGAATTCGACAAGCTGGTGGTGGTCAGCCCGGACGTGGGTGGCATCAAGATGGCACATGCCTACGCCCAGGTCTTGGGTGCCGACTTAGCGATTGTGGCCAAACGGCGAAAGAGCCCTACCGAGATCGAGTCCATGTCGGTGATTGGGGAGATTGAGGGGCGGACAGCCCTTTTGGTCGATGATTTGACCGAAACCGCCGGTACGCTAACATCCGCGGCGCAGACCTTAAAGGAGAAAGGAGCATCGCAGATTTTGGCCTGCGTTTCTCATGCACTACTCAGCCAAAAAGGAGTTGAAAGATTATGCGAATCAGATATTGACGAGTTGATCACGACTGATACAGTCCTTCGCTCTGCTGTTGAGGGGATCAACGTGACGACCTTATCGGTAGCAGGGTTACTTGGGGAAGCGATCAAGCGGATTAATAGTAATTCCTCGGTTACATCGCTGTTTCGATTTAACGGCGGGATGACGAGTTGATGGCCCTTTTGGCGTTTATCAATACAGTTTGATTGAATCATGAAAGCAGTTCCACTTAGTGCAGAAACTCGCAGCGTTTTCGGAAGGAATCGCGTAAAGAAAATCCGAGCGAACGGACGGATTCCCAGTGTGCTGTATGGAAAGGGCGAGGAGCCCGCTGTCATTGATATCTCTGAGAAAGACTTCGAGCGTTTGGTCTATCATTCGGTATCTGAGAACGTCTTGGTCGATCTCTCGATCGAAGGCGATCAAGCGGGGAAGCATTTGGCGATGATCCAGGAGGTCGATCATCATCCCCTGAGTGGCAAGGTGCTCCATGTGGACTTTCACAAAGTTTCGGCCGATGAGCCGGTGACCATCACCGTGCCGATTGAAACCAAGGGTGAGGCTGTGGGGGTCAAGACCTCGGGTGGCACCCTTGAGCATGTGTTGTTCCGTGCCAAGCTAAAGGCGCTCCCCGAGGATTTGCCGGCGGTGATTACGATTGATGTCACAGAAATGCAGGCGGGTGAGATTCTTCACCTCGGTGAGGTGCCGTTGCCTGAAGGCGTCGAAATTTTGGGTAATGCGAGCATTCCAGTGATTACCATTACCGCACCTCGGGTCAAAACCGATGCCGCTGAAGCAGAGGGCGAAGACGGAAAAGAGAAGAAGTAAAGCCGCTGATTGAAATCAATCAGTTGGGTGGGGATGGGCGCATGGCGGTTGCCCGGTGGCCTGATCAACCATTACCGAATGCAAGGCGCTTATTTAGTGGCCGGGTTAGGCAATCCCGGAGCAGCTTATGCCAACACGCGTCATAATGCCGGATTTCTGGCAGTCGAGCGGTTGGGTGGGCGAGTGGGTGGTGAGATACAGCCGGAGCGGAAATTTGAGGCCTGTATCGGGAGGGGAATTCTAGCGGATAGGGAAGTCCTCTTTTGTCAGCCGCAGACGTTTATGAACCTTAGCGGACGATCGATCTCAAGGATCCTCTCGTTCTACAAGATCGAGATCAGCCATTTATTGGTCTTGGTGGACGATGTTGATTTGGAATTGGGTGTGATTCGCTTGCGGCGTCGAGGCAGTAGCGGCGGCCATAACGGTCTCAAATCGGTCGCAAAGGAACTAGGGACGGAACAATATGCCCGACTCAAGATCGGGATTGGCCGCCAGGGATCAGGATCGGTTCACGGGTATGTCCTGGGCCGGTTCGCAGATTTCGAGAACGAGCTGTTGACCGAGGTTTTGGATCGGGTCGCGGATCAGGTTTACACCGCGGTAACTGAAGGATTTGAAGCAGCGATGAATCGCTATAACGGGTTGGTAACGAAAGCAGTAGACTAAAGAGTAGATCGTGAAACAATACGACGGACTATTTATCCTGAACAGTGTCGGGCATGAAGATAGTGTCGACGAGATGATTGATGGTGTTACCTCTTGCATCTCGGATGCGGGGGGCAAGGTGGAGTTGGTCGAACGAATGGAAAGCAAGCCGTTTGCTCGAGTTGCCAACAGTAAATATAAGAGCGGGTTCTACTTTTCCGTCCTTTTTAAAATCTCCGTGGGAGGGCTGCAGCAGGTGCAGGCTGCGCTACGAGACAATGACAATGTCTTTCGTTCGTTGATCAGCCTAGCGAAAAAACGCCCGCCCCTTGCGGCGAATGTCACCACGGAATAGTAACACTACCGCACTATATGGCATCTTTTAACAAAGTTATTCTAGTAGGAAATCTGACACGGGACCCTGAATTGCGGTACACCCCGTCTGGGACTGCGATTGCCAGGATTGGACTGGCAGTGAATCGAACCTGGCGGACCGAGACGGGTGAGAACCGCGAGGAAGTGACCTTCGTGGATATCGATGCTTTTAGCAAACAGGCGGAGACCATTGCTCAGTATCTCCGCAAGGGACGTCCCATTTTAGTCGAAGGTCGGCTGCGGCTGGATCAGTGGGACGACAAACAAACAGGGCAGAGGCGGAGCAAATTGGGCGTTGTGCTGGAGAGTTTCCGGTTTTTGGATTCGAGACAGGGAAGAGAGGACAGTTCTTCCGCCCCCTCTTCCTATGGTTCGGCTCCGTCCAGCTCACCACCTCGAAGCAGTGCTGGAGCAGGTTCCAGTCCGCCGCCTGAAGATGATGACGTACCTTTTTGATTCGGGGGTGGCGTTAAAACGAGAGAAAAGAGAATTTTGCGCACACGTTCGAGACTATGGCAAAAATTGAAGTTGTTTTGGTGAAACCCATTAGTGGGTTGGGTAAGGAATCGGACCAGGTCCAGGTGGCTGCTGGTTACGCCCGCAACTATTTGATCCCTGAAGGCTTCGCCATTCCGGTGACAGAGGCGAACAAGCGGCAACTCGCGGTGCTGAAGATGCGTCAGATAGCTCGTGAATCCCGTGAACTCAACGCAGCAAACGAGTTGGTGGCAAGTCTTTCCAAGCTGCTTCTGACGCTCAAGGTCCGCACGGGTGAGAACGGCCGGCTCTTTGGGTCGGTGACAGCGGCCAATATTTCCACGGAGCTCAAACAGCAGTTTGATGTGGATGTCGCTCGCCGCAAAATTCATTTGGAGAATCCCATCAAGAAGCTTGGTGAATACGTTGTCGAGCTGCGATTGCATGGTGAGATTACCGCTGAGTTGCGAGTGAAGGTCGAAAGCATCAATCAAGCCGCCGTCGGAGAGGCGGCAAACACCGCCGAAGCATCGATAAAGGCTAAGCCAGCTTAATGACGCAGGGATTCCTGACCCTAATTTGCTCGAACCCCGATCGAAACGAATCGATCGGGGTTTTTTGTTGCTTTTGATCGGGTCGCGCTTTAAGCGTAAATCGGTTGCGCGCGTAGCTCAATTGGATAGAGCGTCGGCCTCCGGAGCCGAAGGTTGTGGGTTCGACCCCCGCCGTGCGTACCACTTCGTCGCCTCACAATTCCCTACTGCCGATCAGAACCAAAGTAGTCAAATGCCTGTCAGGAGTGAAGACAGGTAAAGGAGTTGCTCGAAGGTGTGTTGATGGATTTTTTGAATCATCAGCTTTCCCATAAGAATTCCCAATCCCGGCAGGAACGCAAAGTCCAGAAGCAGGGCTTTGCCGGTTGATCTGTGGAGACCAGCCATCAGCGGCGTTCTGAGCAGGTTATCAACAGGAAGCATCAAGCCCCAATGCCGAGGAACTGAGTTTTAGTGAAACAGTTCACCAAGGCATAGAGCGAATAGGCTGGTGCGGCGGCATTCGCGAGAACTGTTCCTCCTCGTCATGCCCCCTGGCATGATCGATGGCCTCGCCGGGCCAACAGGCGGCGGGAAGGGTTCTTTCTAGCGTCGGAGATCAATCGGGCGGACCGCAACCACTTCCCGAGACGGAAGCTTCGGTACCGCGCAAAGCGCGTTCAGCCCTGAACTCAGCTTCGGCGCAACATCATAGAACGATCTCAACGAAAATATCGCGATCGCAAAATTCACTCACAGCGGTTCCCAAATCACCGCGATTAGACGCCGGAAGGCAGCATGGCCCTAGGCGAACAAATCGCCCGAAGCTACCCGGAGCAGCGAAGATACTCATTGGCTTACAAACATGGATAGACAAGACTATGGAGGAATCATCATTCGTGCCCCGTTCTTACCCTCATAAAACGCCAACGTTAGTCACTCAACAAATGCCTCTCCCGAGAAACCATCAAGCGGCTGCCCCAAAAGCTAGCGCTTTCCGTGCCGCCGACGCCCGCCATGTTAAAGGAATTGGTATGCGGCGGCCCAATCCGTTATCGTATGCCGTATTGAACAATGCCTGACAACACACAACAGTTTCTCAACGACCTCGATAAAAAGCTTTGGAACGCCGCAGACCGGCTCCGCGCTTCCCTAGACGCCGCCGTCTACAAGCATGCCGTCCTCGGCCTCATCTTCCTCAAATACATCTCCGACGCCTTCCGCATGCGCCAGGACGAGATCAAGTCCCTTTTCCAAACCCCCGGCCACGAGTATTTTCTCAACCCCGCCGACTACACCGACTATGCCAAGGCCATCCGCACCGAACTCGAAGACCGCGACTACTACGAGGAAGAGAACGTCTTCTGGGTCCCCCCTCTCGCCCGTTGGAAGACCATCCAAGACAACGCCAAGCTTCCCCCCGGCGCGGAAATCGAAGTCACCAACGGCAAAAAGGAAACCTACCACATCAAATCCCTCGGCCGCTTCATCGACGACGCCCTCGAAGCCGTCGAACGCGAAAACCCCAGACTCAAGGGCTTCATCGAAAAAAACCGCTACGCCCGCCTCGAACTCCCCCAAGACAACCTCGGCGGCCTCATCGACCTCATCGCCACCATCCCCTTTGAGCATGCCGACCTCCACGCCAAAGACATCCTCGGCCACGTCTACGAATACTTCCTCGGCCAATTCGCCCTCGCCGAAGGCAAGAAAGGCGGCCAATACTTCACCCCCAAGTCCATCGTCTCCCTCATCGTCGAGATGCTCGAGCCCTGCCAAGGCCGCGTCTACGACCCCGCCATGGGCTCCGGCGGCTTCTTCGTTCAGAGCGAGAAATTCATCAAGGAACACGGCGGCAAGCTCGGCAACCTCTCCGTCTACGGCCAGGAATCCAACCCCACCACCTGGCGCCTTGCCGCCATGAACATGGCCATCCGCGGCATCGACTTCAACTTCGGCAAAGAACCCGCCAACAGCTTCACCAATGACCAACACCCCGACCTCCGCGCCGACTACGTCATGGCCAATCCCCCCTTCAACATCAAAGAATGGTGGGACGGCAAACTCGAAGGCGACCCCCGCTGGAAATACGGCACCCCACCCAAAGGCAACGCCAACTTCGCCTGGGTCCAGCACATGCTCCACCACCTCGCCCCCAATGGCTCACTAGCCCTCCTCCTCGCCAACGGCTCCATGTCCTCCAACGCCGGCGGCGAAGACAGCATCCGCAAAAACCTCCTCCAAGCCGACCTCGTCGAATGCCTAGTCGCCCTTCCCGGCCAACTCTTCGCCAACACCCAAATCCCCGCCTGCATCTGGTTCCTCACCAAAAACAAAAAAGGCGGTTCACCGAACCGTGTGCCCCTTCGCAACCGCTCCGGTCAAGTCCTCTTCATCGACGCCCGTAACCTCGGTTACATGAAAAACCGCGTCCTGCGCGACTTTACCCCCGAAGACATCAAGAAAATCGCCGGCACCTTCCAAAAATGGAAACGCAGCGACGGCTACGAAGACAAAGCCGGCTTCTGCAAATCCGCCACCCTCCAAGAAATCGCCCAACACGGCCATGTCCTCACGCCCGGCCGCTACGTCGGCGCAGCAGCGCAGGAAGAAGACAGCGAACCATTCGCGGACAAAATGGAGCGACTGGTTGCAGAGCTGGAAGAACAACAGGCCGAAGGTGCAAAACTGGACGCCGCCATTGCCGACAACCTGAAATCCCTGGGGTTTGGAAAAAATTAATGGCACCCGTCTACTACCACGATGGCAAATTCCCGCCCGCCGCGCGGCTGGATTGGCCGCGGTTGATTCCATTGCTCGGCCCCGCAGCAGCGGCCGTCGCACGCTATGACGGCATGCTCGTGAGCATCCCGAACCCGGGCGTTCTGCTGGCGCCTCTAACGACCCAAGAAGCCGTGCTTTCCTCACGCATCGAGGGCACACAAGCCACCATGGGCGAGGTGCTTGAATTCGAGGCCGGACATATCCCGGAATCGCCCGCGCGTACCGAGGACATCCGCGAAGTACTCAACTACCGCAGCGCCATGCGGCAGGCGGAAAAAATGCTGAAAGAACTCCCGCTTTGCCAACGGGTCATCCGGGAAGCACATTCAACATTGCTGGCCGGCGTGCGCGGCGAGAACAAGACACCGGGCGACTATCGACGCGGTCCCAACTGGATCGGCCCGCTTCGCTGCACCATCGACAACGCCAAGTTCGTACCCATCGGAGCGGACAAGCTCCCCGATGCGATGAGCGCGTGGGAGAGCTACATCCACGAGGACACCCTCGACCGGCTGGTGCAACTCGCGATTCTGCATGCCGAGTTCGAGGCCCTTCACCCGTTTCAGGACGGCAATGGCCGCATAGGTCGCATGCTGGTGCCCTTGTTTTTATGGCAACACAAGCTCATCCGGGCACCCACATTCTACATCAGCGCCTATTTTGAGGCTCGGCGTGACGCTTACTACGATGCTCTGCTCGCCGTCTCCCGTGACGACGACTGGACCGGCTGGTGCCAATTCTTCCTTGAAGCGTTACGCGCCCAAGCTGAAGATAACCTGGCTAAGACCCAGGGCATCCTTAACCTGTACAACGACATGAAGAGCCGAGTGGCGAAACTCATTCGTTCTCAGTACGCAATCCTAGCCCTTGATTGGATATTCCAGAAGCCGTGCTTCGTCAGCACCCATTTTGTAGCCACAGCAGGCATACCCGAGGCGACCGCGCGCCGGATTCTTCGCACACTCCGTGACGGCGATATTCTGAAGAAGGTTATCTTCCCGAATCTCAGCCACCGAGGAACGTTTCTCATGTTCCCCAAACTCCTGAATATCGCAGAAGGCGCGGACTTATTTTGAGACTCATTTATGAACCACAACGTAATTTGGCGATCACTTTTTCGAAAAAATGATCGCCAAATGCTGTTGACGATCATGGGTGATCGTCAAAATCCCAACGAGGAGAACGAAGTGAGACTTGATCTGTATACGACGACACCTGCCCGATGTCGAAGTTTGAGCCTACGGCCTCCGCCTGAACGGGCGGAGCCACGACGGCAGCGACCTCGACCTAGTGCTGCGCGGGCCGAGGCTAACGAAGATTCCGCGCAACCAACAGCGGGATTTCGAAGAGGCGGTGCGGGAGTCGACCATCCCGTTTCTGGTAGAGGCGAGGGACTGGGCGCGATTGCCGGGGCGGTTTCGCCGGGAGATTGAGCGGGGTTGCGTGGTGTTGGTGAGGAGCGATGGACGGCGGATGATTGCAGAAGCAGACAGGCTGCGGATCAGGGCACAGATTACAATACCGACGGAAACTCAATGCCACGCCTAGGTAACTTCGTTTATGGCAGATGATAAAAAGACTCTTGGCAGCCTCGTGACGATCAAAGGAGGGAAGCGACTCCCAAAGGGTCATAGCCTTCAAGAAGAGCCCAATTCTCACCCCTACATTCGGGTTCGCGACGTTCGCGAAAGGCTCCTACCAGAAAGCGGTTTGGAATACGTACCTGATGCCGTTTTTCCTTCAATAAGGAGATATATAGTCGAGGAGAATGATGTCATTATCTCGATCGTGGGTTCGGTCGGCTTGGTTGCTATCATAGATAGCAGATTTGACAATGCATCCCTGACAGAAAATTGTGCAAAACTTTCAGGTCTAAACGAGCAAGATTCTCTTTATCTCTACTACACTCTGAAATCCCCTTTTGGCCAAGAAGAGATTAGAAGGGGCATAGTGGGTGCTGTTCAACCGAAACTTCCGCTCTACAATATCGAGAAGATTTCTATTCCATGGCCAGAATCTGGCCATAGAGAATTAATCGTCCGCGTCCTCGGCACGCTGGACGACAAGATCGAGCTGAACCGGCGGATGAACGAGACACTGGAAGCGATGGCACGGGCGATCTTCAAAGACTGGTTCGTCGATTTCGGCCCCACCCGCGCCAAAGCCGAAGGCCGCCCCCCCTACCTCCCCCCCGAAACCTGGAACCTGTTCCCCGACACCCTCGACAACGAGGGCAAGCCATTTGGGTGGGAATACAACAATCTTGGTGAGCTATTCAACGTGTCGATTGGGCGTACTCCTCCGCGAAAGGAAACTGAGCATTTTGTCGCTAGCGGCCAAGGTGAAACATGGCTATCCATAAAATCAATGAAGGATGTTCAGACATTCTCCTTTTCCTCAGAAGAAGATTTAACACCGGAGGCAGTGCGGCGGTTCAGGATTCCCAAGATTCCTTCTGGAACCGTCCTTGTTAGTTTCAAGTTGACGGTGGGGCGCGTTGCCATTACAGCAAAAGACATGTACTCCAATGAAGCTATTGCACATCTTGTTGCAGGTAGAAAAACCAAGATCGCCAATACTTATACCTACTGCTTCATGAAAGATTTTGATTATAGAACTTTGGCCAGTACTTCCTCAATTGCAACCGCCGTAAACTCTAAAACGATTAAAAACATTAGGATGATTGTTTCGGACACCGCAACACATGATGCGTTTGTGGAAATTGCGCAACCGCTATTCGACCGTATCCTATCGAACGTGCGTGAAAGCGATGCTCTTGCTGCGGTGCGAAATCTGCTCCTTCCCAAGCTTATTTCAGGAGAGCTTCGGGTGGGGGATATAAGTTAACTTTAATGTGGAAACACTAATGGCTTTCATACCACCCCATTTTCTCAATACAGTTGTTGCGTTAGGATTACCGTCACAAGATGGGAAAATTCAATACACCGCAACAGGTTTTCTATACGGTTCCCCTACCGGCGCCACTGATGAGAGTGGAAATATGAGATATCACATCTTTCTCGTAACCAATCGGCACGTTTTCAAAGATATATTTAAAAATAGTGATACGCTCTGTGCCAGATTTAATAAGCCCATGAACACCGGTGCGCATGTATACTCTATACAAAAGGAAGAATCCAGTTTGGCTGTTCATTCCGATGTTGATGTTGCGGTCTTGGGAATCGATCACAATGTACTAGATTCCAGTGGTATTGAATACTCTTGTTTTGCGGGCGACACGCAAGCTTTTAGGTTGGAGCAAGCCCTTACCAAGGAGATCAGCGAAGGAGATGGGGTTTTTGTTTTAGGTTTTCCACTAGGTCAAGCCGGAGATGAACGGAATTATGTAATTGTGCGACACGGAATCATTGCTCGGATTCAGGATTGTCTAAAAGGGGATGCGCGCACATTCTTGATCGATTCCTCTATTTTCCCGGGAAACAGTGGTGGTCCGATCCTTCTTAAGCCTGAGATTTCTTCAATTCGAGGGACAAAACCTAATTCTCAATGTGTTCTGATTGGTATGATTTCTTCTTACCTGCCTTATCAGGAAGTCGCCGTTAGTGAACAAACTGGGCGAAGAAGGATGGTATTTGAGGAAAATTCAGGTCTTGGCGTAGTAGTACCGATTGACTTAATACAAGAGACTGTCGATATCTTAGTTAGGAAACTTGAACTAGGAGAATCGGCTGATTCTGACACTCAGGGGGCGGATTGAGAAGTTTTACTTATACGCCAACCGGCAGGCAAAGGCTGTAGTATGACCCGTGTTCCCGTAAATCCTGAACTTCTCCGCTGGGCACGCGAACGCGCTGGGCGAGCGCAAGAAGATTTGGCACTCAGGTTCAAGAAGCTCCCGGATGAGCGGATTCGGTTAAATATCGCAGAGTCCCGCACCCTCTCCGCATTACGGGATGCGCTGCTGCCGCGGCTGATGCTGGCGGGAGGGTGTTGAACTAGGACGGCTAAAGGAAAATGAAATCATTGTTAAAGGAGTTGTTAGATCGTGCGGTGCTGGCAATGGTGGCTGCCATCGAAATTTACAATAAACCCGGATTTTCGTACAGGAATGAGTCGTTCACTATTCTGGCCATCAATGGCTGGGAACTTCTCCTGAAAGCCAAATGGCTAGACATGCATGACAACGATAAACAGAGTCTTTATGTTCATGAGACACATAAGACGGCAACTGGAGAAAATAGCAAGAAACCCCCCATTAAGAAAACTCGATCGGGAGTACCGTTCACCCTCAAGATACGTGACTTGGCCACAAAATTGTCCGGTAAACAGGTTCTTAATCACTCCGTATCTAAAAACATAGAAATACTATTGGATTTTCGAAATTCTGCCACGCATTTTTATAATGAAGATCCAAAATTTCATACTCGTCTTTATGAAATAGGCGCTGCGTGTGTCAAAAATTTTGTGAATGCAGCCCACGAATGGTTCGAGTTGGATATTACGAAGTTCGATGTGCACTTAATGCCACTCACATTTAGATCTCTTCCAACTAACATCGAAGGTTCGTTACTCAACGCTGAAGAAAAGAAATTCCTAGCATTCTTGGATAGTGTCATTGATTATGATGCTGATCCGAACTCTCCTTATTCGGTAAGTGTGAATGTCGAACTCAAATTCACTAAATCAGCATCTAGTAATGCGTTTCTTGTAAAGGAAACAAACGACCCTGCGGCATTGCCAGTCACACTAATCGAAGAAGATATTCTGAAAAGATACCCTTGGGACTATGCGAAGCTCACCGCTAAGTGTAGAAAACGCTACGATGGTTTCAAGATGAACGGAAAGTATCACAAAATTCGGAAGGGTCTTGAAACTGACAAACGATTTGCACACTCTCGCTTTCTCGATCCAAAAAACATCAAAAGCTCCAAGAAGACTCTCTATAGTCCCCAAATCATGGAGGGGCTGGACAAACACTACACCAAGAAACAATCTACACCATGACCACAAGCACCGAGACTAATGGTTGAGCGGGTGGCACATGGGCCAGACGTCGCGCTGGGTATGCTTAATGCGGAGCGCGACGACTACGGGCAGGGCGTGCTGGAGCAGCGGTTGAGGGATGCCCTCGTCATACTCAACCCAGACCTTCCCGCCGAGACGTTGGACGACACCTTCCGCCGGCTGACCCGCCCGGAAGGTGCAAGGTTTGTGCTGGGGCTTGCTGAATGATCGGGATATCGGAATCCACCGTTGAACAGGCAGCCCTGGCTTGGCTGGAAGCAGCAGACTGGAGCGTTGCCCACAACCGCGACATCGCCCCTGGTACCTCGAACGCCGAGCGCGAAGACTACAGGCAAGTCGTGCTGGAGCGGCGGTTGAGGGATGCCCTCGCCAGCCACAATCCAAACCTTCCCGCCAAGACGTTGGACGACACCTTCCGGCAGCTGACCCGCCTGGAAGGCGCGACGCCGGAAGCCCGCAACCGCGAGTTTCACCGGATGCTGGTGAACGGCGTGATGGTGGAGTACTGGGCGGATGACAGCGCTACTCGCGGCGCGCAGGCTCAGGTCATTAACTTCACCGATCCGTCGGCCAACGACTGGCTTGCCGTCAACCAGTTCACGGTTAGGGAGAACAAAAACAACCGCCGGCCTGACGTCGTGCTCTTCGTGAACGGTTTGCCTCTGGGCATCATCGAGCTCAAGAACCCGGCCGACGAGGACGCCACCATCTGGACCGCCTGGCAGCAACTCCAGACCTACAAGTCAGAGCTGCCGACGCTCTTCTCCATGAACGAAATACTCATAGTTTCGGACGGACCTCAGGCGCGCATCGGCTCCCTCACCGCGGGGCGGGAATGGTTCAAGCCCTGGCGCACCATTGCAAACGGGGACGACAAACCGAAGCTCGAATACCAACTCGAAACTCTCATCCGCGGATTCTTCGAACCCGCCCGACTCCTTGAATACCTCCGCTACTTCATCCTCTTCGAACAGGACGGCGACCGGCTCATCAAGAAAATCGCCGGCTACCACCAGTTTCACGGCGTCCGCAAAGCCGTCCGTGTGACCCTCACCGCCTCTCAGAAAGTCGACAACGAAAACAAACTCAAAGAACCCCGCGCCCCCTACGGGAAGGGAGGCGTTCCCGGCTCGAAGAAAGCCGGCGTCTTTTGGCACACCCAGGGATCAGGCAAGAGCATCTCCATGGCCTGCTACGCCGGCCTGCTCGTCCAGCAGCCCGAGATGAACAACCCTACCCTTGTCGTCGTCACTGACCGGAACGACCTCGACGGCCAGCTCTACCAACAATTCTGCTCCGCCAAAGACCTCCTCAAACAAAATCCCGAACAAGCCGACAGCCGCGAAGAACTCCGCCGGAAGCTCAGCGAACGGCAATCCGGAGGCATCATCTTCACCACCGTCCAAAAGTTCTCCCTCCTTGGAGGCGAAGAACGCCACCCTCCGCTCTGTCAACGCCACAACCTCGTCGTCATCTCCGACGAAGCCCATCGCAGCCAATATGGCCTCACCGCCCGCCTCGACAAGAAGAAGGGTGTCTACAAATTTGGCTACGCCAAACACATGCGCGACGCCCTGCCGAACGCCTCCTTTATTGGCTTCACCGGCACGCCCATCGAACTCGAGGACAAAGACACCCGCGGCACCTTCGGCGACTACGTCAGCATTTACGACATTCAGGACGCCGTCGACGACGGAGCCACCGTGGAGATATTCTACGAAAGCCGCCTCGCCAAACTCGACATCAACCGCGCCGAGATCGAAGCCCTTAACCGGGAGGTCGAGGAAGTCATCGAAGACGAGGAAGACATCGCCGCCCGTGAGAAAACCAAGGGAAAATGGGCTGAACTAGCCAAGCTCGTCGGGGCCGAAAAACGCCTCAAAGAGATTGCCGCCGATCTCATCCAACACTTCGAGACCCGCATCAAATCCCTTGAAGGCAAGGCCATGATCGTCTGCATGAGCCGTGACATCTGCGTTTCCCTCTTCAACGAGATCATCGCACTCCGCCCCGGCTGGACCGGCACCCGCCGCAAGAAGCAGGGTCAAGACAGCGGTTACAACCCTGAAAATGGCACCATCCGCATTGTCATGACCGGCAACGCCACGGATCGGAAAGCGCTCCAAGACCACGGCTACACGAAACAGGAGAAGCGGCGCCTTGAACAACGCTTCAAAAACCCCGCCGATCCGCTCAAACTCGTCATTGTCCGCGACATGTGGCTCACTGGCTTTGACGCCCCCTGCTGCCACACCATGTACATCGACAAACCCATGCGAGGCCATAATCTCGCCCAGTCGATCGCTCGCGTGAACCGTGTCTTCAAAGACAAGCCCGGCGGCCTCATCGTCGACTACATTGGGATCGCCGGAGACCTCAAACGCGCCGTCAAGACCTACACCGACGCCAAGGGCAAAGGCCAACCCACCGTCAAAGCCCAGAATGCCCTCGACATCCTACTCGAGAAAATGGAGGTCGTCCGGAACATGTATCACAATTTCGACTACTCCGCCTACAGGACCAAGCCCCTTGAAGTCCTCATCCCGGCCGCCAACCACATCCTCGGTCTCAAAGACGGCAAAAAACGCTACGCCAACGTCATGGCCAGCATCACCAAGTCTTATTCCCTTTGCAGCACCCTCGACGAGGCCGCCGCATGCCGCAAAGAGATCGCCTTCTTTTCCGCTGTCCGTGCCGTCATTATCAAGGACGCTACCGCCAAAACCGGACCGGCTCGCAAGACCAAAGACTCCGTCCTCAAACAAATCCTCAACCACGCCGTCCTCTCTCAAGGTGTCGTCGACATCTTCAAACTTGCCGGTCTAGACAAACCCACCATCAGCCTCCTCTCCGATGAGTTCCTTGATGACGTCAAGAAGCTCCCGACAAAGCACCTCGCCGTCGAACTCCTCGAACGTCTCATTCGCGATCAAATCCGCTCTCGCGCCCTCACCAACATCGTCCAGCAAAAGAAGTATAGCGACCGCCTTCTTGAAACTCTCCGCAAATACCACAACCGCGCCATCGAAACCGCAATGGTGATCGAAGAACTCATCGCCACGGCAAAAGACTTCCAAGCCGCACTCAAACGTGATGAAGAGCTCGGGCTAACCCCGGACGAAGTTGCTTTTTACGACGCTCTCGCCGAGCGCCCCGAGGTTCTCGAGGCCATGGGCAACGAGACTCTCAAATCCCTCGCGGCTGAACTCACTGAAAAACTCCGCAACAGCACCACCATCGACTGGCAAGTTCGTGGAAACGTCCGCGCCAAAATGCGCCTCCTCGTCAAACGCCTCCTGCGGAAATATAAGTACCCGCCCGAAGGCCAAGAAGAATCGATTGCCCGCGTCATCGAACAAGCCGAAGCCCTCACAAATTCGTGGTCGTCATGAACCCGAAAGCCGAATATGCCATTACAAACCCCGCCCATGCCGCTGGCAGAGCTCCCCCAGCGCAGCCGCACTGCGGTCCATGCCTGAGCATCTCACCAAGGATAGATTCCAAGAAACACGTCCTGGCACAAAGCGCGGAATGCAAACCCTGACCAGCACTTCGAAGCGCATCGGCTCTCAACAAACTTCCCACCGGGCCAGGTCGCCCGCGTGAGGGCATTGGGTCTGATGCAACGATTCTTCGATTAAAATGACCGGAACCAGGATGGCTACCTCGACCAAGAGGAACTGCGGCTGCTCGCCTAGCGACAAGCGGCCAATTAATCTCCCAACCGTTCCAATAACAATTGCACCTATCCCTCCGGATGCCGCGATCGCGATACTGTCGCAAGTGCCGGGAAGGGGTTGAGATCAAACTCAACATTGCCTATCGCGAAGGCAACAAAACCTGACAACTTGAGTTGGCGAAATCTAAGGCGCCCTCATCATCGCCCCGCAATCATCTTCATCCATGGCGGTGGCTGGCGGAGTGGCGACAAACGAACGGCTAATTTCACCGGACCGGCACTGCAATACGCCGGCAAGGGCTACGTGACTATGCCGGTGAATTATCGACTCGGCTGCGAGATTTTGCCATGCGTGCAAGATGCCAAATGCGCGGTTCGCTGGCTTCGAGCCCACGCCGAGCAATGCAACATCGATTCCCAACGCATCGGCGCCTACGGTAATTCCGCCGTAGCCCACCTCGTGACAATGCTCTGCCTCTCGCCGCACCCATGACTTATGTTTCTGCGGACGCACCCTGCAATGCTGCTTTTCCACGACGCGCGGATCGAACTGTGTCCGTCAACAACACCGATGAATCCGTGAAAGCGGCTGAAAGCCGCTGGGGGGCCAAGGACATCACCTACAAACGATACACTAACAACTCCGGTCACAGCGTCTTTCAACACAACGCGAAGGAAACACATCCCCTGATGGAGACTTCTTCGCCCGCACATTGCAAACACCCACGTCTCGTAACGCAAACGCTCAAGCAAAGACATGTCCGTCCCGTTCAATCAGAGTGAGTTATTTCATGCCGCTCTTCAAAAAGCGGACTTCAAGTCGCGCCTCCACCGTGTCGAGGGCGCCGGTCACGGTTTTCTCGATGCCATCAGGGACACACCGGAATCGTTGTTTGAAATGTCCGCCGCCTTTTTCGACCAACATCTCAACCCTGAACACAACAAAACGAAATAACCATGCGCCCTTTGATTCAATGCTCCGACCCCACGCCGCCATTCGCCAAGGTAGCGGAGATCACCGAGGAACTCATCGATTCAGTGCCAGAAAAGCGTTGCTTTCCTGAGTCCTCCGATATCGAGATCGGCAACCGAGAGAACCGGTCGGCAATCTCGGCACCGTTCTTGAGTTGATCGACACCGTGTTGATGAAACAGTTTAAGATCACCCCTGATCGTGTCTACTGTCTTGGCCACTCCATGGGCGGGGGCGGTACCTTCACAGGCCATCTATCAGCACCCGAATCGGTTCGCAGCCGCGACACCACCGACGGCATGCTCCCTCCGCGGCGTGATGCTTTGCGCATCAAGGATGTCTCAGCTAGGCTTGCCATGGTGCAACCCAACCGTTCCTCACGAAGGCACCGCGTTCGTTTTTAACAAGCTCAAAGCCATCGCAGCAACATGAAATTCACCACCCTCAAAGGCATCAAACACGCCACCGTCACGCCCGCCTTCAGCTACACAGGAGACGACCCCGCTAAGGGATTTACTACGGTCCACACCTCAGACCAAACGGACAAGACCAACGATGTTTGGGATTGGTTATTCCCGCAGAAACGGAGAGAGGTTTTAATCCCTGCTCCGTTGACTATTGATCCAATGCAATGCCGATGTGAAGCGTGACATTACTACCCACAAACGTGTGGCGAGTCTTCGCGCTCGTGATCTCTTCTAGCCATACCAGCATCGGCGACGAAGCGCTCCACGACTAGTTGGATTGGCACCATCAAAACGTTTCCAGCCAAGCGCCGGAACTCCCCTACTCCAACCATCATCGAAAGGCTTCGAAGTGGTCTCAAACATGGCGACCCTCCATTTCGATCTAGTCGCACCCACGGTTGGGTCTCAGAGCCATTCACCTTCCAGAAGAAGCAAAGAGCTTGGTGATTCCCGGTTCTCCCAACCTCCAAATGATAACAATCGACGATAGAGAGCCTACGAAACGCGAGCATCAATCTTTTCAGCCACGGCCCTCGCTGCATTCAATCTCACGTTTTTGATCTGATTCCTACGGATGATCAGCGCCAAACGATTCCAACAAAGGGCGAACTTATGTTTCATATCTGGGCGACCAAGTTTTACGTGGAGGCGAAAATCCACGCGGTTGAACAAACCACGATCACAACCGTGACGCTCACCATTGATTTAATCAAGGAGGTCACTCAAAACCTCAAGGGAAGCGGAAGGCACCATCACTCGCCCAATCCTGATGCGCGCCGCCAAGCGCACGGGCAATGAAGGCATCGCTATTGCCGGCAAAGGGGAGATTTTTGGTAACTCCTTTCCCTCTCCCAAAGGGACTGAGGCTATCATCTTCCATCGCACCCGTGATCGTTTTCGACTCCAACAATGTTCCAACCTCAGCAAGGATGGCGCCCTTACCTCCGGTCAGCCCAAATCCGTCGCGATGCGCCTTCACATCATGGAGAAAACCGCACTAGACGAGATCGCCAGTGCAGTCACCGTCGAGGCCGAACCTTTGACCAAAGCAGCCTTCAAAATCGGAGCCGGCTTTATACCATTGGAACCGCGCGCCCAGAATCCTTGCGTTGGTTTTACGAATATCCGGAGACGACCTCAACGGCATCAATCACCGCCGGAACCGTGGCGAACCGGGAGTTATCGCAATTTGCCACAGGAACACCGGCACCGGCGGCCGACTTGACCTAGCATCATGACCGATGGCGACGGCCACTCATTGCCGCTCCTAGTTCAAAACAGCAGAAACTTCTCCGGCGAAAACGAAAAGCTTTTTTACGATCCCAAGAATCTCAAATACAACGAGAGCTTCATTTTGCCCATGTGGGCGCCGAGGAATCTCTCCATATCAAGAGCCCTCTCACCTTTCAAAGTTGTGGTAATCACCCCATCAAGCAGCTTTGCTCCCTCCAAGCGTAGATGCACTACTATCAAATGTCTCTCAGTGTCACCGAAACGACTTGTCACGTACCATTGATTTATTGCTAAGGTTCCACAGGCGGTTGATTCTTGGATTCTGTCCAAGAAATAAACTCCTGCATATGTCCTCCTCTCCTGTTGGTGAATCGAAAAGGAATTGCCTCCAGGACCTTTCCATTTCCATAGATCGGGCAAGCATTCTGTAATCTTGCCCTTGCCTTTTTCTCCGCTTCCTCGATGCGCTTACTGATCCAATCTTCGTTTTCGGTCTCAAGCGGTATTCCGAGGGCAAGGGCGGTTTCATTGATCCATTCGACATGATCGGCGTGCCAGTGGGGGCTTCGGGGCGGCCTTCGTTTAGTTCGCGCTCGGAGTCCGTGCGGAGTTTGTTCAGGTAATCGGCTGCGGTGCGCCAATCCCTTTTCCTTGCCTTGTCCCATTTGATGGTTTGCAAAGCTTTTTCGGCATTCACTTCATCATAGGTGGCAAAACTAGCGGGCATTTTCTCAAGGAAATCTTTTCCCGTCTGAATTTTCCCGATGCGGCTGCTTCCCTAAGTGCCTCGGCTTCTCGCTTCCGTTCTTTTCTCGATATATCTCTGCCTTGGCTTCCTTCTCTGTCTGCTTCGGTCTCGAAGCGGTGAATTTCTGAAAGGTACTTGGCATTTCGATTATCTCTGTATTGTCGGGCTTCCGTTGTTCGCTGCTTTCATTGGCAAAGTTCGGCGGGGTTTCGCCTCCAAGCCAAAGAGTGAAGGCGACTGCCAAGACTCCCTCTCCGATAATGATTGAAGGTTTTTTCAGCATGTGGATTTCCGTTGAGCATTTAGCTCTCTCCATCTAAACAAGCCTCGTAACGAGCGAGTGATTTTCCTCTCAAGTAGTTGAAAGGATAGTGATATGCTAAGCCCAATAATATCCGTGCCTTTTCTTTCGTATCGTCGATCGCCTTATACAATGCGTCGATTCTGTTCAGTAATGCGTCGACCTTTCCATTGCTTTTAATAATTTGGCCTCTCCTTCAACTTTTCGGTCTTTCCGGCGAGTTAAAGGTCTGTCATTTGATCGGTGAGACTGTTGTTCTGCGCCTCCAGTTCCCCTATTTTGTCATGAGCCGCATTGATCTGGGCTTCGAGAGAATGCGATTGTCCTCACCATCCAATCGCTTATTTCCGAAGCACATTTTTCGTATTCGTCGTTTATTACTCCCTGCTCGGCTATCAGAGCGGCATCGTGACCTGCCAAAACAGATGAAGGCTAATTATCCCTAAGATATAGGGAGTTATATTTAGGCAGTTTAGCGCGCCGTCTTGGATTTGCTGCTACTTCGGACATGGAATGAGGAGAATCCACCGGGGTAGAACACCGGGAAAAGGGATACCGCCAAGAGTGTCACGGTCATCGAGCTGATGAATATGTCCACCCACTTGAGACAGCGGCCGCCAAGTGTGTTTGAAGCGCAAGACTCCCATCGCCAAGCCGGTGCCCTACTAATGCCCGCAGATTGCCGAAGCGACCTCAGCGTGCGCACCGGCACGGCCTTGGAGCGTTCCAAAGTGCGCCGCAAATGGGCAATCGCCGTTACCTGTGTTTGACCGAGCCTCAAGGGCGGGGTGAGCATGAAACCGCACCGAGAATATCGGCGTCAGCCAAAAGACCGCCTGCTTCAGGCTTGGGCCGCGCGAAGGCAAGGACGCCTCGTTCTCCGGCCCGGGCTGAGGCGGATGAAACTTACTTTAGCGGGAAACATGCCAACATGAGCAACGCTCGCCGAAGGCCGCTTAAAGGCACCGGATGCGGGCACCGTGAGCAAAAGAGAGGGAGGGGGGCGGCGGGAAAGTTTTGCGCTCGGTTAGGAACCCGGAACCGCCAAGGGCGGGCGCCGTGGGCAAGAGGGCGGCGGGAAAGACCGGACGAGGCAGCGGCTTATGCGGGATTCGCCCATGAAGGAGATCAATCACTCCGAATACGTGTGCGGCACGGTGCACCCGAACGGTGTGGAATCCTTCTGGCCCATGCTGAAACGGGCATATAGGGGCACGTTTCACAAAATCTCCCCTAGGGACCTGAATCAGTGCATTCAAGAATTTTCGTCGGCAAGCTCGGGGCTTCGCCAAGCGGACACGCTGGCGCAAATGACTGCGCTGGCCGTCGGCCTTGTTGGCCGTCGGCACGGCCCTTTCATCGCTGATAACGGACTGCCTCTCGGGAAGGGGGGGCATGAGCAGAGTCCACGCTTCAAGGGCGCGACGCCCGAGGGCATTGATGCGAGCAGCCATCCGATTGGGAACCTTTCCAGCGTCGGCTTGATCGGGCCTTGCCGAAGCTCTAATGGAACGACCTAGCTGCCGTTGGATGATTACCCCACCCCCGAGGTGATGGCGAGAAACCGAGTGGACAATGCCCTCTATCCCGCAAAGACTTTTGCCGCTAAATCAAGTGTATAATTCCCAAATCTTTAGCCCGTGAGAGGACAGGCAATACCGGCGAGGATGGCGATGACCACCAACAATTCGATCAACGCAAAAGCGGCTCTTTTTTTCAGTATAAGCTTGGATGAGCTTACTATGCCGAGCTTCTCATCGGCATCAAGCTCGATCATGCCTGCGATGGATCAAGATTCCTTGGGACGCAATGGATGCCCGCGAATAGTGTGGCCATCATGGATTTATCAGATGAACATGAATCTAGGCGCTGTAAATGACCTCTCTCGGTCTTTCCTGACGATTCACGGCCCGAAAGCTCGGACAACAGATGCTTTTGGTTCGTGCGAATAGACTGGCAAAGGTTATGTAAGACGATTTGCTACCCCTCGGGAGATCAGTGGATATCATCGGGGTAATAAGTGCCCCTTGTTCCGCCGCTTCCCGCAAATCAGGAGGCAAATCCAGAAACTCAATCTCGTGGGAGAGTTCGGACGATCGCTGGCATAGTTGTTACGGAAGATGATTCATCGTCCAGGGTTGAGCCTCAGAAGCTGCGTTAAATTGGCAGATGTCGGCGTGAACCCTGAACTTCGTGGGAGCGAAAACCACAATCAGGGTGATTCTTTCTTTTCGGCATAGGTTGTTTGCCGCTTCAAGTATTGAAACGGTGGTGTTCAATGCTGCGAAATCTCGGGTGACAGTTCACGGCTTGGATATTTGAACCACGTCTGTCTGGGGCTCTTGGTTGGCGGAAGCATCCCGAAATATCAGGGTGGTGTGCAGTTTATTTTCCGAAACGACGTTTGCCTCGACAAATGAATCGCCCACGACGATGCAATTCGCCGTTGAATAGTGGACTCGGTTGCGGAATCTATTGTGACCGTTACGAATGTCATAGTCCCAAAAGGTTGTCGATGTTGCATTAATCCAACGGACTAGGGCATCACCATTCATTCTGTTGCGACTGTGACAGTGCCGATGAAATGTGGATCGGATCCCGGGTGGTCAAATTCCGTGTGTTTTCTCAGGAATCCACCGGTCTCCCCGAAAAGATGCCGGTAGTCAATCACCTCGAATAACGAGCACGCTTCAGCGATGGTGATCGCTATCAATAAGGGCATGTTGAAGGCAATAAAACGCATTACCTTCTGGCGTCGATTGATGGCCGATACTCAGAAATAGCCAACCCAGCAAGCTGGGACAGGTAAAGGCCGTGAGGATCAGCATTTGCAGCGGAGATGCCCTGCTCGCGCCTCATAGTCAAATCGTGCCTGCCAGGAGAGATCAATCCAATGCGGCAACGGTCGGCCAGGTTTGGGGACATCCGCGGGAGTGGTGTGCCAGAGTTTTAACGAGGTTCGCTGCCGATTGATCTCATCCGGTGACGGACGGTCGGCGGGAGAGGATCGCGGAGGATCCGGTTTCCAGCGTGGCGAGGATGAGCGCGGCGAGGACCATCCAACGCCAGAATTTTTGGCTGCTTTCGATTTCAGTGGCTTTGAGTTTGCTCTGGGCTTCTTCAACGATCGGATTGACTTTCTCTGACGCCTTGGTTTGTCCCATCGGGATACCTAATCCGAGTAGTGTCTCTTCGAGGATCGGGGCTGTTGAACTTTCGGAGGGATGCAAATTCACGGCGAAGCGAATCGGTGAATTGGCAGTCTGAATGGTATAGATGCCGGGTTCGGAAGTGTCTCGAAAGAGAAGGTTGTCGCCGAGATCAATCGTTGTGTTTTCCGGCGTTTGGATCAAAAGCTCCGCCTCGCTGGTGAGCGAAGTGAGATCGACCTCTTGGCCCACAAAGTAGTGGGATTTGACTTCGTGAATGCCGTCGCCAAAATCCAGCAGAGCGTAGAGAAAAGGAACGAATTTCGTGGACAAGGCGAACTGACTGCGCTGGGGTTGCCACCCAAAGGCGGTGACAAAGAGGGAGCCCGAGCCTCGTGGGAATTGGACGATTGCCGGGAGGCCGTTGTCGAACTGGGCAATAATTCGAGCAGTTTCGCAGCTTTCGATATCGAGCGTGTGATGGGTCCAAAATCGGATTTTTGTGAAGTCACTGAAGCGGGGATCGGCAAAGCTGACGAAGAGGGGATGTTGGAAGTCGATCTCACCAAAGAGGGCGTAGCGCTGCGAGGCGGAGGGGGTGGCGCGGATCGTTGTGTCTTGGACGAGTGATTGAAGGGTGGGCTCCAAACCGTCTTGATGCAGCGCCAGCAGACCGGTTGTCCCAGCTTCAATGACGCGACCGACCTGGTCCGCCAACTCAGCGCTGAGGGGTTCGCTGATGACGATCAAACGAGCGTCTTGGAGCGCCTCTTCCAGCAGTGGTTGATTCGGAGGGAACACGGCCGCGGAAACGACGTGGCGTTGGGTCTGTTGGAATGCTTTGTCCAGATAGAAGAGTAATCTTTCCGGGTTGTTTTCCGCTGGCCAGCCCAAGTAGATAACCTTACTTTCGCGCGCTCGCAACGGAACACGCCACACGGTATTGTCAAAGTCATGGTCATCACCACTGATCTTCAGAATGTCTGGCGGAAAATCCGTGGGCTCACCCGGAGCGTCCAATACGCGACTTTTTCCCGGCGGGATATAGACCTCTGTTTGAGAAGCCATTTGATCTGCGGTCTCGTCCCGAACCCAGCCGAAACGAAATGTTTCCGCTTCGGATGAAGTTGCGTTGGAGATTCGGATCCGCACGCTCTCGTGTTCCACCAGGCTGGCGTATGCCGCCAAACTCGGGACCGCATGGATGCCGACGTTGGTGTCGCCGTCAACGTCCACGGCATGAAATTGAACCACGCATCCTTTCGGCCATTCAAAGCCCTGAATGCCGTCCAACAACATGCCGGACTGGAGATCACCAATCACCATGACCCGCCAATCCAGATTTTCTTTGTCGTGTTCCCCGATCCGGGTGGATTCTTCCAGGAGATCCACAGCGGTGAGAATCGCCTTGCCTAAATGGGTCGCCTTCCAAGTCGGTTGGCGCTCACCAGCCTGATTGATGATTTGAATCGCGCGATCTGCGGTCGGCGCGCTGTCCCATTGTTCGAAGGTGACAATGGGATGCAGCTGCGTGTCAAAGGTATAGGCCGACACTAGGGCGTTGGAATCGAGCCGATTAACCTCACGCGATAAAATGGTTTGGGCTTCATTCCACGCCTGGCCACGTCTCATGCTGGCACTGGCGTCGAGCAGGATAATATTGCGCTGGGGATTCTCAGCCGCCGCCGTGGGATCCAACGCTCGCTTGATGTAGGGGCGAGCAAAAGCCAGGGCGAGTAAAAGTAAAATCAAGCACCGCAGCAACAGCAGCCACAAGTGCTCGAAGCGGCTTTTTCGGGTCAAACGAGGCGGCGAGGGTTCGAGGAATCGGATGGTGCTAAACGAAACCTTATTCCGAGTGGACCGTCGGATGAGATGGAAGATAACCGGGAGCACAATGGCGAGTGATCCAGCAAGAAAGAGGGGATAGAGAAAATTCATGGCTGGTGGCGGCTAGCGAGCAATAACTTTGCTCCGGGACATTCGGGCTTTGAGAAAATCGAATAGCTGCAACTCCAGCGGTTGCTCGGTGGTGAGAAAATGGTAGCCGATACCGTTCTTGTTACAAATAGACTCCACGGTCGCAAGGTGTTTCTCAAGTCTTTCGAGGTAGCCTTTACGCGCCTGATTAGGGTCTACATAGACCTCTTTCCCAGACTCCACATCCTGAAAGAAATTGGCTTGATCGAAAGTAAAGCGGCGTTCGGCTGGGTCGAGAAGCTGGAACACCTGAACTTCGTGCCCGCAGGCCCGAAGCAAACGCAGGCGATTTTCCAAGGCCTCAATAGGCGCCAACAGGTCTGAAATCAACACCACCAGCCCGCGCCTGCGAACCAACTCGACGATTCGCTGCAGCGGGCTTTCAAGATCGGTTGAAGCGCCACTCGGCGGCTTCTCCAGAGCGAGCATGATTCGCCGGAGATGACCGCTGCGGTTTCGCGCGGGAAGGAAGTCATTGATCTTGTCCGCAAACGATAGCAGCCCCACCGCATCGCCTTGCTGGAAGAGAAAATAACCCAGGGTGGCTGCCAGTGTGTTGGCGTAGTGGTATTTTGTATAGTCCCGGCTGCCATACTCCATTGACCGACTTTGATCCACCAGCAGATGACATCGGAGGTTGGTCTCATCCTCAAACTTTTTGATGTAGTAGCGATCACTCCGAGCATAAAGCTTCCAATCGAGGTAACGGGGATCATCTCCCGGCGAATATTGTCGATATTCGCTGAACTCGACGGAAAAGCCATGGAAAGGACTGCGATGGAGCCCGTTCCAAAAACCCTCGACGATCACCTTCGCCCGCAGTTCAAGGTTTTTGACAGCCATGAGGGCTTGGGGACTGACGAACCCCTGCTGACCCAAGACACTCTTTCCTTCTCTTGCCAAATGAAACCCGCTTCCCTTGAAATTGCCTTCCCCGAGAAACTACCCACGATTCCCCGCCAAGCAAACAAAAACGCCCACCCCGGAAAAGCGGAGCGGGCGAAGCGGGCGCAGAAGAAAAGGCGGTTGCCGCAAGGCCAGCCCTCAGCCGATGCCGCCTAATAATCAAACACCTTATATCCGGCGCGGAGCAACAAACTAAGGGCAGTTCCCCCGGAAAGAAACAACAGGAACGCCGCTCCCAGCAGGACCGGAACTCGCTGCCGCCGACTGCCCCACACCGCCACCGGAAGCAACATGACCGCGTTTAGGAGAGTCAGAAACACAACGACCAAACCTAGGCACGCCTCTGCAAGCGAAAATCCGGACAAAGCTGGAAGGCAAAAATCAAAGAAACCAAAAACAACAGCGACCACAAAGATCGCCCGTGCCCACCAAAGCCGCTTTGTCAAGCATTTCTGATTGGGGACAAAGTAGGTTTTCAAGTCCATGCCTGCGCATCCTTTCATCAGCGTCGTTCGTTGCGCCCGTCTCTCGTCAGATCCCGGCAACCGTAAATCTTAAAGCTATCCATCCCGCCGGCAACAAACAAAAAACCCGCCCCGGAAAAACCGAGGCGGGCGAAGCGGGCGCAGGGGAAAAGGCGGTTGCCGCAAGGCCAGCCCTCAGCCGATGCCGTAACGTGCGGCGCGGTCCAATAAACTAAGGGCTTGCATCCAGAAACCGTATAACAGGAACGCCACTCCCAGCAGGGCCGGAACCCTTTGCCGCCAACTGCCCCACACCACCACCGGAAGCAAAACGACAGCATTCAGGAGCATCAGAAAGTCAAAGGCCAAACCAAAGCATGCCTCTGCAAGCGAAAATCCAGACAAAGCCGCATTCTCAAACATACTAATTACATTAGCAAATACAACGATTGCCAGAGCAGTGTATAACCGCTTGGTCAAAGCGGACTGCTCCGGTATGAAGTAATGTCTGATTTTGTCTTTGTCCATTTTCTCCTGTCCGTTCTTCTTAGGGTCAGGGCGCGTCGGGAGGGGGCGGAGGGTCGGTCCGCCTTAAATCCCGGCAATCCATTCAAAAAATATACTCACCCAAAAAACCAGAGGGACGACGGACAGCAACCATGCCAGCCGCTTCTGCCGACCGATTCCCCATATCGCAACGGGAAACAAGAAAAACGGGATGGCACACATACAGGCACCGAAAAAATCAAGTAATAAGGGATTCGGGCGGGGAGAGGAAACGATAGCCAAGATCCATGCCAAATAAACGAACAGTGACCCAATCAGCCGGTGTTTCACTTTGCCGAACCGTCTGCCAAGGAAGTATTCCTTGAAGTTAAAATTTCGCTTCATATTTCATCCTCTCCCCGCCTCAAGGTTACGGCCCATTTCTTTGCAGGTCCGCGCATCCATAGATCTTATAATTTTCCATGCCCTCGAACCCATGCTCCAATGCCTTAGTTTTGAAAGCTTCCATGCATGTATTCAACGGCCGGTTCGCCATTCGGTTGGAAAAAGGCAATCGAGGCGATCAATTAGTCGATGCCTAACGAAACCATGATATCAGGGCTGCTACCAGAGTCGCTAACGGAGGAATAGACAACAAGACCGCCGCGATCTTTTGTCAGCGTTTTCCCCATAAGATCACCGGAAGCATGACAACCAAGCCCACAAGAAGTATGGAGTATCCGATCATGTCCCGAGGATGGCTGCGTTCACCACTGAATCTCAGAGAAGGCATGAACACTCCACTCAAAAGATAAGCCGCGAGTGCCCATAAAAGACGCCAATAGAAACTATTGAAACGTTTGCCAAGAAAGATTTTTCGGTAATCCCGTTTCACTGTCCTGCCTTTCACTTGTGGTTAAGGACCGTTGCGCTGCAAGTCCGCGCATCCGTAAATTTGCCAACTTTCTATTCCCTCGAATCCATGTTCCAGAGCCTTATCGGTGAACAACCGCATACATTCATACAGAGGCTGGTTCGCCATCCAGTTGTTAAAGAAAACGCCTAGGGCTTCCGCCATTTCGTTGTGTTTAGTTCCCCCGTAGGTAAGATTGTTTATTGTAATCAAAGGGTGAAGATACCAAGGACCTTCGGAACCTCTCGGCACTGAAATTGTTTCTGACCACAGCACGATGGCTCGGGGTTGGCGTCCCGCCCTTTGATACTCCGCCCCGGTGCTGGTCACTTGCGGAATGCCGAAGGCGTCGCACCACTCTTTCCCGGCGGTATTGCAGCCCATGAGGATGACGAGGCGGTAGGGATACTGGTTCACGTTTTCGCTGTCGGACGGAGCCGACGGTGGCCACAGACTGCGCCCCGAACTCCTGATTGATCTGAACGGCGTTCATGAGGTTTCGGGCGGCGGCGGGCGGAAGGCGCGAGCGTCGATGCACTGCGGGATGTTCTCCGTGGCCGGATCGAAACCCACCAGGGGCTTGCCCTCCCAGTTTTCAAATTGAATGATGCAGTCGCCGTCCGGCCGGCCATCCTCCAAAAAACCCATCCAAACATAAGGAGCATCCGGAAGACAATTTCCGCCGTTCGGATAATCGTCAACACTTCCCTGCACCCGTTCTTTGTATTCCTCCCAGGTCTCGGTGAGATACCAGTAAGTGCCATAATCATCACCGGTGGCACACAGTTCGGCGTAGGCATCCCGGTCCGGGTTCAGGTCGTTGCGTTCCCCGCCCACCACGGCGTTGCGGGCGTTGCACGCCGAGCGAAACCAGATCGGTTGAGGTTTGTAACGGAACCCCAGACCCAGAGCACCGAGACCGATGATTTCCCCTTCTTTTGAGTGGATCGGCTCAATCTCATCCATAATCTCACAACGCTTTTCCTGCTGATACAACCGCCATGGATGGTAGAGTTTTCCCTGCCAATGTGCAGGCCATTGATGGTAGAAGAAACTATAGAAATATCCCCCTTTTCCCGGGGACAGAATGGCTGCCGCCTTTATCCGCCGGGAGGGCGGGTCGTAAAACATATACCAGTCTTTGTCCGGAGATTTGATCTCCACAAGCCCTCCTTTCGTTACAATAGCTATGTTTGTCCTTGCAATGCGGAATGACCGCCGCTTTCATCCACCGGGAGGGACGGGTCGTAAAAGGCATACAAGCTCTCGATTGCCATCGACGTCTCTCCTTTGCTTACGGCGCCAGAGCTTTCCAGACGGGGAAGCGTAGCCCCACTAGGTTGGCGCAGGCGGTAACCACAGCCTGCGCCCCGGACTCCTGATTGATTCGAACGATGTTCATGAGGTTTCGGGCGGCGGCGGGCGGAAGGTGCGGGCGTCGATGAAGGGCTGCGGGAGGTTCTCCGTAGCCGGCTCGAATTCTAGGCACAGGGGTCCTCCTCCCCATCCATCAAGACAGATTATAGCATCGCCTTCAGGCTGACCGGCGGCATCGATACCCTCCCAAACAAACACAGGGGTTGTCATCTGACCACGCTCCAGAGGCCACCACGCACGCAGCTCCTCCAGAGACCACGGCAGCACATTCTTATCCTCCAGAGACTCCCGCACCTCCTTTTCTGTTGGCTTGTCAGGTGCCAGTGCTTCGAATTCCTCCCAGGTCTCGGTGAAATACCAGTAAGCAGAGATTTCGATGGTCTGTTTTGAGAATGGAGTGCGGGGAGCCTTTAGAAAAGAAACAAGTTCTTTGAAGCCGTCCCGGCCAGGGTGAAGTTCGTTGCGCAGACCATTTACCACAGCGTTGCGGGCGTTGAACGCCGTGCGAAAACTGTATGGATGGCTGTTCCAGTCGTTGCAGCTGATGGCATCGGCTGGCATCCCGTAGCCGAACCCAAGAACCCCGCCTGATTTTGAAAATACGAATGACGGCTCGTCTCCTCCCAGTATCGTGAACGACGCCCGGTAAAGGCGACCCCGATGCCCAAAGGCGTCCACGCACACCCCGTTGTAATGATTTATGACAGCTAGTTTCATCCGCTGGGATGAGGGGTCATAAAAAGCATAGGGGGTCCGTATGAAATCGCCAGTCAGCATAAGTTTTCTTCTCTTACGGCGCCAGAGCTTCCCAGACGTAGTCCCAGACGGGGAAGCGCACCCCCACCAGATTGGCGCAGGCGGTGGCCACAGACTGCGCCCCGAACTCCTGCTTGATCCCAACGGTGTTCATAAGGTTTCGGGCGGCGAAGGCAAGGCGGGGATGCCGGAGGCGTTGATGCGCCGAGGAATGTTCTCCGTGGCCAACTCGAATTCCAGGCACATGTATCTTCTTTTCAATTCCTCAAGCTCAATGATGCAGTCGCCTTCAGGCTCGCCCTCGTCCGAAACGCCCTCCCAGATATAAAGAGAGCCCGGAGTATGCGAGCCGCAGAGCGGCCAATACCAATCGATATCGCGCTCATCGTCTCGCCGCACTCGCACCTGCTTTCCGAATTCCTCCCAGGTCTCGGTCAGATACCAGTAACCCACATTCCACGGACCGCCTCCGGCCTGGATGGCAACCTGAACTTCGGCGAAGGTGTCCCGATTCGGGGCCAGGTCGTTGCGCCCCCAACTACTCTCCATCAACACGGCGTTGCGGGCGTTGACCGCCGGGCGAAACCGGTATTCGGGCGACTGAGCGTCCAGAAAAGCCGCCAGAGAAAAATACCCGAAACCGATGATTCCCCCCTGTTTCGAGTGAATCACCGAAACCTCGTCCATACCTATGTTTGCATCGACATTCTCATAACACCGCCCCCGGTGATAGAGAAGACTATGCCTGTATTGGGAGGTATACGGCCGAACGAAAGCCGCCTTCATCCTCCGGGAGGGCGGGTCGTAAAAAGCTATCAACTGGTCGCACGCCATAAGCAGTTCCCTTCGTTACAGCAGGGCATTCAGGACAATGTTGCCGGCGCCGGGGGCCAGGTCGTAAAAGGCTACCAAAGTCGAGAATTCGTCCGTCATCGTCTCTCCTTTGCTTACGGCGAGAGGGCTTCCCAGACGTAGTCCCAGACGGGGAAGCGCACCCCCACCAGATTGGCGCAGGCGGTGGCCACAGACTGCGCCCCGAACTCCTGATTGATACGAACGGTGTTCATGAGGTTTCGGGCGGCGAAGGCAAGGCGGGGATGCCGGAGGCGTTGATGCGCCGAGGAATGTTCTCCGTGGCCAACTCGAATTCCAGGCACATGTATCTTCTTTTCAATTCCTCAAGCTCGATGATGCAGTCGCCTTCAGGCTGGCCCTCGTCCGAAACGCCCTCCCAGATATAAAGAGCGCCCGGACTATGCGAGCCGCAGAACGGCCAAAACCAATCGATATCGCGCTCATCGTCTCGCCGTACTCGCACCTGCTTTCTGAATTCCTCCCAGGTCTCGGTCAGATACCAGTAAACCGGGCCTCCCGGACCGCCTCCGGCCTGGATGGCATCCTGAACTTCGGCGAAGGTGTCCCGATTCGGGGCCAGGTCGTTGCGCCCCCAACTACTCTCCATCAACACGGCGTTGCGGGCGTTGACCGCCGGGCGAAACCGGTATTCGGGCGACTGAACGTCCAGAAAATCCGACAGAGAAAAATACCCGAAACCGATGATTCCCCCCTGTTTCGAATGAATCACCGAAACCTCGTCCGAACCTATGCCTGTACCGACATCCTGATAACGCCGCCCCCGGTGATAGAGAAGATTATGACTGTATTGGGAGGTATACGGAACCAAAGCCGCCTTCATCCGCCGGGAGGGCGGGTCATAAAAGGCATACAACTCGTCGGGGCGTCTCATCTTTTCCCTTCCTTTCGTTATGGCGCCAGAGCTTCCCAGACGGGGAAGCGTACCCCCACCAGATTGGCGCAGGCGGTGGCCACAGACTGCGCCCCGAACTCCTGATTGATCTGAACGGCGTTCATGAGGTTTCGGGCGGCGGCGGACGGAAGGTGCGGGCGTTGATGTACTGCGGGATGTTCTCCGTGGCCAACTCGAATCCCGGGTCTTTGTCTGAGTAGTTGTCAATCTCCATTATGCAGTCGTCGTTGCGCAAGCCCTCATCCGAAACGCCCTCCCAGATATAAAAGCCAGCACCACCCAGAGGAAAGTAGTCGATCGGCCAGGCTAACGAGGTCTTAAAACCGCACTTATCTTCTGGAAGGTAGCTCACTCGCTCTTCGAATTCCTCCCAGGTCTCGGTGAGATACCAATAAATCGAGGCACATCTATATTTTCTACGATATAGCGTGGCGAAAGTGTTGCCCGGGTATAGATACACGTCATTGCGATGCCCATCCACCACGGCGTTGCGGGCGTTGATCGCCGGGCAAAAGCAATGTTCGATCTCATCCTCAAACCCAAAACCGATGACTTTCTCGTCTTTCGAGTAGATCGTCCCTGTCTCAAGATAACGATCATCAGAACGATACACCCGCCCCCGGTGGTAGAAAGCGTTTTTGTCTGATGAAAACGGAATGACCGCCGCTTTCATCCGCCGGGAGGGCGGGTCATAAAAGGCATACAATACCTCGTTGGCCATAAGCGGTTCCCTTCGTTACAGCAGGACATCCAGGACAATGTTGCCGGCGCCGGGGGCCAGGTCGTTGCACACGGCGGCCAGGATGGCGACGCTGCCGACAGTGTCTTCGCCTCGTTCCAAGTCGCGGGCGTAATCGCGAAAGGCCGCCTCAAATCGTTCGGCAGTCGCGCCGCTGTTGCCCCAGACGGCGAAGAGCACCGCTCCGGTCCCGAAATAGGGCAAGGCACGGTTAACCAGGCGATTTTCGTAGAGGGCGGTATGCACGGCCGTCAGCCGATTCCCTTGAAGAAGGATGCCTTCTTTCTGCTTATCGAATTTGTCAAGTAAATCTGGGGCAGGAAGTTGACCGGCAGCGAGGGCATCATCGATTTCCTGCCTATATTTGAACATTAGTGCCATGTGATTGTGCATTCCCGAACGCGCTATTTGCGCCAAAACACGCCAGATTTCCTCATTCCAACGATTGACGACGGCTTGATTTATTCTCTGAACCCCAGTTGAGCGAAATCCATCGGTTCTTGTCCTGCCGGACCCACTTCCTGGTTTTAACCAGTCATATGTACGCTGCAAATGACGTATTGTTTGCACTTCTCCATTCTTCAACGGCGGATTGTAAGGCGGGCCTGTTGTCGGAAGGCGTTCGCCGTTTGCCTTGACGAGGGTTTTGGCGATGATCTCGACTTGGTTTTCTCCGGCGTCCTTGACGCTGAGCATGGCGAGGTTGCCCGCCGGGGTTTTCTCTAAGAATACGCCAGCAACATCGCTGGGCGTGACGCTGGTGCCGGTAAGGTCGATAGTGAGTTCGGCCTCGTGCAACCCGGCAGCAAGCGCGGCGAAGGGTTGCTCGTCGAAGGGGCCGAAGCTGGTGTCAACGGGTGTTGTCGGGGTGGTTGGGGGCGTTGTGGGCGTTGTGGGCGGCACGGTGGTGACGATGAGGCGGAAGAAGCAGATTGCGTCGCTGTGGTTGAAGCATTCCCTGATTCGTCCGGTGCTGGCGGCGGTGACGGTTTTCAGGGTCGTCCATTGCGGGGCGATTAGGGAGAGGGCCGCCTCAATCTTGTAGGTGTTGCCTTCCACTCCGTCCCAGAGGAGGCAGAGGTTGTTGGGCGGATTGTACTCGATGGCCAATCGGTCTCCCACGCTTTGCGCATTGGCTATGGATCGGGAAGCGAGAGGTTGGGCTTTCTCGAATAGTTGACTAGGTTCATCCACGCTTTGCTCTCTGGCTATGGGAGCGGGAGCGGGAGGCGTCGGTGGAAAGGTAGATGGCCGGCTGGGAATCTGGGTTGGGGTGGTGTCCGGGGTGAAGCCGTAGCGGAGGGTGTAACTGCCGGTGTCGATGGAACAATAGTGGCGAACCCCGGTCTGGAAGTACTCTATCGGTGGCACTCTATCGGGTGGCGACTCTGTCTCCGTGCTTCCACTCCGCTCCAATGGTACGTTGTTACGACTAGTGTCGATGGAACAATAGTGGTTCACTTTGACGTAGTAGGTGCCGGCGGTGACTTCGTGGGAAATGTTGAAGTTGTGGCCGGTGCCGCCGTCGTCGTTCCGGGTCAATTCGTTACCGTTGTTGTCATATAAGCGGCCGTAAGTGTCGGTCTCGTCGCCGGTGTATTCGGTGTAGGCCCAGATGGTGCCGGCGCACTGCACGGTGAGGTAATAGTTTTCGGAATCGCCGCTGTTGCTGATGGAACCGCTGCGCATTAATGAGAGCTCTTTGCATTGCGCATTGGCGGCGGCGGGCGCGATGAGGACCGCCGCAATGATGAAAAGTTTGGTGATTTGTTGTCTGAGGCTGAACGTTTTCATATTACTCTGATGATAGCTTGGTCCTTATTGTCGCACTCCGGTAAGGCAACGAGACCAACGCAAGCGTAACCCGCACCGGGCCGTTTGCAAACATTACCAGTAAAGCACTGAAGTAATTCCCGCTTATTCATCTCGCCACTGCCGAGAGCGGAACTCTCCCGGCGCTGTGACGGAACTATTGTATTCGCGAGTAACCCGATGATCGGACGTTACCAATAATGTTTGCAGGAGGGAATCTATCAAACAGCGGCATTACGGCGAACTTTTTTCACGATTTTTTGCGGCCTGTTCTTTGGCTTCTTCTTTCTGGCGGATTTGGTCGCGCCATTTCTCAAGGCGTTCTTCCGCTTGGCTCAGGTATTTGCCCGTGCCGGTGAGGATGAAGGGGACGATGAGTTGCGGTCCCCGGACGCCGCTGATTTGCTGGGAAATGCGCAGGAATAGTTGGTAGTCCGACAGCAGCGTGCCAAGGGTGGCGAGGAGGTCGTCAGCGATGGGAATGGCGGTCTTGATTTCAGTGAAGGTGTCGTAGTGCGCCACGTAGTAGAAGTGATCGGCGAAGGAGCAGCCGGCGCTGCATTCGTGGGAGGTTTCGAGGATGAGGATTTCGCCCGTCTTCATCACGGTGTCCGTTTCCACGGTGAGCGTGACGCTTGTGGTGAGGGTATCGCTGACGGTGACTTTCAGGCCGGTGGTGAAGCTGGGCAGGGCGGGCGGCAGGGTGAGGGGTTCTTGGCCGATTTTGGCGAGGGCGGCGTTGACGGAGACGAAGGCCATGTTGCCGGTCATGGTGTATTCCTGACCGAGGCGGCCGCGGCGTTTCTGGGTCTGGCCGAACTCTTTCCAGGCGAGTTTCTGGCGGGCGGTGAGCTCCCGCCAAGCGGCGGCGCAGCAGGCAAGGGAGGCGCGGGCTTCCCGCTGCTTGGGGGTGTTGGGGTTGACGGGAACGGCCCGGGTGCGGGTGTATTGCCCGAAACGGTTGCGAGAGAAGACTTGACCGCCCTGGGCGCCGGAATTGGGGATGCCTAAGAATTTTGCCATAAATTTCAGTCAGGTTAAGGGTTTGGGCATTGGATTTTGCTGATTTTGGCCCGAGAAGTCCAAGGGAAATGTCGAGGGAGGGAAGGGAGGCGAAGAGGGGTCAAAAATAGCCGTTCACCGTATGGGTATCGGTGGGGTATCGGGGGAGGATGGTCAGGCGGGGACGGATTCGAGGAGGTGATCGATGATTTCGTTGACGGAAATCCCCCCGGCTTCTGCCCGGTAGTTCACCAAGATGCGGTGCCGTAGCGAGGGCTTGGCTAAGGCTTGGATGTCTTGCTGAGTGACATGGGCTCGGTTTTGAAGGAGCGCCCGCACTTTGGCGCCGAGGATGAGGCATTGGACGCCTCGGAGACCGGCGCCCCAGCTGATGTAATTCTGGGTGAACTCAGGGGAGCCGCCTTGATGCGGTCGGGAGGCGGCGGCAAGTTTCACGGCGTGGCGCACGATGTCTCGGGCGATGGGGACCTTCTTGACGATTTGCTGGAAGCGCAGCACATCATCCCCGTTGAATAAGGCATTGATGGTTTCCGG
Organism: Limisphaerales bacterium; assembly: GCA_024761205.1. Lineage (GTDB taxonomy): Bacteria > Verrucomicrobiota > Verrucomicrobiia > Limisphaerales > AAA164-E04 > UBA2970. Next base: position 628,539 of record JAMASS010000004.1, read on the forward strand.
AGCGGTAGAGGTGGTTTGGGAAACGACTTCGACTTCATCGTCTTCCGACAGATAGTCAATGACGACGTTGAACATGAACCGGTCAAGCTGTGCTTCCGGAAGCGGGTAGGTGCCTTCCATTTCAATCGGATTCTGTGTGGCCAGGACAAAAAATGGTGCGGGAAGATTGTGCCGCACGCCGGCTGCCGTGACTTGGTGTTCTTGCATCGCTTCCAACAGGGCGGCCTGGGTCTTGGGCGGGGTGCGGTTGATTTCGTCCGCCAAGATCATGTTGGCGAACACGGGGCCTTTGACGAAGCGGAGTTTTCGTCCATCGTCGCCGTCCTGAAGGATTTCCGTTCCTGTGATATCCGCCGGCATGAGGTCCGGGGTGAATTGGATTCTTTGAAATTCAAGGTGGAAGATCTGAGCGATGGACTTCACCAAGAGGGTTTTCGCCAATCCGGGGGCTCCCGTGATGAGGCAATGCCCGCCGGAAAACAGAGCGATCAGAATCTGCTCGATCGCCTCTTTTTGGCCCACGATCACTTTGCTGAGTTCCTGCTCGATCTGGTTGCGGCTCTGGAAAATTTGTTCCACGGTTTGCTGCTCGCTGATTCCGCTCTCTGTCGCTTGTGTTTCCACTAAGGTCCTTTCTCTATGTTGGCTTAAATCATTCGCCGCCCATTCCGCCAGAGTGGCAAAACGGATCTTTGGTTACCGTGGATAGCTCTTCGATTTAATGGGTGAGGGCGTAGACCACAATGTTAATTCCTAAGGGATAGGCCTTCTTTTCGGAGAATTCGCGAAAGAAGTATTCGTTATAACCTTCCCATTCCCATCCATCCCCCAAATCCGTGTTGTGACAGATCACCGCCATCAGGCGGTTTTGATCGTCAAAGATTCCTTTGTAGTGGACCTCTTGGGCGTCCCAACGCTCCCAGGTGATGCCGTGATAACGGCTTTTCATTCCCAGATCGACATTGGGGATTTGGGGTTTCTCATCCAAAGGGAACACGCAGTTGAAAATCGGATGGGAGAGCGGCAGCTCTTGCGGCTCTCGCTCGGGAAACACGCGTTTGATCTCGCGGTGAAAGTTATGCCACTCGCTTTCGCCCCAGAAGTCATCCACCATCATGAAGCCGCCACCGAGCAAGTATTTTCGGAGGGCGCGGACTTCGTCGGCCGAAAATCTCAGATTTCCGGGCTCAATGAGATAGATGAACGGGTAATGGAAGAGCTCCGGGTCCGTCAGCCAAAGGGTCTTGCCGTTGGGATTCACTTTGAGCGAGGTCATTTCCTGCAAGCGGTAGGAGAAGTTGAGATCGCTGTCGGGATAATCGATCGCCCACTTTCCGCCCCGATTACCCCAATAGTAGCGTCCGCCCAGGGAGGTGTATTTGATACGAACGAAGGTAAAGACGTCAGTCTTGAATTTCTCTTCAACTTCCCATTCCGGCACGCCGCCTCGATTGTTCGTCCAGTGTTGGGCCCAACTGTTCAGCGGGCAATGAAGGGCCAGGAGACCGAGGCCTCCGAAGCGCAAGAAGTGAACCAGTTTTTGAAGACTGAAATGAAACGGCCGCTTCATGGGATTTCGGAGATCGTTGGCTGGATCGGGTTGCTATTCTTCGACCGATTCCATGGTTGGGTCAGGGGATTCTGGCGAGGGCGCGTCGAGCCCTTTGATAGATCGGAGGAGCCGATACGCGTCGCGAAATCTTGGCGCCTCTTCCAGGGCACGGATAACGTGATAGTGGGCCTCGCTTTCGCCGCTCTGGTGCAGCAGTCGGGCGAGTTGGAAGTGCACGCCGGCCGGGTCATGGGGATCAAGCTGTAGGAGATTGCGATAGGCTCCGATGGCTTGGGCAACGTCGCCAAGTGCCTCACTGGAGCGGGCCAGGTAGCGGTAGGGCTGCGGGATCAGCGGGTTGACCGCCAGCAAGCGGATAACATTGACGTAAATCTCATCCCATCGTTCCTCATCCAGGTCCAACTTGATGAGCCGTAAGTAGACATCGGGTGCTTCATTATCCGCCGCGGCAATCCCTTGCAAGGTCTGGCGCTCGTTCTCGTAATCCTCCAATCCTCGATAACACTGGGCGAGGTATCGAGGGGCAGCATCATTGCCGGGTTGCAAGGGGTAATGGGCGAGGATCTTTTTCAACGGCACCATGGCTTCCTGCCATTGCTCCGCTTTCACGAGTTCTTCGGCTCGCCGCAAGAGCAGATAGTAATTGTCCGGATTGGTCGCCAAGGCCATTTCCGTGGAAACCATGTTGAGCGAATCCTCAGGCATGTCCCAATTGAGCCCCGAGCCCATCTCTTTGGCGAGTGCTTGGGCGTAGCTTTCGAATTGTTCGTCCAATTGTTGGATGCTGACGGTGTTCTGCGCCAATGCTTCGTTCGTCAAGACGCCCTCGCCAAGGGCGTTCAAGATATTGACCAGCACGCCCATGCCATAGGTCTCCACCAAGTATTGAACCACCAAGGCGGATTCATAGTAGGCGAACTGCATGGCCTCATTGGAATTGGCGCGCATGAATGCCGCGCTCAGCTCCGAGACCGGCGTAAGTCCGCCACCGAGGATCCGATCTCGATATTCCGGTGTCATCGACTGGCCCCAAGACGGATCTTTCTGAAGCTCTTCATAGACGGAAATGCCTTCGCTCAGCCAACGCGGCATCTTGTTTTCCGTCATGGTCAAGGTGACCACGTGACAAAACTCATGCCACAAGACCGCTCTCCAGTTCGAGGGGTTGCCCCCTTGGGTCGAAGGACTATTGGCGGTGATCACGTTGCCGAAACAGACTCCCAGGAAACCCGGATTGTGCGGCATCCCAAATGTGCGGACCCCGAAGTCCTTCTGATGGCCGAAGAGTTCGAGGATGATCCGGCGCTTGAGCGTGACCCCGTATTTTTCGCAAAGCGTTGTCTTGGCTTCTTCGAGCAGTTCGAGCACTTGATCGCCAAATATCGGCGCTTCGTCCGCCGGCATACGGACGATGAAAGAATCGCTTTCCAACGTCACGTATTTGTCCAGCGTGGTTTTGAGTGTTACCAGATTATAGGCGGTGACGTTGTAACCATCCTTTTCATGCGCTCGGGCGGCCCAGCGCCAACCCTCTTCCTCCTGCCCCAAACGGAGGAGATCTTGGGCCAAGTGAATCTGGGATCGGCTGTAATCGGGGTCCGACTTAAGGGCGGCTCTCTGATAGGCTGCGCCTTCTTGAAATCGATATTTCTGAGAGAGTTTCTTGCCGATGAGATGATCGACCGCCGGGTTCGTCTTCCAATGCTTGAGGCTTTGCTCGTGCGCCTTCTTCTCTCCCACGGGATCAGATGCCAGGTGGGCGATAACGGCGCGGTAAGCCCAAGCCTCGGGATGATCGGCATTGACCTGGATCACTTTGGCGATTGAGTCCTCCGCCAAGCGATACTCCTCGGCATTGATGTAGTGATCCGCCAGCATGAGGAGGGAAGGAATATGCCGGGGATTGACGTCTAAGGCCCGCTCCAGCAGTTCGCTCATCCCTTCCTGATCGCTGCTCTTGAGGGCCGAAGCCAACCCAAACAAGAGGTCCGGATCCTCTTCAAATTTGGTTAGACCTTCACGGAAAGTCGTAGCGGCAACGGCGAAATCCTCTTTGTCTAGTGCAAGCTGTCCGGCAGCCAAAATGGAGTTCCGCAGCGGGGGGTCGGCCTTGCGACCGGGATCAAAAAAGAACTCCAGGACCCAGCGGGGCTCCGCGCCAAGGACCAAGGCGGTCTTCCCCAGCGCAATGAGATTTTCCGGATCCTGATAAGCCCAGCCGCGACTGCCTGCCAATTCGTTGATCTTCTCGACGTATTTCTGCGCTTCTGCGGGTCGATTCTGAAAATAGGCAACTTTTCTGCCATCGTAGTAGAGCCGAATACTGCGTTCACGGGTCGCATCAAGGCCTGCTTCCAGGGTCTTATAGGCGTCGTCATATTTTCCGACCGTGAGTTGGGCTTGGATCAAAAGCAGGAACCAATTCTCATTCGGGCGATTCTGTCCCCTGATTGATTCGCGGCATTGCTTGATGCAGAGTTCGTAATTCCCTTCAATCAGTGCATTCCTAGCCTCACTAAGCGAGGCACCGGTAAGCCCGGAAAGAGGAAGGCCGAGGAGAAACGCAAAAAGCCCCAGAAGGATGCGGTGCGCCCCCAAGCCTGCCCGCTGTTGGAAGGCAATGCTCATTTCCGAGGGAGATTACCCTGCTCGTCGCAGAATGCAATGGCTAGCAACCTCCAGACAGTCATTTGGTCAGCGTCGGCGCTTTCACAGAAATGGGTTCCCCTCAAGTCCCACGCACAAACGTAGGGGGGGTTGCACTACCTATGTCTTGACCTCCCCCTACCACCTGGAACCTCGAACTTGGTATTGGAGACCAATCCCTCAAACCACAGCATCCCTGTGCTCGCGCGCGAGATTGACACGGTCGGTTAGGCCTTTCCCAGGAGCTCTTTGGCCGCTTTGGCCATCGCCGGCCCCGTCAAGCCATGCTTCTCGTAGAGATGTTCCGCGAGGTAGGCGGATTGTCCGAACTCACCGTCGATCCCCAAGGAGCGGACCTGATGCGCAATCCCGTTGCGCGACAGAGCATGGGAAACCTGTGCCCCCATACCCCCGATGATTTGGTGATCTTCGATGGTGACGACCCTGCCGCCCGTGTTGGAAACGGCGGGACCAATCGTCGCGATGTCGACTTGGTTGACAAAAGGATTGTTAATGACCGTCGCGAGGATCCGCTCTTCGCCAAGCAGTGCCGCTGCTTGCTGCGCCTTGGAAAAGAGCGGACCGCTGCCGATCAGAGTGACATCGCTTCCCGCGCTGATCACTTGCGCTTTGCCCCATTCGTATTGGGCGTTTTCAACCCAATAAATGGGATAATTTTCTCGACCGACAAAGAAGATGGTCGTTTCCCCGTCTTGCCTCGCGCTGCGCGCCGCTGCATAGCGTTGAATGGCCTGATACATCAAGGCTTCGGCTTCGTCCGAACAGGAGGGCGCAACCACAGCCGTATGAGGAATGGCACTGGTGGCCGCAAAGTAGGTAGTCGCCTGGTGCGAGGCGCCATCGGCGGCGTCTTGAAAGCCGACATGCGAAAAAATCGCAATGACCGGCGCTTGGGAGAGGGCCGCCATTGTGAGTGGGAGGTTGCCCTTGGTGGCCCCGAACTGGCCGAAGGTATCGACGATGGGAATGAACCCCGCTTTTGCCAATCCGGCGCCGACGCTCACCATGTTGGCTTCCGCGATGCCCACCTCAACAAAACGATCCGGAAAACTTTTCTGAAACGCGCTAATCCCGGTAGAACCTTGCACATCAGACGAGACCGAATACACGGGATAGCCCTCTTTGGCGGCGTTGATCGCACCAACGGCCAGACCTGCCTGAATCTTGCTCTTCTTGACCGCAGCAGGAGCAGCGCCGCTACCAGCCTTGGCTGCCTGATGGGCCTCCCATTGTTGTCGCAATTCGTTGGCCCACTCAGTTAGGGCTTTGGGAACGTTGCCGGACCAAATCTCCGAAACAAATTCAACGATCTTCTCCCCGCCCTTAAGCGGAAAACCGTGCCCGCCGGAAGCGGACTCCTCGGTCGCCTTCACTCCAAATCCCTTGATCGTCTTGACCAGCAAGCAGACGGGTTTTGTCGGCGTCTCCTTGGCTGCGGCAATGCCTTTTTCAAGAGCGGTGAAGACGGCTTGCAGATCGTGCCCATTCCCTACGGAAATCACATCCCAACCCAGGTCATCCATGGCATCGAATGAGGGTTGCATACAGAAGGCGTCGTCGTTAATCCGGCCTGACAGCTTGGTGTTGTTGTCTGAGATCACCAAAATAAAGGGATTTACTAGGTCCTTGGCGGCCAGACCGGGAATGGCGGCAAACGCCTCCTTCGCCTCGCCTTCCATCGATGCACCATCCGAAACCGTCAGCACAGTTACCCGATCCCGACCCGCAGCCCGATCACCAATGGCGAGACCTTGGGCTTGGGCCACTGTCGAGCTCAGCGGGCCATTGCTCAGCAGCATGCCTTCGGGGTTGAGATGAGATTCCCCATGTCCGGTCAGCTTGCTGGAGATCGATCGAAAACCGCGCAGGTCCTCCAAAGTCATGTTGTCGAAGCCAAGATTCGCCCGTAGAGCGTAGATGCCGTTTTCCGTGTGCCCGGCGTCATTGACAAAATTGAAGGCTTCATACCAAGGACGATCCTCAGTGCGGAACATGATGCCATGGATGGCGGCCATAATTTCGGCGAACGCCGCCGGTCCGCCCCAATGGCAAGCGGCACCGCCGTTGACGGCGTGGACGTTCATTAACGCCACGAGGGCGCGGGTGGCCCGGGGATCGCCCCCGATGACTTCACCTCCGTCTACGCTCCGAACCGTAGTTGGAAATTGGGGGGCGCTCGACGGATTTCCCGCAAGGCGCGGTGGGATGGCGAGGGCTTTCAGGCCCGGAGATTCAATTGGTTGGGCAGTTGAGATGTCGGCTCCCATAGTTCGTTTGTCGTGTTTCTTTTGCGGGGGCGAATTTAGAGGAGCACTCTCGAAAAGGAAGCAAAAGATTCGTCAAATCGCTGGAACACGGGATGGATCGAGTCAATCTTCCTTCAAGCCGACCGCAGGAGAATGCGCCTGAGACTTCAGTCCCTACTCCCCGAAACTAGGGCTAAAGTCCCAGCCACTTGTCGAGAGAGTGCTGATCCACTGAAAACGATCAGAAACCTGGTAGAGAGAATCGACTCTGTTCTCTCCACTATCGTCTGTTCAAGTCCGATTCCGACGACGATAAGCGACCGTGAGAAGCGTCAGTAGGCCAAAAACCAGTGCCACGGATTGTGGCTCAGGCACCGCGGCGATACTATTGTTGATCTCATCACGATAGACTCAGGTTCACCATGTAGGATGCACTCCCGAAGACGGAGCTATCGGCCGGTTGTCCGGGAAAGATGCCGGTGGCTTGAGGAATCCCGGTGAGTTCCCAATTGCTGCCGTTCTTGTAGAAGAGGGCGCCTTCCGGAATCTCCGGCAGCTAGCATGGCTTCATCGGGACCCCTTGATCATCAAAGTCGAACGGCAAGGACCGGGATTGTCCGTACCCGGCGTCAACGTCAATCTCATCTATGCGATTAGCACCCCAGCGTTTGGTGCTGCTGCTAAGCCATTTGTAACCCGAGGCGTTTGCTGGCGAACCCTCTTCGGTCCCGGTCCAAAGTGAAGGGGGGCCGTGCCTTGGTTGACATTCCACTGCGTGAGGCTCGTCTCCCGGTTCCGCCCGTCACCGATCGCAATTACCCTGGAACTTAGGGCAGGGGTAGAGGAACTGATGGTGAGATTGGGGAGGGACGGATCGGAACCAATCCTGAAGAGCAGGAGATCGGCAACGTCGGAAAGGCCTGAACCGCTTGGATTATTGATGCGAATATCGGATCCGGAAACGGGATTATAACTGGAAGCCGTTCAGGCTGATGACTCCAGACTTCATATGAAACGCGGTCAATACCCAGAAATTGCCGGAAAATGATCCTAGGTAAACGCCGATGTCACCAACGTTGGCAAAACCGGGATCATCTGCCGTGGCTGTTGTGCTGCCGGTGCCGTCACCCCCTCGAAATAACCACAGCGCTGGCCGGTGAAAAAGGAAGGCCCCAACAGGCAGAAACCAAGCAGGGAAACCGCTCTCCGGGTTCAGAGCCGCGGAGATGGGTCTTTTCGAATTCATCAATAATTTGACTTAGTTTACAATTTAGTTGGTTGATGATTTGGCCCTCTCAAATCATGGCGTCGAATCCCAGCTAATTTCATGCTATTTGACAAGGCGTGCAACCCAAGGACAAGACCTTAGGGTGGTTCAGCCGCAGCCGAAGATGAGTCAGCCGTATCGTGTGATCTTCCATCTCGATATGGACGCGTTCTACGCGTCGATCGAGCAGCGAGACTTCCCTGAACATCGAGGGCGGCCGGTGATCGTTGGCGCTTCGCCCGTACATCGCGGAGTAGTCTGCGCCGCCAGTTATGAGGCGCGCGCCTTTGGGGTTCATTCCGCCATGCCGAGCGTGATTGCCGTCCGTCTCTGCCCGAATGCGGTTTTTGTCCAGCCTAGAATGGCGCGCTACCGCGAGGAATCCAAAAAGATCATGAAAATTGTGGAGGCAACCGGCGCAAAAGTGGAGCAGGTGTCCATTGATGAGGCCTATCTGGATCTCTCTCAGATTGTCACCGGACAGAGCCCAGACAATGCGCTCCTCAATTCGGTGCAGCTCGCGCGGAGGCTCAAGGAGACTATTCGCAACGCGCTCCAACTTGCCGCCAGTATTGGCATTGCCGGGAACAAGATGTTAGCCAAACTGGCGAGTGATTACGGGAAGCCGGATGGTCTTTTGCTCATTACGGAGCGCGACAAGATTCTCTTTTTGAAGGACCTGCCCGTTGATCGAATTCACGGTGTGGGGCGCGTCACCGCCCGCCGGCTGAAGGCCCTCGGTATCGAAACCATCGGTCAATTGCAGTCCTACCCGGGTGATCTCCGGCCCGTCGCCGGTTCCTGGAGCCATACGCTGCGTCGCTACGCCCTCGGAGAGGACACTCGTGAAGTGCAATCCTCTGGCTCCGTGAAAGTTGTCAGCAGTGAGAGGACTTTCTCTCAAGACACCGAGGATCGCAACATCCTTCGCCAAGCCCTCAGGGACCAGGCCGATGAGCTCGGCTCCAGTCTCCAACGAAAGAAGCTCAGAGCGAGGACGATCCAAGTGAAGGTGAGGTACGGTAACTTCGAAACCTTGACCCGACAACTCTCGGTCGAGAATCCGGTTCAGACCAGTCGCGAGCTCTATCGCTTCGCCTGCCACCTATTGGCTCGGCATCGGCTGGTGAAGGCCCCGTTGAGGCTATTGGGTCTGGGAGTTTTCAATCTGGTGGAAGGCGGTTGGTCCCAACTGGAATTCCAATTTCCCGGCGCTGCGTCACCCCTTGAGAATTGACACGCACCAAAAGGCATGAAGGGGAATATCTGAACAGGAGGTAACAGAGAGAACGAAGAATCCCAAAAAACTTGGCACTCTTGAACTCTGAACTTCCATCCCCGCGCCCATGAATTCAACCCGAAAGGGAGAGCGGGAGGGCACCCGGCTCGACAGCACTCGCCCCTCAACCTTAGTCCTTAACCCTTATCTTCAACCCCTTGAGCGTGCGTTTCAACTGAGCGAGATTAGTTTTCTCCATCGGTGACAAAGGAAGTCGAAACCCGGGCTCGATGCGGCCCGTGAGGGCCATCGCCGTCTTGATGGGAACCGGATTAGTTTCCATGAACAAGTCCTTGAAGAGCGGATACAAGCGTTGGTGAAGTTCGAGGGCCTCAGTGGACCTGCCTTCTTGATAGAGGCGCACAATGCGGGACACCGGGCCGGGTAAGAGATTCGACGCCACACTAATGACCCCATTCGCCCCGACCGAAAGGAACGGAAGCGTCAGGGCATCATCCCCGCTTAGAATGGTGAATCGCGGGCCAAGCGCCTGACGGAGCTGAGAGATCCGGTCCACATCGCCGCCGGCTTCCTTAATGCCAACGATGTTAGGACAGGCCTTCTTGAGCCGAAGCACGGTAGGCACCTCAATCGGTATGCTGCACCGACCGGGGATGCTGTAGAGAATAATCGGGAGTTTGGTGTCGCAGGCAATGGCTCGGAAATGTCGAAACAAGCCCTCTTGGGACGGCTTATTGTAATAGGGTGTCACTTGGAGCGACGCATCGGCTCCAAGTTTCTCGGCGTCTTGGGTGAGATGAATCGCCTTCTTAGTGCTGTTCGCTCCGGTGCCAGCGATGACTTGGGCCTGATGATCCGCGACATCAACGGCCGTTTTGATGATCGCCAAATGTTCGTCGGGACTGAGCGTTGGCGATTCGCCGGTCGTACCAGCCGGGACGATTCCGTCGACCCCCCCCTTTATTTGAGCCCTGACCAGATGACGAAAACTAGTTAGATCAAGCTGCCCCTTGGAAAAGGGGGTGATGAGGGCAGTATAAGTTCCTTCAAACATGAACCCACTTGTCGTTACGTGTCGAATGCGCCGGAGGCCCGCGCGATGCTCTAGACCTCGATTTCCCCGGTGAAGACAATCTCGGCGGGTCCCGTTAACCTGACATCCTCAAAGCCTGATTCCGTTGCCTTGAAATCAACCGTGAGAATATCGCCGCCTTGCACCTTCACGGCGACGGGAGGCAAGATGCGTTTGAGGTGGGACGCGATCATCGCCGCTGCCGAGACGCCGGTTCCGCAGGCCAAGGTTTCCCCCTCCACACCCCGTTCATAGGTGCGAACCCGGATCTGATCCGGCTGAACGACTTCCACAAAATTAACGTTCGTGCCGGCCGGTCCAAAGTGTTGGTGTCGCCGAATGGCTCGTCCACGTTCCAAAACCATCGCTTCGTCCGCGTCCTCCACGAACACCACCGCATGCGGCACCCCCGTGTTGAGGGAATGAGCCGTGAGCGTGGTGCCGTTCAACTCCAGAGATTGATCGAGTTGCAGTTGCTCCGGAGGGGTGAGGGTGACGGTGACCAAGTTGTCCGCAAAGCTCGCCTGGATAATTCCGGCTAGAGTCTCAAAAGTTATCGGCGATGTATGACCGGTGAGATGCCGAATAAAAGCCGCGAAGCAACGCGCACCGTTGCCGCACATATCCCCGGTCCCGCCATCGCTGTTGAAAAACTGCCAGCTCCAATCCGCCGTGCCCTTCGGGTTCGGCTCCAATATTAATAACCCATCCGCGCCGACACCGCGCTGACGGTTGCACAAACATCGCACTTGCTCGCGATTCAGCTGCAGAAACTGGCTGCGATTATCAATGAGGACAAAATCATTTCCTGCCCCATTCATTTTGGTAAATGCGATTCGCATCGGAGCCAAATTAGCGGCGAGAAATCACCTTTCAAAGCAGATTTTTCGAAAGCGAACAAGAGAAATTTGAACAGGAGAGGAAGGAGTTAAGTCCGAAGTGTCAAGTTTCATGTTCAAAGTTCTAGGTTTCAAGTGCCAGGTGCCAAGTTTTAGATTCTAGGTTTGAAGTTCAGTGTTTCACCTTCTCCATTCTCTCCTGTTCAAATTTCTCACCAAAGAAAACTCTCCTGTGCCGCCAACAGGGTTTCCCCGTCCCAGAGACTGACCCGCCAAGCGATCACCTCCCCTAGCTGAGCGTATTCGGAACCTGTGATCGTGATTTCCTGCCACCGAGATCGCCGCTTCTTCTGGGTATCGGCGGGAACCGACTTTGAGAACTCTTTGATCGAGTTCCCGCTTCCGTGCCGGACTTCCACTCGAAGCATTGGCTGAGTCCCGCCGGTGCTCTTCAGTTTCCATTGAATGTGGAATCGCATGCCACTAACCTCATCAAGGTGTTCCCGCAAATGTGCTTGATAAGCGTCGCGATCCAGCAGGCTAGGAGATACTGTGTGACGCCCTTCCAGATCAAGGAGATGGCGGAGAACTTTAGTAATCCTACCGTGGGACTCCGCTGCCTGCAACGAGAGGCTAACACAAACCCAGACGCCAAAAGAAAACATGAGCGAGCGCATCCAGTTCAAACTAGTAGGACCGCCTCTTGATCTCAATGGATAATTTAAGTTGCACCACTGCCTGTCTCCCAATGAAATGACGGGGATGATTGCTGCAAAGGGATCGCCCATGAAATCAAACGTGCCCCCGGTGGGGCGTGAGTTCCTCGAACCGCCATCATCCTTCACTGGGCTACGGAGGGCGGATTTCTCCCCTCACAGCGTAATTCCGGCAAATCGTGTCATCTTTAAAGCATTTTGGGACCACGGTAGCACGGAAGGACCACAGAACCAAAGAGCTTCAAACTTGGAAATTTGAACTAAGACCGAGCCCATTACATTCTTCATAATCCGTCGATTCACCCACGCCTCCGCCCCCGCAACCCTGATGGAGCTCTTTCAATCTCACGATTTCAACGATCGCCTTCCCGAGGCGCTACTCGACCTGCTGCAACAAGAACCTGTCGTTTCGCATGCCTATGTCGTCGGCGGCTTTGTTCGGGATGCCTTACTCGGCGAACCATCGAAAGATATTGATATCGAGGTCTTCGGCACTTCATATGCCAAGCTAGCGAGTGCTTTGGAACGTTGGGGCCGGGTTGATCAAGTCGGCAGATCCTTCGGTGTGATTAAGTTGACCTTGCCCGGATGCAAGGCCATTGACTTTACAATCCCTCGGCAGGATGCCAAAATCAATCCGGGGCACCGGGGCTTCTCGGTTCAATTCAGCCAGAATATGACACAGCAAGAAGCGGTCACCCGCCGAGACTTCACGATCAACGCGCTCTTCTATGACCCCCGGGAGCGCTACGTGATGGATTGCGTGAACGGCTTGGAGGACCTCTCTCAAAAACGGCTCCGAGTGGTGGACCGAACAAGTTTCGCGGAGGACCCGCTGCGCGTCCTCCGCGCCATGCAATTTGCCTCTCGATTTGATTTGGAAATTGACGCCGAGCTGCTTTCTCTGAGTCAGGAGATGTTCCCGAGTTTTACGGAACTGGCCAAGGAACGCATTTGCGAGGAATGGCTCAAATGGGCGGCAAAAAGTCGACGTCCTTCCGCCGGCCTTGAATTCCTGCTTCGCTGCCGGTGGATCGAACACTTCCCAGAACTTAGCGCCATTGTGGATGTCCCCCAGGATCCGGAATGGCACCCCGAGGGAGATGTTTTTGCGCATACTTGCTATTGCTGTGACGCCCTGTCCGAACTTCCGGAATGGAAGTGTCTGCCACCTGGCGATCGGAGTGTCTACCTGATGGCGACGTTGCTACACGACCTGGGCAAGGCCACAACCACGGTTGAAGCGCTTCGAAACGGAAGCCTTCGTGTTGTTTCTCCTGGGCATGAACAGGTGGGCGGCAGGTGGGCGAAAAATTTTTTGGCCCGACTGGGCGTCCCCCACGCGTTTCACCAGCGCGTCATCCCCTTGGTGGCGAATCACATGGTACACCTCCATGAGCCGACCGACCGAGCGATCCGCCGCTTGGCCTATCGCCTCCAACCCGAGACGATCAAAGGCCTCTGCATGGTCATGAAGGCGGACAGTCTCGGTCGGCCGCCCAAGCCCAAAACCATCCCTGAATCCATCCGACAATTGCAAAAACGATCCGAGTCTCTGGAACTCGAGCAAGCGGCACCCAAGAATATCCTCCAAGGCCGCGATTTACTGCGTCTCGGGATTAAGCCAGGTCCGAAGATGGGAGAAATCCTCGCCAAAGTCTTCAATGCCCAGCTAGACGGTCAGATCACTACCCGAGAATCCGCCATCGCCTGGGCGCAGTCCAAAAAACTAATCCAATAAAGAATAATATAATAGCAGATCGTGACAATATCATTTAGTTAAAAATGAACTCTACAGGCCATCCATAACACCAGCGAGTGATGGTTTGGAGCGGAATCACTGTATCCCGATCATGTTGTTGGGAGCAAAGACCACCTACTCAAACTAAACAGCCAAACGCCTAGGGAAACTCTGATTAACAACTATCTGATAGTAGCTTCTGATGATGATCTCATAACCCATTGTCACGGGATTGAGACACGCTCGGGACTATTACTATCTATGGTCGCACAGCGGTGGGTTTGATCCCGAAGAGAATTAGCTTGATAGCGGTGCCAAAATACTCGGTTAGTGAGCAACGGCACACTCGCGATTGGAAGGAGATTTCGACCGGGAAGAACCGATGTTTGCGGCGGGTCTTTATTTCCTAAAGCTAACGAAAACGCAAGACACTGATGAGATTGAAATGGTATCACGTGACGATGAGTTTCGTTGGCAGGAAAAGCTGTAATTGATCAAGATTCAGTTCCGAACTGCTGTTGAAAAGGTTTTTGAAAGACGGTCTTCGCTACGTTTGGATGAGTTCGATCAAAGTGGGCTTTGAGCGACCTTGAAGCTATTGAACTGAACACAATAGTGAAAGGGTCGTTGAGGTAAATCTTCACGTTTTACATTGAGCTACCTAGCCTCGAAAGATACCTCAGATTTTAGTACGTTCCTCACGAATGGAGCATCAGGCTCAAAGCTATCTAAAGTAAATTTCAACTCAACTTCGACAGGTCGGCGATGAACTTTATGAGTTATTTTATCTGGAGGACTTAGCCGTGCTCTTCGGTTGCTGGTAGATATCAAGGAAGAAGTTCAAGAGATTTGTAGTGGCCGCCTTTTCACCTGATGGAAGCCATCAGGTCCTCTGCGAAGAAAGGCTAAAGCGAAATCGTCATTTTTTAACGTTCTTCGGATATAAAGTCGCAACACCAAATCCCCCGACGAAGGATATGTCGATGGGGATAGAGGAATCCCTTTTCGCTTTTTTCTTGATATTGATGGCTTTCAAATGCAGTAGAGGTGTTCCGAATGTCGAAGACACCTCCTGGACATCGATGACTATTCATCGCTCTGTCCGATCACAAAGTGAACGGGTACGAGCCAACCATTAGCAGCGGGACTGCACTTGTTTGAAGGATGAAGCGAGGCTTGGCTCCTCGGCTACGAACGCTCACTGAACTTGTCGATCTCTTAACTCCGCTCCCGTTGTGTGGCTTCAATGGTTTAGAGTTGGAGTATTCGCAATCGAACGTATTATTGGGAGAAAGGCTTGCCTACATCTGACTCAATACCCAAACACCATGCCCTCCTCGTGACGATGTTCCCGTTAATCAGAGCCACTTTGCTCTCAATTCGGTAATGGATGCGGCCAATTCTGCGATGTTCGATAAAGATGAAGGCTCAATGATCATTGTCAATGGCCAATGGGGTTTAAACAGGATATAATAGTGGAAGTAGAGAGGTTTATCTTTGCAATCGACGCTTCGTTTTCTTTGTTGCCTTTTGTTTATGCTCGTGTCCTGTCTTTTAGGAGATAATAGATTGCTGTAGTCTCAATGGCGTTGTTGCCATGTTCTGCCGATGGGTTACGGATTCTGCTTCTGGCCCCGCGGTCTGTGGTCTCATCTGCTCACGCAGCCACTACGCTTGAAACGGCGTATTGCTACGACGAGGTTGGGAATTTAACGAGTCAAAAGAATGGGCGAGAGAAGATTGCCGCGTTCGCCTATGTCTCTCTGGGTTCGACGACTGACGCGCTCACTACCGGGCAGCAGTCCTACAAAGCAGTTTTATTATGATGGCGAGGGAAATCTGAAGACTCATGTCAAGTTCGATACCAAACATCGAGTTCATCTTTATGACGAAGTTATGACGAAGCCCATCGCCTGGTTGAACGTGCATTGAAGAACAACGTAAGTGTGCCTAAGGGGGCTTTTATTATTAAGTGTTGGGATGTAAAACGCAACTCATTTATCATCGATATATTGCAGCAAAGTTTATGATCGAAGACAAGTGTTTGACTAGGAAAAACGGTTTAACTTATTCGCAGTAGGGAGATTATATCTTGTTGATTAACAGTTGATTGCGGAAATACCATATGAACTGCTGGTAGTATAATATGGAGGAGTTTTTTAGGTGATCTTTAGCCAATTGGCATGAAACGCGTTTTAAATGGATACATTTTTTAGCGACTTGCCTCTTTCGAAAGACGGTTGTATGCGTGCTTGGCGTTAGTCTTTCGGTCGTCTGTTGCGGACAGGAGGCATCCTCTGGTAAATTCAGCCAGACAGTCTACGGCTAGGGGAAATTACTACTCTGGACAGCTTGATGTTCTAGAAGGCGTGGGGGGGGTAATGGCGGTAGATTCGGGTCGGGTCCATACTTAGTCATCAAGGTTGACGGAACAGTCGTTGGTTGGGGAGCGAAATAGCCATCGGAGCCATCGAAGAATTTGAGTGATGTTACCGTCATTGCCGTGACGAGACATGGAGTGGCATTGCGTTCTGACGGGGTTGTGGTTTGGGGATCAGATGATCACGGGTAATCCGAGGCGCTACAGGGCCTCAGTGGTGGTGTTGGTATCGCCGCCGGTTTCGACTGTACATCTTGGCCCTAAAGTCCGATGGTCAGGTTGTCGCTCGAGGCGGTAGTTTTGGTAGATAAACGGATGTGCCGGCCGATCTAGATCAAGTGACTGCCATTGCAGAGGGCAGAATGTTCGCAATGGCCTTAAGGGAGAACGGGATTGTGGTTGGGGTGAAATCCGGCAAGAGCCCATTGTCGTACCAGCAGAGATCACAGATGTTGTTGCCATCGTTGCCGGGTATGGCCATGCCCTTGCTCTAACGGCAGATGGCAAAGTTGTTAGCTTTGGTTCCAATGGGATCGGAGAACGGGATGTGCCGCGCGGATTGAAGAATGTGCGGGTCATTATTGCCGGCGGCAATCACTCGGTCGCTTTAATTGATGGATTGAAACCGATTTTGTTGGGGCCACCGGAGAAGTCACCGTTGTTGTCGGTCACTGTGTTTTATTGAATGTCGACGTTTTGGGACAAAGGCAGTTTTCGTTCCAATGGGCAAAGGTGGCATCCCTATTAACGGGAGCAATAGGGATGCCATACGAGATTTCGGAAGAGCAGGACCGCGTGATTCGGGACTGTATAAACTCATGGCGACTATTTGAGAGGGTATCGAGGTTGGATATGAGATGCTGGTTCCGGTCATCGCTGTCCCGAGATCGGCGTCTTTAACTGGGGGATTCGTGGTTTGTGGCGATGAATCCGAGATGGCATACTAGCAGGCTCTCCCGGACTTGAACTAGTAAGAGCGTTGCCGCTGGCTGAAGGCATCGGGATTACGGTTTCAGGAAAGGTCATTGTGTGGGGAGTTAATTTTTCAGGAAGCACAGGAGGTGCCGGAGGGTTTAGAGAACGTGAGCCAAATCGCTGCCGGTGGTCATTTCAGTTTGGCTTTGAGCGAGTCGGGAATAGGTGCGGCCTTGGGGGCGGAATGAATATGGGTAGACCGAAGTGCCGGAAGATCTGAGCGAGGTAATTGCGATCGTGGCGGGATCGCGACATAGGCACTTGCCTTGTTGTCCGATAGCAGGGTTGTGGCTTGGGGGAGGGTATCGACGGTGATTCGCTGATTTTGACGGTCTTGAGAGTGCGGTCGTAATTCAAGGTGGGCTTGACGTATTGCTAGCACTGTTTCCTGACGGAACCGTGGCTCAGTGGGGTGGCGAAATCCGCTTTATGAAGATCCCCCGAAGCCTTCAAGGAATTGTCGGAATAGCGATGACCGAACAGCATATGGTTGATTGAAAGACAGACAATCGTGTTTTTGCATGAGGGGTTGGATGATTTCGGTCAAGCGACTGCGCGGGCAGACTTTTGATAGCGCTGTAGTGGCTGCGGGACAGAGCGCCGGAGTGGCACTCATCGCTCCGGAATGTTTGCGAGTGCGGGAAGCAGTGACCGAGATCGCCACTCAGGTTGGACATCGAGTCTCCCTCTCAGCTGAGGCTTTTGGCAGGGACCTGAGCTACCAGTGGTTTAAGGACAGCAAAATACTACTCGGAAAAACTGAGGCCCAACTAGAATTGGCGTCGGTTACGGAAACGGATTCCGGAATCTACACTGTGGAGGTGGTCAACCCCTTGGGAAAGGGCGAGCAAAAATTCGTGTTGGAAGTCAAGTCCCCTCTCGCTCCGACGACGGGTTCCACACCTTGGTTTCGTGAATCCGAGGGATTCAGGAGTCCACTCCTGTTCCCGCTGGACTGTGTGCAGTGAAGTCGGTGGCGGTTGGTTTTCGTAAACGGCAGCACTTCGTCCGGGTGGCTGGTCGTGTTGTTCGCTCACCTCGGTAACGAGTTGCAGGTTCCTTTCGGATTGGCTCGGGCAAAGGATGTTGTGACGGGGCACGAATTTACGATGATGTTGGACTTTGAGGGGAAGGTGTATGCTGAGGAGATCTCTTGTCGAGAGGAGAACCGTTCGAGTTGGACAGGCACAGTAATGCGATTGACATTGCCGCCGGGACGAGTCAGGCACTAGTTATCTTGAGCGCCGGCTTCGGTTGATCTTTGGCAGCGGGAAAAGCATCCGAGGCCACGGTGCCGGATGGACTGACGAACGTGATTCAAGTTGAGGCATCTTCCGATCATTCCTTGGCATTGCGATCTGACGGCTCGGTGATTGTCTGGGGTTGGAACCCTCACGGACAGTTGGACGTGCCTCGGGATCTCGGTACCGTCTCCGAGGTTGCGGCTGGAGAATTTTATTCGGTCGCCTTGTGTGTGGATGACCGTATGGTTATCTAGGGAAGTTATCTGCAAGGGGGTAGCTTTGTTCGGCATCGTCGAGAGCCGGTTTGAGAATTTCGAGCATGTCAGGCAGGTCTTGGCTTATCGAACGGTTACTGCGACATTACTTGAAAATGATACTGTGCTGTAAGGCTTTGTTGCATGATTAAACCTGTAATCCTCTTGGGCCCGGCCTCCCCTGTCGAACAAAAGCATCACGGATTTTACTTTTCATGGCGGCTTCGGCGATTTGATGCCGAAGGTCTCTTTGCCCTGAGTTCCGCACCGAAGGTCTTCTTGATGCGGAACATCGCCGTTCCCACCAAGCTCTGCGCCGATGGCACCCGCTTCGCTCTTTCCAGGACTCTCCCCCCCTGTTCCGGGATGTGTTTCACCGCCTCATCCCGTTCGCGTGCCTCGTCAATCTGGCAGGCACTAGCGCCACGGACCTTGGGACGCCCCCGCCGTTTCTCGGGCTCAGGTTGCTTCCAGCCGTTCAAGACCTGGGCATTGAGTCAGGGGATGGTGTTGCCTCCGTTGAATCAGACTCCGATGAATGCTACTGAGCCCCATGCTTCACCTGATAGCGGCACGCCGACTTGCCACTGAGCAGACGCCTCGCAAAGGCGGGGCAAAGGTGCAAGCGATAAGTGTGTCACGGATCCGCTTTGAATCATGCCTCAACGCTGCGCTGTTCTGGGACGGAAACTCCAATCGAATGATGACCTTTCCTGAGAGTATCACCGGCGAGCGGGAAATCCTGCAGACTGAGTCCAGCAAAAATGACCTTTTGGCTATTCTGGCACCGGAGGCTTCTGAAATTCTTCCCTCCTCAATCAAGCAGGTTTATGCCGCAGGACACAGCGCGGGAATCAGCTTCGGTGTGCTCCACGTAGGGGAGGTAGGTTTATGGGTGGCAGAAGGATGGCAAGCCTTTTGAGAGCATCAATTACCCCAGCCTGCATTTTTTCTTGATGGACGTTGCTAATTCAGATGTCTATACTGCTCTATTTCTTTTTAATGACGTCGTCGAAACCCGAGACGTAATGTTTGAGGTTGTTGAGCCCCCTTGAAGAAACGTGATGACCGGACGCTTATTAACTATCTGCCGAAAAATCATTTTCGGAAGGCGCAGATGGAGGAGGTCTGTTGAGGGGCGTTCATGAAGGGCCGAAGCGATCCCTTACCTCCTTGCGGGGAGTGGGTGATATCCTCGAACTCGGCGGCATTGAGCCGCCGGCGCGCCTTTCCGGGTTACCCTCCGGCAAGGAGGGCGGCAGCCGCAGGCGGCTCGAAGAGGCACGGTGGCCACTCGCTTGACCTTGAGCCAGGAAGCGTTGTCCGGCACGAGAATCCAGCGACAGCGTTTTCGGCCTTGGATTGAATTTCGAAGCGCCGGCGCAGGCCACCCAAAGCAGAAAAACAGAACCTAGCACAGCCTAAGTTTCCGGAAATTTATCTGGGCAGATGCTCTAACTGCTATAGGACACCACGCTTCCTATCGGTAGACACTGAGATCATCCTAGATCAACACGGCACGCTCACGCGAATCAGTGAACGTTGCATCCTAGCCATCTCGGGCGATCTGAGTTTGCAACTACGGTCTCTTTTCAGCTTACCTAGCGATTTCTTGCAGCATCCCCGCATCAATATCTGAACCTCCAACGGTCGGATCGAACTTTCTTGGAATACCCAGTCAGATACAAACGACGCCACCAAAGCATCCGGCTCGTCGATCAAGTATCCCACTTTGGCAGCCCCGCCAGAATCAACCGGAGATTCAGAATAATAGCGCCGTCATACTCCTAGATTCTGAGATGCACCTGGAAGTCTCCCGCTAGTGCCAGCAATCTCTAGAGATACTCAGATCGAAAAGAGACACTATCCTTGGACGCGCCAAGCCTCTGGGTTGCCCCTCCAATCACTTAGCAACTTGAGGCCGCAGCTGTGCTCCGTCCAGCTCTGGAGCGCGCCGCTCGCGCTCCTGGAGAATCGTTCCGACGGCAGTCAAATCCTCCTCGCTCAAGAAAACCCCGCAGGCCTTGACCGTTTCGGCGATTTGCCCGGGCCTCCTTGCGCCAACAATGGCAGCAGTCATCACCGGCTCTCGCAAAATCCAAGCCAACGCCAGCTGTGCCATCGCAAGGCCATTCTTTGCCGCAATCGGTCTTAATTGATCGATCGTCTCCAAATTAATGCTCAATTGCGGTTCATTGAAGAACGGACTTCGCTTCCGCCAATCCGTTTCCGGTAAAGCCGCGGCGCTCTCCTTCGTGAACTTGCCCGTGAGTAATCCCGCCTGCATCGGACTATAGGCGATCACTCCAATCTGGTTTTCAGCACAGAATGGCAAAAGGTCCTTTTCAATGGAGCGCCGAAACATTGAGTAGGGTGGCTGCAACGAAGTCACCGGATGAATTGCATGAACCCGCTTCAACTGCTCCAATCTGAAGTTTGAAACGCCCCCATAACGCACTTTGCCCTCTTGAATCAACTCCACAATGGTCGACCACCCCTCTTCGATTTCTTCATCCGGTTCCGGCCAATGCATTTGATAGAGATCGACCCGTTCGATCCCTAACCGTCGCAGACTCGCCTCTAGCTCCTGCTTGATGCTGTCCTTCTTCAGCCGCTTCCCAATCAAGCGAGCGTTGTCCCAAACGCGTCCGCACTTCGTCGCGACGATGACTTCATTCCGCCGATCTCGGATCGCCTGTCCCACGACCTCTTCAGCACGTCCCAAACCATAGACCGGTGCGGTATCAATCCAACTGATCCCCGAATCAATCGCCTCGTGCACCGCTTTCTGAGATACCCAATCATCCTGCGGCCCCCATCCAAATGCCCAATCATCCCCTCCCATCGCCCACGTTCCCAGGCCAATGGTGGTCAACTCCAAATCACTATTTCCAAGAATTCGTTTTTCCATGAGTTATGATAAGAAGCATCTAAACCACACACTGATTTGGCAAGTCTGACCATCAGCGAACTTGTCAAAACCCTAAGAACCGAAACATTCAGGGAATTATATGAGAATTACATACAAGCTGGTCCTGAAATTAACTTGGAGCTACAGAGGATGATTGGTGGCGTGCGGGAATGTTGGTCGATTGGATTGTCGATAATGCTCTTTCGCACTTCATCACGGTGGCGGTAACCC
>JAMASS010000040.1 GCA_024761205.1 Limisphaerales bacterium
TGACCAAAGGCGTGGAATCGTTGTTTCGAAAGAATAAGATCACCGCTTTCACCGGGACGGCAAAACTGATATCGCCCAGTACCGTCGCCATTGATGGCTCGGAGGGCTCCGCCGAACTCGACGCCGGCAACATCCTCATCGCGACCGGAAGCCGCTCGGCATCATTGCCAAGTCTCGACTTTGACGGCGAAGTAATTATTTCCAGCACGGAAGCCCTAGCCTTAAACTCCGTGCCGGAACACCTCGTCGTCATCGGAGCCGGATACATCGGCCTGGAGATGGGCAGCGTTTGGAGCCGGCTCGGCGCACAGGTCACGGTGATTGAAGCGCTTGATCGAATTCTTCCCGGAATGGATCAAGACCTGGCTTCCGAATCTCAGAAACTTTTTACCAAGCAAGGACTCCGATTCAAGCTAAGCACCCAATTCACGAACGTCACTTCAGAAAACGGCGCCGCCACTGTGCACCTTGATTCCGGTGAGTCGCTCCAAGGCGACAAGGTGCTGGTCGCCGTCGGCAGAAAACCAAACACCGCCGAACTCGGACTCGAGGCCCTCGGCGTGATGCTTGATGACCGTGGCGGCATTCGGGTCGACTCGCACTTTGCGACGAACATTCCCGGAGTCTTTGCCTTGGGCGATGTCATTGGCGGTCCCATGCTGGCACATAAGGCAGAGGCAGAAGGGGTTGTCTTCGCCGAGTCTCTCGTCAACGGCCGGGGACACGTCAATTATGATGCCATTCCCGGAGTGGTCTACACCCATCCGGAAATTGCCGCGGTCGGCAAAACCGAGCAACAACTCACCGATAACGGCGCCCCATTTCGAAGAGGCGTTTTCACCTATCGAGCCAACGGAAGAGCCCGAGCGGCTGATCAAAACGACGGGTTCGCCAAATTACTCGTCGACAAAGAATCCTCACTGATCTTGGGCGCTCATATCTTGGGCGCCAACGCCGGCGAACTCATCAACGAAGTCACGCTGGCCATGAACGCTGGACGGACGGCCGATGATCTCTCCCGCAGTTGTCACGCTCATCCCACGTTTGGCGAGGTCTTGAAGGAAGCGGCGTTGGCTGCCTGTGGCCGCGGTCTTCACAACTGAGAGCCCGAATCGAAAAAGGCGGGGCGAGAGTTTCACGAGCCGACAGCCTCCGGGGCGACAGCGAAGGAGGACGGAACAGGGAGATGAATCGATTCGGTGACGCTGTTCATCGTGGGCGAAAGCAGCTTGGCGGAGTTTTGCCCCACCCCTCTGCTTTCCATCCCTCACCGGACCATAGCGACTTTCACCGTTGACCGGACTACCAGAAAAGTGCTTCCTAGACAGCATGAACCCCATCGCATCGCGACTACGATTCATGCACTCAAAAAGCATCCTTTTCCCTGCTATCATCCTCGCATTCTCGGCATCGCTCCTGGCTGACTGGAAAAAACATGAGGTCCACACCGGATTTCACACGAACACAGCGATCGCCGGTGATTTTACCAAGGACAACAAACCGGATATCATCGCCAACAACGATCAAAAGACGCGCCTGTTCATCGCCCCCGATTGGACGGAGATCATCCTTGATGATACTAAAGGCCACAATCTCATACACAGCGAGGCCTTTGATGTGGACGGAGATGGTGACCTGGATTTCATCGGTGCGCGCTATCAACCTGGACTAATCGCCTGGCTCGAACAGCCGGATGATCCCACAAACGAACCATGGCCCCTCCATATCGTTAGTAAAGAGCTGAACGGCATCCATGGCCTGCTGCGAGGCGATGTCGATCTCGATGGGAAGCTGGACCTCATCGCCAACAGCGCACAACCGGTCGGCACCCCCCACCCGGAATCCCTGGCTTGGCTTTCGGTTCCCGAAAATCCCAGGAGGGCTGGCTCATGGCCGGTCCATGTTTTTGCCAAGAAGGATGCGCCAGGACTGACCCACTACATAGGACTCGGAGACGTCAACGATGACGGCCGCCCTGACATCGCCACAGGCGCCAAAGGGTTCCCCTCGACGACTGGAAACTACTTTGCGTGGTGGGAGGCCCCGGAAGACGCCAAGGGGACCTGGACCAAGCACCTCATTGCCGACGGCCAAATCGGCGCCACCAACATCCATCCTTGCGATGTCAACGGCGATGGGAAAACGGACTTCATCGCGAGCCGCGGCCACGGAAAGGGAATTCTTTGGTTTGAGGCGCCCAACTGGGAACTTCATGGGATTCACCCCTCACTCAAAGAGCCGCATTCCCTCATCGCACTCGACATGGACGGTGACGGCGATACCGATGCCGCCACTTGCGCGTTTGGTGCCAAGGAAGCCTGGTGGTTTGAAAACGACGGAAAAGGCGGTTTCAAAAACCACCGGGTCGCAACTGATCAGGAAGCCTACGACATCCGAGCGTTCGATATAGACCTTGACACTGACCTGGATTTGATCATCGCCGGACGCGGATCCAAAAACGTCGTTTGGTACGAAAATCCGATGAAATAAAAACGAGGATCGCAATTAAATTGTAATGACCAACACCGCGCGCGTCTCAATCCCAACCAAACAGAGAAACCATCAACTACAAATCTATGAGCAGGAACAGATGGAACTCTGGGGGGAAACTCCGGTTGCGGAGAACCCTGACTATCTATCTCGTCAGTTAATCACCTACATCGGCAACAAGCGTTCGGTCGTTTTTCTGCATTAAATCGGCAAAGCGATGGAACGGATCAAACGACGCTTGGGTAAAAAGCGTTTGCGGTGCTTTGACGTTTTTCAGCGGTTCGGGCGTCGTCTCTCGTTTTCTCAAAGCGCATTCATCACTGATGGTCAGCAACGATTTAGAACACTACGCGATAATTATCGGCCGATGCTACCTTGCCAACCGTAGCAAGGTTGACACGAGATTATTGAACAAAACGACGACAGAACTTAACAGAAGGGTTCTTGACACGCCGTTATCTCAAGGGTCTATCGAAGAAATATATTCACCGGCCGATGAGTCAAGAATTACAAAAAAAGACCGTGTTTTTTATACAAAAGAAAACACCCGTCGACTGGACAACTATCGGAGATTGAACAGATTCCTGCTGAACTGCACGATTTTTTGCTGGCACCCTTGCTGAGCGAGGCATCCATTCACTCAAACACTGCTGGCGTCTTCAAAGGATTTTATAAAAACAGACGCACCAAAATAGGACAATTCGGAGGCACCGGATCAGACGCCCTGCTTCGCATTCGGGGAAGCATTTCCCTGAACCCTCCGGTTCTCAGCAATTTTGAGTGTGCCTATCAAGTACTCCAACAAGACGCTAATGCTGCCACTCGTCAAATCTGTGGATTGGATCTCGCTTATTTGGACCCACCTTACAATCAACATCCTTATGGCTCGAACTACTTTATGCTAAATCTGATTGCCGAATATAAATGGCCGAAGCATACTAGCAAAGTCTCGGGAATCCAGACAAATTGGAATCGTTCAGGATATAACATCCGGTCTGAATCTCTTAGACTGATGACCGACCTCGTTCAAAATGTTGATGCTCCTTTTTTACTAATCTCATTTAACGACGAGGGATTCATATTACTCGTAGAAATGGAATCCATGCTCAGCAAAGTAGGTTCAGTTGAAGTCATCGAAATACCTTACAATGCTTTTCGAGGAAGCCGAAATTTTAAAAACCGATCTATTCATGTAACGGAACATTTGTTTTGGTTGAGAAAAGATAACCCGATATGGCACGAAAACATCAACTTCGCAAATAGCGCGCTGGCACGGTGATTAATGTCACCTCAAAAAAGCAAGAGTCGCACATTATCAAAGCTCTAAAACAGGTTGAGAAACATATTCAAAACAAGTTTGAATCCAAACTCAGGCTCGTTCATGAAACGCAATGGTTTCTTAGCGCTATTGTGACGGAACTTCGGCAGACATACCCGGAAGCGGAGTTTCAGTATCACTTTCCGTATGGCTAATGCGGACGCCAAAGCGATTTTTCGCCCGCAATGATAAATTACGGGCTTAACTGGCAGCGGGTGATGCTTCACCTCGGGCGTGCGGATGAGGGCGCGCTTGTGAATCTGTTGGCCATATTCCAACCCTTTCCGGATCAGGAAGCCTGCCTTGCGCATTGGGTGCGGGTGGGCTGGGGTGATGAACCCCCGCTGTCCCCATTGCGCTAGTGGCAAGGTGGCCAGAAAAGCCGACAATCTCCGTATTGGACGCTGGCCCTGCCATGTCTGCCAGTCCGGTTTTAACGTCTTGGCGGGAACCCTTTTCAAGAAAACCAGGGTCCCGCTCCAGAAATGGTTCATGGCTATGGGCATCCCGATCAACGCCAAGAAGAGCTTGTCTAGCCACCAATTGGCCCGCGACCTCGGGCTGATGCAGCCCGCCGCCCTGCGTTTGCAGCGGCGCATTCGGGCTTCCAGGTCGGGGGAAGCAGGCCCGTCTTGCAAGGCATCGCCGAGGCCGACGAGACTTACGGGGGCGGCAAGCCGCGCAAAGGGAGCAGCCCCAAGAGTTCTGCTACTAATACCCCTTCCCCCCCCCGAGACGAGGCCGAGGCACCCGTAAAACTCCGGTCATTGGCGCTATAGAATGGGGCGGAAGGGGTTGTCGCCCGCATTGCCGAGTCCCTGTCCTGCCAGGGGCTGTTGAAAAGCAGTGCACCCTTCCGATTACCAATGAATACCGCGCCTATCGCCCCGCTCCGGTTTTCGGCGCGCCGTCATCAATCACGCCCTCGCTTATGCGGAAGGGCTCGTCAACACGATTGAAGGCCAAACCCTGATAAAACGGGCACGGCTCGCTCCGCCACTAGAGTAGCCGTTGTATGCTGCTTTTCATCGCTGAGGCGGGTTGGAGATACAACAAGGGGTTTGCCTCTGCCTGCTTGATGCGGAGGGCGCTCGCGTGAGCCGGAGCAATCAGCTTTATTACGACGATTGCCTGACTGTTATGCAGGATAAATTGGGTCCGGGCAGCACGGACCTGATTTACCTCGACCCGCCCTTCAACTCGAATAGGGCCTACAACGCTATCTATAAAAACGAGACCGGGCGTCCTTTGCCGGAACAGGTCGAGGCCTTTTGCGATCAATGGACGGTGAGCGGATTCGCGCCATTGAGCAGTTGCGGTGCTCATGCGGAAATCCGGCATTGATGATGACACCGCAGAGTTTTGGCGGCTTTGGATGAAGTCCCTGAGCCGGACGGACCCGAGGTTGTTGAATACAAGCCCATGGTTGAGGGATTGAATAAAAAAACTTGAAACTTTCTGTCACAGTCGAGTTTCATTTTTAATGAACCTACTGAATCTTAAAAAAATAGGAGCACAAATGAACGACAGCAAACCTGCTGAATGGATTGAAGATCAGATTTTGTGGCTGCGTAGAAAAAAAATGTGTACGACGCCCATGCAGCTCATCAAGCTAGTCTATATTGCCCATGGATGGATGTTAGGAATACATGGCCGTTCTTTAATATCGGAACATGTTGAAGCATGGAAATACGGCCCTGTTATTCCGAGCACATATCGCCGCTATAAATCGTTTAGAGGAAGCAAGATAACCAGGGAACCAATTGACCGGACTAAGGATTTTACAGAAGAGCAATCCGAGCATATTCAGGAGGTTGTTGATGCTTACATCGAGTATAGCGGGATTGTGTTATCCGCTATTACCCATCAAGAAGGAACGCCTTGGGATGTCGCTCGCCGAAAATACGGAGACAGATGCACCATCCCAAATGAGGATATTGAGCGATACTACAAAAAATTAGCAGATGATGGATTCGGGAAATCGAAATAGACCTACTGTCAAACCGGAGAAAGAGGAGACTCCCACAGCATTAGCTTCGAATGAGCCAACTTATTGGGAAATTCAGTTAATTATTGAAAAGCTGCGAACACGTGTAGCAAAAATAGAAAGTCTAATACAGCAAGACCGCTACGCCACGCAAGGGCAACTTGAAAAAGGGCTAAGTGGTCTTAAGACACTGATAATCAGTATGTTGGTCCCAACGTTGCTGGCTGCAATCGGTATCATTGTAATTCTTTTGCAAAAGATTCCCTATAAATAATAAGCAACCATCCACGCCATCAAGCGCGTGGCTACGGCTCGTCTGCATGATCGGCTCGGATTGACGGAAGGGGTTGACTTCACCATTGATGGCGTGCCAAGCACGCTTGAAGGCGCCATTGATTTATGGAAGCGAGACGCATATCACTTCCAGAAATGGGTGGTAGAGGAGGTGGACGGCTTCGTCACGACGAAGCGGGGCAGGGACGGACGCATCTACTTCGGGCGGTCAAAGAGGAAGCTGCGCTCGATGGTGTTGGAGGTGAAGGGCGGCGAGAATGTCAATATCAGCGTGGTGCGCCAACTGCGCGGCGTCTTGGCACGTGAAGAGGCCGATATGGCCGGCCTGATCCTGATGCGCAATTTGAAGCCGCAGCAGAAAGCCGCCTTCAACCGTGAGATGACGATGGCCGGAGAGATGAAGGGCAAACGCTGCCCCCGTCTGCAACTGCTGAGTGTGCCGGACATTTTGGCAGGACGCCGCTTCACATTGCCGGAGGCACCCGCCGCACGCGGGTCCAAGCAGGGGCAACTAACACTCCCCACCGAAGGCTCTCTATGCCCAGAATTTATCGTTGCGTTATAATTCGATCGGCATTGACTCTCGCATTTGCCCATCAAGGCCACCCTGAGCCGAAGACCTTCCAACCCGACTTCAACTTGTGATGCGCTTCAGTCATTGCCGGGAATTGGGACGGTGGAAGTGACGGTGACGTCGGAGGATGGAGTGACCGGTACGGGGAGTATCTGACTATGGACGGATTGCCGGTAGATTGGATGCGCTCAAGGCCCTAATGGAACACGAAGTCATCCCAGTAGTCCAGGGTGCCCGGCTCTCGCACATTCGACAGATTCACGAAGAGATGCGACGAGAGACTGACTATCATGGAACTCAAAGGCTTGGCGACCCTGGGAATCGCTTGATATGGCGTTAGGGGATTTTGGTCGAACGCGGAATCTTCCCTGCTGGCAGATCTGGGTGAATGATGACGAGAACTAGCTGCGCCAACGATGTGAGCAGGCCCTCTCACAGGGTTACCGAGTCCTCAAGCTCAAGGTCGGATTTCCCACCTTGCGCGAGGATCTTCAGCGAATCCGATTTGCCCAGAAAATTATTGGTGAAAAGACTCGCTCGATGATCGACGCGAATCAGGCGTTAACGGTGGGAGAAGCCATCATGCGAGGAAGTGCATTTGAGGATTTGGCCTGTTACTGGTTTGAAGAGCCGATTCCGGCGCATGATCCTGGATGGTTATCGACGCATTGCGGATGAAATCGGGATTCAGCTCGCAGCTGGCGAGAATTTATTCAGTTCGAGCGATTTTGCTCGCTTCATCAAACACGGCGCCGTCGACATTGTGCCGCCGGACTTACATTGTAGTGGCGGACCGACCCGGCTTCAGTTAGGATTGGGATAAGGCTTCAAGGTTCAAAACACCCGTTTTTGACGATTTGGAAGATGCTGTGGAGGCTCATTGGGAATAGGCGTTTTGTGTCGATTGATCAAGGGTATTGAAGATTTTGCGTCTCATGTCGGTGCCGATGTCAAAGTCGGCTCCAATCTTGATAAAGACGCGTCGGTCACTCGTGTAGATTGGCTAGTGGGGTAGGACATCTCTGGTTGGCTTGCTCGTTTTTGCGAAGAGTGTTCAGTAGTCCACCATTGATTCCTCAATGTGTCGGTCTTCCCTTGTTGCCCTTTCATCTAGAGTTGAAAATGTATCTCAATTCGATCTCCTGCGGTGAACCAAGATGGGTGCGCTGCGGCTGAGGTGCACGAATGTATATTAAAACATGTGTGAACCCGATTTTAGCGCACCTTGGAAAAGTTGACGGGCTGGATAGGCAAACCACGCATCGATAACAAATCGACTATCTGCTTGATGCAATTGTTGTTTTGTCTCATCCGGGTAGAGCGCCAGAATCCTTCCCGCCTGATCGCCGTAGAAGTCCCGAAGCGCGGCCTCGAATTCGGGCTTGCTATTCGAAAGATGGCCATCGGAGGGAGTAATTGCCTTTGTCTTTTGTGGTCCTGATGATCATGGAGACATCGGCTTGCTTGCCTGCAGCGAAAATCGATGTGAGATGCTCGGGGAGCACCCCGCCGTCAATTGTCGCCCGCGTGGGGTGGCAGGTGACGCCTTCGCGTAAGGTCTTGGAAGATAGGGAGCGCAGTTTCTTCACCGCTGCAGTGTGACTCAGCCCGACCGTGAATCGTGAGGTCCATTGGACGCCCAATGTCTCGGCGTTCGGCGTTGTAGCGACTGGCTTTTTAAGGCGAACGAAGTTCGGTTCGGCAAGAGCTTATTGATGAAACCGAACATTCAAGGACTTTGAAGGATCGCTCGATGAAACAGTCCCTTGGCAAGAGGGAGGCATAAAGCACGCTAACGCTAGTGCCGCCTACGGATTCGCCAAAGATTGTCACGTTCTCCGGATCGCCACCGAAGGCCGCGCTGTTGCGTCGCACTCACTGCAGCGCCACGGTCTGGTCCGTAAAGCCGTAGTTGTCTGAGACAGCGTGCGGCGATTCCGCAGAAAGACCGGGATGGGCGAGAAATCTCAGTGGGCCGAGTCGATAATTGATCGACTCTAGGACCACGTTCCGGTTCGTGAATTGGGTCCCGTCGTACATCGGCTTGTGTGCTCAACTGCGATTCAATCCCCCTTTATGAGTTCAGACCATGACGGGTAATTTGGCGATCTGGTCACTGGCTTGCGTCGTCCAAACATTTAGGAATAAACAATCCTCGCTGAAGATTTGGTTGCTATTGTTGGATGGTTGCGGTGCCGCAACACTGAATGCGTCACACCGACGCACACCGTCCCAAGATGGGCTGGTTGAGCGGTTGCCAACGCAACGGGCCGACCGGAGCTGCTGCATAGGGCAAGGCCCGGAATACGCTCAAAAAGATAATGACTGATCTAGAACCACGCTCGATACGATCCCCGAGTCGGCGGAAACAATGGGTTGTGCGTGTCCAAGCGATGCGAGCGCTTGGCCAAATCCAATGAGCATGGCTAGCACGATGTGAGTGGGATGTTTCACGGCATTGATAGTGGCTCAATTTCGCCTGGCGATGACAAAGCGGAAAATGATTGGATATAAATGTTGAAGAGGAGATAACGGAGGGCAGAGAGATAGTGGTTCACGGTGGCTCAGGTGATCGAAAGGCCGATAACTAGAGGTGTATAAAGTGCGGCAAACGAAGGTGGCACGATGACGTGGAGTAGAAGGGAAGCTCGCGCTTGGCTTGTTTCCAGTGAATTGGATGATGAAGGGAAGCCAAATGATCGGTAGAAACCATCTGATGAGATTGAGGTCTCCCCAAGTCTCATCTTGTTCTTTAAAGCCAATTACGGCGATGTGGATCGAAGCGAAAATCCCGGTGCCAATCACGAAGAGCCTTCCAATCTCTAGGACGAGGACTAAGGAGGCTAGGAAAAGCACATTTGATCCGAGGACGGCTTTGCTTGATTGCTCTTCGTGTGTGTGGGCGGTGGCTTGGTGTTTTCTTGTAGGGATTGGCTCGAAACCTACTGTTTCTGCACTACATCGCCGAGCTAGGTCAAGTCGTGTCGTTCGGGAGTGCGATCTATAGTGTCTAGCGTTACGTAAGTGGAGTTACCGGTGAGGCCACCGAGGATTTCGCCGGGGTTGATGACGAGGGTGTTGGCGGTTTGGGAGATTTCGAATTGGTGGTTGTGACCAAAGCAGACGACGTCGTAACGGCCGGAGTCGGCGAAGATGCGGCCGATAGTGTCGTAGTGGTTAATGCCAAAGCGGCAATCATCGAAGGTGAGTTCGGCCATCTCTCCGTGTAGATGGAGGTGGGGGAATGCTTTGCTGTTGTTGGTGATGCGGAAAAGGTCGCCGTCATTGTTGCCGAAGACGATGTGGATGTCCCTGGCATAGTTTTGAACGAGTTCTGTAATGATGAAGGGGGAACAGAGATCACCGCAGCAGAGGAGGACGTCCGTGTGGCGGAGTTTCTCTAACGCCTGGCGCAAGGCGGCGATGTTGTCGTGAATGTCTGAAAGGATGCCGACTTGCATGGTTTTTAGGTGGTGTTGAGTCGCGTTCTACCGCTGCCGCCGACGAGCTTTAGGACGGTAAGATGGTCTGTGTGAAGCCATCTCTCGGTGGCAATCCTTGTTGTGTTGATCGATCTCACTTAGCCAGAAGTTGCCGTGACAGAAGGGAGACTTGTCTAGCAGCGGGTCTCTTATTTTTGCTGCGGCTTTGCTGAAGGCAATGTCTTCGGTGAATGCCATTTCGCTTATAGGGTTTTGAGGCTAGAGAGCCAGCTTTTTCGGAATGTTGACCAAGGTGTAGAAAAGCTCTTGGTGGAGGAGAGGAACGCCGGTTTGGTTGGCCAAGTTCTTGAGTTTGAGTTCATGGACGTACCCCGCTCGGAGGGTGT
The DNA here is from genome assembly GCA_024761205.1 of Limisphaerales bacterium. Classification (GTDB taxonomy): domain Bacteria; phylum Verrucomicrobiota; class Verrucomicrobiia; order Limisphaerales; family AAA164-E04; genus UBA2970. The sequence goes on from JAMASS010000040.1 coordinate 10,493, forward strand.
CCACGGTTAGAATGACACTCTTGGCGTCGTCAGCGATCGCAACGGAGGTGATCTTGAGTTTCTTCTTGTCGTCCTCGGGACCGCCGTAGCGGCTCTCGAGTTTATAGGTGTAACTCTCGCCTGTATAGTTGGCCGGATCACGGGCTGTGATCAGATCGACTGCTTGGGTAAAGGTCAATTTGAAGCCGTCGGGGCGGGCTTGGATCGTGTGGATATCAAAGGGTGTTTTGCCTGTCCAGCGCAGGCGCTGGATACCCCAAGGACGGTTACCGCGGCCACCCCACCCAGCGTTGGATTGTCCAACGAACAGGGAGTCGTCCTTGCCGAAGCAGATGCGGATGATGCCGCATTGGAAGCCTTCTCGGAAGGGGATGCAGGCTCCCTGCCAGTGACCGTCCACTTGTTCGAGGACGACGCGCATAACACTGGCGTGATGTTGGTCCGCAACGAAAATCTGTCCTGCATAGGGTCCAAAGCCGCCCTCGGTCAGGTCCCATTTCAAACCACTGGGGCTTTTGCCCATCTTGTCATAGGGAAACCAAACCGCCGGCATTTTGAAATGCGGGTTTTGCAGGTGCATGTCTTTCATCCACGTGCCCGAAACCGGTTGAGGGAATTCGTTGAAGGGCGGTCCTGCCAGGTCCTTGGTCATGAGTCCGTGTGGATGGCCGTGATAGTCGCCAAATTCGAGGTGCGAGAGTTTGGAGGCATTACACCACTCGCCTTGATTGTCGGTGTAAAACATGTCGCCCCAAGGACTGTTCTCAACTCCCGCTGGTGAGCGTAATCCGGCGCTCATGGGAAACATCTTACCCGTTTTCGGATCGATACGGACGGCCCATCCTCGCCAGTGTGCCTGACCGTAGGGTTCACCGCCGAAGGGTTTGTTGGTGGTCACCCAGAGGCAGCCTTTGGGGCCGAGACGAGGGCCGAAGTTGTATTCATGATAGTTGCCGCTGATTTCCCATTCATCGCAGACATTTTCGAAGATATCACATTGATCATCGCCATCGATGTCTTTCATGCGAGTGAGTTCACCGCGCTGTGCCGTGTAAATCCACCCGTCATGCTCGAGGAGGCCAAGGGGTTGCGCGATCCCGCGGGTCCAAAGTTTGAAGGTGGCCTTTTCTGGATCACCGTAGGCGTTTTCGATGATGTAGATTTCGCCGATGCGTGTGCCCACCATCATCCGTCCGTCTTTACGAAGCATCATAGCCCCGACTTCCATCCGAAGATCTTCCGTGGGGAGGGTGTCGATTCGATAGTATTCCGACTCGTTCGCCGCAACAGCGGCGGCCAAGGTGAGACTTGCGAGCCAAAGGGTGGTGTGGATCTTTAAGCACTGCATAGAAAGTCATTTGTTGATTACCATTCGATCGTTTGAGTAAAGGATGCTGTCCCGTTGCTTGTCCGGATCGGGACGAGCAGTTGCTGCTGGTCTTCTATCGTTCGAATCAACGGCCGTAGGGTGGGAGAACCGGTGAGTTGGACCCAAGTTTTGTCGTCTATCTTGTAATTTTGTCCGCCTTGATCGCTGATTGAGCCGCCTTGAGCCGCTAGGAAGTAAAGGGATCCTTCTGAACCGCCGTTGATCTTAAAGGAGCGTTTGAGCACGGCGCCGCCGGGGCGTAGAATCGGTTCGGGTTTTTCCTCGATGACGATCTTGTTCAAACGATAGCGAAAGGTGGGGCGGCGATCATTCCCTAATTGGTAGCCAAGAAACCGGATGCTAATGCTGCGGCTGGTTTTTTCGACCGTAGGCCAAGCTGACTGAGGCGAATCTAAAACAGCAAAGGCTGGGCCAGCGGGCAGATCGAAAACATCCTCGCCAAGGGGTCCTAAAAACTTATCCGTCCGGCCGCTCTCGACTCCGGAATGATCGAAGAAACGGCCTCGCCAGGCTTTGGCCAAACGGATGACATTTGCATCGAAGGCAGTGCTCAGTTTTTCCGGAAATCCGGTCAAAATCGCTCTGGGACCGACATCTTGCATGAAGGTGCGGTGGATGATGGGCGCTTCGGTGGGAGTGATTTCCATCGCCACGTCACCTCCCAAGGTGATTCCTTCGGGCAGCTGTAGTGAGTTCTTGAGGGAGAGATAGGACCAGATCGCCACGATCTGTTTCTTGGCATCACCGTTGAGGATGTCCGTGAAGGGCGACTCTCCATCGGGCCAGAATTGGGGCATGCGCGTGTCCTTCTTGAATTTGGCGGGCGTGAGTAAGAACTGTTCGAACCAACGATAATTGACACGATCATAGGTGGTGGCAAGATCGATGCCTTGAATGGCGAGTGCGTTCTGTCCGGCGATGCGGTGGCAGGTAATGCAGGCGAGTCCGGTCGTGCCAACGAAGCGTCTGCCAATCTGGGCATCGGATTCACTAAATGGCGGATTGGCCTCGAATCCAGAGTGGTTATCTGCGGGGCCAATGTGTTGAATGAACGCAGCAAGGTTATCCCGGCCAAAGTTTGGCATCCTAATTTTCATGTAGTGGCGAACATGGAGGTCGGTTGAGCTGAGGATACTCTCGATTGCGCTGGGCTTGAGTTTGGCACCAGCGTAATCGAGCGAGGGCGGAATCTTGCCTTCCTCACCGAGATCGATGTCATTGATCGATTGGAAGTAGGCGGCGACAATCGCGTCATCTGGACCGCCCACGCCGTTGCGTTGGTGGCAAGCGTAGCAGTTAAAGGTTGCCAGGGTCTTGGTGACTTGGTCCTGTGCGGAGTGGGGTTGGGAAAAGTTGCTGCGATTCTTTAAAGCGGCGATAATTTGTTGCCGTTGTTGAGCGGAGAGTTGGTAATCCGGAAGCCCTCGCCGAATATTGTTGCTCAGGCAGCCGTCTGCGCTTTCCAGATTGAGCTCATTCAATGATTTGGCTGCCGGGATCGGCGCTACGTCCTCCACTTGATGGCACGAGGCGCAACGCATGGTCTGAAACATCTGTTTGCCCTCGCTTGCCTTCGAGGCGTCTACCCTAAAGTCCTCTGTGCCTATCGGGATCATCGGTGAACCTCCGGAATGGGTGAGAAGATTCTGCGGCAGGGCATTCCAACGCTCTTTCTCGTCGCCGGGCCGCCAGTAGACTTTGATATCGCCTCCGCCACCGGCATTGAAAAAGACGAGCTCAAACATGTGCTTGCCGGCGGTGAGCGTGCGGCTGCCGTTGCGAAATTGCATGCCGTGGGTGCCGTCGTTGTCGACCACGAGCTCGCCGTCAATCAGGAGAGCAGAACCATCGTCCGACTGGGTGGCGAAGTAATACTCGTCCCCTTTGGCGATGTGGATTTCACCATGAAAGCGAAGCGCATAGTGGTTGGATTGGCGTTTGAAGGGAAGGTTCAAGACAATCCCATCGACGGTGCCACTGTTATCGGGTTCTAGTGCTGCGAAGTCGGGAAGTTTTTGCAGGTTGTCGATTTCATAATAGTCGACATTCAATCCTGGGAGGGAAACCGGCGGCGCGTTTTTCGATTGAGGACTATCGAGCTGTTGGCGCAGAAGGTAGACGCTTATCGCCAAAGCCTCATCTTCGTTCAGCCAGAGGGACGGCATCCGACCGGATGCCCGGACACTGTGCGGGTCGAGAAGGAATTGAGTGAGGGCATCGACTGTGGTTTTCGAGTCCAGATCACCCAGCGGCTTAAATTCCTCTTTCCCATCTTCGTTTTGAGGTCCGTGACAGGCGACGCAGCCGATGGAGTGGAACAACTCTTCGCCCCAAGCAACGGTATCGGGACTCCCACCCATTAGGGAAGGCGCAATCGGTCCGTTAAGGGAACTGAGAAAATGGGTGAGGGAATCCACAGCTCTGTTGCGGTCGTTGGGATCGGCGGAGTGGAAAATGTTGGGCATAGTCGTGCCGGGTTTGGTTGTGTGCGTTGAAGTCAGGAATCGACGCAAGTAGTGGGGAGTGACACGACTGCCGACGGCGTTGAGATCCGGGGCTGATCTGGCCCATAAGCGAGTATGATTGGCACCAGCCTGATGACAATGTGTGCAGCCCAATTCGCCAATGAGGATCTCACCGAGAAAGGCTGAGGCGGTGTCGCTATTCTCAGAGAGCCGATCAATTCCAGGAATGACGGGTGCGCCCGACAGCGACCCTGTGAGCAAGCAAATAGATGTGATTCCGGCAAGCCAACGACCTGAGCAGGCATCTAAAATGTTTGGCATGCCGGAGATTTGATCGAAAGCGGGGCTTCTGTCAACTGATGAGATGGGGCGAGACTCCCTTGAGCCACCGTCTCGCAACGCGGGACAGCTTCCGGATTCGGGCAAGACATCCCGACTGTGCCAACCATCTCCACGGCCCAGAGAGGGCCGGGGGCTCGCGAGGCGCGGCATAGGGCTCCCCTTGGGTCGATGAATTTGGGGCGCCTGCTCCGGCCGCTTGCCTTCCCCCTGAAGCCGCGCTTGCCAATCCCGAACGTGGCTTCCTCGCCTCCGATCGCCAAGGGCCAATGATGAAAATTAACAGCACTTCCTCGACAACGGCAAGCCCCGGCGCTCCCGCCGGTTCGGCCCTCGCCATCAAGACCCAAACCAGCGGACGGACCCACCCGTCTGCTCGCTGGTTCAGGCTGCGAACACGGTGCCTCAGCCTCCGATGATGCGCCCTTGGATCCTCCCGCCCAAGGAGGTTCACCCGTCCTCCTCGGGCCGAGAAATCCCCGAAGCGAAGGCCCGAAGTGACCGAGGTGAAAACCCGCGCCCCCGTCAGCGCTTCCGCCATCAAAACCGCCACTGCGTCCCGGAATCTCGCTCTGCGGTTGGAACTGGCGCAGTGAAAGGCTCAACACCTCTTGGAAAAATCCCATCGACTAACCGCCACATCAAGGACCAATGACCGCGCAATGTTTCCGGGAACGCGGCTCCACCTCGGCCGCGCCGTCGGCCGCACTCAAGGGTCCAACAAAACTCCCCGGGGCCCTAAAGCCTCTTCCGGCAGTGCCATGAAGCCTCGTTGAAATTGATCGCTCTACAGACCGGCTCAGGGTTTGGCTCAGCCCTTCGCCATCGGGACTCACCACATTGTTAGTCGCACCCTCACTGCTTTAGCATTGGTTTTCATCCTCGCAACAAAGAGGTAGTCGAGGAAACATGCTGTGTGAGCACCGTTAAGTGCAGGACTAATGACTAGCAGATGGGGGGAGACTAATGTCGGAAGATGAATCAATAACAGACCGATGCCCGAATCCAACGCAGTGATTCTTCGCCGCTTATGAATGCGTCGATAAAAGATGTTCGGGCAGTCATTCTCGCCGGAGGGCAGAGTCGCCGAATGGGTGAGGCCAAGGCTTCGATGCCTTTGTTGGGACGCCCCTTGATCGATTGGGTGATTCAAGCGGTGTCTATGCTGGAAGTGCCTTCGAGTGTGATATGGGATGATTTCGTCCCCGGTCTCGGTCCCTTAGGGGGCGTTCGGACCGCTTTTAAGCGATTTCCGGAAGCATGGTTTGTGTTCCTTTCTTGCGATATGCCGTTTCTGAGTAAGGGGCTATTGAACTCTCTAGTTCAGAGTAAGGGGCAATCGGCTGTTTTCTACGCTGTCGACGGTCGGATTAGTTTCCCTTTCCTGCTTACTCGACGGTATGAGTCGGACGTGACAGAGAACCTTGACCTTGGAATGCGCTCGGTGCGGCAGCTCTCGGATCGGTTGCAGGCCTCACAGATTTCAGCTCCCCAGGAAGATCAATGGCGTTTTCTTAATGTTAATACTCGTCGAGATCTCGAGGAAGCGGAGCGATTGGCAGCGTCTAGGGAAACTCTGTTCTAATCTCTGAACTTTGCTGTTCTTGGTGATTTTCCCAGAGAAAAACCGAGTTTCCGGTTATTGATCAGAGCTTCCCTAAAAGTAAAAGAAGTGGTCTAGTGACGAAGCCTCGCAGATTTAGTTTTACGGTAATGGTTCTTCAGGAAAGCTTTGACACCATTTCATTTCTAAAAACCCAAGAGAAAGGCATTTGCAGCGTCAATTCGATGATGCGATGAGGGGATAATACTTCTTTTATTGCGTCGGTAGTTAAGAAAATCCCACCGGGCAAGGGTCATGGCTCTGCTCTGGCGAAACAATTCGCTCATGCGGGGCTATGCACATAGCGGCAAAATCCATCTGCGGTGCGTATCAATTGAGTAAGTCATTGATGGTCATGCTCTGCTCTTCAACGTCGAGTCTGATTTTAGTAATCCTACTGCGAGTTTCGAGATGATCTTCGCAGGTTTCCCGGTCAGATAGGCTACCTCAGCAATGACGGCTTCGCAGGTCCAAAGAGGCAGGGGCAAGATAGAAAAACATCGATCGCCTATTTGCGATGGCGATCCTTACGATTGAATGGAGCTAGAAGAGGGCCTGTATTGGCTATCCTCGCCGTTCCTCCTTGTCCTGGATTTCTTAGATGCTTCTTATTGGTCGATAGATATTTCAGTCCGTTTTCTAAAATTCCATCATAATATTGCAGTGCGTCCAGCGTGCTTAGTTGCCCCTTGCTGGGGTTGTTGCGATTAGATTTCGAATAATCTCGCCCTTTGATCGGAGGGATTGTGTCACTGCTTGCTTGAACCTGTGAGCCGACTCCTCATCAAGCCGAATGGTCAACATTCTCTGCATTTTTAATGAATGTATTGCTTTTCTGGCGATTACACATGACAGCGGTCGAGTAGTAGGCAATGATCGGTAATCATTATGACAGCAGCGTGTTTTTGTCTCAAAACCTCGCTTGTTTTTTGGAGAGGAAGATGGCTATTATCTCGGGTATGAGGTGCTCCATTCGTTTGGTGCTGGGCTGCATTTTGTTGTGTGGTTTCCCCGCGGTTATTCATTACGACGTCGAGGGAGTGACGCTGCAGTTAGGGGGTGGTGCCTCGATCAGCGGTGAGGTTGTGGCCGAACGAAAGGACCAAGTCGTGGTTGATGTCGGCTACACCCTGTTACTCGTGCCGCGCGCTGCGATTGTGGCCATTGACGACAATGAATCAGGCGAGGGCATGGTGGACAGCAAGACAGGAGGCGGTCTGCATGAACTCGACCAAACGGACATTTTTTGTGAGGCAACGGGGCATGGCCGGACGGGAACGATAGCTGAATTGGCAGGCCAACTCGGAGAGTCTGTGGTGCAAATTCGAACCCCCAGTGGCCTGGGATCAGGGTTTTTCATCAGTCCGCAGGGTTACTTAATCACCAATTTTCATGTGATAGAAAGTGAAACGGAAATCTTTGTCGATGTGTACCATCAGATAAGTTCTCAACTTGAGAGAAAGAGTTATCGGGAAGTTCGAATTGTGGCGCTGAATCGATTCGCCGATTTGGCTTTACTAAAGATAGAAGATGAAGGGGCGACTGAATTTCAGTATGTGGTTCTGGGAGACATGGCGGGTCTTTCAGTCGGAGAGAGGGTCTTTGCCATTGGCAGTCCGCTGGGCTTGGAGCGAACCGTTACGGAGGGAATCCTTAGCGCCAAGACCAGGGAATTCCAGGGGTGGCTTTATCTTCAGACGACCGCTCAGATCAACCCGGGGAACAGCGGTGGCCCCATGTTTAACCGACGGGGCGAAGTGGTGGGAGTGATTAACATGAAGTCAATGCTCGGTGAAGGCTTGGGTTTTGCGATTCCTGTGGATTACTTGAAGCATTTTCTCCGCTACCGGGAAGCTTTTGCCTACGATAGCGATAATCCAAACAATCCCTACCGCTACCTGCCGCCGCCAACGGCATTTTCTGAGGCCGGTGATCCGGTGGAGTAGATGGCTCGAAACCTAAACGGTAGCAGATAGTATTGCATAGATTTATATGAAACCGAGAATGATTAGTAAGTATTGGGCGGTGTTATTGGTCGCGATCCTTTTAGGCGCCCTCTCAGGTCGGGCGGCTCAGTCCACTCCGGAAACCCTCGTGCCCGACGATGCTCTATTGGTGTTGGCTATTCCATACTTTCCCGATGCCAAAGCGGCCTTTCTGAGCGATCCCTTCATTCGCATGTTTCAAGATGCGGCTATGAAGGAGTATGCGAACAAGGTGAAGTCAACCTGGCAAACCAGAGTAGTGGACGAACTGGAGAAACAGTTTGGGATTCGGTTGAATGAGTACACCGAACTGCTGAACGGCCAACTCACAATGGCGCTTTTCATGGATATGGACCAGGGGTTTTCCCGTCCCGATGTCGATCTTCTCTTGGCCTTGGATAGCGGTGATAAGAGTGCCCAGCTCGAGGCAAAGCTGGAGCATCTCCGAAAGCGATTTTCTGAGGCCGGCCAGTCGCTGCAACCCATGACTATTCGCAACGAGTCCTTTTACCGGTTGAAACCGGGCAGTCCTTCTGACGCCTCTCCTAGAGGACCGGCCCGTTTGGCGGAAGAGGTTCTGATCGGGCAGACGGGTTCACTCTTACTGGCGGCCACGAGTGCATCAGTGATCGAGCGTTCGTTGGCTAGTGCGAGCGGCGGTTCGGTTCGGTCGATATCGACTCACCCGGCATTTCGGCAGGTTCACGCCAAGCGGTTTGAGGATGCTTACGGATATGGCTGGCTGAACTTTGCCGAGGTTTATCGGATGATCGAGGTTCAGGTCAAAAACATGGAACGGCAGTTTACCCGGAATGCTAATCCGATGATTCCGAAGCCGACTGCCGTGCTCGACGTGCTTGGGCTTGATGGCATTCAGGGATTGTCGTTTAATCTGAAGGAACTTGGTAGTGGTTCCATGTTCGAGTTTTCCCTGGCTGCTCCTGAAGGCGACCGGCGTGGCATCTTCGAGTTGTTCGCCATGTCTGAGAAGGACAGCTCGCCATTGCAGCGGGTTCCGGCGAACGCCATGAGCTTCAGCCGGGTTCGTCTCAATCTCGGCAAGCTATGGAAGAATCTTGAAAGGATGGTGACCGAACTGTCGCCTCTTGCCGGCGGGATGTTGGAGTCGATGCTAGGAGAATTAGGCAATGGACATGATGCAAGCTTCGACTTTCGGGAGAGCTTCTTTGGTAATTTGGGGGATGATTTGGTGACTATTGGGTTGCCGCCGCGTTCGTCGGAGTTGCAGGACTTGGCTAGCCCACCGGCTTTAACCCTGCTTGGAAGCCCTGATCCGGACGCGTTGGCGCATGCTTTAATTGTGGTAACGCGTCTGATTCTTTCGGGCGGGAATGCCTTGAGCGAACGGAAGTTTCAGGGGCGAACGATCTATTCATTTACGATTCCGGGATTGCCGATCCAAGGCGCCGCACGCGGAGGTGTGGGAGCTGATTTTTGTATGGCGGCTGATGGGGACTATTTGGTGTTCTCCATGGATGAGCGGACTTTAGAGGACTATCTCCGGGGTCCTTCGCCCTCGCAGCGTTCGCTTCGGAGTGTGCCGGGATTGTCTCAAGCTGTCCAAGCGTTAGGTTCGGAGAAACTGACTTTCTTCCACTATGATAACGCCGTGGATTTGGTGCGTCGGTTTTGGGAACTCGGGCGCGAGAACTCTGATCTGTTGAGCGAAGGATTTGCCGCAGGCGGCCTTGGTGGGTCGCAGTCGCCGTTTGATGGCTTTGGAGACTTGGCTGATTTCTCCGCCTTACCCCCGTTTGATCGTGTTGCCAAGTATTTTCATTTCAGTGTGGGCGGGGGGAGTAGTGACGCTCAGTTTCTGAACTACCGGTTCTTTCGGCCGACGCCGCCCCAGCTGCGGTGACAATAACCTCAAGGACTCGGTCCGTTTTGTTTAGACATTTAGGCACGCCGATGGTGGGCGCTGATAAGACGCACTTCCATCGGTGTGTTGGTTTTCGGTGGTTCGTCTTTGCGCTTTTGACAAGTGGAAGGCTGGCGATGGATGCGGCGGAGACAAGGCCCGTCGCTGGTCTGCGGCTGAGTTTTCATGCTCAGGAACATGCGATTGCTCTGGTGGATTCTGAAATCGTTCCGAATCTCGCTCTCTATGTCCCTCAAGGAGAACTTTTCAGTCCCTTTTCTCCGGCAGGGCCTTTTGTTGCGGAATGGACCGGATATCTCACCGTGCCGTTCCGCGATGATTTCCGATTTCGGGCGATGACCTCAGGGAAGTTTTTTATGGAATTGAACGGAGAGCGCGTTTTGGAATTGGAAGGGAGCCAAGATTGGAGTGAGGCCTCCGAAGAGACGCGACTGAGGAAGGGGTCGAATACCCTGCAGATTGTTTTTCAAAGTTCGAGGACGGAGGACGCCGTCCTGCGGGTCGAGTGGTCGTCACCGGATTTTCTTTTTGAGCCGATTTCGCCCGAGCAGCTGCAGTGTGATGTTGATGATGAGGTCCGGAGATTTGACGAGTTGCGGGCGGGGCGGACCTTGTTCCTGAACTATCGTTGTGCTCATTGCCACGCCAAACCCTCAGGTGAAACTTCGACCGCGCTAAGCGCGGCGGCGCCAGATCTCTCCGGGATCGGGTCCCGCCGGCATGTTGAGTGGTTGAGGAAATGGATTCTCAATCCGCGAGCATTGCGGGAGGATGCTCGGATGCCCGTCGTGTTTCGGGGGGATGGCGCCCTCGCACAGATCGGTGCGGTTGTCGCTTATTTGAGTAGTTTGAAGGAGGAGGGAGAGGGTGAAGACTTTTCCTCTAGCGTTCCACACGGTGGAGACGCCAAGGCCGGAGGGTTGATCTTCGAGAAGTTGCACTGCGGACGGTGCCATTATTTGGATTCTTCCAACTCGGATGATAGGGAACGGTTGTTTTTGGGCGGAGTCAGTCGGAAGTTCTCGTTTCGAAGTTTGGTTCGTTTTTTGAAGAATCCGGGCGAGCACTATCCACGGACTAGAATGCCGCAATTTGGATTTTCGGATGCCGAGGCGATAGACTTGGCTGAGCACTTGTTTCAAGGAAAACAGCGACGGCTTATTGTGTCCGAAATTCGGAATGAGGCGTTAGTCGATTCGGGCCGTCGTCTGTTGGTGAGGCATGGATGCGTCCGTTGTCACGGGGTAACATCTCCCGATGAGGCTGGCATAGCGCTTGGCGTCGTTTCCATCTCTGATGTCGGCGGGGGATGTTTGGCTGATGAGATCCCGGTGGCTTCCCCGGCTCCGGACTACCGCCTGTCGCCCGATGAGCGACGGGTGTTGAGGGCGTTCTCAGGTCAGGCGCTTGCGGCGTTGGACCGACGGGTTGCTAGGGAAGCTGCCCATCGGTATCAGAGACAACTCCGATGTGCGGCCTGTCACGGCGAGGTGGAGAGGGGTCCGGCGTTGGATTTGCTGGGCGCCAAATTGAAGCCGGAGTGGATGCACGATTTTTTGGCAGGTGATGTGGAAGGAAAACCAAGGCCTTGGCTTGAGGCGCGGATGCCCGCCTTTCCGGCGTACGCCAAGGAATTGACGGTCGGGATGAGCCATGCTCACGGCTATGCAGGCAAAACGCCGGCAGGTCGGGCGATAGATCGGGAAGCCGCTGATTTAGGGCGGCAGATGGTGTCGCCCGTGGATGGTTTTTCTTGTGTCTCCTGCCATGGTGTTGGCCAGCTCAAACCGACCGAGGTTTTCGAAAGTGAGGGGATCAATCTGGTTTATTCCGGTGCGCGACTTCAGAAGGAATATTATTGGCACTGGTTGTTGAAACCACTCCGGATTGATGAAACCACCAAGATGCCCGTCTACTTCGATGAGGAGGGGAACAGTCCGCTCTACGATGTTTACGATGGCGATACCGAGAAACAACTGAATGCAATCTGGGAATATCTGCGACTCGGCTCAGAGATGATCCCTCCGCCGCTCGAGTAGCGGCTCTTGTTGGGTGATACAATGGAAGGAGCCCAACCCCCAGATGAGATCCTTTGAATCCAGTCCGACGACCTGACGGTCCGGAATCAGCATCTGTAGTGTCTTCAGTGCGACGGCGTCATTTGGGTCATCAAAGGTTGGGACCACTACCAGTCCGTTCGCAATATAGAAATTGGCATAGCTCGCCGGAAGTCGAATCCCTTCTTGAATGACCGGTTGTGGCATTGGGAGCTCGACGATTCGGAGTGGATTTACCCGACCTTTGTTAAAGGCGTGGAGCCGCTTTAGATTGTCACGAAGGGGTTGATAGTTCTCATCCAGCGGGTCCGGTTCGATGACGGTTACTGCGGTGTCCGCAGAAACAAACCTGGTGATATTGTCCACATGGCCATCGGTATCGTCACCGATAATACCATCACCAAGCCAGAGAATTTCAGTGATACCTAAGTAGTTCGATAGTGCTTGCTTAATGTCTTGCCTTGAAAGGTGAGGATTACGGTTTGGATTGAGGAGGCAGCTTTCCGTGGCCAGAAGCAGACCTTGGCCATTCACATCAATGGATCCTCCTTCCAGAATCATCTTTGGCTGGAATCTTTTTAAACCCCGGACGTCGGCAATCCGTTTAGGTACCGCGTTATCGAGATCAAAAGGAGGGTATTTATTGCCCCAAGCGTTATAGTCCCAGTCAATGATCACTTTTTCGGGAATCTCGGTTTGGCAATTCAGGACGAAGATGGGACCGTGATCACGGCACCAGGATTCGTAGGAGGGGTGAGGAAAAAACTGGACCCGCTCTCGTAGGGATGGATCGAGTCTTAAGATGGATCGAGCCTCTTGTTCCATTTCTTTATCCCAAACGTTGATATAGACGGACTCGTTGGTTGCAAGGTGAAGCGTCAGAAGCCGATACGCTTCGTAGATTTGGGGAAAGCGACCGGGAAAACTGACACCGGCCTCCCGTGGCCAGGTTAACCAGGTGCCCTGATGGGGAGCCCATTCAGCAGGCATTCGGAACCCGATGGGTCCGGAAATGCCGGCGGGCTTTAGAGTTGTGGAATCGTTCGAGGCAATAGGGTCCACGTTTCGTTTGGTCTCGACGAGGCTTCGTTTATTAGGACTCGTTCCCGGATGCCTCTGCTGGATCGGCGTTAGCCGCCGCGTGAATATTGCTGATTAAACGCTGGTCTGAATCACTCGCCCCCGGACCGCCTAGCGTCCGGGGGCGAGTGTGGTTTGATCGGATTGAGCACCTTTTCATGAGTTTAATGGCGGCAGTCATCGTAATGCCATTCCCAGATATTTCCAATCATGTCGTAAATGCCGCTGCCGTTGGGCGAATGGTCTCGCCAAGGTCACGGGCAGTTCTGATCGGCGAAATTACGTTGTTTTATCCATTGAGGTGTGCTCGTTATCCTATGAGCATTTCGCTTGATAAAGGCCGCCTTGGGCTGCTTTCTCCCATTCGGCCTCGTCTCATCTGACTCTGCCGACCGAATGGTCGGGAGCCAGCAAGACTTCATTTCGCCATGCCTTAGCCGGTTGGTGTCCGATGGTTTTACGAAAGGCTTCAAAGAGTTGGTTGGTGGTCGGAAACATGCAATGTAATAACTGGATAATTCGACCTTGTGAACCGGTTGCTCTTTCTGAAAAGTATCCGGTAGACCCAACGGGCAATCTGGGCGGGACATCGTCTGTTCCTATTTGGAAAGAGTCCGCAGGAACGAGGCGCATTATGGCGACATTGCGTTTGATGATCTTGGTCATTGGTGTCGCCTATTTTTGGGTTCCTGGAATCTGTTCGGCCTCCCCGCAGGAAGTTTTTGGTTGAGGTGGTTTGTTCTTTGTTGTCGGCTGCTTGTTGCCCTGGTCTGAAAAACCCGAAGCGAAAATGTTGTGGGAGCCTTATTCCAAAACTCCTTTGGCTCTGGAGAAAGTAGCGAGACAGCCCGGTATGATTGATTTTGCCGCCGCTTGGTGCGGGCCATATCAGATAATGGAGAGTCGGGTTTTTGGTCGAAAAAACGTCGTTCAAGCAGCGGAGCGATTTGTCAAAATACGGGCGGACAAGTTTGAGCAAGGTCTGGCTGCCGTCCAGTAACCGCTTGACGAAAGAGTGGAAGGGACTTCAGCCCCTGTCCCCTAAGAGGCGCAGCAGTGCAGGCTGCCACAGTCCAGGAAAATCTTCACGTCGGGCCGCTGCACCCCTTTACAAACACATCTCCACCGACACGCTCCCTCAAACAATCCTTGTTTATGTTGCAATTGGTTTGCAATATTGTCCGATCCTGTGATTGTTGATCGGGTGTAACTTCCGTTGGCCGAAGGCCCGCGGGAAATTTTGATCATGCCTTGGTATCGTAACAACACCGGCCATTGGAAGGCCCTCGGATTACTTTTAGTTGGCTGTGGTCTGCTGGTCGGCTGTGGTGAGGCCGGACGCGAAGGAAGTGGTGGGACTTCGGTTCTTTTTGCGTCGACGGTCGCCTTGATTACCTTTTTAGCTGCGTTTGCGGGGGGAGCAATTCCGATGTTGGCGAAGATCGATCATCGGCATCGCTTGCTCGGGACGCTGACCAGTGTCTCCGCGGGTTTTCTCGTTGCTGCCGCATGTATCATCGTCATTCCCGAGGGTTTTGAGCGATTTTCCATTGAAACCGAACCCGAGGCGACAATGGAAAACCATGATCACGCGCACTCGGCCTCGCATGCCTCCGTTCGTGTCGGTGGCGTTTCCCTGGATGCCTCAATCATTGCCGGACTAGCCATTCTCGCTGGGTTCCTGATGATGTTGATTACTGAGAGCCTTGGATTTGGCCACGACATTCACGAGGAGCATCACGATCATTCCGGCGGCCACGTGCATCATCCAGTCGGCAGCGGGGATGGGAAACAACTCGCTGTGGTAGTTGTGATTGGGTTGACTATCCACACTATCGCGGACGGTATGGCGATTGGCGCGGGCCTGGCAACGGGTTCGCCTGCGTTAACCGGTTCTCTTGTCGTCACCCTGCTTACGCACAAGGTGCCAGCCGCTTTCAGTCTCACCATGTTTAGCCAGCACGCCCATGGGAGCCGGCGACGAACGTGGAGTGATCTTTTGGTATTTAGTCTGGCAACACCGCTGGCCATTGTGGGAACTTGGGTGGTGTTGGGGAACTTGTCGGATCGCGTGTTGGGCCTGGTGTTGCTGTTTTCCGCTGGAACATTCATTTATGTGGCCACCATTGATGTCCTGCCTAATGTCCTCCAAACGCATCGACGTCGGGTCGCTGCGTTGCACGTATCGCTGGGGGGAGTGGCCTTGCTGGTGTTGATTGTGGTGCTCAACGCTCTGGGACTCTCTCTGCATGATCACGGTTAGGCATCCAAGGCCGGGGGTGGGAAAGGTACGCCGAAAGTTGAAAGCTTCCGGAGGGGCATCAAGTCTGTGATCCGTTGAAGTTTGGTTATGGCAGTGGCAATGTTGAGGCGTTCTGATTCGGTGATCCACTAAAGGGCCATCGAAGTAAGAGGACAGGAAGGATCCAATTATCTTTTTAGCGGATGAGGTTTCGGTGAACGGATCGGTGTAGGTGCTCTCTGAGTGATTCCATCGTCCGCCATATTGACATATTGGAAAAGATACAATCCGAAGCCGTCTCTGGGAGGTGGAGCGTCAATCGATTCAGATCTGCTGCGGCAAGATCAGTGAGGCGCCAGAGGAAAGCCGTCATGTGCCTCAGCCAATGCGTTCATGGCGTTGATCTGAAACGATAGCGACTGCATCGCCGGGTGATTTGAAGGGATGCCGCATCGGGGCCACATTTGCTTGAGTACTGACGTAAGACACAAAAAAGCGCTTGGGAATCTCTTCCCAAGCGCTTTGTGCGAAGTTTAGATTAATCGTTCCTTATTTGCGCTTAGAAGACTTTTTTGTCTTTTTCTTGGCTTTCTTTGTCGGAGCCGCCGGGTCATCAGCTAGGGCCGCCTGCGCTGCCGCGAGGCGCGCTACCGGGACGCGGAAAGGTGAGCAGCTGACGTAGTTCAGCCCGACTCGGTGACAGAATTTCACACTGTTCGGTTCGCCGCCATGCTCGCCGCAGATGCCAAGCTTGATATTGGGTCGGGTGCTTTGTCCTCGTTGAACGGCGATCTCCATGAGTCGCCCCACACCGGTCTGATCAACACTTGCGAAGGGATTGGTTTTCACGATGTCCAGCTCTTGGTAGGCCGGCAGGAACGAGCCTGAATCATCTCGGCTCATGCCGAGGGTGGTCTGGGTGAGATCGTTGGTGCCGAAGCTGAAGAACTGAGCATGTTCCGCGATTTCGTCGGCGGTCAGCGCGCCTCGTGGCACCTCGATCATGGTGCCGACTAGGTAGTCGAACTTTGTCTTCTTCGTCTTGGCGACTTCTTTGGCCACACGGTGAATCACTTTGATCTGGAGCTCCAGCTCCTTGGCGAATCCGACGAGCGGAACCATGATTTCTGGTCGCGCTTTGATGCCTTTCTTCTGCACCTCGGCCGCTGCTTCGAAGATGGCGCGTGCCTGCATCTCACTGATCTCCGGATAGACGATCCCCAATCGACAGCCCCGATGGCCGAGCATGGGGTTGAACTCGTGGAGGTCATGGACTCGCTTGGTAATCGTTTCGACACTGACGCCGAGTTGTTCGGCCAGTTGGGTCTGTGCCGCGTGATCGTGAGGCAAAAACTCATGCAAGGGCGGATCCAGCAAGCGAATTGTCGACGGCAAACCTTTGAGCGCTTTAAAGATGCCGCTGAAGTCGCTGCGTTGATAGGGCAGCAGCTTCTTGAGCGCTTTTTGCCGATCTTCGATCTTTTCGGCGAGGATCATTTCGCGAACCGCGTCAATGCGGTTGCCCTCAAAGAACATATGCTCGGTTCGACAAAGACCGATACCGGTGGCACCAAAGGCGACGGCGTTCCCGGTCTGTTCGGGATTGTCGGCGTTGGTGCGAACTTGAAGTTTTGTGGCTTTCTCGCACCATCCCATAAGCCGGGCGTAATTCTGATAAGTCGGGCTCTTTTCAGGATTGAGCTTTTTGTGAATCAGCACCTGGATGATCTCTGACGGTGCGGTCTTGACCTTACCGGCGTAGATTTCACCAGAGGTGCCGTCGATGGACATGTAGCCGCCTTCCTTGAACGAGGCCTTACCGGCGCTGACTTTCTTCTTGGCGTAGTCGACGTGGAGGTTCGTCGCGCCGCAGACACAGACTTTGCCCATTTGACGTGCCACCAACGCTGCGTGAGAGCTGACACCGCCGCGGGCGGTGAGAATCCCTTCTGCCGCAATCATGCCGCGAAGGTCCTCTGGAGAGGTTTCGACACGAACCAGCAATACTTTTTCACCACGGTCGGCGGCTTCGACCGCTCGCTCGGCATTTAAGTAGATTCTTCCCGAAGCGGCACCCGGACCGGCCGGAAGGCCGGTAGCGATCACTTTCGCCGACTTTAATGCTTGGTGATCGAAAATGGGCGCCAAAACCTGGTCGAGCTGTTCGGCGGGAACTCGTGTGACGGCGGTTTTCCAATCAATGAGTTTCTCTTTGACCATTTCACAGGCGATGCGGACGGCAGCCACTCCTGTGCGTTTGCCATTGCGGGTTTGGAGCATGAAGACGGTGCCGTCCTCGATGGTGAACTCGAAGTCCTGCATGTCGGTGAAGTGCGACTCTAGCACGCCGCGAATGCGGTTTAATTCCTTGAACGGTTTGGGCATCGCTGTTTTCAGTTCGGCGACGGGCTGAGGTGTGCGCACCCCAGCGACCACGTCTTCTCCTTGGGCGTTGATGAGGAACTCACCGTAGAACACCTTTTCGCCGGTGGCGGGGTCGCGAGTAAAGGCCACTCCAGAACCCGAATTCTCGCCGGTGTTGCCGAAGACCATCGCCTGAACGTTTACGGCTGTGCCCCAGGACGCGGGGATGTTGTATTTGCGACGGTAAACGATGGCTCGATCGTTCATCCACGAACCGAAAACCGCCCCGACAGCGCCCTCCATTTGTTGCCATGGATCATTGGGGAAAGCCTTGCCGGCTCGGGTCTTCACCAGTTTCTTGAATCGTTTGACGAGTTCCTGGATCGCATCGGTGTTCAGTTGATTGTCGTCAACCTCGAGCTGTTTAGGAAAGATCTCCTTTTTCAGTTTGTCGATCTCGGCTTCGAAGGGATCATGATCCTCGTCCGGTCGTTTCTGCACGCCCATGACCACATCCCCATACATTTGAATAAATCGACGGTAGCAATCCCAAGCGAAACGGGGGTTGCCGCTGGCCGCAGCCAGGGCGTTGACCGTCTCATCGTTCAAACCGAGGTTCAGAATGGTGTCCATCATGCCGGGCATGGACTCGCGGGCACCGGAGCGAACGGCTACTAGCAACGGCTTGTTGATGTCGCCGAACTTCTTGCCCAGGATCCGTTCCATATTGCGAACCCCGTCTTCCATTTGGGCTCGGAGCTCTGCGGGATACTTGCGCTTATGGTCGTAGTAATAAGTACAAACTTCGGTGGAAATGGTGAAGCCAGGGGGGACGGGCAGCCCGATGCGGGTCATCTCGGCAAGGTTGGCTCCCTTGCCACCCAAGAGAGACTTCATGCTGCCGTTGCCGTCAGCCTTATTCTTTCCAAATGTATAAATGTATTTCGGTTTCGTTGCTTTGGTCATAATTTATTTTGACTAGTCTTTGAACGTGGGAAACGCTCTCAATTTTGGTGCGACTGACCAAAATGAGCGAGGACAGTAGCAAGGGCCGCTCCCATGAATCAATTGCTGAGTTCCCGTGTCAAGTCTCAACTTCGGAATCATCGCTCGTTGCCCGAGGCGCGGAGGCGCTGCGGAGCGTGGGGGATAAGCTGAAACCCTAAGGGATGACTCCTTTTCTTCTCTCCATCAAATCCGGCGGGAGAGGGGCTGCTTTTTCAGACTTCCTCGTTGAGTAGAGAAATGGCATCCAGCTTGGGCTGCAGCGATAGCGGTATCTGCCGTATCCCAGTGTCCTTCGGCGGAACAATTGGAACAACACAATGTTGTGATTGAAGATCCTCGTCGAGTCAGCTCCGCGGTGACGATGCCGGTGGCGCGGTGGTAATGCCATAGCCTATGATCATGACGATGGCGGCTAGAAATTTCCCCTGGGGTGTCGCTGGGTCCAAGTCGCCGTATTCGACGGTAGTGAGCGTGACGATGGCCGGTATCCGGTCGGGATGCTGGTGAAGTTGTTTTGTTCCCCCTCAATGAGATTCATCAACGAACCGATGATGGGCACAAGGACTATCACGGTGAACACGAAGGCAACGATTTTAGGGCAGCTGACCGGAGCGCCTTCATGATTGTCCGAGAGTCCTCGAGATGCTGAATGAGCTTCAGGGGGCCTAAAGATTCAGAATGCTCGCATCAGACGCACCACGATAAGGAATTCCGCTCCGGTAAAGAAAAGACTCAGGCAGGTGGGGAGAACCACGCCGTAAAAGCTCCGAGCGTAATACCCCGGCGAGCGCACTGACCAGAGTCGGAGAAAGTATTCGCTCGTAAAGAGGATGGTGAAGCCTCATTCGATAGCGTGGAACCAAGCGTGAAACTGTTAGTGGATCTCCGTAACGCTGTCTAGGCAAACGGCCAAGACACTGGCGGCAATGGAGGTGATGAGCAAGGCATCAAACGCCTTTCCTGACGGGGCGCCGCCTCGAATGATAAACACGGTACAACTCCCGAGCACGCATGCCGTTTGATTTCATTTTTCGGTTGTTCCGGGGTAAGAAGGACGAGAGATCTTTCGATGTTGCGGTTCTCGTTCGCCGAGAACTTAAGGCGTCCTAGGGATCCCTTTACGAGCAAGCGAGAGCGAGAACGGGGAGAGGCGTGAGGGCGCCGCCTATCCGCAGCATCGTGAGAGAAGGTTGACGGCTTACCAGATGTTGGACCGTGATGCCCAAGCCTGCGACTAGGAAAAATCCCATGAAGAGACCTAGGGAGACACTGAGGGCAGCCGGTGCGAGGTCGGGATGAGTCATCGCGTAAGCTGTGGTGAGGCAGAGAGCCGCGATTCCTTGAGGCGATCGAAAATGACTGAAACTCCAACCCATCCAGTAACCTAGCGAAAGCAGTGCGAGGAAATGTTCCCAACCGGAGAATCCATGTGCCAAGCTGTTCGCGAATTTGGCGTTTAGCGTGTGCATGGGGTGAGCGATTGCCACGAAGGGAATCAATAGGGTGACCGTTGCGGCTAGTCGGTAGAGTTGATGCCTATGAGTTTTCGGTTCCATGGATTTTAGCTGTTGATCGTCTATGGCTTTATGAAGCAAATAGGGAGAAAATGCAATTGAGTTTCTTCGCGAGGGCGTGGGGAGGGTGTGGTTGAAAAGGAGTGCGTTTCATCACCCACGCAACCCAAGGAATTCCGCCGTTGCCGCACAGGGCGAGGGCTAATTCGGCGGTGGTGGCCAAATGCGGAGAAGGACATCTGATGCGACGGTTGAGGCGGTGAAGAAGGCCGTTGAGAGTGGTCTCCTCGGTTAGCCGTTCAGGCCACCTCAATGAAAACGCTTCTTACATTTTCTCCTTTCGGAGGTTCTTTTTTTGGCAGATGCTACAAATGTCTTGACAGCCAGGACGGTTCGCCATTGGCAGAAAATCGCAAGGCGGATAGGTCCTCACACTTTATGAAAACTTGTTTATCTTTTTTGCTGGTACTCGTAAATCGAGCCTGTCAATCGGGAGCAACGATGCTCACCAAACCGACCAAGACCTCTTCGGATTAAGGAAACTTGCGGGAATCGTAACGGCTGCCCTGTGTCTCGCTGTTCACTTTGTTGGCGACAACTCAGTCGTCTCCACTGCTTTCGCTCATGTGCCTAAAGGCTGCACTCCGCATACAATTTACAGTTATAATGATCTGAATTGTGAGCCGATGCTGCATCACGACGCTTGGGTAGAGTATGTGGATGTTGCGACCAGAGAGCAGGAAAGAAGTGATGATAACGGCTCACGAAAGGACTGTCTCTCTCTGGGGGTGAATTTGGAGATGACGGCATTTCCCTTTTTGGACCGCATCAAGCAAACCACCGGACCGAAGGCCAAAGAAGCCGACCGCCGTCGCGCAATGCTCCGATACTTCACGCCTATCCGAAGCCCCTCTGGAGCACCCAAGGGCATGGCCCGGCTGCCCATGCGGACACGCTGAACTACTTGCAATGAGGAATACTGCTCACCTAGAAAGAACGGGATCAACTTTTCCGGATGTGTCAGGAGGAAGAGGGACTTTCGGGTTTTACAATGAAATGTCTGAGTGTGCTAGACGACTAGGATTTGTGGAGCAAGGCGAAGGATGAGGAACGGGAGTTGATCCGCAAAGGCCAAGCACGGGAGGATTTGTCAGACGAAATTCAGAATTCGGTGGGCTGGCAAACACAAGATGAACTCATGCAGAGCGATATTTTGGGGAATGATATGAACCCGATGCGGCGAAGTTGCGGCGGCTAGCGGTTATCTGCGCAAGCAGCAAACGGAGGCACAGGCAGCTTTGGAGCAGGGTTACGAAAACCAGAACCAACCGCAATGGTGGCAGGAGCGCCTTGCTTGGATCGACAAATCGGCGGCCAGCTTGCAGCTTTCCTTGGACCTCAACGACACGGATTGGGTGGAGGAAGCAGCGGCTTATCATCAATCACTGGTGAACCAAAAGAGAGATTTGACACGCCACTGCCGAGCACCCTGGAGGACATCGCCCGGAGCCGCCAAGTTTCAGAACGACTATACAATGGGCAATAAAAAGCATATGCGGGAAGAGTTCGATCAGATCATCGCCCAACTTTTTCCCGCGCCTTAATCCCGCCCTTTGGGACTTAACCACTCTGGAAATCTCAGTCGGCAAACCCCTTTCCAGGGGGGGACTTTTTTCGTGCCGTGCGCCGGGCGGGGAAATGCCACTTTACATCGGCAGATGGGCACGTTAACGCTCTTGGCCTATGCTAAAACCCTTTCAAGTTTGGCTCGGTTTATTCGTGCTTTTGGCGATGGGTACCGGTTGCGCCACCTCCTCAATCACGAATTTGACGCCATCGGATTTTCCACGCTTTGATTCAGGCTTGTATCGAATTGAAGCGGCGTGGCGCAGTAATCAGCGATCTATTCAGGAGGATACGATCGAGCCGGTCGTCATTGTTGGAACGACGCACTATCCCATGCAGCCGGTTCCTTATGCGGAGGGGCGGTGGGAAACCATGGTGCCTGTCAAGCCCGATCAAGAGGTCATCCACTACCACTTTAAATTCAACTTTATTTACAGTGCCGTCCCGGAGGGACGACCGAACAGCAAGCGTTCTCCCGAATATCGCTTGGATATTGTTTCGGAAGAACTTTGACCTTGGCGCGATAGATTAGGTGGCGGCGGAGGCGACCAGCTCCTCTTCGAAATCGACGAGCTCCTTGATCTGAGTCAAGAACCAGCGATCTATCTTCGTCAGGTCAAAGATGTCGTCGATCAAAAACCCGGCGCGAAGGGCGTGGCGGATGAAGTAGATCCGTTCGGCATTGGGCACGGTGAGTTTTTGACGGATGAGGTTGGCCGGGAGGATATCCCGATCCTGAAAAACCGCATCGCCAATTCGCCAAGGTTTGTCATTGCCGCCCAGTCCGTTCCGTCCGGTTTCCATGGAGCGAAGGCATTTCTGCAGCGACTCCTTGAAGGTGCGGCCGATCGCCATGACTTCTCCGACCGACTTCATTTGCGTGTTAAGTGTGGGGTCGGTTTGCGGGAATTTTTCGAAGACAAAGCGCGGGATCTTTGTCACCACATAGTCAATGGTGGGTTCGAAGCTGGCTGGAGTCTCGCGGGTGATGTCATTTTGGATTTCATCCAAATGGTAGCCAACCGCCAATTTAGCGGCGATTTTGGCGATCGGAAACCCAGTGGCTTTTGAAGCGAGGGCCGAGGAGCGAGAGACGCGTGGGTTCATCTCAATGACCACCATCCGTCCGGTATCAGGACAAACGCCGAATTGGATGTTTGAACCTCCCGTTTCCACTCCGATTTCTCGAATGATTGCGAAGGAGGCGTTGCGCATGATTTGATATTCTTTGTCAGTCAGCGTCTGAATCGGCGCGACAGTGATGGAATCTCCGGTGTGCACGCCCATGGGATCGAAGTTTTCAATGGAGCAGACAATGACACAGTTATCCGCCTTGTCGCGCATGACCTCCATCTCATATTCCTTCCAACCCAGCAGCGACTCCTCAATAAGAATCTCGGAAACTGGGGATCGCTGAAGGCCGCATTTGGCGATCGTTTCAAACTCTTCCCGGTTGTAGGTGATGCCGCCACCCGTGCCCCCCAGAGTGTAGGCGGGACGAATGATGAGCGGGAATTGTCCAATGGCGTCTGCCTTTTCGAGTGCTTCGTCAAAGGAGTGAGCGGTGAAGCTGAGCGGAAGGTCGAGGCCGATTTTCACCATGGCGTCCTTGAACTCTTGACGGTCTTCCCCACGTTGAATCGCGTTGGCATCCGCGCCGATCATCTCCACGCCCAGCCGCTTCAAGGTTCCGTTTCGGTGGAGAGATATCGCTGTATTTAGCGCGGTTTGGCCGCCAAGAGTCGACAAAAGGACCAATTTACCTGTTGTGCCGCGCGCTTTCTTGGCTGCGAGTTCCCGGACGATGACCTTCTCGACGCACTCGGGGGTGATGGGCTCGATGTAGGTTCGATCGGCGAATTCGGGATCGGTCATGATGGTGGCGGGATTGGAGTTCACCAGGATCACGTGGAAGCCGTCTTCCTTGAGCGCTTTGCAGGCCTGGGTGCCGGAGTAGTCGAACTCGCAGGCTTGGCCGATGATAATAGGGCCTGCGCCGATGATGAGCACGGAGTCGATGTCAGTCCGCTTGGGCATATTTCAATTTTGGGGACTTAAACCCAAACGCCTGGTTCTGTCAGCAACCAAAACCTCCCCTCCGGAGAGCGTCGTCACGCCGACAGGCGACCATACCGATACCGAACCGGTGAAGAGCGATTTTCGATCACCCTTTGCCCTCCCAGTCCGCCAAAAAAGACAAGGGCAAAAATAGCAATTTGCCGTTGCCCCCACCCCCATCCTTTCAGTAGGTCCCCTCTCAGCACAAGTGATAGTGAGACTCGTTTATCGGGTTACTCACTAAATACAATAGCCCGCAAACGGCCTCGATGATTGATCCCCACGGCGTCAGGGCGAACAAGTAAGGCTCCTTCAGGTTCTCACTGTCGTTTGTGTCAACGGCCCGATGCCATTGCATACCGGGCCGTTGCCGAAAAACTTGAATGGACCGATCAAATAATCAACCCGTATGAAAAAAACATGGAATTCATCCAAGGCAATGGCAACACGCCCGTCCGGCTCTTGTGGAGCGGCATCAAAACAACTGCCGATTGGGGTCTGCAGGTGGCGCTCTTTTTCAGCACCTTGGAGGCGGCCATTGACGACTGACCAGAGATTTCGGATTGCATTCGGGCTATATGGTGCGAAGAGATAAATTTTTTAAGAAAACCTTCTTACACCGTATGGGACCGTGAAGTGAATTATGGCGGAGGTATGACGCCAAGGGGAATGGTAGCTGGGGATACGATTCTTATTCTTGGTTAGACAGGTATGACAATTCCGGGACCGCAATCAATTGTGCCCCGGCCAATGGAGCGCGATCAATAGAGACCTCACTTGCGCCTATTATTACATTACGCTGGCCGGTCTTTGGCAGAGCGGCACTAAATTGGCACCTCTTCCTGTGGTGCTCCCGCAGAACGCCACCAAGTGGCATTATTGCGACGGCGAGGTGGTGATAGCAGCGGAATACCCCAAGCAAAGCCATGACAGCGCAAGGCCTGTGACTCTCGAACTTTGGGATTGGAGCGGCGTGATCGACTCGTTGAGGGAGACATTGGCTGGCCGGCGGAACATGAAGTCACGCGCAGGGTGACCGCCGGTAGTAGCGGCACGCGAACGCTGACATTTTACGTGAATAATCCGTCGAATCATGGATGTGAGCTTCGTCAATATGGCTCGGATGAGGATGGCCGACTACGGTGGGAGCGACGGATAAGAGGACTGGGAGGGAAATTATTGGGGCCAACGCAGGATTTCATCTCATGAAAAAGCGAACGGTTTATTAGGTGGCGGTGTCCACTCTCGCTTTGACGATTCTGGGGCTGATTTTTTTCCTCCGTGAAAACGCCTACACGAACGGTGGGGCGGAAGCGACCACACCGCCGTCCGCCACGGCAGAATCCTCATCCCCGGCAGTTCAGCCGCCTGCAAGGTTGCCGATTCCCTTGCCCGCACAAATCTCGGCGACCGAGCCGGAGGTGGTTGGGTGTGGCTTCAACATGCTCATCATCGGTGAGTCTTGATGGCACGCTCGAGATTCAGTTGAACCGGTGGCTCGAGGAGGATTCCTTTGCCGTCGCCAGAGGAGCGCATGTTGACCAATTTTTTGACGAGGTAGGGGGGGCACCGGAAGGTTCCCTTTCGCGAGCATTTTTGCCGATCACCATGCCGACGTAGATTTGGTGGCCCGGACACCGATGAAACACTTGCCGAGTTGTGCTGGATGGTGTCGAGGCGTAAGCGGTGGTTTCGCCGGTATCGACGCTAACTAAGGAGCCTTGCGGATGCGTGTTGAGGTCGCCCTGACTGGGGCCGCATTGGTGGAAGGCATGGCTGATAATCCCCATGCCGCGGGTCTGATTGATCATATCGGATCCAAAGCCAATCAATCCGCAGGTCGAAATTGCAGCTGCGATCAATGACAATCTCGCCTTGGTGATTCATTGAGGTGATTTCTGCGTTTCGATTCGAAAGATTCTCAAGTATGCACCCATTGTGGTCTGGGGGATCTCCAGGAAAAGCTTTTCGATCGGTTCCATAAGTTTGCCGTCGTCGTCGCGGTGGAAAATGACTTCCGGACGAGAAACGAGGGCTTCGCACCCTTCCCTGCGCATTTGTTCGACGAGGGTCGCGATTTGCATTTCCCCACGGGCTTCGACATCGAAGATGTTCGGCGCACTCGTCGGGGAAACCCTGAGAGAAATGTTGGTTCGAATCTCCTTTTCGAGACGCTCTAGGATATGTCGGGCGGTGAGAAGATTGCCGTCATGCTCAGCGAATGGTCCATCATTAACGGCAAATTGCATCCGAATCGTTGGTGAATCGATGGGAATAAATGACAGGGCGACACCGTCCTCGTTGCTGCAGATTGTTTCACCGATGGAGACACTTTCAATTCCGGTCAGACCGATAATATCGTCCGCTGAAGCTTCCTCGATTTGAACTCGGTTCATGCCATCGAATTTAATGATGGCGGAGATCTTTCCTTTCTTGCGGGAGACATCGCCATAGAGGCAGGTAATTGGTCGCCGACTTTGATGGTTACGGAGGCGATCTAGCCCATAGTAATACGAATTTGTTCGAGTTCGTTCACAGCAAAATGTTTTCCTTCGGCTCTAGCGCTAGCCTTTGATTCACATCATTGGCTACCGGTAACTAGCATGACTTCGGATTCAGTGATGCCAGAGCGGGCTCGCCTTGGAGAGGAGTTTGGCATCGGGTCCGATCAGATAGCTGGCGGGAAAACTGTTGAATCCAAACTGATGGCGAAGCCTGTAACCGCTTTTTATTCCAGCGTAACCGTGGAACCGGTTTTCTGAAGGGATCGTTATCGGATATTTATTTGCCGGTTGTTCGTCGCCCAAGTTCACGGCGAGGATCTAAAAAGGAGGCTCATTTGCGCTGAATTTATTGAGCACACGGTGAACGCATTTAGATGGTTATCACGGGATGCGGCGCCGTGACTGGACCAGAAAATTAACGCTACGGATTGATTTTGGAAAACGGAAGGGCGAAGCCTTTCCCCATCAATCAATTTAACTTCAAAATCGAGCACATCATCACCAGAGACGGTAAAGATCGTGGATTCCGTGTTTAATGGTTCCGAGCTCAATGGAATCGGGCGAGTCTTCGGCGATGACAAAGTCAGCCATTGCCATGGAAACGATTTCTGACCAAACGATATCAAACGTTCACGGGACATTCTTGCACATGAACCGAGCTTCATAGGTTCAGCGGATGACAGACCGCCGATTTGAAATGATCCCGTTTCTGATACTTGGAAGGTGAATACTTCGTGAACGGTGCTGGGTGTTTCGACTGCCTCCGGCTGGCTCACTTCCGTCGCCTCACTTGGCTCTTCACTCCGATTAACCAAAATCAAGAAAACAATGACCAAAACGCCGGCCCCGGTAATGATTAGGGGCTTTGTCATTGTCTGAATGCTTCCTTTCAAGTCTTAGTCCTCGGCATCAAGACAAGCCTGCAAAAAGGCGTTGCTCAGGCCAGCCAACACAGTAAAGCAGAAGTAATAAAGAACGTTCTGCTTTTCTCTCACTTGTGTTATTTTCTCCTTTATAAGCTGATATAATTCTTCAATCTATTCGATGATATTAGCCGCCTTTTTACTGAAACTCCTCAAGCTCTTTTTATAATCCCACACGAATAGCAGGGAGTCCCAGGCAAACGATCATCAAGCACCGAGATTTGAGCCGTGACTATAAGCTGTTGTCCTCAAATCCCGCTAAGCTCATTGTCCTTTGAATCAATCTGATTTATTTCATAAGGCTGCCCCGCCTCCATTCCGAACCACTTATCACACTTAAAACCTCATAGGTTCAATGCACCCTTCCCGACCCTTTACGGCCCAAAATGGGAAGCTCCCGCAGTCTTGACGGTTAGTTAAATGGCTACCGTATCCAAACCGTGAAAAGAAAAACACCATCGGAGAACCAAAAAGTAGAAAGGAGACCTCAGGCAGGAAGCTTCCCCGATGCTTCTGTGTGTTATTATGAAAACCTACAAACAAACAATCACGGACCGAATCAAACAGTGATCCCCGCTCAGAAAGAGTCCGGTTAACGCTGTCAATCGTTGTGCCGGTGATGGTCCGCCACGGAGTTTTCAGACGCTCGCAAGATACGGAGTCATTTCAAATCGGTGATGGGGAGGAGGCCGGTGATGCGATTGCCTGAAAGATTCAGCGAGGTCAGTTGATCCAATGAGCTTAAGGAGGATAGGTCAACCAATCGGTTGTGAGAGAGATTCAGTTGTTCAAGGACGGGGGCTGAAAAGTCGGCGCCGAGTCTGCTGGTATCCACCTCCAATGCAAATTGATAAAAGGCCCCAGCGCCCACTGGGGGAGAGGATTTGCTCGAAGCCGAATGCAGCACGGGCTTGTGCCCGGCGGTTATACAGCTGAGTGATATCGATAGTGGTTCGGTCACCAACGGCGAGTCAAATCGCGCCGACTCCCCGGACGTTTTGCCCTTCATCCAACCAAACGAACTCCGGCAAACCTTACACAAATGAAGGACAGAACCCACCGCCAACTGCCGCCCTCAAAGACAACACCGTCACTACTAATAGGCAACCAAACCGATAGAACGGCTGTTTTTGACCATCTTTTGCTCGCCTCGGCGATCAGAAAGTAAAGGGCAAAATGGCGAGTTGCCGTTGACGCCGAGTTGACTTTTGCGCAGCCTTCCTTCTGCGAATGATCAGATAGGAGATCCGATGCCGGAGTGCCTCTGAATACAGTAACCTAGAAAATGTGCCGGGTTGCTCCAGACATAGGTGAATACGCAGGACTTTCCGCGTTTCCTGCTATTTGTTCGCAACGATCCCAGAATACACGGACATAAACATCGCAGAAAGCACAAATCACCATGAATTCGATACTCACCAAACCCTTGTCGATCTTCCTCGTAGGGCTGGCATTGCTCACTGCCTTGCCAACCTCCCAAACTCAAGCCACCGAACGATCATTTGTTTATGCCTCAAATCTTGGCCACGACAGCATCGCTGTTTTCAAAATCAATCAAACCACCGGCGAACTCACCCTCCAACAAACCATCAGCACAGCCGGTGACACTCCAAGAAACTCTGCCCTTGATCCCACAGATCAAATCCTCGCCGACGGCAACCAGGACTCCCACTTGATCCTGACTTATTGGATTGATCCGCAAACCGGTGAGATGACTCCCACGAGACACGAGGTCACGACGGCATCGCCAATCCTCTTTCATTTTAATGACTGGCGGAAACACGGACCAGGGAATCCGTTTGACAGGATTTATCAGATTTACAGGATACCTGAAATCATGTTGATTCTGCAGATTCTGTCTAAAAACCCTATTTTAGCTTGTCGCAATTTACGGGTTCTTTCATGCTTCGCTAGACATGGCAGAAAGGCCGCTAGATTCCCTCAACAGTCCCGATTCCGCGCTTGAGTTCTCCCTCCGTCCGGCGCTGTTTTCCGATTTCACCGGCCAACACAAAGTCAAAGAACGCCTCGAAATTGCCGTCGCCGCGGCTAAACAACGACGGGACGTCCTTGATCACGTCCTCCTGAACGGACCGCCTGGACTCGGCAAAACGACACTGGCCAACATCATTGCCAAATCCGTGGGCGCCAGTCTCAAAAACACCAGCGGCCCAACGATTGAAAAGGCAGGCGATCTCGCCGGACTGCTCACCAATCTCGAGCAAGGCGACGTCCTCTTTATCGACGAAATCCATCGGATGCAGAAGAACATTGAGGAGTATCTTTACCCGGCAATGGAAGACTTCATGTTGGACATTGTCATCGACCAAGGACCCAACGCTCGAAGTGTCCGGATCAATCTCCCAAAATTCACCCTTGTCGGCGCGACCACGCGCAGCGGACTCCTCTCGAGTCCATTTCTCAGCCGATTCCCCATCAAAGAACGCTTGGACTATTACACAGCTGATCAACTCCAGCACATCGTCATCCGATCGGCGCGACTCCTCAACGTGGGCATTGAGGAAGTCGGCGCCTTGGAAATCGCCCGACGCAGCCGAGGTACTCCCCGAATCGCCAACAACCTTCTTCGCCGAGTCCGTGATTATGCCCAGGTTCGGCACGACGGCCATGTCACTCAAACCATCGCCGACCAAGGCCTGGCCATGCTGGATATCGACGAAAACGGCCTCGACGAAATGGACAAGCGAATTCTAGAAACGATCATCGTCCGATTCGACGGTGGTCCCGTCGGCATCAACTCCCTAGCTGTCGCCGTCGGTGAAGAACCAGACACCCTTGAGGAAGTCTACGAGCCCTATCTGATCATGGAAGGCTACCTCAAACGAACGTCCCAGGGCCGTACCGTCACCCAACTTAGCTACAAAAAACTAGGACTCTCTCAGCAAGGAGGTGAGCAGAACCGCCTCCTCTAACGCCAGCCAGGTTTCGCCCCTCAAAATCATCCGCTCGGAAAACGCGATGAACCCTTCCCCACTGCGCGCGACGCAGCTCTTATTGCTTTTATCTGTGACTGCGTCTCTGTTTCAGGTGATCCAGACCAACGTGTGGAGCCCCCCCACAACATCATCCTTATCTTACGCAAACGACCGAGAATGCGGCGACGTCAGCGCTCTCAATCCGAACGCCAAGCCTCTAGATCGACTCGCCCGCGGAGGAATGACCTTCATCGACGGCCATTCGCCCGATACGGTTTGCGCTCCATCAAGTTGTGGATTGCTAACAGGTCGCTGCAGTTGGCAAACAGAATTCAAACGCGGCAGATTCGGAGCGGAGCGGGCATGCCTAATTACCGATGATCGAATGACATTAGCCAGCTTTCTGCGCGATCACGGACATCACACACAAACGAAGCGTTTGGCGCACACAATTTCCAGGGAAAGCGTGCTATAACATGACTTCTGAGAATGGGTATGTCGCGTTTGTGCGATGGATGGAAGAGTTTGTGAATTGGGCCAATGTCGGAACCCCTCCTAAATATCTCGTAAAGAGCGAGGATATTTTTACCCTCCTGAGACCTTTTGTAGGATGCTAGTGAAACGAGTTCAGAAACAGTTTGATGGCAGGTAAAAACCATGCAAAATTGCACCTTTCCAATTAAAAAAATGGAGGAAAATTGTGGAAATAAGCCAACACTACAGGTATAAAGAAACCGTCAAAAGTCTCATTGCATGCTTTGCTTTTGCTCATCAGAATGATCGTGGCAATCTTGTCTGTGCCTTCTGTAAATACTTTTCGCATCTCGCCTTTTCCTGCCAATCCTCAAGCTTGTAGTACCCATTTTGGCAACAAGAGTCTCAAACTTTACAAATGATATGCGAGCCGAATAGCCCTCACGGAAAGATGGAGGAATATGCCATTGATGCATGTAAAGCGATAGGCAATGGAGAATACATGCTCTCATTAACAATAGGCCTAATTCTGGCCGTTGCAATCAGCTTCTTTTTTATAAAAGCGTATCAACCGAGGTTAACATTAAAAACGCGGTGGCCAGTGAGACTCGCTAGCTCAGCGCGAAGGCATTTAGACTTGAATCCAAACTCAGAAATCATCTGCATCTTGAATTAATGCCTATAAACTTGAACATGGAGTTCATTAAATCACGCTTGGATTCCATGGACTCAACGCTAACGGATCTATTGCTCGCACAGCAATTATTCCAAAACCGAACTCCCAAAAAAACTAATAGATAAGACTCTGATAACCCCATTTCGACTTATTGCCACTCAGTCCTTATGCCCAAGATGGATCGCTTGCTATCCCCGACCTTGTCATGGCGGGGAGGTTGCTCTACTTTATCAATAAGGGATCGCCGGGTTCGAGTTCTTTTCTGTAATCGGAATTATAGGCGAAGATGCCCAGACCGGGCTGCTTGGTGAACTCTTCCTCGGGGATTTCATTCAAAATGCGCTCCCGAATCTCTTCGGCCATTTCTTCAGGTATCGGCTCTTCGCCCGGCAAGAGACGGTAATTGTTTGTCATATTTCCCACAATGTCACTATAGGCACCATCGGCATGCTCTTGCCAAGTGAGGTAGCCCCGCTTGTTGCGGGCGAAGCCGGGCACCCGCCCCTCGGGGTCCTCGGCGGCTTTGGGCAATATATCATAGTAGCCGCGCACCGCGGAGTAGGTGACACCCAAGCGTTCGACGTTCTCGCCGTAGCCGTATTCATCAAAGATGTTGTGGAGCATCTCGAAGGCTTTGGAATAGCGAAGGGGATTTTCGTAGAAATCCTTGACGAAGATGTGCCGATCCACGGCGAGCATCATTTTTTCCTCTTCCGGGTCCCGGACGTTCCATTTCCAATAGCCCGCCTTGTTCCGGCCTTGCTTGGATGCTTTGAAGGTCATCGCGGGGTGGTAGGTCGGCTCAAAGGGGAAGTTCTCGACCCAGTGCTTGCGGTCTTCCCACCATTCCCGCTCCGCCTGCTCTTTGGCGGCTCGGGCGGCCTCCCGTTCGGCCTGTATCTGTTTATCAAGG
>JAMASS010000041.1 GCA_024761205.1 Limisphaerales bacterium
CAAGACCAGCTCGCCCGCCTCCCTCACCGAATGCAGCCGCACCCAACACGCCTCCAAGGGCTCGCCGCGCCAGCAGCGCAGCTCCTTCACCCCAAAGGGCAAATACGCGCGCGAACCCGCCCCTCCCTTCCCCCAGGCGGACAGCAAGGAAAAGGCGCTGTTGAGCAGCAGCGGATGCAAGGCATAGGCCCGCCCCTCCCCCCTCGACGCCGCCGACAAGGCCGCCCGCGCCACCACTTGCCCCTCCCCGCGATAGAGCCGCCGGATAATTTTGTAGCTCTCCCCCAGGCGAATCAGGCCGCCGGAGGGATAAAGCGCCTCCAGCTCCGCCTCCGGCTCCAAGCCCTCGGTCAACGCCGGCACCCTCACAGAGGGCGCCTCCGAACTCAAGGCGGCCATCCGGCAGACCGCCGCCGGAGCCCAATCCGCCCCCCCGCCCCCCTCGCGATACTCGATGCGAACCTCGGCAAAGGAATCGGCCGGGCGCGGGGCCAGGCGCAGGGCCACGCGCCCCCCCTTCCTGACCTCAACCGGACGCACAAAACTCAGGCGGCGGAGGCTGACCCCCCCCGCCTCGGGAAAGCGCCGCAAAAAACCCTCCAGCGCCAAGCCGGCATAGGTAAGCCCGAGAATCACCTGCCTGCCCTCAACCAGGTGGTCCCGCAAATACGGCTCGTCATAGACGTAAACCGCCTCCGCCCCCGGCTCCGAGGGGCCCTCCCGCCGCTCCCCCGCAGACGCCTCATACGCCCGGCGCAAGGCGCCCAGGCCCGCCAGCGCCTCCTCCCGGCCGAGCTCCCGTCCTTGGATCCGCCGATACAGCGCCCCCGCCTCCTCATCCAGCCGCCGCCGCTCGGCGGCCCCGCCCTCCGGCCCCCGGCCCCCGCCGGCGGGCGCCATTGAGGGCCCCTTCACCCCGCTCCTATTCATCTCGCTCTTATTCATCTCGCTCCGCCTCGCCTTCACCGGAGACCGCCCTGCGGAATTGATCAACCGAGAGCTCCCCCCCCAGGATCTTCTCCAGGAGAAGGGCGTCCGGGCGGCCGTTCGCCGCCCGCGCCCCGGCCCCCGGACCAAAGTCCGCGCTGTGATCAAACGCATAGGAGGGCAGCGGATGCCACGGAGCGGCCGGGCCCTCCCCGCCCTCCGGCAACGGCACCGCCGCTCCCGCCACCCAACGCCGGCCGAGCTCCCGGGGGTCCCGGACCCCTGAGAGCTCCTCGCCCGAGGCCCCCCCGGCCCCCGCCTCCGAATCCGCCGCCCAGAACACGCCCGCCGCCGGGCGCGCCCGGGCCGTCGCCCGCAGGACCCTCAGCTTGTCCAAGGCGCCCTCCAGCGAGGCGGCGACGACCGCAGCCCGGCAATCCAGCCCATGATTCAACCGCCGCAGGGACCGGGCCAGCCCCGCCAGAGAAGGCGCCTTGCCCGCCTCTATAAACCCAATCAGCCGGTCCATGTACCCCATGAGGCTGGCCGCCGTCTTGGCCGATAAGAGGAGCACCGATTCCTGCGGCCCGCCCGCGGCCCGGGCCGGGGGCGGGCCGGGGGGCTCGTAGGCCTCCACGATCACATTGGCATAAGCCCCGCCGACCCCAAAGGAATTGATCATGCTCCGCCGCGGGAGCGGCTCCCCGGTCTGCGGATGCCTCGGCGCCGGCCAAGGCTCGAAGGCCCGCTGCAAACGAAACGGAGACCCCTCGAGCTTCACGTGGGGGTTGGGCGGATCGGCGTTGATGGAAGGCACCAGCGCCCGATTTTCAAACTGAAGGATCACCTTGCTCAACTGGGAAATCCCCGAGGCCGCCTCCAGGTGGCCGATGTTCGACTTCACCGAGCCCAAGGCGCAGCAGGCCGGCTTGTCGGTGAAACGGCCGAAGGCCTTCTTCAAGGCGCGAATCTCGATCGGATCCCCCAAGGCAGAGCCATTCACCGCCGATTCGACGTAGCCGATCGTCTCCGGATCAACCCCCGAACGCTCGATCGACTCCACGATCAGCCGCGCCTGCTGATTCGGATCCGGAGCCGGGTAGGCCTGATTGCCGCCCCCATGGTTGATGAAGCTGCTCTTGATCACCGCCCATATCCGGTCCCCATCGCCCAGCGCCGCCGAGAGCGGCTTCAACAAGACCGCCCCCACCCCCTCGCCCGGCAGGTAACCGTCGCCCTCGCCCAGGCTCCTGCTCCGCTTCCCGCTCCCCAGCATCTTCGACTCGGCCAAGACCTCGAACTTGGAGGGGTCCAAGGTCAGGTTGATCCCGCCGGCAACCGCCATCGAACAGTCTGATCGGCGCAAACTCTCGCAGGCCAGATGAACCGCCGTCAACGAACTCGAACAGGCCGAGTTAACGGCGATGCTGGGGCCGGTGAGATTGAAAATATGCGAACAGCGGTTGGGAATCTGCCAGTCGCTCCCGTTCGCACTGGCCAAGGCCTCCTCCAAGGTCTCCCTCGCCCAGGCATACTGGCTATACATGGTCCCGACAAAAACCCCCACCCCCCGTTGGGAACGCTCCTGCAGCGCCTCCAGCGAGCCCCTCGTATACCCCGCGCTCTCAAAGGTCTCCCAAACGATCTCCAGAAACAAACGAAGCTCGGGCGGCAGCGCCCGAACCTCCCCCTCCGCAATCCCGAAGAGACGGTGGTCGAAGCGGTGGATTTCCCGCAGAAAACCGCCGTAATAAGCCTTCCCCAAGGCGGGCGCCCGCAGCGAAGAAGGCCAGGCCCGGCGCAGCGAGTGCCGCCACCGCTCCGGGTCCGCCTCAGTGATGCAATTATCCCCCCGCTTCAAGTGCTCCCACAGCTCCTCCAAGGAATCCGACAACGGATAACGCCCGCTCAGCCCAATGACCGCGACCTCCTCGGCCGCCGCCAAGGCCCCGGGCGCCCCCCCCGGCCGGCCGCCAAAGGACGAACGAGCGGGGGCCGCCCCCGCGCCAAGGCCCGGCGCCGCGGGGTTCGAGCGGCCCCAGCGAGCCGCCAAGGCCGGGCGATGGCGGGCCAAAAGATACTCCGCCAACCCGGCCGCCGTCGTATACTCAAAGAGCAGGGTCTTGGGCACCTCGCCCACCACCTTCTCCAAATCCTTGACGATCCCCATCTGCAGGACCGAATCAATCCCATACCGCTCAAAGTGGCGCCCCGCTTGAATGCGCTCCGGGGGCAGCTTGACGGCCTTGGAGAGCAGCCCCTTGATCCACTCCAGCGTCCGCGCCCTCAGCCCGCCGCCCCCCTCCTCGCCCCCCTCAACCCGCCCTTCAACCGCTTCAACCGCTTCGGCGCCGCGGCGCCGGACCAGGGACCCGCCCCACCGCTCCAAATCCCCCTCAAGCACCAGCACCCCGGGAGAGGCCCCGGCCACCGCCCGGTAAAACGCCTGCAGACCCGATTGGGTGCGCAGCGGCACCAAGCCCCGTTCGGCCAGCAAACGCGAAGCCGCCCCCCCCTCGATCCCCATGCCGCCCTCCGCCCACAACGGCCAGTTGACGGAGAGCGACTTCCCCTTTCGCGCCCCCTCCCGGACCAAGCGCTCGCGGCGCCGGGCAAAGGCGTCGAGAAAGGCATTCGCCGTCGCATAGTCGGCCTGTCCGGGATTTCCGGCTATCGCCGCCGCCGAAGAAAACATCACAAAGAAATCAAGCTCCCGCCCGCCCCACGCCTCATCCAGATGCACGGCGCCGGCCACCTTCGGGCGGAGCACCGAACGAAACTCATCAACCCCCTTCTTAATCAGGTAGCCGTCCCGCAGCACCCCGGCACAGTGCAGGACGCCATGGAGGGCGCCGTGTTCGGCCACCACCTCAGCCAAACAATCGCGGACCTCATCCCGCCGGGAGACATCCACGCAGTAGGAAAAACAGCGCGCCCCCGCCGCCTCCAGGGCCTCCATTTGGCGCCGCTGCTCAGCGCCGGGCGCCGAACGCCCCAGGAGGATCAGCGCCGCCGAGCTCGTGCGAGCGGCAATCTCCCGCGCGAAGACCATCCCCAGACCCCCGCGGCCCCCCGTGATCAGATAGACGCCATCCTCCCGCCAACAGGGGGCGGCCGCCGCCGCCGCCGGCAGCTCCTCCCAGGCCACCACCTCCCGCACCCCCTTCACGTAGCGCACACAGTCCTCGCTCGGCCGGCCGCCGCTCTGCCGCAGCCGTCCGAGCAGCCCCTCCCCAGCCGCTTGGGAATCGAGCTCGACCACCTGCCCGATCAAGTCCGGATTCTCCGCGCGCGCCGTGCGCAACAACCCCAGGACGCCCCGGGCAAAGCCCGCCTCCGGGCCGCCCGAGGCAATCACTTGCACCAGCACCCGCCCCGGGGGCCGATCGACCAGCAGACCCTTAACGGCCTCAAACGCCTGCCCGGCAAGATCCTCAAACCGTTCGGGCAAACGCTCGGCCGGCGAGCTCAACCCCCGGTGCCGCACGCCCGCCAGTTGCGCCCCGCTCCAGCGCGCCGAATCCCAGACCAGCACCACATGATCGGCAAACCCCCAGTCCTCCTCCGGCCCCGCCGCCGCCGCCGCTTGCCAGACCGCTTGGCCCAGCCACAAATCCCCCTCCTCCGGCCCCGCCGCCCGCGAACAAAATCCCCGCAAGCGAAGGGCCACCGCCCCCGCATCATCACACAAATCGATATCGCAGCGCCGGAGCCCCGGCGGATCCGAAGGCGAGGAAGAAGGCCGGACCCAAGCCCACATGGAGCGCGAGAGCGGGCCCAAAAATTCCAACGACTCCAAGGCAAAGGGCAGCATCGGCCGCCGGGGCCAGCGGACCCCCGCGCCCGGGGCCCCGCCGCCCGAAAACAAGAGCCCGACCGAAGCCTGAAGCGCGCCGTCCAGCAGGCTCGGATGCAGCCCATAGCCCTCCTCAACCACGCCCGCGGGCAAGACCAACCGCCCCAGCGCCTGCCCCTGCCCCGCCCACAGGCGCTCCAGGGCCCGGTGGGCGGGGCCATATTGAATCCCCGCCTCGGCAAACCCCCTCCGGCACTCCTCCGAATCGAGTCGATGCGCCGAAATCAAGGCCTGCAAAGCGGCGAGGTCCAGGGTCTCCAAGGCCCCGGGGGCCCCCTCGGGGCCAAACCCCCCGCCGCCGGCGCAGTGCACCCGGCGTTCGCCATCGGCGGCTTCCGTGAACACCTCAAAGCGAACCTTCCCCGAGGATTCCCGCTCCAAGCCGATGTGCACCGGCAGCGGGGCCCCCTCGAACACCAGCGGCCGGGCCCACGCCACATTCCCCAGCCCAAAGGGCGCCCCGGAGGGAATCGAGCCAGGCCAGGCCCGGCAAACCGCCTCCCGCGCCATCTCCAAATAAGCGGCCGCAGGGAGCACCTTGCGCCCCCCCACCCGATGATCCGCCAGGAAGGGCTCCCCGCCCGTGAAGGCCGCCCTAAACCGCTGCCCAGCCAAATCCGAGGCGTTCTCATGGACGAGCGGATGGCCCCCCCCAGCCCCCGAGCCCCGCGCCCCAGCCCCCGAGGGCGCCGCAATCCAATAGCGCTCCCGGGCAAACGGATAACCCGGCAGCGCCACCCGGCCATACCTCCGGCCGCCATAGAGCCGCTTCCAATCCAAATCCATTCCCCGCACCCAAAGATCCGCCAATTTCGCGTACTTCCGCTTTTCGATCCAGGCCTCCACGGCCCGCGCCAGGTCCTCATCCGCAGCAAAGGCCTCCAAGGCCTCATCAGAGCCCTGCGCCCGGCCGCGAAACAGTAGCTCAATCGGCGACTCCCCGGCAAGAAAGCGCTCCAACTTCCCCGCCAACTCCGCCGCCGAGCCCACCACCAGACCCAAACGCTCCTCCATCGCCTCCCGCCCCACCTGCAGCGAATAGGCCACCGGCGGCAGCTGCGCCTCCGGCAGGCCCCTCAAAAACACCAGAAATTCCCGGACCACGGCGGCCAGGCGGCCTTCATCCCGGGCCGAGAGGACGATCAAGACCGGCCCCGGCGCAACGGCCGGCGCCAGCGCCGGCGCCCCCCCCAGATGCTCCTCCAAGATCACGTGCGCATTGGCCCCGCCAATCCCAAAACCGCTCACCCCCGCCAGACGGGCGCCCGCCCCCCCGCCGCCCGCCCCCGCCGGCGGCGGCCACTCGCAGGTCTCCCGGGCCAGGAAAAAGGCGCTGCCCTCAAGCCGCAAATAGGGATTGGGCCGCCGCAGATGCGGATTGCCCGGAATCTTCCCATGCCGCAACATGAGCAAGACCTTGATCACCCCCGCCATCCCGGCGGCCGCCTCAAGATGGCCGATGTTGGCCTTCACCGAACCGATCGCGCAATAAGGCTCCGAGACGGGGGGAAGCGCCGCCCGCCGGCACAGCTCGGCAAAGGCCCCCTTGAGCCCATCGGCCTCGATCGGATCGCCAAGCTCCGTCCCCGTGCCGTGCGCCTCGATATAGCCGACCGCCCGGGGATCCACCCCCGCCCGGTGATAGGCGTCCACCAACAGCGCCTGCTGCGCCACCGGATTGGGCGCCGTCGGCGAGGCCGCCCGCCCCCCGTGATTCTCCGCCGAACCGCGAATCAGCCCGTGGATCCGGTCGCAGTCCTCCACGGCGCGGCGCAGCGGCTTCAGCCAAAGCACCCCCACCCCTTCGCCGCGCACATAGCCGTCGGCGCGGGAGTCAAAGGCCTTGCAGCGGCCATCCCCGCTCAACATCCCCGCCTCGCTCGCCGCAACCGCCACATGCGGACTCGCCATCACGTTGACCCCCCCCACCAAGGCCATCTCGCACTGGCCCGCCCGCAGGGATTCCAGGGCCCGGTGGATGGCCACCAACGAACTCGAACAGGCCGTGTCAATGGCCTCGCTGGGACCGCGGACATCCAGCCAATGGGAGACCCGATTGGCCAGCATAAACGCATAGCTGCCGCGCGGATTCCCCGCCGCCGGATCCACGTC
Organism: Limisphaerales bacterium; assembly: GCA_024761205.1. Lineage (GTDB taxonomy): Bacteria > Verrucomicrobiota > Verrucomicrobiia > Limisphaerales > AAA164-E04 > UBA2970. The sequence goes on from JAMASS010000041.1 coordinate 6,896, forward strand.
CGCCCGCTGGCAGAGATCGCGATAATCGGTCGTCGAAACACCCGCAAAAACTCCGGTCCTCGTCCCCGCCAAGGCGCCGGCCGGATACCCCGCCTCCTCAATCGCCCCCCACACCGCCTCCATAAAGAGACGAAACTGCGGGTCCATGGACTCCGCCTCGCCCGGGGCGATCCCAAAAAACAAGGGCTCAAACTGATCCGCCCCGCTCATAAACCCGCCCCACTTCGCCTTGGTCTTGCCCGGCTCCTCATGCGGATCCCCATAGATCGACCGCCAATCCCAGCGCTCCGGCGGCACCTCGGTAATCAAATCGGCATTGGCCTCCAAATGGCTCCAAAAAGATTCCAGGTCCGCCGCCCCGGGAAAGCGCCCGCTCATTCCAATCACCGCCATCGGCTCGCCCGCCCCCCCCCACGGGAGGGAGGCCGGCTCACCCGCCCCCTCGGCAGACGCCTCCGCCCCCTCGGCAGACGCCTCCGCCCCCTCGGCAGACGCCTCCGCCCCCTCGGCAGACGCCTCCGCCCCCTCGGCAGACGCCCCCGCCCCCTCGGCAGACGCCCCCGCCCCCTCGGCAGACGCCCCCGCCCCCTCGGCAGACGCCCCCGGGCTCAGCCGATCGGCAAAATGCTCCACCAAGTAGCGCGCCAAGGCCCGAATAGAGGGATGCTCAAAGAAGTGGGTCGGCAGCAGGTCCAAACCATAGGCCTCATTGACCCGATTGGCCAAGGCCGCGAAGCCGATCGAGTCAAAACCGTAAACCGAGAGCGCCGCATCGACGTCGATTCGAGACCGCTCAATCCCCTGCAAGCCCCCCACTTCCTCCACCAGACGCCGCCGCACCCGCCCCATCAGCTCCTCCGGCGAAGCCCCGGAAATCCCGGCGGCAGGGCCGGCCACCGCCGGCGCCGCCGCCGGCGCAAAGAACTTCCCGCGCAATTTCCTCCCCTCCCCCCAGGCCACCAAGACGTGGCCCCAATCACTCGCCAAAACCCGATAAAAGGTCTCCAATCCGATCCCGCTCTCCAGCGGAACCATCCCCAAACGAGCCCGCAGCGAACGCGCCGTCTCCTCATCCACCCCCAAGCCCCCCTCCCGCCACAAGGGCCAACTGATCGACACGGTCTTCCCCCGCCGCCGCCCCTCGCCCACCCATTGATTGCGCAGCGCCGCAAAACCGTCGAGAAAGGCGTTCGCCCCCGCATAGTCCGACTGCCCCGCATTACCCATCGCCCCGCTCAGCGACGAGAAAAAAACCATGAAGTCCAAATCAACCCCGGCGGTGGCGGCGTCCAAGGCCAGCGCCCCATCCACCTTCGGCGCCAGCACCGCCGCCGCCGCCGCCGCCGACTTATCGCGAAGATAGGCGTCGCGCACCAGCGCGGCGCAATGAACCACCCCGCTGAGCCGCCCATGAAGCTCCAGTATCGACTTCGCCGCCGCCGCCACCGCCCCCGGGTCCCGCAAATCACACCGCAAATATTGAATCTCGCCGGGCCCCCCGGCCAAGGCGGCCGCCCGAGCGCCCCCGGAAGAACGGCCGCTCAAAACCACCTTGACCCCGGAAGCGGCGAGACTGCGGGCCAGCAGCCTCCCCAAACCCCCCAAACCGCCGGCGAGCCAAACCACGCTGCCCTCGCCCAGGCCCGCCGCCGGGGCCGAGGGCAATGCAACCTCCCTCAACCCCAAGACCTGCCTCCCCCCGCCCGCCGACAAGCGCAGGTCCACCTCAGCGGCCCCAGAGGCCATCTCGGAACGCACAAAGGCCAAAACGCCCCCCGGACCTTGAACCTCCCCGCGCCGATAACGCACGACACTCCCCCGAACCCGGGGATGCTCGATCCCAACGGTCTTCAAAATCCCCGAACAGCCCGCCGCCAGCGCCTCGCCGGCGCCCTCGGGCGCCAGCACAACGAAACGGCAAAGCCCCTCCTCCCCGACACCCGCCTTCACCGCCTCAAAAAAACGCAACAAGGCCCCCGCCGAGACCGCAGGCAGCAGCCGCACCGCCGCCCCCGGCCATTGCTCCCCGATCGCCTCCCGCAGCGCCCCATCCTCCTCCAGCAGGAAAAAATGCCAGGCGCCCCCAGACTCGCCGCCCCCGGCGGGAAGCGGGACGCTCCGCCATTGCGGCACGGCGCAAACGAGCTCCGCCTCCCCCTCGGCCCCCCCTTCCCTCTCCAACAACAAGAGCCCGCGCAGGGCAAGCAGCGCCGCACCGCCCTCATCCAACAGGTCGATGTCGAAGGCCCTCGCCCGGGCCCCGCCCCGCCCGCCCGCCGCCCGGGGCCGGGCGTAGGCATACACCTTCGCCGGCAGAGGCCGATAGACCCACAGCTCATCCAGACTGAAAGGGACCGGCAAGGACGAGCCCGGATCCGCCGCCAGCACCTGCAACACGCCGGCCAGCAGCGCCCCGTTGAGGAGGCCCGCCCGCCGGTCCGAGGACGCCTCCCCCGCCCCGACCAGTGCCGCCAGCGCCTCGCCCTCATGATAGTTGAGCCGCTCAACCGTCAACAACCGGCCCCCATGCAGCGAGCGCAAAAGCCGGTCGCAATCGGCGCGCCCCTTCTCGCCGAGGCAGCGGGACCGGATCTCCGAAAGCTCCCATTGCCCAGGCTCAGGCCGCCGCCCCCCATCCAACACAAGCCTCCCCTTCACGTGAACCTCGCCCCCGGCTCGAAGCTCGAAACCGGCGCCGCGCGCATCCTCGGCGACATCCGCCCTCACCGACAGACCCTCCGCCCCCGCCCGCAGCGGCCGCACCCACACCACCTTGGCCAGGCCGACCACGGCATCGGCGCGCCACCGAGAACCCGCCTCCCGGGCCATTTCCAGGGAAACGCCGGCCGGCAACACCCCCCCGTGATCGGCGAGAAAGAATTCATCCCCCCGAAACTCCGCTTGAAACGCCCCCCCGGCCGAGGCCGAGACCTCGCGCAGCAACCAAGCCGGATCCGCCTTTGGGCGCGCCTCCCAGCGCCGCGTCGCCAGCCCCCGAAAACTGACCCGGACCTCGCCCCCCTCATCGCAAAGGTCAAGGTCCAGCCCGTCCGCCGAAGGATCCGCCCCCGGCCGCTCAGAGGCCGCCCGGAGCCATACCCACGCCGCCGGCCCGCAAGCCCCGAAGACGCGCAGCTCACGCAAGGAAAAAGGGACCGCCGCCGCCAACCGGCCGGGGTCGATCACACAACCCGATCCCTCGGCGCCGGCCTTCAGGGCCAAACCGACGGCCGCCTGCAGCGCCGCATCGGCAAGGCTCGGATGCACCACGAATCCCTCGGCATCCCCCCCCGCCGCCGCAGGCAGGGCGAGCTGCGCCACCACCTCCTTCTCCCCCGCGTAAAGGACCCGCAGCCCCCGGTGGGCGGGCCCGTATTCGACGCCCGCCGAACTAAAGGCCCGATAGGCCTCCTCCCCCGCCAGCGGCCCCAAAGGCAGGGCCCGCCCCCGCCCGGCGAGATCAAGCCGCGGCGGACGCCCCAAGGGCCCCCGGAGGACCTCGCCCCGGCAGAGAACCGACGCCCCGCCCGGCGGCCCCCCCAGGATTTGAAACGAAACGGCCTCCCCCCCCTCCCCCGGATGCAGCTCTATGCGGACATCCGCCGCCCCCGCCCCCGCCCGCAGCGGCCGCAGCCACACCACCTTCCCCAGGCCGACCCCCTCCCCCGCGCCCTCCTCACTCTGCTCAACGGCCGCCCGCGCCATTTCCAGATACGCCACCGCCGGCAGGATGCGCTCCCCCCGCAAACAGTGGTCCCGCAAAAAGAATTCCTCGCCGCTGAAGCGGGAGGCAAACCGCTGCACCCGGAAGCTCGACGTATTGCGGTGCACCAAGGGATGCAGCCGGGCGGCCGGGGGCGGCCCGCCCGCCGCCGGCCCCGCCAACCAATAGCGCTCCCGCGCAAAGGGATAGGGCGGCAACGAAACCCGGGCCGGCGGCGGCGCCCCAAAGAGCTCCGACCAGGACAAATCATACCCTTGGCAATAGAACGCCCCCAGCCCCAAGAGCGCCTCGCGATAGGCCTCCGGCTGCGAGCGCAGGGTCCGAGCCCGCCGCAGCAACTCCGCCGCCACCGGCCCCAGCGGCCCGCAAACCCCGCCCCCCGAGACCTTCCCGGCGAGCAGTTCGGCCGGCGAAGCGCCCCCCCCGCCCCTCTCGAGCAGGGCCGCCGCCTCCCCGCCGCTCCGCACCACCATCGCCAAACGGCACGGAAAATGATGGCGCCCCTCCAAGAGGGTGTAGGCGACCTGCTCGAACTTCGCCTCATCGAGCGGCCCCCCCCGCAAATACGCCGACAAGTCCGCCCGGCGCCGGCTCAACGCCTCGGGCGTCTTGGCCGAAAGCGCCAGCAACTGAAAGGGCGCCGCCCCTCCCGGGGCCCGCCCCGGCGGCGCAAACTCCTGCACCACCACATGGGCGTTGGTGCCGCTCATCCCGAAGGCGCTCACCCCCCCGGTGCGGACCCGGCCCGCCTCCGCCGGCCAAGGCCGATTCGCCTTGTTGACGAAAAACGGACCGCGATCCCAATTAATATAGCCGCTCTCCTCCTCGCAGTGCAGGCTCGCGGGAATGGTCTCGGCCTCCAGGGCCTTCACCAGGCTGATGAGGCTGACCCCCCCAGAGGCGGCAAAGGTGTGCCCCAGGTTGGACTTCACCGACGTCAACGCACAGCCCCGGCCCCCGGCCGCCCGACCGCCGAAGACCTCGATCAAGGCGTTGACCTCCACCGGATCCCCCAGCCGCGTCCCCGTGCCGTGCGCCACAATGTAATCCACCTCCGAGGGATCCAACCCCGCCTCCTCATACACCCGCCGGATCAACGCCGCCTGCGACACCCCGCTAGGCGCCGTGATCCCATTGGTCTTCCCATCATAGTTGATGCCCGAGCCGACAATCACCGCCCGAACCGGGTCCCCCGCCGCCACCGCCTCGGCCAGGGGCCTCAACACCACCACGGCCACCGCCTCCCCGGGCACCATCCCCTCCGCCCGCCGGTCGAAGGCAAAGCACTTCCCCTCGCTCGAAAGCATCCCCGCCCGAGACAAGCCGACATACAACTCCGGCGCCAGCACCAGGTTCACCCCCGCCGCCACCGCCGCATCGCACTCGCCCGCCCGCAAACTCAGGCAGGCCTCATGCACCGCCACCAGGCCCGAGGAACAGGCCGTATTAATCGCCAAGGCCGGCCCCTTGAAATCCAAAAAATAGGACAGCCGCGAGGCCAAAACTCCGCTGTGGTTCGACGTCACATCCTCATCCCCCGCCAGCCGCTGATAGGCCCCCTCCTCCACCCCCACAAAACTGCCGATCCTCCGCCCCGCCAGCTGCCCGGGGCCCCATCCGGCGTCCTCCAGCGCCTTCCAGGATTCCTGCAACAGATGGCGCTGCCGAGGGTCCATCCGCTCGGCCTCGCGCGGCGAAATCTCGAAAAACAACGGATCAAACTCCGCAATCCCGGGGACAAAACCGCCCCACTTGCTGTTGGCCTTGCCGGCCTCAACCCCAGGGCCCCCATACCACTGCCGCCAATCAAAGCGCTCCCCGGGAATCTCCGAGACGGCGTGCCCCCCCCCCTCCAAGAGCCGCCACAACGCATCCGCATCCCGCGCCTGCGGAAAGCGGCCGCTCAACCCAATGATCGCGATCGGCCCCCCCGCCGCCGAGCCCTTCGGGCGGGCCTTCGAGCGGCCCTTGGGGCGCCGGCGCCGGGCCCGCGCCCCCCTCGCCGGCGCCGCCGGCGCCGATTCCCGATACCGCCCTTCCATAACCTCGGCAAACTCGGCGCGGAAATACGCCGCCAAACGCCCGATCGTCGAGTGCCCAAAAAAGACGGAGGGAGAAACCCGAACGCCAAAACAGGCCGACAAGCGCCGGGCAAACTCGGCGAGATTGATCGAGTCAAAACCAAAATCGGCCAAATTCACATCCGCCTCCAGTTGATCCCGCGAGAGCCTCAGGAGCCGGGCCGCCACCTCCGCCACCTCCCGGCCAATGCACTCCTCAACGCTCAAACCCGCCAGCCCCAGAGGGCGGGAGGGCGGCTCCCCGCCCTCCGCCCCCCCCGCAGGATCAGGCTCCGCCCCCCCCGCAGGGTCAAGGAAACGGCGCAGGCGGGAGGGCGCCCCCACCAACACCAACTGCTGAGCGTCGGACTGGCCGATCACCCGGTCCAGCAGCCCCAAGGCATCCTCGGTCTCCAACAGCCGCTGCCCGCTCGACTTAAGATAAAACGCCGCCCCTTGCTCCCCCCCCAAATCCATGCCGCCCTCCCGCCAAAGCGGCCAGTTGATGACAAAGGCACGCCCAGAGCGCTTCCCCTGCGCCCGCAGAGCGTTCCGATAGCCGGCATAAGCCGTCTGAAAGCGGTTGGCAACCGCATAATCACACGCCCCAAAATCACCCAGGCAGGCCGCGCTCGAGGAAAAATAACAGACAAAATCCAAGGCCTCATCCGCCAACACCTCATCCAAGACCATAGTGCCCCCCACCTTCGGAGCCAACACCTCGCGGAAGGCGGCGCCGTCCTTGGCCAGGATGCTCGGGGCCCCCTGCACGCCGGCGGCGTGAATGAGGCCGTGAAACGGCCCAAAGCGCCGCCGCGCCGCCCCCAAGGCCCCCCGCAACGCCCCCTCGTCGGACACATCCGCCGCCAAATACAAGGCCCGCCCGCCCAAGGCCGCCAATTCACCCACCAGCGACTCCTTGCCGGCGTCCAAGGGCGAGCGGCCAAGCAGGACCAGAGCGGCCCCGTGCCGCTCAGCCAGACGCCGCGCCACCAAACGCCCCACGCCCCCGCCCCCGCCGGCCAGGACATAGGTCCCGCCCGAACGCCACGGCGGCGCCAGGGGCCGCAGCTCGGTCGGCCGAATCCGCCACACCCGCGGCGCCCCCCCCTCAAAATGCACGCTCTCCAACACCGGCCAGCGCAGGGTCCGCCACAGCGCCGCCGCCCACTCACGGTCGAATTCCCCCGCCGCCCGGCTCGCCACCGCCAACCGGACCCCCGGCAAGACCTGCCCGATCGACCGCTCAAAACCCCGCCAAGACTCCACCCGGCAGCGCTCAAGCCCGCCCTGAACATCCGCCCCAATCAGGATGCGGCGGACGCCCGCCCCCCCGCCGGCCAGCGCCTTGATCAACGGCGCCAAACGATCCGGCCGCTCAAAGAGACCCGCCTGCGGCAGCGGCCCCAGCAGGAGCATCGCTTCCAAAGCGCCATAGCTCCCGGCCAGCTGCGCCAGCAGCTCCCCCAACGCCTTCTCATCATCAAAACCCACCCCGTAGCAATCGTCCGCCGCCTCGGCGAAGGGCTCCCCCGGCACCAGGCAGATGACCTTCGCATCCGGCGTCTCCGCCCGCACGGCCTCCACCAGCCGCCCCCGCCGGCCCAGATCATCGAGCACGCACACCACCGAGCCGATCCCCGCCAAGCACCCGGCCGCCTCCTCCCGGACCTGCGGGCGCTCGGCAAAGGTCATCACCCTCGCCTCCTCCTCCTCTCCAACCTCCGGGACCGCCGCCCCCCCCGCCAATTGCCGGAGGCGGAGACAAACCCGCCCCTCCAGGTCCGCCAAGTCCAGATCCAGCCCCCCCCCGGCCCGCCGGCCCACCACCCAAAACGATTGCGGACACCGCCCAAAGAACTCCACCGCTCCCAGCGCCCGCGGCCGCCCGGGCGGGCCCCCCAAGGACTCCTCCGCCAAGCGGAAGGCCCGCCCCAGCCCCGCGGGCTCAATCATCAACGCCTCGGCCGATTCCGCCCCGCCGGGGACCTCGCAGCGAAACATCAACTCGGACCCCGCCCGCCCCAACTCCAAGGCGCCCGCGCCCCCAGCCGCCGGCGCCCGCACCCCCAGCCGCCCCCGCAAGGCCTCCAGATCCAGCCTCGGCGGCTCTGGACAATCACCGACCACCGCCCTCCCGGCGGCGTGAACGAGCTCCTCCCCCGCCCCAGATTCGGAATAGACCTCAAAACCCACGCCCCCTCCCTCCAGGGGCTCCAGCCCCACGTGAAACCGAACCGCACCCCCGCCCGCCCCAGACGCCCCCCCCGCCGCCGCCTCTTCCCAAACAACTTCGCCCATCTGAACCACCGACCCCTCCGCCCCCCGCGCCACGGCCGCCCGCGCCATCTCCAGCAGCCCGAACGCATCGGTCCGCCAAAGACCTTCCGAGCACTCGCTCAAGACCCCCTCCCCGCCGCGGAAGGCAGCGCTGAAGCGCCCCCCGGCCAGGGTCGAGGTGTTCGCCTGCACCAACGGATGCAAGAGCGCCCCCGCCGGCTCAAAAAGCCGCCCCCCCGCCCCCGCCCCCCAGAAGCGCTCCCGAGAAAACGGGTAGGAGGGCAGATGCACCCGCCAAGCCGAGGCCGGCGGGTGCAGCGGACGCCAATCGACGGCCCCCCCGCGGCTCCAAAACCGCGCCACCTCGGCCAGCTTCCCCCCGGCCATCCACCGGGCAACCAGCTCGCGGGCGTCTTCCTTACCCTCCACCCCCGGCGGCTCCCCCTCATCGCACCAGCAATCAAGGGGCAGGGCGCCCCCGCCGGCAAAGGCGTCCAACCGCTCCCCAAGCTGAACCAAGTCCCGGACCAAGAAAATGACCCGCCGGCCCCAAGCCGGACGCCCGGTCTGCAGCGTCAACGCAATATCCTGCAAGCGGCACCCCGCCGCGCCCCCCTCCCCGAGAAACGCAGAAAGCCCAACGGCCGCAGCTCGCAGCGCCTCCCCAGTCTTGGCCGAGAGCGGAATCAGGTGCGGCCCAGTCTCCGGCCCCCCCCGCCGGCCCTCAGAAGGCTCATACTCCCGAACCACGAGATGCACATTCGTGCCGCTGTGCCCAAAGCTGTTCAAGGCCGCCAGCCGGAGCCCCCCGCCCGGGCTCTCCCACCGGGCCCCCTCCGAGCGGACCACAAAGGGCGAGCCGCCGAACTCCACCAAGGGATTGAGCCGGCGAAAGGTGGGCAGGCCCGGCAAGTAGCGATGCCGCAGACACAACAAGACCTTGATCAACCCCACCACGCCCGAACTGGCGCCCGTATGCCCGATATGCGACTTGGCGCTGCCCACCACGCAATACCCCCGCCGCTCCGTGAATCGGCCAAACGCCCGCACCAAGGCATTGGCCTCCACCGGATCCCCCAACTTCGTTCCCGTCCCGTGGGCCTCCAGATAGGAAATGGCCTCGGGATTGATCCCATGGCGGCGGTAGACCTGCGCCACCAAGGCCTCCTGGGCCGCCCCGCTGGGCGCGGTGATGCCATTGCTCGCCCCATCCTGGTTCAAACCCGAGGCGCAGATCACCCCGTAGATCGCATCCCCCGCCGCCTCGGCGTCGGCCAACCGCTTCAGGACCACTATCCCCACCCCCTCGGCCAGCACGGTCCCATCCGCCCCGGCGTCGAAGGGCCGGACCACCCCCGTGGGAGAGAGCATCTCGGCCTGCGACAAACTCACCAAACCCTCCCCCCCCAGCGCCGCATAAACGCCGCCCGCCAAGGCCACCTCCGACTCGCGGCGGCCCAGGCTCTCACAAGCCTGGTGCAAGGCCACCCCGGAGGAAGAACAGCCCGTGTTCACCACCATCGCCGGCCCCTTGAGATCCAAAAAATAGGAAAGCCGCGAGGCGATGAGCGCATCCGATGCCCCGGTAAAGGTCTCATGAAAATAACCGCTCGGCTCGGCGCCCACAAAAATCCCCACCCCCGACCCCGCCAGGGACTGCGGATCCCATCCCGCATCCTCCAAGGCCCGCCAGCCCTCCTGCAACACCAGGCGCTGATGCGGATTCATCGACTCGGCCTCGGCCGGGGAAAGATGAAAAAAACGCGGATCAAAACAATCCCGGCCCTCCAACACCCCGCCCCACTTGCAATAGGTCTTGCCGGCCTGTTTCCGAGGGTGAAAGTAGCGCCGCTGATCCAAATAACCCTCCGGCAGCTCCCCCACGCCCGTCTTTCCCGCAACCAGATTGCGCCAGAAGGCCCCCGCATCCGCCGCCCCGGGAAACTGGCCGGACATCCCCACAACCGCGATTTCCACCGCCCCAAAACCCGCCCCCGACGGCGCAACCGCCCCCCCCGGAGAAGACGCGCCCCCCCCCGCCGCCGCCCCGCCCGCCGGAACCGCCGCCCCCCCGGGGCAGGCCTCCGAAATATGCCGCGCCAAGGCCGCCGCGCTCGAATACTCAAAGAGGAGCGCAGCATTCATCGCGCCGCCCAGCGCCTCATTGAGCCGCTCCACCAAGGCCGCCCCCAGCAGGGAGTCGACCCCGTAATCCGAAAACGGCGCCTCCCGGTCGATCTCCGCCGCCGGCACCCCAAGGACCTCAGCAAGAGAGCGGACCACCACCGCCAAGGCAGATTCCCCCGGCGCCTCCCCCAAAGGGGCCGCCGGCGCCCCGCCCCCGGCCCGAAGCGCCTGCGGATAAGCCCCCGCAACATGGGCCGCCAGGCGCTCGGCCGTGGAATACTCAAAGAGGACCGCAGCATTCATCTCCAACCCCAACCGGGCGTTCACGTGATTGACCAGGGCCACCCCGAGCAGGGAATCCACCCCGTAGTCCGAGAAGGGCAAGTCCGCCCGCAGCTCCGAGACCGGGACCTCGAGCCCCTGCGACAAGCCCTCAAGGATCACCCGGACCGCCGCCGCCTCCGTCTCAGCCCCTGACTCCACCCCCGACTCCGACTCCACCCCCGACTCCGACTCCACCCCCGACTCCGACTCCACCCCCGCCTCCGACTCCACCCCCGCCTCCCCCGGCTCCAAAAAGCAGCCGTCGCTCTTGGCCAAGACGACCTGCTGCCCCCAACGGTGCGCCGCCTCGGCCGGGAAAAAAACCTCCCGGAATCCCGTCTCCTCCAACACGGCCCGCCAGCCCTGCGGAGTCAAGCCCGGGCTGCCGGGAATGCGCCGCTCGCCATCCTCGGACACCGACCAGCCCTCAATGAGCCCGAAGATCAAGGTCTGGAAGGCCTCCTTGCGGCTGAGCTCATTGAGGATCAATCCCCCATTGCGCGCCAAGGCCGCCTTGCAGTGCTCAAGCGTCTCCCGGATCCGGGCCGTCGCATGCAGGACATTGACGGCGATCGCCAGATCATAGGACCCAAACGCCACCCCGGCCCCGGCCTCCCCCTTCGCCACATCCCAAAGCTCGAACTTGAGAAAGGGGTAATCAAAACGCCGCGCCGCAGACAACAAAAACGCCCGGGAAACATCCGTAAAACAGTACTCCGCCACCCGCTCCCCCAAGGCCCCCAGGCGCGGCAGCAGCACCGCCGCCGTCCCCCCCGTGCCGGCCCCGATCTCGATCAGCCGAATCCGCGCGCCCGGCTCCGCCGCCGCCCGCCCCCGGATGTAGGCCTCGACCTGCTCGGCAACCACCTCATTATAGTAATCGGAACGAACATTGCCCCCATAGAGCCCCTCCATCTTGGACATGGAACCGTGGGGAAAGAGCACCTCCGTGGCCAGCGTCCGGCCCCGGACGATCTCGGGCAACTGACGCAGGCAATCATCGGCAACCAGCGCCAAGGCCCGCATATCGGGATCCCGGAGATACGCCTTGCGCCGCGCCTCCCAAGCCGCCCAGACCGCCGGCCCATCGGCTATCTCCTCCACCCGCCCCACCGCCGCCCGGCCCTTGTCCAGCCGCAGAAACCCCGCCCGGCGCAACACCTCCAGACTCTCGCGAAACCACCGCCCGTACTTGGGCAGCACCCCCGCCTCCGAGAGCAGGCGCGGCACCTCGGCCGCGCTCCCGTCGGCCAAGATCCCCAAACGGCGCAGCTGCAACAACAGCAGCTTGGCCAGCCAGCCCTCAAACTCGGCCAGCCGCCCCCAGGCCTCCCCCAGCTCGCGGACCTTCCCCGCCCCCGCCCGCCGCGGCAGCCCCGGCCAAACGTCCGCCCGCCCCTCGGCCAGCGAGACCACGGCCCGCCCGTTTAAGCGCATCAACCGCCCCACCGCGCCCGAAACCTTCAGGCACAGCGCCTGAGAGAGGCCGCCCCCGACAAGGCGGCCGAGAAATCCATCGAAACACCGGCAGCCCTCCTCATCAGAGAGCCCGGCCATCGGCGAGCGGCCCGCGGCGGCCCGCGCCGGCGACGATTCCCAAAGCCCCCAATTAATCGCCCCCACCGGAAAGGGCGCCGAATCCCGCAGCGAACGCACAAAGCCATCCCCAAAGGTGATCCCGGCGGCATACGCCGAGAGCTGCGCCGCCCCCGAAAAGGCAAAGGCCTGGGCGGAGGAAAACCAGCACATGAAGTCGAGAGGCTCGTCCTTAAAGGCCAGGTAGCAGTGAACGCTCCCCGCGGTCTTGGGAGCCAGCGCCGCCAGCAAATCCGCCTCGGACGCCTCAAAGGCGGCGGTCTCCGGCCGGCTCGGCAGACAGGCAAAAACCACCCCGTCCAGCTTCGGCGCAAGCTCCTTGAGCGCCGCAACGCCCGCCCTCAGCGAAGCCCAGTCGGCGGCGTCGCCCTGCTGATAAAGCGGCAGAGAACCCTCGCCCTGAAACTCGGCCAGCCTCGCCTCCAGCACCGGAGACCCCGGCGCCGTGCGCCCCATCCAAATGACCCGCGCCTCATATTCCCGGATGAGATAGCGGCTGATCACCCGCCCCACCGAGCCCGCCCCCCCCAAAATCACGTAGGTCCCCTTACGGCGCAACCCCGGCCCCCCGCCCCCCAGCCCCCGCAGGGGAACAAACGACTGCCGAAAACGACGCCCCCCAAACCACGCCGTCATCTCCCCCCGCTCGGCGGCAGGCTCCCGCAGCAGGCCGGGCAGCATCGACTCAAAGGCCCCGCGATCACCCAGATCGCGCCCCGACAGGTCGAGGTGCCGCAGCGAAAACCGATGGTCGCCCTGCGCCGCCGCATAGGCCAATCCAGAAAGACCGCCGCCCATCGGACACCCCGCCCGCCCGTCCACGCAGCCCTTGTCCAGGGTCAGCAACCAACACTCCACGCGATCCTGCGGCCCCATCCTTCGTTTCAGCAGCCGCAACAGGCGCACAAACTGGAGCTCCTGGGCCTGAATCGAGGAAACCAGCCCCAGACCCGCGCCCGGCCGCCCCACCGGCAGCGAAAGGAAATACACGCGATCCAGCTCCTGCGGCGGCGGCAAACACCGGCCCAACCCCTCGGCCTCCTCCCGAGAACAACACCACACATCCTCCCCCAGCAAGCGCGTCTCATCGCCCAGCCGCACCCAAACCACCCGCCCCTCCGCCGCCAACGCGCGGTGATGCCCCGCCAAACTCTCCGCCACAAAGGCCGGAGCGCCGGCATCGATGAGCGCCACCCCCTTGGGCGCCCCTTGCGGCCCCCCCGCCGGAGGCAGCGGCGCTTCCTCCCAACGAGGCAGATAGACCAGCCCCCCGCTCGCCGATCCCCTCTCGCTCGCCGATCCCCTCTCGCTTGCCGACCCCTTCTCGCTTGCCGACCCCTTCTCGCTTGCCGACCCCTTCTCGCTTGCCGATTCCCCCTCGCTTGCCGACCCCTTCTCGCTTGCCGGCGCCGGGGATGCGGCCCCGGGCTCGGCCACTCCCCCCGGCCGCCAATACCGGCGGCGCTCGAACGGATAGGTCGGCAGGCTCACCAGACGGGCCTCCCCCTCCCGATACAGCCGCCGCCAATCCACGGCCCGCCCCGCCAACCAAAGCGCCATCAATCCCCCCGGATCCGCGCTCGCGGCATCCACGGCCAAGCCCCCGGCGCAACCCCCCTTCCCCGGCCGGCCCCGCACCAGCTCGGCCAAGCGAAGCGCCGCACCGTCCTCCTCGCCCGCCAGAAACGACCGCAAGCGCGCCGCCAACTGCTCCACCGAATCCGCCAGGACCCCCAAGCGGACATCCATCGACTCGCGCCCCACTTGATGGGTGTAAGCGATATCCAGGAGCGACGCCCGGCCCCCGGCCTCCCCGAGATAACCGAGCAAGCGCTCCGCCACTTCGCGCAACCGATCCCTCTTGCGGGCCGACAAGGGCACGCAGACCAGCCTCGAAGGCCCCGCGCCCAAAACCCCCGGCGAGGCGCCCGGCGGCCCGTAGGCCTCCAACACCGCATGGGCGTTATTCCCCCCGATCCCAAAACTGCTGACCCCCGCGCGCAAGGGCCCCGCAGCCTCCCAGGGCTTGGCCTCGGCATTGATGTAGAAGGGGGAGCCCTCCAGGCGAATGGCGGGGTTCAATTCCCGGAAATCCGGCATCCGGGGGATCGTCCGATGCTTCATGGAGAGCACAACCTTGAGAACCCCGGCCAAACCGGCGGCGCCCTCAAGATGCCCGATGTGGGCCTTGGCGGAGCCCAAGGCGCAAAAACCGGTCTTGCCGGTATGCCGCCCAAAGGCCTTCTTGAGGGCGTTGACCTCGAGCGGATCCCCCAGCGCCGTGCCCGTGCCGTGGCACTCCAGGTAGCTGATGGTCTCTGGATCGATGCGCGCATTCCCCCATGCCTCCAGCACCAAGCGAGTCTGCAACTCCGGGCGCGGCGCCGTGGGATTGTTCGAACGCCCCCCGTGGTTCACCGCCGTGCCCTTGATCACGGCGTGAATATTGTCCCCCTCGGCCACCGCCCGCCACAGCGGCTTCAACAACACCCCCACCACGCCCTCGCCCGGGGTGTACCCGTCCGCCCGCCGATCAAAGCTATGGCAGCGCCCGCTCGGCGAGAGCGCCTGCAAACGAGAAAAATAGACATAGTGCAGCGGACTCAGCAAGACATTGATCCCCGCCACAAAGGCCTGCTCGCACTCCCCCGCCCTCAACGCCTGACAGGCCAGATGCAGCGCCGTCAACGACGAGGCGCAAGCATTGTCCAAGGGGATGCTCGGACCCTGGAGATCAAAGGTGTACGAAACGATCGTCGAGAGATTCGAGAGCCCGCTGCTAAAGGCCTCAAAATCCCTCAGCGGCACGCCCGCCCGGACAATCTCATCCCAATACTCCCGAAAACACACCCCCGTATACATGCCCGTCCGGCTCCCCCGTATCCGGTTGCCGTAACCGGCGTCCTCAATCACCCCGTAAATCACCTCCAGGAGGATCCTCAACTGCGGGTCCATCCAGACCGCCTGCCGGGGCGGAAACCCGAAAAACTGCGCGTCAAACCGATCAATCCCCTCCAAAAAACTCCCCCACTTCGAATAGGTCTTGTTGGCCGCCGAACGATCCTCGTCAAACCAAGGCGCGTAATCCCAACGACTCTTGGGAACCTCCGACATCAAATCCGTCCCCGCCCGCAAATGCCGCCAAAAAGCCCCCAGATCCGGCGAGCCCGCCAAACGCCCGTCCATGCCGATGATGGCCACCTCCCCGCCCCGCCCCGCCCCGCAACCCCCCCCGCCGGAGGGCCCCGCCCGCCCCGCCCCGGCAATCTCCAAACCCTCGGCGGCCCCCTCGGCCGAGGGCCCCGCCCCGGGCGCTTCCGCATCGAGGCAGGCGGAGAACGCCTCGGGATACTCCCGGGCAAAATGCCCGCTCAGCTCATCGATATTCTGGTTCTCGAAAAAGACCGTCGGCAGAATCTCAATGCCAAAACGCTCTTCCAAGCGCTGGCTTGCGAGCGTCAACGACTTCGAATCAAGCCCCGCCTCCATAAAATTCAAGCGGGGATCCACCGCCTCGGGCGCCGCCCCCAAAAGCGCGGCAACCTCGCCGACCAGAGCGCGCCGAATCCGGTCCGCCAACGGCGCCGGCCCCCCGCCGCCCCCGCCGCCCCCGCCGCCCTCCCGCGCGCCGCCGCCCCGCCGCCCCGCCCCCGGGAGCGGACCCGGCGCCTTCAGGGCCTTGCTCGGGGCCCCGAACAAGGCCTCCCGGGAGGGCACCCGCTTGGTGGAAAAATCATCCAACTCAATCAGCACCCCCCCCCGCGCATCCAACAACTGGCACTGATAGCTCTTGGTCTCCGCATTCGACTTGAGCATCCGGGCCCGCGCCAAGAGCCGCCCCTGGCTCAGCTCCGCCAACGACCCGCCCACCCAAAGACGCCGCACCGCAAAAGGCACCCAATGGACGCCCACCGGATCCCTGGCGCTGGCGGCAAAGGCGCAGGTGACGTGCAAGGCGTCAAACAAGGCGGGATGGCAAAAGCAGCCCCGCGCCTCGGCCTTCATGCCCGAACGCAACTCGAGCTCGCCCAGCACCTCCCCCTCCCCCAAACGCACCCGCCGCACACTAGCCAACGAAGGACCGTAGGTCTCCTGCCCCGCCCCATGGTAAAAACGATCCCCGGACACCGCCTCGCGCCCCCCGCAGAGCCAGGGGCCAAGATCCACCGCCCCCCCGCCCGCCGCCCCCGACACCTCCCCCAGCTTCCCCCGAGCAGCGGTCACCAAACCCCCGCCCCCCGCCCCATACTGCGTACGAACCACCCCCTCCTCCCGAACCACCTCCACCACCGCCTCCTCCCCGGGCCCCAGGCGGAGGGCATCCCAAAAAACCACGTCGCGCAGCAAAAGGCTCGAGCCGCCCCCCGCCAGCGACAAGCCCTCCAGCGCAAGGCTCCAGTGCGCCACGCCCATCAGGACCTCATCGCCGAAAATCTTGTGATCCCGCAACAGCGGCTCCCCCTGCGCGTAGACCTTGCGATAAATCACCGAACCTTCGCCCGCCCCCGCCCGCCGCACCCCCAGCGCCGCCAGCCGCTTCAAGGCCTCCGCCTCCGAAACGGCCCCCTCCCGAATCCGCCCCAGCAAATTGGCAATCTCATCCTTCATAACATCCCGCCTTACGACCCCCCAGAAGGGCCCTCGACCAGCCCCAGGGCCTCCTGCACCGAAAGAGCGCCCCCCGTAAGGCGCTCATACAAATACCGATGAAACTCCCCCCCAGCCTCCTCCGCCCCGCCCCCGCCGGCAAGCCGAAACCGGTGAACCCGAT
Organism: Limisphaerales bacterium; assembly: GCA_024761205.1. Classification (GTDB taxonomy): domain Bacteria; phylum Verrucomicrobiota; class Verrucomicrobiia; order Limisphaerales; family AAA164-E04; genus UBA2970. The sequence continues at coordinate 23,778 of JAMASS010000041.1, forward strand.
CATGCTCAAAGGCATAATGCGGCAGCGCCACGAGCCGGCCGGACCCGCCCGCAAAATAATCCTCCCAGCCCAGCGCCTCCCCCCCCAGCCAACGCCCGACCTTCCCCTCCAGCTCCGAGGGCGGCGAGCCCTCGCCCTCCCCCGGCCCCGAAACCAGAAGCCCCCCGGCCTCCGAACCCCCCGGCGGGACCCGCGCAACCACCTCGGCCACCGAAGAGGCGAACATCGCCGCCCGGCACTCCAGATCATGATTGCGCCGATACAACGTATAGGCCAAGTCAGCCAGCCGCAGCTCAGGACGGGAGCGGAGAAAGCCCCCCAGACGGCTCAGATAACGGCCGAGACTCCGCGGCGTCCGCGCCGAAAAAAGCAAGAGCCAAGGCCCCCCAGCCTCCGGCCCCGGGCCGCCCTCCCCCCGGCCTTCCTCAAGAATGAGATTCGCATAAGACCCCCCCGCCCCGAACGAATTGATCATCCCCCGCCGGGGCGCCCCCCCGACCGCTTCCCAGGCCTCGCAGGCCTCCTGCAAATAAAACGCCGTATGCTCCAAACGAATCGCCGGATTGCGCGGACGGGCGTGAATGGAAGGCACCAAGGCGCGATGCCGGAACTGCAGCAAGACCTTCGACACCTGCGACATGCCCGAGGCCGCCTCCAGATGCCCCAAGTTCGACTTGACCGACCCCAAGGCGCAGAAACGCCGCTTCTCGGTGAAACCCCCGAACGCCTTGCCCAAGGCAAGCACCTCCAGCGGGTCGCCCAGCGGCGAACCGTTGGCCGCAGACTCAACATAGCCGATCGATTCGGGATCCACCCCGGAGCGCCGCAGGGACTCCGCCACCAATTGGGCCTGCTGCTGCGGATCCGGCGCCATATACACCTGCCGACCGCCCCCATGATTGACAAAACTGCCCTTCACCACCCCCTGCACCCGGTCCCCGTCCCGGACCGCCGCCCCCAGGGGCTTGAGCAGCACCGCACCGACCCCCTCCCCGGGAATATAGCCGCCCCCCTGCCCAAAACTCCTGCTCTCGGCCCCCCGGCCCAAAAACCCGGCCGCTTCCAAGGCGGCATACTTCGAGACCTCAAGCGTCAGATTAACGCCCCCGGCCAAGGCCATGCCCGCCGTGCCGCTCCGCAGCCCCTCGCAGGCCAGGTGCATGGCCGTCAAGGAACTCGAGCAGGCCGAGTTCACCGCCAAACTCGGACCCTTGAGATCAAAAAAATGCGACACCCGATTGGCGATCTGCCAATCCGTCCCGTTGGACTGAAGCACCGCCTCCCGCAAGCAGGGAATGCTCCACGCATACTGGCTATACATCGCCCCCACATAAACCCCCACCCCCGCCCCGGGCGCCCGCTGCGCCTCCTCCAGACGCCGGCGGTTGTAACCCGCATCCTCAAAGGTCTCCCAAACCGTCTCCAAAAACAACCGCAACTCCGGGGGCAGCGACCAGACCTCCTCCTCCCCGATCCCGAACAAACCGGCGTCGAAACGGTCGATCCCCTCAAGAAACCCCCCATAACAGGGGCCCGCCCCCAAGCCCTCCCCCGCAGAGAGCGCCCCCGCCAACGAACCCGCCCACCGCCCGGGAGGCGCCTCCCCCACACAGTTGTCCCCGGCGGCCAGACGCCGCCAAAGCTCCTCCAGATTCGCCGCCCCCGGAAAGCGGCCGCTGATCCCGATGATCGCAACCTCCTCCCCCCCGCCCCCCGGCGGCGGCCCCAGGGGCCCCGCCGCCGGCCCCGCCCGATAACCCCTCCCCCCAGAATCCGCCCCGGGCGCCGAGACCGCCCCCCCCGCCGCCGGCTCCGAACCCAGGAAACGGGCCAGCCGCGGGCTCATGTTCGCCGCAAAGTAACCGGCCAACTCCCCAAGACTGCTGTGCTCGAAGAGCAGCGTCTTGGGCAGCTCGCCCGCCCCTTCCTCCAGCCGGCCAATGACCGCCATCTGAAGCACCGAATCCACCCCGTAAGATTCAAAATTGGCCTCCGGCTTGATCGCCGCCGCCGGCAGGCCCACCGCCGCCGCCAAGGCCTCCCGAAGCCAAACCAACAGCGGCCCCTCCAAACCCCCGGCCGGCGCCAAGACCCCCTCAGCACCAGCCGCCCCCCGCCCCTCCTCCCGGGCCGCCACAAAACGCCGGATGCGCTCAACCCCGCCCTCGGCCACCAACACCTGGGCGGCATCGGAAGCAAAGGCCCGGTAAAAGAGCCCCAACCCAGCAGCGTCCCCCAGCGGGCGCATCCCCGTCCGCCGCTCCAGGGCCTCCGCCAGCCCCGCCTCCGGCTTCATCGCCCCAGAGGCCCAAAGCGGCCAGTTGACCGAAAGCGTCCGCCCCGAACGACGGCCCCCCGCCACCAACCCATTCCGATACTCGGCAAAGGCATCCAAAAAGGCGTTCGCCGCCGCATAGTCCGCCTGCCCCGCATTGCCCAACGCCCCGGCCACCGAAGAAAAGAGGACGAACCATTCGAGTTTCATCCCCCGAGTCGCCCGGTCCAGCGCCACCGCCCCCCCAACCTTCGGCGCCAGCACGCCCCGAAACTCGGAGACCGACTTCTTCAAAATGAAATTATCCCTGATCAAACCCGCCGCATGCAGAACCCCGTCCAAGGGCCCGAACTCCGCCGCCACCCCGGCCACCATCGCCTCCACCGCCGCCCCATCCCCAAGCTCCACCCGCCGATAGACCACCCGCGCCCCCGCCTCCCGCAACCCGTCCAAACCCCCCTCAGCACCCAAGGAAGAACGCCCCGCCAGGATCAAGGTGGCCCCCTTGGCCCGCCGGGCGATCTCACGGGCAAAGAGCATCCCCAATTTTCCGGCGCCCCCGGAAATCAAGTAGACGCCGCCCGGCCGCCAAGGCAGCCGCTCCCCCCCCCCGCCCCGCTCCCGCCAGCGCAACACCCGCCGCCGACCCCCCAGATAGGAAATCACGCCCTCCTGCGGCGCCGCCAGATTCTCCGCCGCCGCCGCCCGCCAACGAGCCGCCGGCAAGGACCCGTCCACCTCGATCAACTGCCCAAAAAAACGCGGATCCTCCCGCCGCGCCGAGCGAAGCAGACCCCCCAAACCCCGCAGCAAAGACCCCCCCTCCCCCCCCGGGACCACCAACTGCAGCAAGGTCCGGCGCCCCGCCCCCATCACCGCCTTGACCTTGCCAAAACACCGCTCGGCGAGCGCCCCAAACCAAGCCGCCGAACCCGGCTCCAGACCCCCCGCCCCTATCTCCGAGACCGCCCCCCCGCCAAGCCCCTCCAAACCCCCCGCCGCCAAGCCGCAAAAGACCACCTCCCGATGAAGCCCGCCGCACGCCGCCCCCGAGGCCGCCGCCGCCTCCCGCCACACGGGCTCAAACACCAGCCGCCCCTCCCCCTCCTCCGCCCCCCCCTCCAGCGGCCGCACCGCCAAGCCCCCCAGGCGGAGCCGCACACGCCCCGCCTCATCGCAAAGATCTATGTCCAGCTCCCCAACGCCGCCCTCCCCGGCCGAACCCGAGCCCCACCGAACCCAAGCCCACATCTCCGAGGGGCAATCACCGAAGACCTCAAGGCGCCTCAAGGAATGCGGCACCCAGAGCGCCCCCAACGACGGACGCCCCTCCCCCCCACCCGCCTCCCACTGCAATCCGATCGAGGCCTGAATCGCCCCGTCCAACAGACTCGGATGCCAGTCAAACCGCCCCCCACCGCCCCCCACCGACGCCGGCAGGACCAGCTTGGCCAACACCTGCCCCGACCCCGCTTGCAGACCCGCCAGCGCCCGATGAGCCGGACCATACCGCAACCCCAGCCGCTCATAGGCCTCATAACAGGCCTCCGCCCCCACCGACGCCCCCAACGACCCCGAGAGGGCCTCAAGATCATGCGCCGGCGCCTCCCCCCCGGCCGCCCTCCGGCCCCGCCCCCGGCAGCACACCAGCCGCCCCTCCCCCCCCGCCGCCGCCACCTCAAAGGCGATCCATCCCCCGGCCTCCCCGCCGCCCCCGCCAAGCTCCACCCGGACTTCCACCCCCCCCTCCCCCGCCGCCAACGGCCGGAGCCAAACCACCTCGCCCAGCTCGACCAACCGGCCCAGCGGCCGGTCATCCACCCGCGCCACCGCCGCCCGCGCCATCTCCAGAGAGGCCGCCGCCGAGAGCAAACGTCGGCCGTGAACCACGTGATCGGCAAAGAAAAACTCCTCCCCGGCAAAACGGGAGCGGAAGCGGGGCCCGGAAAGATCCGAACAATTCTCGTGCAGCAGCGGGTGGAGCGCCCCCGCCCCAAAACCCCGCCCCGATCCCTCCGGCACCCAAAGCCGCATCCGCTCAAAGGGATAGGTCGGCAAACTCACCCGCCGCGGCCGCCGCCCCCCATAGCAGACCTCCCAGTCGAGGGCCAATCCCCCCACCCAAAGCTCCAGCAACCGCGCGTCCCGCCGCCGCCCCGCCCATTTCGCAAGGGCCTCCCGCAGCTCCCCATCCGCCGAAAACACCGCCAGCGCCCCCCGCTTGCCCTCCGCCCGAGCGCGAAAAAGACCCTCGGTCGAACCCTCCAGAAACCGCCCCAACTTCGCCTGCGCCTCCTCCCGGGAGCCCGCCACAAAGGCCAGCCGCTCCTCCATCGCATCCCGGCCCACCTGCAAGGTGTAAGCCAGATCCTCAAGCTCAACCTCCCGCCGCCGAGACAGAAACCCCCGCAGCGCCCCGGCGTACTCCCGCAAACGCTCCTCCGTCTTGGCCGAAAGCACCAGCATGGCCGGCGGCCGATCCGCCCCCGCCCCCGGCCGATCCGCCGCCACATACTCCTCGATCACCACATGCGCATTCACCCCGCCAAACCCAAAGGAACTCACCCCCGCCCGGCGCGGCAACTCCCCCCCGGCCCCATCGGGCAGCGCCTCCCAAGGGCGCCGCTCCCCGACCACATAAAACGGGCTTTGCCCAAGCTCAAGGTAGGGATTGAGCGGCTCGCAGTGAAGGCTCTCAACCAAGGTCCGATGCTTGAGCTGCAAGAGCACCTTGATCACCCCCGCAACTCCCGCCGCCAACTCCAAGTGCCCTATATTGCTCTTGACCGAACCCAGAGCGCAATACCCCCCCACCCCCGGCCCCCCAAGCTCCCCAAAGGCCTGCTTCAAACCCTTGAGCTCCACCGGATCCCCCAACTCCGTGCCCGTCCCGTGCGCCTCAATGTAACCGACCGTCGCCGGGTCCACCCCCGCCTTCCGATGCGCCGCCACGATCACCGCGGCCTGCGCCGCAGGATTGGGCGCCGTCAGGGAATTCCCCCGCCCCCCATGATTCTCGGCCGACCCCCGGATCACTCCGTAAATCTGATCGCCCGCCGCCTCGGCCGCCCCCAGCCCCTTCAAGATCAAGATCCCCACCCCCTCCCCCCGAACATAACCATCGGCCCGCTTCGAGAAGGTCCGGCAACGGCCCCCCGCCGAGAGCATCCCCGCCTTGCTGAAAGCGATGTGCGCCTCCGGCGTCACGATCGTGTTCACCCCGCCCACCGCCGCCAAATCGCACTCGCCCGCCTCCAGGGAGCGGATGGCTCGATGAATCGCCACCAACGAAGAGGAACAGGCCGTCTCCACCGGCTCGCTCGGACCATGCCAGTCCAGAAAATAACTCATCCGATTCGGCCCCACCGACGCCACCACCCCCGTGGCCGTGTAACCCTCAATCGGCAGCCCCGCCGCCGCCATCAACGAAGGATAACCGCTGCTCCCCGCCGCCACAAAGATGCCCGCCCGACTCCCCGCCAAACGCTCCGAGGAATACCCCGCATCTTCCATCGCCCCCCAAATATACATCATCAACAACCGCTGCTGCGGATCCATCCGCTCGGCCTCCCGAGGCGAGATGCCAAAAAACAAGGGATCAAACTCAGCCACCCCCTCCATGAAACCGCCCCACTTCACATCGGTCTTGTTGGGCTCACGGCGCGGATCCCCATACACCGCCCGCCAATCCCACCGCTCCGCCGGAATCTCCCCAATGCAGTCGCGCCCCTCCGCCAAATTGCGCCAGAAGGCCTCCAGATCCCCCGCCAGCGGAAAGCGCCCGCTCATCCCGATCACCGCCACCCCCTCCATCACGCCACCCCCCGCCGCCGCCAAACGCCCCCGCCCCCGGGAAGAAAAACGCCGCCCCCCGCCGCCCCCAGACCCCTCAGACGCCCCCCCAGACCCAGCCCCGGGCCGCAAGACCGGGGCCGAGGGCGCCGGAACGAAGGCCCCAGAGTGCTCCCGGCCAAGATACCCCGCCAGCCTCTCAATGGTCGCATACTCAAAAAAAAGCGTCGGCGCCAACTCCAGCCCATACCGCTCACCCAGCAGGTTCGCCAGCTTAGTCAGCGAGAGGGAATCAAAGCCGAACTCATTGAACGGCGCATCCACCTCCACCGCCTGCGGCTTCACCTTCAAAACCTCCGAGACCAACTGAACCAAGACGGCCTGAACGCCCCGCCCGTCCCCCCCCGCCCCAAGCCCCGCCCCACCCCCCGCCGGCCGGAGGGCCTCCCGGCCCAGCAACCGCTCGCGCAGCACGCCCGCACGCCCCGGCAAAACCGCCGCACGCCCCGCCGACGAGGCCAGTATCCGATGAAAAAGCTCCAGCCCCCGCCGGGTCTCCAAGGCCCTCAACCCGCTGAGCGCCGCCACCCGCTCCAAGGCCGCCTCATCCATCGCCATCCCCCCCTCCTGCCAATACGGCCAATTAATGGAAAGGGTCCGCCCCTGCCGCCCCCCACCCTCCGCCAAGGCATTCCGATAATCCGCAAAGACATCGAGAAAGGCGTTGGCCACGGCATAATCCGCCTGCCCCGGACTCCCGAAGGCCCCCGCAACCGAGGAAAAGAGCACAAAAAAATCCAGGGCCATCCCCCGAGTCGCCCGATCCAGCGCCAAGACGCCATCCACCTTGGGCGCCAGCACTTCCCCAAACTCCGCCGCCGTCTTCTTCAACAGGAAATTGTCACGGACCACCCCCGCACAATGCACCACCCCCCTCAAGGCCCCGTGCGCCTTCACCGCCCCCTCCACCAGGGAGCCCACGGCTTGCGGATCAGAGACATCCGCCCGCCGATAATCCACCCGCGCCCCCAAGGCCTCCAAGGCCTCCAACTCCTTGGCCCGATCCGCCCCCAAGGCCGAACGCCCCGCCAAAACAAAGCGCAGCCCCGAAACCCGCCGCGCCGCCTCCCCAGCGAGCTTCAACCCCAAACGCCCCGCCCCCCCGGTGATCAGATACACCCCGCCCGCCCGCCACACCCCGGCATCCCCGCCCCCCCCCAGCTCCAGCTCCCGCCAAACCGCCACCTCCCGCCCCCGGCTCGTGCGCCGCAAATGCCCCGCCCCCGGCGCCCGGCCCTCCTGCCGCAGCCACTGCGGAAGCTCCGGCCCCAAACCCTCAACCTCGATCAACTGCGCCACCACGTTGGGACGCTCCAGCCGAAGGGTCCTAAAGAGCCCGGACAGGGCGGCGTAAAGACGCCCCTCCCCCGAACTCGGCACGACCAGCTGAAGCAAGACGCGGGCTTGCGAATCCCCCCGCGCCAGCCCCGCCAAACGGCCCAGCAGCTCCGCCGCCCCGGCCCGAAACCCCTCGGCAAAAGACCCCGCCGCCCCGGCCGGCTGCAGCCACTCAATCCCCGAATGCTCCCCGGCCCAGCGCGAAACCGGCAGACCCTCCAAACCGCACACCGCCACAAGATGCCGCTCGTATCCGGGGGATTCCAAGGCCGCCGCCGCCGGCTCCGGCTCCGACCTCCAGGCCGGCCGGCACAAGAGCAATCCCGACCCCCCATCCGACCCCCCATCCGACCCCCCATCCGACCCCCCATCCGACCCCCCATCCGACCCCCCATCCGACCCCTCATCCGATCCCTCGACCGATCCCTCGACCGATGGCATTGCCGGGTCCGCGCTCCGAAACGAAAACCCCTTCATCCGAAGCGCAACGGCGCCATCGGGAAGACACCAATCAAGATCGTACTTCCGCACCCCAGCCCCGGCCCGAGCCCCCGCCGCCGCGCGAATCCAAACCCACATCTCCGCCTGGCGGCAGGCCCCGGCGATCTCCAGCTCATCAAGCGCAAAAGGAAGGGACAAGGCCCGCGGCAGCTCGCCGCCCTCAACCAAGGCCATGCCGATGGCGGCCTGCACGCCGGCATCCAGGAGGCTGGGATGCAACTGAAACTCGGCCGCCCCCGAGGCCGCCACCCCCGGCAAGACCAACCGGGCCAGCACCTGCCCCCGCCCAATCTGGATAAAATCCACGCCCCGATGCCCCGGACCATAGTCGATCCCCATCGCCCGAAAGGCGCCGTAGCACTCATCCGAACTCAACCGCCGCTCGCCGGTCCGAAGCCGCAGCCCCTCCAAATCCAGGGACCCCCCGGCGCCGGAACCCGCCCCCGCAACCACTCCCCGGCTATGAACCCCCGCCCCGGACCCCCCAACCCCGCTCCAAACCTCAAACTCGATCTCCCCCCGCCCGTTCTCAAAAAGACTCGTCTGCAACTCCCCCAACCCCGCCACAAAGGGCCGCACCCACACCACCCGCTTCAACCGCATCCCATCCCCCCCGCCCCGCGAGGCCGACACCGCCGCGCGGACGAGCTCCAAATAGGCCACCCCGGGCAGCACCCGCCTCCCCCCCACCACATGATCCGCCAGAAAAAATTCGGCGCCCGTGAAGGCCGAGGTGAATCTCTGCCCCTCCAAATCCGAGGTATTCCGGTGCAAGAGCGGATGCAGCAACGCCGGCGCCGAAACCCGCCCCGGCCCCTCCCCGGCCCGGAAAACCTCCCGCGCAAAGGGATAGCCGGGCAAACTGACCCGGCGCGGCCGCCCCCCCCCATGCAACAGCGTCCAATCCACCGGCATCCCCCGCACCCACCACTCCAGCAGCCGGCCCCACTTGCCCTTCTCAATCCAGGACCGAAGCGCCCCCGCCACATCCTCATCCGCCCCCAACGAATCCACCCCGCCCTCCCCCCGCCTCACCCGCCCGCAATAGACCGCCCCCTCCCCCCCGTCGAGAAACGAACGCAAGGCCCTCGACACCGCCCCCAACGAATCGGCGGCGAAGGCCAGCCGCTCCTCCATCGCCTCCCGGCCCACCTGCAGCGTGTAAGCCAAATCCGCCAGCCTCAGCCCCGGCACCCCAGAGGCCGCCCCCGGCACCCCAACGCCCCCCACCTCAAGATCCGGAACCTCGCGCAGGATCCCCCGCGCCAACTCATCAAGCGAATCCGCCCGCAGCTGCCCCGACAAGACCTCCTCGGCCGCCGGAAACTCCCGCCGCAACGCCGCCGCCAACTGATTGCGGTGCAGCGGCTCCACCCCGCAGTCAGCGAAACTCGCCCCCTCCCCTATCTCCCCCTCAGGGACGCCCAGCAACGCCGCCAGCAGCGAACGTATCCGCCCCCGCAACGGCCCCAGGGAGGCCCCCGCCCCAACCGCACCCCCGCCCCCCTCAACAAAAGCCGCCAACTGCGCCGCCCCAACCCGCAGCGCCGCCCGGCTTTTAGCCGACAAAACGATCAGATGAGACCCGCCCGAACCCGCCTCACCCCCGCCCGCCTCACCCCCGCCCGCAGCGCCCGCCCCATGCTCCTCCACCACCAAATGCGCATTGCTCCCCCCCGCGCCAAAGGAGGAAACACAGGCAATCCGCGAACAGGCCCGCCCCGAGGCATCCCTCGGCTTCCAGGGCTCCAGCCGCTGCTGCACCTCAAAGGGCGTGTCCGCAAAATCGATCATCGGATTGGGACGCCCGGCGTGCAGCGTGGGCACCAACTGCCCGCGCCTCATCTGAAGCAGGACCTTGGTGAGACCCGAAATGCCCGCCGCCGCCTCCAAATGCCCAATGTTGCTCTTGACCGATCCAAGACGACAGTAACCAGCCGCGCCGGTGTCCCGCCGAAAGGCCTCGGTGAGCCCCCGCACTTCAATGGGATCGCCCAAGGAGGTCCCCGTGCCATGGGCCTCAACATACGTCACCTGCCCCGCCGACACCCCCGCCCGCCCCAGCGCCCTTCTGATCAGATCGGCCTGAGCCTCAGGATTGGGCACGGTAAAACCGTTGGCCTTGCCCCCGTGATTGGTCGCCCCGCCCCGCACCACCCCATAAATCTGATCCCCATCGGCCAGCGCCCGCCCCAGCGGCCTCAGAAAAACCGCCCCCACCCCCTCCCCCGGCACCATCCCGTTGGCCCCCTCCCCAAAGGCCCGACTCCGCCCATCGGGCGACAAAAACCCAGCCGCCGCCAGCGCCGCATAGTGAGACGGATCCAGATACGCATGAACCCCCCCGGCAATGGCCGAATGGCACTCGCCCCAGAGAATATGACGGCACGCCTCATGGATAGCCACCAAGGAGGACGAACACATCGTATCAATCGGCAGACTCGGCCCCCGAAAACCAAAGGCATAGGACACCCGATTGGCCACCGCACTGAACGTGCTCCCGGGATACGCATCATGCCCCACCCGCGTCACCCCCACAAAAACCCCCACCAACTCATCGGAAAACTCCCGCGGCCGATGACCCGCATCCTCCAAGACCTGCCAGGCGCACTCCAGAAACAACCGCTCCTTGGGATTCATGGCCGCCGCCTCCGCCGGCGATATATTGAAAAACAAGGGATCAAATTCATACAACCCCTCCATGAAACCCCCCCACTTCCCATAACTCTTGCCCGCCTCAACCGCCGCCTCAGGGTCCGATTCAAAATGATCCGCAACCGCCCACCGCTCCGCCGGAATCTCGCCGACCGAATCGACCCCCCCCGCCAGATTGTCCCAAAAAATATCCAGACTAGGCGCCCCCGGGTAACGGCCCGCCAACCCCACAATCGCGATGCGGTCATCCCCGCACCCCGCACCCCGCCGCCGCCGCCGCCGCACCCCCCGCCCCGAGACCGCCCCCTCCCCGCCCCCCGAAACCGCCGCCCCCGCACCCCCCCACCGCTCCGCCACATGCCGGATCAAACGGCGCGGCGTGGTCTGCTCGAAAAACACCGCCGGCGCCAGCGCCACCCCGTGCCGCTCGCGCAATCTGCGGGCCGCATTGACGACCAGCAGGGAATCAAAACCCAAATCGCTAAACTCGGCATCCAGATCCAGCCCCGCCGCCGGCACCTTGAGATAGGCGCTCAACACCTCGCGCACCGCCCCCTCCGCCCCCTCCGCCCCCTCCCCCGCAACCGCCCCCTCCCCCCCCGCCGAAACACCCCCCGCCGCCGCCGCACCCCCCCGCTCCCCGCCCCCCGGACAATACTGAACGCCAACCACAGAGAGCCCGCTCCGAACGATGCGCCCCAAGGCCTCAAACCCTTCCTTTTGCGGCAGCAAAGCAGCGCCCCCCTCCCCCGGCAAAACCTCCGCCAACCCCGCCCCCCGGCGAAGACCGCCCCCCTCCCACGCCGGCCAACAGATCGAAACGACCGCCAAACCCCCGGCGCCCCCCCCCGCAAATTCAGCGGCCAAACCGTTCAGAAAACCGCTCGCCGCCGCATCGTCCGAGGCCGCCCCCTCCCCGCGAAACGCCTGCGACGAAAACAACACGACAAATTTCAAGGGCAAACCCCGGCACTGACCCAACAGATTCGCCGCCCCCACGCACGGCGGCCCCAGGACGGCGGCCATCTCGCCGGCCGACTTGCCCCGAATCCCGCCGCCCCCGGCCGCCCCCGCCAGGAAAAAGGCCCCCTCCAACTGCGAACCCCGCCCCGCCAAGGCCGACACAACGGCCTTCACCCCCTCCCCCTCCAGCACATCCAGGGGCAGGCGCTCGATCCCCGCCGCCGCCGGCTTGACCGAAGGGGACGACACAATCACCTCCGCCCCCAGCGCCCCCACCAACCATTGGGCCAAGGCCTCGCCCAGGACCCCCCCGCCCACGATCCAATAAGCCTTCCCCCGAGCCGACAACCACCCCCGCTCCCGCGGCAGCGGCCCCTCCAGCCGCCGCCACGAACGCACCGCCCGATCCTCCGCCGAGCGGTAGCGCACCAGCCCATCATCCCGCCCCCCGCACCGCTCCCGAGCCGCGATCCCGCGCACGGAATCCCCCCCCCAAGACCCCCGCAGACCGCCCTCCAGCCGCAGCACCTTGCCCCAAACCGACCGCAATTCCCGCCGCACCGACCGCAGAAAACTCGCAACCCCCTCGCAAACCGACAACGGGACCCCCTCATCGGCCCAAACCTCCAAAAACACCCCGCCGGCAAGATCCCCGGCCCCCAGCCCCTTCACCGCCTCCGCCAAACCCGCGACCGCCTCGATCAAGGCCCCCCCCGCCCCCGCCCCCTCAAGCGCAAGGGACCGCCCCGGAAGCCCCCCCCGCTCCCCCAAGGAAAACTGCATCACCAAACCGCCAAACCCCCCATTCAACGGCAACAAGGCCCTCGCCTCCCAATCCACCGCCTCAAAGACCAGCCCCCCCGCCCCGCAGCGCCCCCCGCCCCCGGAAACCCGGCGGAAACACAGCCCCCGCAGCGAGACCAGCACCCGCCCCTCATCATCACAAAGGTCGCCATCAACCTCCAAGGCCCCCTCCGAAGCCGCCTCCCGGCGGCGCAGCACCACGGCAAAGGACTCCGGCAGCTCCTGATAAAGCACCGCCTCCTCCAAGGAAAAAGGCGCATACGCCCAACCCCCGCACTCCCCCCCCGCCCCAGGACCCTCAAGCAACAGCAAGGCCGGGTGCAGCGCCCCCTCCAACCGCGCCGGATCCAGCCGAAACCAGGCCGAACCCCCGCCCCCAGCCGCCGAAGCCCCCACCCGCGCAACCACGGCAGATTCCCCCACCAGACAGCCGCTGATCAGCCGCAGCCCCGGCCCATACTCCAGCCCCAACCCCGCCAGCCGCCGGTAAAGCGCCCCCCCCTCCACCCGCACCGAACACCCCCCCTCCAGCCCCGCCAGATCCAGCCGAGCCGGCGCCGTGACCGCCTCAAACGACACCGACCCCTCAAAATGCACCGCCCCCCCAGAGGACGACACCTCCCCGAACAACCCCCCCCGCTCCCCCTCCTCCAGGGCCAGCTCCAACTCCGCCCCGGAGGCCAGGTAAAAAGGATCCCCCCAAACCACCCCCCCCAAGCCCCTCACGGGCTTCCCCGCCGCCCGCTCCCCCCCCGCCCGAAGCCATTCCAAATAGGCCGCCCCCGGAAAGACCCGCCGCCCCTCAACCAGATGATGATCCGCCAAAAAACCCTCCCGCCCGCTAAATCGAGCCTTGAAGCGGCAGCCCTCCAAATCCGAACAATTCTCCTGCAAAAACGGATGGCGCCACCCCACCCCCAAACCCCCAGACGCCTCAACCCAATAGGGCGCAAGCTCGAAGGCATAACCCGGAAGATGAATCCGGGACACCCCGGACACCGCCAAGGACTCCGCCCCCTCCCCCCCGCCAACCCAAGCCCGCGCCCGCCCGGCCGCCGCCGACTCCACCCCCCCGGACGCCTCAACCCCGCTCTCGAAAACCCCGGCCCCAAGGCGCCCCTCCACGTAATCCTCCGCCTGTTTCAACCAGGCGGCCCTATCCCCGGCCACAAAGGCGACCCGGTGCCCGAAGAGGTCGCGCCCCCCCAGCAGCGTCCCGGCCACGGCCCCCAACCCTATCTCGGGATGCTCCCGCAGATGCCGCCCCAACACCCGGACCTGCTCCCGCGTCTGCGCCCCAGAGGCCGCCGACAACGGAATCACCCAAGGACCCCCCCCCGCACCCCCGCACGAAGCCCGCAACGGATACTCCTCAACCAGCAGATGGGCGCTGCTCCCCCCAGAACCATAGGAATGCAGCCCCGCCAAACGAGGCTCCCCCCCAGGCGCCCAATCCACGGTCTCCGCCGCCGGCTGACAGGGCTGCCCCTCCGACACCAAGTCCGGATGCAAACCCCGAAACCCCAGGATCGAATGAAGACGATCGGTCTGCAAACTGCGGATCACCTTGAAAAGGGCGCCCAAGGCCGAGGCCGCATGCATATGCCCCGCCATGGGTTTTAGCGTGCTCACCCGGCAAGCCCCCGCCCGAAGCCGCACACCCTGCTCCGCCGCCAAGACCTCCAGCGCCCCATTCAACGCCCGCCACTCCGCCAAATCCCCCGCCGGCGTCCCCATCCCCTGCGCCTCAATATAGCCGATCCGCCGCACATCAACCCCGGCCTCCCGATAACAGCGAACCACCAACTCCCGATGGGAAACCGGATCAGGCGACCAGATCGACAGACCCCCCCGCCCATTGTAGCTGACCGCCGAATTGCGGATCAGCGCGTAAATCGCATCCCCCTCCGCCTCCGCCCGCCCCAGCGGCTTCAACAACACCGTCCCCACCCCCTCGGCCCGAACAAAACCCCCGGCATCCGCCCCAAACGAACGCACCCCCGGCTCCGAACTCAACTGCCCAAGACTGGAAAGATAGGAAAAAAATTCCGGCCGCAACAAGACGTTCGCCGCCCCCACCACCGCCTGCGAAACCTCCCCCGAACGGATCGCCTGAACCCCACGATGCAACGCCACCGCCGCCCCCGAACACATCGTGTTCACCACCTCGCTCGCCCCCCGAAAATCAAAAAAATGGGATATCCGGTTCACAATCATGCTCGAGGTCTGACCAAACCACTCCGCCGCCGCCACCCCGCTCTCCCGCAAGACCTCCAGATACTCGTTGCTCTCCTCCGCCACAAACACCCCCGTCGCCGATCCCTTCAAACTCCCGGGCGCATAGCCCGCATCTTCCAGGGTGTGGTAGACCGACATCAACAAAAGACGCTGGCGCGGGTCCAAGTGGGCCGCCTCCCCCGGCAGCATCCCGAAAAACCCCGGATCAAAATCGGCCAGCCCAGGAATGAACCCCCCCCACTTCGTGCCCATCCCCCCACCCACCCCCGCAGGATCGTAAAAGAGCCGCCAGTCAAACCGGCTGGCCGGAATCTCCTCAAACAACGGAAGATCGCCGTCCACCGCCCGCCAAAACTCCCGCACCGACCGGCTCCCAGGAAAATAACCCGACAAACCCACAATGGCCACCGCCTCCCCCCCGGAACCGGACGCCTCCCCCACGGAACCGGACGCCTCCCCCACAGACCGGCAACCAAACGCCTCCCCCCGGCCCCCGATCCGGAGCCGCTCCTTGAGCCACCGCCTCTTTGCCTCCGTATCCATCACCCGATATAAGGGGAAACCAGCTCGCCCAAATAAGGCAGCGACTCCCGGACCAGGCCGTAGTCCACCCCAAAGTCAACCAGGCAGGCAATCTCATCCACCCCCGCCTCCCTCGCCCGCTCCACCACCTCCCGGCCCTCGCCCACACCGCCAAAAATCGCCCCCGTCCGAAAATAACGCTGGTAGGCATACTCCACCATCTTCTCCTGCCCCTCCCCCTCGATCACGCCCCCCTCGCGCCCCAGCCCCGCCTGCAAATGCGCCCGCAGAGAACTGCGAATATAACGCCTGAAGGGCCCCTCCACCGCCGCCGCCACCCGCCCGCTATCCTCATGCACCAGCGTGTGCAGCATCAGGGAAACCACCCCCCCGCCCGAATCATGCCCCGCCGCCGCCCAAGCCGCCCGATACAGCTCGATCTTCTTGGCCAACGCCGCCAAGTCAAACCCATAAAGCATGGTGAACACATTATACCCCCGCCTCCCAGCATGCCGGAAGGCCTCATCGTTGGACGCCACCAACAACCACACCTTGAGCTCCCCCTGCACCGGACGCGGATACACCCTTATCGGCAACGACTCCCCCCCAGGCCCCGGAAACGAAACAACCTCCCCCCGCCAAAGCCGCTGAACCAACGGAATCCGCTCCGAGCATAGCTCCCGCCGCCCCGCATAGCTCCCCGGCGCAAAAACAAAATCCGAACGACTCCACCCCGAACCAAAACCCAAATCAACCCGCCCCCCGGAAAGCACATCGTTCATCGCCCACCACTCCACCACCTCAGCCGGATGATGCAGCGGCAGCGACACCCCGGCCGTGCGAAATCG
>JAMASS010000042.1 GCA_024761205.1 Limisphaerales bacterium
CGGACGGAGCTAAACAGTGGATAATAAACCAATCCGGCCAGAATCACTTAAAACATGTCTTTAACCAAGGCGAGTTCTCCCGCTTCGCCAGCCACGGCAGAATTTAGGTCGTCAAGTGGGTAATTCCCCTTGTTTGTGTGTAGCGTCGGGTGCAAAACGGGAGTTCGGCGGGTTGGGTTTGAGTGGCGTTGATGCTCTCCGGGTTGCCGAAACCGATCCGATGCACATTGTTTCCGTGAAAATCGAGGATCTTGCGGCTCTGGGAATCCGTGAGATAGCTCCCGGTGCACCTACTCAAGGATGTTGAGACAGGGTATTGATAAGGACTGGTGTAAGAAGTGACCTGGGCGTCTTAGTCCAAAAGCACTTGGGTGGCGGAATCAATATGGGAGCGCGCCCGCTCCTGACGGGCAGATGACATGATTGAGGTCGCCCCTCCGTTTTTAACGATTCCTAGATGGTCTGCATTCCTCGGTGACGAAAGGGACGGCTTACTCGGCCAGAAAATCCGCCAGCTCCTGTAGCTTGTCCGTATTGATGAGGTCGACCCCAGAGGCGAGGGCCAATTCCCAATAGGCGGACGTATCTGGATTCGCCCAGAATCGAATCATGCAGCCCCGCTGATGGGCTTGAGCAACCAGACTGGTGAGTTTTTCGACTTCTTCTGGCGAGATAGGGCCGCTGCCGCGCCATTTGAAATGAGTCTTCCAATTGTCACTGATTAGAGGATACAGATGAGCCGAGAGGTCGTTGCGAGCCAGGTCGGGAAGTCGGCCGTCCAGGCCGACGAGACGATGCGATTCTTGGGCGACTGTCTCAATCGGTCGATTCCCAGATAGAATCACCGTCACTGGCCCGCGTTGAGTCTGGTTGGAAGTGAACGATGTCAAGATATCGCGGTAAGCCTTTAAGACCTCGCTAATGACGCGGTAGGTTGATTCGGCCTCCGTTTTAATGTCGACCAAGAGAATGAAGGGGCGTCGGGGGCCGTGTATGGAGCCTCGATTTACCTGAACGCGTTCTCTGAGCGGATCCAAGTAGAGTTTCTGAAGCGTACGGCCGTGAACCACTTCATCGGCGTCGTGGGCGACCAGTAAATCGCCGGCAATGAGATGCACATCGGCCTCCACGCTGGCAAAGCCTTCGTCAAGCGCGTCCAGTAACGGCCTCGGATGTTTGTAGTCGTTGTGAGCGTGGCTGCGAGGTATGGATTCCTCATTCCAGCTAACACAGGCGCAAAGGAGAGTGACCGCAAGAGTGCTGCTCAGATGCGGCACTGTTTGGAAGTTTGATGGCATATCGGTATGACGGGACTAGAGCGTGATCTTTAGCTCCTGTGTGACGCGAGCGATCGCGTCGATGAGGGCCTCCATGTCGGCGGGGAAAAGCCTTCCGATGGAACCAATGCGAAAGAGATCCCCCTGGCTGATCTTGCCCGGGTAGATGATCTTGCCCTTGTCGCTAAGCCGGCGATAGAAGGTCTGAAAGTCAAACGCCGGAGACGTCGGATAATGAAACGAGGTAATGATAAAACTCTGCAGCGCTTCGGGGAGGTAGCTTTTGAATCCCAGCTCTCGCATCCCGGTAATGAGCGTTTGGTGGTTTTCCGCGTAGCGCTGACCACGAGCTTCAATGCCTCCTTCCTCTTCGAGCTCCTTCAGAGCCTGCTCGAACGCCAACAGCGAGTGAGTGGGTGGGGAATAGCGAAACTGGCCGTTTTTCTCAAAGCAGCGAAGTTGGGCAACTAAATCGAGGCACAGGCTTCGGGCATGGCCTTCGTTGGCGAGTAGCGCTTCCCGCCTGGCAAGGATGTATGAGAAGCCGGGCACCCCTTCGATCGCTTTATTTGCTGAGGAAACCATGAAATCAATACCAAGAGACTCAAGATCAATCGGAACCGCTCCAAAGCTACTCATTGCATCAACGAAGAACGCTCGCTCTCGCTGCTTGACCACTTTGGATAGCTCCTCCAACGGATTGAGGATACCCGTTGTGGTCTCGCAATGGATCACCGCGACGAAGCCGATGCTAGGATCCTCATCGAGAGCTTTGGCAACGGCGGTGGCGTCAGGGGCTTCATTTTCCGGAAAGCGGAGCACCGAGTGGTTGATCTTGGCGTGTTGGAGCATCTGCACCATGCGCTCTCCGTACGCGCCATTCACCAATACCAGGACCTTTCCGTTGGGGGGAACCGCGGTTGCGAATACGGACTCGACTCCGAAACTCCCGCTTCCCTGGAGGAGAATGCACTCGTATCCGGCTGCCTGTGAAACGCCACCCAGGTGCAGCAAGGTCTTTCGGATCGCCGCAACCTTGGCGTTGAATTCAAAATGCCACGACCCTGCGTCGTGGAGCATGGCTTGCTTAACGGCCAGGCTCGTCGTAAGCGGGCCTGGCGTAAAGAGGGCCTTGTCGGAAGCTCTTGACGGTATTGGCATGAGCGGCTTTGGCGGATGGCTGTCGTGTTGTGTGAGCGGAACATAGCCAGTGGACCTGAGAGCGACAAGACGTTCTGGTTGAAACAAAACCGAAGGTCGTATGGTGTCCATCAAAGCCCAGGCAGTATTTATTGATCACGGTGATGTCCGGATTGATAATATCGATTAGGCTCGTGCGGGACAAACCATGCTTTAATGAGGCTAATGAATACGAAGCATGATTGACGGAATTGGCTCTTCCTGTCGGTTCTTGGGGCGGTTCTATTGGGATGCCCGACAACAACGCGGGCAACGGCGGGTGATCCGCCTGCCGCAGAAGAAGTTGCCTTCGACCTGCACAACCTCGTCATGGGCTCCGCGCTGCGTCTAACCGTTTTGACGGGCTTCCTTCTCAATGGCAGGATCGCAGAGATTGCCGTGGTGAAAATCAATGAGGACCACGACCGCCATCTGCGTCTCTATGCCTTCGGCGACCGCACCTGGAGGCCAAGACTCGACGCCACACTGGATACCGAGGTGCTGTTCATTGACATGGCCAATATCGGTGGCCATGACTGGTTGCTCACCTACAAGTTCGGCCGTCTGAACTGGTTCGATCCCGAAGCAGCGGCAGAACGCCCGCTGGTGGCGGTGACGTCCAGCTTCAAGCCACCACGGAGGGGCGAGAAGTGCCCCATGTCGACATCACTCGACATGTGAGCGCTGATGATCTCGACGACTTGGTCGTGCCGAATGTTGATGGCTTCTGGGTGTTCATTCAGATGGAGGATGGCGGATTTGCCGATCCCGTAAAGATCAGTTGCTCGACTGACATGGCTGGGATCTACGGAGCCGACGGCTATCTATCGATACGACCCTTGGGGGCAGAGCCGCATCCACAAGGTGGACCACAACAGAGATGGTCGTGGCGATCCGGTGTATTGGAACGAGGACCACTTCGAGGTTCATTATCAGAACAAGAATGGGTTGATTGCGTCGCTGGCCAATACCTTCACTACCGACGTAGAGTTCGACTTTGACGATCTCTTTTCGCTCGCTAAGGGAGCTCAGGTCGGGAAAGTGCTGCACTCGTTAACCGACCTGAACGGCGACGGTATTGCCGATCTGGTGGTTCTCTCGCTGGAGGGCAGGCATGTGTCTAGCAAGCAGTCCGCCTTTGAGGTGCACTTTGGTAGACTGGCGCCCGACGGCGGCACCTGGTTCGCACCGGAGATTGGGGTCGTGTTCCAATCGGACGGCCATATTCAACTCGGGATGGACCGGTACGACTTCGATTGCGCCGTCCAGGTTGATTTGATGTTCACGACTATTGATATCGAGTGCCTCGAGAGCAGCTTCTGGAAGAAGATCAAGGGGTTCATGGGCGATGACATCTGGCTGGATCTTGAGTTTTATCGTAGGGAGAAGGGTTTCTACCCTGACACACCCAACGCTGCGCGCAGAGTTGCGTTGGATGGTGAACCCAGCCACAGAGAGCCAGGATGGGTGCCCCTGGACGTCGTGCTTCGAGGGGGGACGCACGAACGCCGAAGGATACAAAAACGATGGTCGCGTGCGTTCAACTGGACTTTGCTTATAGGGGATGTAACCGGCGATGGCCGCTCAGATCTACTCATCGGTCAGACTCCTGAGAAACTGAGCGTCATTGTCGGTGTGCCGGGGCCGAACCTGTTCGCCCCGAGGGCTCAAACGGTGGCGATCTCCATGCCTCTGCGGATGGGGAATATACCTGGATGGCGGACCTCAACCAGAATGGGAAGCAAGACGTTCTCATGCATCATCCATCTGCCATTTGGCCGCATCGGCTGACGATCTTGATCGCCCAGTGAATCTCGATTCTGGAGCCAACGTCTCGACAATGGCCTCTCCGTTATCAAGATGAGCGCGCCGCAACCATGGATTGTCGGGTGTGCGGCCGTGTGAGCGGCCATTGCTGCCGCCTTTCTCCACAACGCAGTCTGCTGTGTCCTCAAGTGACAAAGGGACTGAAGCCCCTTCCACGCTTCTTAGTTGTGTTCTACACTCCGGTGCTGCTTTGAAATCACTGGATCGAGCTTGTCAGGCCAATTTGATTTGCGTCCTATTGCCGCATGAAATCGCTTCTGCGGCTGAGACAAATCTCGGGTAACTCAAGC
Source organism: Limisphaerales bacterium (assembly GCA_024761205.1). GTDB lineage: Bacteria > Verrucomicrobiota > Verrucomicrobiia > Limisphaerales > AAA164-E04 > UBA2970. Next base: position 4,574 of record JAMASS010000042.1, read on the forward strand.
GTATCCCGATGGCAAATTTGGTTATGTTTCGAATCGGGGCCATGACAGCATCGCGGTTTTCGAGTGAATCCGAGAACCGGTCGATTGGAACGCACGGGCGCCAAAGTTGACGTGCCGACGCTGTGTGCATTAAGTTCTTGCATTTGCATTAGGCGTCAGTTTGAGTCGTTGGCAAATCGGAAATCCGGTTGTTTAAGGTTTGATATGATCCGACTCGAAATGTTGTCGCACTGGAGTGTCCTCCCCCTAGCCGTGTTGGCGGGGACGGGATATTGGTTGGCAGTTCGATCTCTGTTTCCCCGATTCAGCAAACGCTCAAGTCAACGGTGGCGGAAACCATGGTTGAATATCGCCGTGGGTCTGATCGGCGTGCCGGTGGCTTGGGCCGGACACTCACTGTATCAGGCATATGAGAGGGCCGTGGGCGAGTGGTTCGGGGTGATATTGCTCGTGGTGCCGATGTTTTTGGGCTGGATCGGATTGACGGGACTCGCCTTAAGAATAGGCCAAGGGTTGAAACCGGCGCAGGAGGATCATCAATCTTGGTTGGTGACGTTGCGGGGCGCCGTCGTCCTCGGACTGGTCCTCAATCTACCGTTCTTGAACTACTTCATCCTTCCTGTCTTGCTCGCTGGTGGTTTGGGGGCATTCATCCTCGAAGTTCGGTCTCTGAAGTCCCATTCCGGTAGCGTGCGTGGCGCCAACCCTCGCGCCACCTCCCGGAAGGTGGCGAAGCAGGAGGACAGGGGAAATCCCAATCGCAAGTCTCGCCCTCCATGGCGGGGAAGGAGTCTGCGCAGTCGAAAGGATCGAGAATCGCCCCGAGGCGAGAATCCACCGGACTAAGAAATTCTCTGCGTTCGCGCTTTTGCTGACGCTCGGGGGGGGGCTGAATGTCCTTCCACCCGCCCTTGAGCGACTCCGAGATTCGAGAATATTTCAATGGACTCTCCGAACCGCAGTCGCGACTAATTCAGGTTGGCGATCAACCCTTTCACTACATCGCTTCCGGAGAGGTGAGCAAGCCCTTGTTGGTATTTGTCCATGGTGCACCTGACGAGAGGGACGCGTTTGCTGGTTTTCTCAAGAATCCCAGACTTCGCAACAGTCAACGCCTTCGCACAGCGGCTCCGGCAAAAAATGAAGGGCCCCCGGTCACTGCTCCGCTTTGTCACGGACCTTCTCAGCCCCTTAGATATCCTGCGAAAGATGCCTCAGGTCCAACATGAGAATCAGGCTGAATTCTATCGTGTCCCCTCGCACGGGGATTGTTGGCCGAGGCGGGCGTCGCGCAAGCGGTCTTCGACGAAATCACCGAAGAATGGAACTGTGTGCCCGCTCAGGGACGGGTCGACTCTCGTCGATATCAGCGTTCTGACCGGCTTCATTTTTCGCTCCTTTCGAATGGCCGTCGTCAGTCTGTCGCCAAACCTCCTCCCCATCCTCATTTCCTTGAACGCCTTCAGCATCTTGGGTATGCCGTTCTCCGCTACAGCGGCTTTTGTCTCATCAATTGCGCTTGGAATCTGCGTGGACGACATGATTCACCTGTTCACCAAATACGCGAGCACTCGAAGATGCGGGCAGAAGACAGAGGCCGCCATTGCGGAAGCCACCGAGAATGTCGGCGCGCCGGTCATAGTCACCACTATCGTGTTCATCAATGGTTTTGGCGCGCTGAGACTAGGCCAATTTGTGCCCAATATCATGCTCGGCATTCATTATGATCGCCATCGCCTAGGGCACCGACTTACTGCTGATGCCCGCAGTCCTAAGTCTAATCGATCGGGACACCGCCGTCCCCGAACAGACGCTATGAAAAAACTGCAGCATTCAATGCCTTCCTGAGCAAGCTCAAACGCAACAGCCGCCGCAGCTAGTTTGATCAAAACAAGAAGGTGTTTAAGGAATCACTCAAAACACCAAGCAAGGCCTTTCTCACTGAAATGAAAGCGTGACTGAATCGGCTCACCAAAAAACCGGTGAAAGGGAAAATCTTTCGCATCTACCTCGACGTCCGCTTCAGCCAAGACAAAACACCTTACAGCGCATGTCGCTTCACCATCCCATAGCAGCGAACGCAGAACGCGGCAGTCAGCCCACCTTCCATTTGTCCCGCTCAAACCCGACAAACTCATTCTCGGGTGCGGCACGCACGAGTTCTCAAAAAAGGTAGTAGGGATGTACCGAGCGGCCGTCGTGAAAAACAGCATAGGAGGCAAACTGGAAAAACCCTCTCAAAACTGCTAGGCAACGGATGTCGCCCCGCCCGGATTCGAGAAAATCCCTCAGCCGGAAAGTCCTAGCGGTCTGGCACGAGCAGCGGATTGACGCCTCCCTTTCCAGCCCGGAATGCACCGATGCACGCGTCACGCGCTTTCGGGACCTCAAGCCCATCTACGATTGGTTGACCACCCTCGATTCACACTGAAACAGATACATGAAAACGAAATTCAGCAATCGACTCCGCGATTATTTGAGCATCGTCGTCGGTCTCCTTCTCGCGGTCACTCTCGGGCTAGCCCCCGCCGCAGACGCCATCAGCGCCCCACCGAAACCGAAGTTCGATCACAGTGATCCCCAACGATACGGTCGTGAAATCGTCGAGTATCGCGACACCATCGACACCGGTTGGATCGACAAAATACTGGTGAACGTTATGACCCCATACGATGTAGACGGCAATTCGGTGGAATGTCACTCGGATGGTCTGCGAGCGGCACAGGGACGGCGACAAAATCATCACTCGATTCGCCAGCCCAACCGAGATCAAAGGCGCCACCTCTCTGACTTTTGAGGAGACTGGTAGCTCGGATGACAACTAGATTTCTATCTTCCGTCGAACAAGCGCATTCGGCGCATCTCTGGTGCAAACAACATCGACAGTTTTCTCGGTGCAGAATTCACCTTATGAAGACACCGCTACCCTGGACCCGAGCGGAATACACGTGGTGATTTCTTGAAGATGCCGCCTTGACCCGAAACGGAGCTGACCTCCGTATTCAAACTCAAAACGAACCCCGAGCCTCCGGATACGGGATACCCCAAGCTGATGGTTTTCATCAATTCCGCTGACTAGTGAATCGAACAGATCGATTACTACGACAAAGCAGGCCGACATCTAAAGAGCCGCCTTTCAACCGATTGAGACCACTTCCACGGACGGTTTTGGAGAGAAAAATCAATCGAGATGGGCAATCACCAAACCAGTCATCGCCGTCCGCACAATGAAATCACGTTCACTGTAGAGTGTGTTGGGGAATCTGGCGGCGAAGATCCCGCCAGCGCGCTCCGCTCCTTTAGAAACGCCCTAATCCTTCGGGCCCTGTGGGACGCGAACGACTTCTCCGGCAAGTCGTTTGAGCTGCCCGCCCTTGATCGTGCTCGACGTGAACGAACACGTCATTAAAGCGATCTACAAACGCCAACTGCGGTTTCTTCACGAAGATCTCAAGTTCCGTCTGCAACTCCAATATTTCGATCAAGTGCCTAACGGAGAGAGTTTTTTCAGCCTCTTTCCCGACAACACCTCCCTAGCCGCCGGCCGCCGCTGGGACTTTTCGTTTCTCCGGTAGCGGGATTTGTTCTTGGGGCGACAAAACCTCTCTGCGATCCTCTCAGACCGGCGGCGACCGTCCGCCCCAATCCATACTCATTACAAGATTCCGTGAGATCCATAATCGAAAGCTGTGAACATACGATAACACAAACTTCACGATGAATATTCCACTCTACATACATCGCGCCGCGCGACGAATCCTTCCGCTACTACTCATCGCGCCCGCCGCCACAGAACCGCTCATCGCCGCCACCATCCCGGAATCGATCAAATCCAGCACTCGCCGCCGAGTCGACTTCCACTATACGCCAGGGATTGTCATCGGCATGGTCGACCGAGATGGTCGCGATTAACTATGCGTATGGGTTAACCTCGCTGGAAGATGGCCAACAGCCAAACGCGCGCGCGCTATGAGATCGGTTCAGTCACCAAGGTTTTTACCGGCACGCTGCTTACTCACATGGTAGGGAGCGGAGACGTCCAACACACAGAGCGAATCACCGCTTATCTCCCAAGAAGAGTCAATGTGCCTGAGCGGCAGAGCCGTGCGACACCTTCCAAGACCTGACCACTCACTTCTCCGGCCTTCCTGTGAATCCCCCAGGGATCATCGAAAATAATCCCGTCAATCCATTTGTCCCGTTTCCTGCTGAAGTCCTTTACCAGACCTTGGGACATCAACGCCATCCTCCAGGAGGCCCTCCAACCCCGCCGCTCCATTGACGGCGGACAGAAGATCGGGGCGCGACATTCACCCCTTGCCAACCAGCGCGACGCACTTCCAGCTCTACGAGGCCTCCGTCACCGCCACGGCGACTTTTACGAGCGACGCCAACGATCGAACCACTGCCATGCATTGGCAACAAGGCAGCCAAACGACGTCCTACACCAAGACGCCGATTCCGTCACGACTCGCACTTTCAGTCGATCAAGGGCAACTCACACTGCATCTGACTGGTGAACCGGATATCGAGTACACAATCGAGGCATCATCCGACCTCAGCGGCTAGTCCTCGATGGCAACGCTCACCATTTGGGTTTCTCCGCTTCCCGTCGGAGCGATCGCTGACGCATCAACCTGATACTTTCGCGTCCGGGAAGCCCAGCAGTGAGCCCCCACTCGACAAAACAAAACCAATCTCCAAAAATACTTAGGTTGCGTGAAAGCATTTGGGAGGTGGTCTCAATTCATTCCATTGGGCCGAATGGCACGGTTGTGGCAGCAGAGTCTAGGACGCTCGCCCCCCTCCACAAAAGCAGTCGGAACCGTGGCCTCCCCCGTCCCCTCGCAGGATGATTCCTTCCCGCAAATGCCCTGCACCATCAACTCGAAGCGCGACCAAATGAGTCAATCCACTCCAAACACACGTATAAACAGTCCAACCGTGAATGGCACACCTCAAGCTCTTGAGTCTTTGACAGCTACGCTTGTCAAAGACCTTCAATTGGCGCAATCGAGCATCGTTTTTAGCGACAAACTCAAATAACACCTTGCGATTAAACTATGAAAACCAGTTACTCGCTCTCATCGTCATTCTCATCTTGGGAGGATTCATTGTCGGCGTGCCTTTCCAGTTCGGTCGTCATTCCGAAATGGTCGAGACGCCCTTCTCGCACACCCTCACGTTAAAAACGAAAAAGCAGTGACCCACTCCCATAGCAACATCACGGTTAAGGGTTCGGATCGAAACGAATTGGTGCTTGAAGGAGAGAAGTGAGTTACAGCCAAGGATCAAGCAACCGCTCAAGCCTACGCCGATTTCATGCAGGTGACACTCAAGTCCGACGGTGAACGGTCGACTAAAGTGGGGGATGATCACGGACACGCCGAGATTGCAGATGCTTCAAGCAGGGCAACCATCGAAGCCTCCGGCGGAAACATCCGCCGCCGCCATCTCGATGGGAACGGGCCACGCAGGGAGGCGGCGCGAAATGCAATTTCGAAACCGGTTCAGACATTATTCGACGGCTCCGTCGAGAAGGCAATGGCCGCATTGTTAGACTCTTCTGAATTGAAACTCTCCGATGATACTCTCAAGAACATGGAAAAATGATCCGCCAGGTCCGCAAAGAAGGTCGCTAGGATCCCTCCCTAAAGAAATCAACGATGAATCCAGACGCGCATTCTCTTTGGCTACCAACGTTTCGGTTGGAGCCACCAGCCCGATGTTAACGGCATGAGGCCTTAGCCTCCTCATGCGGGAAGTCCCGGCAGCCGATTGACACTTCTAGAATGACAATCATGGTTGGATTGCTCGTGTTGCCCGCCTTTTCGATACTGTCCCCCAAACACTCGCTAGATCTCCTCCCTGCTCCTGCCGCAGTTTCCCTCGCAAATGGAAAGACACTTTGGGAACTCACGCCGCTGGTAATCTCGCCCCTGCGTCCCCTTCCCTAGCCACTCCAAGTCATCCTTCAGAAACTTCAGCCAACAATATTCCGCTTTCTTCCCAAAGCTCAACACAGGAAAAATCGGTTCCTCATTTCGTCCCCAATCATCCAACCGACGCCGCTGCTCACCATCTGAGCTGCCGTCGCCGCCACCGTCATTCTGTGGAAACTTGCGGGGTTGGTTCCGCCTTCGCCTACTGATCCGTTCGGCACGGGAAGCCGAGGGTGACTTACGGAAGCTCTACCAGAGGACAGCTACCAAGATGGGGCTCAAACATCTATTTCGAATCATGATTTCTGACCGGTCGATGATGCCGTTAGTGATGGACTCCAGATGAGCCATCTTAATGTTGCCCGCAAGAAATGGCACATCGGGGAGTCAGAGTGGCAACAAGCGGTTTTGTTTCACGAGATCGGCCACATTCAACGTTTTGATTGCCTCACCCAAATGGTCGGCCAACTTCTCTGCGCCATCTTCCACTAGTTTCACCCCATGAGTTGGCTCATCAATCGAAGACTCATCGCCGAAGCGGAAGCGACCTGTGACGATCTCGCGATTCGCTCTGGCTTCGAACCCTCGGAATACGCGGAATACCACCTGAAGATCGCCAAATCTCCTTAAAAGAAGGCCTGCGGATTCTTTCTGGACCGGCCGCTCCCATCACTGGGTTTTCCAAACTGGCCCGATCTAAAAACCAGCGTCCAATCTCGCCGAGAGATCACTATTCTTTGCATAGCACCATTCAAAACGATGCTTTCCCGGCCCGACTGAAAACTCGACCTCATTCCAGTCCACTTCACCGCTGACAGAATTTTGCGGCAGTCCGGCCGCAAGAAAAACTCAATTGATCACCATCCGCCTCCGAAGACACCTTCCACCAAAACCACAACATCCGGACCCTTCAACCTCAAGTCCCTATAGTCGCACCCTCAAAGTCTCCCAACCGTGGACTGCGAAGCGCATCCCCACCTTCTAAAGATTCCTCTGACTAAGCGAACCAACCGCCGCGGACGTCGATGCTCCAAACAACATCTTGTACGTCAGCCGCTTCATTGTAAGTCGGCGTCCACGGAAACACACTCGGACTGATCCAGCCAAACCTGATTCAAACCCTCTCCCCCGGAAGCATTTCGCCGGAAGATCCAAAGCACAACATAGGCCCCGAAGACAGGGAGATATCCACGCCGGTCCAGTCAATTCCCCCCGAACTGAAGTCCCACCCGGACCTATCAACGGCGACGGTGAATAAGCCAAATCCCGCCTCCGATGAAACTTTCCATTGATACCTGAGCAAGCAAGGCCCTGAACGAATCCCAGCAATACGGACATGTCAGAATCCGCTACCACACCGGATACCGACGCGTCCCCCCATCGGCCGTGATTTCTGTCTGCCTCAACCCACCACCACGATCATTCCAATCGCTGATTCTTCATTGGTAACGAGATGAGGGCTGCGCAATCACTTGCCGCCCATTGCCGGACCAGAAAGCCTCAACCTAAAATCGCTCACCTCACTATGCCCGATGAAGCGACTCATCGCCGTGCCGAAGGTATTGGAAACGAGCAAAGAATAATCATCGGCATCATTCATTCCAGTCTGTCGCCACTGATAAAACAGCGGAAAAACTCCCACCGCTCCTCTCCCCCCAACACCACCGATTCGCCCTCTACCCCCCCTAGCCGTCTAGAACGGACGGCAACAAAGGGCTCCTCGGAATCCAATGGAATCACGCGCACATCATCGAGCCATACAGCATCTTCACCCGGCTTGAAAATCAGTCCCGGCTATAGGTCCAACGCGTCACATGGGTTCTCTCAGTCAGCAAAACAGGCCCTCGGCTCCAGTGAACCTTGCTCGAAACCTGATCCCACACCTCCCCATCCACTTCAACGTCCAAAAAAAAATCAATCTCGCAATTAAAACAATGTCCGCTTTGCCAAAGCAAACAGTGGGCTTGCAAGCGGGTGTTGCAAAAGATCAGGCGGTGGAATTGCCATGCTTGCCACAGCAGCTTCAACGCGCTTTCGAGGACGATCTTTCAAAAGACAAAACCCCATTGCCAAAATGGTTCGCCGCCACCATCCTGCTGCTCAACGCTAAGAAAAGCCTGCCAAACTTCTTAAGCCTCTAAATCCTAATTGCGTTCTTTATTGTGACTACGCTTTTGATGGCTTGGAAATAGGAAGGCCTTTCCTGCGCAAACGCCTTTGAAGTGTAGATGGCACACTGGTTTCTTTTCGGTGACGGACGAGATGTCCTCTCCGTGCGTTGCTTACACCAAGGGCAAACTCTGCCTCCACATGATGATCTCGATCAGACTCTGTAGGTTCGTTTATTCGGAAATCGTCTGTTTCGGTCTTAGGGGTTTGGGCGTCTGTCGGGCTTGGAATCGGCTGGGAGGTGGGTTTTGGGGATTGGTGTCGGGGTTGCTTCGTTGGGGTCTGTCGGAGTTGGTTGTTCGGGTTTTCGAAATCTGGGCCTCCGGATGGCCCCGGGGCTTAAGTGTCTGCTTGGTGGGATTGAGATGCTCCTGGGGGGCGAAAGGCCTCCTTGTGTTCCCGGCACTGGGCAAGACAAGTGCGATGGCGGCGCCGTGCCGCATCCTTGGGCATTGCGGCGGAAGGCATCCCGGGGCAGTTGTTTGGCCGTCTCAATGGCGCAATAAGCGAAGCCTCTCCCTTGGCCCCATCCTGCGGGCCGGAGGCAGCAACATCGGCGGGTCGCGGTTTTGTGAAATCGAGCCTCAGGCGCCACGGGATGCCGACGGCTCAGCCGTTTTTCAAGAGCCGCTTCGGCGGTTTGCCAGGAAAAAAGACCGGCAGGTGCCCTAGGTGACTAATTGGGGACTCAACCCTTGTTTGGCAGGAATTCACGACTGCAGGCTCCGCTGCGGCATCCGACAATCACAGCCAATAATAAAACCACCGGTTCTAAACACACCTACTTCCGACAATGTCTCATGTCGAAATCGTTAATGATCATTGCCAGTGTGGCAAGTCTCATGCATCATCGCTAGATAAGAACCATATGAGCTCTCCGCATGTTTCATTACAAGGCCAGCTGCTGTTGGACGGAGGCAAGCTTCGGGGATCGTTTTTTCACCGAAGCGTTGTGCTCGTGTGCCAACACAATCCGAAAGGGACTTTCGGTCTCGTGCTCAATCGGGTCATGAAGAGCAGTATTGGCGAGCTGATCCCCGAGGATCTCCCCGAAACATTCAAGGAACACCCGCTCTATTGGGGGGGACCCATCCAACCGGGCGCTTTGAGTTATCTCCATGGCAATAGCTTCCTGCCTGCCGGTAATGTGATGGATCACTTGAACGTCGGCCATTCACTTGAGGAATTAATCGAACTTGCAAACACCTTCTCGCCATCAAAAAGGATGCGAGTCTTTGCCGGCTATGCCGGATGGAGTTCAGGCCAGTTGGATGCTGAACTAGAAGATGACTCCTGGCTAACGCACCCTGCGTCAATGGATCTTATTTTCGAGCACGATGCCGAGACCCTGTGGCACCATATCTTAGGTCTCAAAGACTGGCAACATCGCCTCCTCTCCCAGTCACCGGAAGATCTCTCCTGGAACTAACTCTGTCCTACATCCACCCTAAACGCCGCTGCAATTCATAAAGAAAACGGCGCTTGAGGACGCAGCGTTGAGCAAGTCAACTCCTCGTGACATGGGCACACCAACGGGAGATCACATGCGTCGAGTGCATTCTGGGAAAAGCCAAACCCTTCACTCCCAAATACGACACAGACATCCTCAGGCAAAGTCGCTTGAGCCAAGGTGTAATCTCTTAAATTTAAGTGAGCGGCCAAACAAAATACCTCTGCCTTGCAAAGCTTCGCTACCTCGGATGCCAAGAGTTACGACTCAACGGCCGGAATCCGAAAGAGCGCCTCCATCAAAGCAGGGACAGCTCAGCGGAGGTACGGACTACTACAATCCTTATCCGTGGTGATTTTACATCCGCTCCCAAAGCAACACAGCTAACGGATCAGCGCCCCGAGGTCGTCGGCATTGCTGATCCCCTTCACCGCCACAAACACGCATAGGAAACCGCCGTTCGTCAAGCAGCTCATCAACCGTCCATAGCCGGGGCGCCTTGCCAACCGCCTTCAGCGACTGATAACAGGTTCTTCCGGTAAGCGCTTCAATCCCCGGTTTGTCCAAAAGGCAAACAGCAATGGCTTCAAGACGCTTCTCGGTCTGCGCCTGCAGCCGCTCGAACCATTCTTGGCTGAGCAAAATTTCTCCCTCTGCAACGAAGTCCTCCTCCCGCCGATGCATGCCGGATTGAGCCAATATCCAATAACACCGCAAGGGCTCGAAATCGCCTACGTCCTGTACGGAAATCGCGAGCATAAGCTTAGTCAACCGTGACCGCAAACTTGCAAGCTCCATCGAAGCAAGCGGCACCTCCGGGAAATCCTCATTCGAATCGAATCCGCCCCCAATCCCCTGGCCGGCCTTGAACACCCGACCGCGCAGACCAAGCAATACGGGACTGATTAATATTTTCTCCGGGCGCGGCGTCTGCCTTGTCGCCATCGTAGACAATGACATTGAAACCAATGGGACCCTTACGGCTCAAATCCACACCCGATTCCGTGAACGGAATCACCGCGAAAATCCGGTAACCTCCTTCAAGCGCCACAGAAGTTACTCGCGTCGTGGGTGCTGTTTCCTCAATCGGTCCTTGATTCGCATCCGCGTCTCGAGCCGCCCGGGCCCCCAAATCCTCGACAAACGGAAACACCCCCATCTTAAAACAAGCAAAAGTATCTTCAGCACCCCCATTGGGATCGATGCATATCTCGACCGAATCACTGCGCCAATGACCTCGAACATCACCTCGTTGGATATTGGAAACCACCGTTTCGTCCCACACACGAATATCAACCCCGATCGACTGCCCGTCGTGGCCAAGCCTGACCAACGCGCGGCTGTCCATATCATCAATGATACTCCCTTGCACCCGTTGGCTAGGTCCGATCTCCAAAGCCGGGATCTCAGTCCAATCCTGAGCCACCTGATCCACTGTCGGCATCGTGGCTACCCGCGGCACTCGAGCCACCGGAACCGCATGCAATCGTCCCGACGTCTCGACCAGCCTACCGTTAGCAATCGCTTTGACCCGAAGCTCAAGACTGCCGGCGCGCTCCGGTATCACTCGGAAGGGCACCCTTGTGGTTCCCGGAGGGAACTCCCGTGCAATCGCCGGAGGCTCCACGGTGAACTCCCCGGAATTGCCAAGTTCAACCTGACACGATTGCGTTTTGGGCAGGGTATTACTGACCTCAATGAGGATCTTATTAGATTCTCCGGTGACGACGGGAATATCCGGCAACAATTCAACCGCGACATGTTCAAGATCAAACGCCTCGAGCCACCGTTCATACCGAGTGATCGCCGGACGAGGAACCAATCGAGCCATGATCCGCTTGGGAGGTTCTCCGGATACAGCCGGCGACGGCAACACCGGCGGTGTCGGACCCTCTACCGGCAAAGCATCAAAGAAACTCTTTTCCCCTCTAAACGGGACCACACTCTTGACCAAGGTGAACCACCGGGGGCGCGTCAACCAGGGTGAACCCGTCATACGCCCAAATCCCTGTGAACGATGATTCGATAAGGCTTCACCGACAATCTTGCCCAACGATTCGCCTGCCACTTCCCCAGTGGCTTCGACCTGCACGCCAAACTCGCTCAAACTTCCGGTGCAATAAAGCTTTCGCGGCTGCCACACCGACAGACCTTCCTTGGTTATTTGACTAGCATAGCGGGTCGAATCAGCCGCTGCTTCGAAGGCCTCCGTTGCTAAAATAGCGGCGGACTGATGGTGCCCATGTTGCCCCGGGTTAGGCGTGGGGTTCATGGTCAGCATAATCTCTGGCCGCAAAGCCCGAACCAAACGGACCAAACGCTCCAACGTCGCATCCTTCCCCCAAGCTTGAAGCGTGGCATTCACACTCTCCGTGTAGGCCCAATCCCGCTGTTCCAGGAAGTAGCAATAGCGAATCCCCAGCCGATTGAGACAATCCCTCAACTCAGCCTCACGCAGAATCCCAAGAGAAGGTCCCCAGTGAGTCCCCACCATGTTCCCTCCGCCCTCGCCCCGCGTGCAATAGACGTTGGCCACCGTCATGCCGTCGATCAACGACAACGACGCCAACGCAGCTGCCATTCCCATCTCATCATCCGGATGGGCGAGCACTGCCATGACGTCCACCTTGAGCAGCTCGGCTCCTTGTTTGGGCGACGCTCCAGAGACCACGCCAAGGGTGCTACAAAGCATTAAAAATAGACCGACAAGTTTTCTCATTGTGTTCATATACGCCAACCTGACATTCAAACCAACCCCCTTTCCGTTGGTTGGAAAGCAGCCATGACCCAAAGAACCGGCTCCACAGGGACTACACTAAACCATCTCTCGGGAACCACAACCATGTCCATCGCCTGAAGGATGACATCCGGGGGCTTTCCTGGACTGAACTCGCTTGATGTTCACAGGAATCTTCTCGGTCTTGCCACCATCCAAACTCCGCACCGCAAAAACTTTTTTCCGCTTCGCAAACCGGGCAAACCCGCCGCTCTTAAGAATTGCCACCATACGCAGTCAAAGACTCTGCATCCTCGAGTTGGAAACCATTTAGCCTGTCAGGGAAGAACCGCTTAGTTCAAACTAGGGAAAGGCTGCGCTATGCCCGAAAATCTCGTATTCCCCGGAGATTTCTCGGCCTGCCGCAGCACTACCACCAGAAATACGGGAATAGAGTCCTTCGCTGCAGCATTTTCGGGAAAGGATTCCAGGCAACGTGGGCATCCAAATAAAGGGCATTGCCGCCGGCGGGAAGCTGCCCTACCCCCCCTCCCGACGTGAGATGCGGCGAGCTATGCCCTTTCCAGCCGCCGTCGACTACAGTGAAATTCTCCCCGCGAGCCTCGCGGTCATTGCGCTTCGAAAGCGTCGCGTCGGCAACGAAGATTCCCTCCGAAATGCCAATCGTATAGGAATTGCCACTGTGCTCGTTGACGACCTTTTGCTGAATTCGCTCGAAAATATTCGTCTTCGCCAAACCGGGCGACCCCTTGGTAGCAAAAGCATAACCCAAGACTTTATAGTGCGTCGCAAAGTCCCACAGCCTGTCGTTATTCTGCTTCGCAAACGACGGACAGTAGAGAATATCCCGCTGGAAACCGTAGCCCAACAGATTGGAAACCACCGTCTGTGGCATATCCCACGACCAGTTGCCGACTCGATTTCGATGGTCGACCATTGGTGGGAGAATATTCTCATTATCGTCAGCGTACATATGACTGGCAATGCCAACTTGTCTCAGGTTGTTGAGACATTTCGTGCGCTTCGCCTTCTCCTTGACCTTGGAGAGCGCCGGCAGAAGCATGCCAGAGAGGATGGCGATGATCGCGATCACTACGAGAAGCTCGATCAAGGTGAACGCCTTGCAAACCCGCCGATTGAGACGGAATTTGGCCACAGATAAATAGGAAGCACCGGGTTTCATGGTAATCGTTTAACACAGAATCAAGCCCTTGTCCCTCCAAACTATTGTTGCAACCGCAGACCCAATACCGCCCGCCCAACGCCTAAACCCGCAGTAAACTAAGAGGTCCCTAGGTGGCGCCGTATTCCCGAAGCATTCGGCGAGTGACAACGGATTTGTGGCCTTCGTCCGACCCGTCGCAGCCCGTCGCAGCCCGTCGCAAATTCTCAGGGCGTCCAGCATCTGAATAGCCCGCGGATCCGGAGGCAGCAACCTGTTAGCGCCCGAGAATTTGATGGTCGAAATATCCACCCAAGCCGTCTCACTCCCTTCACGGTCAATTTTCCATCCTGCTTGCAACACCATCAATCGACTAGCATCGAACTCGGCCCGACTCTCGACGATCCAATTCTGAATGGCCTGCCTCGCCACCGGCATCGCCGGGCGACAGCTCGTCGGCACATAATGTCGGACGACCGCTCGGCAATACCGATCCACCTCATGCAATAATGAATCCGTCCGGGCCTAACCGAGCCTGCACAATGGCAAACCCATCCCCTTCATCCCCCCAAACCGATTCGCGCCCGGCGCCCGACAATTTTCATACCGAATTTCCGAGTGACTCGCCCAACCCTCGCCCTCGTGCCCTATGCTATACACGAGATATTTCTCACTCGGTTAAACCCGTGAGCGAATGTTGGGACAATGCTTTGGGTTCTATCATCGAAAAACAACTACGGATCTCGCCGCGAAGCAGCGGTTCACGCCGCTCTTTCTTTTGATCGACGAAACCAAATCCCATTGAGCAACTCCCTGAACGATGTCTGTCGGCCAAGCACTTCAATTGCGTAGACCTTTGTCTTCATCAACTCCCGGAGTTCGTCCAGAAATGCTGAATTGGGTCGAGCATGTTGAAGTCCATGACCGTTTTTCTCGCGGTCCATTGGCTTCTCAACCGAGTGGACGAGAGTAGTGTTGCAGAGACGATTTTTTTAATCTTAGAAAATATCTTGGAATCGTCGCGCAGCGAACAGTTCTAAACAGAAGCAATTCGGCTGTGAAGACGACGCCTCTTCCCAATCTGATTACTGCCGCGAATCCCCTGGAAAACACTGAATATCTTTTGAATAAACTCTTGATCTTCGAATTCCGAGTGCCCGGCGACATAGGCGATAGCGCTTCCAGGACGCGAACAGAGCCAGAGCCGTGCCGGGCATGCTCTTCCTTCAGGGGATTCTGCGTTGATCCGATCTAGAAATGCCCTCACCCAGCCGTTCTATGTCGACCAAAAACCGCAGAATTTTCCAAAGGAAGCAACGACATCCCAGTCTAGCTCACCGTCAGGTGTGTCGTTGCGTCATTCGGGACCTATGCTTGTATATATGGTTTCCGAAAATCATACACTGCCGCCTCATTCGCCGAGGCGCCTTACAGTACGGACATGAATGCCTAATTGATAATCGCACAGATTCTGGGTTGCATGCGCTCAAAACTCATCAGGATTAAGGTCATTTCAGAAATGCCGACCAAGCGTCGCGCCGGAGTCCTACTGGATTTGATTGGCGTTGCCAAACTTGCGCTGCTTTTGTTTGCACTGGTTCCGCCTACTCACCGACCTGTCTTCTCAATGGTCTTCCTCTCGGCCTGATGTTGGGTTTTCTCGAGGGCCGGAGACTGACCGAGGGGTTTGTTGCCGGCCTATGCATCAGTTTCATTCTCGCTGCCGTCGGCGTGATGACCGATGCCGATCAATGGCACTGGACCCAGCGCCACGGAGTCGGTTTGTCCCTAGTGGTCCTCGCTTACCTCCTTGTGACGATTTTACGAAGTCTGCGTGCGGATTTTACACCGGAGCTCTGGAAAGATTTGGGGACAACTGAACTGCCCTCGGTCTTCGCTCTTTCGGAATCATGGGTCGCCCAGGGGGTGTGGTGACGAGTAGTTTGGCGGTATTCATCACCAACAACTACAACTGGCGAGCGTTGTTGACCTCGGTCGGCATTGCGGTCAGCGGTATGGTGCTCATCACCCTTTCGCTCGTCGATCTGCGAACCGGTTTACTTTCAGCCTTTGCCTTTTTAGTTCTGATTGGGCTGAGATTTTATCTCCTTATTATGTGGTCGCCCACATGACCGTCTTTGGACGGTTGATCGCACTCACACGATCCTATTTGTGAAACATCGGTGATGAGGTCAACCAGCACAGCGAAGGGCTGTTTCTGATTTTTTCCAAGGCCGGCGCTTGAATCTCTCATAGAATTTGGGGGAATGGGATAGACAGCGTTCACCACGGATTCGGCAGCGCTCCTCCATTCGTCCTAGCGCAAACACCGCATGTGATCAGGCAGGCGTCTGCCTGATTTCTCCAACAATTCCCGGAGATAGTCGATGGCTACGGATGTATCATTGTAGTCGCCGAGCAGACTTTGAAGGCGCACCAAGCGTTTGCACCGAATTCGAAGCCGATGGTAGTTATCGGGTGCTACCGAGTCTTTAATGCGTTTTCCGGCCTTTAAAACCTTTCGGTGCACGGGGGCGATCGACTCGGACAGCACACTCTTGGCTCCCGCCTAGTTCGGTCGGCGCTGTAATGGCCCATGTCTCAGCATGGTCCCAAAGTTGTTGACAGAACGCCGATACTGCAGCGAATTGAGCACCTGAAGCATCCGACATCGAGCCCGAGTTCGCTTGGTTCGGAGAGCATTGAAGTCCTTGGAGAACACGAGACGATCCTCGCCTCTGCCCCGTCCAAGCCAGACCTGCTGTTGTTCCAGTTTGACGTCGAGGCTACACACTTCACCGAGCGCGTCAGCACCCCATCTGATTGTATGCAGAAACTGAGCCGCTTGTGCCGGGAGGTATTCGTGGAACATTCGCATTGCCACCCACAGCCGGCGGGTTGAAACCCGTATCTGATGAAGTTCTTTGATATCTTCCCCCAAGGCAGGTTCCCGGCTCTCGTTGGAGCATCGCCGCAAAATGGCGTCGCAACGTTACATGGGCAAAGGCACCGATCGACACATCTGAATCCATCGTAAGAGCCCCCAATTCCGGTACCCCGGGCGGGTGCATGTCGGTGACAAACAATCTTATCTCGAACTTCGAGCGATCCACTTGTTGCAGGGAGCAGGCGGACTCTAGTGCAAACGCAAACGCTCGCCCGCTTCCGTTCGCCTTCAAGTCACCCTTCAGCTTGACAATGCTCAGTCTAGGGCTCCTTTTCATCATCAGCGGAGATAGTGCAAGTATCCAAGGCAATCTCTACAACCGTCCGATTGCCGTCTTTAAGAACCAACATGGTCCGCCGGGTATGGGCTTGAAAGAGTTTCCGTACCGCTTGATTCCATCCAGTGAACCGTACCAGTGTGATACTGCGCCACTCTCCCGGACTCAGCCAATGAGGATCGGGAAACTGCACTGTCTAGCCAATTTTGCGATGAGACCCCCGTTGCTGCCTCGGTTCCACGGGACTTGAAGGTCGCTTGACAATTCTGATTTGTTCACCTGAGACAAAATCAATATCCAGCCTTGTAGAAAGTCCAACCATCGGTGTCAAAGTAGGTGCGATTTGATCACTGACAGGCTCGGTTTCAACGGAGCACCCAAACTCCTGACTTTGATCGCGAATCCAAGCTTCGACCGGCTCCAAAGATATTGCGGAAAACCGAAATACAAAGCCATCTTGCCCATCTTCGCCTGTTGTTTCCGATCCAGAAATCATCAAAATACCATCTTTTATTTCATAAAAGACACCAAACCGTAACATTATAAACCGTGGTCAACACGGCTTTCTGTCACGGTGGACTCATACAGTTCCCTGCTTCCCTCCTGAAGCAAGTGGATTTATGTGACATTTTCAGCGTGAAAACTCAGCCCCATGCTCAGAAAAAGAGGTAAAACCTAGCCTCAGGCTGCTTGGCTGGGATGCAGCCGGAAGGTATAGCAACAGGACGGGAGCGAAACCTCCGTCATTTCTCTGCTTGGGGGGCAAGCCGGATGGGCTGAGAACAGAGCGACAGCAGGTTGCCACAGTGCAGGAGGCTTTACCTGGGCAGCCTGCTGTCTTAAAGAAGCGGAGCCCTATCACTGTCTCTTCTTTTCCGAAGCTCGGGCGGCGCAGAAAAGTTCACACCCTTCCCTATGTCGAACAGATTGTAGAGCGTGATTCCCGGAATCGTTTTCATGTGGCCATTGGCGTAAAGGTAGTTAGCCCCCGGTCTTATGCTTGTTCTTTTTACCGCCACCATAACGGTCCGATTGAATATCATCGATCACACCTCGCCACGTAGGCCACGGTGCGTCCATGAGTATGATCGGGAAGCACATCCATCGCTTGCACATCAGCAATTTCAAAGACAATGATCGTCTCTGCTGGCTGCTGCAGTTTGTCGAGGAGATGTTCCTGATCGAGCAGTGAGGCGGCTTGGAAACCAACAATGGTCCCCGGTTGTGAGGCCCAATCATTGATCGGATAACTTAGTTCCGTTGCGCTTGATACGCTGTTTCGACTGCTTGTCGCTTGAGGGCAAGCCCGCATGTCATCACTCCCTCCCACACAGAGTAAGATAAGATTGATCCAAGGCTTCTTCGGATCGTCTCGTGGAACACATTGCACAGGGTATGTGTCCTTCATTGCCATTCACGTACATCATAGTCGCGATTCCGATCTGTCGCATTTAGTGACATGCATTTGATCTTCTTCGCAAGCTTCCTTGGCAATCCTAATGCGGGCAGCAACATACCCCGGCAAGATTTCGATCCCTCGCCGTTTGCGCCTTCCTCGGCGGAATGTCCCTGCACGCTGGAGGTTCTGATAAAGTCCAAAAGACGGCGCGCTTGGAGTCCGGCTTTTATCCATCACACGTTCTTTTGGTGTCAACCAGAACGATGCACACAAGCGGCATTTAAAGTCTTTGTTGGATTGCTCGGACGGAAGCGGGGCTATCAGTTGGATGTGCAAACACACGTTTTTGAGCGGAATCGGAACTTCGCCGAGTACATATCATTTCGGAAACCTGCAGTTTGCCGTCCTTCCCGCTTAGGATTATCTGCTTGTCCACGAACGAAACGGCATCGAAAAACTGTCGGGGCTTCGCGAAAAATTCATCGCGATCATCCAAGCTACGACTGTTTGACTCTCTCAGGTCTGGCTTGAATGTTTGCTTTATCCATACACGCATTTATAGCCCTGCGTCCTAGTTCAAACGCTTTTTCATTGAATTCGGCTTTCGCGAGAGACATCAGCGTCTTACTTCAACTCCCGCAATACATTCTTGGCCTCTTTAACGGCTGCCCCAACCTCGCCTCTGACACGCTTAAATAACTCTGCAAACTTATCCTCCCCTCTGTGGACCTGTACAATTTGAGATCGGAAGATTTGCAACAGAGAGTCATCACCCGAAAAAACGTTCCACAGTCTCTCTCTCC
The DNA here is from genome assembly GCA_024761205.1 of Limisphaerales bacterium. GTDB lineage: Bacteria > Verrucomicrobiota > Verrucomicrobiia > Limisphaerales > AAA164-E04 > UBA2970. The sequence goes on from JAMASS010000042.1 coordinate 23,460, forward strand.
AATCTCTTCGACTTGATCAAAAATCTCATCCACCTTTAGATTCGCTTCGTTTCTGAGCCCACTCAATTGCATGCACAATGGTTGCTCTAGCGAATCGAACTTTTTCTCGAATCGCCGCTTCAGTTTCGGACACAGGGTCACCTTGGAGGCGTATTTGTCGAATCTTTCCCGAAATTTCGCAATTCTCCGCCGCTTCAATGCTCAAAACCCTTTTGCAAATTTCTTTGGTTGTGCTGCAAGGAGGTCGATTCGGTCTTGGGCCTCAGCCACAACGTTGCCAATCCTATTCCTGACCTATATTACTCGTCAAACACCTGCTTCCCTCAGTTGGCTCCTTGCTCGAGCCGGTGCCGAACCACGGCGACATTTCTCAAGATGACACCAAAATAGCCCTAGGCGCCCGACCGGCAATGACGTCGACCTGCCGAGCCGTCGGACATAGAGCAAAATTGAAGGCGTCAAACCTAGGCGGAATCGCAGGTTCGGTGGATCGATTGGCATCCTACCTCCAGACAAATCCCCCCCTTTGAATTTGGGATCAACAAGCGTGCGTGTCGGTACATTCTCGTCCTCCACCGCTGACCATTCGTTGTGCACTCCTGTGTAATGGTAAAAAAGCCGAGTTTTTCCGGGTCGCCCACCTCCACCAGGGTAAAGTCTTGGTCCGGATTGTCGGCCGTTTTTTCCGCGCTTTCTACAAGGGGCGCAACACCCAAAAAAATCTGAGATTTGACGTAAACCTGACACGACAGCATTCCCGGTGGCCGCAGTAAAACCTCCCAATGTCGCCGACATCCCCGCCTCAGCGACTGCTGACCGGAATCTGAAGACTCCGGAAATACCAAGGCACCCCCAGCTCAGACCGACGAAGCGAACATCCAGAACCCGTCGCTCGGGCTCAAGTATTTCAACATACTCCCGGACCTTGCACAATACTAGCCGGCCCCAAGCGGATACTGCTCGCCGACAAACTGCTGAGCGCTCGCTACCGTGCGTTCGTACGCGGTCACATGCCTGGCCCGATTCCAAAATAAACCGATGCGTCCGATCCTGTTTGAGCGCCAACACAGCCGGTTCGTTGGTTATTCAAACGATACTCGAGCGGTAATTCGTTGAGAATAGAATACGAAATCGTCCAATGCGACCTACAGGCAGAAAGGCTTGGCAACAACGTCGCGCCCTGCCATGAGCGAATCGATCCTTTGATGAATAAGGTGTTGTGATGTGAGTATTCCAAAGCGTAACAATCTCGTTGCCCTCGACCGAGAGAACAATCATCCAAGCACCGCGCTGAGCCATGCAATCCACCAACAGTGATCGAGTCGGCGACTCTTGATCGTTACCACACTCGGAGGAATCTCGCTTGTCCTCGGCATCAAGTGGCGCCTCTGTCTCATGATCTGCTTTCTATCCTTGCCCCACTTTTCAAGGATGAAACCAACCGGGCGGAGATTGATGGAGACTCAGCAACACATACCGCTGCCCGCGGATCCATTTATCCGTCTCCCAATAGCGACAAAACCGTGACCAACTTCGAGTCAAAACTTCCACCAAAAGTATTGAGTGACATGCTAGCGGTACCCCAGGATGTTCATTTTGAGAAAGTTTCACCGGTTCATGCCGGACTCCTGTTTGCAGGATCTCTTACTCATGCCATGATTCCCATGCTTTATATAAATTGCATGCCGTAACGATAACCTTGGCGACAGCTCAATTCATGCCCACAGAATTCACCGCCGTTCGATTAAACATCCCATGGCCTTGTGGGTTACTAAGACCTAGTCTGGAGCATTAGTGACAGTTTAATTCTCGCCCACCTGAATGAGAACAAACTGTCGGCGTTCCTGCATCATATCGTTATAAGTATGACAAGAATAAAAACCGCTCTTCAGTATGGCAAAAATAATATCAGCAAGTAATTGGTTACACTTTCCTTATATGTTTTTCGGCTGGATTGCAAGGGATAATTTCAATTTAATTCGATAATTACCCCAATTTCTTTGGTAACCGCAATTCCTTTTAAAAGAAAATTAATTACATTAAATTCCTGATGCAAAACCATCTTCTATTCCATTTATATACCAATATAGCAACCTAAAAAAGAAAATTCTACCAGAACGAGACTCATCATGACTATAAATCTTGCCACCAGCATTAGATTAACAAAATTAACATATTCTGACCGGAAGACTGTCGTCTCACCCTAACAATTTGAACCTTACGGACTTAAACCTTTAATTGAAGTGGTTCTAACAGCTTAATGACTTCTACGTCAGTTGAATCTTTGTTATGTTGAGCCGTTACCCTTTTCACCGCCGTCTAAAAACGAATGATCATCGGCCAGTGTTCAGCCGATTTGATCATCCCGAACTCGGGTCGAATCAAAGGGATTTTTTCGAAGACAACGCTCGCCAAGGTGATAGTAAGATGCAATGGAGCCAATGAGGAGATTCGAACTCCTGACCGACGGTTTACGAAACCGTTGCTCTACCACTGAGCTACATTGGCCCACCAAGTTACCAAGGAAGGATCGGTAGATGGCCGTTGCAGAGCAACGTTTCTCGGAAAGAAAAAGTTCTCTAAATGCTCGGCAAACCCACTAGCGACCTGTGGAATCTAGCAAGCGCATTAACTCGATTCAACAGGGAAAATCCACCACGAAGAAAGATTTGGAGTACCAAGTTTCAGGTGCCAATTACCTCGATGAGGCTAAGGCCATAGGTAGCACCGTGGGTTCGGAACAGAGGTCACATCATAGGGTTAAGGGTTGCGGGTGGTTGGTTACTTGAAGGGTTCCGTTTGCGAGGCGGGATGGGGCAAAATAGACCGTCTTGGCAGCTCCCTTCCAGATGTTTGAGCTCGCGGGGCTTGCTAGCCTTGTGATGCGCAGCATGGACGGCGCGCAGAATGTCTCAAGCACTGCTAGCGGCGCGCGGCATCGCCCTTTGGGGTCACGCCACCCGCTTTTAACATCTACGCTCCCAACGCCGTTGGGGTGGTTGGGAACCCGAGCTGACTGAAAATGCTGCTAGCGATGGGCGTGTGGGCCGGCTCAACCTTTCATGCCCTGCTTCGCAAAGTGGGTTCTTGCTACTTGAGCTGGCGCCGCTCTCGCTGACTCATACGCTGCCTTTCTATGCAGCATCAGTGCACAAGCGCGATCTCCTTTCCGGCGTTTCCGTCTCTGAAGTACAACAAAAGGATGCAGCGAGGCGCCGCTGCTGCGCTTGTCTTGCCCTAGCTCTGCGGTAACGGCAGCTTCAGCCCCCGGAGAATCGAGTCAAGCGGCTGGCCGTGCGGGGAGCGTTCGCTCCTTGGGCGAGCCTTTGCTTCCCGCTCAGGATGCTCACTGTGGCTGGCGTCGAAAAACTTTGTTGCGACCGCCGCGGCAGGCGCATTTCATTTCTCTTCAGAGGAACCCGGGGCCAAGGTTACGGGATTTCACACCTATTTTTCACAATCCGAGGCCTTTTTTTTGAAAGAAACCAAACATTGAAATGAAATGAGAGGGGCCCGGAATGAAGTGACATGGAAAGGGAGGGTTGTCAAAAGCTCAGCTTCGCCGGTAGGTGCCTCGCATCGCTCAACGGAAAACTCAACTGCGAATAGATTGAAACAAGGGGCATGAAAACAAGGAAACCAATCTTAAAAATGAAAATTAAATTATCGTGCCTCGTGACCCTTTTACCTTTGCGTTATTTACCATAACTTTCGTTTCACTCAAAACCTAGACTCCGAGCATCGAATAGATTGGAATATCTTCGAAACGTTACCATGCTGATTATGAAGGCTTGTTTTGAGTAATCCTTAAATTTGAGAAAGAAATATATACTCTGTCATCAGATTATTGAACGAGGACGCTATTATTATAATGGTCAAAACCTTTCAGTGATATGGGTATCGTCAGAGCGAAACCAGCATTAAATACCGGAGAGATGAGACTTACTTTAGTGAACATCGTAACTCTACAAACAGTGGCTCACGATATCCAAACCAACCGCTATATTCAGCCCCAATCTGTGCAGGCCCAGGGACATTTACGGTGGGCTCTGATCAGCGAGTTCAAAAATACAAATCGCCAAAACTTGTTGTAACGGCGAGTTTTAACCAAAGCGGCAGTAATCAATGGGAGGTTGTCATAATGCCTAATTTACAAATGGAATTACATACTTGATGCCACAAGGGAAGGTTTTTTATAAAAAAGTTGACAAAGTGTTTTATTCGAAGAGGAGTGATGGAAACACGGCGTGGAGTGCCCCAAGTGCCACGCCCAAAAACAAGCCGCAGAACGGCGCACGCGCCCGGGCGTTTGGCGTTGCCGGAAGGATTTCACCGTGCGGATCGGCTCGGTGTTCGAGCGCGGCCATGTCTCCTTGCAAACATGGCTTTACGCCGTCTATCTGCTGAACATGGGGCGCAAGAGGGTGTCTCTTCATGGCAGCTTTCCAGGGTCTTGGGAGTGACACCCAAGACGGCGTGGTTCATGGAGCAGCGCATTGGCGAGGCCTGTGAGGAGGCTAAAATTTACCTCGAAGGCGTCATTGAGATAGATGAAACCTACCTAGGCGGCAAGGACGCGGCCCGGCGGGCAAGATGCCCGTAGCGGGGATGCGGGAAAGAAACGGAGGGGTCTCGCTGTTCCCGGCGGAGAGGGTGAGCCAAGCCTGTCATGTTCGCTCTCATCCGCCGCCGCGTGGCTCCCCCATTTACACGGATGACTTCCCCTCTTACACGGGGCCGGAGAGGCTCTGGTATCGGCAGCGCCGGGTGAATCATTCCGCCCGGCAATATGCGGAAGGGCAGGTCCGCACCAAGGGCATTGAGAGCGTTTGGGCCGTGTTGAAGCGGGGATTTTACGGCACCATTGGAGCTGCAGGCATTGCTCCCGGTATCTGAACGAGTTCGCCTGGCGCATCAATCAAAGTGTGAACACGGCTGAAGATTGGCTGGGCACGGTGTGTCGAGGGACTTTTGGCAAGCGGTTGACCGGGGCGATGCTCACCAAATAAATCACCACACCGACGACAAACGACAACACAAAAAAAACTGAACCATGAGTGCCGATATCGCAGAACAGATGAAGCGGACCTTGGGTGCTCTCTTCCGACAGTCGCCCAGGGGAAACACCGGTGCGCCAGCCAAAGCCCGCCAAGAGACGGGCTCGCTCACGAAGCAGCCCGTGCTGAGCAAAGGCATCGCCCCCTGGTATTTTGGAAGACTGAAGGGCTGACGGAAAACCTGAAAAACCAAGCACCTATGCCCCCCATTCCTGACCAGCAGCATCGCATCCGCCGGAACTTAAACGAGCCGCTAAACCCTGCGCTATAGATAGGCGATGGCGGGGTAGAGAGGGAAGGCTACCTCCTGAGCGAGCCCATCCAACACACGCGCAAAGTCGTGGCCCAAGTCAAGAGCGCCCAACCCGCCGCTGACCAGATTCGGGCATTCTGCCACACCATCGGCAAAGAAAAAGCCGCCGCAAGGCATCCTCATCACCGTAGAGACCATCTCATCTCGGAGGGGCGTATTGAAGCAAAGATGAACCCGGCACCTTCCCCCATGAATAGACTCCCCCAACACCTATCCCCGTCTCCAAGCCTGGAGCATGAAAGAATACTTCGAGGAACAGCAAATGCCCAAACTCCCCCCGCTAGCCGACCCCTTCACCGGCAAGCCCATGGCCCAAGCCTCCTGCTGGGCCGGCTACCCTCAGCTAACCCCCTAAATTTCTATGAAAACAGCCTCCCCTTGTGGCATCAAGTATGTAATCCCCTTTCCTCGAGCCGGGAACCCAATCGATGCGTCGAACCAAAACCAATTTATCACGGGGACCAATTTCGTTTTTACCAATCACATCCTAGGCATCGAAAAACCTCGTCGCGCAGGCAAGGGCTAAGGATGAACTAACCATAGCGAAGATTTCTTCACTCTCCTCAGGCTGATCGTTCCCTGGCCCAATTATTTTTCTCCCCTCCACTAGGGAGCTCTTTTCTCGACTATGTTGGCTCAAGCGACTTTGCGATCGAGAGCGGGGACGAGGGGCTGAAGGCGGATATAGACATCGTCATCTTGCAGGAAGTCGGTTTTCCCGGCGCGACGTCCAACACGCCGATTTCGGCTTTGGGAAGCGATGGTGGAGACAGCACCCCGTCCGGGAACGTTTTTGTTGAGTGGCAGCACCGATTGGGCGGATTGCTGTCTGCTCTGTGATGGTACGGAGATAACGATGCGATTGGTGTCGCTTTCTGATTTGTCGATGAGGACAACTACTACCGCTCCTCAATGGACCGACAAAAGAATGGCCGGCGTCTGATTCGGGGGATGAATGGCGAAGTGGGTCGAGTAATCACAACGCCACACATGCTTTGGGCATCAGTGCCGCTCAATGAATTCTGGGCGTCGGCTGCCATTGTGGATCGAGGAAATCAAAGCCAAGCCTCACACTAGTCCTTGGCGGATAACGGACTAATTCAGGATCACAGTATTTATGAGTCCAGCTAGCTCGTGGCTCGCCGAGGGGCGATGTCGCTGCTGGGGGGGCGGTGGATTGGGATGACTATCGCTTGGCTGTGAGGTTAGCTCCCGAGGACAACGATGGCTTCGGCATTGTGGCCCGGGGCAAGGGATGAGAATAACTTCTACCGATTTTCACTGAATCACCAGAATCGGTTCCGCCGTTTGATGAGATCGATCGACGGATATTTTGAAATACTGTGGGAGGACGAGGCCAACATTGAAATCGGCTCCAATGGTGCTGGGGACCACGCTGTGGCTGAAAACCGGGATTGGGGTGACTATTGATTCGAGGTGAGCGTTTTGTCCCAACAGACTAGGACGGTTGGGGTTTTTTTGCGGTACGTCAATGAGCGGAACCGTCGCTGCTTTACCATGGATGCGGTCGAAAGTGCGCGACGCCTGGAGCGTGTGGTTCGGAACGTTCTCCGGCGATGATGCTATCGGCGTGGTCTTTTGTTATGCCAAACCGCAAAACTATTATCGATTTGCGATGAACGCTCAGGACCAATGGCAACCTCAAATGGTGTTGGAGGATCGGGAGCATGGGTGCGAACTCAACCATTACCACGATCTGATCGTCCGTTTGTAGGGAGATCGAATTGAGATTTACCTCGATGGTATTCCCGTCGTCAGCCTCACCGATAACGCCCATGAGGGCGGCCGAGTTGACCTTTACAACTGGCATAACCTCGGCGCACGGCACGAATAAATTCTGGTGTTACCCCGGCTCTTGCCCATTTAGAAAAAGATTCTGTTTGACGAAGTGTGCCAAGATTAGCCTTCACTGTTGGAGCAACTAGGATCTGCGAGTTTCCCTGGTTCGGGTAGAGACCGGAACCTGGGGCTCTTTTCTATGAGTTTGGAAATGAACCTCGAATTTTGGAAGTCTCTCTGATCCGGTGTTATGTCGCGCTTCCTGGCGAAGGGCGGTTCCACGCCTCGGCTCGTCCTTCGAATTGTGCGATACCGCATTGGTGTCTTCAAGGGGCAGCGGGCGGTGATGGCTGCGGTTTATGGCTTTTCAAAAGGAGGGAAGAGCCTTTCGTGATTGGTGCAGATTCATGGAGATGGGCAGTTTGCAGATCACAGGGCGGTGTTGGCAAATGCCCGGCGTGGCTATGCGACGATCTCTATCGCTTGGGCGAGGGCGGATTAGCGCCCCCGGCTATCGGGTGGCTAGCGAGGAAGTAAAACTCTATTGGGACGGAAAGACAGACGATCTGGCCTACAAGATCATGTCTGGACGGCTGAAATTCCGGTCGTCACCACCGACAAGTCTCCTTGGATTTGCGCTGATGTTGTCTATCCGTTGGAGAAGTCGGCCGTGGTGCTGGTTACTTTTCTACCAGGTCCGAACCGCCCGAGGATTCAACTTCTCCTCGCTAATGCTCAGGTTCACGGCCGAGGATCTCAAAGCGGCGGGTCCGGCCTACTCTCAAACCATCGCTCACGATCGAATCTGTTGCGGGTGATTGGGAAAAGGAATGGTTCACCTGCCAACCGGGGGACTGGACACGATGAACTTACAAGGTCCATGACAACCGAGGGCGCGAGACTTGCTTTTAAGGTGTGGTTCGAGAAACCCCAACATGTTGATCGTCGGAATCGACTCGTATGGCCTGTCGTTCCCCTTGTCGGAGAATCACGCTGGCAATCGGTCGGGCTGTCGTCTGCTGATTTTCAAGGGGTCATGAGCAAACGAATTGGCGGGTTGGAAGGGCATTCGAGACTGTGTCTTGGCGTGACCGATCGGTTGGACCGAATGGTGCGCGAGTCGCCATTCAGTGGGTCGGTCCTGGTTGCCTTGTGTGGTGAAACGTTGGGGACTTATTAACTTGACTAGAGAGGGTGGGTGAACACTTGGCGGAGATGCCGGAGTCGTAGCGTGGCCGGGCGATTCACCAACTGCTGACTCACGCTTCAGGACGCATGCATGCTTGGGTGTTACCGGCGTTTGCCGGAAACGCCAAGACACCAAAGACGTTGGATGAAACCTTGAAGTTGTTCTCTTATCAGTCGATTTCAATTACAGCGGATTTGGTTACTTTCTTTTGGCCAAGGTCATCGAGGAGCGGTCCGGAAAACCGTACGATGAGTTTTTCAAGCAGCAGATCTTCAAACCATTGAGGGGTGGCGGACATAGGTCCCGGTTGGCTGCCAATGATCTTGGAGAATCGCGCTTTGGGCTATGAATTGAATGCAGAGGAAACGCGAGTCAATGCCCGCGTGGTGTATGTCCCTATACTTACCGGCGGTGGGAGTCTTTATTCGACGGCCAAAGATCTCGCACGCTGGGATCAGGGACTTGCACGCCCGGGTGCTGATCAGGGAAGAGAGCACCAAACGCTTGTCTGGAATCGGAAATGTCGGCGCGGTATGGGGCGATGGGTGGCAATCGTACTTCTACCTCAAGTCTATCGAGCGATACGAAAAGAAGGCTTCGGGGCCGGCATGCCTTGGCCCCGGGGGAGAGGGGGAGGTGCTTATACGATTCCCAAGCTATTTTTTGGTGAGAGCTTTGGTGGCGGCAGCGTGCTGACAAGATTAAATGGTTTGGCGATGCTTGGTACGGAAAAGATTGGCGATGACGAATGTCATGTGGTTTCGGGGCGATTGGTGAACGCGAATTGGTGGCCCTGTGAATTTCGACGGAGGATTCTCTGCTCCGGAAGTATTCCGAGGGAGAAGGGAAACCAAAATGGAAAATAGATTCACGAGGTAACGGAGGACAAGGGTGTCTCCATTGATGCGTCCGCAAACGCGCAGAGTGCCACGCGACCGGTAAGACTTTGTACGTTTGTCAATGGCTCGACGGCGGGTTGGCCATTCGAAACTCGGTGGATTGTCGGAGGAAATCCATGGCATGATCACCACTCCGTATCTTGTTCCGGCCTATTTCGCTTTCATGCCTCCCGATGGCATAGCGGGATACCGTCACTGAAGGACGTTAGCAAGGCAGAAAGCGAGCGCTGCCAAGAGTGAGACTTTCATCCCACCTTTTTGAAGTTGACTTCCCGTTTGTGATAACATCCATCTTCGGGAATCAGGATAGCGCTTGATTGTGGAAGTGAACCTAAAAGTACTTCGTTGAATTGTTGACTGCCCATGAAATGCAACACGATCCTCCTGTTCGCCTTTTTGTGCACTCCCAGGCTCGGAGCCAGTGAGTTTTCCAACATTATTTTGGTTCTCGCCGATGATCAGGGGTGGACAGGGACTCCGTTACAGATGGATGGTCGTTACTGAGGATCCAGAAGCGGTCGTTACCGAACGCCAAATTTCCAGCGGCTGGCCAGCGAGGGGATGGAGTTTTCGAATGGCTATGCTCCTGCTCCGAATGGTTCGACTACGGGATGAATATTCAGACCGGTAAGAGGTCCGCACGCTTGGGGGCGACGGACGTTATTGATGTCGTGCTGCGTGACGGGCGCCGGAGCTTTTTATAATCGGTTTTACATCAATAAACCCATGGTGTTGCTGCTGCCGATAACGGATCTGCCGGATGATGGAGCTCATCATTGTTGAAACGATGAAATCCGAACTACCGGCCGGTCCATTTTGGCAAGTGGCATATGGGAGGCGGATCGCGTTGATGGGTATGACGAACATAGCGGTATGACTAGCAATCGCAAGGGGAACCTTGGCGATTGCCCGATCCCAGTGTACGGGAGAGGTGACGGAGCAAGCCGTTCAGTTCATCAAAAAGCATGGTGAACAGGGAACTCTATTTTTTTAGTGTTCTACTCGTGGTTCACATGCCGATTCTCGTTTGAGATGAGACCATTGAGCGATACTCCAAGATGTCCAGTTGCCAGCGTCTCAATCGCGGTTATGGAGCCACGACCGATGAACTCGATCAAGAGGGTGGGTGCGATCCTGGACTAGATTGAGGCATCGGACCTAAAGGAAAGCACCTATGTGATTTACACTTCCGATAACGGTAGCGAGATGAGCGAGGGAGCGATCACCACCAATGTACCCTTGGGCGCGGGGAAAGACCCATGTTTGGGAAGGAGGGATTCGTGTGCCGCTCGTCATTTGTGGGCCGGGGATTGCCGCCGGAACTCAGAGCAATGTGGCGGCCATCGGCTATGATTTCTTACCCACCGTTGTGGCGTAAGCGAAAGCTGAGGCCTTCCTTCACGATTATGTCGATGGTGGCAGTTTGGCTGGTGTGCTGGCCAATTGTGGAAGGGGTGAGGTCAAACGCGGTACGCCGCCGCTGATCTGGCACTACAGTGCCTATCGCAATCACAGGCGCGTGATGCCGCAGGCTGCTATTCGGCGCGGACCGCACAAATTGATCTGGAAGATCGAGTCCGACCGAGAGTAGTTATTTGATTTGACTTCGATGATCAACGAGACCGCCGATCTGCTACGTTTTCGGCCAAAGATCGCCCAGGAACTGGAACGGGCACTCAAGGGCTATTTTGCTAGATGCGATGTGAAGCTCCCGACCCGCAATCCGGATTATGAACCAGCCAAAGATCAGGGACTACGAACGCGTGGGCGGTAACGGAGCCGGTGTGTAATAGCCACTCTTTCAGTGTGTTGTCTCGGCACGAAAGATATATTTGGCAGTGTCGCTTGCCGGACCGGCCGAGACCGCCGACGCTATAATTAGTTAATCGAGCGGCTATCGCGGAAATAGTCGCTTGTATTCGTTAGTCGTATCCTTCGCGGCGGATTCGGAATCCGGGATTGGGAAACACTCAGCGGAGATGAAGCGGTCGTAACCGGTTTTAATCAAGGCTTTCGCTATCGCTTCCAGATTAAGGTGTCCGCGTCCGGCAGCCTGGCGATTGGAATCCACAAAGTGGACGTGGCCGATGTAGCCTTTGCCGGATGCCATGGCGTCAGCAGGATCGGCTTCTTCGATGCCCATGTGAAAGACGTCAGCCAGTAGTTTGACGTGTTGGGTGGACAGGGATTGGCAAAGATCGACGCCTTGGGCGATAGTGTTGCAGAGGTTCGTCTCGTAGCGATTGAGCGGTTCATAGATCAAGGGCACGCCTTCGTTGCCGGCGATCTCACCCAAATCGTTGAGGGCTGCGCGCAACCACTCGAAGGCTTGATCGCGGGATACGTTGCCACCCCAGTGTCCTTGCATGGATCCGATGATCGCAGGGACACCGAATTGGGCGCCGTAGTGGATCATATCGGTGATGAAGTCCTTGGCTTGATCTCGTTTTAAGCTGTCTGGATCGCAGAGGGTGAGTCCGTGAATGACCATACCGGCACCGGTGCCGACGGCGGCGATCTCGATGTTGTTCGCCTCAAGCAGTGGCTTCAGTGTGTCAGCCGGCACTTTGTTTGGCGAAGGCGCGAAAAGTTCGATGGCGTCGAATCCTAGGGAGGCCGCGGTTTGGCATCCTTTCTCGATTCCATCCCAAAGGACGAAGGGACCGCCACAGGCCTGTTCAACGAGACTTACAGTAATAGCAGTTTTGATCATTTTGGAGTTGCGGGAGATTGGGGCGAATCGCTATTGCACCCCGACGATGGCTTTGGTGGCGCCGGTTTCGGGTTTAGTGAAGCTATCGTCGAATTCATCCTTTATCGTGTCGAATCCAGCGCGGTGGGCGATGCCGATGCGGTCGACTTGAACGAGCACTTCGCCCGAAACGGGTGATTGCGGTTCGTCAATGCCGATCTGTTAGAACGGCCTGGGTTCTATCAGTTGAATGGCTTTCATGGCAAAAAAGGAGGGAGCTCAGTTGTTTTCGGGGAGTCCCTCGATGTGTCCGATGTTTTTCACTGGTTCGAAGATCGCTTGGACATCTTTAAGAAGTCCCTCGTCCATTGGTGCGGCGGCCCATTTTGCCCATTTGCGGATATTGTCCGGATTCGCACTGCCGGCAATGGTAGTGGCCATGTCCGGATGAGCGATGGAGAATTGAAGCGCCAGCTGGGCGATGTCGACACCGTGTTCGTCGCAAAGAGCAGCCGCTTTCCGGGCGGCGGCTTTGACTTCCTCGGGTTCTTTGAGCCAGGCTGGGAGCGGTGCGTTGGTTAGCAAGCGGGCGCTGAAGGGGCCGGCATTCATCGCACCGATTCCTTTTTCCTTCAGGTAGGGAACGGTTTCGTCGAGGAAGCGGGTGTTTTGCAAGGTGTATTGGTTGTAGCTCAGGACGCAGTCGACGCTGATTTGTTCAATGACAAACTTAAATATTTTCTGGGGATAACCACTGAAACCGATGTAGCGGACTTTGCCTTGGTCACGAATCTTTTGAATTGCTGGAATCGTTTCATCGACGATTTGTTGCATGGGAACAAACTCGATGTCATGGCACAGGATGATATCGAGGTGATCGATGCCGATGCGGTGGAGGCTTACATCAATGCTCTCCACAACACGCTTGGCGGAAAAATCGAAGTGGGCGAGGTCGTAGCGACCTAATTTGGTGCAGAGTGTATATCGATCCCGGGGCACATCGCGGAGGGCGATGCCTAGCAGGACCTCGCTCATGCTGCGACCGTAGAAGGGTGAGGTATCGATGAGATCCATGCCGAGATCGAGCGCGATGTGCACGCTTTCGAAGGCTTCGTTCAGTTTGACTTGGCGAAATTCCTGACCTAGCGATGAGGTGCCGAAGCCAACGACAGGAAGGCTGAGATCGGTATTGCCTAATTTTCGATGTTCCATAGGTAGCTTTGCACATGGGAATTGTTCGAGCAGCAGCTCGCCGGAGAGCTTGAGACAAACAAAGCGATCGAGCCAGATTAAACTTTGCCACGTGGGGTGCGGCTGCGGAGTCTGAGGTACGCTTGGGAGCGAACAAAGAAGGAGATCGGTATCGCTCGGATGATTGACTGCAAGGCAATCGTTTTGTGGCTGGCTCGAGAGGGGATTTGCATCCGTGAGGCCAAGGATGCACGCCAGGGCTTATGATCAACTCTTAGGTGCGGTGAACCAGATGCTCGACTATGACGCCGACATTGAGATCTGGATCGAACCGAAACCCAAGGAACCGACGGATCAGGCCTATGTGCCAATGATTGGTCATGCGATCGTCTTGGCCTCCTATGCGTCGTCGGGTCTGAAACGTGTCAAAGGCTTGATCCAAACTGCCCGTGCGCAACTCGCGGGATTGGATCCGTCTGAATGATCAAAATGGTTTGAAGTATGATCAGGATAAGAATTTCGGTTCTTCCAACTTGCGTGCGGCCTTCAATCAGGTTCGCGTGCTCGAGGAGAACGGATACGGAAAGAACGGGGAATTCATCGGCCTGGATGTCAAAGCGATGCGGACGCAACCGGGGTTGCCAGCCGGTGCCCAATCACTTGAAAAACAGCCAGAGGATTTGCAATCACCTAGTTGACAAGGTTCGAGGCTATGATCGGCAGAAAGAGACGGCGTTTCGTGAGGCGCGGAACTATGAGGGGCTGGAGATGCATGTGGTTGAGCATCTTTTTGGGAGCGAGATAAGGATTAAGGCTTAATTTTTTTCGATTATTGGTGATGCGAATCTTGTTTCTGGCTCTGGTTTTGGGGCCGTTGGTTTTGGTGGGCGGGAGATCTCTTTTGGCGGAAGGTGTAGCTTTATTACGATGCGAATGAGGCGTGTGCGGTTGAGGATTTTAATAATGATGGCTTTCTGGATATTTCCGCGGAGCGTAATCTGTTTTTGTGGCCGGATTATGTGGCGCAGCTGTTGCGGGATGTGGGGGAACACGGGGTGGACTATGCTGCCAACAATGGGGAGCATGGCCTTTGATGTGGACGACAACGGGTGGTTAGATGTGATCTTTGGGGCGTTCATGGATTCATTTATGAGGATTGGACTAGTAGGGAAGTGCCCGATGGTGGCTGTGGATTTGAATGGAGATGGTCGGAACGATGTGATTTTGGGGGGAGAAGAGCGGGCACAATTATGGATTGTGTTAGATGGAACAACTGATGCCCGCTGATGAGAAGACGAAGTGTGGCTGGCACATGTGATTGACAAGTCTTGGTCCCAAGCGCACGTGCTGCTTGGGGGGATATTGACAATGACGGTCAGTTGGATTTGGTGATCAGGAAGCGGGGTTCGGGTTGTTTATTCGAGCTTGTGGTCTCGACAAAAATCACTGGCAAGATTTGGTCGTCGCGGGGAAGACGGGACGTTTGTTCTTTCGGGATTTCCTGATTTAAGGCGGCGGCGGCATCAGCGGGGCGGGAAAGCTGCCGCCAAGGATAAGATGAAAGGCAAGCCTCCCAGAGCCTTTGTGCGGGAACGGGCGGATGCGAAAGCCGTGCGCCTGATGACCGGCGCGGACAAGGGCCTCTGCGGCATGGAGAAGCTGTCGCCGCACGACCTTGTTCGCTAGGAGAAGGAGCCTGGGGGCGGGCGGGAGCATCCACACCAATTCGATGGAAGGCCTCTGGGCTCTGCCGGAGCGTGGCAGGTTGGGCTAGTTCCACGGCGTGAGCTGCCGTCAACCGCGAAAACATGCCGATGAATCCTGCCATCGCCACAATCCGCGAAGAAAAGCCGGGCCCATGATGGCGGCAGCGGCGAGCCCGTCCGAAAATCAAGGAAACCCACGAGCGGCCTTTGGATGGCTCAAACCGGATGCAGTCCTTTGCGCTTATTCCCTGGGCGCTGAAACGAATCCTGTGCAGCCAAAAGAAAGCCAACGCCTTAACCTAGAAAATCCCGAAATTAAATTTTACGGGATTTTAAGGTGTTGGCTATTTTGGTTGTTCATAAGCGTCGGCGGACGGGGGCAATCTTCAAAGTCAGGGAAAGACGGACGGGGTGTTTCCGTTGGTTTAGGATAGGGTCGCCCAAGAGAGCGGAAACTGTTCTCAGTTAGCCAGCGGCTCTCATCCGGGCAATGACGCCGACAAGCCTTTCCTTGAGCTTGAGATGCCCCACGTCCGGCGTGAAGCAGGGATGATGCTTGTGCCTGCGCCGGCCGCTTACTTGAACTCAGATTCTTCTCTCGCAATTCCTTCCGCACGCCGGCGCAAGGCGTTCACAAACGATGCCGTTGGTGTAACCTCCCATCACGGATGGCCGCTTTGCCGTCCGCATTTCCGGCCTTTCAAACGGAAAAATCTGTTTGTAGAGCCCGAAGGGGAAGCCCCGGCCCAAGGCATAGCTCCTTGGCGATGAATTGCTCGAGAATGATCGCTCGCAGCGCGTTCTTCTGAGGATGCACTTGGCGACCACTTCACCGCCGAGCCCGAGAACGGCAACACGAGCAAAACCCTGCGTCAAAACCTCGCGACACTTGGCTGAAGACTCCCGTTATTTCTTCAACACCCCATTTCCCGAGACTTGAGAACCGCCCCGCAAACGTCCGGCAGGGCAGCGGGGCGGGGTGCCGTGGGCAATTGCCGCCGCCAACCAGCTTTTGGCATGAAATCGGGTTGATTGAACCCCACC
>JAMASS010000043.1 GCA_024761205.1 Limisphaerales bacterium
TCCGATGGGTTGCGGCATCGTTGTGCAGACTGCAAGCGTGTGTTTCGTCTCATCACGGGCACTATGTTCGGGGACAGTCCTTGCCCCAGCGGTTTCTTGCTACCTACCTGGAGACCATCACCGCCAAAAGGGAGCTCCTCTACGCAATTGGCCCAACACATCCGGGGCACACAACAGACCGCCTAGTTCATGCTCTCTCGGATTCGCAATGCCACGAGAGGATGCTCCCATATGCTGGGCGGGGCGGTTGAGATTGATTGAGACCTACATCGGCGGCAGAGGACGCAACAAGCACGGGAATAAACGGACTCGCCATAAATCAAGGTCGCAGCACCAAGACCAAGACTCCCGCCTTTGGCATCGTCGAGCGCGGTGGTGATGCCCGTGCCTCCAAAGTCAAGTCCGTCAACGGCAATGATGCTGCGCAACGTGGCACTCAGCTCAAATGTGAGTGCTGATGCGGACCGTGCTTATGGTGCGCTCGATGCCCTTTACAGCATCGCCCGTGTCAACCATAATGCAGGTGAATACGAACTCCGTGGAATCCCTCTGGGCAATGGTCAAGAGAGTCTACATGGGAACACATCACTGGTGGAGCCACAAGCACATGCAGTTATATCTGGATACCATATGTTTCAGACACAATCGTCCAAAGTTAAAAAGAACTCGACAAAGGAGCTACCGTGGCTAATTTCATCAAGCAAGCAATGGCACCACACGCCCGCCTGGAATATCGAGAGCTGTTAGCATGAATGTATCAGCTATAGACCCGATGGTGGCACTCGACAAGGCTATCCATGACACGCCCATCGCGTATCTGGACCGCGCACGTGCTTACCCATTCGTCAAGTGGGCAGGAGGGAAACGCTCACTCATAGCGGAGATACACAAGTGCCTGCCGCATACCTTCGGTGATTATTGGGAGCCATTCGTGGGTGGCGGGGCAGTGTTCTTTGCACTTGATAATTGTATTTCGATCGGATCGACACAGGCAGATCATCCGTTCAAGAATCTTTGTTGACGGGACTTGACGATGGTACGTCTATGGGGTGTAGAAACAGGTTTCCCGGCAACGCTCTCGGTTCCGGTTTCGTGGGGTGTTGGCTTTTGTATTTATGACTCTGATGCTGGATGCCTATCAGGTGCGGGATGGGCCCTTGCTGGACGAGTTCGTCAGATTATTCAAAGCCGAGCGGTTTCATTTGGCTCGGCTTAGGAATTTTTGGGAAGACGTGAGCGACCATCTGGAATACCGGAAAAAAGATCATTAAGCCTAGTTACGACGAGCGAGCATGATCGTATCAAGGTCCAATCGTAGCAAAATGCGTTTGATCGTTAGAGTGCCTATTGCTAAATACATTGACAATGCAAGCTGAGTCTCCCCGCCATCTGTTTTTTTCGAATTCTCTTTCCCCAGGGGACGTCTTCATACTAACCGGGGCGGTTCGGGATTTGTATTTGAGCTATCCGGACTGATTTGTGACGGATGTGAAACACCCTTCCCGTGTCTATGGGAGCACAATCCTTTTATCTCGCCACTAGACCAAATAGGACCGACATAGAGAAGGTGGAGTGCAAATGTCCGTTGGTGGATCGAGCGAACACGACGCCTCATCGTTGTCTTTACGGATTCATTCAGGATATTAATGAAAAGCCGGGTGTGCACATCATACCGACCGAGTTTTGAGAAGATATTTATTTGTCAAAGGAAGAGAAATCTTGGTACTCCCGACTGTATGAATGACCGATCAGAATCTTCCTTTGAGGATTGTTTAATGCGGGTGGAAAGTATGATGTCACCATTAAACGGTGGGATCATTCCCGCTATCAGGCAATGGTGGATCACTTCCGGGATCGGATTCTCTTTGTGCAGGTAGGAAGTGCGAAACATTATCACCCAAAACTGGGAGGAGCGGTTGATCTGTAGGAGTGGGCTTTAATTCGGCAGCTTGTTTGACTCGTCCACCATGCGGCGGCTTTGCTTGTTTCTGTGACGGCTCTCTGAGGCATTTAACGGCCGCAGTTCCGTGAAGTTTTTTCGGCCTTGTGTCATCGTTGCCGGGGCGAGAGAGCCGGCCCCTCGGGTGTATCCGGATCACTTAATTCATTCACCATGTGGGGGCATTGAAATATGCCTTCAGGGAGGCTGCTGGAAGGATCGGATTTATCCGCTGCAAGATGAGAATGAGAGGGATGCGCCGGATCGGCTTTGTCGGGATGTGGTCGGTGAATTGCCTCAATGTGTGGATATAATTATGGCCGACAAGGTAATCTGGCGGATTGAAATGTACTATGATGATGGTGCCTTGCGCTATCTGATCCCGGATGAAGTGACGGCTGGGCGGATCGCCATAGCAAAGACGAAGGATAATCTTTTCATCAGTGGGGATAAGGGAAAGGCGGAGTGTCAAGTTGAAAGCGGTTGTCAATTAGAGGCATCTTGCTCAAGATACAGAGCTGTTGCCTTCAAAGACATTTGTGTTGTGGGGCTTGGTGGTTTTGGACTTGATCGATTTAGGCTAGGCGGGCTACAGCGCGCCGTGGTTGACGTTTGAGCTGATTGGTTCTGAAACCAAGGCTTTCATTCCGGGGTGGCTTCGTGTTTTGGATGCCGAGAAAAGTCGGTTTCGTTCAACCCTCTATATTCTCGTGGTGCGTGCCTGAAAGCTAATCATCCGGCTCGATCCTGGATGCTCATTTGCGATGCCGTTCCGTTGGCGGTTCCAAAGGGCGAAGTTTACTTGGAGGGGTTCTCGGGAATTAATCCCGAGCGGGTGCAGTGAACGTTGGATTTTAGGTTTTTTGGCCGGCTTTCCGTCAAACTTTCAGTGCCGATTCTGAAACCAATGGCGGAGGAAGGACGGTATGCGGGAAACGCCCATCTGCATCTACAGAGGATGATGCGAGAGGAGGCAGGCGTATATCTCCGAACAGATTCCGCCGAGCGAGTGATGGGATTTGCTGTTTGTCTCCTATCTTGAGCGACATGGGGATGAGGTGAAGTAGGTCACTAATCAGTATCACCGCTCCGAGACCCGGGTGTTTTTTGCCAGAGGGGTCTTTTTCGGTCAGGGGCACCGCCATAATTTTGGAGCGTGGGACGAGGGCTATGGGCACGTCATGTTTCTGGCTTTGCCGGAGTTGGTGCAACCGGTGAGCATGGGCAAGAGGATATCCAGAGCGCTTTATGAGTTTCCGCTGCAGAGGAGCGGTATCGACAAGGCAAGAGCTTACGGGCGACCGTGATTTGGATTGAAGGGGCTACGGGAGGGATGAAATTTCATTACGAACGGGCTCTTTTGAGTCTGGAGGTTGATGGTATCGGAGCTGGCGGGCGGATTGAGATTCCTGAGGGAGGGCGATCAAGGGAAGCGAGGTTTGTCGGGGAGCCTTTGGCGGATCAACCTGATTCTGAATGGAACCGTGGTCGAGACGGTCCGATCGCACCCGTCTGAAAAGCGGTTTCTTGCCTTGATGCAACTCAAACGGCGAGTGGATGAAGCCTCGCAGCTAGTGCTTCGTCCTTCCCAACACGCCCGTTCGAGCCATGGGCGGTCAGGTGAACGAGATGGGAGAGGCACTGTTCGCCCATACGAGTCCCATTCATCTTGATCAGCGAGGGTGGCTTCGGTTCGAGAATGTTGTGGTGGAAGAGCTCATTGCCGAAATGACGATGGCTCGGGAAGTCATCGGCGAGAAAGGTGCGTTTGAATCGGCGGCTCAACGTGACTAGATGCTTGAGGGGTATCAGCTGAGGCATCAACGCACTGCAGTGATGGCTTGAGGGACCGGATGATTGATCGTGTTGCCATCCAAAGCGGGTTTAGCGCAGAAGATAAAGGATTGCGGGGAGTGTTAGGAGGCTCCCTATGGTCGAGTAAAACACG
Organism: Limisphaerales bacterium; assembly: GCA_024761205.1. Classification (GTDB taxonomy): domain Bacteria; phylum Verrucomicrobiota; class Verrucomicrobiia; order Limisphaerales; family AAA164-E04; genus UBA2970. Next base: position 3,888 of record JAMASS010000043.1, read on the forward strand.
GCCTGGACCAGAGACTCGACGTTTCCTCCAAACACCCGAGCATAAACGACCGGTGCCATGGCACTGGGCATTCCTGCGAGCAAGATCAAGACAGATTGCAAAAGCCCCTTGATACCGATGACTTCGGTTAATCCGAGCGCCATGAGAGGTCCGCCACACAGCCTGAGGGTCACAATGCCAAGAAGCTTGAGATTGAGTCTTCCGATTCGGATGCTGGCGAGTTCCATCCCAACGCAGAGAAGAATGAAGGGAATTCCCGCCTGACCTAACGTTTCAATGGGGACGAGGATGGGTTGGGGCAACGTCACATGGGCTAGCCTGAAGAGAATGGCGATGGCGATAACATAGAATATCGGCATTTTGGCCAGAGCCTTGATGGTATCCGTCCGGGACATCTGGCCACGGGCGGCAACGTAGATACCGAATCCGTTGTGGGGCAGCGCTTTTACGGCCACCAAGAGTCCAGCATACAGTAGTCCGGCTTCCTCGAATGCAAATAGCGAGACGGGAAAGCCGAGATTAACGGCGTTAAAGAATGTGACCGACAGAATGGTGCTGCTAGTTGTTGGGCCATCGAATCGCACCAGTAAGGCATAGAGACGGCCGATGGCAGCCATACTTCCAAGAACAAGAAGGCAAAAGAGGGTCACTTTCAGAACATCGGAAGCGTCCACTTGGACCTTTGTTAGGTTGGTAAAGAACAGCGGCGGTAACAACACGTAAACCGAGATGCGGCTCAGTGTCTGTCGGTCGAGGTCGAGGCATCGGAACGCTAAGACCCCGATCCCGCAATAAGAGATCAGCGGGAGCAAAGCGTTGGCATAGACCGACGCTAGCTCAACGATAAAGTTCATTGGTTATCGACTGGAAAAACAAACTTCCAGCCTCTCGCCCTCAAAGGCGTCTTAACCTACCGTCTCTGCCTTTCTAGCTGGCGCTCTGCTTTCAATTACGCGCCCGGCGTCCGGGTCGGAGAAGATGTCGCGGTCCAGCATGCCTTCGCTGGATGCTACAGTGGTCGCCACCATGCCATCGCCGGCAACATTCACTGCGGTGCGCATCATGTCGAGTAGCCGGTCCACGCCGAGGATAAGGGCGATGCCTTCTACCGGCAGCCCTACCTGCGTGAGCACCATGGTTAGCATGATGATGCCCACTCCCGGCACCGCCGCGGTGCCGATGGAGGCGAGAGTGGCGGTGAGGATCACCATCAGGTAGTCATTCACACCCAGCTGAATGCCGAAAAACTGGGCGATGAACACCGTGGCGACGCCTTGCATGATCGCAGTGCCGTCCATGTTGATGGTGGCGCCGAGTGGCACGGCGAAGGACGCCACATTGTTGCTGACACCTAGGCGGTTCTCCACTGTGCGCAGCGTCACCGGCATAGTTGCTCCGCTGGACGAAGTGGAAAACGCCACCATCATCGGCTCACGCATCTTTTTTAGATAAGTGATCGGGTTCACCCTTGCCAGGAACCACAGCAGCGTGGGATAGGTCACCGTGGCGTGGATCAAGAGCACCGCTGTCACCGTCAGGAAATAAGTCATCAGTTTCGTGATTTCGCTCCAGCCGACGATGAGACCGAGTTTCGCCATCAGGCAGAAGACGCCGTAGGGCGCCAACGCGATCAGCATGGTGATGAGCTTCATGAGGATTTCGTTAATATCTTTGAACAGGCGGAGGACGCGCTGACCGATCCCCTCCGACCGGCTGAGCGAAAGGCCGAACAGCAGCGCAAAGACGATCACCTGCAGCATCCTGCCGTCGGCCATCGCCTGAATGGGATTATCCGGGAAAATATTGATGAGGGTGTCCTTGACGCTCGGCACTTCTTCCGCCTGGAACTCTTCCGTCGACATATTATCGGCATCGCCAGCGCCGATGCCCGGATCCACCACCAAGGCGAGGGAGAGGGCCAATGTCACCGCAATCGCCGTGGTGACGAGGTAAAGGCCGATGGTCTTGCCGCCGAGGCGACCGATGCTGCCGGACGCCCCCAGGCTGGCAGCGCCGCAGATCAGGGAGACCAGCACCAGCGGCACCACCATCATTTTGAGCGACTTGATGAAAATCTGGCCGCCGGCGTCGATGGCGCCTTGCATCACATAAACCTTCCAGAAGTTCGTCTCGGAGAGGTCCAGCCATTGTGTAACGAGGCCGATAAGCAGGCCAGCGACCATGCCGATGAGAATGCGGACGGTGAGGTTCATGCAATGTCTTCCTGTTGATTGGGTGCACTTTGATGATCTTGATGTCTTGTGAGAACTCTTCCCTGGCTGGGAGTGACGCCTTTAAAAAGGCCCCAGGCGCTCTGCATTAAGAGCCTGCTTTCTGGCTGTTTGTTGTTCATAGATTGGATCCGTCTACGTTTTGATTCTCCAACAATGTGACCGGAGGATTTTTGCTATAAGTGTCAACCGTAATACTTAAGGTGGCGGCAGTTCAAATCATTTCTGTCGTTTGTCTGGTGCGGGGTTCAGCCGGGCAAGTCCGCTTTGTCCTCGTGTTTGAACCAGGCTCAATTGACAGGCCGCGATGTCCTTTCTAGGTTGGGGTGGATGTTCGATCTTGTCGCGCCTTATGAGCCTGCGGGTGATCAGCCGCAGGCCATTGATCAGCTGTCCCAAGGATTGCAGAGAGGGGTGCCTCATCAGACCTTGCTTGGGGTGACTGGCTCTGGGAAGACGTTTGCGATCGCCAATGTGATCGCTAGGGCGAACCGGCCGACTCTCGTGATTTCTCACAATAAGACTCTCGCTGCGCAGCTCTATGCGGAGTTCAAAGGGTTCTTCCCGAACAATGCGGTGGAGTATTTTGTGAGTTATTTCGATTATTATCAACCCGAAGCCTATATCCCGCAGACCGATACATTTATTGAGAAAGATTCCAGTGTTAACGACGAGATTGAGCGGTTACGCCTCTCGTCGATGAGTTCTCTTTTTTCTCGGCGGGATGTGGTGGTGATTGCCAGTGTTTCCTGCATCTATGGCATCGGGAGCAAGGATGATTATGAGGCGATGTTGATCTCGATCAAGGTTGGCGACGAGCTGACCCGGGAGCAGTTTTTGGGTCGATTGGTTGAGCTGATGTATGAGCGCAATGATGTGGCTCTGAAGCGAGGAAACTTCCGCGTTCGCGGTGATACGGTGGAGCTCATACCCGGTTATCTTGAAGAAGGTCTCCGGATCGAGTTTTTTGGCGATGAGATTGATCGGATCACGCGATTTGATCCGCTGACGGGTAATTCTTTGGAGTCGCTGGCGTACGTGACGGTGTATCCGAGCAAGCAATTCGTCACGCCGAGAGACAAGATGAAGCGAGCGATTTTGACCATTCGCGAGGAGCTCGGCGAGCGGATTGCTTGGTTTGAAAAAAATCAGAAGCTGCTCGAGGCCCAGAGGATCAAAATGCGGACCGAGTACGATCTGGAGATGATGGAAGAAATGGGGTTTTGCTCCGGCATCGAAAATTACAGCCGACACATCAGCGGGCGTCCGCCGGGATCTCGCCCCTCCACGTTGATGGACTTTTTCCCTGAGGATTATTTGCTCGTGATCGACGAATCTCATGCGACGGTGCCGCAGATTGGGGGAATGTATGCGGGTGATCGGTCACGGAAGATGACCCTGGTGGAGCACGGATTTCGGTTGCCGAGCGCCTTGGATAATCGACCGCTGAACTTTGGGGAGTTCCAATCATTTCAACATCAAACCATTTATGTCAGTGCAACGCCGACTCCGCGCGAGGTTGAGTGGAGTCGTGGCAAGGTGATTGAGCAAATTGTTCGACCGACGGGCCTATTGGACCCCGTGATAACGGTGAAACCCCTGAAGGGACAGATCGATGATTTAATCGAGGAGGCGCGAAAGCGGGCGGATGCGAAGGAGCGAGTGTTGGTCACAACGTTAACCAAACGAACGGCGGAGGAGTTAACGGATTACCTGACCGATATCGGAATTAACGTTCGCTATCTCCATAGTGAGATTGGGGCGATTGAAAGAGTCGAGATTTTGCGCGCTCTGCGGAAGGGCGAGTTTGACGTCCTCGTGGGCATTAATCTGTTGCGTGAGGGACTTGATCTCCCGGAGGTCTCGTTGGTCGCGATTCTGGATGCGGATAAGGAAGGCTATTTAAGATCGACGACGAGCCTGGTGCAGACCGCGGGACGAGTGGCGCGGCATTTGGAGGGGAAGGTTATCCTTTATGCGGATGTCGAGACCAAGAGCATCAAGGAATTTTTGGCGATCTCGCGCTACCGGCGGGAGAAACAACTAGAATACAATGAGGCCCACAATATTACGCCGAAGCAGGTGACGCGGGCGGTTGAGGGCAGTCTGTCCTATCGCAATCAGGGGCGGATCAAATCCGCAGCGGTGTTGAAGGACGCCCCAGTCGATTTGGACATTCAGGAGCTCATCAAGGAGTTAGAAGAAGAGATGATTGTGGCGTCGAACAATTTGGAGTTCGAGAAGGCTGCACTGGTCAGGGATCAATTACGGGAGACTAAGAAGTCGCTCGAGCAGGAAGGGGGGAGAGCGGCTACAACGTCAGCCAAGTATCCCAAGAAGCGGCGGCGGCGGATTCGGTAGAGGCTAAGTAGGCGGGGCAAACCATTAAAAGCCTACATTTGTGCTTTCCTTTTGAAGAATCCAATCTACGGAGATGAAGTTGGAGGGATGTTGAGACTAGTGACCTTTGAGCCGCAGAGTACGCGCGCCTTTGTTTTTGGTCGGCAGGTTGGTGGCGGGATGTTGCAATTCAAAGATACCTATGCCGATGGGAAGTTGGTCGATGAGGAGATGGGTTCACATTGATATCCTGGGATGGGGAAAGCTGTGTTCGGAGACCCGATACGGTATCATTTCCTATCGCAAGGTCTGGTCGGTTTTCTGCCTCGAGTCGGAGATTCTCGACGCCGCTGAGAGTGCGAAATAGCCAGCGTTACTTCGCCAAATCCTTTCTGGGGAATAACGGTTCCGGTTTGCCGACCTCGTGACCTTCGGTGATCTGACCCCACACTGCATCAGCTAATCGGTTCGGACTCCCATCCATCTTCAGCTGCGCGAAGATTCGCTCGGCTGTGGTTGGAAGTGTTGGCCAAATGAGAATGGCCAGCACTCGGACCGTTTCCACCATGTTGTAGAGGATTTCATCGAGTCGCTCCTTTTGGTCGGGTTGCTTCGCTAGTTTGAAGGGGGCGGTTTGATCGATGTATTGATTCGTCTTGGTGATCAGGGTCCAGATGGTTTGAAGGGCCGCCTGGAGATGATGTTGCTGCAGTTCTTTTTTGACTTCCGAAACCGCCTGTGAAACGGCGGTGGCGAGCTCTTCCGATGGTTTCGGGACGAGACTCGCTCGGTAGCGGTTGAGCATGGAAAGTGATCGATTGACGAGATTGCCCAGCCCATTGGCCAGCTCTGCTGCGTAACGGGCCTGAAATCCCTGATCGGTCCAATTGCCATCGGGCCCGATATCGAGTTCTCGGACCAGGTAGTATCGGAAGGCGTCGAGGCCCCATTCATCGATCACTTCCAGGGGATTCACGACATTGCCGGTGGATTTGCTCATCTTTTCACCATCCTTCTGCCACCAACCGTGAACGCAAATTTGATGAGGCAAGGGGATATCCATGGCTCGGAGCATGATGGGCCAGTAGACGGCATGAAATTTGAGGATGTCCTTGCCGATGACGTGCACATCCGCCGGCCAGAGGGAGAGAGACGAATCGACGACGAGATTCGGGGCGCGCAACTTGTTGAGGATCGGATCCCCGAGGGCTGCCGGGATACTGGCGTAATTCGCCAGCGCGTCGAACCAAACGTACGTGACAAACTCGGGATCGAAGGGGAGGGGGATGCCCCATTCCAAACGAGACTTGGGCCGGGTGATGCAAAGATCTTCGAGCGTATTGTTTTTCAGAAAACCCAAGACCTCATTGCGACGGCAGCTGGGATAAACAAAGGAAGGATTAGCTTCGATGTAGTCGATGAGCCATTGTTGGTGCCATCCAAGCTTGAAGTAATAATTCTCTTCGACGAGTTCGGTCACCTCGCCGTAGATCGGATCGAATTGACCGTCGGGACCACGGTCTTTGTCGGTTAGAAAAGTTTCTTGTTGGGTAGAATAGTAGCCTTGGTAGGAATCCTTGTAAAAGTGGCCTTCTTCGTTGAGATGATTCAGGATTGCGGTAATGGATTCCCGATGGCGTGCACCACTGGTGCGGACGAAATCGTTGTTCGAAAGGCCGAGTCGGTCGACAAAGGTTTGCCAGGTGGTCGCGAGTTGATCGCAGTAGGCTTGTGGATCGAGTCCGGCTGCTTCGGCAGCTTGCTGCACTTTTTGCCCATGCTCATCCAATCCGGTGAGGTAGAACACCTCCTCCCCGAGGCTTTGATGGGCGCGGGCTATCACGTCGGTAATGACTTTCTCGTAGGCGTGCCCGAGATGAGGCTCCCCGTTGACATAGTCAATTGCCGTCGTGACGTAGAATCGTTTTGTCATCTGGCGGCTAGTTTGGAAAAAGGGGCGGTGTGATCAAACAAAATCCCTTGAGAATACTCGGAAATGGCGACCCGCCAGTCGTTTGTCGGCTATCGGCCTTCTTTCTTTTGGTCTGCTGGATGGCCGAAACGACGAACGACCCAAAACCAAAGGGCCAAGGAAATCCGATTATACCATCACCCCCAACTTGGAATCTGAAATTCGGAACTTTGAGCTAAATCCTCCCATCTGCGCACCGCCATCCACAGTTGAGTTCGTCGAGATGTCCCTCTATAAACCCAAAAGTTCCTAAGTTAAGAAAGCGTGTATCCGGAAGACCTCTATCAAGCTCTATTGCCGGTTGAAGAAACCGACATCAACGCCCTCACGTCGCACATTGCTCTATAATGAAATGCGAATCCGAATCCAAGGGCCTGTCGACTGAAGAACATTTCAACTTGGAGATCGAAGAGATCAACGCCACCCGACAGAGGATTCTGGAATGGGCCAATCGAGAGAGAGCTTAGGTATCTTCGGAGCCGATATTAGTGATCAAGAGAGAAAGCTACCTAGCATCGGACCCGCTGACGCTAGACAGGAGGTGAGACTCTGTCAATCCGCTATCTCCTAGGGAAACTCTGATTAGATAACCGGAAACTTGGTTTTCTCTGGAAAAATCACCGAAAACAGCAAAAATCAGAGATTAAATCAGAGATTAAATCAGAGTTTCCCTAGAATTTTCCAACTCATGCCGCCAAACCCAAGCAAACCGGTTAGAAAAGACCCCTTCCAACCGGGCACTCGCAGACCCCGGACCACGGAAAAGACCGCTCAATTCTTCCAACAGCTTAAAATGGTCCTAGAAGACCCTTAGCAATTCCGCTTAACGCTCGAAGGTCAAAAAAGTCAAAACGAGGACACCCCACAAAAGGCCCTCAAGAAGCGAGAGTTGAGCCCAAAATCGAAGCCGCGGGGGGCCTGAAAATCTGGAAATCGACATCCTACGGAGCAGAAACGAACGCTAACGCTAGGATGGCCGCGCCGAAGACCGAGAGCAAAAACCAAAGTGAAAACACCCGGGGAATTACTTCCAAGAAGGAAAATCAGGCAGGAAATCAGTCGGAAGGCTTCGCCGTAAACCCAAAATGCCTCCTTTTTATGTTCTTTCATGCCGGACTTCCGCCATTCGCTGAGGATGCAGCTTTCAGTTGCACCGAAACGCCAGCAGAAAGGCAAACTACCAAACGGAACACAACCAAAGACATGAAGCGAATCAAAAGGGAGGACATCGGAACAGACAGAAAAAACCGTGGCCCCGAACTTCTCGAAGAGAGTAAAGAATCACCGTAAACCAAAACCGAAGAGCTATGAAATACCTATCACGAACCACGGAAGCCCTTGACAATTCCACGCTATGGACACAAGAGGCAACCGCTGAGGATGCGCTGATCGCCACCAGGCACGCAGCGCGAATAACCCCCGAGGAACAACTGCAAGCTTGGATTAATAGCGGCATAGGAAAGACTGAGATCGCCAAGGAATGACGGAATCCGGTGAAACTCGGAAGTTGAACGTTGGATCATTTGGAGCAGGAAGCTTGCCGGTCCGATTGACGAGTTGCCAGATGAACCGGAAGCAACCGCCAAACTGAGGTGGTGCTGGGGCCGTTGCGCGTCTTGGATACCTCGCTGGCCGATGAACCAAGCAGGAATTGATAAGCCAATCTACGGCGTTGAGAACTGGCTGAAAATCCCTTATTTTTCGATTGTTTTATTGGGTCCTAAATTGTCGCCGGGTTTCAAATTGCGGTGGCGGACTCGAATAGTGAGCGATAGACGCCGCTCAGCCAATCGCCTGCATCGGCACACTTAATGGATTCAGAGGAATGAAGAAAGGATGAACAGGATAAAAGCCATTAATTCTGCCAGGGAGCCTCTGAACAAGTCCAGGGCATTTTTCAGGTTCTTCCGTGATCAAGACAAGGCCTCGACTGGTGGCGCGTCGAGCAAGCCCCAACGCTGAGCACGGAATAAATCGCAAGCCTCAGGCCTCGCTGAAACACTGACTTGTTCAGAGGTTCCTTAAATAGCACGCTAAAGCGGACCTAGACCGGACGTGAGGGCGCGCTTCAGTTTGTGTTCGATGATTCGGATTGTCGTGGCGCCTTCGCGGCTAACGGCGGTTAAGGCCATGCTGTCCAGCGCTTTATTTAGTCTCTAGTGAACTTCTGAACCAGTATCCGACGTTCAGGCTCAAGGCGCAAAATTGCCGGCACGCTGGCAGCGACCGCGCGGCTGCCAGCACCGCCGTTGTGCCATGTGCTGGTTCCGAGCTTCCCTAGATCAAAAAGTGGAATGGGCGGGTGCATTTCGCCGGGGATGCATCGAAGGGAAATCCGTCCTCCTTCACGGCGCTACGGAGAACGGCGGTTCGAGAGACTCTCCCACCTGTTTTTAAGCAGATTCACCGCTATCAATTCCATCCGTATTCACTGCCTCCGAGAATCTTGCCTTGAGGCAAGGTTCAGGCAAAACTAAGTGATGGCTCTACCTTGTGATTATCACATGCACACTCCCCTGTGCCATCATGCCCGGGGAGAACCGACTGAATTGGCGGCGCGGGCGGTTGCCGTGGGGATTCCTGAAATTGGCTTCTCAGAGCACAATCCCATGATCCGAAACGATTGGGATCATTGGCACATGGAGATTGAGAATTTGGAGTTGTATTTGGAGAAGATTCATCAAGCTCAGGAGGATCATCCACAACTGGTCATCAAGTATGGATTAGAAGTTGATTACATTCCCGGGCATGAGGCGTGGATCTGCGAGCTCGCCGACCGATATCCGTGGGACTATTTCATTGGTTCGGTGCATTATATCTCGGATTCTTTTGACATTGATAATCCTGAAAAGATTGATCTTTGGAAGGAACGCGGTCCCTACGATGTTTGGCTGGCCTATCTGGAAAAGCTGACCCAGGCGGCGGCGTCCGGGCTGTTCCAGGTCATCGGACACGCGGATCTGTGCAAGAAGTTTTGCTTCTATCCAGAGCAAGATGTCATGCCTTTATTCTGTCGTTTCCTTGAGACGGCTCGTGATCATGAGGTTGCGATCGAAATCAACACGGCCGGCCTGCGTAAGGACTGTCGAGAGATGTATCCCAGCTCCAATATCCTGGGACTAGCAGCGGACTTGGATGTATTACTGACTTTTGGCTCAGATGCCCATGCGCCGGAAGAGGTGGGGATGGATTTTGAGGCGGCCATTCGTCTAGCGAAGTCCGTGGGCTATCGAGAGACTTGTCGGTTCACTAAGCGGCAACGAGAAATGGTCTCGTTGCCATAGTGACTGCTGATTGGGTGCGCTCGCTCAATCGTCGTGCTCGCTCGGGGAAACGGAAAACCCGGGGACAAGGGAGCGCCTTTGCCGGGGGCGAACTGTGCTGCTTGGCAATAAGGTCTGTGCTTTGTAGTTGGCGAGATTCGTTGGCCACAGGCCACAAAGCACGCAGTTTAGGGAGTTCTTGTACTGTCGTGGCGTGCGGTCTCCGTGTCGCCAGTCTGAACTTGCCCGCGCGGAACTTTTTCTTGCTGGCTTTACTACGGAATGTTTCCGACCTCTTCGGAATCGTTGATTTAAAATCCAGCTGGCAAGGGCAGTTCATTCAAGGGAATGGGGTCGGCGAGGGCGTCCCTTTCCTTAAGGGCAGGCGACTAGTTGCCTTCTTCGACCGGCATTTCTGCAAAAAGAGAGCCTTCAATCCGTTTTAGTTCCTCCAGTTTTTTGTCAGAGGGTCTTCGGCAGGATCAATGACGGCGGTTCGGTTGAGGAAGTTGAGACCGTAATGTTTTCTCCATTTCTCCAAACGTTCGCGCTTTTGTTCGAGAATAATCCGCAAACGAGCCGGCGCCCGTTCCAGGTGATCAAGCGGCAGTTCAAGCAGTTGTTCGTGCAGGTCTTTTTCAGGGTTGATCCCAGGGCTTCGTTGATTTGAAATTCGGCTCTGACGGCTTCAAATTCTTCTTGGGTGACATCCGGCCATCTGTCTCTTCCGGCTTCTTTTCGGACTTCTTGGGGCAAGGTTTTCTTTGCCCAAGGCGGCCGCCATGAATCTCGAAATGGCGGCCACTTCCGCTCTCGCCAGAATCTGATAGGAGTCTAACGGCAAACCCAGAATTTTTCGCCGTTCCGTTTCCCTGGGCCGCCTCCTCGGCGAGCAGAAGCTTGAATCTTTCAGTGTCGAAGGTGATGTATCTTTGATAAAGATCAAGAAGTCTGGCGTCGATGGCCTCAATGTGGGGAATACGTTGACGGGCTGCGTCTTTGCTCGCTTCCGATCGGGCATCCTATAGCTGCTCGCACATCGGGATTTCCAGCGAATCAGCGGGCTTTGTCAGGATTTGGGCTTGGATGGACGAACCCCATGAAACCAAAGCCACTGCGATGGTGATGAGCAAGGTGTTTTTTCATTCTGCTTGAGTTTCTGTTGTTTAAGTTATCTCCTCGCTCTTCGGCTAAGCAATTCTGAAGCCAAGCGTTATTTACCGCGTGTGCCCGGGCGTGCCAGTTGTGGTAGTTGTCCCACAGGGTTTGCAGGTTTGCGTTGTCTCCTCGTATTGGGTTTCTTGCTCAACGATTTCGGCATATTGGCGGTCGTATTCAGATTGGGCGGCACGAATTTCATTGCCGTAGAACGCAGAAATTTGGATCTCTCTTGCTCGAAAAGCGTTGTTGCAGGTGTCTCGATATTCCTGGAATCCGGGTCTGCCGGGTTGCAATCAACAAGGAGGCAGCCATCGTAATTAAATACGGCGTCGGTTTGAGCCTCTCCCCAAGCAATGGTTGCGCCGTCAATGCGGTTGTTTCGGGTTGCGACGATGGCCTCAACGTCGCTGGCATATTCCTGGCTGCATTGCGCTCTTCGATTGGCATCCACCATGCTCAGGAGCTGTGTCATCACTTTTTTAATTGTGATGACGCTATTTTCCCGATGGTTAAAATATGTCCATGCACCCATTCCAGATCACAGGATTTGGTTTGAGCGGCCAATGATCTCTCAAACCAGGGCCGGGCGACGGCCGGCAGCAATGCTGCTAAAAGGCCGAAAGCGCTGAATCGTTTGATCGTTCTCGGGCAATGCCAACGCAGCATAGAAGTGAACCGTATGTTTAACCCTTTTTCACTTCTTCTCGGGGAGTCGAGAGGCTTCATTGCGGCGTTTGACATTCTTCACGGAGCCACTTGAGGTAGGCAGGGCTGCTGGAATCCACCTCGAAGCAGAGGAACTCGGGAAGGTCGTAAGGATGCTCCTTTTCGATCAATCGTTTCAGCGGATCCAGATGTTTCTTTACTGTTTTGAAGAGAATCAAGTGCTCGCTTGCGGCTTCCAGGTTGTCCTGCCACCAATAGTGGGATTCGATGGCAGGGATGAGATTGGCGCAGGCCGTCAATCGTTGGGTGAGCGCGCTTTTGGCGAGTTTTGTTGCCGTTTCGTGATCCGGGGCGGTCACTAGAACCATGTAGGGTGATGTGTCGGGTTTGGACATGCTGAGAAGAGCTTAGCAAGGTTGAATTGGCGTTTGGCAACCTCTTTTTCTTTGAATTCTTGGCAAATCCCCATGAACATCCGCCTTCATTTTCTGCCTCCTTGATGGGTGGCGGTGGAAGACCATTTCATGAAACGTACGCATCATTGCAACGAAATCCGACTGGAACACATCGGTCAAGTCGTCACTCTCAACGGTTGGGTCCACTCCCGCCGGGACTTGGGTGGCGTCTTGTTCATCGACGTGCGGGATCGAGAAGGGCGGACGCAGACAGTGTTCGATCCGACCGACCTGCCGCAGGAGTTGTTTGATCGCGCGGCTGGCCTCCACAGCGAGAGTGTGATTTCCGTTACTGGCAAGGCTCGAAAACGTCCGAAGGGAACCGACAATGCGAAGATTCCCACCGGGGAAGTCGAGATTCTGGTCTCGGAAATGGAGGTATTGAATACCGCTGACGTGTTGCCCTTTCCGGTGGACGACCCCGAAGCGGCGGCCAAGGTGCATGAGGAGCTGCGATTGAAGTATCGCTACCTGGATTTGCGTCGACCCGAGATCGCTCGCAATCTGCGGCTTCGCAGCAAGGCAGCGGTGGCGACTCGGTTCTTTTTGGATGAACAGGGATTTTCGGAGATTGATACGCCCATTCTGTTTAAATCCACCCCTGAGGGGGCCCGCGAATTTCTCGTGCCGAGTCGAGCTCACCCCGGAGAGTTTTATGCACTGTCGCAATCGCCGCAGCAGTTCAAACAAATCCTTATGGTGGGTGGCGTGGAGAAGTATTTCCAGCTGGCACGGTGTTTCCGGGATGAAGACCTGCGAGCGGACCGGCAGCCGGAGTTCACGCAGATTGATATCGAGATGTCATTTATTGATCGCGAGGACATCCATCGCCTCATTGAAGGTCTCCTGAAGCGGATTTGGAAGATGACACTGGACCGGGACATTGCGGTCCCATTCCGAAGATTGACTTTTGAGGAAGCGTTGAATCGCTTTGGAATCGATAAGCCGGACATCCGCTTTGGAATGGAGCTCGTGGATTTTACCGAAGATTTCAAAGCGAGCGCTTTTAAGGTTTTTAGCGAGGGCGTGAGTAGCGGGGGCGTGGTTAAGGCGATGAACGCAAAGGGCTACGCGGATGCCACTCAGGGTCAGATGGAGGCCATGACCGAGTTGGCCAAGAGTTTTGGGGCCAAGGGATTGGCTTACATCAAAGTCGAAAATGGGGAGTGGAAATCACCGATCGTCAAGTTCTTCAGCGACGCCGAGAAGGCAGCCTTGGTTGAGAAACTAGCCATCGAAGAGGGAGACTTGATTTTATTCGCAGCGGATGAATGGCTAAATGCCTGCGAGATTCTTGGGCGAATTCGTTTGTATTGTGCCGAGATTTTAAAGGGACGCGGGCAATTGGCGATTGATCCAGATCGCTTTGATTTCTTGTGGATAACGGACTTTCCGTTGCTGAGTTTTGACAAGGAAATCAATCGATGGTGCTCGAGCCATCATCCCTTCACCGCCCCGGTGCTCGAGGATATTCCCTTGCTGACGGAGGACCCCAAACGGGTTCGTGGGCAGCACTATGATATTGTCGTCAATGGCGTTGAGCTTGGGGGTGGCTCCATTCGTATTCATCAACCAGACGTCCAGCGAACCGTTTTTGAAAAGGTGCTCGAGTTGCCGGAAGCTGTGGTGAAAGAACGGTTTGGCTATATGTTAGAGGCCTTTCGCTTTGGAGCGCCGCCGCATGGCGGGATTGCATTGGGCTTTGATCGACTGATTGCGCTCCTCTGTGGCTGCTCGAGCATCCGTGATGTCATCGCCTTTCCCAAAACCGCCAAGGGCGCAGATCTATTGTCAGAGGCGCCGGCGCAGGTGGATGCGAAACAACTTCGGGATCTTCACCTCGACCTCAAGGTCGCGCCGAAAAAGGACGGCTAAGGTCCAAACGGTTCGTCTGTTGACGGGCCTGCGGGTGGCGTTTCGGCCTCGGGTGAGTGGCCTTCGGTTTCATTCGCGAGTGCTTCGTTAATAGTCTCTAGGTAGAGGACGCCCGTCTCGTTACCTTTTTTGGCGGCCTCCTCGAACAGCTTGCGCGCTTGAGCAATATCTTGATTCACGAAGCGGCCCTGGACGTAGTAGGTTCCCAGAGCGACTAGCGCCTCGGGGTTGCCGAGCCTTGCGGCCCGTCGATACCACTCGAGAGCGCCTTTGGCATCCGGATGGACGCCTTCGCCGTTTTCTGTCATTTGGGCCAAGCAAACTTGAGCGGCGGCATGTCCTTTGTGGGCCGCTACTTTGTACCATTTTGCGGCGATCTGCGGATCGGGTTCCATACCTCTCCCTTCCTGGTAGAGGATTCCGAGGTTGTAGCAGGCTATCACGTTGTCTTGTTCGGCGGCAGTTTGAAACCAAGCCAATGCCTTGGGGTAGGATTGCACTTGCGGATTATCCGACGCTAAGGTTGATGCAAGAAGCATAATGGCTTGTTGATGTCCTTTGGAGGCGGCGAGTTCCAACCAGTGAACCGATTGCTGAAGATTGGCTGGAATACCGAACTGACCTTGCAAAAGCAAGCCGGCGTTGAATTGGGCAGAAGGGCTGCCAAGCTCCGCTGCTTCGAGGAACCATTGCAGGGACATGGCGTAATCCTGCGGGACGATTTCACCCTGCGAATAGATGTGCGCCAATCGAATCAAGGCGGGAACGAAATCAAGATCCGCAGCCTTCTTGTACCATTCGAGGGCCTTGGCGATATCTTCGGGAGCGGTGCTTTGTTGAAAAATAATACCTAGATTGTAGAGGGAAACCAGATCTCCCGAGTAAGCGGCTTTCTGGAACCAATCGATGGCTTGATCCAGATCCTGTGGAACGGAAATGCCGTTTAGAAATCGTATGCCGAGTTCGGATTGAGCGCGAGAATCGCCTCGTTCGGCAGCGTGGCGGTACCATTCGAGGGCTTTGCTGTCATTTGTGGTGACTCCTTTGCCGGCGGCATGAAGGCGGCCCAAGCGGAATTGAGCCCCAACGTCGCCCTTTGCCGCCGCCTTTTCATACCAGCGGCTTGCCGCTTGCGGATCCTCTGCACCACCTTTTCCAGATTCGAGAAGGAGGCCAAAATTGAACTGAGCGGTTATATCGTTCTGCTCCGCTGCCGCCTTAAACCATTTGCGGGAAGCAGCGAAGTCTTCGTCAACGCCCCGGCCTTCGGCGTAGGCGGTTGCGATCTTGAGTTGCGCCGGGATGTAGCCGTTTTGGGCAGCGCGGAGAAACCATTCTGCGGCCTTCTCCAGGCTTTGGTCCACGCCCTTTCCAGCTTCGTACATGCTGGCGAGGTAAAACTGGGCCTCTTGATGGCCCTTTGCCGCCGCTTGGCGTAACCAGGAGATAGCCTCCGCCGGATTCGCGGCGACCCCGAGGCCATTGAGATAGGCGGCGCCGATTTTGAATTGATCGACTACGTCCCCTCGTTCGGCGTTGAACAGCCGACCCTCGAAGAGTTGTTCGGGTGACATCATGCGTTCCACTTCCGCCCGGCGCTGGACTGCCTCTTCGTGATCTTGTTCCGCCGCCAGGCTGAACCACACGTAGGCTTCCGAGAAATCTTGCGGCACACCATTTCCAGTCATGATGGCGATCCCCAGACTAAACTGCGCGCGCGCGTCTCCCTGACTGGCGGCCAAGGCGTGATAGCGGAGGGCTTCTTCGAGATTGGCCTCGACGCCCAAGCCGTTCTCGTAGAAGACCCCCATGTTGTATTGTGAAGCGGTATCCCCCTGATCGGCCGCGCACTTGAACCATTGCGCCGCTTGCGCGTAGTCTTGGTCAACGCCAAGCCCTTGGACGTATAGAACACCGAGATTGTATTGGGCGGTTACGTGGCCTTGTTCCGCAGACTTCTGAAACCACTTCAAGGCTTCGCGGTAGTCTTGTTGTACGACATCACCATTATAGAAGGCGAGTCCGAGATTGAATTGAGCCGCCGGATCATTGGTTTCCGCCGCCCGGATGAGGGCATCGAGGGAAACGACGGGAGTGTCCGCTGCATCGCCCTGAGAATGGGCGAAGTTCGCGAACAAGGTCCCAAGCAGAATCAGGCTCAGCCAAATCCAAGACGCTGTCGCTTCACTAAAGGTCCCGAACCGCATGACCGGACTAGATATTAAACCGACCCGCGTGATCGCCGTCAATCTGATTGATTGGAATTCATAACTGCCTGATTACTCGCAAGAATACCGCGAAGGGCGCGTTTAATCTGGGGTTGAACTCAGAGAGAAGACGTTTCTATGATGCGGAATAGCTAGATTTCGAAGTGATCAATTTAGGCAGAAAGGACAGACAGTAATGGCTTTAAGACTAGGTGACGAAGCGCCGAATTTTACGGCGGAAACAACGGAAGGTGCGATTGATTTCCATGAGTGGTTGGGGGATTCATGGGGCGTCCTGTTTTCACATCCGGCAGACTTTACCCCGGTCTGCACCACCGAATTGGGCGCCGTGGCCAAAACCAAGGAGGACTTCACCAAGCGCAACGTGAAGGTAATTGCGATTAGTGTGGACACTTTAGAATCGCATCAGGGTTGGATCTCGGATATTGATGAAACACAGAACACGACGATGAATTTTCCAATCATCGCGGATCCGGACCGGCAGGTGGCAACGCTTTATGATATGATCCATCCCAAGGCGGACGACAAAATGACGGTTCGGAGTGTTTTCGTTATTGGCCCCGACAAAAAGATCAAGTTGACGATTACCTATCCGGCGTCCACCGGGCGAAACTTCTCCGAACTCCTCCGGGTCATTGATTCCTTGCAGCTTACCGCTAGGCATAAGGTGGCGACCCCGGCGAATTGGCAAGACGGCGAGGATTGTATCATTGTTCCGGCGGTAACAAATGACCAGATTCCGGAGCTCTTCCCCAAGGGGCACCGCGAGATCAAGCCCTATCTCCGGTATACGCCGCAGCCGAACAAGTAGGTGCGGAATTGAGATTACCGGCGCGGGTTATCCTATCCGCGCTTTTTGTGTTCCCAATGAGTGGATCAACAACCCTTTCGATCCGGCCGGCGACGGAGGCGGATATCCCGGTAATCTTGGAGATGGTGAAAGCACTTGCCGTTTACGAAAAGATGTTGGATGAAGTGACGGCGACGCCGGACCGGATTCGAGAGTCTCTGCTTGGTCCCTCACCGCATGCCCACACTGCATTGGGAGAGGTTCAGGGGGAAGCGGTGGGTATTGCCATCTACTTTTTCAACTATTCGACCTTTCTTTCCCGGCGGGGACTGTATTTGGAAGATCTGTTCGTTAAGGAAGCCTTTCGGGGGCGCGGCTATGGTGGGCAGATTCTCCGGTACTTGGCGCGAGTGGCGGTTGAGAACGAATGTGGCCGATTTGAGTGGACGGTGCTTGATTGGAATCAGCCGGCGATCAAATTCTACGAAAAGATGGGCGCCAGAGTTCTAAAGGAGTGGCGCATCTGCCGTGTTACTGATGACGCGCTGGCGGCTTTGGGTGTCGAGCCAGAGTAATTGGTTTGCATTCCGGGAGAGGAGGAACAACAGCCTAGTTCTCGACCGCCGGGTTCTTTTTGATCAATATTCGCGGTGTGGTGTACCCTCAATCGCGCAGAGAACGGAACCGCTGGATTATCTCGCGGCGTGGTTCGCGCCATTCGCTGAGTGAAGATGTTCCTTACGCCTTTCTCAAGGAGCGGGAACTGTCCAAGGATCGCACTTTGACTGGCGTCTTCACTGTCTTTCTGACGAACCGTGAATGCCCCTGGAAATGTTTTATGTGTGATTTGTGGAAGAATACCCTGGAGTCATCCGTCGCCCCTGGGGTGATTCCAAGGCAGATCAAATACGCGTTCGAGCGGCTGGGAGTGTCTGGAGATCGTTCGAGATCGCAGGTCAAACTCTACAATAACGGGAGTTTCTTTGATCCGCGGGCGATTCCAGTGGATGACTATGCGGAGATTGCAAGGTTGGTTTCTGGATTCCGTCGGGTCATTGTTGAATGCCATCCCCTCTTCATTGGGGATCTCTGCCAACAGTTTCGGGATCTTTTGACTGGCGAACTCGAGGTGGCCATTGGTTTGGAGACGGCTCATACGGAAGCGCTGGAAAAGCTGAATAAGGGGTTTGGAGTTGACGATTTTCGGCAGCGGTGCGATTGGCTCCGGGAAAGAGAGATTTCGATTCGGGTGTTTCTGTTGATGAACGTCCCATTTATCCCAGTGACAGATCAAGCTGAATGGGTCGAGAGATCCATCGGTTTGGCCTCGGAGGCGGGCGCTGCGGTGATTTGTTTGATCCCGACTCGTTTCGGCAATGGGGCATTGGAGACTTTGGTTGAGAGCGGTGACTATCGAAACACGCAACTGGATCAATTGGAGGATGCGATGGATTCGGGGCTCCGGTTGAGCCAAGCCTTGGTGTTGGCGGACCTTTGGGACTTAGAACAGTTCAGTACGTGTCAGTTCTGCTTTCCGAAACGACGGTTTCGGTTGGAAGAGATGAACCGCCAACAAGCGGTGTTGGAACGGATCGAGTGTTCTCAATGTCATGGAAACTGATCAACGGTCGGTGGACATTGTTGTTGTTGGAGCGGGTTTTGGCGGGAGCATTATGGCTATGGTGTGCCGCCGTCTGGGGCGGTCGGTCATCCTTGTGGAACGGGGCAAGCATCCCCGATTTGCGATTGGTGAGTCGTCCACCCCGTTGACCAACCTCTTGTTGGAAGAAATTGGTGAGCGATTCAATCTGGGTTTTTTGGCCGAGTTTTCCAAGTGGGGCAGTTGGCAGGAAAAACACGCGAAGATTTCCTGCGGTCTTAAGCGCGGGTTCTCTTTCTTTCATCATCGCGAGGGGAAGGCTTTTCGACGGTTTGAGGATCATCGTAACGAACTTCTCGTGGCGGCAAGTCTCACTGACGCCTTGGGAGACACTCACTGGTACCGACCGGAACTGGATGCCTTCCTGGTCGAAAAGGCCGTTGAGTTGGGGAGCGAGTATTGGGATGAAAGCCAAATAGTTGCGGCCGAGGAAGCATCCGAGGGATTGAGGCTAAAGGTTGAACGGCCCTCCGAGGCGCTAACGTTACGAGCGCGTTTTGTGATTGATGCATCTGGGCCCCGGGGAGTGCTCTTTCGGTGCCTCAACCTCTGCGATAGATCGATCGCAGGAATGCCGCTCACTCAGGCGTTGTTTGGTCATTTCCGCAAGGTCACGCGATGCCAGGATTTGGATGCTTTTCGATTGCCGGAGGTGCCGCCGTATCCGATTGATTGTGCGGCAGTACATCACGTGTTTCGAAGCGGTTGGTTTTGGGAACTCGGATTTAACAATGGCATCGTGAGCGCCGGAGTCGTCATGACCGATGAATGGGCGGAGTGTCTTCGATTGGAGGGGACGATCTCCGCTTGGAAGGGAGTGATCGCTCGGTTTCCCTCCTTGCAACAGATATTTGCTAACGCCGTCGTTGATAGTCAGTTTTTTTACCAACGACGCGTTTCGTTCTTCTCGGACCTGCTGCACGGGAGAGGCTGGGCGTTATTGCCCTCAGCTGCTGCGGTCATTGATCCGCTTTTCTCGACTGGTTTTCCACTCAATCTGTTGGGAATTGTTCGGCTTGGTCTTGCTATCGAGCGGTTTTTCGACTTGCCCGGATTCCTCGGACAGATGGAACGATATTCCGAGGTGACGCGCGATGAGGCGTGTCGTGTCGGCCGTTTGGTGGGGGTGGCCTATCAGGCGATGGGGTCGCCTAAGGTTTTTAATGCCGTCTCCTATCTCTATTTTGCGGCGGTCAGCTTTGAGGAAACCCGCCGTCGGTTGAAACGTGTTCCGATTGACAACGGCTTTCTTCTCGGAAGTCATCGTTGTTTTCGGGATAGACTGGATCGTTGTCTCGACCAAATTAGCCGACAACTCGCTCAAGGGTCGCTGCGGCAGGAACAAGAGGACCAGTTGGTGAACCACGTGATCGAGACGGTTGAGCCATTCAATGTCATTGGGATTGGGAGACGAAATGCCCAGAACTGGTATCCGGTTCGGATGGAGTATCTTTTTCGGTCGTTAGAAAAGTTGGAGTCAGATGTGAACGAAGTTCGGGAGATGCTGTTGCGATGTGGCGTTGAACAGAAGCTGATGCCAGCGTGAGTGAGGAGGGTCTGATGCTGTGATCATCCTTGAATTCGGCAGTTGGCTCTAAGCTTTACACCCAAGCCTAGTGGGACACCTTGACTTCGGGATTTGCTGGGAGCGCAGACACTTCTGTCCGCAATTTTGACCCTAAACAGCGGCTTGCCGACGCGGACAAGAGTGTCGGCGCCCCCAAGCGGAAGACGCCTGCCGGGTTGTGAGTAAAGTTTAGAGCCTGCTGCGCCACTCAAAAGGAAAGGAACTGAAGTCCCTTTTAAGCTCTCTGCCCCAATCAGGATTTACCTTGCGCTTGCGACTGGTTGATCGAAGGACTAATTTAGAGACATGAAGAAGCTGTGGCCTATTTTGTTGTTTTGTCTCTTGTACCCTGCTCTACCCCCTGTTGTCATCGGCGCCGAATCAAAGGACGACAAGGTTTACGTGATTCCCATTCGCGACGATATCATGCCACCGGTTTTGTATGTGGTTCGTCGAGGGATCAAAGGTGCGATTGCTGCGGGAGCAACGACAGTCATCATCGACATGGAAACGAATGGCGGACGGGTGGACACGACCGAAGAATTGATTGAGATCCTGGATCGCTTCGAGGGAAAGAAAGTGACCTACGTTAACAAGAAAGCGTTTTCTGCAGGTGCATTTGTTTCGGTGGCTACTGAGGCGATCTATATGGCGCCGGGTGCCGTGATCGGTGCGGCTGCTCCGATATTGATGGTGCCGGGCGGGACCGGGGCTGATGCGGTACCGGATACTATGGAGGTCAAGATGACCTCTGGTATCAGCGCCTTGGTTCGGGCGAACGCCGAGCGATACGGGCACAACGTGGATGTCATCGAAGCCATGATCGACAAAACCAAAGAACTGAAAATCGATGATGAGGTGCTTTGTGAAAAAGGACAAATCCTGACATTGACGAATACGGAGGCGGAAAAGAAGTACGGCGCCGATGAAAAGCCGCTGCTTTCTGCCGGAACGGTGGTGACGCTCAATGACTTGGTTGCACAGTTGGGGCTGGAGCATGCAGAAATCGTCCGAGTGGAACCAACGGGCACGGAGCAAATTGGGGCATGGATCAACAGAATCAGCCCAATCCTGTTGATGATTGGAATCATCGGCTTGTATATTGAATTTAAGACACCCGGATTCGGCCTGCCGGGAATCGTTGGATTGGCGGCCTTTGTTATTTATTTTTTTGGTGGCTATATTGCGGGGCTTTCGAGCATTGGGTGGGGTGCGTTATTTGTTCTGGGTTTGTTGTTATTAGTAATTGAGATACTTCTAATACCAGGGACGATGATTGCTGGCCTAGTTGGCGCACTCATGATGCTCGGGGCGATTGTTATGGCGCTGGTGGATTGGGAGCCGACCCTGCCTGCCTATACGCTGCCCACACTTGCTCAGTTCACGGATTCGTTTCAGGTGCTGTCCTTAGCATTGATCGGCGTGGCGATCCTCCTCCTCCTTTTGGGAAAACACTTTCCGAATACAGGGTTCTATAGCCAGATGGTTTCCCAGTCGGCAAGCGGGGTTGAAACGGAGAATCGGGCGGGGGCGGAGAAGGATTCCCGGTTGGGGTTGCACGGGGTGGTGGTGTCGCCGCTTCGTCCCGGAGGAAAAGCTCACTTTGGTGATGATGTTTTGGATGTGGTCTCTCAGGGTGAGATGATTGATTCTGGAACAGAGGTCAAAATCATCGATTTTAGCGGGCGCGACGCAGTTGTGGTAAGTATTTTTTAGTGATGCTGGGAACTTTCACCGAAGAGGTGGGGATTTCCTGGATACTTCATAGTCATTCGATAGATGTTTCTTCGTGTGCCAAACTTGGAATTGTCATCAGTAGCACATTTTTACTTCGCACGCCTTGGGTTCTTGGTGGAAATTGTGGGGTCTTAGAGTGCTCTGGGCTGAGCTTGAATTGATGCCAAAGGGTCGGCTTTTGGTCGCTTGCAAAGTGAATGCGAGTTTTTTTTGTTCATTTTTGCTGTGAATAATCTCTTGATAACTCTTTACAGGTTGTCCTAGCCCTGAGGGCAGAAAATGCCTTACGATACGCTCAGCCAGTTCGGGATTATTCAGTTTTCTTAGGGTTTTTGACGTATTTGGAAATGGCGAGAAATGCTTATTTAAGTGTGTAACCAGTTGATTTTAAGCCACTTAAGTAAATTGGTTCGAGTAAACATTGTGATGATTGGTGAATGGAATGGAACGGAACATCTCCTGGGATTTCGGTCCAAGTTGCTGATAATGTGAATGTTACCGATGTGTGAATTAGTGAAGTGAATAAAATTTGGAGTAAGTAGAGAGGAATGGGTCAAAAAATGATGATGCGGTCTGAGGCAGAAGATTTGTGGATTTCTGTCAAAGAAGTATTGAAATCAATGCTCAACGACGAGATTTATGGTTTGTGGTTTGCTCCCATTCGCCCGGTTGGGATCAACAATGGAAACAATCTCGTCTTGGAAGTCGCAAACGACTTCTGCGAGCTTTGGATTCGTGACAATTATTCCGGGTTGCTCAAAGATGTGATTTTGCAGTGCGCGAAACGTCCGTTGGCCATTGATTTCGTGGTGGCGCCAATTTCAAAGTTGGGACCGGTTGAGAACCGAGAACCCGAGCCGCCGGTTCAGAGGGCGCATTCGGAAAGTCCGCAGCGCCGGATGACCGCTCAGTTCAATCCCAACTACACCTTCGAGACCTTGGTGGTGGCGAAGAACAATGAGATGGCGCACAGTGCCGCCGTTGCGGTCGCCCAGTCTCCCGGAAAGGCCTACAATCCGCTTTTTATCTACGGTGGGGTGGGACTCGGTAAAACTCACCTCTTGCATGCCATCGGTCACTATGTTTCCGAGCATCGTAAACAGGCCAAAGTCACCTATCTCTCCTGCGAGAAGTTCACTAATGAGTTTATCGACGGCTTGCAGAACAATCTGCTGGTTCGTTTCCGTAAAAAGTACCGCCAAACCGATGTATTGTTGCTGGACGACGTCCAGTTCCTTTCGGGCAAAGAGCGCATCCAAGAGGAATTTTTTCATACTTTTAATGCCCTTCACGAAGCTCACAAACAAATCGTGATCACCTGTGACCGGCCGGCCTGTGAGATTGTTAAGCTCGAGCAACGCTTGGTTTCGCGTTTTGAATGGGGTTTATCGACCGATTTACAGTCGCCGGACGTCGAAACCCGCTTGGCGATTCTGCGGAAGAAGGCAAAATCACTGAAAGTTGAGTTGCCGAGTGAGATTCTTGAATTCTTGGCCAATCGCATTCGAGCCAATGTTCGTCGCTTGGAGGGTGCCTTGATTCGGGTTACCTCCTACATGTCGCTGACGGGCCGCGAGCTTTCACTTGGCGTCGTGGAAAACCTTTTGCGCGATGTTTTGCAAGAGGAGGGCAAGGCTGCCGTCACCATTGAGGGGATTCAAAAGCGAGTGGCCGGACACTTTGATATCCGTCTGGCGGATATGTCGAGCCGCCGTCGCCCCGAGAATATTGCCTTTCCCCGACAGATTGCGATGTTTCTCTCCCGTCAACTTACCGCTAATTCGTTGAATAGCATTGGCGACGCTTTCGGTGGACGTGACCACGGGACGGTTTTGCATGCCTGCCGTTTAGTGAAAGACCGGATGGATACCGACCCGAGTATTCGTCAGGTGGTCTCTTATTTGGAGAACCAGCTCCAGCGCTAGTCAACATGCTTTCGCTTTGACATCGGGCCTCGGGTGACGAGTAAAGTCCGTTCATGGCTTTGATAGAAGTCGACCGCCTTTCGAAGACTTACCGAACGTTTAAGAAGTCGCCGGGTTTTTGGGGATCGCTTAAAGGTTTGGTGCGTCGCCAATATGAGGATTCAAAGGCAGTTGATTCGGTGAGTTTCGCCATTGAGTCTGGCGAATTAGTCGGGTTCCTAGGACCGAATGGAGCGGGCAAGACAACAACCCTGAAAATGCTTTCGGGCTTGCTTCACCCGACGAGTGGTGAGGCCCGGGTGATGGGATACACGCCGTGGGAGCGACAGGACGGTTACCGGCGGCAGTTTGCCTTGCTGCTGGGCCAGAAGAACCAACTTTGGTGGGATTTGCCGGCATTTGAATCGCTCCAGCTCAACGCCAAGATTTACGGGCTCAAGAAAGAGGATTTCGAAACCACCGTGGATCAACTCACAAGTCTTTTGGAGGTAAAGCCGAAATTGCAGGTGATGGTGCGGGAACTCTCTTTGGGCGAGCGAATGAAGTTCGAATTGATTGCCTCTTTGCTTCATCATCCAAAGCTGCTTTTGCTGGACGAACCCACGATCGGCCTTGATGTGGTCTCACAGAAAACCGTGCGTGAGTTTTTGAGTGACTATAACGTTCATCATGGCACCACCATGATGCTGACCAGCCACTACATGGCGGATATTCAAGCTCTGTGTGAGCGGGTGATCATCATTGATCAGGGGAAGATCACCTTTGAGGGCGAACTCTCTGAGGTGGTCGATCGGTTTGCTGATCACAAGCTCGTGACGATTCAGTGGGAAGGTGCTCTCAATCGCAAAGCGGCTTGGTTTGCAGAGTTTGGTGAAGTCATAGAGTTAGAAGCGGCCCGGGTTAAACTCAAGGTGCCCCGAGCGCAGGTGATTCCTTCATGCAAGCAGCTATTGGATCAGGTTCCTGTGTCCGATATTGATATCAAGGAGATGCCAATCGAAGATATTATCAGTGAAGTGTTTCGGCGTTAACATGCCGTCACGGGCTCTCGGAGACGCCGCACCAGCCAAAGATCGTTTTCGGCGGCTATGAAGCTAAATCTAAATCAGCTGAGACAGACAGCGTTTCAGTGTCGCGCAGTTCACTGTCTCGACATGCCGTTTCATTCGCTCCATGGCAATTTCGAGCTTTTCGAAACTGGTAGCGAAGCAACAGCGGATGAAGCCTTCTCCCGGGGTGCCAAACACATTTCCCGGAACACAAGCGACCTTTTCGGCCTTGAGGAGGCCGAGGGCAAAATCCCGGGATGATTGACCGGTCGACATGATCGAGGGGAACGCATAGAACGAACCCCGGGGAAGGTGGCATTCCAATCCCATTTCATTGAACGATCGGACGACGAAATTACGTCTGAGGCAATAGTGATCACGCATTTCGTTGCAGGCGGGCTCACCGTTGTTCAATGCCTCGATGGCAGCATCCTGGCTCAGGATGCTGGCGCAGAGCATTGAGTACTGGTGAATACGTAGCATGGCCTCAATGATCGGGTCCGGTCCGCAAGCGTAGCCGAGGCGATATCCCGTCATGGCAAATGCCTTGGAGAGTCCGTGAAGAAATACGGTGCGTTCCTGCATGCCAGGTAAGGAGGCGATGGAGATGTGTTCTCTTTCGTAGGTAAGTTCGGCGTAAATTTCGTCGGCGATGACGGTAAGGTCATGTTCACTCGCGATGTTGGCAATCGCTTGGAGTTGCTCTCGGGTCAGGGTTCCGCCGGTCGGGTTCGTTGGAAAGTTCAGGATAAGAACTTTGCTCTTCGACGTTACTGCGGTTCGGATGGCCTCTGGTGACAGAGCAAATTGGTCTTGTTGCGTGCAGCTGATGGACCTAGGCACCCCATGCACCATGGCGATGCTTGGATGATAACTGACATAGCTGGGCTCATGGTACAGCACTTCATCCCCCGGATTGATCAGGGCGCGAAGGGCCAAGTCGAGCGCTTCGCTGACGCCTACAGTGACGAGGATTTGCTTTTCGGGATCGTAGGAAACTTCGAATTTCCTCGTGATGTAGTTGGCGATGGCTTGGCGCAGCCGAGGCATTCCGAGATTAGAGGTATAGGAGGTTCTTCCGCGTTCGAGCGCATAGATGGTCGCCTCGCGGATGTGCCATGGGGTGGCGAAGTCGGGCTCCCCAACGCCTAGGGAGATGACGTCGTCCATGGTCTGGACGATCTCAAAGTAGTCGCGAATCCCTGATCGAGGAATTTTGGCGATATGCTCGGCGATTAAGTTTGTTGAATCGGGTTGTTCAGACATGCATCAAATCGAAGGCTTGAACGATGGCCTCAGGCGTGTGCCTGGTGCCGGAGAGTTGGGCCTATTATCAGGCTTACGCTGCCGCTTTGTCGGACTTGAGAAGGAATTCAGGTTCGGCAATTCCGTCAACAAATTGGCTGGTCAATTTGATCCTTTTGATGTCTTTACGGCTGGGAACATCATACATGATGTTCAACATCAACCGTTCGAGCATCCCTCGGAGAGCTCGGGCTCCGGTGCCTTTTTCGATCGCTTTCCTCGCCAAGGCAAGCAGGGCGTCGTCGGTAAATTCCAGTGCGACCCCTTCGTAGGCGAACAGTTTAGTGTACTGCTTGACCAGAGAATGCTTCGTGCCTTTGAGGACGGAAATTAACTGCTCTTCGCTGAGCTTCTCGAGGACTGCAAACATTGGGAGCCGGCCGATAAATTCGGGGATGAAGCCGTAAGCGATCAGATCCTCCGGTTCCACCTTTTGCAAGGCTTGATAGCCTTCGATGGTGGAAACGTCTTCGGCTTCTTTAGCCGAACCAAAGCCCAGAAGTTGATGTCCCAAGCGACGTTGGACGATCTTGTCGAGCCCCGAGAAGGTGCCGCCGCAAATAAAGAGAATGTTGGTGGTATCAATCCGGACATACTCTTGTTGCGGGTGCTTCCGTCCGCCTTGAGGCGGGACGTTGCACACGGTGCCTTCGATGATTTTTAAAAGCGCCTGTTGGACGCCTTCCCCGGAAACGTCCCGAGTGATGGAAATGTTGTCGGTGGTTTTGGCGATCTTGTCGATCTCATCAATGTAGATGATGCCCATCTCCGCCCGTTTGACGTTGTAATCGGCATTCTGTAGGAGCCGTAAAACGATGTTCTCGACGTCCTCACCAACGTAACCAGCCTCCGTGATCGTTGTGGCGTCGACAATGGCAAAGGGTATATCTAGGGATTTGGCGAGGGTACTGGCCAAAAGTGTTTTTCCGGAACCGGTCGGTCCCATTATGAGAATATTGCTCTTCTCGATCTGCACGTCATCCCATACGGGATCATCTCCGGTGGGACGGGCACCGCCGCTCGGTTGCTCGAGCTGCAGGCGTTTATAGTGATTGTGGACGGCGACGGCGAGGGTCTTTTTGGCGTAGTCTTGTCCGATGCAAAACTCGTCCAAATTATCCTTAATCTCGGAGGGGCGGCGAAGGTTGAGCTTCTCTTGTGATTTTTTGCTGTTGGAACCTAGTTCCTTATCAAGAACGCTCTTGCAAACCATCACGCAGCTGTCACAGATATACACCTGTGGGCCAGCGATAAGCTTGCGCACCTCTGCATGCGATTTGCCACAAAAACTGCAGAGGGTAAGTTGTTTTGCCCGTGCCATCTTAGGATTCCTTACTGGATGAATCTTCTAATGTCGTGATCTCTTTGCGAGATTTCACCATATCATCGACTAATCCATATTCCTTCGCCTCCAAGGCGGTCATGTAATTGTCGCGGTCACAGTCGGCCTCAACTTCGTCGGCAGTTTTGCCGGTGTGGAATGAAATGATTTCGTTGAGCCGCTTTTTGAGTCGAATCATGTAATTGACGCGGATTTCGACATCGCTGGCTTGGCCTTCAGCCCCTCCGATGACCTGGTGGATCATGATATTGGCGTTTGGCAGAGCGAAACGTTTGCCTTTGGTGCCGCCGCAAAGGAGCACAGCACCCATGCTGACTGCCTGGCCAATACAGTAAGTGTTCACGTCGCAGGTCAGAAACTGCATGGTGTCGTAAATAGCGAGCCCGGCCGTCACGTTGCCGCCCGGAGAATTAATATACAGATGAATATCCTTTTTGGGATCAGACATCTGCAAAAAAAGCAGCTGGGCAATGATGACATTCGAAACCTGATCATCCACCGGTGTGCCCAAAAACACGATGCGATCTTTGAGGAGCCGTGAGTAGATATCGTAGCCGCGCTCTCCTCGACCGGTTTCTTCAACTACGTAGGGTACGAGATAATTGTTAATGAGTCCGCTCACCATTGTTTGGCGAAACGTAGCCAAGGTCAAACGATGCGTCAAGCACGGCTTCCCTGGCCCGAGAGTATGGGGTGTGATTCGAAAAGAGTGCATTCGGAGCATTGGAAGTCATGAGCGTGGAAAAAACGATGAAACATCTTGAGCGTTACCTACAAGTCCAGCAGGACACCTGGCCTCTTGCGGGCCGGCCCGGCAGGAGCGCGCCTGCGTTGTGATGTAATGCTTAGGAAAGGTCACTTCACTCCCGCTTATTTTGGCCTACTTTTAGGCGGGACTCGACG
The DNA here is from genome assembly GCA_024761205.1 of Limisphaerales bacterium. Lineage (GTDB taxonomy): Bacteria > Verrucomicrobiota > Verrucomicrobiia > Limisphaerales > AAA164-E04 > UBA2970. The sequence continues at coordinate 32,357 of JAMASS010000043.1, forward strand.
ATAAATCAGATCGAAAACTCGCTATCATTGAGGATAATCTCTTGTCAATGACTGGGGAATGCGGTTAGCTGGCGCTCTTGGGGCGTCGTGTGCTAGATTGACTGGACGAAGGTCAATTTGTTGCTTCGAGACTTAGAGAGAATGAAAGCAAGTAATCCATATTGGCGTGAGCGAGTGGTGGGCCAGATGTCTTCTCAACTGGTGGAAGAGTTGGATCAATTTGAGACCGAGATTGAGCTGAAGAAACAGGGAAAGATTGATGATCGTGTGTTCGCGGAAACCCGATTGCGTCGGGGTGTCTACGGGCAGCGATACGATAATGGGCGGCGCAACGACGGTCAGAAGACCCAGAATCTCGGATTTCCTTGCGGGACGATGACCAAAGGGCCGGAAACGGTCTGGGATGCGCCTGGGATGCTGCGAATCAAGATTCCTTACGGCGGACTCAACGCGCGGCAGTTGGAAGTGTTGGGTGAGTTAGCGGAAGAGTATTCTGACGGCATCGCTCATGTGACGACTCGCCAGTGCATTCAATTGCACTTCATTCATATTGATGACACACCGACGATCATGCGCCGTTTGGCAAGTGTGGGGATCACCACGCGTGAGGCATGTGGGAATTCTGTTCGCAATGTCACCGCTTGCCCGTTTTCCGGAATCTGTTCCAATGAAGCGTTTGACGTCACGCCCTATGCGCATGCGCTGGCCTACCATCTGCTAGGGCATTCGGATTGCCAGAACTTTGGTCGCAAGTTCAAACCTGCGTTCTCTGGTTGCAAGGATCAGCCTTGTGGTTTGGTGAAAATGCATGATGTGGGTTACATCGCGACGACCCGTGAAATTAAAGGCGAGGTGAAGCGCGGCTTCGAGATGTACGTGGGTGGTGGCCTGGGCGCCGTGCCTCGGCAAGCGAAGTTGTTGAGTGACTTCGTTTCTGAGGAGGAGATTCTGCCGTTAACCCAAGCCGTGGCTCGAGTGTTCAGTCGGTTGGGGGAGAAGAAAAATCGGGGCAAGGCCCGTATCAAGTTTTTGGTCGACAAGTTAGGGATCGAGGAATTTCGGCGCTTGGTTCATGAAGAGCGTGCAGTAATGGAACATGAAGAGTCCTGGAGCAGCTACTTGAAAGACCTGAAGAGCAAGGTGGAGATGCCCTTGCACAACGGTGGGTCGGAACTGGTCGCCTCCGATGATCCCGAGTTTTCCAAGTGGCAGAAAACCAATTTCTATCAGCAGAAGCAGGAGGGCTATGTCGCGATCATCATTTCCCTGCCATTAGGCGATATCACTGCCAATCAATTACGGTCATTGGCTGACATTGCCCGGAAATATACGAATGAAACGATTCGTTCGACGGTCGAACAGAACATCATTCTGCGTTGGGTTAGCAAGGCGGATGTTGCTGCGGTCTATAAGGATTTGAAAGTCGCCGAGCTCACCATGCCGGAGGCGGGCACGATTGTTGACGTGACCTCTTGCCCGGGAACCGATACCTGCAAACTGGGAATCTCATCCTCCCGCGGTTTGGCGGCCCAGCTGCGGAATCGACTTATGGAAAAGAGCGTGCAGATGGATCAATCGGTCAAGGACTTGGTGATCAAAGTCAGCGGTTGTTTCAACTCTTGCAGCGGACATCATGTGGCCGATCTCGGTTTTTATGGCGTGAGCCGGAGCATCAACAAGCATGCAGTTCCTCATTTCCAAGTCATTTTGGGGGGGCAGTGGACGCAGAATGCAGGTGCCTACGGATTACCGATGGGAGCGATTCCCTCGAAGCGGATTCCCGAAGCGGTCGATCGTTTGACGCAGACCTATCTTGAGAAGCAGGAAAAAGGTGAGTCATTCAAGGACTTCGTGACACGGGTGGGCAAGGCAGAGATCAAATCAATGATCCAAGATTTGACCACCGTCCCGGCCTACGAGGAAGATCGCTCTTTCTATAGCGATTGGGGAGACCCGAGAGAATACACCAAGGAGGATATCGGCGTTGGTGAGTGCGCCGGCGAGGTGGTGACCGCCTTTACACTCGATATGACTGCCGCCGAGCGGATGCTCTTTGAGGCGCAGTTGAAGCTGGAGAAAAGTGAGTTTCAACCAGCGGCAGATCAGGCCTTTGAAGCCATGGTCACGGCGACCAAAGGCTTGATTCGCTTACGACTGCCGAATGTCGGTCGTGATGTTCCGGCTCTAGTGGAGCAGTTTCGGTCCGAGTTTTTTGACACCGAACTGTTCTTTGACCCGTTTGCTAAGGGTAAGTTTGGGCAGTACTTTCTGGATGCGGCGGCAAATTGCAATCGACAGCATGATCATGACACCGCGCATCGGCAGATTGAGGAGGCCAGCTTGTTCGTGGAGGCCTGCCACAGCTGCCAGGCTCGGATGTCCGAACAGGTGACTGCTACTTAGCGAAGTGGGGCCGAGGGCGTGGTTCATATCCAAATCCGAACGCCCCGCCTTCCGAGGGATGGAAGGTCAAGGTCTTTAGTGAAGTTTCCGGGACGGTGAATGGCTGATCCCATACCTAAAACGTGTTACCGAATAAGCTACTCGTTTCGAAGTCAGCAACGGGTACGCTCTCGAAATAAAATACTTTAAATGTCTGGTTTTGTTGATCTTCAGCACGTGAACGTGAAGTTCTTTCTCGAGGATGCCCATGCCATTAAACTTGAGGATGCGATCAATGTGTTTCACTCGTGGATTCAAGATCAAAAGCTTGATGACTTACTTATCGATGTTGCGGATTATCGCCATGTGCCCTCTGGCCCGGGAGTGATCCTGATTGGCCACAATGCGCAATACTCCTTTGACAATGCCGAGAGTCAGCTTGGTGTGCTTTACAATCGGAAGACACCCGTCGAGGCAAAGGGCGCCGAGCAGATTGCCCAAGCGATTCGTATGGCTCTGGATGTCTGCCGCCTTTTGGCCAAGGAAGAGGTGTTTGTGAATACGTTCAAGATCGCGACAGACCGGCTGCAGTTCATTGTGAACGATCGCTTGTTGGGACCTAACAATCAGGAGACCTACGATCGTCTGTTGCCCCAGTTCGACGCCGCTTTGGCGGATGTCTTTGGCGAGAAAGATTTTCAATTTGAGCGTGCCTCGGAGCCTCGTAAGCGGTTGACCGTCACCGTCCAGGTGCTCCAGGGTTTTACGGTCTGACAGGAACGAAGGGGGCCGCCCCACCTGAGTGCGGACACTCCTGTTCGCGTGTTTTCCGCCACCGACAAAGCTTGGCTAGATCGACGCCCGCGTCTGATCGTTCTACTCTGTCCTGCGCGAAAGCAGGCTTTTTATCTCCAAAACGTAGGATTGTTATCCTGCGGATTTCGGCTTAGCTAGCGTTCTCGTGAAGATCGAATGCAAAGCGAGCTTTGTCCGCGCTATCTGGGCCTGAACGCTTCTGATGGGGCTCGTTGCTTGCATCGTCGGTTGTTACTGGATCCGCGATTGATTGCCGCGAGAGCTGTCAATAGTGACGGGCGCGAAAGGCGGTCTGTATCACAAATTCGCGATGGACCTGAAAGAAGTCTATGAGCGTCAAACCGGACATATGTTGACGGTACGGACTAGTGCCGGGTCCGAAGCTAATGAGAAAGTACTGGTTACGAGCGCGGCGGATTTTGCGATCCTCCAATCCGGGGCGATGCCCCTGGACAATGTTGCCCTGCTTGGGGCGCTCTATCCAGAGGTGGTTCATGTTGTGGTTCGGAAGGACTAGCCTGCCCACGCGGATTGATTGAGTCGGTATGATTTGGGGGACCGCATCATCGAGAAGATGAACGGTTATTTTCGCGAGCTGCTCACCGATCAGAATCTCGATGGAGCCATTGTAACGACGGGGGTGTTCAATCCGGATATCCGAGTGCTGTTGGATACGGGCCATTTTCGATTGCTTCCGGTTTACGCGGGCGCAGGCGATTGAGTTGCGAAATACGCATATGAGCTCGTTCACTTTGCCGATGGGGCCTATGTGGGTATCAGCGATCCAATTCTGTCGGAAGATATCCTCGGTCTGGCAACCACGGTGCTTCTGGCCGCCCGGCGCGATCTTTCCCCGGTGGTGACTCGGGCGGTGTTGGAGGCGGTATACGAAGGGCGCCTACATTATCGGTTTCCTGCTCTGTTTCTGAAGGACGAGGTCGTCGAAAAGAGTCTGGGTCCCTTGGCCTACAGAGGCGGAGGTGTTCTTCAAACATCATAGAGTCGATTACCGCGATTAAGGAGTGGCTCTTTGTTTTGGTGGTCGGAGTTTATTTACTCTGAAATCGGTTTCGGAGATTTGAGAAACGAGAGCAGGCCAAATTGATTCAACGTGAAAAGGACCAACTGGGCGAGATGCTGACGGAGACCCTGAAGATTGAAGAGACGCCGGTAAATGTGTCGGATCCAAAGGCACTGGAAAACATGCTCAATGATGTCACCCGGATCAAGCTCAAGGGCTTGCGCCAGCTGATCTATAAGGATCTTCGGGGGGGACCGGGTCTTTCTGATCTTCTTAACCCAATGCTCAGGGTTAATTGGAAAAATTCAGGCAAAGATCGACCAAGGCAAAGACAGGTCAAAAGGTACGGCGGGCGGAATCAATACGTCTTCCGAAGATGAGCCGGAAGGATGTTGAGATCCGAACGATACTTCGCGACCGTTCTGCGAGCGATAACGATTTCGTTCTTTGCCAGTCGTTTGACAATCTCTTCGTCGGAAAGGGGCTTGGTCGAATCCTCGTTCCGGACTATGTCATTGATTAGATCCTTGACGGTGGTATTTGAGACGCTAGCCCCGGATGCCGTCTGAATCGCCGAAGTGAAGAAATACTTCATCTCGAAAATACCTTGGGGACACTGCATGTACTTGCCGGAAACCGCCCGGCTGACAGTCGTTTCGTGAATGCCGACGGCCTTGGCGATTTGCGTCATGGTCATCGGTTTGAGGTGTGCGATCCCCTTCTCGAAGAACTCGCGCTGCCGTTTGACGATTTCGGTGACGATGTTTGAGATCGTTTGTTGCCGCTGATTGATGCTTTTGATGAGGGATTTGCCCGAGCGGATTTTCTCACGAATGTATTCCCGAAGATCAGCGGAGCTTTCCGCCTTTGACAGCAAGTCTTTGTAAGTATTGCTGATGCGGAGCCTGGGAAGGTGGTCATTGTTCGTCGCGATGACGAACTCGTCGTCGTTTTTTGTGACAAAGACCTCAGGAACGACGTATTGCTGATTTTCAGGGCTGAAGCTACTCCCCGAGCGCGGATTGAGGTGACTGATTCGCTCGGCTGCCTCTTGAACCTCGTCCACCGAGACCCCCATTTGTCGCGCGATTTCCGGCATGCGGCGCTTGCTGAGCTGCTTAAAGCATTGATCGAGAATGCGGTACTCAAGGCTTTCGGTTTTATCGTCGCGTTCGAGTTGCTTCATCAAGTGCTCGCGCAGATCCCGAGTCGCGACTCCTGGTGGGTCGAACGATTGAATGACCTCAAGTACTTTCCGAATGACCTCTGGGTCCATGTTGGTAGAAAAGGTCAGTTCATCGATCGATGCTTTGAGATAGCCTCGGTCATCGATATTCCCGATCAGGAGATCCGCGACTTGCCACTGTTCCTTCGGGAGTTCTGACATCCTCACTTGTTCACGAAGTGTCTCCTGCAGGGACGTAGGGGTAACGATGGAGTCCAGCATGGACTGCCGATTCTCCTCGTCATCCGGGTTTGGTCGGGAGGGAAGACTGGTTTGAGAAAAATATTCACGCCATTCCTGATCCTCTTGTGTCAGGCGTTCGACCTTTTTTTGCCAGTCATCTACCGGTTCTCCGCTCCCCTTTTCGTCGGTCGGATCCGGGCTCTCCACGGTATCATCCCACTTGCCCTTGCCATCCATAATGGTCTCGGTTTGTTCTTCGAGAATTGGGTTTTGTTGGAGTTCCTGTTCGACGAGGGCTTGGAGCTCAAGGATCGGCGCTTGGAGCAGGGCAAGAGACTGCTGCAACTGCGGCGCCAGCATCTGCGACAACGCCATCTTTTGCGATAAGTAAAGTCCCTGTGCCATTGATGCTATAGTCTAGCCCGAAGTTCCAGATACACAAGCTCGAATACGCGTGATGTTTGCTTGAGGGCGATTTCCAGAGAGTTGACGAGTGATCTAAGGGGGTTATCCAGACGCTATAAGATGTTTTCCCATCCTTCGCCGAGGATTGCGTTGTTTGCCCTCGAGATCGGTTCCGCCACCGCCCGCGCGCACGGAGAGCCGCGCCCGACCTTCTCAGAGTGGGCGGTCGGACAACAGGCCATCGCCCAACAAGTCCAGGCTAGTTGCACGGGCCAAGTGCATGATTCCCCCGGCAGACCCAAGGCCCGCTGGTCCAGCCTCGAGCGCCCCCCCTCCTCAAACCCCAAGCCCCTGGCCGAGCCCGGAAGAAGGCCATTGCGGCGGCCAGACGCTAGCCATCGAAAAGCAAGATTGCCGGCAGGCGCATTCCAAGGGCGGCGGCCGCTCGTCCGCCGCACCGAACGCCGGGCCCACCTCCGGTTCGATTTAGAGATTGGGGGCCGATTTCGCGGCCCCTTAACCGCAATCGGATGGGCCTGACATCTCTGGGCGCGCATTCCCCCACCCAAGGCAGACCGCGCAGTCCCAAGGACTCGCAAGGCATTGGCGCCGAGCAGAGGAACCTCGGCCTCCCGGCTCACGGAGCGATTGGAAGGACCAACGAACACGGAGAAACCAGCGGGGCAATTCAACGTTCAGAGCCGTGCAGTGATGTTTCGACGCTTTTTCAGCGTCACTGTAAACCGAGGCTATTGTTTCTCGTATTCGCCTTTGCTTGTTTTTTTTAGAACCGTGAAGCCAGCGTTTTTCGCCTCTGAGATGGAGAGGGGCTTGAGCTTGATTGGAGAATTGAATGTGGAGATCAGTTTCTTTACGGA
>JAMASS010000044.1 GCA_024761205.1 Limisphaerales bacterium
TCGTAAAACTCCACGGTGCCTGTCGCATGATTTCCGGCAAACTCAACTCGTTGGGAAGCCCAATGGACCACCTGATCAAACCAACGCCGCTCAAGGACAACCTTTTCTCGTTTGTCAGTGCCTCGCGCAGGATCGACGTCAGCACTTGTCGGTCCCGCTTTTCCTTGGTATCCGACGCGCTGAACAGGCCAGCCTCTTCCCACTGTTTGAGCAATCGGTTTCTGAGATCGTCGATGGACAGACCTTCCGTATCGACCTTTTCCGCTTTGATCGCCCGCAACATGAGGTTGCGGTCACGCAGTTTTTCGTAAGAATCCTCGGCATACCAAGCAAAGAACGCAGCCTCTTGGCGACTGTCGGCGAATGCCAGCACCTTGCGCTTGTCTTCTGGTAGCAGTTCATGCAGGGCGGTGGCGATGACCGCGTTGGGGCCGTCCGAACCGTGCACGATCTCCTGTACCGGGTCGCCGATGCCGCCGCGCCGATAACTGCAAATCTCACATTGCTTAAGTTGATCGTGATGATCTTGGTGGGTCTCGCATCTCTTCACGGGAATCGCCGCTCCACAATCGCATTTCGGATTGGACTTCGACAATGTGCCACAACGCCTGCAAAGTAACTCATCCCCGTCCTTCACGGGACAGTAGTAGTCCACGCCGAATTTAGGTTGGCTCGGGTCGCGGACAGCCTCCCCGAGCTTACCGCCCCGTTCTTGGCCAACGTAGTAGTGCTGGCCGCACTCGCGGCACAGGGCAATTTCCAGCGGTTCAGCAGTCGATCCATTTTCGCTTTCGCCCCTGCGGTTAAGCACGACAGCGTCCTCGCCGTTTCTGTGAACGAGAAACGCCCCTTCAAGCGCGCGCAGAAAAGCGTGGTAGCGGCGTGGAGCTTCGCCGTCAGCCGTCGGTTGTGATTCGCCAAATACAATATCGGATGCTGAAAAAGGCTCTCCGAAGAGTTCCTGTGCAAACTCGGCAACCGCTTGTTTGTCTTTCTTGCCTTCGCCGGAGGAAACGGTCGCGCTGGTGGCGATGCAGCGAAACTGGCCCTGTCGTCCGCCATCGCGTAGCCGCTGCTTGAGCCGACGGACCAGCATACCCATCTCCATGCCCTTAGCACCGCGATATTGATGCGCCTCGTCGAGCACGATGAACTGCCAATGCTTGCCTCGTCCGCCGTCGAACAACGGGCTGTCGTCCGGGCGAATGAGCAGGTACTCCAGCATGGAGTAGTTCGTCAGCAGGATGTGGGGCGGCGACTGTCGCATCTCATCACGAAATACAAGCTCTCCCGGCAGCCGGCCCTCGGCGCGCGCCGCAGCGTTACGCCATCTGTCCCTGGCATCCTCCGGTGTCTGTCCGATGTATTGCCCGAACGTCGGTTCGAATCCAGACTTCGCCTCGCCCAATTTCCGGCAGATCGCACCCAGCCGCTCACGCTGATCGTTCGCCAGCGCATTCATGGGGTAGAGGATCAAGGCCCGCACTCCTGGTTCTTTCAGCTCCTCATTGAGGTGCTGGCGATAGAGCTCGAACAGGATTGGGTAGAGAAAACTTTCGGTCTTGCCACTGGCGGTGCCGGTGGCGACGACGATGTTCCGGTTGTTCATGTGCGTGGCGCGGATGGCGCGTTCTTGATGCACATATAACGACTTGTCGATCAGCGCGTGAAGAAGATCATCGCTCTTGTCCGAGAAACACTCCCTCGCCAATTCTTGTGCGCGCAATCCGGTTTTGAAGCCCCGATCTGATTCGGAAAACGGGCCTTGCAGTAGTCTCCTTTCTTCCTGCAAGGCAGCCTCGAACGAGGCTCGCAGTTTCGGCTCCTTGAAGAAAAAGGAAGTCTTCAAATAGTTCTCGTAACGTTGGCGAATCTTCTCAGGCCACAATTCTATGTTGCTTGCGTCAGGCATTGAGCAGGCTCCGGATCGTTTCTATATTGTTTGGGTGTTTGCTCTTTCGGCGTTTGTCAATAGGTATAGACTGACGCTTTGCATCAGCCGTCGTAAAGCCTGCGGCCCGGATCTCTCTATAGCTGAAACCCTTGCCGCGTCTCCATCCTCCACCTACCCCCTTCACGTGAGCAATAGGTTTCTCGACGGGCTGTGGCGGTCGGTCAACGACTACGGTAACAATTTGGGTCACGTCGTCTAAGCCGGAAGCCGTCAATCTCAGCGTGTAGATCGTAGTCTCCGAGGGCGCGACCACGACGCTTCCGTTTGCCTCAACCGTACCAATTTCGGGATCAATTGTAATAGCATCGACCTCTGTGCCGGAGGTCTTCCAGCACAATGTCACCTGTCCTCCTGCGTTGACCAACGCCGGTTCGTGCGTGAAAGAAACAATTTTCGGCACGGGATCGGCGGAGATCAAAATAAGTGACACCTTGGCATCGCCGCATTCAACATTGAGCGAGGCATTCTCCTTTAGTCGTTGGTCGATCTGCGTATAGTCGACAAAGTCGGTCAACCGAAGATGCAGCGAAGCCCAGCTGTTGTTTTCTCCCTTTTCAGATTGATATGTTCGTTCCAACTCATCATCGAACCCGACCCGAACTGACTTGAGCCGTCGCGGCAAACGTAGCTTTATAGTCGCGTTTTTATCGGCGTGCTCACGAAATTCCTGTCGCGTCATGGTGAGCGGCGTATCGCGCCACTCACCGGGTTCATCTGCATCCCCCTCTATTCGCCACCAGATCCGTGGCAAATGCAATACAATGTCAACGCACCCCGTTTCGGATTTCAGTGCAAGCGACACGTCATCTCCGTCCGGATGTGTATCGACAGTGAGGTTGCCTGCTTCTAACTCTGCGCGCGTTACCTCGGACGGCAAGCTCGGGTGAATGGTTGCGCCATCAACACCGATGAAACGCACCGTTGTCGGAGGATGGCTAGTCGAGGACGGCGCGAGGATCGTGTCTTGAGTATACTGATCATCATTCACGAGAATCTCCTTGAGATCGCACAGGTATCGGAACTGGTCACTATCCAGCATCCCCGCTTCTTCGTAGACGCGGACGAAAAACCGCCCCTGACGGCCATCCAATACCTGTGCAAGAGTTTGCTCGGCCGGCTTAAAGTTCTCGCCTTTCCATCTGTCTTGCCCTTCCGACCCGACTCGTGCCCAGACGATGTTTTGTGGAACTTTCAATTCTGGAACTGAGCCAACAAACAATTTACCGTCTTCGGAATCGTCGAAAACGGACTCACCTTTCAGTTCGAAGCCGGAAGTCGTCAACGGCACTTCATGCCCCTCGAAGCCACCAATATCCTCTGTTGGGTTGCTACTATCCCGAAAGAAATAGTGCGCTCTAAAACCTGCATCCGTGCAACCTGCCGACTCCACAGGTATATCACCTTTTCGCGTCCATTCCTTTGGTGCGATGACGATGAAGTAGCCTTTCGTAATACCCTTGACCTTACGGCCATCCCCTTTCCAATTGTTTCTCAGCTTGAAGATTAGGGGTTTGTCGTCAAATAGCGAGAGTTTACACTTTGTGCCGTCTTCGAGCGTAATGGACAGCTGGCCACGGAACGATGAGAGACGGCATTCGTCATTCACCACTTTCAAAGGCTCATCATTGCGCTGCACTTCCTTAATTGGGGTTTTGTCATTCGCGGATAGGACAATATCCCAGAGCAATGAACCGGCAAGCCAGCGGCAGATCAACTCTGGACGAAAAGTTGGCGGTTGTCGTGGCCCTGAATTTGGTCTTGGATGCCCGCGATTCCTTATCCCTGGTATGTCGCGCGGCTCTTCTGGTTCTGGTTTCTTTGTCTCCGTGTTGCCTCCCGCAGAGTCGGAACTTCCATCAAGAATGTTTTCTCCGGGTGATTTGTCCTCCTGCGACGGCTCGGGAGGCGTTTCCTCAGCCTCATCCGGACTCGGTGGAGGGGGTTCGGGTTTAGCAGGGCTTGGGTCATGTTGGCTGTTGTCTATAACGTCATCGGCTCCGTTGTCGGTATTGAATGGCGGGTCAATAGGCGGCACGTTATCTTGATTATCCGGCGTCCCGATACTGTCATTCTTAGCCTTGGTGCTCGGGCAGTCTGGTACAGAAGCACTAGGACACTCTTTCGGTATCTCAACTGAGGAATTCGTATCCTTGGAATTCTTGCCTCTGCCGGAGACAGCCGCACCCATCCATTCTCGTATCTTTTGGATTATCTCTTTTATCTTTTGCCACATACACATCACTCATGCCTCCTCGCGTGTAATGCACCTTCGGTCGGCCAGACTCCTGCTTTCGTCACCCTTGAAGCACGCTTGGACCCGCCGCTATATCAGGGGGCAATTCCTGTTTCAGTGCCTGCCACTTTCTCTATTCTTCGGCTTCGTAATTGTGCCGGATGAGGTCTCGGATATACTCGCTCGCCGAACTGAAAGAGCCTAGTTTTGGATCGCTCTTTAATTTAACGAACTCCTGAAGCCTGCCCGGCAATCGAACATTAATTCCTCCTGGCATAGATCAAACCTATCAATTTCCCACAATTTATCAAGATTGTGGGAAATTGATCCTGGTCTGGGTTGAAGTGAGCTGAAGTCAAGCTCAGAGGGAATTCCCTCATGGTGCATGGGAAAGCGGCGAATAATCGCAGCATTCCACAACCTGACGGCTTCTCATGGCCTCCTGAGGGTGTGATAGCATTCTGGAGCGCGGTGATCTTTCACCGCTTTTCCCAGATCAAAACTTCCAATAATTTCTCAGCGGCACTTCATTTGCCCTCAAAATCAGACACGGACAAAGAGAAACCAAGCAACTGAAATTTTGCTTTATTGAATCGCGCTGCAACACACATTGGATTGCAACTCGGTTGATGGTAATATCCCCGCGTGCAGGTCGAAAAACTGAAGTACATCATCTGGGCGCAGGATCTCAATCGCGCGATCAATTTTTATGCCACTGTGTTCGATGCTGAGATTGAGCGACAGTCCGAGGTGATGGCTGAGCTCTCCGTGGCAGGGACGTTAATCGGAATTCACGGCGGAGGCGAAGGAAAGCGAACTTGGACGGGAATGAGTTTCCAGATCAAAGACCTCTTTGAAGGGTGCCGCGTGTTGAAGGATTCCGGAGGGATCGTTATCCGACCACCGGAAGACACTCCGGAAGAGCCGGCTCACCGGGCCATGTGCGTCGATTCAGAAGGCAATGAGATCATGTTGACCAAAAAGCGCGACACTTGAAAACCGATGTTGCATCTCTACTCTCAAAGCTATTGGGATGTGGATATGCAGTTAAAGAAGGACCGAAGATCAGGAACTAACCGCAGTGAACGCCGCAGAAACGAAAGCGACGATCAAGGAAGCTCACACCATGATTCAATGCCGACCTCTCCCGTAAGAGCTTTGTCGATGGCAGCGGTTTAGACGTCTTAATCGGATTAACACAAAGCCATGAGCGCAAAGAACGGCTCGATCCGAATCGTGAATCCCACCGAAAACGTCCACCCGGTCCTGGAACTCACCCCTCTCCCCTTGGAAACACCAAACATTGAACTTGGCACCTAGCACTTGAAACTCCCACCCTTCAACCGAAGAAAACACGATTGACGCCCAAGCAATAGTCTGAAGAAAACTATGACCGATCCTCGATACGAGAAACTGGCCAAGCTACTCATCAACTACTCCGTCGCCCTAAAGAAAGGCGACCACCTACTGATCGACGTCAGCGATAATCCGGAGACCTTCACCATCGAGCTGATCCGAGCCGCCCGCCACGCCGGGGCGACCCCCATCGTCGAAACCAGCAACACGCGCATTAACCGGGAAATCCTCCGGTCAATGACCGAAAAACAGGCCAAGCTCATCCGAGACCTGGACATGCATCGCATGAAAAAGATGCAGGCGTATATCACCATTCGAGGTGCCCGGAACGCCAATGAAAACGCCGACGTGCCCAGCGACCGACTGGCTATGTACTCCAGAATTTTCCGGCCCGTACAAAACTACCGAGTGAACAAGACCCGTTGGTGCGTTCTCCGCTGGCCCACCGCTGGCATGGCTCAAGCCGCTGGTATGAGCACCGAAGCCTTTGAAGATCTCTTCTTTGAAGTTTGCACCCTCGACTACAAGAAAATGGGCAAAGCCATGGCACCACTCGAACGCCGTATGAAAAAGGCTGATCACGTCCATCTCAAAGCGCCGGGAACCGACCTGACCTTCAGCATCAAAGACATCGGCGCTCAGTCATGCAAGGGAGATCGCAACATCCCCGATGGCGAAGTGTTCTCTTGTCCGGTGAAGAATTCGGTGAATGGCGTGATCCAGTTCAACACACCCACCCTTTACGCCGGTACAAAATTTGAAAACGTGCGCCTCAAATTCAAAGACGGCAAAATCGTCGATACTACCGCCAACAACACCAAGCGCCTCAACGAGATTCTCGACACCGATCCTGGCGCTCGCTACGTGGGTGAGTTCTCACTTGGTTTCAACCCCAAGATACTGAATCCCATGTGTGATATCTTGTTCGACGAAAAAATTGCCGGGTCGCTGCACTTCACCCCCGGTCAGGCTTACCAAGAATGCGACAACGGCAACCGCTCAGCCGTACACTGGGATATGGTCCTGATACAACGCCCCGAATGGGGCGGTGGCGAAGTCTGGTTTGACAAAACCCTTATCCGCAAAAACGGACTCTTTCAGCCCAAAGACCTCCAAGGTCTCAATCCCAAAAACATCATCGGGAAGAAGAAGTAACACAGTCTAGATTAACCGTAGCAACCGCGGCCACGCGGCTCATTTCCAGGCCGCGAATCGCACGGCATAGACCGTAGCGCGTCTGCTACCAAATGAGGCCAAAAATTCATTGCCGGCTACGGAGAACCATATAAGCCAGTTTTTGACACCGACAATAGTGGGAAAGCGATGAATTATCACCGCCTCCAGAACCTGGCGGGAATCCGATGATTCTTCGCCACTTTGGATTCTCCTCGACGGACAATTTCCCTCTAAGTCCTGCTCGCTTCAGAAACACGCCCACGGCTATCCTACACAACGAAGTATTGCATCCAACATCCGCGCTTGCTAAGGGAGTTCGGCAAAGGATATGGCCTACGATCCGCCCCCGTGTCGGTGAGCTTGGCTAGTCTCGATCCCTTTTTACGAGTCCGGTCCGGGGGAGCGTCGGTATCCGGACAAAATGCCGTCCGGCGACAGGGCGTCACTGCAAGGCGATCCTTGAAAAAGGACCAGACCATACGATAGTCAGCCACCGAGTGAAGGCCGCCGAAATCCTGGAGGGTCGCCAAGCCCGCGGGGAGAGATCGTCGAGGTGGCCTCACACTTCGACCGGGGCCATCCCGGAGTCGGCGACGCCCTGGCTCTGGGGCTTGCCGCCGGACCCGACGGATGAACAGTAGGAGCGGCTGGCGCTGAAGGCTGAGGAGGAAACCTTGCGTTCGGTGATTGAGGCCTTGAAGATCGGAGGCGAGGAATCTGGTGCAGAACTACATCGAACTGGGCAGTGGGATGTATTACTGGAGCAACTGGAGCCAAACGTGGCGGGAGAGCCGGGCACTGCTCAAGGGCGTCGGCACGTCGAGGCGGGGAGGGCATAAGAAGCTTTTCGTTCCCGACCTGACGGAACGGGTGGTCGGTCGACATTTCGATGCTCGGGGGCAAGCGCCTCAAGGCGGCGGTCTTGGGCCGGTCGTGGTTTGAGGCGGCGACGGGGGCGGTTGTCGTCACGGTCAAGCGTTCCGTGGTTTGAAGCAGCTGAGGAGAGTCGGGTGGTCTGCCCCCCGTGTCTTCGAGGGGATTGATGCTGATGACGTCTACACCGACACCCTGGCTGGCGTGGGGCAGGAGGGGGTGCCGCTGCCGGTCCGATAGCGCTCCCTGGTGCTTTCTACATCCGATTTGCAACACAAAATTTGCGTTGTGTCTCACTGAATTGATTGCACTAACCGACAATCATCGTCTTAGGAAGGCAGCATAAACCCGGCCTGCTTGGACTACCGGGTGCAAAAGGAGAACCACAAGCGCAGGAAGAGAAGCTATATGAGAGTAGAGAGAGCAACATTGGCAAGTTCACCCTGGGTCTGCTGGTGCCGTTTCTTTAATGCGGTGGTGATTCCGAGAACGGAAAGCGAGTGCGATGCCTTCTATGCTCAACTGTGGCGGAAGTTCATTGAGTTTGAAAGAGTGCAGGCTGAATTGCCGACTCTGGTAGAAGCGGGCATGAGGCAGCAGTGTCAAACAGAGTTTGCTGGCACAGTAGCGGATGTATAATGACAGAGAAACTATATGCTATTGATGATGCTGTTGTTGTACTATAACAAGGGCATTTTTGAGCGATAGATGTCCGCCGGAAGTGTTTGGATAATGTCAGCAACTCAAACCCACAATCCAATTCAAACCATGAAGAACAAATAGCGCAGAAAGGGGATCACAATGAAATTCTTTGTCGTTGTCGGCATCAGTGTTTTGGCATCGGCAGTGCTGCTGGGAGAGGAAGATGAAAACTCGTCTTTCTTCAAACGGCTTTGGAATCAGCGAACAGCAGAAGAGGAGGATTTGGCAAGGCCGGTCAATGCGAGCATTGAGGCGAGCGACGATCATTTAGCTCATCTCTAGCTGCAGTTTTTGGATCAAGACCCTGATGGGTTTCAAGCATTGGTTGCGGAGGAGGCGATTATGAAGTTTGCTCGGCAGTCTGAGCGGAGAGAAAGACGAGACCCGACTTGCTGCTATGGCTCACGGGGAAGTGATGGCGATTAGCGTGTGGATTTTCAAAAACAAGGAAGGCTTTCTGAATGAGGCGGAATTGGAGGTCGCCAAAGAGCAGGAGCGTAGCATCATCACTCAATATTGGACGACCACAGAAAGAATTGGTATGCCCTGCAGGGCGAGATTCTGAGGGGCTCAAGGTGTCCTTGGCGGAGGTAGGTGTCTGGGTTGATCTTACTTGCGAAGTTCTGCGCACGCATCCGGACGGTTCCTTCAAATCCGAGGAGGAATGGAAGTTTGATTTTGAGTATGCAGCGCGTCCTTCGCCCGATCGGAATGGAAGTCTTTAGGAGCTTGAGTATATTCAACTGCCGGTTTCTGAAGGGCCAGCTATTCAGAATCCCCCGAGTAATCGTCGTTTTCCGTTTCTTTGCCCGCCTTAGCCTCACAGGGTGGGTTTTTTATTTTTGGGAACTGTAAGAATCTGGCTTGGTGGGTGAAGCTCGTCCGTGTTTTGTGGGTCCCATTCAGGTAACAAGGGCCCCGGCTCAATCACCACGATTGGAGTTGGACGGCCGGGCGGGGTTCGGGTAATCCCGCGCGCCGCTGGATGTGGCCGGCGCGAGGGTTCTCGCTGCGGTTTTGGCCGGAGAAGCATCCGTCCGGTGGAACGCGCCGGCGGCGGCCCGGGGAACCTATGCTGGAGGGATTCGGACGGTGTTCGAAGGCCTGGAAGAGATCGACGGGCTCAAGTGTTTGGTCCTCTTGATCTCCGGCGGCGCGGGGAAACCTTCGACCTTTACTCGCGGGGGACTTCGGCCTCGGCGGCTACTGAAAGGTGCACCGTGGCAGCGTGCTGCCGAGCGTGCGCCTCGCCATCCCGATCGAGGATTTGATGCCTTCGGAATTCTTCGTGGGCTATCCCGGGCAGCGCCCTCGGCGGCGATGGGCTGAGCAACCGTGAGTTCCACGCCACCAGCAATCTCCGCTCGGCGGACGGCGCCTCGGGTTATGCCGAAGTTCGTGGGGGGCCATCCGTTGCGGTCCGGCCTCGGCCCGCTAGGTGGAGATTTCGGGATCGAGGATGCGGGTCTTGGCCTTGGCCAGCACCGGCGGCTCATGCGACCGACGGCGAATGGAAGCTGTTCGGCAATCACTGGAAAAGCCTGGCCGAAGCCGGTCGCTGGCTGTAGATCGATCTGGGAGGACGCTGTCCCCTCAAACTCCTGAACCATCACGCCGCCGTTGAGCCCGACACCTGGTTCTTTCCAGGACCAACGGGGACATTTCCGTAATGAAGTTCTACATCACCGAGAGCGCCTCGACGAATCCTAGAGGAATAGAGTTTGCGTTGAGCCCGCGGGCGCGGTTTTTCGATGGGTCAGCTCCAGCGCTCTCCATCCGCATCGGGACGTTCGCTTCGGAGGCTACTTAATCCTGTGTGACAAAGAATCGAGCGACGCCGACTTCTCGACCTGCGAACCAAGGTTGAGCGCTCGCGGTGCCGGTGGAATTCGAGATCGACCATCTGCACCGGGCAGTCGCTTCGCTAGTGCCAGCGGCCAGCAGTGGCGCCAGACGATCAAGCGCCGGTTCACCGTAACGGTCAAACTGTCGCCGATGATCTGACGCTCGCCGAGGCTGGACTGTTCCGGTCCCGGAATAGCCGACGGGATCGGCAGCGCCCTGTCATGGCTGCCCGCTCCGCGGTGGTGGAAAACGGCGAACTTCAGCCTTTCCTTCACGCCTTATCAGGTCCAAGTGAACCTCTACTCCGCAGTGGAGCCGTCCTTCGGGAAACTCGCCCTGCCCCGCCAGCGGCGAGGCGAGGGAACTCTCAGTCGGCGCGCCCGTCGTCCTCCCCGGCCACGGAGAGCGCGTCCATCCGCCGGCAGGTGTTCGGCGGAACCGTTCTCTCGCTGGCGCCCTGTTCGCCTTCTCCCACCCGCTTCCCCCCCCGGGCCTGTCCCTTTTGCACAGTCCAAGCCATCCTGGAGCGCCTGAAATTCACCCGGCCCGACAACGGCCGACTGTTGGACACCCGATCCAACACCCGAAATACACGGTCAATGCGGACAACTGCCAAAAGTGATTTTCCCAAAAGAAAGGCTGGAAACAGCGATTTTGTTGGGAATATAGGGCATTCCGTTCTGCCCTTTCGGAACTTACTTTTGGCAATCCGCATAGACGCTCGCCAAGACGCCGGGTCTGCTTTCGGGCTGCTCCCCTTTGAGCTTCTCCATGCCCCCCCGGTGGGGCGTTGCCGGGGTGACCGTCACCGGCTTCGGTTCGAGAGCTGTTTTGAACGCCACTTTTCCGTCGCCTTCTTTCGCCCGGGCCTCCAGTTTGGCTTTCAACCCTCTCTCCAGCACTTGGAGGGATTGAGACTGGTAAGGCTCGAAAACCTGCTCAATTCTCCGCCGGGGCCTTGCCCGCACCCTTGTGATCTCGAAGGATACCAAAAGCGCCCATCGCCGGGCTCGGGAGCATTGGGACGCCTTCCGGCAGGATCGGGAGGAAACAAACCAACTCCTTGCCCGCTGGTTGACCTCCCGACACGAGGCGGCCCAGACGCACCTAGCGACCATCCCCCAAGCCTTCGTCACGGTCCGCTTTCGCGGCCAAGCCCCAGAGGGGGATGCCGCCTTGTTGCCGTGATGTCCGACGCCCTGATCCGGGCCTCCAAAGTGACAGGCAGGGCACCGCTCACTCCCCTGCGTGTCGGCTCAGCTCAATCACTCACCCGCCTGCGGAACCTCCCCAATCAGCTGGCAGCAGACAAGACGCTGGCAAAGCCCTTTGATGCCTGCCCGAACAAAACAAGGGGTTCGCCTGCTATCTGTCGGGGTGAGCGGCGAGCAGCATCGAAAATCTTCTTACTCCCACATACGGATATGTAGTGCAGACGGCCTCTTCCTAAGCTGCCGCCCCTTCGCGACGCCGGAAAAGGTGTATCTTCGTCTCCGTTTAGTCTTGCTGCTCCTCAGCCAAAACTTCGTCATCAGCCTTGGCTTCGATTTCCCGAACCCAAGCCTCACCGTATTTTTCGACCATTCTTCGCCGCCGATCCTTGATTCTTTGCAAGGCTCCAAAGGCTCCCGGCGACAGTTGCCGGGCTTTGGCTTTCTTGCGCTCGGTGAAAACACGGGCGACTTTGATCAAGTTTTCGTTGGTTTTGATGGCCAATGGTTGCCGGTCGTTTTCAACACGGGTTTCATCCACCGAGCCGACGGCGCCGTTCCGGTGCGATTCAATGCCTAATGCGATCAGTTCACCCACAAGTTTCTTCCGCCTCTTCCGCTACGGTTCCCACCGCGCCAACGGTGCCAGAGTTTCGCCAAGGAACAAATCGCCTTGCGCCCAAGCCAGAACGGAAGCACACAAAATGACAAAAGCGATCCCGGCGATAAATGTGGTTTTTGTTTTCATTTGAATTTTGTCTCTTCTGATCTTTTTTAAAGTTGTAAAACTACTTTAGTAAATTGTGTTTGAGTCTCAATTTTCTATAGGTTACAGTGAATAGCGAGTAACGCTTATTTGTCTTTGATCTTTGCTTATAGTGCTCCAACCCTAGGTTTAATACTCAAGACGACAGATTACCAATTTTCGGGTACATTACCGCAAAGAGACCAAAGGAAAAGAAAGCCATAATCACCCAAATAACTTCATTAGTGAAGTATTCTTCGATAAACTTTATGTACATATATGGGGTAATCACAAGCGGCATAATCATTCCTCCAAAAGCAACTTTCATGGCACTTGCATACGGGCTGCAATTGCTCCAGAAATGAAGATGTTCCAAAAGAAAGATATTCGGATTTTTCATTATTCCGCATATAAACGCTGATATGAGTTCTTATACCTTCAGTGCATCTTGAAGGCATTTGCGCCGGGCTTCATATTGGATGCGCCGAAGTTTTCTGAACGAGGAATGGGGAGCACAAAAAGCATTCGATGATAAGTTCGTTATTGCGGTTTTACTAAGAAGTCCCATGTTCGATTTTCTTTCCATTGCTCCAGCTGCGGCAATCTTCCACTGGGGAGGAAGAGCGCGTTCTGTGATTCCAAGCTGTTACGAGAAAGCTTAAGCCGAGGAGCCGATCCTCGGGAAAGCAGAGCCCCTCCTTCATTCATTCGACAAGGAGGTGAAGTTCATTGTTTGGTTTGGCCAATGCCCGATCTGGCATCCGTTCGGCGCCGGGCTCCTTCTACTCCTTGAGGCCATCACCAATCAAAAGGGAAAGACGGGATGGCCGGGCCTGGCGACAGCGGTTCACCGCGGAGCGCGGACATCCCAGGCGGAAGGAATACTTGGTGGCTTCTCATCGCGCCCATGCGGGCTTCGGCGAACACGGGTGGGTTAGGCGGCATCCGTGGTGAGCCCGTCCGAAAATCAATGAAACCGGCGAGCGGCCTTTGGATGGCTCAAACCGGATGCAGCCCCTTGCGCTTATTCCCTGGGCGTTGAAACGAACCCCGCGCCGCCAAAAAGAAAGCCGACACCTTTAACCAGAAAATCCCTTATTTTTTACAACGAAGGGAAGTAGGCTGGCGCTGGTGCTATTGATTGACATTCTGCTGAAATTGTTTGCGGTAGGGTTGGTAGGCGGGATCGTCCTTCCAAAAACGGCGTCCGGGTGTGTTGGATGAGACGATTCCCTCGGGGTAGTCTTTGCCGGCAACGCTGGCGTTCAGTGATGTCTTCCAGTTGAGATAGAGTTTCTTGAGTCGGCGGCTCGTCGAATCTTCGTCTCGATAAAGGTTGTGAGTCTCTTTTTCGTCGTTAGCAAGGTTATAGAGTTCGTAGCCACCGTCTTGAGCAATTAATTTGTAGTCTTGATCGATGATGACACCGCGACCTCGGTGGTGGAAGAACAATGGCTTTGGCCTCTTCGGGATGTCGCGTTCAAATAGTGGTCGAAGGCTCAGGCCGTCCTGTGGTTGCAGCATCGAGGATGCGGGGAGGTTGGCGACATCGGCAATGGTTGGGAAAATGTCAACCGTGCACGCGCTGTAGGCAGTGATACGTGGTTTCTTGATGACCGCAGGCCATTCGATGATTCCTGGTACGCGGAGACCTCCTTCATACATGAGATTCTTGTTGCCACGCAGATATCCCACGGTTTCCTTGCCAAAGCCTGGGAGTCCGCCGTTGTCGCTGTTGAACCATAGGAGAGAGTTCTCGGCGATTCCCAGTCGGCGAAGGCCTGAACGAAGTGTCCCAATACTTCGGTCCATGGCTACTAACTCGCCCAAGTGATGCTGGTGTCTTTCGGGAAGATCGCTGAAGGCGGATCTGTCCTTCTTGTTTGCGATCATGGGACTGTGGGGCGATCCATGCCAAATCACTACAAAGAGGGGAGCACCGGTCGGCAGCTTTTTTTCGATGAATTTCAGGGCTTCGTCGACGATGATTTCAGAGGAATCTCCCCGATGGGGTTCGATCTCGCCTTGCCGACTCATTAGGGGATCGTAGTCGAAAAAATTGGTGACGCTAAACCAGGTGTCGAAGCCGAAGGCCCCTGGATTGTGCGTATCCTCTTTGAAGATGGGAACGCCCGGGCCGCGGAGTCCGTTCAAGTGCCATTTGCCGAAGTGTCCCGTTTGATAACCGCTGTCTCGGAGTGCCTGCGTGACGGTTTTTTCTTGGAGCCGAAGTGGATAGCCGTGATCAAAGACACCGGTGCGGTCATTGCTTCGGCCGGTCAGCACTGTTGCGCGGGTCGGTGAACAATTGGGTGCGCCGGCGTAGAAGCGGTCAAATCGAAGGCTGTTGGCCGCCATTGCGTCTAGGTTGGGTGTTTTTAGATTTGGGTGCCGGTGGTAGCTGGTCTGACCCCATCCCTGGTCGTCGGTCATCACCAGAATGATGTGGGGACGCTGTGCTGCGTGTGTCGAACAGGCAGTCACCAGCGAGAACGTGATTACGGCGAGTATCGCAGAGAGTGTTTTCATTATGTTGTTGTGACTTAGGAGTATTGCTGCCGCCCGTCAAAGACTTGAGGACTCAAACCAAGAGGCAATTATCTTGAGCCCTTCAAGTGGATCATCGATCGGCCAATATTCCAATCCTACGTAACTGGAATATTCGGTAGCTTGGATCGTTTTGAAAATTGATGGTAGAGGATTTCACCGCGCGTAAGTTCGTGTCTTCCGGGGTTGCCGTCTGCGTGGAAGTGAGTGATTTGATGAATGTTCTGGGTAACGTTGTGGATGAGATGTCCTTCGCTTATCTGTTGATGGCAAATATCGAAAACGACTTTCACTTGCTCGTTTGCCAGCCGTCTAGACGATTTCAAAGGCTTCCTGACTCCGAATGATAGTAGCCATGATGGTCGACGAGTTTGTTGAGAGGTTCAATGACTAGAGTGAAGCCATGATTCGAAAGAGACTTATTCTTGGCGATAGTCGCGAGGCATCGAAAAGTATCCAGTGATGCGCCAGTTGCTGGTAGAGTTTGAAAGAGTCGCGGATTCCCCCCCCTGGGATAACGGCGTCTTTTGGAACGTCGACTCCGCCTTCGCTTACTCGCTGGGCGACTCGTTGTATTGTGACCTCGACATTTGGAAGCCACAGAAAAACAGATAGATGCGATAGCCTCGGAGTTGCATTTGTTTCAAGATGCGGGCTTGTCCCGATCCGGAGAGTGTCGTCTCGAAAGCGAATGTCCGTTTTTGACGTGATGAGCTTTCGATCATCTCTAGTAGGTTCGGCCAGTTCTCACTTTCTGGGTTGTCGGCGCGAGGGGGGCTAACCCAGCGGCAATAAGGTCTACATTAAGAAATTCTTTGCAGTCTGCGAAATGCGGCAAGAATTCTGTCGTGAATGTCGTTTTTCCGGAGATGTTTGGGCCAGCAATGACATCAGATATCGGAGGGTCTCTTAGACACGTCTGACAGGCGTATCTGAAAGTAGGTTGTTTTCCTTTGTTGCTTTCCAGACCGGGCCGCAGGGAATCAATTCTTTGGTTTCATTTGGGGAAAGAGGATGACGTCGCGGATGTTCTCTTGGCCCAGGAGCATCATGCAAAGTCGATCGATGCCCATACCCATGCCGCCAGCGGGCGGCATTCCGTGCTCCAGTGCCACCAGAAAGTCCTCGTCGAGTTTCTGCTGCTCGCCGCCAGCTTGCTGCTCCAAACGTTCGCGCTGCTGAATGGGATCGTTCTGTTCCGTGTAGGCCGGGGCGATTTCCTGGCCGTTGATGCAGCACTCAAAGACTTCTACGGTCGTCGGATCGTCAGGGGAAAGCTTGGCCAACGGAACCAATTCCTTCGGCAGATGGGTGACGAAGGTGGGCTGGATCAAATTGGGTTCGATGAATTTTTCGAAGATGGCGTTCGTGGCTTCGAAAGCTTCATCGTCGCTGTAAATCTCGGCGCCGAGGTCGAGTGCTTTGATTCGCCTTTGCTTCGGTGTGAGTCCGAACCAATCGTCACCGGCCTTCTCGCGAATGAGGTTTTTGTAGGGGACGCGACGCCAGTCCGGTGTGAGGTCAATGGTTTTGGTGACGTTGCCGTTTTCATCCTTGTGTTCGATGATGAGGCTGCCCGTTACTTTCTCGGCGACGTGACAGATCATCGATTGAACTAGTTCCATCATGGTCTCGTAGTCGCCGTATGCCTGATACGCCTCTAGCATGGTAAATTCGGGATTGTGTCGTCGGGAGAGACCTTCGTTCCGAAAGTTGCGGCCGATTTCGAAGACGCGGTCGATGCCACCGACGAGCAGTCGTTTCAGGTAGAGCTCGATGGCGATTCGCATATAGAACTGGCAGCCCAGAGCATTGTGATGGGTCATGAAGGGCTGAGCGGCCGCACCTCCAGGGATCGCTTGCATCATTGGGGTTTCGGCTTCGACGTAGCCGCGGCTGTGGAAAAAAGTCCGGATCTCTTTGATGATTTCGCTGCGTTTAAGAAAGACGTTTTTGACGTCGTCATTGGCCATGAGATCGAGGTAACGCTGGCGGTAGCGAATTTCGGTATCTTCCAGGCCATGCCACTTTTCAGGCGGGGGGCGGAGGGCTTTGCTTAGGATCACGAATGATGACAGTTTAATCGATTTTTCACCCATCTTGGTGGTGAACAGCGTTCCTTTCACGCCGATGATGTCGCCAAGGTCCAGATGCTTCAGGGTGGCAAAGGCGTCATCGCCCAATACCTGCTTCTGTCCGTAGGTCTGAATCTTGCCGCTTTGATCTTTGATGTGGAGGAACTGGCTCTTGCCCATCACTCGGTGAGAAGTGATGCGTCCGGCGACCGTCGTTTCGCGATCTTCGGCATAGTTGTCGAGTGCTTGTTGGCAAGTCTCCGTCGGGTTGAATTTGTTGGTGAAAGGGTCCGTTCCTTGTGCACGAAGATCGGCAAGTTTACTGCGGCGTTGGGCAATTAACGAATTCGTTTCGTCCATAGCTGCTCCAAAGGAGGGTGATCAAACAGCGAAATGCTAAGATTGTCCAAGGTTTTTGCACTGCTGTGCTAATGCCGGTTGTGATTCAATGCGGTGAGTCTCGAGAGCGAAGTGTTGGAGAGTCTCTCGAGCCGTGCTCCTTCGCTGAGCGGCGGAGGATGGCGATAACGGCTGCATCGAGTCTCACCCCGCCGCCTCACCACTTTGCTGAAGCCAAAGAACGCACGGCAACGAGGGTCATGGAATCTGCGCTAGTCGGCCGGCAATCTAACGGGGACGGGTCGGAAGAATTTGGATGGTTGACCTGTGGCAATCAGGTGGATTTGTGCCTCAGACTAGACTGGTGGGAACCGTTGCGAGCACGGGCATCCGCGGGGCCCTTGGATCCAATCCGGCTGAGGATTGGAGTTCCCATAGTTGGCGGGAGGCTTCCCAACGGATCACAAGCTGTCTGCTGCATCAGTCAATCACGAGTGGCGGCGGGTGATCGAGCGGAGCGGTATTCGCTTTACGACCTATGGGCCGACTGTCGACGGGGGTACCTTTGACTGGGATGCGGGACGGATAAGGAGGTTCGAGAATTTGGTGCCGGGATTAGCGAACGCAAAAAGTCTGATAGCGCCGGTTTTTAGGGCATCATCGTGGACGGTTTCGGGAAAGACGGGACCTCCATTGAGACGGACATCGATTGCCGTGCCTTGCACATCGATGGCGATTTCGAATTTTTCTCTTAGTGAGTAGCTTCCGTGGATGCCCGCCAGTAGGGTCGATTTTCCGTTAAGTACCCGAATGAGGCGTCGATATTTCTGAGGGTGATCCAGATTCAACTGATAGTAATTTTGCTCGTCTTGGCAACGAAATGGGATGCCGATTCCGTGGTCGGCATGAAGTAGTCGAATGATGAGAGAGTAGTCCTCTGAGGTTTAGGCGCTGGGGTGGGCTCAAATTGCTGTGGTGTCTTCGCGTTTGATGGTCAACCTTAGAGAGAGTAGATGTTTGACGTTTGGGTCATACGGGCGTTTTGAAGGTTTCAGTTGGAAGGGATGGTGAGGACGCCTTGGGCGATAATTTGTCAATCGGTTAGGCGCCCGTTGGCAAACGGGTCATCGAGGTGAGGACCGGGCGGTTCTGGGGCGGGGATCGGAGATGGAGGAGTGGTTGTTCGACTGGAGTCAGCACTGATCTCATTCACGCTAGTGATTTCGTAGACATAGGTTGCGCCCGGAATTGCGTTTTGATCAAGAATGACAGATCGATCGTCTCGTCGATCACTGGGTTATCCCGATAGATGAGATAGTGAATCGACCTCACTGGAGGGCGCGTTCCAAGTCGGTTGGACTGCTGTTGGCTCAAAATGAGGGTAATTTTGATAGTGGGGTGGTTGGCGACGATTGGTATTTCCGAGTTCGTCCTTCGAAAGTAAGGGAGGCGGCGAGAGTGTCAGATCCCTGATGGTATAATTGGTCTTCGAGGTTCGAGGTGGTAGTGAGTGAGAAATCCAGCGAGTGTTGGGGGGGGTGTGGCATCCACTGCAATCGGCGTGCATTTACTCTGTGACGCGCCTGGTGTCAAGTTTGGGATGTGTTGAGGATGAGACCGTTGCGTTCGAGTGTTTGAAAGGTGAAGGGGATCGGTAGGTATTTTGGCGAGAAAACTGGTGTGGTCGTCCACCAGGCCGGCCGATAAAACGCAAATGCCAGCATCGTATACGGGGCAGTTCGTGGGCCGATTGAGATCGTTCGCCGGACCGGGAGACCAGACGAGCAAAACGTCGTTGTTGGGGCCGCTTGCTGGATGGGTGACTTTGCCTGATCAGTCGCCGTTTTTTGGTTGCGGGATGCGGCGTTGTCTTCGCCGTGGGCGAATTTGGTGAGGCTATGGAGATCCTGAGGGGAAAAGGGATAGCTTTTGTAGCGGGGTTGTTTGTGGCTGGGGTGTTGTTGTTAAGCCATCAGATGCCACGTTGGGTTGAAGGATTGCTCTCGTGGCTCGGGTTAGGGTCACCGAAGAGTGGCGTGTCGGGTTGGGCTTCTGAGGAGAGGGTGAGCAAGTTTCCGAGGCTGTTGTTGTTTTGATTACGACCAAAGTTTCCATGGAGGTCGAGCGAATCTCTTGTGCTTCGTTAACTGGAGAACATGATGCCATCCGTCTGTGAGAATGGCCGGGTGCAACGCGCTGCCGAGATTGAGGTGGCCAATCTGGTCAATGTTTTTCCGTTTTCATCCATGACAAAGAGTTGGAAATTCGGTGCCGTGAAATCTTGATTCAGAAGAAATCCGTTGCGGCTTGAACTGGACATGAGCCGGCCGTTGGGCAAGGGCAGGAACCAAGATTGAGCAGGTCGTGACCAAGGCAGGGCACCGGAACCATCGCTGCGCAAGTGATCAGTCGGCTAGTTCAGAAGGCTCGTGTTTGAGGGTCACTTTTGAAAGGTGGTCAATAGGATAATCTACCGTGTTGCCAGATGAATTTTGAAAATGCCGCCGCCCGTCGCTGCAAGAGGGTTCCTGATCGCTGTCAATCGAGCGTTTCGGTGCGTTGATCGTGGAACTTTGAGTAATAGATCCACTCGGTATCGAAGGATGGGTAAGGGGCGACAATGGCCCCATCGCCTCCAGAAACGAGGACTTCTTCGGTTCCATAAACGCAGTAGTATCAAACCGGTTCCGATAGGTGCGTGAATTGGGTGAAGTAATTCCGGGAATTCGACGCGATAATCATTCCCTTGGCGGGGGCACGAGCGTACGATGTGATAGGTGATGTTCGAGGCGTGGGCGACTTCGAACAGACTGGTCATCCGATTCCTCCTGCAAGTAAGTCTGAATGTAGTCGAAAGTCTGAAGCGTGCTTTAAGGAATGCGGATTCTCCGAGTGAATCCGACGTGATGCGTCCATGCGAGTGAGTTCTTTTATGACGGTGAATCGAGGCAAGAGAGGAATTGTTGGACTGTGTAATCGGTGTTTTCCGGCCTGCTCAACAAAGGGGTGAGAGCGAGGTATTATTTTGCCAGACAGTCAGGCAACTTGGAATCGCAACTTTCGGTGAAGAACGTCCGAGAAACGTCATTGAAGATCTGTTTTCGTACTTCCGGCAGCAGCTATTGGTCCTTTGCGTTTGGTGGGAAGATGTGGGAGCCTAGGTTGAGGTAGGATGAACAGGATAAAGAAATCATGTGGGTGCTGTTCATCCTGTCTCAAATTTTTGTTCGATGAAAGCCGGGATTGTCAGCCGCATGTTGTCTGCGCTAAGGCGGCAAGAATGTAGCAAAGCGCGTGGTGTGGTTGGGGTTTGTTGTCCTGGGGCGGCAGCTGATTTCGGTCGGTTTTTTTCTCCGTCGAAGTTGCCTAAGTGGGGGAGTTGGCATTATGCCTACGGCCAAGCGGTTGCTGGGGCGGAGGAATGTCAACGGACGGTTGTTTCTGCTCTTTATTGGGGACGAGTGGGCACGCAAGACAGGCGTCCTTGCGAAAGTTGATTCGTCACGGGAATTTAAGCCGGCGGTTTTCAATATCTTTGAATGGAAGACTCATGATGTAATTTTGTTGAAATACCGGGTGCGTCAGGTGCCTAGGGTCGTGATCCTCAACCCGTCAGAGCAACCGCTGAGGACCCTCTGGTTTAGTGGCCAAACTGTGAAGGAATGGGTCGCGGTAGCGTGGCAAATCACTCTTGGCACCAGCCAGGCAGCGAGAGTTTATAGGGGCTGACCTTGCTACAAGCTTGAGGGCGCCCGGCCAAGAGATATGAAGCGGAGGAAGAGCACCTCGGACGGGACACCGACAGTCGACCTTAAGCCAGGCCGACGAAAAGACAGCATTAAATTGCGGTCCGTTTGCGACAATTGCGGTTGGTTGCTGGAGGCCGAGAGCCGAGCTAGGAAGCCTCGTTCAAATTGATCGCTTGATAGTCCGGCTCAGGGTTTGCCTCACCTTCTTTTTGAATCGGACTCATCATTTGTGATCGTACCCGTGCCGCTAGATTGCGAAATCATTCATTGTCTATCGTTTTGGGGCTCAGTAGCATTTCGGTATGGCGGTGGAGGTTCAATTGGATCTGAGATACGGGGTTCGGCGTGGCTGCTTGGCGTTGGCACTAGGAATGTTTTTGTTGTGCGGTGGTGTGGAACTTTTCGGGCAAAATGTCGCGTCCGAAAATCTCTACAAGCGAATGATCTCGGCGTATAACGCCGGGAAGATTGATGAAGCACTGAAGCTGGCTGACGAAGCAATCTCGAAAAACGAGGAAGATCCCAAGCTGTTCCTCGCGCGAGGCTATATTCATCAATACGAACGACGGCATCAGAAGGCGATCGCTGATTTTTCAAAAGCGATCGAGTTGAAGCCAAATTCGGTAGCGGCATTGCAGCGGCGGGGAGAGGAATATTTAAAAATCGCCAAGTTCAGGGAATCGGTGGCGGATTTTGAACGGGTCATTGAGTTGCAACCGCAACGGACGCCTCATCATTGGCAATTGGGAATCTCGTACTACTATACCGGACAGCACAAGGAGGGGAAGAAGCTCTTTGAAAGTCATCAGACAGTGAATAGCAGCGATGTGGAGAATGCGGTGTGGCATTATCTTTGTGCGGCGAAGTTTCACGGATTGGAGAAAGCAAAACAGGGGCTGCTGCCGATACCTAATGATTCCCGAGTACCGATGATGGAGGTGTATGCTTTGTTTAGCGGGAAGGGTACGGAAGGGCAAGTGCTTGAGCGAGCCCATCAAGGTCGGGTTATTGGCGGGGTCCAAGCGCGGCAGATTTTTTATGCGTATTTCTATCTCGGGTTGTATCACGAGGCACAGGGGAATGACGAGAAGGCTTACGATTACATCAAAAAGGCAGCGCAGCAGTACAAGGAAAATGGTTATATGGGGCACGTAGCGCGGTCGCACCGAATTTGGTTGGACCGGAAGCGGAAGGAAAACTAGGGAACCTTTGATCAAGTCGAGGGTATTTTTTTCAGGTTATTCCGTGATCGAGGCAAGGTTTCGACTGGTGGCGCGTCGAGCAGGCCCCAACGCTGAGCACGGAATCGCAAGCCTCAGGCCGCGCTGAAACACTGACTTGTTCAGAGGTTCACTGGACGGTGGCGGGTGTGGTTAAGGGTGGAGGTGGGGCGAGAGTTTCTCGAGCCGTCCTCCTTCGCTGGGCTACGGAGGATGGAAACGGCTGATAGGGTTCCTCGCGCTAAACCCGGAATCCTGCCTCACGGTGCGAGACGGCGGCTCGACGGAATCTCGCTCCACCTTTTTCGGATTGGACGGATCTTTTTTGGTCAACACGTCTGGTGGGCATAGGATGATTCCTGCTTGCCGAGCCACGGGGCGGTTTGCGAAGGTTCGGCGACTCAAGTGAGAAAGCGGACAGCATGAGGACATTAGTCATTGGCGTAGACAGCGGGACGCAGTCTACGAAGGCATTGGTGGTGAACGCAACAACGGGGCAGGTTTGCGGGGCGGGATCGAAGGCCTATGGATTGATTGATGGGCTGCCGCCGGGTGCGAAGGAACAAGATCCCGCGACCTGGATCGACGCAACCTCTGTGGCGATTCGGAAGGCGTTGAAGCAAGCCAAAGCGAAACCGGCGGAAGTGCGCGTGCTCGGCGTGAGTGGGCAACAGCATGGCTTTGTGCCGCTCAACAAGAACGGCCGGGTCATCCGAGCGGCGAAACTTTGGTGCGACACGTCGACTGAAGCAGAGTGCGAGGAAATTACGGGACGTGTCGGCGGGTTTAAGCAGGTGATAAAGGCGGTTGGCAATGCGATTTTGCCCGGCTTTACCGCGCCAAAGATTCTTTGGCTGAAAAATCACGAGCCGAAGAATTATCGTCAATTGGCGACTGTTCTTTTGCCACATGACTATCTGAATTATTGGCTGACTGGCCGGGTGGTGATGGAGTGTGGTGATGCCAGTGGTACCGCCCTGCTTGATGTGCGAAAGAAGGTTTGGAGCTCAAAAATAATCTCAGCGATCGATGACTCATTGGCCAAAAAATTGCCCTCACTGATTCCGAGTGACGAGCCGTCAGGGCGGGTGCAGGCGTCGGTTGCCAGATCATTGAGGCTGACTAGTGAAACTTTGGTGAGCGCCGGCGGCGGCGACAATATGATGGGGGCGATCGGCACGGGCAACACCGAACCGGGTGTCATTACGGCGAGCTTCGGAACCAGTGGGACGATTTACGCCTGCGCCAGAAAGCCGGTGATTGATCCAGCCGGAGAAATCGCCGCCTTTTGTGATTCGACCAATCATTGGCTGCCGTTGCTTTGCACGATGAATGTGACCGTGGCAACCGAGCTGGTGCGGAACCATTATGGATGGTCGCACGCTCAATTCGAAAGAGCGGCTGCGTGCGTGGCTGCGGGGAGCGACGGGTTGGTTTTGATTCCTTACTTGGAAGGTGAGCGGACGCCGAGTGTGCCGGACGGGACGGGCGTTTGGCTGGGCGTCAATCAGCGCACCTCTCAGCCGGGGCATTTCGCCCGCGCGGCAATGGAGGGGGTGACCATGGGAATGAATTACGGATTGTCGCGTCTTGAGAAACTCGGCGTTCATCCGACTCAAATTCGAGTGACGGGCGGCGGCGCCAACTCAAAGCTTTGGCGCCAAATGATGGCAGATATTTTCAATGCGGAGGTGGTGACGTTGCGGGTGGGCGAGGGCGCGGCTTACGGCGCGGCGCTCCAAGCGCTTTGGTGTTGGCGACGCCAGCAGGGAGATAACGCCTCGATTGCTGCATTGACGGACCAGTTTGTGAAGCTGAATGCACGCCAGCGAACCACGCCGAACGCTGAAGCTGTTGAGCGCTATCGTCAATGCCAAGAACTGCAGGACTCAGCTTCAAGTGCATTGCGGCGGGTGTTCCGCCAACATCGATCACTGATCGTTTAGGGAGCTGCGCTTTCCCGTTGGCGGATGGCTCGGCCTTCTTGCGCCAAGGCTCGGTTGTAAGCTAGATACTCCTCAAACCAATCCGGGGCATTTGGGTCCAGGGAGAAATGGAGCGTGGCGGCGGTGTCTTCCACCCATTGCAGATGATCCGCCCACCAATGCGGGTCTTCGGGGTTGCCTTGCTCCAACTGACGTTGCGCCTCCGCCTGCCGTTCGCGCAAGTAATCCGCTATCAAGCGCACGCTGTCCCGGTCGCCTCGCAGCTGGGGATTCGTCAAGGCTTGGTAGAGAGTGCTTTCCTCGGCGGTCAGGCCCGGCGGCTTGTAGCCGAAGCGATGGATGGGCGTTGCCTTTTCTTGGGGGGGAGATTCGGGTTTTGCAGGCCTCCTTGAATCGTTTGTGGTTTTCTAGATTGTGGGTCATTCCCAATTCACGCAACTCGTGCTGGAGCCGAGCGCGCTCCATGAACTCCAGATTCGGGTTGCCGTCGATGGTCTGTCGAAGTCGCTCCTGACGGTCGGCAGCATGTTGGGCCACGGCGTCGGCAATCTCACGGCGCGCGTTTTGATAATGATCCCGTTTCTCCATCCATTGGCGCATCGCTGGCGAGGCCGCCTCCCGTTCCGCCGCCTTTTCTCGCTCGTAAGCCTCCAGTTGTCCGCCAAGTTGTTGATGCCGGGCGAAGCTCTCGGTATCCATGATGGCGTTTCGGAGTTCCTCAAGCTCCTCATCGTCTCCCAATAGGGCGAGCAGTTCTTGTCGTGATTCCTCCATTGACCAGTCATCGCGAGGAAAGGCACCAGAGGGCAGCCGCCGTGGTTGTTCCTCCGGTTCGATGGCTGCGGCTTCGGGCGGTCGGGTTGTCTTGGCCACCCGTTCGAGGAAGGCGGGAGGATTCGGCTCGGGAACGGCTTCAGCCGACTTCAAGGGCAAGGGAGCGGTTGCGAGTGACTCCTCCGACGAATCCCGGTTGCATCCTTCGCCCTAGCCACAGAATAGCCAACAACGCCAGCAATCCGCCGCCGATAATGATGAATGGTTGTTTGTGGCTTTTCATGGCTGCGGCGATGGAAAAGGAGGTTCAGGGGCGGTGGCCCTTGGGGTTGGGACCGTATTGGTTTTCGCCGGGCTGGCTGTTTTTGAAGAGCAATATCAGAAAACAAATAAGCAAGGCGGTGTCAAATGGTAGGCTCAAAACCTCCGACAGTTCCGCCGCCGCCTCCCCAATCACTCTCAAAAACAGGAGGAGAAGGAGCCACCATCCGCTCCAGCCGAGGTCGTGCAAACGCCGCGCGGTAACTGCGAACGAGGGAACAAGGTGTCCAAAAACAGCCAAAGCGGATACGATAACAGCTGCTCCTTCGCCAACCAGAAGCGCCAGCACAAAGGCCAAAATCATCAAAATCATGGAGCACAGCATGAAGAAGCCGAACTCCCGGCGGCGGGCCCGGCCTTCGAAGTCGGCGTATTGACTCATGCACTTCAGATACCAATTCATAGCATTTCCTTTAACTTTTTGGCGGTGAAGGGTGCGGAGTCTGGCAACGAATTGCGGGGGAATCAAGGGGAAAACGAGGGCTTGGGGGGCGGTCAAAAGCGCCATTCGCCGGTGTTGTATCGGTGTTGTTGGCTTGTTGTTCGGTTGGTGTATCGGCGGGCCGGGCCTTTTTTTACCAGACTTCGACGGGGCCTTGGGGGACGGGGATGCTGTCTCGGCGGAAGACTTCGGGTTCGTCGGCGAAGTCGGGCTGCATGGCCTCGGGACGATAGCGGGGTTGGAGTTGGCCGTCGGTCTCGAGGAATTGTTGGCGCCAAGTCAGAAAATCTGCGAGTAGGCGGTCGAAATCATCCTTAGTGTTAATGTGGACGATCTTTCGATTGAAGGGTTTGGCTGGGCCGAATCGTTTGGAATACCAGGGGGCGATCTTGCGAAACATGAGGCAGGCTTTGGCTTCTCCGAAGATTTCGATCATGAGATCGAGGTGACGGCGCATGACGCGCAGGCGTTCCTTGAAGGTGGGTTCGGGTTCGAGCATGCCGGTGCTGAGGTAACGTGCGGTGTACTGGAAAATCCAGGGATTGTAGAAGGCACCACGTCCGATGCTCACTCCCGCGCAACCGGTCTCGTCGAGCATGAGTTTTGCGGCCTCGGAGGTCGTCACGTCACCGTTGCCGATGACCGGAATGTGGTCGACTGCCTCAACCACTGATCGAATTCCCGACAGGCTGACTTTGCCTTTGAAGCCCTGTTGGCGGGTTCGACCATGGATAAAGATGGCCGCGATGCCGACGTCTTCCAAAGCGCGGGCTAGGTCAGGTGCGGTGAGGTTGTGATGATCCCAACCCAGTCTCATTTTAGCGGTGACGGGGATGCGGAGGGCAGCCACCATTTGTTGGACTAGGTTTGCGGTCTGATCAAGCTCGTTCATCATGGCTGAGCCGCCCCCCACACGGCAGACTTTCTTGACAGGGCAGCCCATGTTGATGTCGATGGAAGCGACGCCTAGTTCTTGGAGGTAAAGCGCTGCGTCCCGCATTTCCTCGGGTATGCTGCCGAAGAGTTGAACGGCGAGGGGCTGATCTTGGGCATTGGTTTCGATCAGTTTAAGGGCCTTGGGATTCTTCTCTAGCAGGGAGTGGGCGTTGACGAGATCCGTCGTTGCCAGGTCTAGTCCGCCTAGTTCTCGGATGGTCAGGCGAAAAGGGAGGTTGGTGTATCCGGCAAGCGGGGACAGGAAAAGATTTGATTGTAGCGGCAGCGATCCGAATTTCAGCATAGCGGCCCGTGGTCCAATAGGGACAAGGTAGTGACCCGATCTCTACGGTGCAACTGACAACTAGGGTTTGGGTTCAGGGTGGGAGGGGATTTGGGGGAACACGGCTGAAGTGTGAATTTCAATAAGTGGGGTTTACAGGCCAAGATCGGTGTTCTCCGACTGTTGGGCTTGCCTCTCGGTCGCTTTTGGAAGATCTTTCGGCTTATGAGATCACTCGTGAAGGCTGGTTGGATCCTCGGTATTGTTGGTTTTCTTAGTGCCGGGATGAGCGTTTTGGGCGAGAGTCTGTTCGACGGCGAAACGTTTGACGGATGGAGTGGAAATTATCGTTACTTCCGGATCGAAGAGGGCGCGCTGGTTGGCGGCATGTTGTATGCCGGGATCCCGCAAAACGAGTTTCTTTCCACGGAAAAGGAGTATGATGACTTTGAGCTACGCCTCAAATTCAAACTTGTGGGAGACAATACGAATGCCGGGATCCAGATTCGCAGCAAGCGGATTCCCGATCATCATGAGATGATAGGCTATCAGGCGGATTTGGGGCAGCAATTCTGGGGCAGTCTCTACGACGAGTCGAGACGGCGGAAGATATTGGCCCAAGCTAATATGAGGGAACTGGATCGCGTGTTGGACCGCAAGGGCTGGAACGATTATGTCATTCGCTGCGTCGGCAGACGGATCACTCTCTGGATCAATGGTTATCAGACCGTCAACTACTACGAGCCTGACGAAACGATCCCTCAGCAAGGATTGATCGCCCTGCAGATTCATTCCGGACCTCCCGGGGAAGCGTGGTACAAGGAAATCGAAATTACGGAACTCCCCGGAGCTGAGGCGAGTTTGAAGCCCAAGGCTCGGGGAGTGGCAACGCGGGTTCGGGCCACAGTGACCGTTGGGGGTGATTCGGGTAAATTTGGGCAGGCCTTTGCGACGCCGATCGGCTGTTTCCAAAATCGCCTACGTCTTTTATTTCCGGCAGGACTGCAAGAGCTTTTTTGAAAAAATTCGAGCGGCGAAAACGCGGCGTTAAACGCGCTCCCGGTTAATCGGGAACTTCCCATTCCGCCGTTGTCGCGTCTGCTGAAACTCCGACGACAACGCGCTCTTCGAATTTGTCCGCGTCAAATACATCCCGACCAACCGCGAGCGATTCAAATCTTCATGAGGGCTCGCAAACATCCGACGCCACGTATTCACCAACTTCCTGATCACACCTTTCATACAGATTAGCTCACCACAATAACACAGGCCACACAGGAATCAAACGAACAAATGGTTAATGACGAAGACCCAAGCGCCCAAAACCGAACTGTCTGAAAGCCACAACCGCCCCATTCGATATCCAGGGATTCGTCTCGTCATTCCTCTGGCACTTGAGTCTTTGGGCATTTCCTCATTCCGTCGCGCTTGCGGCGCGAATCTCCGGATGCGCAATCTGCCCTCCCAGATTCGCCGACCGAGCCATCAGCAAAATTGACACCAAACAAAACACCGTCGCCGCAATCGTCACCCAAGCCGGCTGCATCTGTGTCTTCCTCGACCGATACAGTCCGACCGCCGCCACCGCCGCCAATAAGAACATCCCCGTCACCGCTTGGTCCGCACTATCCTCATGCGCCTGAATCAACGACTGCATCTCCGGCGTCGGCTCAGGAAACAACGAAGCCGCCGCCTGCTCTCCGGAAAACTTAACCACCATCGCCACCACAAAGAGGACCACACTCGACTGCAACGACAATCGCTTCAACTCCTCGCTCCCCCGACAAATCCCCAGCACCAACAACACGAAGACAAACAAGACTCCCACCACCGGCAAATGATTCAACGCCAAATGAAGATGCACCCAATCTATGACCATGATCCAAACCCTATCTCTGGACCGACCTCAGTTCAAGCCGAACCACAAGCCGCATATCCCCTGCGCCCATCGGAAATCGGTCTAGACAGGATGGCATGGGACACGGGATATACCTGATAAAACGGCGGTCAACAGGCCACTATCGAAGTTGAAGGCAAAAGTAGTGGTGACGTTATTCTCTCCTTCTCAAACGTCACCTTCCATCAAGCGTTGTGGAACACCCTTCTTTGGGCGGCAACGATTTCTTCCGGCTCGCCGGCCAACAGACCCCGCTATCATTTTGCCAATCCTATGCATCTATGTTCACTCAAGCGCCGTCAATCTCCGCCAAGGTTTCTATTGACGGGTGGGAGACCAAGGGTAGTATCCGTAGCTCCTTCAGGGGGCAACAGGAAGATTTATCCGGACAGACACGAAAAAATCGAGAGAGTAAAGAATGGTAACAAAAGTAGCGATTAACGGTTTTGGACGCATTGGCCGCCTGGTTTTCCGGGCTTTGGTTGAACAAGGCCTCGTCGGAAACGAGATCGAAGTGGTCGCCGTGGGCGATATCGTCCCTGCAGACAACTTGGCATACCTGCTCAAATACGATTCCACCCAAGGTCGCTTCGCCAGCACGGTTTCCTCAAAAAAATCCGCCGCCGACAAAGCTGAGGACGATGTGCTCGTGGTCGACGGGAAAGAGATTCACGTTGTCAGCGCCCGTGAACCCTCTGGATTACCATGGAAGAGTATGGGCGTCGGAGTGGTTATCGAATCCACCGGTCTCTTCACTCAGGCTGAGAAGGCCAAAGGACACATCGAAGCCGGCGCTAAGAAGGTCATCATTTCCGCCCCGGCCAAAGGCGAAGGCATCGCTACCATTGTAATGGGTGTCAACCACGAGATATATGACCCGGCACAACACAATCTGATTTCCAATGCCTCCTGCACCACCAACTGTCTGGCACCGTTGGTTCACGTTCTTCTGAAAGAAGACTTCGGCGTGGACGAAGGTCTGATGACTACCGTTCACGCTTACACCGCGACCCAGAAGACGGTCGATGGCCCGAGCAAGAAGGACTGGAGAGGTGGCCGCTCAGCAGCGATCAACATCATCCCCTCGGCAACCGGCGCCGCCAAAGCAGTCGGTTTGGTGCTGCCTGAGGTCCAAGGCAAACTCACCGGTATGGCTCTCCGCGTGCCGACGCCCACCTCGTCTTGCGTGGATTTAACCGTCAAGACGGTCAAGGAAACCAGCTACACCGAGATTTCCACAGCGATGAAGAAAGCCAGCGAAACTTATCTGAAAGGCATTCTCGAATATACCGACGATGAAGTCGTCAGCACGGACTTCATACATTGCGCGGCTTCGTCGATTTTCGATGCCGGATCCGGCATCGAGCTGAACAGCAGATTCTTCAAACTCCTCAGCTGGTACGATAATGAGTGGGGCTACTCCAACCGCGTTGGTAATCTCCTCCGCTACATGCTGAGTAAGGGCCTCTAAGCTCCTTCAGTCTCCGAACTAAAAAAGCCCGCTAGAACCCTACCGGGCTTTTTTATTCGCAAGTTTCCTGGCTCTAGCAACGGTCTTCAGCGGCAGTCACGCCCATGAATCGAGGCCACACTCCATACGCGAAGCAACACCGTCTGTTTCTGTAATGGTCTCGCTCAGTTCGACCGCTTCACTAGCGCTTGAAGCCGCCTCGCCTTCGATCGATTGATTGAACATTCATGCTGCTAGAAACATTTGGGGACACCCGGGATTACGGCAAGTGACCCGAGGCCAATGTTTAAAAAATTATCGCCGTCGTCTGAATTTCAGACGACGGCGACATCGCTATCATTCAACCGCTGATTACGCCACGTTGATTTCGACAGTCTTGGGCTTAGCCGCTGCGACCTTTGGTAAGACCACGCGCAGGACACCTCCCTTGTAGTTGGCCGTTGCCTTCGCCCCATCGGCATTCTCCGGGACCCGGAAGGTGCGAGTGAATTTCCCATATGCCCGTTCGACTCGGTGAATCTTCTCTTCGTCCTTCACGACTTCGGCCTTGCGTTCGCCGGAGAGAGAAAGCACGCCATCCTCTACTCGAACCGCGATGTCCTCTCTAGCCACTTCCGGCAGTTCCGCCTTCACCAAGTACTCATTGTCGCTTTCGGTGATGTCCACTAGCGGCGACCAATCCCTCAGTTCGATACTGTTCGATGCTCCCGGGCCAGTAAACACTCGGTCACCGAAGAACAAGTTACTGAGTGCATCCATCTCACGAAACGGACTCCATCGACGATTGTTAAACATGGTCAATGTATTCATTTAGCTACCTTTTCCTTTCTTTGCGTTGATCTTTCTGTTTTCTGCCTTCTCAACTCGAATTGCTGAGTTCTGTTACACAACCCATTTAACACAAAAGATGCCAACTCGATGAAAATAACATAACTCACTTGATGCCAATAAGTTACAAAATATAACTCTCAAAAACTTGCCATCAAGATTGAGTCAATATGGCACACAATAAGGATACATAAACCCCTAATGAGCCATTGAGTCAATTTGACTCAACCAGCTGTTTGAGCAATGCAGCCGACGGACAAACATTGGCGACCAAAAGGACTTTAGTTATACGCCGTCTCAGCACGAAGAATTTGGCAGACGAATCGGCTGAGACAGCTGATTCTACCGAATCTCATTAGCCAGGATCTAATGACGTCGCTCGGCGAGAAACTCAACGAGATCAACCAAATCATTAAAGCTCATCAGAAAACACCGCCAACCCGAACCGCTCAACCACCAGAATCTTCATTGTAGCGTCGCCGGGTCTCCCTCACGAACTTCGCGATCAGTTCCCGAAATTCAGAAACATCTTGCGAACGCAGTTTCCGCCAAACGAGCCAACGCCTCATATTGAATTCGCCCTCGCCGGGCCATGGCTACATCGAGACTATCACCCTTTGCTAGAGCCAAAAGCTGCTTCGTCTCGATGCCAGACCCAACCTGAAAAATCAAAAGCCCGCAGTAGCCGATTGATCTCATCGTTTTCTAATCCGGACATTTCCAGCATTGTCCGCAGATGCCACGGGGTTGACACGGACCGTGAACGCCACAATATCTGTCGACCGGCAGGTTTCTGATAAACTCCCGGAACCGGATACAGCCAAACGGCAAGACAAGCATCCCAACCGACCCGCCGCCACATCAGTGACCAGTCGCCACAGCGAGATCGCACACTCTCGCCACACTGCGGCTGAACGATCCTCGATCAACGCCTCAATCACCGGGTTCAGCGAATGCCCTAAAGCGCGCTCGACCTTAACCCCACCAATCGAATGCTTGTATCTTCATCCTCAAGCGCCCCCCAAACGCGCGCACTGTAAGTCGGACTCTGCAGCACCTTGGCTGCGCCCGCCACCGTGCTGAAATCGAATGACGGAACCGAACCCCGATGCCCTTTCGACGCAATTCTAAAAATTCGTCCGCGCTCCAAATCCGCCTGTCGATTCCAGCCGATCACTAGATCATACCAATCACTCAGGAACAACGATCCATCCGGAGCCACCGCCACATCCACCGGTCGAAACCACTTATCCACATCAGTCTCGACGAGATTGACCGTTCGCCCCCGGAATCCCGCGCCATGCGCTCGTGATCTGGCCGTCCAAAGGACGCCGAGCCCCGCGCCACAGTGCGAAACCTACCCGTGAAAAATCCTTGGGAGTAATTCTCCCTCGTAAACTGTGATTCCCGTAGGCGATCCCGCGCCCGTCTGAATAAAGTTTGACACCACCCCCAGATCATTTTTATGCCAATGACGAGAGAAAACATTCTTATGGGCGTTGACCCACGGCACCCGCCAACTCTCCCCTGTCACCTCGTCCAAGTAACCATAGTTTCCATACTCCATGATGTTATTCAATCGCACCCCGTAACTCCCATCACCATCGTTATCCGACTGCCAAGAGTTGCCGTAGAAATCAACGGTTATCTCCATAGCTACTTCGAAAGTCGTGACCCAACACTTCGAAATCACTTCCATCCAAATCACAACGAAAGACCATCTCACCCCAAAAACAGCTCTCCAAGCCCCACGAAAGCATCCATTCATCAGCTGGCCCGACGGTCAAAAACCAAGTCCCCAAACTGATCCATCCACCAGCCGGGCATTACCAGCCAGCCAAACCGCCGTCTAACGGCCTACCAAAGACAAAATGAAGGCTTCATATTCCAAAAAAACATCCCAAGGCGGAGCGAGACTCCGTCGAACCTAGCCTGGCTACACCAAGCGTTTCCATACAGTGCGCTAACTAAACCAACAGACTCATCGGTATCATCGCGCTCCTCTTCCGCATCAGTCCCCCCCTCTGCGCCGCTGCCAACCGCCCAACACCGTCTTCATCATGTCCGAGGGCCACGCCCGAGAGGCCATAGACGCTTACGGCTCCTAGCTTAAAAATTGCGCCAAGACACCAGCCATCAACCAACTCACCGCCGAGGGGCATACGATTCCCAGCTTCGCCTGCAACAATTCGATCTGCTCTAAACGACTCATGAGCTCACCACACAGATCGCAATAGTGGGCAACAGATCGAAATGCGCCGTAATTTGAGGGATCGTTGTTCCCGGCTCAATCTGTGACCAGGCCATCGCACGCACAAACAAGAGCACCCGCACGCCGCCTTCATGAACCGATCCTCTGCGCCCAGCATATTGCCATTCTATCAATCGCTATTGGGCCATTGTCGGTCAGAAAAAAACCACCGTACCCTCCTCCAGAACGAGCACTTCCAACTTGATCAGGAATTGACCGACATTAACATCAATACTCTCAACCATGACATAAGCACAGCGCCCCTTCGCATCCAGTCCCCATCTCCCACACCGATCTCAAAACCGATCCGGCACCTCCCATGGTGAATGCGGCGCATTGTATGCACATAACAAAACCAAGGCTTCTCCTAATGCCGCTCTATGAAATCTAACGCCGTAGCGGGTCAACACATCGGTGATGTAACCCTCATCCCCGCCCGTTTCCCATTGCGTTCCCAATGCATATCGAAATATTGCTGCCAGTGGCCGCCGCAGAAACCAAAGAACTCGTCAAACCCCTAGCCATTGAGATAGTGGCAAACAATGCCGCCCGTTGTGCCATAGCCTGCCCCCTTCAATATCTCCGCGATCATCACTTCCTCCGACCGCATCGTCTTGTATCTCGCGTTACACCGCTGACGCCCGGGCGCAAATGACATCTCCCGGTCAGCAAACTCGCACGCGTAAACGCGCATACCAGACTGACATAGAGCAATCAAATCCAAGTGCGGCGCGTTGATTTTAGAATTCCCGCGTGCCTCAATATCACCCCATGACCATCCGGCATGATCAACAAGATATTGGAACGCGCCTTAAAGTCTGCCACCTTGCCGAAGGCGGACAGAATCCCCATTGGCATCGCCGCCGCTAGGCGAAACAGTCCTCTTTGTTAAATTCACAAGCACCAAGTGACAACGGCTCGAGAGACTCCCGCCTCACCTCTTTTGGCCGCACATCCAAAAAAAGACTCCGCTCAGTCCAGCGCCACCATCTTCCCCGTCCGGAAGGACTTATCCGCAGCCGCAACAATCCGCATCGAGTTGATGGCATCCTCCATGTGCTCAGTCAAATCAAGATCCTCCTGAATCACCTTCAACAGATGGACTTGCTCACGAAAGCAAAGCGCATCATGATCGGGCTCATCCTCCAGATCGATCCACTCATCCGCCTTGACAAACTTCTGAGCCGCATCGAGCTCACTATGGTGAACACGCAACGATTCCGTTTTCGTATGCGAGCCCACGTCTGCCGATGCCCCAGCACCACCGGCTGTTTTGGCTTCAATGGTGACACACCCCTTCGGTCCCACGACATCCTTCACGAAGAACGCAGTCTCACTCATCATCGGTCCCCAGCCCGCCTCATACCAGCCAACGGAACCATCTTCGAAAGTGGCTTGCAAATGGCCATAGTTAATCTTGCCTTCGGGCAGATCATCCGTCAGCCGTGCACCCAACCCGGAAACCCGTATCGGCCTTGACCGCGTCATCTGACACATCACATCCACATAATGCACGCCGCAATCCACAATCGGCGAGATCGATGACATCAAAGCTTTGTGCGTATCCCACATATCGCCGGACGATTGCTGGTTTAAGTTCATCCGCATGACCAACGGTTTACCAAGTGTCCTGGCAACCTCAATGAACTTCGCCCAACTCGGGTGATGACGCAAGATGTAGCCAATCACCAACTTTCGATTCAGCTCTTTAGCTTTGGCGACGATCGTCTCCGCCTCTGTCACCGTCTCTGCCAACGGCTTTTCAATGAACACATGCGCCCCAGCATCAAAGGCAGCAAGCGCATAAGATGCATGCGTAT
This sequence comes from Limisphaerales bacterium, assembly GCA_024761205.1. Taxonomy (GTDB): domain Bacteria; phylum Verrucomicrobiota; class Verrucomicrobiia; order Limisphaerales; family AAA164-E04; genus UBA2970. The sequence continues at coordinate 34,995 of JAMASS010000044.1, forward strand.
CAGGATAGGTATTGATGCTGGCCACATCTGGCTTCGTCTCCGCTAACGCCGCCGAATAATCGTCAAACTCCACATACCCTCCGCCCAGTTCTTGATTAAGTTTGCCCCGCGACTCTGGCGACCGGGTAACGATGCCAACAATGTCAAACTCGGGAATCTGATGATACGCTAACGCATGGGACCGCCCCATGTGCCCCGCTCCCACACAAAGTACTCTTAATGAATCACTCATAACAATGACGGCCAATCTAAAAGCCCGCTTGCTTCAGTGCGAACCAATAGAAAAGATTGAGACAGAATTTATAGAATCTACATGATGAAAAAAGAAATCCTGTTCATTCTCCCTCAATGCACACCTTCTTAACTTGGATCTCAATGAGACTCTGCTAGTCTCCTCCCATGAGATTCCCCAATTTGCTCCTCCTGATAACTGCCTCCCTGCTCCTCCTATCACCCAAGGCGGTTGCCAAGCCAAAACTCCTGCAGGCTGGTCCGATGATCGGCCACGTCGGCCCTCACCAAGCGCGGATCTGGATCCGGCTCAAACACCACGCCGTCGTCTCGAGCTTTCTCTGGCAAGCTGATCGCGCCTTTCAGCCGGCAAAGATCGAGGATCTCGGTAGCGGCTTTCACGTGCTCCATTTTCAATCACTCACTCCGGCCACCGCAACGACCGTCCAGTTGGAAGTGACGCGTGGCAACGCTCCAATGGAGACAGCAACCACGTCTTTCCGCACCGCACCGCTACCCTCACAAACCGGCAACGTCCGCGTTGCCTTTGGCTCTTGTAGCAAACTATCCCAATACAAATCCGGCCCCATCTACCGCGCGATCGCTGAAGAACAACCCGACATGGTGATTTTCGTCGGCGACAATTCCTACTTCATCATCGCCGATGGCAGCAAAAAACACTTTGAAACGACAGGCCCCATCGGCGACTGGAATACACTGGAAGGCATGCTGCACCGCCACCTCATGACCCGGGTCAATCCCGACCTACAGAATATGTTCCGATCCGTCCCCTGCTACGCCGTCTGGGACGACCACGACTACGGCCCCAACAACGCCGACCGAACCTTTGGATTGAAAGAAGAAGCCACTCTCGCCTTCCGTCAAATGTGGGCCAACCCCGCCTACGGCACAGCCGAAACGCCGGGAATCTTCAGTTCCTTTCGCCACGGACCCGCCGAGATCTTCCTCATGGACGATCGCTACCACAAATACTCCCCTCAAGAACATGACGATGTCACCCCACAGAACGGCAGCATCTGGGGCGAAGCCCAGCTCAACTGGCTACTCGCCGGACTCAAAGCCTCTACCGCACCCGTCAAACTCATCGCCAACGGCACCCAAGTGCTCAGCAAATCAAAAAGTGGTGAAGGCCACTATCAAGAAGCCGTTGGAGAAATCGAACGACTTCTTGAATTCATCCAAGACCACCAGATTGGCGGCATCGTTTTCCTCACCGGCGACCGCCACTTCAGTGAAGCCATGCAACAACACATCCCCAACGGTCCGCTTCTCATCGAGTGCACCAGTTCCCCACTACAACAAAATCAAAACGTCGGTCCACTTGACGGCCAAGAACATGAAAACCGCCTCTGGGCCATGCGTGGCAACAACTTTGGCCTCGTCACCATCGACATTCCCGAAACGGGACAGGGAAACATCACCTTCGAAACTCGCGACGAGAAAAATCAGAACTGCGTCGTGGAAGGAATAACTTGCAAAACCAACTGGCCTCTTCCTGCGTTAACCTTCTAGCAATTCGACACAAGAAAAGCAGGCCAACATCCTTGGGAAGCCAATCCCGTCACGGACGCCACAGGCGAAAGAAGCCTTGCTCAAAGCTGATGCCCCGCCACTCGCCGCCGGGCGTCGTCGAAAACTGCTATTGTCGGCCATCCCTCTGCCGTCCACCCGATGGAGAGAGGCTCCTCCCTTGCCGAAGCATCCCATCGTGGCGGGGGGAGCATCAAACCGTCCAGCTTCACTCATTTCGATCTATCTAGTTACTAGAAATCGCTGATCTTCCATTTGCCATCAACCTTATCAAGCCAAACCGTCCAATCCTTCACAATTGGAGAGCCGCCTTTGGTGGACGACTCGATTCTGACCCTGACCCTTGCGTTGCCGTCGATATCATCAACAGAAACATCCTGAATCTCCCAATCTCGGACGGCAAAAAGCCATCCCCTATCTATGCCATCCTTCCATAAGTGCTCACCACTACGGCCTTTCTTTTGTTCCGTGAGCCATTCTTTGACGACACGCTTCGCCTGCCGCTCGGGGCTGAATACAAAAAGATGCAAAAGAATCACTAGCACCAACCCAACAAGCACGATCCATTGAGGGAGTCGGTTCGGTTCGTGCTGTTGCTTAGCTTGCGTCGGGAAAGCCAGCCGTTTAATTTCCCGCAATAATTTTTCTGCCCGTTCTGCTTCTCGGTTGGTCGCCTTATGAACGGCTTGGTTGCCGCTCCGCTCTGCTTTGATTTGCTCATTCCATGCGGCCGCCAACACTGTGCAATTCCGCCAGCCCTGATTCATACCCTTTGCCGCCTTCGGTGATTGCAACAACCCGTTCTGCTTCCGCCAATGCCGCCTGAATATGGCCCAGCGCAACGTTGATTCTTTCTACGATTTCGTGGTTCATTCCTTTTGCCTTTCCGTTTACTTGTTGCTGCGTCTGCAATAAGTTTTTTAGGTAATCTCTCCCCAAATCTTAAACCAACCCCGTTTTGGGTCTTGGTGTGAAAGACAGGGCAAGCCCAATCAAATAAAGGCTTTCATCATTTGGACGAATGCCCGAGAAGATTGGCCAAGGGGGCGCACGTGTCAATTTTTTTGGCGGGAGAGTCGCCACCTGACCATTGCCCTGCTGCTCAACGCCAAGAAAAGCTAGTCAAACTAAGTGCTCCGCATGGTGAAAGGGCGGCCGGAACAGGAAATCGTGGCCGATTTGTATCTCAACAAAGACAAGGTGAGGAATTCCCTGAGTGAGGAGGAGCTGGAGGAACTGACTCAGGATGCCAAACAAAGCATGGAAGACGCCCTGGCAATGCTGCGGGAAGAGCGGTGAGGCCACGAGCCTCATAGAGGGCCTGTTGAGGACGAACAAATTTGGGAGACAGTCCTTCCAAAAGATGTTCGAAATGTTGGTTGCCCAGGAATACAAATACCTTGGCAGAATCGAAGATGAGGAAGAGCGGGCCAGGGAGGAGCTGGAAATGATTGAAGAGCATATCAGAGACAATCCGGAAACTTTGGAATTCTATCTGGAAGACTATACGGAATACCATCAGGAGATTCTGGAACTCTTTAATTCTGGCGACAGGTAACTGAAGCCGCAGCGGAATCTGTTTCCGCCTTCACACCCGTCTCGGTTTTTCGGGGCGGGTATTTTTGTTTCGTCCGGCAGCGGCAGGCGTGGTAATCATTCGGCAGGCGTTTGCAGCGGAGGCCGCCGGGGAGGTTCGCCGGTTTTCCAAAAAACAAAAGCCCGGCCCTTGCGCCGTGAAATCGCCG
>JAMASS010000045.1 GCA_024761205.1 Limisphaerales bacterium
CGGACAAGCTCTTTGTCGGCCAGGACTTGCTCTATTGCGCAATGCCAGATCGAGATAAAATCTTCACCCTGGCCTACCAATCCAAAAGAATATCCTATCTGAAACGATTCAAGTTTGGAGGAACAATATGGGCGGCAAGGAGAAGAATAAGCACGCTCGTCAGAAAGCTCGAGCAGGACGAGGCGCGGTAGGGGAAGATACCCATCTTGGGTATGCGTGAGAGGGGCGGGCAGATGCGCGCCTTCCCTGTCCCTAACACCACCAAGTCCTGTTTGCAGCGGCTCATCAAGAAGCACGTCCGTCCAGGTTCACGGATTTACACCGATGAACACCGATCCTATCTCGGCTTGAATGAAGATGGCTATGAACATGAATCGGTGGATCACCATAAGGGTGAATATGTCCGAGGGGAAGCCCATACCAACTCCTTTGAATCCTTCTGGGCTTTGCTCAAGCGAGGATATCATGGCACTTTTCACTAGTTCAGCCCGAAGCATATGGCCAGTTATGTGAGGGAATTTGCCGGGAGACTGAATCTCGGATTTGACAGCACGACTTGTTTGGATACATTGTTACAAGGGATGCTTGGCAAGCGTCTCACTTGGAAACAACTGACACAGGCAACACTGCAACTATACCCGAACAGACATGATCCAGAAAAAAGAGACCAACCCGCTCTATGGCAGGTTCAGTGACATCGTAAAATCTCTCATGCAGGAGCGGCCAAGCAAACTCCCTTCTCTTCCGCCGATGCCTCGTAAAAAGCGGGGCAAATCGGAGGAGGAAGAACCTGTGTTCCTCAAAGGCATCGCCCCTTGGGTGAAGGATTAAATTAAAAACCTGAAACTTTCCGTCACTGTCGACATTCATTTTTAAATGGAATTTACTGAATTTTAAAAAGAGGAACACCGATGAATGACAGCAAACCGGCTGAATTGGTTGAAGATCAGATTTTGTGGTTACGAAAAGAGCTTTGCACGACGCCCATGCAGCTCATCAAGCTAGTCTATATTGCCCATGGATGGATGTTAGGGCTGCATGGGCGTTCTTTAATATCGGAACATGTTGAAGCATGGACATATGGCCCTGTTATTCCGAGCACGTATCGCCGCTACAAATCATTTAGAGGAAGCAAGATAACGAGTGATCCTGTTGACCGGACTAAGGATTTTACAGAAGAGCAATCCGAGCATATTCAGGAGGTTGTTGATGCTTACCTCGAGTATAGCGGGATTGTGTTATCCGCTATTACCCATCAAGAAGGAACGCCTTGGGAGGTCACTTGCCGAGAATTCGGAGACGGATGCATCATCCCTAATGAAGTGATTAAGCGATACTACAAAAGATTAGCCGATGAAGGGATCAGAAAATCGAAATAAACCTCCTGTTTCACCGGAGAACCAAGAGGTTTCATTAGATTTAGCTACATGCGAAGATAGAGAAATGAAGTATTGTGCATTCGATCATGAATCAAAGCATTATGCTACGAAGGCCGAACTCCAGGAATTGAGAACAGAAATTCAAAAAGAGGGAAGAGAAGTTGAAAAAGCGTTAAGAGAATCTGAAAAAAGAATTACTAGTGCTCTTACAAGGATACTAGTCGCGATAGTTATTGCGGGAATAGTGTTCGTATTCAAGGATTCTTTACTAAATCTATTCTCTTGACATCCCCCTCTATTCAAGTTAGTAGTTCCCTAAAATATACATTATTCTGTCGCGATGTCAAAGAGAAGAACACCAAGACGGAACTCGTTCTTTTGATCACACCGCGATAAGCCTCCCGCCGAAGACTGCGCCATCACGGAAAAGCGTTTGAAGGAATTACCCGAACATCCACATCACCAGAGGGAACCAAGCGTTGACAAGGCCGAAGACCACCTTTCACGCGAAAGGCGGGAAGATACTCTGCTAGTTTACGCGACTTGGCCGCTTCATACTACCCAACCACCAAGTTCACCAGTTTCTTCGGCACTACAATCACCTTGCGCACCGGCTTGTCTTCGATAAACGACGCCACTTTCGCGTCCTTCAACGCGAGCGCTTCGATCTCATCCTTCGAGGCCGTCTGACTCACCCTCAAGCGCGCCCGCAACTTCCCGTTCACCTGAACCGGGATTTCGAGGGTGCCTTCGACCAGAAGAGATTCGTCGTAATCCGGCCATTCGCTGTAGGCGAGCGTTCCCGCCTCACCCCCAATCAACTTCGAGTAAAGCTCCTCCGCTAAATGCGGTGCAAACGGTGCCAACAAGCACAAGAAGGACCGCAGCACCGATTTCGGCCGCACCTCCCAATGACTCGCTTCGTTGGAAAGGACCATCAGTGCTGAGATGGCCGTATTAAAATGCATCGCATCCAAATCCTCCGTGACCTTCTTAATGCACGTATGTAGCGCCTTCGCCTGCTCGGGGGTAGGCTCGCAGTCTTGAATGTTCTTCGAAAGCGCGATCGCACCGAGCAGCTTTGTCGGATCACTCTCCTCCATCGCCAGATTCTGATTGAACTCCTTGTCACTATCGGGATCCACAAAGAGACGCCAGACACGCCCCAAGAACCGGTAGACACCTTCCACACCTCCACCCTTGGACTTGCCCTTGGGATTAGGATTCCAAGGCTTCACCATTTCAAGAGGCCCCATAAACATCTCATACAAGCGAAACGCATCCGCGCCGTAGTCTCTGATGATGTCGTCAGGATTGACTACGTTGCCCCGAGACTTGGACATCTTCCGTCCGTCCTCGCCTAAAATGAGCCCCTGATTCACCAGCTTATAAAATGGCTCTGGCGTTGAAACATGCCCTAAGTCGTACAAAACCTTGTGCCAAAAACGTGCATAAAGGAGATGCAGCACAGCGTGCTCAGTACCGCCGACATAAAGATCGACCCCTGTACCGCCCCCCATCCAGTATTTCTCTACCTCAGGATCGCAGAATTGTTCATCATTCATGGGATCCAAGTATCGGAGATAATACCAGCAACTCCCCGCCCACTGCGGCATCGTATTGGTCTCTCGGCACAGGCCGCCGCCAGCCCGGCACCATTCTTTGGCTCGGGCCAATGGCGGGTCGCCCTCCGGTGTTGGCTTGTAGTCGTCCAAGTCCGGCGGCAGCAACGGCAATGCCCACGCATCAATCGCCTCGTGGGACTCGCCTCGCCAGACGATAGGAAAGGGTTCCCCCCAATAACGCTGGCGGCTGAACAACCAATCGCGCAGCTTGTAATTGATGATCTTCCGGCCTTTACCCGTCTCTTCCAGCCAAGTGGTGATTTTCTTTTTGGCCTGCGCGCTAGGCAAATCATTCAAGAAATCGGAATTGACCGAGGTGCCTTCCCCGATGAATCCAATCGACCCTACCCCGTCCGGTGCTTGAACGACCTTCTTCACCGGCAAATTGAACTTCTTGGCAAATTCCAAGTCCCGAGAATCGTGGGCCGGCACGGCCATGATGGCTCCCGTGCCGTAAGTCGCGAGCACATAGTCCGCAATCCAGATAGGAATCTCCTCACCGTTCACCGGGTTTATAGCAAACGCACCGGTGAAGACACCCGTTTTCTCCTTCGCCAAATCCGTCCGCTCGAGATCACTCTTGTTGGCGGCTTCCTCACGATAGGCAGCCACGCTTTCCTGACAATCCGCCTTGGTGATCGAACCCACCAAAGTGTGCTCCGGTGACAAGACCATATACGTTGCCCCGAACAAGGTATCGGGGCGGGTGGTAAAGACCATGATCGAGCCCGTTCCCTCGGCCAGAGGAAACGTCACCTCCGCACCCTCGGAGCGACCGATCCAATTTCGCTGCATTTCCTTCAGCGAGTGACTCCACTCAACGCCCTCCAAATCCTCCAGCAACCGGGCGGCATACGCCGTGATCCGCAGCATCCACTGACGCATCGAGCGGCGCACCACCGGGTAATTCCCGACCTCACTCCTGCCATCGACGACCTCCTCATTGGCCAACACCGTCCCCAGCTCGGGACACCAATTCACCGGAGCTTCCGCCACATAGGCGAGCCGAGCCTCTCGCAAATAGGCCTCACGCTCCGCCTCACTAGACACATTTTCCGGGTAAGTCAGACTTCCAATCCGCTCCGCCCGATTGGTCTTTTCATTGAACCAACTGCCATAGATTTGCAGAAATATCCATTGCGTCCACTTGTAGTATTTAGGGTCTGTCGTATTGACCTCGCGACTCCAGTCATAGCTGAATCCTAGTCTCTGAATCTGCCTTCGAAAATTAGCAACATTCGCCTCCGTGGTCTCACGCGGGTGCTGCCCCGTCTTAATCGCATATTGCTCCGCCGGTAACCCGAATGCATCCCAACCCATCGGATGCAACACATTAAACCCGCGCGCCCGCTTATATCGGGCCAAAATATCCGTTGCCGTGTAACCCTCAGGGTGTCCGACGTGAAGGCCATCTCCAGACGGATAGGGGAACATGTCGAGGATATAGTATTTAGGCGGAAGCTCTTGAGCCGAAACCTTTCCCTTAAGCTGGTGCCGGATCGAAAAAGGATGCGTGCCGGCAATCTCATCGCCCGGATTCCAAGCTTTGAAGGTCTCTTGCTGCAACCAACGTTGCTGCCACTTGGGCTCGATGAGGTGAAACGGATACGACTTCCGTACAGTCGACATAAGGGGGGGATATTGAGAAAATCACCTCCAGTCCGCAATCAACTTTTCAAATGAATCGAGTCAAGTTAACTAAAGAAAAGTCTGCGGCCTAGATTGCGTCCGCCTTGCTGCCGCAGTCCAGGAGCTTCCAAATCCAGCAATCTCACTTGACAAACCAAACCACACAATTAGCCTGCCGCCGTCATCACCAAAGAAAACCCTAACCCATTGTCATTCTTCAGGCTGGAGCTCCAAGCCCACGGAAGAAGCAGTCGGGATTTACCCAGGCGTGGACGGCAAGAAACAGTCTGAAGGCTATCGGCAATGGCTGCCATTTTCCCTCGTTGCGATCAGCTCAATCGTCGCGACGCTGACCCTCTCTTCCTCGTGTTCGTCGCTTCCAGATTCGGTCGTCGTCCCGCCAAAAATTGACGGTGCCCATTATGTGGGCAATCAAAAATGCGTCGATTGTCATGAAGATATCACACGAACCTTTCATGGCAGTGTCCATTCCCGATTTTTCAAAGACGACGCCAGTTACCATGGTGTCAGCGGATGCGAATCTTGTCATGGCGCCGGGAGCAAACATATCCAAGCAGGCGGCGGCCAAGGGGTTTTTATCCACAACCCCGGACGCGACCCACAGCCCTGCCTTAATTGTCATCGGGATAAACATGCCGAGTTTAGCCTCCCACAACATCATCCGTTACTGGAAGGCCAAATGAACTGCGTTGATTGCCACGAGCCTCACGGCCGCGAGATCTTCAAGCAACCAGGCGGTCTCGGCTTGGCCCGTCGAGATCAACAGTGCGCTCAATGCCATCGCGAACAAACCCGAAACTTCATCTTCGTGCACGAGGCGATGCAGGACGGCTGTACGACTTGCCACCAGCCTCATGGCTCGGTCCATGACAAACTCCTCGTTCAGCGCGATTCGAATCTCTGCCTCCGCTGCCATTCCCAAATGCAATTCGATCCAGCGCAGACATTGATGGGAAAGCTCGACCACAGTGCCTTCTTCCAGATGGGAACCTGCTGGACATCGGGATGTCACACGGCGGTTCATGGCTCCATGGTGAACCCAAGGTTACTTTACTAGCGTCGGACGGAAGCATGATTCCTCACGAACGCCTCTCATCGCTCCCCCGACAAGCCATGATCGGCGGCACGGTTGTAGCCGCTTCATTGGCGATCGGCCAAGACACAAATTTACCCCAACTCCCAGCGGCAGCCGACCACACCATCAGCTTCAAAGAGGACGTGCTCCCAATTTTGGAAGGACATTGTTTCCAATGCCATGGGGATGAACGCCCCAAGAGCGGTTTCAACCTCAGACACCGTGAAACCGCCCTCAAAGGCGGAGACCATGGGGAGGACATCATTCCGGGTGACAGCGCGAATAGCCCCCTCATTCACTACGTAGCCTACCTGGAAGAGGACATGGAAATGCCGCCAATCGGAAAAGCGGAACGGTTGACGAGCCAACAGGTAGCCACTCTCCGAGCTTGGATCGATCAAGGCGCCGCCTGGGACGCTCGCGAAGATGATAGTTCGTTACAATATATTTTCGAGCCAACCATCGGCTATGTCACCGTTTCCGGTGATGAACGCAAGTTCCGCGAGCACTGGTGGCAAGACGATGGCTTCACGGGGGGCATCGCGGAACTGAGTCTGAAGGATCAACTCAAGGAAGGTACCCGGGTCGAACTCCATTCGCGCTCGATCTTCCAAACCGAGGACCATGAAATTGAACTTTCCTTCCGCAAGCCGGACCTCGGCATCATCCAATTCGGTTATGACCAATTCCGCCGCTACTACGACGATACAGGAGGCTATTACGAAGCCTTGGGCCAAGACGCGCCCTCCCTCAATCGGGACCTCTACCTCGACAACCGTCGCGCCTGGATTGATGTTGGGCTAACGCTCCCCAACTGGCCCACGATCGTCCTCGGTTACGAATATCAGCATCGCGACGGCGAGAAATCGATGATCCACCAGGGCCTAGTCTTTCCCACATCCCCACCCGGAGCGGCTGGCAAGGGCATTTTCCCCTCCTCGAAGCACATCAACGAAGAAACTCATATCATCAAATTAGACGTGCAGCATGAACAGAGTAGCTGGCAGTTCGAGAACTCCTTCCGCGGCGAGTTCACAGAATTCGAAACACGCCGCGAGACGGCCGACTTCGTCGACGCTGGTTCGACCGTCCCCGCCTCAGCGACACGGGTGGAAGAAGACTACGATCACTTCAATGGCGCCAACACCATTTATGCGGAAAAACAAGTCAAACCTTGGTGGCTCTTGTCCGGTGGTTATCTATTCTCCGATCTCAGCGCGGATGCGGGATTCAACCTCGAGACCTTTCTACCGGCCGACCTATCCGCAGCACCCTTTCAGGGGGACATCAGCCGGGGCATTATCCTGGACCGCGACTCGCACGTCATCAATGTCAATTCACTCTTTGGTCCGTGGGACGGGCTGAGCTTTTTCGCTGGCGTGCAGAACGATTGGACGAGCCAGTCCGGTGACGGCGACCTACTCCTCTTTGGCACTATCCCCACACGGCTTGGTTCGAATCTCGACCAAATCACGACCGAAGAAAATTTTGGCCTCCGATACACCAAACTCCGCAACACTGTGGTCTACGCCGACGCCAAATTCCAACAAGTGGATATCGGTCAAAAGGAAAATCAATTTGTCGACGACGGTTTCCCGGCAGACAACGACTTCATGCGGGACACCAACGCCACAATCGATCACAAAGAGTATCGCACGGGGCTGACCTACTCCCCCTGGCGTTGGGCCTCGATCGACGCCTGGCACCGCCGCCGACTGCGCCAAAACGACTACAACCACGCGCTAGATACAGACCTCGGCACGTTCGCACCGCCTGGGAATGGATTCTCGGCATTCATTCGATCGCGCAACGTGGATACCGACGATTTCCAGGTCAAGTTAACCTTGAGACCCGCAAGTCGGGTTCGAACCACTCTCTCCTATCGCCTTACAGCAACCGACTACGACATCGCAACCGATCCGGTCGTCGATGTGTTCGGAACAGCGTTCTCAGCTGGTCGGTCCCATTCCGGCAACTACGATGCCCACATCTACACCCTGTCGAACACAATCCAACCGTCGCAACGCATCCGCCTGACCGGAACCACCACCATCAGCGACCTCCGAACCGTCAGTGAGCTTACAGATAGCACACTCTTGGCGCCCTACGAAGGACAAATCTACACGTTTCTTGGCACAGCAAATGTCATCGTGAACAAAACGCTGACCTGGGATACCACCTATTCCTTCTCCAAAGCGGACTTTAGACAGAATGATACCGGACTCAACCTCCCTCTGGGGATTGATTATGATCGACACGGTGTGATCACCGGTTTTTCCCAGCAACTCAACGACACCAGCTCGCTCCGATTGCATTACGGATTCTTCAAATATGATGAACCCAGCTTGGTCGAAGCCAACGATTACACTGCCTACGGCCTGTTCGCGACCTTTCGGCGGAGCTTTCAATGACGCCTGCCCACGCCCCGAAAGCGTCACGGCAACCGCCTGCCCACGTTTCCAATTCAAAAGTGGAATTATAGGCGCATTCGGGCAAAATCCTGGATAGCTTCCTCCTTTTGGAAAAAATTAATGAATTTGAAACTTCTGATCGTCAATTGAGGTAAAACAGACAATCAGCCGCCAATAGAAAGGTTCAAAAATGATGGACATCACCGCAGAAGCCCTTTTGGGAATGATGATTGGACTCGGACTCAGCGCCGCTTGCGGCTTCCGGGTTTTCGTCCCACCACTCGTTGTGAGCATCGCCGCCTACGCTGGACATCTCGAACTGGCCGAAGGATTTGAATGGCTCGGCAAGCATCCCGCATTAATCGCCTTCGGCATTGCCGTCGGGTGTGAGGCGGCCGGTTATTGCATTCCTTGGGTCGATAACGCGCTCGATGCAGTTGCCACGCCCGCCGCGGTCGTGGCGGGAATCGTCCTTTCCGCCTCCATGATCACCGACGTCAGTCCGTTAGTTAAATGGAGCTTTGCCGTGATCGCCGGCGGGAGCGCCGCGGGAATCTTCCACACCACAACCGCCATTTTGAGAGGCGGATCGACCTTGACCACCGGCGGATTGGGCAACCCACTCTTAGCGACCATGGAAATGGGCGGGGCGGTGACGGTCTCCATTCTGGCCATTCTGGTTCCCGCCCTCGCCCTATTTATCGTGCTCGGCGTAATCGCCTTTGCCATCAAGAAATGGATCGGAGATCGGCGTCAACTCTCTCAGCCCCCAAGTCCCATGACCGGCGCCCAATAAAGCGGCATATTTCGTCAGCTGCGGCCCAAATGCATCACCCATTGGGAAACCCCGGTGGGTTTCTCATTTCCCAAGAGCGCGGACAATCTTTTCCTCGCCCCTGCCCTCAACTTTTTTCGGCATTCTCCACAAATTGATGTATAATAATATTTGGTACTCTGGACCAAATGAATGACAGCTTAGCCAAATGCGTCCAAATCAGATCGGAACGTCATGAAAACGCATCGCAGCAACCCACAAACAGGGAATGGAAAACCCTCCCCTGCCCGACCGATATCCCCCGCACAGATAACCTCAAAGTCACACGGTAACGAATGGGCAATCTTCGCCACTCGCCGGTGTCCGGTTTGAATTGCCGCCTGATTTTCAATCGGGTGTCTCCCATTTGGCCTGCGAACGGACAGAGACCGCTCCTCCTAGCCACCCTGCTCTGCCTGGCCGGCTGCCAGAGCACCAAATCACCCTCGCCTCAAGAAGCTCGAACAGTCGCTCCAGAGCCGGAAGCAACATCCCTCGCAGAGACGCCTAGCTACAGCATCGAACACGACAAAGAAATCAAACAGATCTTTGTCCTGGCCAAACAAGATCGCTGGGAGGAAGCAAAGGTGACCGCAGACCAACTCCGGGAAAAAGACCCCAAGAATGCCACCGTGCTCCGCCTCTACGAGTGGGTCGATAAACAGCAAGAACTCCTCCGAAACCAAGCGATCGAGGACACCATTCGCCGGATCGACTCTCAGAATTCCGTGTTTAGTCCGACTGTGAAAAGCCTCCTCACCGAACAAGCCGACCGCGGCCTCCCCCCACGAAAAGACCTCCGGGACGCAGTGCTTGACATCGAAGCCAACCCCTACGTTCCCAGCTCCTATAACCAAAAACTGACTCGATCCGCACCCATGTTCGACTTCAAGAACCAGACCGGACGGATGGCGAAGGAGTTGGACAAGGAGTTTTCCGTCAAACTCGACGATGTCACCCTTGAAGCCATCATCTTTCAGATCGGTGAAGAGGAAGACATCAATTTCGTCGCAGACCAGTCCCTTGAAGCCTTCAAAGAAAAACTAAGTCTGAACTTCGACAACGTCCGCTTAGGCGAGTTTCTGAACTACATCTCGAGGAACTTCAATCTTCAGTTTCAAGTCGGCGATGACCTGATCTGGATTGTGGACGGCAAGGACAAGCAGAAAACAATTGAAGAAACACGCATCTACCGCTTACGCAAAGGCTTCATTCTCCCGGCCATTTTCGGCGCCGACGAGATACAAAAGACCGAGACCAAAGCCAAAGACGGAACAGTCACCACCGTGACCACTCAGAAAGCGAAAACTTTCGTCCGTGACGGGGTTTCCACTACGCCGTCCATCGAGAGAGCCATCCAAAAATTTTTCAAAGGCTCCCAGTATGAAATCGACTACGAACGCAATATCATTCTGGCCACTGGCACCCGCGAGCAACTCGAAGTGCTCGAAAGAATTATCGAGGAGTATGATCGACATCTCCAACAAGTATTGATTGAAGCCCGTTTCATTACAGTCTCGGAAGCGGCGTTTATGCAATTGGGCGCCTTTTGGGAAACCGAACGCTCTTCAGAGACCGAAGACGACCAAGAAGCGAATGATTTTCTCGGATTCGGCACTGAAAACATCGGCCGCGGCCTCCAAGAGACTTTCACCGACATCCTCAGCCGCGACAATCTGAGTGTCACCCTGACAGCCCTAGAACAGCAGGGAGAAACCCAGACCTTGAGCGCCCCCCGAATTACTGTAGTCAACAACCTGCCAGCTCGAATCTCCGACGGTAAGATCCAAAACTACTACGAGGAATACACGGTCACACAGACGATCAATGAGCGTACTATCGTGTCGACACTCGTCCCCAGCGGCACCCCCAAAGAAATCACCTCCGGCGTCTCACTCGAGGTGATGGCGAGCATCGGTGGCGACGGCAAGACGATCTACTTAGCCCTCCATCCGGAAGTCAATCAGAACGTCCAGTTGGTCCCCCTCGGCGGCACGGTTAACAACCCCGGCAGGGGCTCCTTTAAGATCGTCCTTCCGGAGTCTCGTACGCAAACCCTGAACACCCGCGTCATTGTCCAGTCAGGCCAAACCGTCGTCATGGGCGGCGTCCTGGAGCGAGAACAATCCACCTATGTGGAATCGGTTCCCGTGCTAGGTAAAATCCCGTTCATCGGCTCCGTCTTCCGAAGGCGCACAGAGGTGAACAAACCGCGATACCTCCTCATTTTCGTCACAGCAACGCTGTTATCCGAGACTGGCGAATTCATCGAAATCCAGGATTCCCCCGCGCCTTCGCCAGAGCCCTCGCTCACGCCGTGATCTCTGCCTTTTCCAAACTCACCAGAATCGCCCATTGGTCGTTCTGGATGGTGGAACGAGTGATGATCATTGATCCCGGAGAATCCGCCACCCTCATCCTCATTGCCGAGCGCATCCTGCGGCAGGTCCAAATCCGAGAACACATCACCATCCCGACCAAGCTGGCCTCATCAAACTCCCTCATCGCGGAAACCCTCGAAGAACTACGATCACAGCACGACCCGATCCGCGTCTACTTGATCATCCCGCAATCCGAAACCGTCTCCCAACGCATCACGCTCGATCAAAAGACCATCGACGAATTCATCACTACCGAAGCAAATCAGTTCCAAAAGATCGAAGGCACCGAACCGGTCTTCGACCATCAACCGCTTGCCGAGACCTCGGAGAACACCCACTGGCTCACCTATTGCCAAGAACCGGCCATCAAACAGCGCCTGCATCATCTGGGCCTGAACTTCGACGATATCGACGACGTCACCAGTGCCGCCCAGGGGCTTTGGGGCGTCTTCGAGAACATCCGGCCCTCCAATGACAACACCTTTATCATTGATCTTGGCCGACACCACACCGCTCTAATGCAAATCTGTGACGGACAACCCCAATACGCGACCAGTTTCTCCTCTCCACTGCCACCCAACAACGCCATCCCGGCAAACGAACACCTCAAGCGCTGGTTTCACCATCTCTGCAAGGCACCCTCCAACCTCAGCGGGAATCCCCAGGAAACGCTGCAACTGACCACTCAAGATCATCTCATTCTCATCGGTGAGAAGGCGCTGATCGAGCCCACCTCAAATTACCTGCGAGAGGAGATCGAATCCGAAGTGACCGTTGTGGAATCCTCCGCCGATGAACGCCACATGCCCCCTGAGTTTGCCACCGCTCTCGGCGTTGCCCGATCCTCGCTGCGGCTCACCAAACTCCAAATATCACTTCTGCCCAAAGCCTACCAACATCAAAAAAAACAGAAATTCTTCTGGAACCGTCTGCGAGGCTGGACCAGCGCTCTCGCTCTCACCACAATCATCTTTCTGCTCATTGGCACCTGGCAAAAAATCACGCTGTTCCGAATCAAAGACGACCTGCTGAAAGCCACGCAGGCGGCAATCGCAAAAACGTCGGCTACGGAAGACACCCTGGCAGCGTTCGCCAAGCAATATGAGCTGGTGCGCCCTATCCTGCGATATCAACAAGAAACGACCGAGCTCATCGAAACATTCACCGCCCTCCAACCCGTTGCCAAAGACCCATCCTACTGGCTCGTCCTTTTGGCAGATTTTGATTCCTACTACTCCAAGACAACCATTCCGATTTCAACCAACGACCCAGAACCCGTCAATAACGTCACCTATTCCAATCGCTTCACCGGCAACCCCGGGTTCGTCGCCGAATTCAGTTTCCTCGATCAGGGCGAAGCGATGAGAAGCAAGCTGCTCTCACTGGTAAATCGTCTGAATGAAAGTAAAACCTATTTGAACGTCGATACCCTGGCTGAGGACATTCGCCGGCCTCTGGCCAAGACCAATGTCTTATTGGCAGATCGGCATATCGCCCTCGCACTCGAACTGCATCGAAACTACTTCACGCAGAAGCTCAGCCTAGGCGCTACAGAGACGGCATCCGCTTTGGAGAAGGCCAACCCCAGCCCCAATACGAGCCCGTCGTTCAACGATCGCAACGGCCGGATCGAGCCTCAAAGGGAAGCGCCATGAAGACCGCCATGCGCACAATTATCCGCTGGGCCCAATCAAACCAAGGGTGTCTCGTGCTCACCGGCATCATTAGCCTCTACTTCCTAGCCATCTATCGACCACTACTAGCGAGAACCGAACGCCTGGATGGCCCCCTGCAAAACGCTTGGGACCAGCTGGCCGAAATTAACCGAAAGAGCCTGACCCCCGACCGGCTCGATCTCGACAACATCTCCCGAGGCCTGACCCAACTGGAACTCAATCTAACCAACGTCACAAACGCAAATGAGACCCTCCTTTCAAGAATCGAAATTGACCCCTTTTACCAAAGCAAAACCACGGAGACATTTCAACTGATTGACTACCAAAACCAACGGCAAAGCCTGATTGAATCTCTTGGCGAAGTCGCTCACAGCCGAAACGTGAAGATCGAACCCGCCGTTTTCGAAGGATTCCCCACCCATTTGAGCGATCAACCTCGCCCCAGCTTTCTCTGGGCCGAACTCATTCAAACCCACCATCTGATTCAATCGTTGATCTACGCCAAAATCGATTCCATCCAAAACCTTTCTGTGCGGCGTCAACGTGTTCCGATCCTTAGCACCGCCCACCCTCCGGCCCTAACACCGGTGATCAGTGAGGTGAAGTTTAGCTGCAACTCTGCCCGCCTCGCCCGCCTGCTGCTCATGCTACCGCTCCACAGCGGCGAGATTAACCAAAGACTCGCTCTCGACTACCCGCCCCACAAACCCAGTCTGTATGTCGATCAAATCTTGATTCAAAAGGACTCGCCCGAACGAACATCGAACGTTACGGTCTGGATGAAGACGGTGGGGTTTGTTCTTCCGTCCGCTCAACCCGTAAAATCCCAGGAGGGCTAGTCAACTCATCCAAACATGTCTGCACGAATGCGACAGAACACGCTGGTAACGGTTCTTTCCCTAGGCCTTCTGGCAGCCGTCCTAGGGGCAGTTGTCGTCAGCTTGGGCGGCGACATTCCGCCCCTGCCAAATCTCGAAACTCAGAACCGGTTTCCCGACGACGAGAACGTCAATGAACGAATTCAATCATTGTTTACTATCTCGGCACCGCCTGAACTCCTCACCCAAGACGCCGCAGCATCCCCCTTCTTTACCCGCCACTTCGCGCCACCCCCGAAACCACAACCAGCGCCGCCCCAAAAAACCAAGAAAGTTAAAATCGACTTCCAGGGCATCTACACCAACACCAAAGAGACCCAAAAGGCATTCCTGCGAGTAGACGGAGAATTGAAGGCAGTCAAAGTCAACGAATTAATCGTGGCAGACCTTCGCCTCATGAACCTCGACAGCAACACGATCATGGTGGGTTCAACCGAAGCGGATCAACAAAGCGTCGGGTTTCGGCAATCCGCTACTTTCGAAATTCCTCAATAAATCGCTGATGACCGGAAACCAACTTCAAGATGTCGGCGATCTCCTGCGCTCAAAGGACGTCATCAACGAAGATCAACTTCAGATTATCCGAGGGCACCAGAATCACCGAAATCTACCCGTTCATCGACTGATTCTCGATCTGAATTTCGCTTCCGAGCGCGACACGATTCAGGCCTTGGCGGAAATTCACTCTGTTGAATTCCGGCATCTCGAAGACTACATCATCCCTGAAGACTTGCTCGAAATCGTTCCCTTGAAACTGATCTTCCACTATCGCTTCATCCCGCTCTCTCGCAACAACGACGTAATCACCATCGCTTACGGCGATGTTCCAAGCAGCCTCGAATTGGCCAATCTTCGCCTCCTGCTCAAACAGGAAGTCCAATTCGTGCTTACCACGCCGAGCTGCATTGACGCCATTATCAAATCCCAATTCGGCCTCGGCGCGGAGACAGTGCAGAAACTGCGGGAATCCAAGGGCCATCTGCTCAATGATCACGAACTGATCTTCGATCTCTCAGACTCTTCGAAGGACAGCGCGGTGGACGGCACCATTTCCGATCTCGTCGCCCAAATCCTCGCAGAGGCGCTTCGTCTGCAGACCACGGATATCCATTTCGAACCTTATGCAGATTCGATCAAACTACGTTACCGAATCGATGGAATTCTTCAGTCTATCCCCGTTCCGGGAGAACTTCGACCACTCTATGCCGCCATCACCTCACGCCTCAAAGTCATGGCCGAATTAGACATCAGCGAACGTCGGATACCTCAAGACGGCCGCATCTCAATGAAGACCGAAGGTGAAGCCTACGACCTCCGGGTATCCGTCATTCCCACGAAACACGGAGAAGCCCTCTGCCTTCGAATTCTCGGACGCCAGAGCCTCCTGCTCGGATTCGAACAACTTGGCATGCTCCCCAACCAAGAAGCATTGTTTGGTCAAATCACTTCTCTCCCCCAAGGCCTTATCCTCATCAGCGGCCCGACCGGCAGCGGCAAGACCACCACCTTGTATGCGGCCCTTGGTCGGGCCAATGACGAACAACGAAAGATCATTACCATTGAAGACCCCATCGAATACCAAATCGAAGGGATCACCCAAATGCAAACTCACGACAGAATCGGCCTCTCATTCTCCAAAGGTCTCCGTTCAATCCTCCGACATGATCCCGACATTGTTTTGGTCGGCGAGATTCGCGACAAGGAAACCGCAGAAATCGCCGTGCGGGCGTCCCAAACAGGTCACCTGGTCTTCTCAACGATCCACGCCAACGATAGCTTGAGCACCATCCCCCGGTTGATCGACATGGGAGTCGAAACCTCAACTCTCAGTGCTTCGCTAAACTGTTCCATTGCCCAACGACTGGCCCGGAGGACCTGCAACCGCTGCATGAACGCCGACCCAACAGCTCAACCAGAAATGATCCGAGAGATGGCCGAAGCCCTCAATCTCCCTGATGACCAACTCAGAATTCACCGTGGCGAGGGCTGCGTCGAATGCCAGCAAACAGGCATCAAGGGGCGGATAGCCATCTACGAGTTCGCGCCGATCGATGAATCTCTGGCTGAGGCCATCTATTCTCGAGCCAGCCTCACTCAATTGCGACGAGCAGCAAAATCGATGGGGTGGAAACCGCTGCGTCAACTCGCTTTCCACCGCATCCAAGACGGCACGATCTCCCTGGCAGAACTCCAACGTGTGACCTGGAGACTCGACTTCAGCCAAATATAGGCCAAGCTATCCCCAGGATCATGAATCGACAACATCACCTAATTTCGCCGCCTCACCTGTCGAACTTTCGAGCCGCCCTAGCCGCATGGAGCGGAATGATCGCCACCGGCACATCCCTGCTTGTTGCAAACCCCCCGGATTCATCGTGGAGTGAATCATCGGAACAGAAAATCGACACCGGCCAATACAAACACCCCTTGCGCCTTACCGAACTCGCAAACGGCGATCTCTACCTCACCCGCTATGGAGGCAACAGTCAATATAACCAAGACACCGCCGCTGTGTCTCGATTGATCAAGGGCGGCAAACAATGGAGCTACCCCGCACCGATCGCCAGAAACCCATTTCAGTCCATGAATCCCGTCGTCTGGCAATCCGCAAACAGAAGAGTTTGGTTCTTCTTCGTTCACTTTGGCGCCACTTGGCCGAGCGCCTTTCACGTTTCGCTGGAAGAAGGCGCCATGATCCGCAGACGCCCGATCCCGACACCTGAAGGGCATTACATCTTACCGATCTATCACGAAACCGACAGCAACACCAAAAAAACCAGTCCCAACGCTCCACCAATGTTCCTCCGCTACGATCCCCAACAAAAACAGCGGACACGTTCAAACAAGCCCTACTCTCGCCTCGGCAACCTTCAGCCCTCCGCCATCGAGCTTTCGCCCGGACACCACTTGGCCTTCTGTCGGCGCGGAGGTGGCTACGAGCCGGGCAATGACGGCTTTGTGGCTCAAACCAAATCCCACAATGACGGACGAACCCGGCCCCAGTCCCAAGGAGAAGAGACGCCCTTCCCCAATCCAAACGCTGCCATCGAACGCATCAAGCTCAAGAGCCGCAACCTGCTCTTTATTTTCAACGACCGCGTGATAGATCGCACGCCTCTCACAGCGGCCGTTTCCAAAGACCAGGGCAAAACCTTTCGAGTCAATCTGAGAGAAGGTCCCCACTCCTTCGCCTATCCAACCCCCATTCAAACCCAAGACGACAATATCCACATCTGCTACACGACAGACAAACGTACGACGACCAGCCGCAGCGCGATGACTGAGGCGGCATCCCTAATTCCCAGCAGTCGATAGCCTTTGAAGGGTCAAAACCCTTGGCGCCATTGAATGATCCCATCGCCTCCACTCAACCCGTGCCAACTGCTCATCTTAGGCGCGCTCTGCTTCCTAGGCGCAAACGTGGTGGGACAGAATGCCTTTAACTGGCGCAGCTTCACCACCGCCAACGGCCTCACCAATTCAGCGATCAACTCCGTCACCATCGGCCCAAAGGGAACAGTCTGGCTCAAGCACGATGACCTCTCCGCCGTCACCCGTTTCGACGGCTATCAATTCGATACCTACCACTATCCGAGCTCCACTCCCAGCCGCGTTTTTGAGGGGCGCTCAAGCCAGCTCTGGGCAGTGGACAAAGACGCCGTACTCCAACAGTCCGGCGGCCCCTGGCTCCGGTTTCCCCTCGCTCCCATCCACCAGGAATACCGTCAGAATATTCGACGCGTGACCCAACCCATTTCAATGATCCCCTTGCGCATTAACAAAGTTCTCATCCTCTTATCCGATCAACTGATTCGCTTTGACTCGCAGGAAAATCAAATGACCCAGCTCAAACACGTCGGGAAGACTCAACTCGGCAAATTCAAGGACATGATCGAACTCAAGAACGAGTCTTTGTTTGTCACCGGTGAACTGGGCATCGCCCAAATCCATAGCGACTCACGTTCCTTAACCCCGGATGCCGATTGGACCGAGCTAACGTTCCAGGCCGATGCCAAGCTTCGCGATTTTCAGCGCCCCACGGAAAACCTAGACGGCTCGGTCTCCATGATCGCCACCGGTGAAAATCAAACCCGATACATCGCCACAGTCCAGAACCACCAATGGCAGATCCAAAGCGTCGACCGACTCAAACTCCGCTTCGCCTGGAAACGACCGGGCGGTTACTGGGGCCAATCCTACAACTCTATCTACCGCATTACTGAGGACGGCGCGACAGCAGTCGGCCAAGATGAAGTCTCGGCGGGGCTATTCATGGACGTCGCCGTGGAATCCCCTGACATCTTTCTCGTCGCCAGTTCGGAAGGTCTCTTTCGGCATGCGCCGTCCTGTTGGCAAAAACCGCTCCCCCTGGCGGACATCGATTCCTCCGCTCACGGCATTCTCGAGGATCGTCAACAAAGACTCTGGTTTCTGAGTTCCGATGCCCTCCTCAAGCGGACCGACAAAGGCTGGCAGCGATTTCCCTGGCCCGACGATGCCGAAGTGCTCTTTCGCTCCACCGCCACGATCTTCGAACTCGACGACGGCACACTCCTGATTAGCAACCAAGGCCCGCCCCTAGCCTTCAATCCTGCTACAGAGCGGATCACTCGCTTCGTAGCAGCGAACGGCGAAGTAATTCAAAAAGTGCTGGGCCTCACTCAAGACCAAAAACCGATTGTCTTGTGGAAGCCGTCGCCCGACGATGAATCTCCCAGTTCCCTGGGACAACTTGAGGGCCGCCGGATCCAACCCTTCCCACCGTTCCCAGATCCTTGGCCCGAACCCACTGAACTCAATTTCATTACCGAAACAAGCAGCGGCAAAGTTTGGTTCGGCGACCAAGCTGGCATCGGAATCATCGAAGATCTCGCAGTGCAACGCTTTGGCTTCGAACAGGGGCTTCCCCGAGACCGAGCCACCTCTCTCGTCAAACTAGACAACGGTCTGATTTGGGCGGGACTCGGAGCTGGAATCTACGAATACGACGGCAAACGCTGGAAAGGATTGTTCTTCGCCCAAGATCGCATCAACGCGATAGTCCAGACCGCCGACGAGAGCATCTGGGTGGCCAGCAACCAAGGCTTACACCGCTATCACTACAACTCCTGGGTCTCGCTAACCATCCAAGACGGTCTGGCCGGCAACGCCATCTACTCCGTAGCCGAGGACCAAAAAGGGCAGATATGGGCCGCCGCCGCCCGTGGGATCAACCGTTACTATCCCGACGCGGATATCGATCCCCCTCGCTCCAGCATTCGCATTCTTGCCCATGCACCAGACCCGAGGGGTTCCAACACCAAATGGGCGGTTTTCGATGCTCAGGACAAATGGGATTCCACCCCAAAAAAACGACTACTCTTTTCCTACCGACTTGACCAGGGTCCCTGGAGCCCCTACACAGAAAAGAACGATCTGATCCTGAAAAATCTAGCCGGAGGGCAACACCGATTAGAAGTCCGGGCCATGGATCGCAATTGGAATGAAGAATCCATCGCCTCCGACTGCGAATTCATGTGGATCATTCCCTGGCACCAGGACCCACGACTGCTCATCATCTCCGTCATCGGCATCGGGGTCATCATCCTGCTAGCGGGTTTGGCGATCAATCGCCACATCCAGCTGACCCGCAGCTACGCCCAGGTCGAAAAAATCGTCGCCGTTCGAACCGCTGAGCTCGAAGCCGCGAATCGTGAACTCCTCCAAACCCAAAAAATGCGTGCCCTCGGCACACTCAGCGCAGGAATTGCGCACGATTTCAACGGAATCCTGAACATCATCAAAGGCTCCACTCAAATCATCGAAGCCAATCTTGAGAACCGAGAGAAGGCTCTCACACGCCTGCAACGAATCCGACTCGTCGTCGATCAAGGCGCCGGGGTTATCCGTGCCATGTTAGGCCTAGCCCGCAGTAACGACGAAAAGCACTTGCGAACCGCGGATATCAACCAAGTTGTCCAGACTACCATCCAATTGATGGACGATCGGCTGCCGAAGGAACTCAAAATCAAATTCCTTCCGACCCCCGACTTGCCTTCCGTCCAACTAGCGACGGATCTGCTGCAACAGACTCTAGTCAACCTCATTTCCAACGCCTCAGATGCTATGGACGGCCAAGGAAGCGTGCTGATCAAAACAGGGCAGCTAGACCGGTTTCCCCCCGGACTCATCCTCCAGCCCGGTGCCGCTCAATCCTACAACTACATTTTTGTTCAAGATACCGGCTACGGCATTCCGGAGGAAATACTCCCTCGAATCTTTGAACCCTTCTTCACCAGCAAATCCTTCTCCTCCAAACGCGGCACCGGCCTAGGACTCTCCATGGTCTACGAAATGGCCCGCGAACTCCAAACCGGCCTATCTGTCGAATCCACCGCCGGCAAAGGCAGCAAATTCGCCCTCTACATCCCCGTGGCAGCATCGCCCGAAGTGAACCCGTAGGCGCGCCCGGACACTCGTGTCCTCAAAAGCGTAAGTATAATAGTATAAAAACGCAGACAGGGGTGTCCGCGCTCCGCTATGCCTCAACCGAAGACATATTTCTCTCGACAGCGTCAACGCAACGAGGACAAATACCCGGATACGCCGCCTCCACCCCGATATCCGACTCCCAGTGCCAACAACGCTCGCACTTGCGCATTCCCAGATCCTTGGCCGCAAACACGTAAATCCCCTCCGCTTCGCCAATCTCGACGGATTGCCCATTGAAGGTTCGCTGACCAGGCGCATCCCCGGAAACAAACTCCAGATGCGAAACATTGAAAATCTCCCGCAAATCCTTTCCCCCATCAGCTAACGCCAACTCTGCGGCATTACTCGTCCGAATCACCACCAAACCCTCAAGCGCCTTCCCAATGACCTTAGATTGACGTTTCGCTTCCAATTCCATCAAGACCCGGTCACGAAGCGCGAACAAGGTATCCCATTGCGACAGCTCCTGCTCTCCAACCGCCAGCGGTGTGGGTTGCACATGGGAAAGATGCACCGATCCATCGGAACCAGCACCAGGAATGAACTCCCAAACCTCGTCCGCGGTAAAGACCAGGATCGGCGAGAGCAGCTGACTTAAACGGATGACCAACCGATGAAGCGCCGTCTGCGTCGAACGCCGCTTCGGATGATCGGCCGCTAAGGTATACAGACGATCCTTGACCACATCGTGGAATACCGCTGAAAGATCGACCGCCGCAAACTGACCCAGTTTCTGATAAACCGTGTGAAATCCATACTGCTCGTAAGCCTTCAAAACTTCCGCCTCGACTTCCCCCAATCGCCACAAAATCCAGCGATCTATATTACTCAGCTCAGCATCCGGCACTCGGTTCCGTTCCGGATCAAAGTCGTAGAGGTTCGAAAGCTGATAACGAAAAGCATTGCGAATTCCGCGATACGTCTCGCCGACCTTCTTGATACGATCCGCACTGACGATAATATCATTTCGAAAATCTTGCGACGCCACCCAAAGCCGCACAATGTCCGCGCCATAGTCCCTGATATAGGCCTCTGCAGTCTGCGGCTTCTGATAGCCACCCTGCCCTTGCTTACTCTTGGAAATCTTCTCCCGATCGGCATCGACCATAAAACCGTGAGTCAACACCGACCGATAAGGTGCCGCCCCGTTGCTTGCGAGAGAAAGCAACAGCGAAGACTGAAACCAACCTCGATGTTGATCGCTGCCCTCCAGATAAAGATTTGCTTGAAATCCTTGCCGATCATCGCCGGCGCCACCCTTCAACTGCTTATTCTTTAGAATCACCGAACGCGAGGAAGAGCCGGAGTCGATCCAAACATCCAGCGTGTCAGTGGATTTCCTCTCTGCCTCAGAACCCGTCCAATCAGCCGGTCGAACCTGACTCCAGAGCGCCGCACATTCCGCCTCAAACCACACGTTCGACCCTTTTTCCTCGACCAGATCCGCGGTGTTCCGAATCACCTTGGCATCAAGAATCGGCTGACCATCCGCAGCGTAAAACGCCGGAATCGGCACCCCCCACGTGCGCTGGCGAGAAATGCACCAATCCGGTCGCGACTTGACCGCGCCTTCAAGGCATCTTTTCCTCCAGTACGGAACCCAATTTACTTTATCGATCTCAGCCAAGACCGTCTCCCGAAACCCTTGATGATCCATCCCGATAAACCACTGATCCATCGCCCGGAATACGACCGGAGTCTTGCTTCGCCAACAATACGGATAACTATGTGGATAAGCTTTGTGATAGAGCAGCATCTCCCTCGACCTCAGCAGTTCCAGCACCGCCTCGTTGGCCTCACTCTTACCTTTCTTCTCCAGGACCGATTTACCAACGAGATCGTCGCCGATCTGTTCAGATTCAGGAAAATCGTCCGTTCGCGCGAGCCGCCCCTCATCATTAACCGGCGAGTAAATCGGCAAGCCTTGGGCCATACCCAAGCCATAGTCCTCCAAACCATGCCCCGGAGCGATGTGGACAAAACCCGTACCCGTCGTATCTTCAACGAAATCCGCGGGATACAACCTACCCACTCGGTTACAGAACGGATGCTGATACTCAATCTGTTCCAACTGTCCGCCATCCAGCGTCCGCACAATTTGGTGATCCGTCCATCCGCATCTCTCCGCCAGTGAGTCCAAGAGTCCCCCAGAAACCAGGTAAGCATCATCCTCCACTTGCACCTGAGCGTAGTTGAACCTAGGATTGAACGCAACCGCCAAATTAGCCGGCAAAGTCCAGGGAGTCGTCGTCCAAATCACCACAAACATTCGGGGCACTCCAACCACCGGAAACTTCACGAAGATGCTTTGACTGACATGATCCTGGTACTCCACCTCCGCCTCCGCCAGCGCCGTCCGACAAGGAATGCTCCAATAGACCGGCTTCTTACCTCGATAAACGAAACCCTGCTCAACAATATCGGCAAACAACCTTAGCTCCTCCGCCTCGTAAGCCTTGTCGAGCGTCAGGTAAGGCGATTCCCATTCACCGAAGACGCCCAAACGTTTGAACTGCTCCCGTTGAAGATCGATACAGCGCCGTGCGTACGCATCGCACTGACGACGGACCTCCGCCGGACTAAATTCCCTTTCACCGGCCTTCCACATCTCTTGCGTGACTTTAAATTCAATCGGAAGACCATGACAGTCCCAGCCGGGGACATAAGGCGCATCTCGGCCAACCAGTGTTTGGTACTTAACAACGATATCCTTGAGCGTCTTGTTAAGGGCGGTTCCAATATGCACATCCCCGTTGGCAAATGGCGGCCCATCATGAAGAACAAACCGGGGCATGCCAGATCGACCTTCGCGAATGCGCCCGTACAATCCCATTGACTCCCAATGCGCCAATCGCAAGGGTTCCCGGTTAACCAAATCAGCCTTCATCGAAAAACTCGTCTTCGGCAGATTCAGCGTCTTCTTATATTCCATGACCTTAATAAAGCGGGCCAACGTATCAACCCCCCAAAGGGATGTCAACGAACCCACGAAACAAAGGGACGTCACCCACCTTACTTCCCTCGTCAAATCCGCTGCGGTCATACGCGGCTTCACCGTAGCTCCAGCTTGCAGGCAAGACCGAACGGAACAACCCCAGTTTTCGGATCACGAAATCACTCCTAAAGCCCCACTCCTCTCCATTTCCTCCTGTTCAAAACCGACAAACACTGATTGACTCGGCCCCCAGTTTTTTCATCCAGACCGGCACACTCCCTTGAAGACATCCCAACAGGCGAAACGAATCAACTATCTTGATACGCTTCGGGGCTTTTCGCTCCTGGGAATCCTCGCGGTTAATCTTCCCTGGTTTAGCCACAACATCCTGGCAGACCCTGCGGTCGCAACGACAGCCGACCGGATGGCAGTTTGGCTGGTCGCGTTCGCTGGACAGGCAAAATTTTTCGTTTTGTTCTCCTTCCTGTTCGGATACGGCATGGCGGTTCAACTGGAACGCAGCATCGAAGACGGCCAACCCCTCGGGCCACGATATTTCCGTCGCCTCACCGGTCTCTTCCTGTTTGGACTGATTCACGCTGTCTTTCTCTTTCTCGGCGATATTTTGATCTGCTACGCCATCTTGGGAACGTTCCTCTGGTTCTGCCGCAATTGGTCCATTCGCAACCTCCTCATCGCGTCAGCCATTGCATACTTTCTTTCCATCCCAGGCTATGGACTCCTCGGAGCCATCAGTGCCCTCGACGCGGGTCCCGAATGGGACAACTGGCTTGCCCAAGGCGACGAAGCCTACCTCGGCTCATTCTGGGACGCCGCTCGGCAACGGACTCTCGACTACTTTCTCTTTGTCCTACCGATCATGATTCTTTTCAACTGCGTTCCAGTCATGGCGATGTTCGCCCTTGGTCTGGCAGCGGGTAAAGCAAGGTTCTTTCAATCTGTGGACCAACACCTGCCGCTCCTGAAGCGCTTGCTGCCCTGGACGGTGATCGTCGGTGTTATCGGCAACGCGCTTTATGCTACCGTCTTTACGGACTTCGGGTCAAACGCTATGCCCGCTTCCATCTGGAGCGGCGTGCTAGCCATGACCACTCTAGCCCTTTCTTGGCCTGCCCTCGCCTATTCCTATATGATCGGCATCCTTCTGCTTGAGCGACGGACGCCCGCCTTTCGATTCCTTCAGCCGTTACGATCCGCCGGACACATGTCGCTTACGAACTACATGAGCCAATCCGTTCTGGCAGGCTTTGTCTTCCTGGGCTGGGGATTAGGTTTTTACGGCAAAGTTGGCCCCATGGGATGCCTGCTCTTGACGCCCGTCATCTACGGTATCCTCATTGCGTTTAGCAGCATCTGGCTCCGCTACTTCCACAACGGTCCCGAAGAATGGTTGTTGCGTTGTTGGACCTACTGGAGGTGGCAGCCCTTTTGTAAGCCGACAAAAACGCCTTAGACCGCCATCGATCGAGATTCGCCGCAACCAACGCAATCGATCAAATGCGGGCAAGCCCATCTCACATGATCCAGCTCCGCCTGCTGCGAAGCCTCACCAAATTTGTCCTCAGTCCTCAGCCCTCAGCGCCAGGATCACGATCCCCTCGCACAACTGGCCGAAACCTCCGACAATGTTCATGAAATACATCCCTAGGAACGCGAAACCTCCTGTCCGCGTTCCCATAAACTAAAAAACCGCTGAAGAAACCTTCAGCGGTTGCCAAACATCTCAACTGACAATTTTACTTGCTAGCCAAGGCGATCACGTAATCAATCTTGCCATGTTCGCTGACCACCGAAACCTTCTTGCCAACCAGACCGTCAATCTTGTCCTTGGCAATCACTCTGCTGTTCGGAGTCATGGTCAACTTCGCCGTTTTGGTTTTTACCTGCTTCGGATCACTGGAATCCACAACTTTGATGGTGACCGACTTGGTCGCTGCATCAAACTTTTCTAACTGACCGATACTGGCCACCTTTTTGCCACAGCCAGCCTGCGCGGAAGTCGCTGCCAAAGCCAGGGCAGCCACGATGGAGAGGAGGTATTTCATGGTAATTTAAAACATTTAGGGTTACACCAGGCAATTGATAAGCCAATCCCCTGGACAGTCTTAGTCTTCCCTTCAGCCGAGGATTTTCAACCTTTTTTCTTTACCCAAACGAAGAAAATTTTCAATTTACCCTCCAATCTCAGCTTGTGAACCATTTTATCCCCATTCTGCTAGCCGTAACCTTCGATTTCACCGTTTTTGGCCATCCCATTCCCGATCTCCCGGTGCGGTCGTCATTCCAACCGGACGGCTCAGTGACCATCCAAGTCGAAGTGGACCCCCGCTGTTTCGCCGCCGACCCGCTGAATGAACCCTACCTCGAAAACGCGATCCTCCAAGATTACACCAACGAGCAGAAGGCGGAACTCTTCAAAAAGGCCAAACAGCTCATTGAGAATTACGTTGAATTCTGGATGCACCCTCTGGGACAGGTGCTACCGCACTTCGACATGAGTTTCACCACCTTCGCCAACAAAGATCTGACCTGGAATTCAGAGACTCCCGAAACCAATAGCATCGAATGCGCCGAGACCCCTGTGGTGATTACGGCAGAATGGAAAACCAACGCCCCAAAAATGTCCGGTTACCAGATCAAAGCGACCGAGGAAGGCACATTCAGTGTCTATTTCATCAATCACTTAAACGGCGAAAACCAACCCCTCAACGTCCTTTTCCCGGGTGAAGATAGCTATATCCTGGATCTGGAACCTTGGTCCCAAGCCATCCAAACCGAATCGGCGCCGCAAAGCGCAAAAAAAGAATCACGCCCCAGTAAACTAGACACTTTTCGCGATTTTATCCGACAGGGATACGCCCACGTTCTGCCCCTAGGCTGGGACCATGTTCTGTTTGTCGTCGGTCTGGTACTGCTCTCACGACAGCTCCGTCCTCTGATTTACCAGATCTCCATCTTTACCGTCGCGCACACGGCAACCCTGGCCTTGGCCACCTTTGGCTGGGTCAAAATACCGCCCGAGATCATTGAGCCCATCATCGCTTTGAGCATCACTTGCGTGGCCATTGAGAATATCTTCAAAGAGACCTATTCGCACCGACGACTGATCATCGTTGGCATCTTCGGTCTCATCCACGGTCTTGGCTTCGCCAGCGTCTTGGCCGAGAAAAATCTCCCCGTCCAGGACCTAGTCATCGGGCTCCTCGGTTTCAATTTAGGGGTCGAGCTTGGCCAACTGACCGTGGTCCTCGGCATCGTTCTCCTCACCTTGAAACTCGATCAAAAGAGCTACCGCAAATACTGTTCGGTCCCAGGATCTGTCCTGATTGGGATGATCGGAATCTATTGGACGATCAAACGCGTATTTCTCGGCTAATTACCGCCTACGAGCAGATGATTCGAACTGAGTGCAGGATCAGAGAACAACGGCCGCCGCAACAAGTCCAAAACGGTGAAGAATCGCCACGCTCCAAAATCTGGCGACATCACCTAGACCTCCGATCTCTCGATAGCATCCCGTTCGTCATCCCAAGCCTCGGCAAAGGATGAGAGTGCGATGATCCTTCGCCGCTTTCCCCGCTCAAGATTTCCGTCTTTCAAAAAACGCTTTAATCGCCGACATGCCTCCGAGGAACTCACAACGCAACAGATACCCACCGCCATCAAGTGTGGCCAGACTCCTCCTCCTTTGAACACTCCGTTCCTCCTGCTCAAATCCCCTCAAGCCAACTTCAAAACCGCTCCTGTTTTCGCCGCCAAGGCATCATCCCCCGCCTCCGCCGATTGCATGTGGCTCCAGCATGCCTAGTGTCGGTTTAGTCACTGTATCACTATGTAAGTCGATCATATAACCCCCAGGTCACTCTCAATCACGGAGAGAAGCTACCATCCCATCACCTCCCCTCACAACCAAGCAAGATCACCTACGTATCGCGAAGGCGGTCACTAAATACTACGAGAGCAGCAGCGGATCTGATAGACCGTGCGAAAAGCAGAATTTGCCGGATATCCCGAACGTTTTCATCATGCAGGCAGGTTAAAAGCGACAACCCCGCTCTCGCACTCCAAAACCTGGCGGAATGGCGAGAGCTCTTGAAGTGTTCTTGAAGTGTAAGAGCAGAGTTGTGCTTTGGTTATGGCTGACGAGACATCAACGACAGGTATTTCACGCAGCCCGATGAACCGCCTTTTGGAGACATTCGCCCTACCCGTTTTGTTGTGCCGCCCCATTTCCCCGCTTCATACTTGCTACCATGATAGATCACCAAAAGGTCTCAAAGAAAAGACCGCCCGATCCTGGATGAAGCCGAAGATCAGCCCGTCGAGGTCATCGTTGAGCGATTTGTCATTGAGCGGGATATCGATAAGCAAGTGATCACCTCCCTAGAGCATGGGATGCAGTTGAGCGACAGCCACCTCGACTTCCAACCCTCTCTTTCCGCCAAACTTTCCAAAAAACAACACAGCCGGATTCAGCTGTCCCCAACATGCACTCGTGGCCAGGGCGATAAATCGCACACAATTCACCTCAACGATCCCGCCGGTGTTTGCCCAACTTGCGCCGGGATTGAAACGGCCATGAGAGTGCACCCATAGCTATTATTACCGGACCCAAAATGCACTCTCCGAGACAGCGCAATCGTCAAAGGAGCCTTCAGCAACAGCCGTGACAGTTGGAGCAGCCGAATGAGGTGGAAATTGGCCGCACACTACGACTTTGACATCGATCAGCCTTGCAAAGAACTACCGGGCAAGGTTCGGGATATCCACTTCTATGACACGGGCAGCGAGAAATTCAAGATCGTCATCCCAAAAGGCGCGAGTCAAGGAACATTAGATCGGGCCACTTCCTGACCATTGATCCAGTCGACGAAGCCATCGTCGGATCGAACGGAGAGGAGGAAGCCATCAAATAGATTGAGATCGCTGACATCAAAGCATCTTCGCAGAAATACCGGTGGATCGGGACATGTCCACTACGGTGGGGCCGTCGAAATTTTCGGTTCTAAAAAGGGCCGGCCCCGTCCTACAAGCGGAATCATCGAAGCCGGATTGGCCCATTCCGTGGAATCTTGCTCGGCTCGGCGATGCCGTCTTGTGGTAGCGCCACAAGGATTCTGCGGGCACCAGATCAATTGTGCCCGCCGAACAAAAGGGCGACGATGAAAAAGAGGAACCCGATGAGAAGCTGTTCGAAGGGGGTGGACTGTTCGCATAGAGCTTGGTGGTACACAATGCCTGCTACCGGTCGAGTCCGTCCAATCGGCGCGAGGTGTGTCCGCAAGTCCAAGTCAAGTGCAGATTGCCGCAAGCACTGATGAAGTGCCCGTGGGAGTTTTGATGATTTCGGTTGGAGGATGCTTGCATCGATCCAGCATTTGCTTTCTGACTAGCCATCCGCAAATCCGTTGACACCAGAGCGATCATGATATTTGAGGTAGCCGCCAAACAAGGATTACTTCGGATTGAGGAGCAGCAACCGATTCATGGCATCTTGCAGTAGGTTTCGAAGCCCCGGCTACCCAGGTTAGAATTCCGTAAGTGCCGTTATTGTTCCTAACCATTTCGTCCTCCGAATCAATGGCGTAGAGATTCCAGATAATCGCCAATTGCTTCATGTTATTGATGCATTTGACTGGTGGACTTTGCCCTTTGCTTTGGTGAAGGCGGGAAGGAGCATTCCGGCGAGAATCGCGGTGACGATTAGTAACTCTATCGGGGCAAATGCGGCAAGTTTGAGGATGGGTTTGGAAAACGTGGCTTTCAGGTAGAGTTTAATGACGGAATTAAGTCGAAAATGAAATAAAATAGCGACAATAAATTTGCACTGAGTGCTTCTTCCATTGCCCGGAGTAGCCTCGGGGCGGTAGCGACGGGAGCCGTTCGGAATGCTCCCGGGGCGATCGCTCCTCTCCCGTCGACCGGGTTGTTGGGGGCGCTCCAGAGGGATGCACTCCAGCCGGAGGCTGAGTCAACGCCACTAAATCGATCGCCAACTCCAGCCGTTCAGACTCGGACAGCCAAGAGCGGTCAGAGGCATTCCGAATGGCGCGCGCGCTTCACAAGGGTGTCCGTTGCCCTAGGCGGCACAGGTGCGCTGGCGAATCTCACCCGCCACGCAGACACAAGGAGCTCCCGCTGGCTCAGCGAATCCTGGGCGCTCTCCAGCAGGGCGCCTTCCTTTCCACTGATTCGTCTCTTCATCTCGGCGCTATCGGCGTCCCGGTTAATGAAGCGGCGCCCGGTTGAGCGATCTTCCAGCCCCTCAGTGTCTTCTCTAAGTCAGCTGTGGGGAAACTGTTCTTCGCCTCGCTCCGTGGATCGTGGCTCCTCCACTCATCGCGCCCGCTCCGCCCGTTCATCGGATCGCCCCCCTTTCTGCGGGATCGCCGCGGTGCAGCCTCATGGAGTCGGTCATTTCGGTTGCCCTTGCTAGGCAGAGGTCTTGGAGCGTGGCGATCTTTCACCGCTTTTTCCTGCTGTGTCACGAGTGTCTGCGCTGAGTTTGTGCCCTTTTCCAATCACACACCGGCCCTACATCCAGTGGATTTTGTTCTTAACGGGCCCGATAGGAATGCGGTAACGTCTGCAGCTCGCGGAATTTATTCATGAAGAAACCATCACTTTTAGTCATCTTTCTGACGGTTTTCATTGACCTGATCGGTTTTGGACTCGTTTTGCCGCTGTTGCCTCGATATGCTGATCGGTTTGGAGCGCCGGGCTGGGGTATTGGACTGATCATCAGTTCTTACTCGATTATGCAGTTCTTCTTTACGCCTTGGTGGGGTAAGCTTTCGGATCAGATTGGTCGTCGGCCGGTTATTCTCGTGAGTACGACTGGCTCGACCATTTCTTATGTTTTGTTTGCTCTGGCTTCGGGGATGGAGGGAGCGTCCGGTTTATGGATGCTGTTGGTATCGCGGGTGTTTGCTGGCATTGCGGGCGCTAATTTGTCAGTGGCGTCTGCGTACATCGCTGACGTTACGACAAGGGAGAATCGTTCGAAGGGCATGGGGTTAATTGGTGTCGCGTTTGGTCTTGGGTTCATGATTGGGCCGGCGATTGGGGCTTTCAGCGCGAAATTGTTTGGGTTAACAGGACCGGGATGGGTCGCGGCAGCGATCTGCGGTACCAACTTTATCTTGGCCTGCGCGATTCTGGCCGAAAGCCGGAAATCGTCGAGTGAACCGGTTCCGGATCGTCCCAAGTTTGATCAGTGGCTGCATACGCTGCGTCAGCCAAGGCTCGGGTTTTTGATCGGTGTCTTTTTTCTGGCGGCATTTTGTTTCGCTTGTTTTGAGACCACCCTATCGCTGCTCTTGGGTCGAACGTTTCAATATGATGAGACGCGTTTGGGTTACCTCTTTGCTTATTGCGGATTGATTTCTATTTTGGTGCAAGGCGTGATGGGGCGATTGGTGAGGCGGTTTGGTGAGCCGGGCTTGATTTGCACTAGTTTGGTGGGGATAGGTGTGAGTTTGGCGTTGCTGCCTTTTATGGGGAGTCTTTTGACCATGTTGATGGCGCTGGGATTGTATACAATTTTTTCGAGTATTAACCGCGCACCGACCATGGGAATGATTTCGATGAACGCTCCCGAGAATGAGCAGGGAAATACTTTGGGGGTGGCACAGAGTGCGGGAACCTTGGCACGAATTTTTGGCCCGATCTTTGCCGCCTGGCTTTACAGCTTTAGACCGGCTTTGCCGTATGTCATTTGCGCCGGTGTCGCCGTGGTGGCTGCGGTGCTGGCATGGTTTTACTTGATTCGTGGGGATCGATCCGTCGAGATGTCGACGGCAAATCCGGCTTAGCTGACTTCTTTTTTTGGCGGACAGTGCGGGAATGTTCGGTTAGACGTTTTTCTATGCCGAAACTGTCTGACATTTGCCCGAAAGCCGCGTTCCTTTATTTCTTGCCTGTCGACACGCGAGTGCCCTTGAAGTTTGGAGCTGAGGTCACTACTTACGTGACGGTGGCCCGGGTCCGGGTCACGGTGGTAACCCGTGATGGCCGGTCGGCCGATGGGTGGGGTGAGACGCCGTTGAGTGTGCAGTGGGTGTGGCCTCAGGAAGGGAATTTTGAAGAGCGGGATCAGTCGCTGAAAGACTTTTGTGCTCAGTTAGTCACTGCGTGGGCTCGTTTCGAACACTATGGGGATCCAGTGGATGTGGGGATTACGTTTCAAGAGCAGGTGCTGCGGCCCCTGCATGCGGCATTCAATCGTTCCCGTGCCGACGACGATCAAATGCCGTGGTTGGCGGCGCTCGTTTGTTGCTCGCTCTTTGACCTTGCGGTTCATGATGCCTTTGGCAAGGCACTTGATCGACCCGTTTATCAGACCTATTCCGGACAGTATCTGAATCGCCCATTGTCGGATTACCTAGAGGCGGTGAATGATGCGCGACAGCCTTTTCACGATCGCTTCCCCTGCGATTTTTTGGTCGATCGGCCGACCTCGTCTCTTCCTGCGTGGCATTTGGTAGGGGGCCTGGATCCGGTGGAAGCAGCCGAGTTGAGCGGACACGAACCTGATGATGGGTATCCGGTTTTGCTGCGGGACTGGATTGAGCGTGATGGGCTTACCTGTTTGAAGGTCAAGCTCCGGGGAGACGATTTCGATTGGGACTGCCAACGCTTGGTTGCTGTCGGACGAATCGCCATTGAAACAGGTGTGAGGTGGTTGACAGCTGACTTCAATTGTTCCGTCACCGTGCCAGAGTATGTGGACGAGATTCTTGATCGCTTGCGTGATGCAGAGTCGCGGATATATGGAATGCTGTTGTACGTTGAGCAGCCGTTTCCCTATGATTTGGAAGCCAACCCCATCGATGTTCACAGCGTATCCGCTCGGAAGCCGTTGTTTTTAGATGAGAGCGCTCACGACTGGCATCTGGTTCGCTTGAGGCGTGAGTTGGGGTGGACAGGGGTTGCATTGAAAACTTGCAAGACACAATCCGGCGCTCTGCTGAGTGCTTGTTGGGCGAAGGCTCACGGGATGACCCTGATGGTACAGGACTTGACGAATCCAATGCTGGCACAGGTGCCGCACGTACTGCTCGCTGCCAATGTGGGCACCATCATGGGCGTGGAGACCAATGCCATGCAGTTTTATCCGGACGCCTCTCAGCCTGAGGCGATCGTCCATCCGGGGCTCTACCGACGTCGGGAGGGACGATTGAACCTATCCACAATTGGCGGACCGGGTTTTGGTTATCGGGAGAGTGAAATCAAACGGGAGTTGCCTGAAGTGGCGGCCGCCGATGGAAATTGACAATCTGCCGTTCCCTCGCCGGAAGTGAACACGATCTGAGCTATTCTTCCATCGGAGCCTTGCCCTTATCAACAACTTGGAGAATCGCTTTCCGGCAATAGTATGGGTGCTATCGGCAGCAAAGATGAAGGGAAAGATTGCCACCGTTCTTTCGGGCCTTCAACTCGGATGAAATTACCGTCCTCATCATAGATGCGGGTAGCTTGTCTGGATTGCGCCCCCCCTCCTCGGTCTCCTGCAAAAACCGTTCTGCTGACGTACCTCTCGGCCGCCCTCAATACCAGGCTTTGGCGGCTAAAAAATCTTCGTCCCGCCAGTCTTCATCGGTGTAGAATTTATCTCCTGGCAAGATGCTCAACCAAGTGTCGGTGATGAGCTCTTCATTCATTTCCAAGTCGAAAAGCTCAATGGACAGCAGTCCGCCAATCAACTCCGGTTCCGTGAAGCCCTTCCACTGAAGACCGACTCGAGCAGAGTTTCTGCCGCTTCTTCTCATGTTGAAGAAACTGTTTGTGTAAGTCAGCTCATGCTGATATCATCCCTCAATTCCCTACTTAGCGTAACGTGCCATATATCTCCAAGTTTGCATCTAAATTGGACTGTAATGCAATGATAAATTAGAGGCATAGAGAGCCTTCGGCGCTGAGCGTCAGCTGCCCCTGCTTGGACCCACGTGCGGCGGGCGCCTCCGGCAATGTGAAGCGGCGTCCCGCCAAAATGTCCGGCACGCACAGCAGTTGCAGACGGGGGCAGTGTTTGCCCTTCATCTCTCCGGCCATTGCCATCTCTCGGCTGAAGGCGGCTTTCTGCTGCGGCTTCAAATTGCGCATAGGATCAGGCCGGCCATATCGGCCTCTTCACGTTCCAAGACGCTTCGCAACTGGCGCACCACGCTGATATTGACATTCTCGCCGCCCTTCACCTCCAACACCATCGAGCGCAACTTCTTCCTTGACCGCCCGAAGTAGATGCGTCCGTCAATGCCCCGTTTCGTCGTGACGAAACCGTCCACCTCCTCTCTACCACCCATTTCTGGAAGTGATATGCGTCTCGCTTCCATAAATCAATGGCGCCTTCAAGCGTGCTTGGCACGCTATCAATGGTGAAGTCAACCCCTTCCTTCAATCCGAGCCGATCATGCAGACGAGCCGTAGCCACGCGCTTGATGGCGTGGATGGCGATGTCGCTTCCGATCCGGCGGCGTTTCAAGCTATGCGCCGCCTCCAAGGTAGTGGCGCACCCACAGAACGGGTCGAACACCACATCACCTTCATTCGATCTCGCCTTGATGATCCTCTCCAGCAACGCCAAGGGCTTCTGCGTAGGATAGCCGAGGCGTTCTTTAGATATATTGATAATGGCTTTTA
>JAMASS010000046.1 GCA_024761205.1 Limisphaerales bacterium
GCTAGGCCGTCTTGGCGGTGTTGGCAAAGTGTGGGAACGAGGTGATCGGTCCGTTGATCTGGAGGGGTGGCGGGTCGGGAACGTTGAGTCTCATAATGACCGGCTCCGCCGAAAAGGGCGTTTGTCGAGGTAAGGTCTCTGTGGCCCTTTGCAAAGTCCCCAAGCCCGGACGCAACGCACCTTGCGGACATGATCGTTTGGCCGGGCTCGACCGCAAATGAAAAATTAAGCAGACAGCACCGGTGGCAAGACCGAATGCGGCTAAGATTTTCCCAGAAAATCAAAATCAAGGCTTTCGTGAGTTGGGAAGGTTTTTAAGAATAGAGGCTTTTATGGCTGCATCTGCAATCATTTGCTTCATCCCCTATCGAACGCTTCGATGGCTGGCGCTCGCGTTGTTCACCATTACCTCGGCCACGGCGGGGGACTTCGTCATCGTTGTCGACACGTCCGGCTCCATGACCAAAGCCATCTCGCCGTTCGACAAACGCATTCGGATAAAGGTCGTTCAGGAGGCGTTGCGAGCTCATCTCCAAGCCCTGCTTCAGGAACAGGAATCGCGGATCACGCTCATTTCGTTTAATACCGGAATTCAATCGAAAATCGAAGTCTCCGGAAAAAACGCTCACGAGCAAGCCTTCCAATGGATTGAGGGACTGGCGGATGAAGCAAGGGGGCCAGGCCGAGACAAGACGTTTCTCTGGACGACGTTGCGCGAAGCGCTGCGGGTCGCCGAAGGTTACTCCCGGCAAGCTCCGGGACAAACGGTCAACGTCCGGGTGCTCACCGACGGGCAGGACAACGAGAATGTCACGACTTTCCCGAAAATTCTCGACGAATTCCCCCTCGTAGACGGAAAGAGCATACGGGGCAACCTCGTCATTCTCGGTGATTTGGTCATGGACTTGAAGCCGCACCCGAGATTCGATATTATCTCCGACCCCCATTTCGAGGTGCTTTTCCCGCCGGTCATCCTCAGGTGTCCGAAAGAGGTCCGAATCGGTGAGGCAATGCGGGCCTTCGACAACTCGAAATCCGGCTATGAGCATTACTCCTGGAGCGTGGACGGTCAAGAAGTGAGCAATTCCAAAGTGCTAACACATACCTTCACCTCCCCCGGAGCGCACACCATAACCCTTGATGCAAGAGGAGCGAAAGGCGGACGGACACGATCGCAGATCACCCTTCAAGTCACCCGCCCCGTTTCCCGGGTGGCTTTCAAGGCGCCGGCGGAAGCGGCGCACCGACAGGCCGTGCAATTTGCCAATGAATCCGAAGGAGATTTTGTCTCCTTCCATTGGGATTTTGGCGACGGTGCGACCAGCACTGAGCGGTCCCCTCTGCACCGTTACACCAATCGTGGCCCCAAGCCAAAAAACTTCGACGTTCAACTCGTCGGCGTTCTCGCCTCCGGCAAACGAATTGACGGCGTTCCCCACCATCTGACTATCCTTCCCCCCGCCGCCTTTCCGCCTCCACAAGCCGCCATCCGCTTCGACGAAACAGCCGAAATCACCGTCGAGCAAAGCGTTCAGTTTTTCGACGAATCCACCGGCCTGGTCGAATCCCGGCACTGGAACTTCAATGACGAAGGCGAAAGTCTATCCAGACATCCCGAATTCACCTTCGCCGCACCGGGAGAAAAGACGATTACGCTCACGGTCCAAGGTCCCGGTGGACAATCCGTCGATAGACGATCCATAACCGTCCTTCCCCTTGCCCTGAACATGGAACTGGGCTGGTTGAACCGACAGAACCTCCCTATCGCAGCGCCCGGAATCATAAATTTCGGTCCCATCCAAGCCTCCCAAGTCCAGCAAGAGGGCCGCACGACTCCGTCCGTCGGACGGTTCGTGGTGCGCTTCCCGAGGGAACTTCCCTCCGGAAACGGTTTTCGACTGGAGTTTTCCGACAACCTTAATGAAGTGCTTTGCGTCCGCACTTACGATCCCGGCACCGGCCAACGCAGAGCCCTGGACTCCAATCTGTTACGAACTGGAACATTCGAAATCGCGTTTGTTCCGAACGCGTCCATCGGCAATTGGTCAGGTGAAGTCCGTTTCATTCCGGTCGGCGAACGCCTGCTCGTCAATGGCTTCGGCCTACCCGTCGCCATCCCGGTGAAAGTCGCCATCAGAGGTCGGGGCACGCAACTGTTCTACGGGCTGATCATCCTAGTAGCGGCATTCCTTCTATTCTTATTATTTCTCCGAAAAAAAGCAACGGCGGGCCTCGCCATACCGCCCGACGTAAAAATGCGAGTGGAACTTACCGAAACGTCGCCCCTCGACGCGACGGTGGTGCGGCCACCAGAACCCTTCACTCTGGAAAGGCACGACCGCATCTATCTCAGCCAAGCGGATGTGGAAAGTCCCGACGACTTCGTCTATGACCTCGACGCGAAAGGCTACTCTTTCCTCCGCCAGTCCAAGACGCTCGATTTCTGCCGACCCACAGGCAAACCAAAGCCGGTCCGCACCTCGGATTCCATCAAAATTTCCTCCACCGACGGCACCAAACGAACCCTGCAAGTGACCATTGCCGAAGATATGGATTCAGACCGTTTTTCCGACTGAGGCGATCAG
This sequence comes from Limisphaerales bacterium, assembly GCA_024761205.1. GTDB lineage: Bacteria > Verrucomicrobiota > Verrucomicrobiia > Limisphaerales > AAA164-E04 > UBA2970. The sequence continues at coordinate 2,586 of JAMASS010000046.1, forward strand.
CTTCCGTTTCACAATGCCCCGTTAAGACTTGCTGCAAGGCAGAGCCCAAACTAGCTTATGCCCGGAAGCCCTTGGTCAAAGAATGGCCGACTTCCCTGAAACGCTCGCTCAAACCCTTGACCCATCTAATATGCGTTAAACTGTTAAGAGAGGAAGATAAATGGAAACAGAGGAACTTATATCTTATCTATCCAATAAGATTCAAACGCAAGCAATGGCAGAATCAGAGAGAATTGCTTTAATTCGCCAGCTTCAAGAAATCAGATCGAAAGAAATTAACCAAAATAAAGAAAAATGGAAGAAAAGGTTTATTGCAGCGGCTACTATTGGGCTGTCCATTTGGATTTCGATTTTGGTTTTGATAATTATGGTTTGGTTTATACTTGGCATTTTTGGCATTTATATTATGACCGACAACAAAACATTATGACCGACAACAAAACCGACAGCGACTTCACCATCAGCCCCAGCCTATTCATCGGCTTGGGCACCAACGGCTGGCAAATCCTCGACGACCTCCGCAAGCTCATGTTCGAAGAGTTCGGCCGCGCCGGGCTTCCCTGCTGCCGCTACCTCGCCCTAGAAACCGACGCAGGGAAAAAACCGGACAACAGCTTGCTCCCCAACGAACCGGCGCCCTACGAGAAAATCGACCCGCGCTACATCACGCTTCCCAGCGTGGACATCGTCAAAAAACGCATCCAGTCGAAAAGTGGAGAACACGGCTACGTCGACGGCTTAAGTGAATGGCTCGACCCGAGGCTCATCAACAATCAAGGCACGAAAAGCTTCACTGCCGGCGCCGGCCACATCCGGCAAGCCGGTCGGCTCTGCCTCTGGGAAAACTGGGACTCCGTCGCCGAGGGCTTGGAAAAATCCATCCAAGCCATCAAAGACCCAATCCATCACAGCGAAGCAGACGCCTTCTTGCGCGACGACTACTTTCCGAGCAAACACAGCGACGCCCAGGTGCCCTCGCAATCTTTCATCAACGACGCCCCCAAGGTCTACATCTGCGGCACCTTCTGCGGCGGCACTTGCAGCGGCACCTTCATTGACGTGGCCTACTTCGTCAACGAACTGCTCGGCATCCGCAACCGAAGTGCCATGAGAGGCGGCAACCAGTCCAAAGTCATCGGTCTTTTCACTTTCATTGACAACAAAAGTCTCAAACCAAACAAAAAAGTTCACCTCATCAACTCCTGGGCCGCCCTGCGCGAGCTTGACTTCTACTGCCAAGGCAGCAGCAGCTATCAGGCAAAGCTTCCGGACGGACGCGACATCGAGACCTCGGACGAACCCTTCGACACAGTCTATCTCGAATCTATGGCCAACTCGGACACCACCTTCAACAACGAAAACGGCCTCACCCAAATGTGCGCCATGAACCTCTTCACCGAAGTCGTGACCGGCATGGCCGATGACAAAGATACCATCCGCGTCAACTTCACCTCCGTGGACGGCTACATGGACCCCAACGTCTCCGGCTACCTGCGCGCCTTCAGCGCCTTCGGTCTCTCCGCCATCTGGTATCCCCGCTACCGCATCTCCCGCGCCATCAACCGGACGCTGGCCATCGACATGATTGCCGCTTGGCGCGGCCACGAAGCCACCGTCAACCAAAACACGCTGGACGAGGATGTTCAGAGAGACTGGAACAAAATCTACAACCGGGCCAAAAACAGCCTCATCGGTGCCGTGGAAGGCGCCCGGTGCCCTCAAAATCTTCCCGGTGAGATTGACGCCCTCTTCAGGAAAGAACAGGCCGGATTCGCCTACATTGAATGGGAAGGAATCGAAAGCTACCTGAGCACCTTCCCCAAGAAAGCCCCCTTGAGCGACCGGTTGCAGCACCCCCAAGGCGACTATTACCGCAAAATCAGCAATGCCGGAACCCTCGCCACCAAAGACCTGAGAACGAGTCTCGAAAAATCCCTCATCAAATACCTGGCCAACCACACCGTCGCCGAGGCCAAGGCATACGTCCAACGCCTCATCGAAAAATCCCAGCAAGCCCAGGCCGAACTCCCGGAAAACCTGCCGGACTCCCCCAAACTCGTTGACTTCAACCCGGAACAAGGCGTTCCCGGCAATCCCTTCGGCCAGTGGTTGCGACGGGAAAGACCCAAGTCCCTGAGCCAGTGGCCCGTTTATTTGCTCAATCTGGCCGCATGGTTTCTCTTAAACAAAAGGCGTCCCCAAGCTGAAGAGCCCTACCGGCGCGTCATCTGGAGAGAGGCACGCCAACGCGCCAAAGACCACCTCAACAAAATCAGAAACTCCACTCTCCACCGAGTGCTCGAAAACAGCCTCCAATTCATGGAAGACCTAGACCGGCGCGTCGATGCAGTCGACGCCCGGCTGAAGACGTTTCAGGACACCTGCGAAAAAGAAAGAGACAGACTAATCGCCCCCCAAACCGCCAGCAACGTGCTCATCATCTCCCAAGACGATCCCGACAGCCTCGAAGACGACGTGAACCAAGGCGTCGCCGAAATCCGGAAAAACCGGGACGCCAAATCCTGGCGCCGCGAATTCATCGGCAAAGACGACGATCCCATCGCCCTTATGGAAAATGAACGCATTGATAACCTCATCTTGCGCGTGGACAAGGCATTCAACCGGGACAGCCAATCCGTGACCAACCAATTCCAAATCGGCAAAGAAGCCGTCTCCAATTTCAAAAAGCACATCCGGCGCCTCGTCAAAAGCTCCCTGCCCTACGTGGAAACCGTCGGCGAGTGGAAACCCCTGCCGATGCCGAAATTGCCCAACCGCCTCTTCTGCCATGACTCAGACGCCGGAAAACAATTGACCGCCGCCGCCAATGAGGAACTGCAAAACACCGACGACTACAAAGAAGCAATCGTCAACCTTGGCCATTTTGTCTTCCTTTACCGGGAAATCGCCGGACTCACCATCACCGACCTCGCCATCCACAAGCACGCCGCAAAGGAACTCGACATCTCGGAAAAAAACCCCCGAGCCTTTTACACCAACTTCACCCATCAAGGCGGGGAAAACTTCTTCAACCTCCAACGCGATGAAGACTTCAAACACCTCCGCCGGTGGATCGACGCCATGCGCTACCTCTCCCCCGACTCCTTCAAAGAACGCGGCGAATCCCTCATGCTCCAATACAAAAACGAACAAGGCATGAGAGTGGAAATCGCCGTCGAACGCAAACGCGCCCTCACCAAAGAACTGCGCAAATTCCTCGAAAAACACGAAGCCCAGACCCTCATCGATCAATTCCAAGAAACCCTCCGTGCCCTCGGCAAACCCGCCGTCATCCGACGCATGGAGGCCGAAGTGGAAAAACTTCCCGAAAACGATAGCAAAGCCCGGAGCGAAATGCAGGGAAGACACGAAAAAATCCTCGCCGAAACCTTCCTCGCCGACTCGCTCGACCGGAAAACACCGGCGACGGACCGCTGAACCTTCGGCCTCCGAAAAGCGAAAACCAAGCGCACCGCCGCAAACGAACGCCCGCCATCCCCTTCCGCAAAAATCAGCGGACGCCCCGGCTCACCGCCCGATAAACGCGCCGTCCGTTTCCTTGGCGACATCGATGAGGAATTTGCCGAATTCCCCCTGAAAATAATCGCCGATGGCCACCGTGTTCACGGTCACGCCCAGCCGACGTTTGTTCGTGCGGCACAAGTCGACGATGTCTCTCATATTTTGCCGAATCCGCTTTCGGGTTTGGCGGGGCAGTCGCGGCTCACCGTCCGTGAACAGGATGATCGTTTGCAGATTCGGATAGCGGTAGGCAGCTTCCAGGGCATCCAGCGTGCCGGTGTGTTCCTCCGGCTGAATACCTTGAATCTTCTGAATCAGGTTGGACCGATTTGTGCCTCCGTCCGCTCCGGAAACGTCGAGAAACTGCCGGTTCGGCGGAAAGGCGTCGACCTTTTCGTTGAAGGTGATCAGAAAACAATTTTTCATCGCCAAATGCTCGAGCCAGGTTTCTACCACCTGTTTGGATTCCTCCCACCGCTCACCCTTCATGCTGGAAGACCGATCGAGCAAAATGCCGACGAATTCCAAATCCCCCTTCAGTCCCAGGAGCTTTTTATGCACGCTCTCTTTTCCGGCACCGTCGCTTGCCTTAGCCTTCGCCAATTGGCTGTGCAAGTCGCGATTCTCGGCCTTAGCCGTCGCCAGTTCCTGCTCCCGGGATTGCAAAAGTTCTTCGATTCGGTGCTTTTCAGCGCTGAGGTCACTGATTTCATTTTTTGCCTCCGCCAGTTCCCACTCCCGGGATTGCAAAAGTTCTTCGATTCGGCGCTTTTCAGCGCTGAGGGAGCTGATTTCATTTTCCCGCTGCAAGGTTTTCTTCTTAGCCTCCTCCAAATCGCGCTTCAGGGATTCCAATCGTTCTTCAATTCGGCGCTTTTCCGCCTTAGCCTTCGCCAATTGGCTGTGCAAGTTGCGATTCTCGGCCTTTGTCGCCGCCAGTTCCGTCTCCCGGGATTGCAAAAGTTTTTCGATTCGGTGCTTTTCAGCGCTGAGGTCACTGATTTCATTTTTTGCCTCCGCCAGTTTCTGCTCCCGGGATTGCAAAAGTTCTTCGATTCGGCGCTTTTCGGCGATGAGGGAGCTGATTTCATTTTCCCGCTGCAAGGTTTTCTTCTTAGCCTCCACCAATTCGCGCTTCAGGGATTCCAATCGTTCTTCAATTCGGCGCTTTTCGGCCTTAGCCTTCGCCAATTGGCTGTGCAAGTCGCGATTCTCGGCCTTTACCTCCGTCAGTTCCTTCAATTGTTTTTCGAGGTTGGGTTCATTTTTCGCCGATTCGTCTTTCACTGCCGCCAATCGACCGGCAGAGATGAGCACGACGCCGACGAGTGCCAGCCAAGCCAATTCGTTGAAGGAAATGAACAACGGCCAGTTAAAGTTGGTGTGGGTGCGTTTCATCAAAAAAATGGCGGCTAGCGATAGGCGCCGGCAGACCAGATCGTTTACAGAACCTTGCTTCTTAACTCGGGGCCAGCGCTGTGAATTGCGATCATCCCTTATTCCCAAAAGGCCACCATGACTTCTTACTATTTGCGTGTTTTTTTAACCCCTCGAGCACCTCGGACACTTCTTTCAGCTTGGCGGTTATTTCGTCCAAAGATTGTGCCAGGGGATTCATTTTGCAGCAGGTTTCTTGCAATCTGTCGCTAAAATCATCGACGGATTTACCGCCCATCTCCAGACTCAAGTTTCTATTGCTCAATCTTTCGCTCAACCTGCCGGTGAAGCGCCCGACCGTGTCTGCGGCCTGTTGCAGTTCGGTGCAGGCTTGATTGAATTTCTCACAAAAACGGGCGACCTCTTGGTGCGCTTTGCCCGTTTCTTCCTGCGCTTTGCCCGTTTCTTCCTGCCAAGTTTGAGTATGCTTTCCCGTCTCGGCCACCTTTTGGCTGAGAACGCTGAACTGCTCGCGCAAGTTTCCGGCACTTTCCTGCAAGGTTGCCGCTGTCTCCGCGAGATTCGTTTTGAAAACCTCGATCTCTTTTCGGCTGTGGTTGGTCAAGGAGGTCGCTCCGTCTAAGGATTCCGAAAAGCCAGCCACTTTGTCCGCGCTTTTGCTCAATTCGCCGATGAAATCAGCGACCGTTTCCACAGACTTTTGCAGATTGTGGCTGGCATTGCCGAAGGCCGTGCAGAAATCGCCGATTTCTTTGTTGGCGTCTGTTTTCAGTCGATGGCACATATTGTCGAACGCCGTGAGGAAATCATCGATTTTTTTGTGCGCGTGGACCGTCTGTTCCTGCCAAGTTTGAGTATGCTTTCCCGTCTCGGCCACCTCTTGGCTGAGAACGCTGAACTGCTCGCGCAAGTTTCCGGCACTTTCCTGCAAGGTTGCCGCTGTCTCCGTGAGATTCGTTTTGAAAACCTCGATCACTCCTCGGCTGTGGTCGGTCAAGGAGATCGCTCCGTCCAAAGATTCCGAAAAGCCAGCCACTTTGCCCTCGCTTTCGCTCAATTTGCCGATGAAATCAGCGACTATTTCCACAAACTTTTGCAGATTGTGGCTGGCATTGCCGAAGGCCGTGCAGAAATCGCCGATTTCTTTGTCGGCGTCTGTTTTCAGTCGATGGCACATATTGTCGAACGCCGTGAGGAAATCATCGATTTTTTTGTGCGCGTGGACCGTCTGTTCCTGCCAAGTTTGAGTATGCTTTCCCGTCTCGGCCACTGCGTCACCGAGCAGGGTGACTTGTTTGTTGGCGTTTTGCGCGTATTGGCCCAAGTCTTGCAGTGAGTTCGATGCGCTTTCCAGCCGTTCGGCCAGCGTTTGGATGCGTTCGGATTGCGCGGCGATCTTCTGCCAGTTCAACTGAACTTTTTCGGCATTGTCGGTCATCCTGTCGATCCGCTTGTTCATGTTGCCCATTTTCCGGCTCATGTCCCCCAATTCCACGCTCAGTTGATGAACCGTCCTAGTGGCCGTTGAGGAAACCTCTTTAAGATCTCGCAACCCCTCATTGCCGGCCTGAATGCCGCCGACTAGTTGCTGAATGTCGCCGACTAGTTGCTTGAGGTTTTGGGACAGTTCGGAGGCATTCATCAATTGGGAAAATTCTTCCATGCGCGTGGCTTCCAGAGCTTCCATGCGGGCACTGAAGCTGTCGAAATTTTTAGCGATATCCTCTATAATGCGTTGCATTTGACTGGTGTTGCGTTCGGCATCCTGTCTCCTGGCCTCTTGCTCGATCTCGAAGGCCCTGGCGCGGAAAAAGTTCATCCCGATCAATCCGATAATCGTGCAAAACACGCTCACGCCGCCAAGTATTAGCAGATCTTCGGGAGCCTCCTTCAGCAAAGCAGTATCTCTCCCCAACCGAAAAAGAATGCAGACCAAGCCGGTGATGGTGGCAATGTAGCCGACAAAATAATAGTGCTCGGCTCGCTGATTCAGGACCTCGGCATCTTCTCCCGCTTTCCGGTAGGAAAGACGGCCGTAAACGATGAATACGATCACCCAGAAGATCGAAACCGCGCTCCCGACAATCGGCTTCACAAGCCAGCCCACGAGTGGGGATACGAGGACCATTACCACCGCAACGATTGGCATGTACCGATGCGCCGCATTAAGAAATTTTGACATAAATCACAATCTTGCTCTCCGCTTCCACAAACGCCTTGGGGATACGTTCGGTGCGGTATCCGCAGTCGGGTCGGTTTCAGGTGTGAGCCGGTAAAAATGCGGTGTGGCCGCCCGGGTTGTCAAGCGTCGAGGTTCGGCTTCAGTGGCGGTCGAGCACACGCATTCGATTCGGTCCGCCTCAGGCGTGTGCTTGGCGGTCCGAAATTCGATTTCTCACCCGCCCTTGGCGGAACTAGTGGCGACCATACAACTCGACAGCGAAAAAAGACGCAAACCCTGATAGAACGAACCGATCGGCGGCAAAGGCAGCGTGAGCAGGAGTGAAAAGCCCGGCTGGCGCAGATCGAAGCGGAGATGAAGAAGGAACACCGCCGGAAGATTCTCGAAATTCTAGGGCGGACGCAGGATTGGGATGAATCAGCTCAGGGCTCCTTCTTGTCGGTGCTGTGTTCCGTGTCCTCAAAGGCATTTGTTGGATACCTAGCTGTGGCGAAGATCAGAACGGCAATCAACCAAGGCTTTATCGCGATGAAATGCAGCAAGAGGTTGTCCGCAGAATTTGTGCGCCGATTCGTCGAAACCACCGGACTTCTTTTCGAGAAAACTACAGCGAACATCAAAGAATCCCACACCCTGACCTGCTTGCTCGACACGCTCCTGCCCAAGCTGCTCTCCGGCGAGTTGTCTGTGTCCGCCACCCGATCCCAGAGCTCTGAAATTCCAGAATGTTGATCAATGGATTTCACTGCATCTGGCCGATTGAAAACAGTCCCTCCGTCATTGATCCTGGGGTGTTGTTCTACAAACGCGCAGAAAAGTTGCGGCATCGGCCCGTTGCGATGAAGGTTATACAAGACAGACGGAAGAAGGTCCGTGTAACCGGCGGGCGAAGATTTCACCAATGCGCAAATCTTACCTCCATGCCCGAAATCCCAGGACGTACAAACTCAAGTCGAAAGCATCGGCTTTCTGTGCGCTCAGAATTTCTGCAGCTACACTTCAAATTGAAGGGGCGGTCATCCTCACAGACCGCATCGCTTCAAGCAGTTGTGTTAGATTACTGACGCTCTCTCAGGTGAATCTATTGGTCTGCGAAGCCATTTGCGCCAGTTGACTGGCGCCACCCAAACAATCCGATCGCCTATTCGCCGGCTTTCCTGGATCGGTTCACGGAAATTTTCCTCGTCAAGGTAAAGGGGTATGCGGTGCGGGCCGCTCCTGTCACGGAAGGACGGATCGAAACGCATAGGGAGGGCAAAAAACCTTTACCCGATTTCCGGCGTCCGGTAAGTTTCCTCGCTAACTCATGTAGCAACCCGACAACCGCTAACTCAAAGATTCCGCTATGCCCAAGAAAAGTCCCGACAAAGAGTTCCCCTTTAATACGATCGTTTCCGTGCCGCTGAACGAAATCGATCAAGAAAGCAGCATCAACGTTCGGCGCACCGGAATCGAGGAGAACGTCGAACTGATCAAATCCTCCATTGAGTCCCGCGGCTATTTGCCGGAGTTCCCTGTCTCGTTGCGTCCGCATCCCGACCCCCAATCAAAGTATGCCTATGAGAACGTGCAGGGCCAATGCCGGATGAAGGCGGCCTTTGCGCTGAAGCTCACGGAAATCCCAGCCGTCATTGTCGATCTGGACAACGACGCGGCCTTGCAGCACTCGTTCATGGAGAACTCCAAGCGCACCGAACTGTCCTTCCCGGATTACACCTATTGGGTGGAGCGGAAATACAACGAGTTCATGAAACAGGGAATGACCAGCGACGAAGCTTTCAAGAAAACCGCCGCTTTCTGGGACCTCAAGGTCAAGAAGGCCGAAGAATACTTTGCTCTTCACGCGCTGCCCGACGAAGTCAAGGAGATGGTCGATCACAAGGAACTGCCGCAGAACGCTGCAATGACTATTGTGAAGAGCTGCCGCAACTCGTTCGACAAGGCGAAGGAGCAGCAGGATATGAAGGACCGCGCCAAGTGGTTTTGCGAACAGGACCGGGGACGTCGCCAGGACGCCCGCAAGGCGATACGCGACTGCGGCTCCAACGCCAGCCTGGAGGATGTGGAACAGAAATTCGAGAAACTAGCCAGCGAGGGCCGAAGCAAGATCGCCGTCCTCGTCCCCGCCGAATCCATGGACGAGCTGATGGAATACGGCAAGGAGCGGGGCCTCTACGAACCCGAAGCCATCATCGGCTACATGGTGGCAGAGGCGCTGAAGAAAACTAGCACCCGCTCCCGATGAACGAGGATGAGGCGCGGGCCGTTCTGGCCAAGGCCACCAAGAAGGACAAGCTCGCTGCGCTTGTCGAAGCGCTCGACGCCCTCCCGCGTTACGAAACGCTCCGGGAGCTGTTGCGTGCGCTGGGCCGCGGAGAGGAGAAATCAAGGAGCGCCTACTGGAATAGACTGCGCAAAGTCTATCAGGCTCACCGCTTGCCGGGCGGCATCCGCTGGAAGGTGGTCCAAGGGGAAATCCCGGTTTCACAGGCCGAGTTCATTGCCCAACTTCCCGATGAAACCGACCAATATACCCTGGCGCTCGCCATCGTCAGCAGCCGCGAAAAACGCGAAAAATTCTCTCTGGGCGAATGCAAGAGCATTGTCCGGCTAGTTCTCAAAGGGAAGGACGGCAAGCAGTATTCCATCCGGGAAGCCTTGGATAAAGTGGCCAGCTTCCGCTTCAGAGATCGTCCCCAACTGCTGGATGTTTTGAACGTCAAGGAATGGATCGAGGTGAACAAAGAGGCATGGAAGCGCCAATTGCCATGGGAGAGCTTCTGTCATCGGCTGATCACGAAAAAATCGAGCATCCTCACCGACATCAAGACGGTTGAAACTCATTTGGGCAAGCCGGGAGCTGACCTGAAAGAGTCAGAGGCAGGCATTCAAAGCGACGTCGAGGCGGTTAAAACTCAACTGGGCAAGTTGGACACCGACCTTGAAAAGTTGAAGACAAGCATTCAAACCTACATCGAAGGCGTCGAAAAACAATTGGACACCCTCGCGGAGAAATTGCGGAATTTGTCCGACCTGTCCGGCGAATGACCGACCGCAACCAGGGGAGTCCGCGCGGAGGCTTCACGCTCTCTGGCTCCATGCCCTTGGCTCATTCATTGCGGTTTCCAGCCTTTTGAAGGCGCGATCGAGATGTCCTGGGTCTTTCTCTGACAACCATCAATTCGAATCGGTAATCGGAAGTTGGAATTGCTGGCCTTGGAAACTTGCCGTCAATTTGGCGAACTAGAGCCATACAAGCTGACAAAGGAAATTTCTCCTGTCGCAGGTAAAAACAGGAAGAAGACTCACAACGGCCTCGGGAAGTCGGCGCATTGTCCTCATTTTTCGTAGGGGACTGCATGACGTCTTTCCCGGCTCCGAACGACTCCGCTCCGAAGATTCGCGGTTCCCTGGATTCCCTCGCGCCGGTCCGCTGCCCGGCCAATGCCGGAGAAGCTGTTAGCTGACTCGGCCCTGTGAGCGGTGGCGCAGGCCACAACGGAACTGCCGGCAGCGCTCCTTTCCGCTGGACCAGATGGTGTTCGTCTTGGAATCCCGGTTTGACAGGAAGATCGACGTCTTCATTTCTCAGGTGGAGTTTGCGCGTGCGAACCGTTGAATCATCATCAATTCAGGGCGGGAGCTTTATTGCAAATGGTTCTTTGAGTGCTTGGTGGATTCTGTTCAACAGGCAAGACCGATGCCCCGTGCTGCACGAGCGCGGGTGGAGGACATGCTGCGGGGCATTGAGGCGGGGCTTAGCGATCAAACGCCGGGATTCTTGCAGACTGGGAGGCGGGCATGTCACAAGCGTCTATCGCAGCCGAGCATTGGATTCCCCTAGTGCGGGTTTCGGTAATTTCGAATTTTTAGGGAGGCATGAGGTTTCGTAACTTGTCGGCTCTTTGCATTGCATGGGTTGGCGAAACCGGATTGGGGGTCTGAAGATCATTGGAACGGGATTTCAGGATAAGCCCGTCTGCATGGCCAGATGGAGATATTTTTTGGGATTGCGCAGCGGTCGGCGTTGGCTCCTGGAAACCGGTTCTGCCGCGGCGAATCTCAACTCCCTTGAAGATCGCAGCTGAGCGAGCGCGGCAAGGGGGAGCTCAGAGAGGCGCCCAAGGATGGCAGCGTTGACGACGAGCCTCAGCGCGCTTTCCTGCCCGCGCGAGGCTGTGAGGGTCTTCGTGCCGGTTGAGTTGGGGCCGAGGGCGGTGGGACGCATCGTCGATGTAGGCCAGCGGAAAGAAGGGGCTCGAAACGGTGGCCGAGGTCTCCGAGGGCCTGAGTGAGCGTGGAGGGGTGTTTGGAACGAAGGAGCTAAGGGATGCGTTCTGAAGCATTCACCGTTCCCATTCATCAAGGAGACTGCGAGGCTGTCTTCTCTCAATTTCGGGCGAGACGCTTGGTGTTCACCAGATGCCGCGAGCGGCCGTTAAATGGCCCGTTGATCGGCGCCGGGATCAATCTGCCAGAACTCAGGCGGCTCCGATTGTCCGCAAGGCGTGGACTGAGTTTTGGCAGACCCCCAAGGCGGCATCGCTCGCCCTAGTGATACTTGATGACTGGCTCTTCGGCTTCTCGCCTTTGAAGCGCACCGTCTTGAGCTAGGTTGGAAGGAAGCGCCGAGTGCTCCGGCAGCGATGCAACGAGTTCTTCGTCCGCCCGTTGGCTGAGCCGAGGGCTTGGACTCTGGCAATTCCTCAAGGAGCGCTTCTTGAGGCCCTCGGGCGAGGCTGGACTCTCGGACTGTCATCGGCACAAGACTGGGGGCGCGCAGAGAACGACAGCCAAATCTTGCGGACGGTGACATCTATTCGGGCGCCTATCTTCAATCAATCCGAGACGATATTCGTGCCTGGTGTTTTGGCTTGGGAGATGCCCGAAAGACCGTGCCTCAGGACGTAAGCAAATAAAGAGAATTACAATCGCAACGGGTTAGCACCCATCGTTTCGCTGCTAGTGCGATCAGCAGACCGTCCCCTGCTCCTTGATGGGGTTTTCCATATTTGCCCACCGCACGCCGTTCCCGGGACTGCAACGGGTTGGGTTCGATAGTGGAAGCCGCGAAAGCGCCCGGCGCGTTCGCCCGTGTGCTCACGCTCTGGCTTCGGGCCTCAGCCCTCTTCCCGCACAGGCCGTAAGCAGTTGTTGCGGGCCAATCTCAGGAGGCAATCAACTCGATTGGTCTTGCACCAATTCATCGTTGGAATCGCGGCAAAACCCCGCCTCCCCTCGGACAATCAGGTGCGTCTTGGGGAGCAGCGTCCATCCGTTTGACCAACAAGGCGTTCGATTTCCTCCATCAAGAGAGCGGGAGAAGCGGTCAAAAAAACGCTCGATAGAGCGTCGCCTGGACGCGGCCATGATGCTCCGATCCGAACGTTAAATCAACGGATGAACCCACTTCTGGGATGAGCTGGCGCCCTTATCCTGAAATCCTGTTCCGATGATCCTCAAACTCCGCATATGCGAGGTCACAAGCTCTAGTGAATTTGTGTGAGCTTGCGCAGAGTGGTTGCGACAAGGTCAGTCGGATGTCCGAGGAGTTCGGGATATTGAGTCGACAGTTGGAGCGACATTTTCAAAAAGCACTGGGTGTTTCCCCAAAATGTTGGATGCGAATGCAAAAGATATTTCGGGTGCGTCAACTGATCTGCGAGGGGAACGTGTTAAAGGCGATCTCGTTGGATCTTGGATTCTCCAATTATGACAAGTTTGCTCAAGAGCTGAGAAACTTCTACCATGTGAGTCCGCTGGAAGTGGTTGCGTGTGAACGGTGTAATTATTATGAGCCAGCTGCGTTCGTGAATTCTTTGACGAACCGGTTAGCCACTACTAGACAACGGCGGCCTGCGGCCCGATGCGTTGAAAACAGGCGCCCGGACCTCGCTTTGGTTGCGGCAGAAAACTCAGCGGGCTTCCAAACCTTCAGCGGGTTTTTGAGGATGCAATTCGATGTGGTAAGGTGGGGCGAGATTCTGTCGAGCCGCTACCGCCGAGAGTTATTGGAGGCGCCGAACAGGTTCATTTCCCCGAGCGGTCGCTCTCGGAGGGGATTCCATCTTCCTTCACTAGACTACTGAGAACGGCGGTTCGAGGGGCTTTCGCTTCCTCTTTGCAACACGCTCACCACTTTGGCTCCCGCTGTGACGTCCGATCTTCTCGTGAGTCAGTCTTGACAGCCGAAGGCTCGTTGCTATTCTCTCCGGCAATCCGCTGATTGCGGGACAATGCCTTTGGGTCCTTTTGTGGTAAGCCTTTTCTGTGATTTCCAAAGGAGGGAAGCTAGGGGCCTCCGACTGAGCTTACGAAAACTTTACAATGAAGCGAACATATCAACCGTCGAAAACTCGACGAAAGCGCCAGCACGGATTTTTAAGCAGGAACTCCAGTAAGAGTGGACGGGCGATGTTGGCGAATCGCCGAAAAAACGGTCGTAAGCGGCTAACCCCGTTATAAACATTTACTGATGCCGGACTCGCAGTCTTTTCACTTTCGGGGTCGACACCGGATTCGTTATTCTTGGGAATTTGCCTCTCTCAAACAGTCAGGGGCGCGTGGGTTTTCGCGGACCATGATTATGAATTGGCAACCTTCCGTAGATCGCGGTTACTCGCGCCTTGGTGTCGTCGTGAGTAAAAGGGTTGGGAAAGCTGTAACCCGTTCACGCACTAGGCGGTTGCTAAGGGAAGCTTTCCGTGAGATGCAACACCAAATCCTGCAACCGGTTGATATTGTGCTGGTGGCTCGGAAAATGATTGTTGGTCGTCGCCAGAGCGAGGTAAGGCGGGACTTGGGCCGTCTCCTCAAGAGAGCGGGAGTCATGGATGCCGCGTCGTGATCTTGGTTCGGGAAATTCTCGTGCTCCCCATCCGCTTTTATCAACTAGTGGGTTTGCCGCTGAAGATTTTTGTTTTTGGCGCCTCCGCCAATTGCCGATTTCATCCGACTTGTTCGACTTATGCCATTGAAGCCATTTTATGTTTTGGGTTGTGGCGCGGCGGATGGCTTGCGCTTCGACGGATCGGTCGCTGCCACCCATGGGGAGGGAGTGGATATGATCCCGTACCGAGTGGCCCGGTTGAAAAGGAGGAGCTTCAGTGGATGCAGCCGCTAACGAAATGAGATCCTGTTGGATGCGGCCGTCTTAACGCCGAGAGAATCTTGATGTCTTCCGATGGATAGGAAATCGATCCTCATTTTCGCTGTCGCGTTTGTGCTCTTGCTCGCTTGGGGCCCTTTTGTCAACACGGTATTGTACCCACCGGACAAACGACGTGTCTCGGGAGCGACCAATGAGGTGACGCAGGCGGAATCGCCTGAAGTGGCCAATCCGGGGTTAGAGACGTCGTCATCCAATGGTGCCGAGTCCATGCCTTCGGTCGAGATCACGATGATTCCCGATGCGAACCCTTCGTTTACCGAGGAGTTGGCGACCTTGGAGAATGACGGGGCGAAGTATTGGTTTAGCAATGCCGGCGGGGGGATCCATATAGTCGATCTCAAGCATTATCCGAATGATACCGGTTGTGGGCCGGAGGCGGATCAGGGTTTGGATTCAAAGTTTGCTCAATTGAACCCTTGGACTTCGGAGACAATCCTAGGGCTCCGGTTGGGAGAGGCGCCTCTGATTCAGGGGTATGATATTTCGGAGGAACCCGGCACGGTGAAGATGGTTCGGGAGCTGGAGGGTGGGCTGCGAATCGAAAAGGAATTTGAGCTAGGCACCAATTATTTGATCCGCGCCAAAACGCGCGTCGTTAACAAATCGGATTCGGTGAAGGTCATCCCCTCACAGCATTGGTTGGTCGGGACGTCCACGCCAATGACACCTGAGGACAATGGCATCCTGATGGGGCTCATGTATTTCAATGGTGCGAAAATTGAGCGAATCAAGGAAAGCTGGTTTGCCAATCGAACTTTGGGATGCTTTCCTGGGCAGCCTCGAAATTTTTTCCAATATGAAGAGACACCGATTAATTGGGCCTCGGTTGGCAATCAGTTTTTTACGATTGCGCTCATTCCAAAGGAAGCTGCCGACCGAGTGGAAGCAATGCGTTCACCGTTGAAGTTTTCGGGAGCGGAGGCGACCGAGTTCAAAGTGAAACAAGGGTATCAAACGAGTCTCGTCTTCAAGGGACAAACATTGCCACCGGGAGAGTCGATCGAGCGTGAGTTTAACATTTTCGCGGGGCCTAAGGAGTATGACACGCTGGCGCGATTGAGTTCTGAGTTTGGCAACGAGCTCGACGGGATCATGGACTTTGGCGGTTTCTTTGGATTCTTTGCCAAAGCGCTGCTGCTTTCCATGAACGGGCTCAACGGGATGGGCTTGAGCTATGGGTTTTCCATCGTGGTGATCACCTTCATCATTAAGCTGTTATTCTGGCCGCTGACACAGGCCAGCACGCGCTCGATGAAACGAATGGCGGCTTTGCAGCCGCAGATGAAGGATATCCAGGATAAGTACAAGGATGATCCGCAGAAAATGAATAAGAAACTGATGGAGTTCATGCGGGAAAATCGTGTGAGTCCTTTGGGAGGATGCCTTCCCATTTTATTGCAGCTTCCGGTCTTCTTTGGTTTCTACACGATGTTGCAAAGCGCGATTGAATTGCGGGGAGCGAGCTTCCTCTGGACGTGTGATCTTTCGAAACCCGATACCCTGTTTATCATTCCCGGTTTGGGAATCCCCTTCAATCTTTGGCCGTTGCTTATGGGAGCCGCGCAACTTTGGCAAACGAGCATGACACCGATGTCACCGGGAATGGATCCTATGCAGCAGAAAATCATGAAATATATGCCGCTAATATTCGTCTTCATTCTCTACAATTTTTCGGCGGGCTTAGCCCTTTACTGGACTGTACAGAACTTGCTATCAATCGTGCAAATGAAGCTGACCAAGAATGAGCCGATTGCTGCAGGTCCGGCTCCAAGGGCGCCCTTAGGCAAGAAGAAAAGCAAAGGAAAGAAAGGACGGCCCAGACTGTAGGCCGTCTTCCTCGAAGATAGATCCAACACGATGAGTGCTCAACCCAAAGAAACACTGGAAGAGATGCTGAAACTACTCGGTTTTTCAGCGACCGTAGCCGACACGCCGCTTGAGGATGGAGTCATTTTGGAGATCGACACCGATGATTCGGGAAGATTGATCGGAAAGCAGGGGCAGACGCTCAGTCAGTTCCAGTACGTTCTCAATCGGTTGCTCTTTCAGCAGGACCGGGATGCGCCGAAGGTGACCCTTGATGTTGGAAACTATCGGTTGAAGTCGCGCGAAGCGCTCATCAACAAAGCCAAGGAAGCGGCGGAGAAGGCATGCCGGTGGGGGGATGTGGTTGAGTTGGAACCGATGAACGCCTTCGAGCGCCGGATTGTTCATAACGCTTTGAAGAGCCACGATCATATCGAATCCAACAGTGTCGAGGTGGAAGGAACCTCAAAGAAGGCAATCCTGTTGCGTCCCAAGCATTAGTCCCCTTGGCTCACTGTTCTTAAAACCCTGCGCTGCCAAGCGAACCCACCGGAATTTTCCAACTAGTGGATTCTTTTTTCGCTATCGGTTACGATCTGCCTTTTTCTTGGCGACAACTTTCCTTTTGGCAGCGACCTTTTTCCTTGGGTTGGTTTTCTTGCTCGCGCGTTTGGGGCGTGCTTTGGCCGCGGTTGTTTTCTCGGCTGCCGCTTTTTCCTTCTGCTTTTTTGCCGGCTTGGGCGGTGCCTTCCGAGGAGCGGTTTTTTTGTGGACGATGTCGCGCACCTTATCGATGCGATCGTCCACATGATCGCGTGCTTTCTTGATGGTTGATTGAGCGTTATTGATGGTGTCGGTTAGGCGGCGGCAGGCTTTCTTTAAGCGACTCCCGAGCGGCGCGTCATCTCGGATATCGATGCCCTTGGATTTTAAGAACTTGTCAATGTGGTTGTAGAGATCGTCTTGGTTTAGCTTTTTCATAATCTTACTTTCCTCATGATGTCGAGAAGCATAAGGCACAGTGAAGGAAAAAAGAAGTACAACTGGTGAAGGATTTATAATGTCGTTGGCTTCGGAGATCGGTGCCAGGGAGGCAGCTCCTCGAGAGGTCCGGCTTGCCTCTTGGCGTCATGTTTCCTTCAGGCCCGCAAAATCTTTCGTTCGCTTCTCAAAAGGCATGGATTCGCTTGTGGTGTTCCGCTATTCTTTGGCACCTGAATGAACGTTCCCAATCAGCTAACGATTTCTCGTTTTGTCCTCACGGCAATCTTTTTAATGGTTGTGTTTGCTGAGATACCGTTTGGGGAGACGATCAGTCTGGCGATTTTTGTCGCCGCTAGTTTGACGGATTATTTTGATGGGAAGATCGCTCGCCGAGATAAGTTGGTCACCAATTTCGGGATTCTGATGGATCCGTTGGCGGACAAGGTCTTGACCTGCTCTGCCTTTATAGCCTTCGTAGAGTTGGGATTCGTATCGGCTTGGATGGTGGTGATCATCGTTGCTCGTGAGCTGGCGATCACCGGTTTACGATTGTTGGCGGCCTCAAAGAATGTGGTCTTGGCGGCCGAACGCTACGGAAAACACAAGACCATTTCCCAGATCACCGCGATCATTTCGATATTGACCTTTGCCAGCTATCCCCAATGGGGCTCCGTTGGGGAGTTGGTGTTTGGATGGCAGATTGCCGAAGAGTCCTGGGTCTATTGGTTTACCGAATTCGCCAAGTGGGTTGCGGTGTTGCTGACGCTGTATTCCGGTGCGGTCTATCTGTGGCGCAACCAAGATCTGTATCTTGATGATGTCTAGCGAACGCCTGCTTGGCTTGTGAGAAACCGGATTGTCTTGTGGATGGCATTAGGGGGGGGCGTCGGCCGTTTGCCCAAGGCGCCGGGCACTTATGGCTCGGTTCTTGGGATGCTGTGGTTGGCAGCGTTGGCGATGATACCCAACTTTGGACTTGTGTTGGGGATCATTGGGTCATCGTTGCTCCTCGGCGTCTGGTTGTGCACTCAGGCGGAGAGTATCCTGAAATCTCATGACCCGGGTCCTATCGTGATTGATGAAATCCTTGCGGTGCCCGTTGCCGGTCTGAGCTGGATGATGTGGCCCCAAGGACAAGCAGGAGGGAATGATCTGGTTTGGTTTCTGTTGATCTTTGGCTTGTTTCGTTTCTTTGATATCACGAAGCCTTGGCCGGTTGGCTTGAGCCAACGATTACCGCAGGGTTGGGGTGTGATGGCGGATGATGTTCTGGCTGGTGGCTACGTTGCCGTTATCACGGGTTTGGGGGCTTGGGGGCTGAGCCTTTGACCACGGCGTGGTATGGCCTTCGCGAGTGTTGTTGTCAGTTGGAACCCGCTCCCCTCAGTGCCATCGCCGCCCATTCTGAGGAGGTCGGGCGCAGCTCTCCGCCCGCGGGGGTGGCGGAACCGATCCCGAGGGCAAACAATGCAATCCTTGGCGAGGACGCCAACGCTGGGCTTGATCGGCTCCGCTTGTTGGGCGGTGGCCTTTGGTGTCCGAGAGGATTCCTTCTGGTTCATGGTTCGTTGGCGGGCGGGTCTTTTGAGGCTCACCGGCCAACACCTCTGTCTAGTGGTGATCCATGCCGATGGCGTTGGATTTTGTTCTATTCGCCCGGGAGATCGAAAAGACTCGTGTGCCCTTGGCCTGATTTGGAAGGATGGCGGGCTCGGTCAAATCGAAAGGCTAAGTGGTTGGCGTCCGGTTTCTGCAGAGACGCGCTCTAGGTATGGGGTTGGTACATGTCGATCGCTCGGTGTGGAGCAACGCGAAAGGTGAATTTGTTTTCGAGGGGTTGCCTCCGGGGATGTATGAAGTCAGGCGAGTTCTCAACGGCATGCGACAGGGGCACGGGTATGACTGAGTGATGTTTCAGGATGCTTTAGTCGAGCTATCTGCGGGAGAGTGTGTGAGCGTCACCCTGGGGGTGAAGGGGCGTCTGATTGTTGGACTGGGCGCGGGGCCAAGGGCGCGGCGATTGATTGGTCTCAAGGAAGGTGTTGGTTGTTCGCACGAGTGTAGGTCCCGAAAATACTGTGAGCTCGCCCTAATCGGTCGAGTTTCGAGAGTGATGTGGCGTTCAATGCTGCCTTGGAAAGCTATCAGGAAGGAGTGGTGGCGTTTGTAAACTCTGAGGCGGGGCGAATGTTTCAGGCGGGTCAGAAAGAATACCTGGTGATCGTCAAGGCGGACGGGGGCTTCCGAGTCGAATCCGTTCCATCGGGGGATTACTATCTGGAGATTAGTTCCGCCGAATGGGTTTCGATGGGCAATGCTAACGCTTTGGAAGAGGTTGGTCAGGGCCATTTGGAAGCCACGGTGCCGGAGATTTCCGGGGGCTATTTGAGTGAGCCTCTGGATGTCGGAGTCGTTCAGGTCGAGCTTTTGGGGAAGTTGAGGCAGGAGAGCGTGTGCCGGATTTTGATTTGAATCGTTTGGCCGGCGAGTCTCTAAAGCTTTTGGTTTTCGAGGTAAGTACGTCTGTTGGTCTTTTGGGCCCTCTGGTGTGGCGGAGTTTCCCGAGTTGAAGGCCGTGTTTGAGGTGTTTGGGGGTTATGAGGATTTTATGATGATTGGGCTCAGCCTGGATGATGACTCTCAAACGCCCAAGCGATTCTGTGAGAAAAACGGAATGAAATGGCTGCAAGCATTTACGGGCCGGTGGGGCGGCTTCCACCGTCTTAATGATTAGGGGGTGTGTAGGATTTCAGATGCGTTCTTGGTGAGTCCTGAAGGAATCTTGTTTCACCAGAAACTGAGAGGTGTTCAGGTTTATGACGCGGTTGCGGAATCGCTCGGGCGTTGTACAGGTTTAGAATTTTACCTTGCCACGGTGGGTTTCCAGATAATCCGAGAGTCGCGCTGGTGCTTGGACGGTTTCGTCACTAGCATGGTGTTCGAGGCCCTCGATGTCACATTCCTGGGCTTGTTGTGAGACCTTGAGCAGCGATAGGAATCGTTTGAGAATTTCGTGTCGTTCGTGAATGGCGAGGGTGACTCGTTTACCTTCCTTGGTCAATGTCAAGCCACGATATTTTTGGGAATTACTTACTTGACTAGCAACTGGGTGTCAGGAGATTTTTTGGAATAGATTCAGTAAATAATCCTTGAATATGAACGCCACTAAGCTTACTACTACACTTAGTGCAGCAAAAATTATCGCCCACAGTATCTTTGATTTAGCCTTAGAAATTCTTTTTTCAAGTTCTTTAAACTCCTTCTCAAAATCTCCTTTCGTGGCATAATGTTCTAAGTGAAATGCCAGTCCTTCGTAAGAGATGCGACCTGTTGAATCATAATCATCTTTTAAGGAGAGGGTCTGTTTTTTCTTCATGCTTCTTCCCCAAGCCGCTCAGCCGCTAACTTTTTGTAGTGTTTCTTAATCAAGTCATTGGGGATGATGTAACCGTCTCCATACTCTTGTGTAACATCATACCAAGGCGTTCCTTCTTCGTGGGTAACAGTTGATAACCGGAAGGCACTATATCTTCGGTAGTCAGTGTCAACCCTTTGGATCACATCGGACTGGTCCTCTGAAAAATCTTTGGTTCGATCAACGGGATTGCTTCTTATCGCTCTTGATACAAAAGATTTGTAACGGTGATACGTTTCCGGAATAACAGGGCCGTATTGCCAGGCGTGAACAGCTTCAGA
This sequence comes from Limisphaerales bacterium, assembly GCA_024761205.1. Lineage (GTDB taxonomy): Bacteria > Verrucomicrobiota > Verrucomicrobiia > Limisphaerales > AAA164-E04 > UBA2970. The sequence goes on from JAMASS010000046.1 coordinate 23,345, forward strand.
GACCAGCGGTCTATTATGCAACCCCAGCATCCATCCGTGGGCAATGTAGACCAGCTTGACGATGTGCATAGGCGTCGTGCGAATATCTCTTCGCAACCATAAAATCTGATCTTCAACCAATTTAGCAGGTTTGCTGTCGTTCATTTTGTGCTCCTAGTTTAAAATTTCAGTAGAGGTTCATTTAAATGAACCTCTACTGAACCTGAAAGTTTCAGGTTTTCGATTTAATCCTGCCCCGTTTTTTGCGAGGCACCTGCGGAATAAGTGGACCGTTGTGTTTTTTGGGGAGCCTTTTTAAATTTAGGCTTCGGTTGATCGTCCGGCCTCTTCTCAACGAGAGAGTCGACTAGGTCATTGAACTTGCCATAGAGTGGGTTGACTTTCCGTGTGCTCATTTTTTGCTGTGTGGTAAAGGTCTACTGTTTTCTGCGTCAGTTGTTTCCAAGTGAGTCGCCGTCCAACCATCCCCGAAGAGAAAGAATCCAGGCAACTCATGGTATCTCGTTCGTGATTCAGTCTCCAGCTAAATTCTCTCACGTAACTGGCCGTATGTTTAGGACTGAACCAATGAAAGATACCATGATAGCCTCGCTTGAGCAAGGCCCAAAAGGATTCAAGGGAGTTGGTGTGGGTTTTTCCACGGACATATTCACCTCTCTTGTGATTCACCACTTCATGTTTGTAGCCTTCCTCTGACAATCCTTGGTAAGATCGGTGTTCATCGGTGTAGATCGTGGCGCCTGGTTGGACATGCTTCTTGATGAGGCTCTGCAAATACTCCTTGCTGGTGTTCGGGACGGGGAAAGCCTTGACCTTTCCACCTCTCTCTCGCATTCCCAGGATGGCAGTTTTCCCTACCGGGCCTCTGCCTTCCCGTGCTTTTTTACGAGCGTGTTTGTTCTTTTCTTTGCCGCCCATATAGGTCTCGTCAATCTCCACCTCGGTGCTCAACAACCTCTCTCCTGCCGCAAAAGCATCCCTAATCCGATGCCCCAGATGCCACGCAGTCTTTTGCGTGATGCCGAGCTTCTTCGCTAGTTGGATGCTGGAAATGCCCTTAAGGTCACACGTCATAAGGTAAGCGGCAGTCAACCATTTCAAGAGCGGTAAGGGACTCTCCGCCATCACGGTGCGCGTGCGCACAGAGAAATACCGGAGGCAACCTCGGCAGCGCCAAGGCATCGGCTTGCAGTTTTTCACTCTCGCCGTCCGGTCCGAATCGCAATGCGGACAAGTCACCGAACCTTTCCACCTCCTGTTTTCCAAGTGAGCCACCACCGCAGCTTCATCAGGGAATTTCCGAAGAAACTGGAACAAACTCAGGACCTTGGGCTTCGCCGACTCATTAGAATATCTACCATTCATGCACCTAGAATGTGCTTGACACCCAGTTGCTAGTCAAGTAAGTAATTCCCATATTTTTCGTAGTGCAGGAGTCCTTCGTTAGCTAGTTTCTGCACCATTGAGGTGATGGAGGGTTGACTGATGCTTAGGGTGTTTGCGATATCAATCGCTCGCGCGTAACCTTTTTTGGTGATGATCTCATGAATCCGCTCGAGATAATCTTCGGCGGAAACACTGTTCTTATTCTTGGATGGTGGCACTGAAAAGAGTTTAACTCATCTAAGTTTTTTACATTCATTGACACTCCAATTAATCGTCTTAAATTGCGTCCGGTTCTTAAGATTTAGCCAAGACTAATAAATTAAGATGAAACTGATATTTGAAAAATGTCCTCAAGCTCATTCTGGCTCTTTGTCGAAAAAATGCCTGTGGTGTCTAGTGGGCGCAGCGACGATCATCTTGTGGGGTGGCGGTGCTCACGCAAGTGAGGCCTCAAATAATCTCCGCGAACTAAAGACAGACCGTCCGGATGCCACGGAAAGCCCGGTGACGGTGGATAAAGGGCATTTTCAGTTGGAGAGCTCATTCTTTAGCTTTTCGCGGGATGATTTTGGGGAGACTCGCACCGAGTCGTGGGGTGTCGGTGAAAGTAATATCAAGTATGGTCTCACCGATTATATGGATTTTCAGGTTGTCTTTACGCCTTATGTGCGGGAGACGGTGAGGACCGAGGGGGTGAAGACGTCGAAGGAGGATTTCAGCGATATCACCATTCGACTGAAGTATAATCTTTGGGGCAACGATGGGGGACCCACGGCTTTTGGTTTGATGCCAGTGGTTAAAATCCCGACGGATACCGATGTCAGCAATGGTGAGTGGGAAGGCGGATTGGCAATCCCCTTTTCCTGGCGGGTTGGAGAGAAGTGGGGATTTGGGTCCCAGGTACAGGTCGGCCGGGTTTTTGATGAGGACTCGGGTGATATGGAGTTTGAGGTATCTCATACGGCGGTTTTGGGTTTTGACCTTTTTGAGAGAGTGGGGGTCTATGTTGAGTATATAGGGGTTGCTGGCGGTCATCATTATTTTCCGTTTTTCAGTGGAGGGATGACTTATGGGTTGTCGGATATGATTCAGCTGGACGCCGGGACGCTGGTCGGACTCTCGGATCAGGCCGAAGATATCACTGCCTTTACGGGAATTTCGTGGAGGTTTTGAGATTTTGAAATGTTGAGGAGCAATTTGATGAAAACGATTTTACGTGGATTATTGCCAGTTTTATTATGGATCCTATTGGCGGGATGTTCACCGGTGGCTTATCATACTCTCGAAACCGAGACGAGCGAACAGAAGGGACCGGCGACTTATCCTTATAAAGCTGTCGCAACGGTTGGAATGATCGCGGATGTGGTCCGCAACGTTGCCGGTGAAAATGCCGCCTTGACGAGCTTAATTGGTGAGGGTGTCGATCCTCACCTGTACAAGCCGACTCGGAGCGATGTGGTCGCGCTCAACGAAGCTGACGTAGTGTTTTACAATGGACTTATGCTTGAGGGCAAAATGGCCGACGTGCTGGTTCGTGCAGCTCGCGGAGGCCGTCCGGTCTATGCGGTCACGGAGGAAATCCTGGATCAGGGTGATTATGTGATGACCGACGAGTCGGATCACTATGATCCTCATGTGTGGATGGATGTTCAGGGCTGGATTCGAGCCACCGAAGTAGTGGCAAAGTCGCTGAGTGAGTTCGATCCGAAGAATGCAGAAGCATATCAAAAGAATGCAGCGGCGTACTTGGCTGAACTGCGTCAATTGGACGAATACGCCCGAGAATCGATTGCGTCTATCACGCCATCACAGCGGGTTCTGGTGACGGCGCACGACGCCTTTAGCTACATGGGGCGGGCTTATGATCTGGAGGTGCGCGGTATTCAAGGATTGAGTACGGAATCGGAGGCAGGGGTTAAGGACATCGAGGCGCTAGTGACGTTGTTGGTGGCAAAAAAGATACCGGCTGTTTTCGTGGAAACCTCCGTTGCTGATAAGAACGTCAAGGCGCTGGTCGAAGGTGCCCAAGCGCAAGGGCATGAGCTGAAGATTGGCGGGGCGTTGTTCTCGGATGCCATGGGTAAATCAGGAACATATGAAGGGACGTACATTGGGATGATCGATCATAATATTACGACCATCACCCGGGCACTGGGTGGAGAAGCACAGGAAAAGGGGATGAGCGGTAAGTTGTCGGGGACAATTTCACATTAGCGCTATGTGTGATTTGATGTGGTGAGTTATTTTCTTAAAAAGTGGGGTGAGAGTCCCTCGAGCCGCCTTCCTGCTCTAGGCTACTGCAGATGGGAGGTTATGAAAGTCGAGGGCTCGAGTATGTCTCAATTCCATCTCGCATTGCGAGATGGTGGCTTGCCGAAGTCTCGCCTCATCAGCCTCATTCAGATTCAGGTATGATACGTCTGTTCAACATTGATCGAGCAACTCAGACGACGCCCCGGGGGCGGGCCGATGGTGAGGATGGCTTGGGACATCCCGAGCATTCACCGACCTCGCCCTTGTCCATCCATGATCTAACGGTGGCTTACCATCGCAAGCCCGTTGTTTGGGACGTCGATTTGGAGATTCCGGAAGGTAAACTGGTGGGTTTAATCGGACCGAACGGTGCGGGTAAGAGCACTTTGATCAAGGCCTGTCTCGAGCTGGCGCCCAAGGCGTCTGGGCTGATACAGGTATACGGACAGCCGTATCGCAAACAGCGTAGTCTTGTCGGCTATGTGCCACAGAGGGAGAGTGTCGACTGGGATTTTCCGGTGAGTGCTTTGGATGTGGTGGCCATGGGGGGATATCACCGCTTGGGCTGGTTTCGGCCGGTCAATAAACGGTGTCGGTCGGAGGCGATGCAGGTGCTAGAACGGGTCGGACTGGCGGACTATGCTGGACGGCAGATTAGCCAACTATCCGGTGGGCAGCAGCAGCGGATCTTTCTGGCTCGGGCGTTGGCGCAAAATGCCAAGCTTTATTTGATGGACGAACCTTTTGCGGCGGTCGATGCGGGGACCGAGCGGGCGATCGTTGAGTTGCTGCATGATTTGAAATCGCGTGGTAAGACTTGCTTGGTCGTGCATCATGATCTTGCGACGGTGGCGGAGTATTTTGATTGGGTGGTGCTTCTGAATATGCGGGTGGTCGATGCTGGGCCGACGAGGGCTGTCTTCCATCAGGAGAACCTGAGGAAAACTTACGGAGGGAAGCTGACAGTCTTGTCAGCGGCGGCGGAGGCTGTGCAGCACGCGGGCGAATGATTGGTGCGTGTTGCTGGCAACGCGTGGTTCTTTGCTGGTGCTTCACCTGGGGCATAGCAGCGCTGGGGGCGCCGTTCCACGATCATGCGGTTCCGGAATCTGGCAATCAGTCGATTACGGATACTCGGATCGAATGGCCTTTGAAGGAGGATCTCTGGCGAGTCATCTCGTTGCGGGATTACAATACCCGGTTGGTGGTCGTCAGCACCTCTTTGCTGGGAACCGCTTGCGGTTTGATAGGCGGTTTCTTGTTACTGCGCAAGCGATCGTTGATGGGTGATACTCTCTCGCACGCGACGCTTCCCGGAATTTGTGTGGCCTTCATGGTGATGGTGGCCTTGGGAAATGATGGGAAAGCTCTTTCGGGGCTCCTGGTCGGTGCGGCGACGACGGGTGTTGTGGGTTTTGCAACCGTGCTGGTGATCCGCAACGTGACGCGGATCAAGGACGATGCGGCGATGGGGATCGTGCTGAGTGTGTTCTTTGGAGGCGGGGTCGCGCTGCTTGGCATGATTCAAAAGATGCCGGAGGGCAGTGCGGCTGGGTTGGAATCGTTTATCTATGGCAAGGCGGCCTCGATGGTTTTTCGGGACTTTATTGTGGTCGCCGGGGTCACGCTGACGGCCTTGATTATTTGTATCTTCTTGTTCAAGGAGTTTCGCATGCTCTGTTTCGATGAAGGCTTTGCCGCCTCGCAGGGGTGGTCAGTGAAGACTTTGGATATCGCGATGTTAGGTTTGGTGACGACGGTTACAGTCGCTGGCTTACAGGCGGTGGGTTTGATCTTGGTGATCGCGTTTTTGATCACTCCGTCTGCGGCCGCGCGTTTCTGGACGCATCGCTTAAGTACAATGTTGTTGGTGGGCGCTGTGATCGGCGGGCTCAGTGGATGGATGGGCGCGGCAGTCAGCGGTCTGTTTCCTCGATTGCCAGCAGGGGCGATTGTTGTTCTGATCGCTGCGGGTTTGTTTCTTTTCAGCATGCTTTTCGGTTCCGCGCGTGGGGTGTTGGTTCGGCTGGTGCGACAGGCCGAACTCAAACGAAAGATCGGACGGCAGCATCTGTTGCGTGCGGCTTACGAATGGCTGGAGGCGCAGGTCGCGAATCCGTATCGAGATCGGGTGGAGAATAGGCCAATTCTGATGAACGGGCTTTTGGCCTCCCGCTCGTGGTCTCCCGGCTTGCTTCATTGGGAGATCAAGTCGGCTTATGATGATGCGCTGATCGAGCGATTTGGGGCGAAGGATCTGTTGTTCACGGAAGCCGGTTTTTTGGAGGCGGCGAAGGTGACGCGGAACCATCGTCTGTGGGAGCTTTTTTTGATTGAGAATGCGGATATTGCGCCAAACCATGTGGACAGGGATGCGGATGCGGTGGAGCATGTTCTAGGGGAGGACTTGGTGCGAGAATTGGAGGAACTGTTGCCGGCCTATCGGGATGCGAAGCGAGGGCCGATGCCGGGAAGCCCGCATCCTTTACCGAAAGGGAGTGCGTGATGGAGTGGCATGCGATTGATACCTGGATCGTGCTGACGGGGATTGTCTGCGCTATGGCGTGTGCGGTTGTCGGCAGCTTCCTGGTCCTCCGACAGATGAGCATGATGGGCGATGCTATTTCTCATGCCGCGCTACCGGGACTGGCCATTGCCTTTCTCGTGACGGGTGGTCGAGCGAGCGTTTCGATGTTTATGGGCGCCGTGATGGTCGGCGTGCTGACGGCGGTCTTTACCCAGTGGATCAGCTACTTTGGTAATGTGGATCGGGGAGCGTCAATGGGGATTGTCTTTACGACGTTGTTCGCGGTGGGATTGCTGTTAATTGTCCAGGCTGCGGACCGGGTCGATCTCGATCCGGGTTGTGTGTTGTATGGGGCGATTGAGCTTACTCCTTTGGATGTACTTTGGAATGTGCGCTGGGGCGATGTTTCGATCGGGATTCCACGGGCATTTGTGGTGTTGACCGGCGTACTGGCGCTCAACCTTTTGTTTGTCATCCTCTTCTTTAAGGAGCTTCGCTTGAGCTCGTTCGATCCCGCCTTGGCGACGACTCTCGGATTCAGTGCCAAGATAATGCATTACTTACTGATGACTATGGTGGCGATCACCACGGTCGCTTCCTTTGAGGCCGTCGGCAGTATTATCGTGATTGCGATGTTGGTGGTTCCGGGTGCCACGGCTCATTTGCTAACGGATCGACTGATTACGATGGTCGGGTTGAGTATGGTGGTTGCGGCCTTTTGTGCGGTTGTGGGTCACATTGCTGCCTTGACGGTTCCGACTTGGTTTGGGTTTGCGGATACATCGACGTCTGGAATGATGTCGGTGGTCGCCGGATTGTCTTTTCTGCTGACTGCTGTTTTGGCGCCTCGGTATGGACTCATTGCGCGGCGGTTGAACATGCGAGCGAAGGGCGCTTGAATGATGAGACACCCAAATGTCTAAACCCGAAGGAAAGACGAATACTGAAAGCCACCCTGTCATACCCAAGGCTGGTGTGTGGCATCTGGAACGACTTCCCTATAAGCGGTGACCATAATTGTGTTAAAGCTTGACGGTCTACGCCAGTTTGATTGCATTACCGCCATGAAGCTTCGGTTTGTTGCGTCGGTCGTTCTGTGCTTAATAGCCTTTAGTCTTGGCGGTTGTTACACCACCGTGGATGGAGGCAGAAAGGTGGGGCCTCCTTGGATGAAGGACACGATTGAGGGGCGCTATGAGCGTTCTGTTGAGGAGATTTATGAAGCAGCACTGGAAGTGTTGAGGTTCAACGGTACGCTCGTCAGCGAGAACCGTGTCAATAATTCGATGGTGGCCAAAGTGGATACGACCACGGTCTACGTTCAGGTGGAGGCTGTAGGACCGACTATTACTCGGGTTTTGGTTCAGAGTCGGACGCGTTTTGGGCGGCCTGAGGTGGACCTCGCAAGCGAAATCGAGAAGCAGATTGCGCTTCAATTGAAGTAATCGGCTTTTCGAGTTAAACCTCCGTCCGGTCACCCGAATTTCTTCGGGTGAGTTCCGATTCAGAGAGGGGAAGTGGAATCAATTTGGCTGCTCTGGATTTATTTTAGGGAACTATATAGGATAGCTTGGCGTGCTGTCTTGGATTTGCTGCTACTTCGGACACGAAATGAGAAGAGTCCACCGGCGTAGAGCATCGGGGAAAAGGGATGCTGCCGAGGGCGTCACGGTCATTGAGTTGATGAATATGTCCCCCCACTTGAGGCAGCGGCCGCCAAGTGGTTTGAAGCGCAAGTATGAGCCAAAGACCGCCGTTGCGGTCACTGCAGAGGCACGAGCGCGCGCAAGGCTCCCACCGCCAAGCCGATGCCCTTACTAATGCCCGCAGATTGCCGGAGCGACCTCAGCGTGCGCACCGGCACGGTCCTTTCATTGCCGATAACGGACTGGCTCGAGCCCGGCTTCGAGCGATCAAGTCTCTCATGGTTATCGCCGGCGCACTTGACAAGCCCTTGGTCATTGGCGATAGCGAGATTCCTTGCTGTGCGCTAGAGGACAAAACGCGCGTGTTGAGCCAAGGTGACGTAGGCGAATATACGTCGTGGAGCGTTTGAATGCGCTCCGACGGGTCTTCAATGACATTCAGGATGTGGCCAAGATTAATGATATCCGCATCCTTCCATTCGGCTTCTGGGGCATGGGTTGGATCCCATCTGGGTGCCTCGCAACCAAGCGCGATAAGCCCTCTAACATCGCTGCCCCGTCTACACACCGTCATCGAACAGCGTCGTTCCTTTTTGGAGCACATCAAACTCCAACGGTGTTTTGATAGCCTGGAGAGCAGCGTGAAATCGCTGTTTTATGGCGTTGCACAAACGGAATGGGTGGGATCAGAGGTATTGTCCCCTCATCTAAGATTTCCGTCATCTTCTTCAATGTTTAGCCATCGTAAGTGAAGCCTTTCTTCGCAAGCAATTGTTACTTGCGAATTCTCAAAAAGCCCGGCTTTCTCCTCCGCTGCCGTCATCGCGGCAAACTTTGAGATATCAGAATGATTCGCTGGAAAAAAGATTTCTTCCGATGAAGAACCAGCGGATTTATCGGATTAACGTAGCGGAACTGCTGCATCTTCCCGGTCGCAAGATCAGTCCGAATTGATTCATGAAGCGACAGAGCGGTTCTTCGAAAAAATGAGGATAGGCCAAGAATGAGATTCAGGAATCAGTCGTGCTGAATTTCAGGATGTTGCAGGCATCCGAAATTTCAAAAGTGTTGACCGTTTGATCAAGAAGCTGGGTAAGCGCATCGCCTAATTCACCGTTTTGCCCCAATAAGCGCAAATGGCTATCGGCAACCGTTTGCCAAACTGCAACCGATTCACTTCCTCATGGATATGCTGTTCGAGTCATCTCAATCTGCCCCGTAATTAAGAGACAATGACCCGTATTGGCAACCAAGGCGACGGACACAAATGAAATGGACACGGCGATAACTCACCAGCGCTTTTGAAAGCTATGCGCTGCTGCTCGCCCGAGAAATGCCAGCAGCCGTGCCACTGAGATTTTGGAGATTGCCAATATGCGATTGCGACGCATACTTTTTGCCCATGTGGATTTGGTCTGCGAACAGCAGGACTCCCGCAATGCGACCAGCGTGGGAGTCGATGCACTCAACGTGCGAAGAGGACACGAATTGTCGACCACGCCCGAGGCGGAACCACAAGCACACCTTTTGACAAGAGCAGGCCGGTCAAAATCCGAAGCATTAGGTAAGCATTCGGTCTTGCCGCCGGTGCTGTCTGCTTAATTTTTCATTTGCGGTCGAGCCCGGCCAAACGATCATGTCCGCAAGGTGCGTTGCGTCCGGGCTTGGGGACTTTGCAAAGGGCCACAGAGACCTTACCGCGACAAACGCCCTTTTCGGCGGAGCCGGTCATTATGAGACTCAACGTTCCCGACCCGCCACCCCTCCAGATCAACGGACCGATCACCTCGTTCCCACACTTTGCCAACACCGCCAAGACGGCCTAGC
>JAMASS010000047.1 GCA_024761205.1 Limisphaerales bacterium
CGCCAGTGCCAGCGAAAAAGCGATACCGAAGGAGCGCTTCTCAAATCCGCTGAGCGAAGCCAGTAATTTGGGCTCCTGGTTTTCGATCTTGACGGCGGGTTCTCCCGTGAGGCGAATCTTGCCGTCCGTGAAGCGTTCATCGGCAATCTTCCGAAAGTGTTCGGTGACGGACTTTTCAAGGCGACGCTTAATCACGGGTTTGAGCTTCTCGGAAAGTTCCTCCAATACGCGGGAAACCCTATCCGCCACGGCATTGCGCCGTTGTTCGGGCTCCAAACGCGCGAGTTCTTCGCGGAGGCGGCCCACTTCCGCAGAAATGGTCTGATAATCGGCTCGCCAGGCCTTGAGTTGGTTTCCCAACTCGGCGATGCGGTGGATGAGCTTGTCTATCTCTCCAGTCAAGTCCTCTATCTTGGCGGCCCACTCGCGCGTTTTCTCGGATTGTTCCCCCACCCGATCCCGCTTCGCCTTGGCATCCCGATAGTCGGCTCGGGCCTCTCGCAACTGATCGGCGCTGGTTTTGAAGCGATCATAAGCAAACTCGCGAGTCTCGTCTAAACGACGGCGAACCCGCTCCCGCTGCTGACCTTGCACGTGTCCCAACAGGTAGCCATCGGCGGTGTCGGGGTCCGGGGGATCGTAAATGGCCTCCAAAGCTTTGAGGATGCGCTCTTTTACTTTCTCCCGAACCTCGGCGGTGATGTTCCCAAGGAGCGGGTCCCTTTCGGGCGGCTCGGGCATGGCTGAGGCGAGAACCCGCTTTCGCTTGTCCAAGGTGCCCTGCCGCAAGTTTTCGTGATCTTCGCGCAGCTTCTCCTGACGCAATCGCTCCCGAATCCCCCTATCGAGACGAAGAACGGCCAAGGCCAAACCCATCCGGCCGACCAAATCCGTCACGGATTCTTCCGCTTCAGTCTTTCGCCTCTCAGCCCTCTCAAAGTCTTTGTTGACCTTTTCGGCCTCGTCCGCATTGCCGCCTCCCGCCCGCTGAAGCTGATCTCGCAAGGCGTCGCGCTCTCTTTCAATGTTTTCTTTCTCCTTCTGAAGTGTCTCCAGCTTTTCCTTATCCCTCTCTATCTTGGTGTTCAGCACTTCTTGATCAGCAACTTTCGCGTTGAGTTTTTGCGCCTTCTTGGACAGTCCCTGCTTCCCTCCAAGGCTTTCGCTGGTTCTTTTACGAACTGCACACTTAATTCTCAGTCATTTATAGTTTGACTTTCGCTTGAAACCTGCTGAGCTCTCCGAGATTGAAAACGTGGAGTAGGTTTTGATTCTTGCTTAGATGCGCCGCCCTCCGCCGGTCGGACTGCCTCAATATGCTTGAGACAGTCTGCGAGCGTCGCCTATCGCTGTGCGAATTCGCACGATGGTGGTCATTGATCGCATTCCTCGACTCGAAGGCAGCACGCCCCCACCCTGCATTTTCAGAACCGTCAAGCGTATAGTCCCTCAAGGTTTTGGAGACATTTGGCGATGTAGCGATTCTCAATACCATAGGCATCCGCAACCACGTAAAAGAAAATCAAAATCTGCACCAGTAGAGGCGCCCCCCGAATCAGTTCCACAACGATTCGGTGAAAACTCCGGAGCAGAAGCCAGCAGCTCTGACCAGCAAGAACTAAGAGCATTCCTAAGACAAGACTTAGCACCAAAGCCGCAATCGAAATCGCCGAAGTCGTCAACCACCCCCGCCACAACAACGAGCTGTATTCACCCAGAAAGGAACAATTCCAATGATATTCCGAACGGACACCGGCGACTTGAAGGACAAACGCCAAAATCAGAATCACGCGACTAAAGCCAAAATGAGCACGTTCGAAAGGACAAAAACCGTTATGCACGTTATGAGGATGACTAATATCACCGCCACTTCGAGCTCCGAATGCCAACGAAAATGGCCATTTAGTTTATCCCAGCCGAGAATCCGAAAATCCGGAATCCGCGAATCCAGCGGCAGAGAAAACACATTAAAAATGCGCTTCCTTAGTCGCAACTTCATCACCAATCACCGGAGTAAAATCCCTGTTCACCTCCAACTGGTCCACGATCTGACGATAATCCATCAAGATGTTGTGATCCTCAGCGACCGACAGATCCAGACCTTCTCCAGCAATCGTGATTACGTATTCTGCTCCCAACGCATCTCCTTACTGACTGTAGGTGAAGGTGTGTGTATGGGGACCGCAACGGACCCAGCCGTCGGTATCTATCGATCGAGGCAATCGAGCAACCAGAATCGAACGATCCCGAGGTTCCATCTCGATCTGAAACGCGCCTTTTCATACTCGGGTCCGCATGTGACCTGAACCGAGTATTTGCCCGCTGGCAAATCGACCGTCACAAGCCCGCCGGCCCCGTAAACAATTCAGTCCGTGAAGCCTACCTTCTGGGATTAGAACTCGAAAAGGTACGAGACATCCTTGCTCGTCTAAGAATATTGATCGCACCAGTAAAAGAGTGCTCCAAATAGCGATCCAAACTCCCGGGACAAACTCGGATCTCCGACAGTTCAATCGCATCTTTTTTGTTGGAAAAACAATCTCCAGCTTGAAAGTCAGATCAGCCTTGGTCCGATGCGTAATGGGAAACACCGCCCATGTCGGTTGTTCGATCCGATCCAGGTTCCCTATGGTTTCTCCATCCACCCGCACGCCCCAGCTCTCCTTCACTCGATCATGGGGATCAACAGAACAATCTCATCGGCACCTTCCGGCCAATCAAACGTAAGGCTGAACCGCCCCCAATTTCTCTTCTTCACCGGACGCCGATAGCCCAAGTGAGGCGTCAAATATTGTGAGTAGATCGGAAGACAACGCTTCGGCCCTTTCCAAGGCAATCGGCCTGCAGAGCAAAAAACGCAGGACAACCCAATTGCTGCAAGCAGCATACCGGCCGAGTAAAGTCAAAAAACTCACGGCGAATCACCGGCTTGAGCTTGCAGCACCGCTAGCCGTTTCTTCAAATCCCGAACGATTTCGCTTTGCCACATTGCATCGTATCGATTCTCATTCTCATGCGGGTCTTCAGCGAGATCATAGAACTCCCAACGCTTTGCGTCCGCGACGCCCCTCAAACCGTCGTAGTAGATGAGTTTCCGGGTCTGGGTTCGGATTCCAAAATGGGCAGGGCGGGATTCACTGTTCTCAAAATAGCGGTAATACATTGCGTCCCGCCAATCCAGCGGGGTCTGTCCCCGAAGATTCGTTCGAAAGCTTCGCCCCTGCAGAGAACCTGGAATCGTCACCCCGGCATAGTCGAGAAACGTCGCAGCAAAATCGATATTGAGCACGAGGTCATCCAAGACAGTCCGCGCACGAATCTCCTTGGGATAGCGAATAACAAAAGGCATCCGCAGGCTTTCCTCCAACATGAACCGTTTATCAAAGTAATTGTGCTCCCCCAAGAAATAGCCTTGGTCACTTGTGTAGATTAGAACGGTGCTGTTCGTCAACCGGCGCTCCCTCAAATAGTCCATGACACGCCCCACGTTCTCGTCGATTGCCGCCCCACAACGGAGAAAATCCTTCACGAATTTCTGATAGGTCTCTTGACGGGTCGTTACCGGATCATCCGAAGAGGGGATCAGCTTGCCGTTCCCATGCTTCCCGGCAGCGGTCATTCTTCCAGTCAATATTTCGAGCGGCCAACCAGGAACTCGACTATCCTTCGGTCCCGTTGTCCTTAACAGGGTATCCGGTTCGGGAATTTCTACGTCCTCAAACAAAGCCGCATGCCGCGGATGAAACTGCCAGGGCTCGTGGGTGGCCTTGAAGTGCAGCATCAGGCAAAACGGCTTCGAGGGCTCACAACGATCCAGCCAGTTCAACGCCTTGTCCGTAAACACATCCGTTGAGTAAGCCCCGGTCTGCACCTCGCCGTTATCCAACGACATCTCATACATTACAGGTTCATGGTAACGCCCCTGCCCCTTAATGATGTTCCAGTAGTGGAAGCCCGCTGGCGCTTGTTTCAAATGCCATTTCCCAACCAACGCAGTCTGGTAACCCACCGCTTGAAGTCGCTTGGCGACGTTATCAGCCGAGCTCGGCAACGCGTCTCTAAGCGTTCTCACCCCATTCCGATGACTATATTGCCCGGTCAGGATGCTCGCGCGGCTGGGAACACATATGGAGTTCACGCAAAAACAATTTTCCAGCAGCGCCCCTTCAGCCGCCAACCGATCAATATTCGGTGTCTTGGCAAATGCGGCGAGCCGTCCCCCGTAACAAGACCACGCCTGGCTCGTATGATCATCCGCCATAATGAAGAGAATATTCGGACGATCCGCCGCCGCAAGCGATAATGCGCCCAGCAACGCCACCCACCCAGCACGAAAGCGCTCGCCCGCCACCCGCTCCGCCATCCATTTCCAAAGAAAAGCCAGCCTACACATCACAAAAAATTATAGAGAGAAGCGCACTCTACCGGCTCCCCCGCCACTTGAGGAGTCTAAACCAGCCGACCGCCATCCTAGATTGTTTCAAAATCACCTCTCCCAAACAGCCCTCTGCCGCCAGCAACAAAAAACGCTGTCTGAGTCGGTCATCATTAACCAAAACCTTCCATAAACCGCTTTCGAAAAACTAGGCCCTAAATCAACCTCACGTTTGCATTGACGTTTGCATTGTTCTCTGTAAAATTGTGGGTCACATTTGATTCTTGCCTTATTCATAAAGAAATGAAGAACGCTGAAGCATTCCATTCTCCTCTAAAGCCGCAAGACAAACTTGATCAAACTGAGGGCTGCAGGCACACAAATCCGGATATTTGTGCGAAAAATAGTGTTCCAAATATCTGCGCTTTTTCACGAAGTGATGGCTTATGTCTCTGCCCTCCACGCTCTTGGCCAAAACAGTTCGAAAAGTTAAAAAAATCAGGAGAAAACTAATGAAACCTGATTTCAAACAGATTACTGAAGAACAAATCGAGAAACGCAATTATTGGATTGGGGAAATTGAGAATTTGAGTGGCAATTTTGGAGACGACTTCGATCGTCTCCAAACCAAATTAAGGAGCGAAATCAAGGCTGAAGGTTCTCATTCGCTTTTATCACACGTTCGGTTGTGCGGAGCAATTCCAGAGCATTATCCACATGATAGCAGCGCCGAAAAACTTTACTCGAAATATACAGACGCTCTTTTGGCTGAAACATTTCAGTTCTTAGGGATTACTAGCTTAGTCCTAACGGAACGCAGCGACGCAGCAGATGTGGAATGTGTAGCTCGCGATTATAGCTTTGTTGCTGACGCGAAAGCCTTCCGACTAAGCCGGACAGCCAAAAACCAAAAAGACTTTAAAGTTCAAGCGATGGACAATTGGAAAAATGGAAAAATTTATGCAATGGTCGTTTGTCCCTCATATCAACTCCCATCACGGAGTAGTCAAATTTATCAACAAGCTATTTCTCGAAATGTTTGCATTTTTTCTTATTCGCATTTGATTGTTCTCATTCAATTCGCAGAGAAACATGGAAAACAGAAAGCCGAGACGGCGTTGAAAATGATTTTCGAAATGATTGGTAGACTTCAGCCATCTAAAGATGCCCAAAGTTATTGGAAAGCATTAAATTCGACACTACTTAACTGTCACGATTACCTCAGTAAAGTGTGGCGTAGAGAGAAGAGAGCAACTCTTGAAGTAGTAGAAATAGCGAAAAGAGAAGCTCTGGCCGACCTGGCAAAAGAGCGCGAACGAATCATGCGTTTACCTCGTGAGACCGCACTGCGGGAGCTTGTCCGTAAATCAAATATAGATAATCGAGAAACCATGATTAAACGCGTTTCAGATTCTCAAATTCTGACAATGGTCTAAGTCCATGAACTTAAATACGATCACACAATCTAGTGCGGATGATTTTTTGAAGGCACTGCCCTCTGAATTCGCACATGCGCTGATCAGCGATATTCCTTATGGTATCGGAATGGATGATTGGGATGTTCTTCATGCCAATACCAATTCTGCCTTGCTGGGCACGAGTCCCGCCCAGCAACGCGCCGGAGCTGTTTTTAAAAAGCGCGGTAAACCTTTAAATGGTTGGTCAAATGCAGATCGTAATATACCACAAGAATACTACAAATGGTGTCGTTCTTGGGGAGATGATGCGTTGCGGATTTTAAAGCCCGGAGCTTCTGTAATTATCTTTGCCGGGCGCAGACTTTCCCACCGTTGTATTTGTGCTTTCGAGGATATTGGATTTACGCTAAAAGATACGCTTGGATGGGTTCGCCCTCGTGCGCCGTATCGCGCCCAAAGAATGAGCGCAGTGTTTGATCGCCGTAAGAACAGGGCGCTGTCAGAAAAATGGCGCGGATGGAGGTTGGGGAATTTATGTCCGGTATTCGAACCGATTCTTTGGTTTGTCAAACCATACGCTATTGGCACAACCATCGTCGATAATGTTATCAAACATGGAATCGGCGGTTTTAATGAGCATGGATTATTACGTTATTTTTCGAATACGAATAATTTATTTGAAGTTAATTTTGCGCCCGATGAAAAAAAAATACATCCAACTCAAAAACCGCTTGTTTTAATGCAAGCGTTAATCGAACTCACTACTGCACCCAATCAAATCGTAATCGACCCGTTCTGCGGCAGCGGAACGACCGCTCTAGCCGCCCAAAATACAGGACGGAATTTTATGGTATCAGATAATTGTAGCGAGTTTGTTGCTTTGGCGAGAGAAAGGATAGGAAGCGATCTCTTTAAATTAGCCAGTGGCAAAATTTTACCATAGTTACTTTTACTCGCTTGTAGCACATTCTCTGGTGTTGTGGGTTAGGACGAGCGTATTCCTTTGCAGGCGGCGTATGCAGGTTTTTTGGTTAATCGTTGCCTGGCTAACGTTGCCTCACTGGGATCGGGAAGGGCAGGCTGCATCACCGGCGAGCCCTGCAACCGAGACGAACCTCATTGAGCAGGAGTATTTTCGAATCCTTGAACTCGACGACGCGGCATTGAAGAAGATCGACGAATGGATTCGTGCGAGTCAGCGCCCGGACGCTTCGGAAGCCAAAACCATCACGCTAGGCGGCAGAATCAATAATGCAATCAAGCCCGTCAAAGAAGCTTACGAAGCTTTTATCAAGGCTCACCCCGACCATGTCCACGTACGTTTAGCCTTTGCCAGTTTTCTCACCGACATCGGCGAAGAACATGCTGCCCTGCCTCATTTGAAGAAGGCGATCGAATCCGACCCCGCCCTGCCCGCCGCCTGGAACAACCTGGCCAACTACTACGGACACAATGGAGAAATCAAGAAAGCCTTTACCCACTACGAGAAGGCCATCGAGATCAACCCTAAGGAGTCCGTGTATTACCACAATTTCGGAACAACCGTTTTCCTTTTTCGCAAAGACGTCAAAGAACACTATCAAATTACCGAGTCGGAGGTCTTTGACAAAGCCCTGACCCTTTATCAAAAAGCCTTAGAACTCGATCCTAAGAATTTCGACCTAGCCGAAGACATCGCACAAATCTACTACGGCATCCGAACCACGGACAGTCCTTCACAAATGGCGCGACCAAAAGAAGCGCTGAAGGCATGGAAACGCGCGGAGAGCTTGGCTCCGGGTGATTTCGAAAGAGAGGGAGTCGTGATTCACCTAGCTCGCACTCATATCGACATGGGGAACTTTAAGGCTGCAAGACGCGAAATCGATCGTGTCACCTTGCCGATCTACAAGGAACTGAAAGAGCAAGTCAGTCGAAGAATTCCAGAGACCAATACCGAAATCGAAAAAGAATAACGCCCCGCGGCGCATCACTTCCCGATATGTTAGAGGAGATTCAGCAACTGCTAAACCTTTCTGGCATCGAACGGCACATCTTTCTTTGCGCCGACCAAACCGAAGCCAAGTGTTGCGCTAGGGCCGACGGTCTCGAATCCTGGAACTATCTCAAGAAGCGCCTCAAGGAACTCGGTCTCGCCACCGCTCAAGCCAAGGTGTTCCGCACTAAAGCCAACTGTCTTCGCGTTTGCACTCGAGGTCCCATCGTTGTCGTCTATCCGGAGGCGACCTGGTATCATTCCTGCGCTCCGGAAGTGCTGGAGCGAATTATTCAAGAACATCTCATCGGCGGGCAAACAGTCCAGGACGTATTAATCACCACTAACTCAGATTTCGGAGTCCGGCGAAGCTGCCCTCTCCAGACAATATCGACACCGCAACCCGCAAACGAGTAAAGAGCCTTGTGCAGGAGGGCGGGGGAATGATGTTCAGAGGGGCTGCCATGAGGTGGTTCTTTCCAGCATAACCGACCCGCTACCCACGTTCTCTGAACAGAGGTTTTTCTATCCGCTTAAAAAATTTCCGGCGATGCATCGTTGCGAGTGTAAACCAACGAAGCTCGAAACGAGTCTGATCCGTCGATGATCAAGCCGAAACCACGGGCCCAACTCGCACCTACCGTGAGCGACCCAACAGCAGTACGCCTTGCATATCCGCCGTTTTCACATCAAACGCCCCCTTCCTTCCCGGACGCAGCCCCGAATACGGCGCCAAAGGATCGACGAATCCACATTTCTTCGGGGCGAAGGGATTAAAAAGATTCACGAAGAAATACTTGGGCAGCTGCTGCCCTCTTCTCTTACCGATGAGCGAGGGAAAAATATGCGGCACAACGCCTTGAGACTTCCAATGATTCTGCAGGCGAGGCTCGACAATAAGTTCCGAGAGCTTCTTTAGATCCGTGGTAAATGGAGTTTCCATCGAAAGTAGCAACTGCATTGACGGTGATTTCGCCGCACTCTGATTCAGTTTTTTGGCGTCATCGGCCCATAAGTCGAGACCGCACCAAAACACGAGACTCCAGGACAGAATCTGAGCGAAGCCGATCCGTTGGATCCCCCACAGTTTTACCATCTCCATGCTACAAAACTCCTACACCAAATCGACTAGTAAAAACCCGGGCGCGTTCATGGGCAAAATCACTGTTCAACAACATGAAGAGTTGAGGCGCATTGACCGAAACCGACCGACGACCACAGGACGCCGACGCATCGGCGATATCAAACGATTTCCAAAGGGCATCTCGCGCATGATTTGCCTCTTCGTCCGTCCCTCATTTGGAGAACGGAAAACTTGCGGCCATCTTCGTCAGCAGCATCTCCCGAAGTCCAGGATCACCACCACCGACCTCATTGAGTTCGTCGCTTAACGCCAGCAGGCCACCGTGGAAGGCATTGGCTTCGATCCGTCAAAAATGAGTCCGCCATAGCAACCAATTATTCGGATCACGCCCTGCATGCGCCTCAAATGCGGTGATGACTAGACTGTGTCGATAGGTCCGCAAAGTCACTAACTAAAAGATGGAATAAGGTTCAGATATCATTGCCGGTCCAGCAACGCCGAAACCAGGTAATCGAGCAATGCCGGACGGGACGGATGATCACCATTCAACTCCGGAATCATTTGGTGTCGCCACCAAACCGACACCAAAAGGGTAGTGCTAAAGACGATTGGCCAACACCCTGGCCGTCAAAGGATTACAGGCAGCAGCAATCCAATTTTTCAGCGGTGCCCGTCGTTCCTCGACGCCACTCGAGAAGTAGTGCCAAGCGCCTGATAACAATCCCAGCTCAAGGATATACCGCCGAAAGGACCTCCGGGCAGTAGCTTCGCTCCGGGACTTGCCACATCGCCGCTTTTGAGAATTTGGGTCACCGGAAGCTTGTCCTCTTCACCAGGATTAGCAATCGGGACGGCAACCGGAGCGTATCGCTCGGGTTATTTGAAATTCGAAACCGCTTCTTTGAGCGCTTGCAACCATTCCTCATCGGATTTCTCAAATAGTTGCTCCTGGTTTCAGCGCCGCATCAACATCCTTGTCGTGACTTCGGCCAAGGGCTGGTTGGCCCGTATCGTGCATCGTTCCCGGAGCCTCGCACGATGGGCTTCCAATGCCGCCTACTTCGACTTCGCTGCCCGTTCCGCATCGCCCTCTTTACCCTGTCATTTAACAGAGCGCCGATGGTTTCACTCGCGGAAAGTGGCGAGGCTTTGGTCGAACGCTTATTAACCGGTGCCACGAAGGCTTGCATTCGATAGAAATCACGAGTTGGGATCGGGCCATACTTGTGACCGTGCCAACGGGTACATCCGACAGTCAGCCTTAAAAATGCCGTTCCAATCGTACTCGTGACTTCATTGAGATAACTCCTGACACCGATTCTCAGCGATCATGTTGTCCGTTTCCCATGATGGTCCCAGCCGATAGAAGCCAGTCGAGACCATGCCCTCTGAACCGAGACCGATCTCATCACCGGCCAGTTGCTCGCAAGTGAATTGATCGAATGGTTGTCTCTAATTCAACGTGCGAATCACATAGTCGAGATAACGCCAGAGCGTATACCATTCGCCATCAATCGCGAAGCCGTCAGTATCCGCATAGTGGACCACATCCAACCCATGCCGCTCCCATCGCTCTCCGGAACGGGGCATGGCCAACAACCGATCGACAACCCGGTCATAGGCATCGGGATACGAGTCCGACAAAAAGTCATCCTAATCCATTCATCGTGCCATCGATCCGGTTGACTCCTTGAATGATCCTTCAATCGCATTGGCAAAAGAGAGATGTTGATTATTATGGGTGTGAATCCCGACTTCCTTTCCTGCCGATTTGTCATGCTCAAGACCCTTGGTGACTAAATGGCGAATTTGCTCGTAGTAAAGCGTCCCATGGCTGTCGACGATGACGAACCGCATCCACCAGCGTCTCCATCAGTGTGGTCACAAGTCTGATCAATTTCAGAGTCGCTCACGGGCGAGATGGCCATGATGTTGCAGATCGTCTCATATCCGTTGTCATGGGCGTCATTGATCATATCTACCGCAGTGGGAATTTGATGCAAGTAAGTCGCAATCTAGATGCAGGCCAAGATGCTTTGGTCTTTCGGCAGAATGACCTCTTTGTAATTCGTCTTCTCGGCATCAGCCATCGCCGTCAGTTTGAGCAGACCTTTATTGTCTCTGACGCTTCAGCAGACATCTCCTTGTCACAAAATTTTCAGTCTCCAAACTTGTCGCGCGCAAAGAGTCTTTTCGAGCCCTTGTAGCCCATCTCTATTATAGTCCTTCCCGACTCAATACAGGTATCATAGACCGCCTTGACAAACTTGTTTTCGAAGAGCTGCCTGCTGATCAAGTCACCGTCACAAACTTTGATCTCAGGCCGAAATATCACCCAAGGCATCGTCGTGTCTCTTATGGTAATCTATTATACTAAGATTATCGTGGCTCACCCGCCGCCAGGAAAAGCCGCACACTGTGAATCCAGCCCCCGGCAAAGGGATCACAGATGGAGCGAGTGTCTCTATCCTCCTCCGCTGACGCCACGGAGGATGGAATCACCTTACCTCGTGCTCTCAGTTATCTGTGCCCCGTGATCCCACCACACTTTACGATTTAGCCAAGACCGGCTCTTGGCTAAATCTCGGCCCACCTAGCCTCTTCAGCACTCTTCGTTAACATGATTTTCACGTAACGTATCCCCTCCTCGCCTTATCAAATCCCGCTCGAACAATGACTCCGCCTCGTCGAGGAATGGGGAGTTGAAACGAATCTCCGCGCCGGTATCGAGCTTCAGCGTGCCTTTAAGTTTTTTCTTGGCCCGGGCTGCAATGTCTTTGGAGACAGTGAACCATTCTTCCAATCGGATCCCTGGCCCTCCTCATAGCCATTCTTGAATTGCTGAAACTGCTCGATCACAGCGGGCGCTCATAAGGCCTCGCGCTCAAATCTCGACCGCTCAAACTCCTCCGTCCCGACCAAGTAATAAATACCGTGATGCGTTCGCAAACAGAGGGCGCCGTCCGCCATCAAAATTTGCAGGAACGGCGCCGTGTTTTCACATTTGACGATGCAAAGAACGTCAGCAGGTTCACCGTTCACGACCAACCCATTCAGATGAGCCACGCAAAGGTCCCCCGGTTTGATGTTGGGATGGTCGGACCTTACCCTGGACACCGGCGAGGTACTGCTCGAAATCGATTCCTGCTGCGTTTGCGGCACCGACCTCAGGCCTGGCGCTACGGCGAAAAAATTGCTTCCCCAAAAGTACTTGGTCACGAGTTCTGCGCTTGGGTCGTCGAGAACCGAGCCACATCGAATAACGGAGTTCAGATAGGTGATCACCTCGTCATGTATATCGTTTTTCCTTGTGGCAACTGTCGCTACTGCAAAGCAGGACACACCAATCTTTGCAGGACAGGATAACCATGCTCTATCATTACGATGAGCCTTCGCCCTCTTCATGAAAATGCCCGCCCAAGGCGTTCGGGCCGGACACTTGTTCAAAGTAGAAAACGAAAACCCCTCCGCCCGCATAAAGACCGGCCGAACCACTGAGTTGCGTTATCAACACCCACGACCGACTATAAATCGGACTCAACGACACCATCGCCGTCAGCCTCATCGGTGTGATGCACGCCGCCGTTTCCCGCCTGTAGGGCGCTCAGAAAGTGTGGAGCCTCGCCCTCCCTACAGAAGCGGCTCGAAATAGCCAAGCGTTTCGATATCGATAGCACCACTAAGGTTGCCCCATCAGTCTCCCACATCGATACCATGCTCGAACTGACTGACGGCTGAGAAATTGCGGCAAGGGGGACCAAGTCGAGTTCTTCAGGGGACTCCCAAAATCCGCCCCAACAACCGTCTTCAACCCCAATCACTTCCACTAAACATCTTCCCTCTCATGAAATCCGGCGAAGCCCTAAAAGTCTGCCCCCCAACGACCCCCATTAAGCCTTAACCAGTGCTCCTCACCCAACAACCCAGACCCAAACCCTCTTCGAAACCGCCACCGAACGACGATTCGCCGTCCTCAACGTCAACGCCGATAGTCCCGCCGCCATTCTCGGTATGGCACGCTATTGACCTATCTGGCAGTCCTCGCCAACTCTGAGCGATTCCGAGATGTTTCCGTAGCCTATCACACCGATCACATTAAGAGACCTCAAACGGAGAAAATACTAAAGGGAGCCATCAACGGCGCTCCGACCATCATAAAGAGGCAAGAACTACAAATGGGTGCGTCCAGCGTCTCGTTGAGTTCATCGGCACTAAAGCATCTGCCCGGATAAGTTTCCGAAATTTATCCGGGCAGATGCTCTAACGTCGGAGGAGAATCTCCGCCTCATGAACACTCTATGCGTAACCGCCGAAGCCCACGCTACGCTGGCCACACTCCGAAATGGATCCTGGAGTGAACTATAATATTCGACTTTATCCCCTGTGCTCAAAAACGAAAGACCTCGTGAAAAATGGCGCCATCGGCGCCGTTTATTTTATCACCGGGAGTTTATGGTTGCTCCATTGAGCTGACTACAACTGACGAGCTCTGGTCTCAAAAAAAGGGCCGCTTCGAGCGATGACCGACATTGGCACCCATTGGTTGGATTTAGCCCAAACGATCACCCGACTCAAAGTCGCTCAAGCGTTCGTCAACCTCCACACGGTTCACTCTCAACGCCAACGCCCGAAGGGCGAAGTCGCGACCTTTTCCGGCAAAATATCGCAGGTTGAGGCCGTGGAATCGATCCCGGTCGAGACCGAGGACCTAGCGAACATTCTCCTGCGTTTTGAGAGCGTCGCGCCAAGCAACCCATCGCCTGGAGCAGCGAACACCCCAATCACCTCCACCTTGGCAGTTGATCCGAGTCCAACCAAGTCCCCATGAAAAATCCCAGCCTTGTCTCCGAAACGACTCGCCCCATTGATTATCCGGGGGGCATGGCAAAGGCTAGCCGGATTCGTTCAAAAAATGTGCTTCCGATCCTTCTACGACTATCTTGCAGCCGGCAACTTCACCATGCCGTCTCCTTCCCCACCTTCGCCGATAGCCATCATGAATATCCAACTCTGCGAAGCCATCTTGACTAGGCAATCTCACACCCGAAAACACCTCCTCAACATCCGCTTCACGCTGACAAACGCTGATCTCAATCAGCTTCGTCAGGGCGAGTCTTCGGTCTCAATCATCAATTCTGGTTCGGCCTCCCCCAACAACTCACCTTAGATGACATCGCTCGACTAAGACAGCTGGCCCTCTGACCTTCCCCCTATCAACACATTGGCACACCAAAGAAAACCACCTGACTCTAGCAGAGCGCAAAATCACGCGACTTCAACAGGAAGGTGTGGATGGCTTCCAAACCGACTCGATCTACCACCCCCTTTTCCTGGCGACTGAGCAGCCCGCATATCGAAATCATTGGCAGCAGATACAATCAGGACGCATTAGCCCGCTGCCAAGGATTTATGTGGAGTTTTCGGAAGCGACAGACTAGCCTTCAATCCCCCTGGCGACAACCAGCCACAAACATCGTTTCCCTCCTGCTTATCTCGGCCCCATTCATAGTTTCGCCGCCGAGAATCGCCGCTAGCCTCGATCAAAAACTCCCACCAAAATTACAGCCTCACCTACCAGACCGCCTATTCGTTCGCCCACTTCCAGAAGTCCTCCCTGAAAATGTCCGACAACTTAGAGAGCGCACTAATGCAAGACTCCTCAAACACTATCCGTCACTCGACGACTTGCAACTATGGCAAATCAGTCCAGACATTCCTCTTCAGTCTGCCATCAAAGAAATCGAAGTATCCGATATCTTCGACTTCGTCGAACCCGACTATCTCATCTACACGGCAGCCCTTCCCAAGGGGCCTGAATCTCGATAAGACAATCACTGGGCTTTGGAAAACACAGAGCGACGAGGCAGCATCCCGGACGCCGATATCGACGCCACCGAGTCCTGGTCAATTCGTAATCGGGCGAAGGATGTTATTGTCGCAGCCGTCGATACCAGTGCTCGTTACACCCACGAAGAACTCGCCTCAAACACATGATGGAATCCGAACGAAATCCCCGGCAATAGCATCGATGACGATCAAAACGGATATATCGATGAGATCAATGCCATTATCGATGACAGTGACCCGCTGGACGACGTCGATCACGGCACACACGTTGCCGGCATCTTAGATGCCGTCGGTCACAATGGTCTTGGCGTCACGAGTGCCTCTTGGGAGGTGCAGATCATGCCTCTGTGATTTAATTGAATCGATTCGGCAAAGGCACCACATCCGCTGCCATCGAATGTATCAACTATGCCCTCCAAAAGGAATCACACACCATCAACACCAGTTGGGGAAACAAGGCGCTCTCGGGAGCCCTGAGCAGCGCCATCAATCACCCGTTAAGCCAATACCGTCGTCGTGGCCGCCACCGGCAACAAACGACGCAATAAAACGATTCGATCCCATTGCATTCGCCAACTTTGGGCACATCCTCTCCCTTACCACCGCCACGAATCATGACACCCTAGCTAGCTATTCGAACCACGGTGCGGCGTCAGTCGACCTTACCGCCCCGGCGGGTGCCATCCTCTCCACTGAGGCGAATGGCGACCATTCCTACAACGTTAACCGTGGCACCTCGATGTCGACACCACTCGCATCGGGCGCCGTTGCGCCCATTTTCCCAAGGCGCCGGCGCTTGAGATTGTCACCCGCATTTTGGCGACCATCGATCCGCTCCCCAGTCTCCGGCGCCGGTGCTTCTCAAAAGGCCGCCTCAATCTTTCCCTCGCCTTGGGAGCGGATTTGATTGCCGGATTCACCGCCTCGACCCACGCTGTCGCCCCCCGCTCCAAGTTACCTTCACGGATCAATCGCTCGGGGACATCGCCGATTGGTTCTGAGACTTTGACGACGGACAAACTCGAAACATTCAACCGAACAGCAACATCGCCGGAGAGACAATCCGTTACGATTGGATTGGAAAACCACGGGCAGGATTCCTCCCCTCCCCTCGTCAACAGGAACCCACTCCTAAAGGACGAACAGGCCCTTGCCTTCATACCACTTTCCAGCAGCGGCATGCCATCGGTCCGGAAAGGGACCTCCAAGCGATTTGCGGTCCCGACGGGAGCACCGCACTCAAGCGTCTCTAAATTTCAAATCTTAAACACCGGGATCGGTCTTCTCGGGTGGCAAGCAGTGCCAGATCAAGACTGGGCTTGTTCTCTCAAAAACGCAGGGCGTTTTGAGGCAGGAAAAGCCGAGACTGTGGTGGCGAAGATCGACCCCATAGCCTCAAATTTCGCGCCTGGCAGCTACTTCGGAACGATTCGCTTCAACAACCTCACTTTTGGCACAGGCAGCATCACTCGCCACATTCATCTAATCGTCAATGGAGACTACGCCCAATGGGCACCGCACCGGATGCCAGCCTCCTCGCCAAGGGACCACAGGGCGACCCTTCAACCCACTCAACCGAATCTACACAGTGAGCAATGAGGGATCGACTCCTCGAATAGACAGTCAAACAAAAGGCGTTTTGGCTCGACACCGCACTATCGTCGGGCCTGCTGACAGCGGGCGATAACGAATCCTTTTCCTTTCGCCTGAATCCCGCTGCCAACAGTCTTCCAGTTGGCGTCCACAAAAGCATCGTCGAACTCGCTACCAACGTTCCCGAACTCCGAAGGATTCGTCATACTTCTCGAGTGGTTGTTGACCGAGAGGATTCTTTACTGGTCCTGACCCTGATGACCATCTCATAGCAAAAATCGACGCCACAACCGAGCCGGGCACCGTGATCCACCGTTTTCAAGCCGCCAACACCGGCACCCAGCCAGACGGATGGCAGATCACCGTGGATCAGGATTGGCTCGACGTTTCCCCTCCTACCGGCAGCACCCTCCCGGTCAAACATCAGTGTCTCAGCTTCAAACGACAGCAGGTATTCAAGCACCGCCGCCGGGTCGCTACGAAGCGAGGATTGACTTTAAGAATCTCACCAATTCGGATTCAACAGTCGCCACCCGATCCTTGACAATGGAGATTGTTGAAGCAAGCCCTCCCCTGCGTCTCACCACAAAACTCATCGAAGACCGATTCGTGGTCAACCTTCAAGGGTTGCCAAACACAGCCTACGCATCGAAACGTCAACAAATCTAAACCACTGAGCGCCTACAGCAGTGTTTCGAACCAATGTCGATGGCCGTCTCACTTACAGTACGAGACTGGCATCCGCGCCCTCTTCCCTCTTCGTTCGATTCGTCAAACTCTGAGATCAAGTGGCATTCACGCCTCGCCGCATTCCCGACGTATCTCAAAGGCGAGTTGTGGAGCAAAACCACACACGCCCTCTACAAAGGGTAGCATTGCCTCAATTATATCAGGGGAAAGGGGGAAGCATCACCGCGCTCCACGACGCTATCGCGCTAATCCGGAGTTCTCGCCAATAGAAATGGCCGCCATGAGGCATCCGAGATTTTGCGGACTTCTCGAGGATGGGGCGGCAGCAGGCGGCTTGAGCCGCTGCTAGCCCGCTGGAGACACAAGGCTCATCATCCCTTAGCCGCGAGATCAAAGCCCCCAGGGCCACGCCGGGGTCAGAGGTGGGGTGCGTTCGCGGTGGCGGTGGATTGCGGGATCGGCCGAACCAAGAGAAAACGCCCTGGGCCGCCAGCGCAGCTAGCTAATCCGGCACAGTTGACCGCAAAACCAGCGGCAGATTGCCGGCGGGAGGCACAGCGGAGGAGGAGGTGGGGTGGCCCCATGCTTCCTCAACCTCCCTACCATTGGACAACCTTTATTGGCGAGAAATCCGGGTTAGTGATCGCCTTAAGGAATGCCACCAGATTTTAGAGCACGGCGATACTTAGCCACTTTGGATCGCCATCGGCGGATAATTCGCCTCAACGCTGCGTCCCTTATCAATCCCCCTGCTAAGGCCGTGAGTATTCTTTTCTTTAAATCTGCCCGGCCGCCATCAAACCACACTTCTAGCTTTACTGGTGAAAGGCCGTGCGCAGGCGGGCGGCATTCTCCTGCATAATGGTCAAGAAGTCGCCGGACTCCGGAATCCCTCCTACTGTCAGAATCACAATGGGCGTCACTCCTGCCTCACGCAATCGCGAAGCCACCGACGCCTCAGGCGACCCTTCCCAAAGCATCCAACGAGCAGGTTGCTCTTCCATTAGCTCATCAAACTTTGCCCACTCAGACTCCTCAACAGCCTCACCCGGTTCCCAGTGAAAATTCGTGAGCTTGAGTCCGTAACGCCGGGCCAAATATTGATACACCGGATGTGAGGCGAAAACTGGTTCCTTGAGCGACTCCGGGATGGCGTCGTTAAACTGCTGATCGATTGCGAGAAGATCCGCCTCTAACCCACGAAAATTTTCTCCATACGGCCTCGCATGCTGCGGATACCGTTCCATCAGTCGATCCGCAATCTCACGAGCCTGCTGCAATAGGAGTTCAAAATCCAGCCAAGAGGTGAAGACAACTGCTCCATGCGAGTGCTCTCCGGAATCACCGTGACTGTGCGTCACCATCTCTTGTTCGAAGATATAACGATCGCGAATTGGCTTACCCGTATCAATCACACGACTGTAAGGCAGGGTCACATTTTGAACCCACTTGGCGTAGTCCGCACCCCACAACAAGATGAGATCGGCGTTCTGATAGGCTTGAACATGGGTCTCCGTAGGCCGCCAAAAAGCCGGATCACTGCCGCTCTCAGGCGGCAACACTACTTTGGCGTGTTCCCCGACAATTCGGCTGGTCAAATACCAAAGAGGATAGTTGACGACGTAGATTATCGGTGGCCCTTCGGTTCCTTTCCTCGGCGCCTCACTGCGCTCGGTCGGCGCCTGCCCCTGAGGCGAACATCCTGCGGCGCCAATCGCCATAATGACTGCAATCGCCCAGCCTGTGATAATCCTCAGCATCCCTTCCATACGCTCTCTCAATCCGATGCTTCTCCGCGATTTGGTGGGGCGAGACTCCGACGAGCCCGGAGTGATCTCAGGTGGGCGAACGCTCGGCTCACCGGAGTCTCGCCCCATTTGGGAAGTCTTTCAATGTACCACTCTATCCCAACATTCGGTTCAACCACAGTTCAAAACTGGAGTAGGCCATGAGAGTTAACACAACCGTGCTCAACCCACTCGCCAAAAATACCAAACCAAATTCGGTCGCCACCAATCCCAAAACAGTTCCTCGGCGGCAGCCCAGCAAAAAAAGCGTCTCCATCTCCTTTTCCCGCAGCCGCAACGAAAGCAATGTTACCAAGACCAAAAACAAGCCCGCAATGACAGTGACCAAGAAAGAATTGAGATCCAAAAACCGCCGTGCCTTCATCACCGTACGCATCATCTCAGAAACGACTTCACGCGGTCGCAGAACCTGCAGCCGACTTTCACGCGTGTTGTAGCGGCCCCGCAACAGAGTTCCCGACTTAACATCGCGAGGAAAGACCAACAACCCCGATAGCGGTCGCTCCCCGGACGCGGCATGAAAATGGAAGGAATCTATGTTTTGATCAGTGATTTCCATGTACTGCACCAACGCCGCATTCGCGACAATATTGCTGTCACTACGACGCAGCACCACCGAGTCATCCGCCGCCGCTTCCAAATCCATATGTCCATGGCCAATACCGGCAATGATCCAGGCAGTCTTGATGTCGACAAACACCGCCTCATCATCAGCGGAATCCAATCTCGAAAGGACACCAACGACCCGCATTTTCAGCGGGTACCCACCAGCTATATTAAAGACATTCTCCGGATCAGACATCAGCGAATCGCCTACTTCTAGTTCCAGAGCTTCAGCCACCGAAGCGCCGACCACGCACTCGCCCAATCGGAACAATAAGCGACCAGCAGCCATCCTCAGACCGCGAATTTCAAAATACTCCAGCGACGTCCCGACAATCGGATAGCCGCGCGCTCGAAAATTGACATACAACGGAACCACTTGGGCGAAGCCCGTCTCTCGCACGGCATCAGCTTCCGCTACCGAGATCATCTCGGGCGTCCGTCCCCCGAAGTAGAGGGCATGGAACACCAAATCAAATCGACTCCCCTTCGCCCCCATAACCATCGGCGTCGCCTCACTCCGTGCCCAAAGGGTCCGCTGAAAATTCCCCAGCAGGAAGTGAATTGCCACCGGGAGAAAGAAGGTCAAAGTCAGGCAAATCCAAAGGATCGCAGTCTGCCATCGGTGGAACCACACGTATCGCCAAGCCAAACAAAGGATGCCCTTCATTGCAGTGCCGGCCTCCCTTGCAACGATGCGAAATCAATGACCCGATCAAATCCCTCCAGCAGCCCCCCATCATGAGTCACCATCACCAAAGTAACAGCCTCGCCTCGGCAACATCGCAACAACAGCTCTTTGATCCTCCCCTTGTTTCTCGCATCCAGATTCCCCGTAGGTTCATCCGCCAAGATCAAACGAGGGGACGAGAGCAATGCTCGACCGATCGCCACCCGTTGACGCTCACCCTGAGAGAGTTGCCCGGGAAGAGCTTTAATTCGCGAGGTCAGCTCAAGCTCGGTCATCAAGTCCTTCATTCGCTGCTGCGTCGCCGGTGTGACCGTGCGCCCATCCCCGATTAAGAATGGCAACAGCATGTTATCTTGAACAGACAAGTAGTCCAAAAGTCGAAAATCCTGGAAGACCATGCCGATTCGCGCGTTGCGAAATGATCGGCGCTCCGAGTCACTTAGAGCATGAATCACAGTCTCGCCAAGAACGACACGGCCGCTTGAAGGTGCCAGGATGCCTGCCAACAGATTCAACAAGGACGTCTTTCCGGCACCGCTGGGACCGATGACCCCAACCGCCGAACCCGCTTCAACCTCCAGACTTGGAATCATAAAGAGACAGTGATCGGCGGTGTAGCCGAACGAGACTTCCTGTAGGGAAATCTTCATCAGTCGTCGATGCGGCGGGCGTAACTAAGCGGTCGAGCAGGCATCGCAAACTGCACACCGCCAACCCAAATCGGCGAAGAATCGCCGCACTTCAGACGCTTCCGCGCCCCATGAAAATAACGAAATGCCGCCAGGTTTTGGAGTGCGGTGATCATTCACCGCTTTTCCCATTTTGCCTAGCGCATTGACAGACGAGGACTCCACTCCGATCTCATTCATCTCCCATCTAACGGAAATCTACTCCACAACAGATTTTTGGTTCGACTCCGTCGCACTCACTCGGCCTTTCTCAACCTGCGTTCGCCACTGCTGAAACCCGCGCCCGCTGGTCCGCCACCGATTATGCACCCAAAACCAATTTGCCGGATCCCTGCGGACCGCATCAGTCATTGCATGCTGCACATCCTGGATAATATCATCCACCGACCTCACCTCCCCTGCTTGGCGCAGCGGAATCGCCTCGCCGATCTCGACCGCCCACTGCCCTAAATCGGTTCGATAGCAAATTGCCGTTCTCAAATCCGCTTGGTATCGCAACGCCAAGACAGCGGGCGCCGCAGTTGACGAACAAGGCCGCCCTAAGAATTCCGTGACAACCCCGCCGCCGCCGGCATGGTGATCCGACAACAATCCCAAAACCATGCCCCCTCGCCGCAACGCCTCCTTCAATGCACCAACCTCAAAGCGCCGCTCGAAGTAACGAGTTCCCGAACATTGGCGAAGCTCGCCCATGACCCGATTTGCCGCGGAATTCTTCAGCGCACGATAGGTCGTCGCCAACTGGGAGAAACCGATGAACTGTCCCATGCGGGCATACAATTCAAAATTTCCAAAATGCCCAATCGCAACCACATGATTCTTCACAGCGCCTCCTTCAATGATCTCCTGAAATCGCTCGACACCCTTCAATTCAACATGCGGCTTCAACTGTTCGTGACTCATGCTCGCCACCTTGATCGCACAACAGTAGCTCTCACCAAGGCGCCGGGAATTCTCCTTGGCGAGGGCAATGATCTTTTTGCGGCCCCACTCGTCGCCGTAGACATGGCTGAGATTCGCAATCGCTCGCCCCCGATGCCGTCCGTCAACCCAATACGCCAGCCCGCCAAACAAACGCCCCACCCGAGCAACATCTCTTAAGGACAGGCTTTGCAACAGCCCAACCAAAAACCGCAAGATCCAGTAGACAACGGATTCGATCACCCTAGCGAAAACAGATCTTGCCGACACAATCATGGAAATCCTTCGCCCCTTTCATAATCTTGATCTCAACCCGCATGAAATAAAAGAGGAGGTCTCGACGATCCAACTTGGGAAAACGCACGGCATCCTTCTGCGTGGTAATGATCATCTCCGCGCCTCTTTTGACACTGCGATTGATCACATCCAGAACCTCCTGCTGGGTATAGCGATGATGATCGGCAAATCGGCGTTGGTAGACCAGCTGGTTTCCCAATTCGATCAAGCTCTGCTCAAAACTCTCGGGTTGAGCGATCCCACTCACCGTTGCCACCTTAAGGCCTTTGACCTCGTCCAGTTTCAGCCGTTTTCCTGTGAACACATCCTCAAAATAAAGGGGATGATGCACACATTCAATAATGCTGGCCTCAGGATTGTACTTGGTGATACATTCGCGAAGTTCAGATGTATCGCCGTTACTCTTGGTGATGAAAATCGTGCCAGCTCGGTTGAGGTGCGATGGCGGTTCGCGCAGAATCCCGCGCGGCAAGAGACAACCGTTCCCAAAAGGTTTTTGGTAATCAATCAACACCACATCATGTCGGCGCCCCCGCAATTTCCAATATTGAAAACCATCATCCAGCAGCAACGTATCGCAACCAAACCGCTGAATGGCAAAACGTCCGCTCTTGACTCGGTCCTTGTCGACGAGCACGACCACATCTTTTAAGTTCGACGCCAACATATAGGGCTCATCGCCCGCCATTTCGGAGTCGAGGAGCAGTGAATTTCCATCCGAGACGACCCGCGGTGGTGTGGTCTCATTGCGCAGCAACAGTCGGTCTACCAACCGCCGATGGAACGGGGCCGGTTTGGAACGATAACCGCGCGACAAAATCGCGACCCGTCGACCAGCATCCTGTAGCTCCCGGGCAAATTTCTCGACAACTGGAGTCTTTCCCGTACCGCCAACCGTCAAATTGCCAATAGCGATGACCTGAACCCCTAATGTGAAATCTCGCAGGATGCGCACGTTGTAAAGAAAGCGTCGGACCTTAACCGCCGATTTGAAAACCTGAGACAACCCAAACAAACCCAGCCTGACAAACGCCGCTCGATTGCTCTTTCGGTGCTCCTCAATGACCTCTAGAACCAGAGTTTCAATTGATTCGATCCATGACCGCAACGATTCCCGCATCACCGGAATTGTGCCCTTCACCTCAGCCAAGAGCAAGTGAAGGCTAAGACCAGCCTCCCCCCTCAAAGGCCAGCCAAAAACATGGGCGAATACAAAACAACTATCCAAAGAGAGAATACCTACAATTAATTCATACTAAATAACTTGCGACAAATCCCATCAAAATGGAGTGAAAACTGCCTGTCGGGTGGAGCAGCCGCCCCCCTCCCCCGAGAAGTCTGGTTGACAGCTCCATAACTTCACACTACTCTCCCCCACCCAAATGGAAAGAGCGGTCCTTTTAGAGGACCAATCTCCACCTAGTGAAGAGAGGATGTGAGAAAAATTGACAGAGATTCGTCTTAAAAAAGGGGAACCCGTGGAAAAGGCGCTCCGACGCCTGAAAAAGAGAATTGACCGCGAAGGAACGCTCAAGCAAGTGCGGAACCACCGCTACTTCGAGAAGCCGAGTGACAAGAAACGCCGGCGGATGAAGGTCGCAAAGTTCTCAGCGATGCTCAGCGCTCGCTACGCCGATCTTTAGCCCCTAGATCGCTTTGAAACCGGAGAGATACCCTGAGGTCTCTCCGGTCTTTTCTTATCTCGGCCCGATCATCATCCCGCCATCGCAGACAATCGTTTGCCCGGTCACAAGATCCGTTCCTTGGATCAATCCCAGAATGGCTGCCGCCACATCCGCAGGGCCGCACACTTTCCCAAGAACCGCTCGCTGCTCATGCCCCTGCTTGGCTTGTTCATAGCTGTCGCCCAAGCCAGCTTGCGTCCAGTGATCCGCAATGAACCCTGGCGCCACCGAATTCACCCGAATATTTGGCGCAAGGGCACGAGCACACGAAACCGTTAGACTGATCAAAGCCGCCTTGGAAGCACAGTAGGCCATTGAGCTTCCGTTCCCAATCAGTCCGGCCACACTGCTAACATTGACAATCTCGCCACCCTCAGAAGATCGCTCGAGGTGGGGCTTGGCGGCGCGAATGCAATAAAACGCACCTTTGACATTCGTCTGGAAGATGCGATCCCAATGATCATCCGTCAGCTTGTCCAGATCAGCAAATGGGAGGAAATTGGTAGTCGCCGCGTTGTTAACCAGAATATCCACACCGCCAAAAGCGGCAACCGTCTCGCTCACCAAACGCAAACAGTCAGCTTCCTGCGAAACATCAGCCTGGACGCAAAGAACTCTCGCTCCCAGCTGCTCAATCTCGTGTACAACGGTCGCGGCCTCGGCGGCGGATTGGCGGTAATTGACCACGACGGCGCTCCCGCCCCGTGCGATACCCGATGCCGTTTCCTTCCCCACACCGCGACTCGATCCTGTAACAATAGCCACTTTACCCTCAAGCTTCATGTCGAAATAATTCGGCTGGCTAACGATTTCACACAATGCTAAAAGGAAACCGATCTTCTCCCATGAACCATAGCCCCTGGCAGTCGAGATTTGCCGCTCCAAAGGCAAACTGTCCCTCTGGCCAAGGAATTCGCTGGCGAGCCACCTGCAGCTGCTGGCTAACCATGATATGGTTCAGCTCCCAGGCTGCCGGAACCCTCGAGGCGGCCTGGCAACGCCATACCATCGACTCGAGTTCCCGAGGCGCCGATGGCGTGAAGCTAGCGGACGTTAATGGTGACGGCCTGCTGGATATCACCACCGGTTGGGAAGAAGGGAGTCAAGTTCGAGTTTACCTTCATCCCGGACACAAAAAGGTTCACCGACCTTGGCCCAAGGTAACCGTAGGTCAGGTCCATTCACCCGAAGATGCCATACTCACGGATATCGACCGAGACGGCAATTGGGATGTCATCAGCAGCTGCGAAGGCAAAACCCGGACGATCTTCGTCCATTGGGCGCCCCCGAAGACTTCCGATTACTTGCACCCATCTCACTGGGAAACCCAATCGCTCCCCATCACCACAGGGAAAGAACCGTGGATGTTTGTCATTCAACTCCCCAATGCACAAACCCGCGAGGCCTACTTCATTGCCGGCTCCAAAAACCCCAACGGCAGCATCAGCTTACTCAGCACCACCGAAAATCCCCGAAAACTTCAGCACTGGAGGAGCCGTCGTCTCTACGACGCAGGCTGGATCATGTCCCTGCGGCCGTTCGATATGGATCTCGACGGTGATCTCGATGTCCTAGCTTCAGACCGAAACGGCCCGAAGAGGTGTGCTCTGGTTAGAGAATCCCGGTAACGGCTCTCCATCCCAGAGAGACAATTGGCGAGAACATCGGATCGGAGCCGCGCCGGGGAGGAAGTCATGTTCCTTGATGTTCGATGCGATCCCAAAACCAAGGCGCTCGAAGTTGCCGCCTACGCCAAGCCGAATCAGATCTTTCACTTCAAGGCAACGCAATCTACCCCCTTGTCTTGGCAAGCCAGAAAATCTGTTGTGGACGCCCGCATCGGCACTGCAAAAGCAGTTCGTTTTGCGGATATCGACAACAACGGCCAGCCTGACTTAGTCGCCACAAACGAGCAGGCCAAGAACGGACGAACAGGCGTCTTTTGGTTTCCATTGGGCAAACTTAGAAAGCCAACCATTACGCAAATCTCCGATATCTCCGGCTCCAAAGGCGTCAAGTTCGACCGTATCGAAACCGTAGACCTTGATGACGACGGCGACCTCGATGTCATAACCTGCGAAGAAGTTGATAATCTTGGAGTGATTTGGTATGAAAATCCAATAAACTAAGCCCTTTTCCTTAAACATGTGCCAACGCTTAACTCTCGTCATCGCGCTCGGACTGATAAGCTGCGGAGCCGCCACTCAAAGCCAAGCCGCCGCCCAACCTTCAAACCCTCCCAATATTCTCGTCATTCTCGTCGACGACCTGGGCTATGGCGACCTGTCCGCTTACGGAGCGACGGACCTGAAAACACCGCACATCGATCACTTAATCGAATCCGGCATGCGATTCGACCACTTTTACGCGAACTGTCCGGTCTGCTCTCCCACACGGGCAGCACTCCTCTCAGGAAAATATCCGGACAAGGTCGGCGTTCCCGGTGTCATTCGCACTCATCCGAAGGACAGCTGGGGCTTTCTCAGTCCAGACACCGTGCTCCTCCCCAAAGCCCTTCGGCCCGCCTCCTACCACACCGCGATTGTCGGGAAGTGGCATCTCGGATTGGAATCACCAAACACCCCAAACGAACGCGGCTTCGATCACTTTCACGGATTCCTTGGCGACATGATGGACGACTACTACCACCATCGCCGCCACGGGAACAATTACATGCGGCACAACGATCAGGAAATCGACCCGCCGGGTCACGCCACGGACCTGTTCTCGCGCTGGGCAATCGACTACCTGAACGCCAGAAAAAAAGATGGCAAACGGTTCTTTCTGTACCTGGCCTACAACGCCCCCCATACACCCATTCAGCCGCCGACACACTGGTTGGAGAAAGTAAAGCAACGCGAACCCAACATCTCTGAAAAACGCGCCCGCCTCGTGGCTCTCATCGAACATATGGATCACGGCATCGGCGATGTTTTGGCGAGCCTTCAGAAAAATGATCAAACGAAGGCAACCCTCGTCATCTTCACGAGCGACAATGGCGGACAATTGAACGTCGGCGGTAACTGCGGTGCGAATCGAGGCGGCAAACAAGACATGTACGAAGGCGGCATCCGTGTGCCCTTCTGCGCCTCCTGGCCTGGAGTCATCGAGCCCGGGAGCCGGTCGGATGCCCTCGGCATGACCATGGATTTCTATCCCACCCTTTGCGAAGTCTCTGGAGTCCCGGTTCCACAACCGGTTGATGGCGTTTCTCTTCTCCCAACGTTTTTAGGAAGAAGCCAGACCGGGCTCGACCGCACCCTCATCTGGGTTCGCCGAGAAGGGAATATGCGCTACCAGGGCCGCGATTACTACGCCCTTCGCAAAGGCCTGTGGAAACTCGTGCAAAACACGCCGTTTGAAGCCTACCAACTTTATCATCTCGGCCGCGATCCCATGGAAACCAATAACCTAGCGGCAACCGAATCCAACCAATTCCGAACTCTCGTTCGACAGCTCATGCGCCACATCCAAGCCGCTGGGCAAACCCCTTGGCAACACCCGTAAGATTCCAATATCAGGTTTCAACCTGCTCCACCTATAAGTGGCCAAACCCTGAGCCGGTCTGTAGAGCGATCAATTTCAACGAGGCTTCATGGCACTGCCGGAAGAGGCTTTAGGGCCCCGGGGAGTTTCGTTGGACCCTTGAGTGCGGCCGACGGCGCGGCCGAGGTGGAGCCGCGTTCCCGGAAACATTGCGCGGTCATTGGTCCTTGATGTGGCGGTTAGTCGATGGGATTTTTCCAAGAGGTGTTGAGCCTTTCACTGCGCCAGTTCCAACCGCAGAGCGAGATTCCGGGACGCAGTGGCGGTTTTGATGGCGGAAGCGCTGACGGGGGCGCGGGTTTTCACCTCGGTCACTTCGGGCCTTCGCTTCGGGGATTTCTCGGCCCGAGGAGGACGGGTGAACCTCCTTGGGCGGGAGGGTCCAAGGGCGCATCATCGAAGGCTGGGGCACCGTGTTCGCAGCCTGAACCAGCGAGCAGGCGGGTGAGTCCGTCCGCTGGTTTGGGTCTTGATGGCGAGGGCCGAACCGGCGGGAGCACCGGGGCTTGCCGTTGTCGAGGAAGTGCTGTTAATTTTCATCATTGGCCCTTGGCGATCGGAGGCGAGGAAGCCACGTTCGGAATTGGCAAGCGCGGCTTCAGGGGGAAGGCAAGCGGCCGGAGCAGGCGCCCCAAATTCATCGAGCCAAGAGGAGCCCCATGCCGCGCCTCACGAGCCCCCGGCCCTCGCAACGCGGGACAGAATTCCGGATTCGGGCAAGGCATCCCGACTGTACCATCCATCTCCCGTAGCTCAGCGAAAGAGGAGACGGCTTGATGAAGTCTTCCCCACCCCCGCCACTTCTTGATTGCGGCCTCGCTGAATCGGCTGAGACGGCCAACACTACAAAGCTCCCAGCCTCAGAGATGCGCCGGGTCCACATTGACCAGCAGCTGAACGTCCTCCGGCAAAACAATCTCGTGTATCAGCTGCCCCAACCGTTGCGCCAGCGCGGCCATTTGGTTCGTCCGTAACACGACTTGGTAACGAAAGAAGGTCTCCGCCCGCAGTAATGTCGCCGGAGCCGGTCCAGCCACTATCAACTCCCGCAGGTCTTTTATCTGATTCTCGATCTCCCTGCGGAGATGCGTTGCAGCCATCTTTGTCTTCGCTTCATTGCGGCCCCGTAGCGTTAGTATGCAGAGCCGCTTGACTGGTGGATAACTAAGCTCCCGCCGAAACTCGATCTCTTGCTCATAAAACCCCACGTAATCATGTCGGCGGGCATACTGGATCGCTGGATGAAATGGTGTAAATGATTGAACAAACACTTCGCCCTCAACATCACCGCGCCCAGCACGTCCGGCGACCTGTGTCAACAACTGAAAAGTTCGCTCACCAGCCCGAAAATCGGGAATATGCAGGCTCAGATCCGCATAGATAATGCCCACCAAGGTCACATTAGGGAAATGCAGACCCTTCGCGATCATCTGGGTGCCTAGTAGAATATCAATCTTCCCCAGGCGAAACTCACCCAGGATCCGCCGATAATCCTCTTTTCGCTTCAACGCATCCGAGTCCATTCGTCGGACCCGCGCCTTGGGAAACAACTTGCCCAAAGACTCTTCCACCCGCTCCGTTCCAATCCCCGCATACCGAATCTGCGCACTCCGACAACTCGTTTCCGGGCAAACCCGAGGCACCTGCTCGGCGTGGCCACAAACGTGGCAGCGAAGCCGCTCAGCTTGCCGGTGATACGTCAGGTTAATACTACAATTAGGACACCCGGCGACAAAGCCACAGAGGGGACACTGCAAGGAGGACGAGTAGCCGCGCCGATTCAAAAACAGCATCACTTGCTCCCCGACCTCCAACCGCGCCGTAATGCCATCCTTCAACTTCAACGAAAAGATCGGCACACCTTTCTCTTTCCGAGCCTCCTGCCGCATATCCACGACCCGAACCAACGGCAGCGTCTTGGCATCCGCCCGATTGGGCAATTCGAGCAACTGATACTTGCCGCGCTCGGCATTGTAGTAACTCTCCATGGAAGGCGTTGCCGATCCCAACACCACCACGGCGCCCTCTCGTTGCGCACGCGCCACCGCGACATCTCGGGCATGATAACGGGGCGCTTCCTCCTGCTTATATGAATATTCATGCTCCTCATCGACAATCACCAATCCCAACGGATCAACAGGAGCGAACACCGACGACCGCGCGCCGATGACGATCAGGGCTCGCCCCTGCCGGATCTTGTGCCACTCGTCATGCCGCTCCCCGGCGGAAAGGTGGCTGTGCAGGACCGCGACCAGTGTCCTTAGAGGCCCCTCGCTAAAACGCGCCTTAAACCGTTCCACAGTCTGAGGTGTCAGGGAAATCTCCGGGACCAAAACAATGGCCCCCTTCCCCTGGAGCAAACAATGCTCAATAGCCTGCAAGTAAACCTCCGTTTTGCCACTGCCTGTGACCCCGTGAAGCAGGAAGGTCCGCTTACTTTCGGAAGGCGAGTCGCAAGCATGCACGATTTGTTCCAGAGCCGCTTTCTGAGCCTCATTCAGCTCGAGCTTCCAAGTCGGGAGAATGGTTTCGTTAGCAAAGGGATCCCTCTCCAAGACCTGAGAAGTGATTGCGACCAATCCTTTATCCTCCAATCGTCGCACCGTTTCTGGGGTCGTCGACATCGTTTTGACAAACTCCTGGAGCGGCATCTTCCGCCTTTCCTGAATCACTCGCCAAAGCTCTTTCTGCCGATTGGATAGCTTGGGCAACTCACCGCTCTGCGGCAACGCACGGACGAACAGGCGCTCCTGCCAACCCTCCTTTTCCTTGCGAACCGCATCCGGGAGCACACTCTTCAAAGCCGTCTCCACCGGACAGCAGTAGTACTCAGCTATCCATCGAGCCAGCGCCAAGACCTTGGGCGTCACCAGACTCTGTCGGCCCACTACACCTAGCACATCGCGTAATTTTTTGAAAGTCGACTGCTCGACGAGATCTGTAACGACCCCCATCATCCGCCGCGCACCAAACGGCACCTTGACCCGGGAGCCCACCATGATCGAATCCCTTAAATTTTCCGGGATCCAATAGTCAAACTCCTTGCCGACGGCAAGTTCCAGCGTAACCCGTGCGATCACTCCAAGAGAGCAAACTAGAAAAGACAGCCCGAAAAAAGGATGAAAAGCATGGCCTCTACCGGACTTTGCTCATTGAGTATCGCCCATCAAAAACCGTAAAAAAGAAGTGCGTGAAATACTGGTGAGCATGGCTTCTCTTGGTGATCTCTCTTTTGGCCGAGTGGTGGTGGTTGCGCCAATGGCTGGAAAAAACCGTACAGCCGCTTCGACCGTCTCATCCTGCAAGCGGCGGAGACCTATCAGCTTAAACCAGCACTCATCAAAGCCGTGATCTGGAAGGAGAGCCAGTTCAATGCCTTCGCAACAGGCAAAGCCAGGGAAATCAGACTGATGCAGCTGACCGATGCCGCGGCCTGCGAATGGGTGAATACCTCCCAGATCCTCAACTTCGAACCCGAACACCTCTACGATCCCGAGACGAATACACTCGCCGGATGCTTTTACCTGGCCAAAATGCTTGAGTCCTTTCCCGCCTGCGACGATCCCACCCTCTATGCTCTAGCCAGCTACAATGCCGGCAAGAGTCAGGTGAACCCTGGAGCCAAGGCGCCGTCACCGCCAATTCAACTCAATTCATTAACCAAATCGGCTTTCCATCCACCAAACGGTATGTGAAATCCATCCTCCGTGAACGCGACCGCTTCGAGCAAGATTTCGAATAGCTTCCTGCATCTGAAACCGGATTCACCCCAAACTCACCGCATAGAATAACCGGTAATCACCGAGAGCGTCCTCTGTCTTGCAAGCCTGATGGGATGCTCAACAATGCCCTCACCTCAGGCCATGAACGACACATCCGCCCGAACCAAGTTTTTCCTCGGCACCTACTCCGCCCGTCTGAGTCATGCCAACGGCCGAGCCGAGGAAATCACGCTTTGATCACTCAATTTACCATCGGGTGCGCTCAAGCAGGAAAAAGCCCATGGCCGATCATTGATTAGTGCACATCTCTGTACAAGCCCGGATCGAAAGTTTCTGTATTCGATTAGCGAGACCTCTGAATACCAGGGCACGGAAGATGACTGCCTGACAAATTTCCGTATTGATCCGGCCATCAATGAGCTTACTGAGTTAGGCACGATTAGCTCCCAAAGCGCGGGAGCCGGCCTATGCATCCGAGCAGCGGAAAAGGAAGCTGCCGCCGAAGCCTACGACCAAGCGCGCCGCATCTACGCCCGCATCCTCAGCGAATCCGTGGCCGAATAAGGCATCCCCCTCCGCAGAAAGAGCGAACCATCGACGGCAACAAAAGTTGAAAAGAAAGATTTGCTCATCCTCTCTCTTAGATAGTACAACGAGCATCCCTTTATGAAACCCTACTTTCTTTACTTGGCGCGCTCGTCCACCGGATGCGCATCTCAGGAGCACCAACGCTCTCTAATTCAATCAAGCCCCTTCCAACCTTCGGGACGGTCTCGGCCATCGGTCTCGGCCTCCTGCTGGCGATTCCCGGCGCCACGGCGGACAAACCCAAGAAGTTGATCGACGTGCTGCCCTTCACCGGTTTCGAAGAGGCGGCCATCTGGCTGCTGGACAAGGCCCTGGACGAGGTGGGCAACGAGACTTGGGATGAAGTCAAGCAGTCCATCAAGGATGCCTGGGCAAAGAAAAGCGACCCCTACGCCGATGACTGGGCCGACAACACCGCCCTCGCCCCCTATTGGTACAGCGGCACCTACAATCTAGGCGAGAGCCACTGGTGGGGGGACGCCAAGATTCTTTACAGCTACCAGGGCGCGAAGTATGACGATAGCACCGCCGTCGGATACCACTACGAAACCCGGGACAATGAAGTCATCAAGAATGAAACCCTGCGGGGCTATAAGGCCTCCTCACTGATCGATTCGAAAGGGACGAATCTCAACGGCTGGGTCCGGGCCTATGATCTTCAATACCGCCAACAGCTACAGGATGAGGATGGTAACCACTATTGGAGCGATTGGAGCGTTTATGCCTCTCAGGGATGGTATGGCACCGGGAGGTCCGATATCAGCCGCATCCAGGCCGAGGTCGCCGGCCGAAACAGCTCTGACACTCAATACCGCTTGGGCCAGCTCATTACAAGCGTCGATGAATCCTGGTCAGTGGGGAGCTACTACTTTAACACCCTCCTCACCAAATCCCCACGGGCGCATCCCAAGGTGGTGCAGGAACCGGGAGACTACATCGTCACCATCACAGGAAGTTACACCCCCGTGGCATACGGCGGCAAAGGCATCATCAACCACGTGGGAGACACCGAACCATTTGAAAGAAGAGTCACCTGCGCCTTCAATCAGTCCCGTGCGGAAGTCATCCACGGCATTAAGTTTGATCTGCCTGACAATCACGAGGTCATCTGGATAAGGCAGAAAGGGGCTGTCCAGCGCAGCGTGTTCCTTCACGACGTGATGGGGCGGTTTGCTGAGACCGTCCGATTCCCTGTTCCCGTTCACGAGATGGTTCTTCCGCCTGCGCATCACGGCCTGTGGCCGACCAGGCCAAAAACTGTGTACACCACGGCGAAAGTCAACGAGGAATACCTTGTCAAGGAAATCAAGTTCGACCAACCCTA
>JAMASS010000048.1 GCA_024761205.1 Limisphaerales bacterium
TTTCCGCCACCCTCTTGGGCGGCCCTATCCTAAACCAACGGAAACACCCCCGTCCGTCTTTCCCTGACCTTGAAGATTGTTCTCGTCCGCTGACGCTTATGAACAACCAAAATAGCCAACACCTTAACCTATAAAATCCCGAAGTGTATTTTGAACTGCACATATTGGTCTGGGTTCCCGGTGCCAACGGCGGCGGCCACAAGGGACATTGGAAAAAGGCAAGTGGTTCACTTGCCAAACCCTAACAGTTACCGCCATACATTTTCAGGCTATGAGGATGACAACACAACTATGGAACTCTGCCCAAGCAACCATAGAATCAGCAGTGAGATCATTCGTGGCGGAATGGACATTTGGTGGAACAAGAACATCAAACACGCCGCGCCCGTGGTGAAGACGCAGGCCTTGGACGAGCGAGGAAACCTCACTAGAGCAATCACCCGCCACGAGGGACAATTTCAGAAAAACGTTTCCTAGACGGTGGATTACAGTCAGGAATCCACCGCCAAACAGTTTCAAGAAAGGGAGAAAACGTGATGATGAAGAAATACTGGGTTATTGCCTTCGGTTTGCTAGCCTTTATCGTCGTGCTGATGTGGTTCATTGCCGGCAACCGTGGTGGGTTCAGCGTCAGAGCACGTTTTTCCTGAACCCCGGATGTGCCGGGGAGGAAAGCAGAGGCGATCAAACACGAGGCACGCTCTGGCCTATGGCCAGCTGACGAGTCTCGTCTTGGCGAAGAAAAAAGCGGAAAAAACGGAGGCGCAAACGGCTGGCGAATTAGGAAAACCGACTTCCCCTGAAAACTCACCCATAAACTTGAACGTGAAGTCCGATTCCAAGCGGCAGATGGATGGTCAAATCACCCGGGAAGAATGGAAGGCGGGAATTCGAGCAAACAACACGGACTTTGGTGTGTGCCGAAATCATTATATTCTGAAACAATTCTTTGAGGACGACACTCGCTTTTCGCGGCAGTTTAAGCAGTTCTACCGTATCCTGCTGAAGGAGCACGATCGGGGGCACGATCCGGCGCAAAAACTCCTCGAATTACATCACCTAGGGCGATGTAGCGGAGGAAGCGCATGAAAACCTGCGAGACTATCTGAGGACTTGTGAATAGTTGAGGCCACGCTTTGCCACCGCCGCTGGCAAAGCCCGAAGCCAACGACCTCATCGGACGACTCGTCAATGACATGAAAGGCATGGAAGAGTTGCTGGTGCCTTATGTCAGCTGGCACGAACAGTCTGGAATCTACCTGGGCCGAACAAAACCGCCAATTCCGACTCAGCTACAAACAAGGCGCCCCTTCCTTGAAAGCCGCTGACCAAGGCGTACTCACCTGGTTTGCCGCAATTGAGAAAGTCCGTTGGCGGGGAAAAACAGGCAACCACTTGGACACGGCTGGACTGTCGATCGATAGGACCCTTGGCCTCAGAATCACCCTTTTTGCCGGACATCGCCTGCATCAATGACAGATGGCCACCGGCTGAGCCACCCGTGATACCGATTCGATTTGGATCAATCTTATACGCCGCTGCATTTGCCTGAATGAACCGCACCGCTCGATGCATATCGTCCAAAATCTCCGGAATCGTAAACTGCGCTTGACTTCCGTACGACAGCAAAGACAACGCAACCACTTTGGGTGTT
The DNA here is from genome assembly GCA_024761205.1 of Limisphaerales bacterium. Lineage (GTDB taxonomy): Bacteria > Verrucomicrobiota > Verrucomicrobiia > Limisphaerales > AAA164-E04 > UBA2970. The sequence continues at coordinate 1,655 of JAMASS010000048.1, forward strand.
AAATCTCGATCGCCGGGACAAATATCCCCTGCCGTGACGAATGCCAGCCCCGCTGACCACCATGGAAATTGCAGCGCCATTGGTCTTTTGCTTCGGTGCGAACACATCCATTGTTAAAGCCATCCCTGTTTCCGCCCGCAAATGACTTCGTCTTTTCGTTTGAACGAGTATTCCACCGAAAAACCGAGATCGCGAAAACAAAGAGCAATATAGCCACAAGCAATCTGGACATACAGCCATGCAAACAGAAAACACCGGCCGCGCCATGCCCAAGCTAAAACAGAAAGGAAATTCTCACGCGGAGGCGCAGAGGTTTTCTTTCTCAGCGCCGCCGCGTCTTCTGCGTGAGGAAAAAGTGTTTGCCATATTATGAGCTATCCACAAAAATCCGAACTGTGAAACCCCTCGCCAAACCGCTGACCCGCCGTCGCTTCGTCAAATCCACCGTCGCTCTCGCTGCGGCCTCAACACTCCCCCAATGGCACCTCAATGAATACGCAGCCCAGCCCGCCGCCGCCCGTCCCAAGTCACCGAATGATCGCCTTAACATCGGCCTCGTCGGTTGCGGCGGCATGGGACGCGCCAATGCAAGACAATTTGCCAAACTCGGCAACCTCGCAGCCGTGTGCGACGTGGATGACCTTCGAGCCGCTCAAGCAAAGAAGGAACATCCCGGCGCCAAAGTCTATCAAGACTTCCGCAATCTCGTAGCACGGAAAGACATCGATATCGTTATCTGCGGCACGGTTGATCACTGGCACACCCTGGTTTCGATCGCAGCGATGCGCGCCGGCAAAGACGTATACTGCGAAAAACCCCTGACGCTCACTATTGACGAAGGCAAGCACCTCATCAATGTCGCCAACGAAACCAAGCGAATCCTCCAGACCGGGAGCCAACAACGCAGCAACAAGATCTTCCGCCTCGCCTGCGAACTCGTCCGCAACGGACGCATCGGCAAACTCAAACACGTCGACACCTTCCTGCCATCCGGTCCTCGGCAAGGCCCCTTTGAGATCAGTGAAGTTCCGGCGACTTTCAACCACGACTTCTGGATGGGCAGCACGCCATGGGTCCCCTACATTAAGGAGCGCACCCACGTCTCCTTCCGCTATTACTACGCCTACTCCGGGGGCACCATGACCGACTGGGGCGCCCACCACAACGACATCGCCCTCTGGGGAATGGGCATGGAACGCAGCGGCCCCGACACGATTGATGGCAAAGCCTTGGTGAAAATGATTCCCGGCGGATTCACCGCCGCAAGCGATTACCGGGTCCGATACACCTACGCCAACGGCGTCACCCACACCTGCCAGAGCACCAATGCTGACGATCCCTCGGGGCGGGGCGTCAAAAATGGCCAAAGACACGGTATCCGTTTCACCGGCACCGACGGTTGGATCTTTGTCACCCGGGGGGCCATCAAAGCCAGCGAACCAGAGTTTCTCACCGAGCCCCTTCCGTCAAACGCAGAGCGACTCTACGTCAGCCACGATCACCGCGCGAACCTCATTGAATGCGCCCGCACGCGCAAACAAGCGATATGCGAACCCACCATCGGCCACCGGTCAGCGACTGTGTGTCACCTAGGCGTCATCTCCATGCGTCTCGGCCGCAAGCTTCAATGGGACCCCAAGCGGGAGCAGTTTATCGGCGACCGAGAAGCCAACACCTGGCTCGCCCGAGAAATGCGAGCCCCGTGGAATTACGAGGCGCTTTGATCGGACAGATCACCCTATACCCCCTCACCGCAAACACGAAGGTGAGCTGTCCTGCCGACGACCGCTCTCGATCATGCTCATGCTCCTTGAAGGTAGTCCACCAAAACCCCGTCGCGCTCCATGGCAAAGAAACAAAGCAATCACGGACGTCAAACTCGCAATCCACAAGAAGAATCGCAAACCCTTCCCAGTGGTGATTTGGCTCGGCTCTCCCCACGAACCTTGCAGCGGGCCGGAGACCAATCCTGCTCTGTGTGACAACCTGCCCAACTCCCACCGCGAACGAACGGTGGCGCTCACTTCCCATGAAACCAGCCAACAGGTGCGCCACCCCCTCCGCGACCCTCTCCATGAACGCCATGCCGAGATCACTGCGATGGACCGTGCAATCGTATCTCTCGGACAGCGTGGTTGATTCCCATCTGAGCCGGCGGCTTCTCCACCCCTCGGGGGGGGAGTAGCGGGATGCTAATTGGGAATCCATGCCTATCAATGGCGCCGATAAGCCTTTCTTTGAGCTTGGGATGCCCTACGTCTCCAGCGTGAAGCATAGATGATGTTTGTGCCTGCGCCGGCCGCTTACTTGAACTCAGATTCTTCTCTCGCAATTCCTTCCGCACGCCGGGCGCAAGGCGTTCACAAACGATGCCGTTGGTGTAACCTCCCATCACGGATGGCCGCTTTGCCGTCCGCATTTCCGGCCTTTCAAACGGAAAAATCTGTTTGTAGAGCCCGAAGGGGAAGCCCCGGCCCAAGGCATAGCTCCTTGGCGATGAATTGCTCGAGAATGATCGCTCTCAGCGCGTTCTTCTGAGGATGCACTTGGCGACCACTTCACCGCCGAGCCCAAGAACGGCAACACGAGCAAAAACCCTGCGTCAAAACCTCGTGGTACTTGGCTGAAGACTCCCGTTATTTCTTCAACGCCCCATTTCCCGAGACTTGTAGAACCGCCCCGCAAACGTCCGACAGGACAGCGGCGGAGTGACCGTGGGCAATTGCCGCCACCAACCGGCTTTTGGCATGAAATCGGGTTGATTGAACCCCACCGAACTGCTCCCGAGGAGCGCACGCAATCCGTTTGCGTCGGGAACTGATTGAATCTGCCCATGACGCTCACAACTTGAAACCACTCGAATAGAATGATTCCAAAACAGCCAACACCTTCTAGGAAATTCTGTTTTGTTAAGCGGATCATTGCTTAAATCAAGGAGCAAGCGCGAAACCCCACATCAGAGCAAACGTTAACCAGCAGTAGCAACAGAAAAAACTGAACTGAATGAGTCAAACCCTAAAGAGATCAAGAACATGGATATTTTATTGATGCCGCTGCGGCGCCTGACTGATATCCGCGGTAATCTGCTTTACAAGATGCTCGTTTAATCGCTCAAATCCCGCCATTATCGATTTGAGCCACTATTACTCCATTCAGATGATCAATCTCTCAGGAATGCTCCGTCTTGTTTTCTTCGTCATTTTGTTTGGGTTAGCGAATCACTTTTCCGCCCTTCAAGCCGCGCCTCGTCATGTTGTCTTCATCATTGCGGAGGACGAATACAAAGCCAGCGAATCCCTACCGAAGTTCGCACAAGAGCAGCTCACGAAGTTACCAGGCTTTCAAAGCACGTTTCTGAAACAAGACCGGCAGAATAAACACAACATCCCTGGAATGGATATCCTTCGTGAAGCCGATCTAGTCGTGCTCTACGTCCGCCGACGATCCTTGCCAAACGCCCAAATGCAACGCTTCAAAAACTATCTCGATCAAGGGAAACCGCTCCTTGCGCTACGGACGTCGAGTCACGCTTGGGACACCCGTAACAAAGGACTAAAGAATCAAGTGGAATGGAAGACATTTGATCCGGATGTGCTAGGAGGCAACTACCATGGTCACCACGGCAAAGGCACCGAGACAACCATTTCGATCATTCCCGGAATGTCCTCCCACCCTATCCTCAGTGGCGTCGAGGCTGACCGCCTGATCGGCAAAGGCTCCCTCTACAAGGCGTCACCTTTAAAGCCCTCAGCCCAAGTCATCCTTACAGGGACCATCCCAGACCAACCCCCCGAGCCCATCCTTTGGTTTCATCAATACGGGAAGTCTCAGGTGGTTTACACTTCGCTCGGCCACGTTGGCGATTTTGCCCAGCCAGCTTTCAACCGGCTTCTGCTGAACACGATCCGCTATCTTACCAAAGATTGATGTCTTTTAGCTGTTCGATCACTCGGGCCGTCCGCTGCGGAAAATAAGTATCCAGTAGCCGCTGAACTTCTTTCTCCCAATGGCTGTCGGGCTCATACCGTTCATAGGGACCGGTTTGATATGAATGCACATCCCGCCGATAGTCCCCCCACCGCACGGCTTCAAGCACGATGGCGTCACGAATCGTTGCGGCCAGTTCTTCGTAGCGTTGGCGACTTGCCTCGGGAGACAATGCGCCACCATTTCCTAAAACCGATCGTGCTCGCTCCCGAAACAACTGACGAAAGTCTGGATTCTCCCTCAGGCGGTGGAACAACCGAGCGGGAGTAAAATCCCGGTCAACGTGAGTGATGATGTCATCCAGTGACTCCAGTGCTCGCTCACCGTCCCAGCCGAAAAATTGATATCGCTCTCCCGGCTTGCGCCTTCTTCCCGCATACCAGTTCAAGTCTCCCTGCCAATCGGAACTGCCTCCGTAGAACTGCACGAGCATAAAGTCAACAAAGGATTCGACGTCCAAAATCTTGGCAAGGACAGCGCAGCGCTCTGGAGCCTCCAGCCCACCATTCGCCACCTCAAACAAGCGATTCCAAATGACCGCATCCCCCATCAAGACATTGGATGCATTCCGGCTGTCGTAGTCTGTAGGATTTCCACCCAAAGTCGCCGCCAGAAACGAGGCGTCAGGTCGTTCGCACAGATTGTAGACGCCCCAGTAAAGACCGTTCAGGAAAAGGTGAACAAATCGACCTCGGACAGAAGGCCGCCCCAAAGCCGTCATCGAATGACGCATCCACTCGTCCCTGAGCAAATCACCCCGCGCCCGTTCCTGGCTATTGCCATGCAGCCAGCTGTTGTTCCATCCCGCCCGCAAGATGATGTTCTTAAATCGCTTCGCGCCGTTCTCGCCGAACAACGGATAACGGAGTTCGGTGGTCGAGCCGTACTGCTCTCGAAATACAATTCGGAAGGAATGCTTTGGACTCTCTTCCGGCCGGCGACTCAACCCTCCCTGAATACGAACGCCACAATTCGTCCGAAATTCCTTCCCACCTTCCCCTTTCAGAAAGAGCAGCTCAATCGATCCGGGTCTTTCCCAAGCTCGACCGGAGTTTTCCGAATTCGAATAGATCCCTAAATCCCGATCAAAAAGCGCCCCGGGATCCAGAGCCAAAGAAAGCGAAGGGATTGCCTTGAGAGCAGTCACAAGACGCGCTCTGTAACGATCGTCACCAACAACCTCGGGATCCATCTCATAGTCGGCCGGCACAGCCCAATCTCCTTTCACCCCCCAACTCTCCGGCAAGCCCTGCCCATTCTGCATCACCAAGGAATCCGCAAACAGATAAGTTTGAGTATCGGTGTTGGATGATTTGAAACGCTCCTTAAACGTTGCCGCTCGAACAACGGTGGTGCGATCGATTGTCACTGGGCCCTTATAAACCTGACCATTCTCGTCAGAGGGCCAACTTCCATCAGTGGTGTAACGAATCGGCGCCTGCGGTGTCTTGGATTTAAGAATCAGTCGAAATGGCTGTTCAACGAATCCACCCTTTCTGCTAAAGCGCGTATCTGCAACCTGTCCCCAGATTTCACCCTTATTCGGGCCACCGGGGCTTGGTCTGCCAAATAACGCAGTTGATCGATAAGCACCCGGGGAGCGAACGAAAGATTGAGAGAAAAACTCTGCCCGAATGCCGTAGCTCTCGTCGCCCTTATGCCGTGGGAACTTCGGCAAAAACTCGTGAACCACTTTGGTCCCACTCGGATCGACCAGGGCAAGGTACTCCCCGGTCTCGTCGAGCATGAAGTTCGTGTGCAAATCATCCAGGAATTGACTCCGATCTTTCCCTGAAGCAAAGACAACCAAGAACGCGCCCGGTTCCAGTTCAATCTCTGGGAATTGCCAGCGGGTCAACTGGCGGAAGTCATCGGTCAAGTACCAGCCGGTGAGGTTTCTCGATTCGTTCCCCGGATTGTGAATCTCAATCCAATCTGAATAATCGCCGTCGGAATCGGCAAGGGTAGTCCAGTTCGAGGCCTGAATCTCAGAAATCAGGACCTGGGGCCGGACAACAGAAGAAGTCAGGTATTCGGGGTTCCACCAAAGAAGACCACAGGTAACGCCCAACAAGGCCAAGACAAAGATGCCTACCGGAATTCGAAATCCGGAAACTTGCTGGGCAGAGCGATAACTGTTCATCTCACAACTCCACCATCTCCAGCCCGACCACATACTTCGACATACGGGTCACGCGAAAGGGAAAGAAATTCATGATCCCGTCATTAAGATCAGCAACGGCTCCCGAATATTTCAATTCCATCACTGTGCTCCCAAGCAACAGCCGCCGAGCAATGAAATAGTTGTGATAACGGGCGATCCGATAGAACTCCAATCCCGTGTCAATGGTAATCCGATAGTCGCGGTCAGCCGAGATAAAGTATTTGCGGTGATACCGATTGACCAGGGACGGCGTGACAAAACTCAATTCCCGTCTCACTCCCTCATCCAAATCACTTTGTGCAAAGACTTCATTTAGATTTGCCACGTTGAAGCCTTCCTCAAACTGGAAATCCGCCAAGCAATGAGAATCCTTCGTCCCTACCATTCCCCGTTTGATCTTGTACTCCAGCACCGGCTGCTTCACCAAGCCGAACAGATCTCCGTACCAACGAATTCGAATCTTGGTGCGATTCGCAACACCGGCGAGATTCTGACAGTAGTTCCCTAGCGAGAAGGTATCGAAGTAGATATTATTGATGTAACGGGGAGGAAACGCCTTGCGGAAGAAAGCCGGACACCGCAACACCCACGCCTCGATTTCGTCCGCTGGATAGTCGACGACGTGATACTTTCGTTCGAAACGAAAATCATATTCCGATTCGAGAGCGAGTGCCATGTCGAGGTGGAACCGTTCGGGTTAAGCGCTAATACCTCGATCATCCACCAAACTAATCTTCATTCCTTCGTGAAGATCACGAAGTCGGCGGACACAAGTATTCACTTTATTGGCAGTCTGGAACTGCGCCTGAAATGAAACTTCAACCAGTTTCTCAGTCTCGTCGAAACGCCGCAGGCGAACATTATGAGCATGGCCTCCAATGACCTCCAACACCCGAGGCAAGGCCAACTCATCGCTGCGGATGCCAGAGATCGTCACATACAGATTTGCCTCCGGCTCTTTATCTCGAACAAACTTGCGGGCTGCCAAAACCACGGCCATCACCGCAAATGCGATGATCGTAATCAAGGGCTGATTCGCGCCCATCCCCAGACCAATCGCAATGGCCAGAAACAAGTAACTCAACTCCTCCGGTTCCTTGATAGCTGCACGAAATCGAATAATGGACAAAGCTCCCACCAAGCCGAGAGACAGCGCCAGTGATGATTTCACGATGGTAATGATCAACATAGTGGTCATCGACAGAAGAACAAAATTCCTTCCAAAGATCTCTCGATTTGAAAGCGAATTCCCAAACCGAATGTAGATACGGCTCAAGATGAACGACAACACCGCAGCCAACAGAAAATTAATCAAGAAACCAACAATGCCGATCTCCGCATTTTGAGCAGCAAAGAACTCCAAGAGGGATTGATTTTTTTCCATTCGACTAGTTCTAAAATAAAGCTTTCGTGTCCAGAGAAGGCTAGAGCCTTATACCAGAGGCGCACATAAGTTGCCATTTGTTACAAATGCGTGACGTCGCTTTCTCAACTCAAGACACCGGCCCTCTCCCATAGGCCGATTCCGTGCCAGCCCGACTCAATCCTCTCCTAAAACAAAGCCAACGCACCATCCACATGGATATTCTGTCCCGTAACAAAAAAAGTCGATTCACTGCAAAGATAGACAATCGTTGACGCCATATCATCCGGCCCCCCTCCAACACCCGACCGGTACTGTTGAGAGATAGGCGTCTTTCCACCCCCGTGGCTCCTTCTCATAGCGTTTGACCGGTATTCACCGGGGGAGAAATCATATTGACCATAATGCCAAACGACACCAACTCACGGACCATACTCCGTGACCAACCGTTCTACCGCCCTTGGCGCCACATAGACGCTGAAGTTTGAAACTCCCAAGTGAGAAACTTCGGAACCAATATTAATGATCCTCCCCCCCAATTCTCCTTCATCTCCGGCAAACACGCACGGGTCAGTAGATAGAGGCTTGTGACAAAGAAATCCAACATGGACTGATTAGAAGCCCCAATCATGCTCCTCGATCAGCTTGTGAAGTTGGATCGCAGGTGGCATTCAGCACGAGCAAATCCACTGTGCCGATTTGGCTCGAAATTTTGCCATAGGAATCCGGTCCACCTCGGATTCGTCCGTGACATTGCCCCGAACCAGAACGCCCTCACAGCCATACAACCCGATACTCAGCAAATGCGCTCTCCACCTTCGCCTAGTCATTAACAATAGTTCAAGCGCCACTTTTTCGCGTCGACGTGTCCCAAAGCCAGAGCCATCGCCCATCCCAAGCCCTTATTACTTCCCGTTACCAAAGCAACATGGCCGTCCCAAGAAAAAGGATGCAATTTACTCATAGCAGTCAACACGTCAATTCCAAAACGGAACCGCAGAGAATGGCAGGAAGGCTCCGATCAGGCCAAGATTCCTTGCACCACCTGACCGTGAACATCCGTAAGCCGCATATCACGCCCACTGAAACGAACGGTCAATCGGGTGTGATCGATCCCCAACAAATGCAGCATGGTGGCGTGAAGATCATAAATCTCGACTCGATTTTCGACAGTCTTGTAACCGTATTCATCAGTAGCACCATAGGCCATGCCACCCTTGATGCCGCCGCCGGCGAGCCAAATGGAAAAGCCAAAGGGATTGTGGTCGCGGCCGTCGACGCCCTGGGAAAACGGCGTGCGGCCAAATTCGCCACACCAGATGACTAAGGTTTCATCCAACAAACCTCGCCCTCGCAGATCGGCCAACAAAGCGCCAATGGGCTGATCCACGGCACGGGCATTGTTAGTGTGCCCGCCCAGCAGATCCGAATGTTGATCCCAGCGATCAGCTCCCACGTTGGGACACGTCAATTCAACAAAACGGACGCCTCGTTCCACCAACCGTCTCGCCAGGAGGCATTCGGTTCCGAAAACCTGGGTCGGTTTATAGTTGGACTCCAATCCATACATCCGGCGCATTTGATCTGATTCCTGGTCGAGAGCCATCAGTTCCGGTACATCCGACTGCATGCGAAAGGCCAATTCGTAGTTCGAAATCGCCGACTCCACAGCACCAGCGCGCCCCAACTCGTTGAGCGAGCTTTGATCCAGCGCCTGCAACAGGCTCAGCTTATTTTGCTGTAACTTGGCACTCTTCTCTTGAGGGTTGATATTGGCCACCGGCGGATCGGAGTGGCGAAACATCGAGCCCTGAAAAGTAGCAGGCAGAAATCCGCTGGAGAAATTATCGAGACCGCCAGGAGGCGTCAACCCCCCATTCAAGACGATAAATCCAGGCAAATTCTCGTTTTCAGTTCCCAACCCATAAGTCACCCAAGCACCAGCACTCGGGCGACCGGACAAACCCAATCCGGTATGCAAGAAGTAGTTTCCATTTGTGTGCTCCGAAAACTCAGACACCATGGATCGAATCACACACAACTCATCCGCTTGCTTTGCCACATGCGGAAAGAGATCGCTGATCTCAACCCCACTCTGGCCATACTTTCTGAACTTCCAATGACTACCGAAGGTGTTGCCGTTGTTGTTAAACTGAGTCGGCTCCATCTTCATCCCAAACGGTTTTCCGTGCTCAACCGTCAGGCGAGGCTTCGGATCAAAGGTGTCCATCTGCGCTGGACCGCCGTCCATGTACAGCATGATGACCTGCTTAGCTTTCGGCTGGTAGTGCGGTGATTTGGCCGCTAGCGGGTTTGCGACTCTCGAGGTTCGGTTCGCTCCAACCGCGCGCGCCTTCGCACCCTGCATCAGCGCCAACAGGGCGATGCTTCCGAATCCGTTCGAACACCGGGAAAGCATTTCCCGGCGGCTTATCAGCTGATCAAATCGTGTCCTCACAGACTAATCAAGAAAGATGAATTCTTTGACGTTGAATACAACATGACAAAAGTCCGCCCAAATTCGCAAGCTGCGATCTCCCTCATCCTCTCCATAAATCGTGCCCTGAGACTCGATGAAATCGAGCGCATTGCGGCTCTCCTCTCGGGACGGCTTTCGTCCTAGGGCAGTGTAATAGATTTGGGAGATCCGATCCCTCGGCGCCATCTCAGGAGACGCTGCCAACAGCTTCTCCGCCCAACGCTGCGCCTGATGGATCACCAACGGATCGTTCATCAAAATCAAGGCCTGAGCCGGCACATTGGAAACTGACCGCTTACCAATGGTTGTGTGGGGAATCGGCGTGTCAAACGCAAGCATCGTTGGGGACAGGAAGTTCCGCCGCACCTCCTGATAGACCGTCCTGCGGTGTTCGCCATCCAATGGACCATTCCGCCCCGGCCGCCCGCGTCCGGTCATGAACGGCGTCAGATGAACCGGAACCGGCTCGCCAAACTGCTTCAAATCGAGATCATCGGATACCGCGAGGACCGCATCGCGAATCGCTTCTCCCTCCAAACGCCGTACAGGCATCTTATGGAACCACCGATTGTCCGGATCCCTTTCAGCATAGTAAGGGTCTGCTTCAGAGGCCATCTGATAGGTGGCCGATGTGACGAGCAATCGTATCAGTCGCTTGGTGGACCACTCGCCCTCGGTGACAAACCAATGGGCCAGCCAATCCAATAACTCGGGATGAGTCGGCTCCTGCCCAAGGACACCAAAATTATCCGGCGTCAAAACAATGCCCCGGCCAAACACATAGTGCCAAACTCGATTCACATACACTCGAGCCGTCAACGGATTCTCCGCATCCACAATATGCTCCGCCAACTCCAGTCGACCAGAACCGCCCTCGCCCAGCGATTCAACCAAGCCCAACGCCTCAAGAGGCCCCCTCGGCGCCACCTCACCCCGCATCCTCGGATTCCCGCGCAACCAAACCACCTGATCCACGCCGGATCCCTCCGTCATCGAAAGCACCAACTCCGGTGCCTTGACCTGATCCGCCAACGCAACATACTCAGTTTGAGCACGTTTGAACAAGTCACTGTCTTCCGATCCAAACAACAATTCGTTTTCGGCCAACCAATTTAACCAGCGGAGATCATCCGCAGACAGGGCGGGCCGTTCGTCTAACGATTCCCCCGCGTCGGGTTCATCACAAGAGCTCCATTTCTCCAGGAGCACAAGCGTCTTCTGCTCGCAAGCATCCAAGAACTCAGCCAAGTTTTCAGGCGCTTCAACGATGCGCGGCAGATAATCACCACTCACAGACGGCGGTGGCAGCAGAGATGACTCGGACGAGGCGACCACTCGCGAAATAGAAAACCAACCGTCTGCCTCATACTGAAAACGACCACCAGCCAAATCCCCTGGCGTCGTGTCCTTGATCTCCAGATACGCCTCATGCCCTCGCCACCTGTCCAAGTCAAAGGTCACCCAACGCTGGTCGGTGTGTTCGAGCTGTTTCTTCAATCCACCATAGATCGGTGACCGGATCAGGTTGAAATTTTCGATGACCACATTGATGCGACTGCTTTCCCCGGCGGCGAGCACGTGAAGATACCGCTCGTCAACCTCGAACGTCGGAGAGCGCAAGCTCCCCTGAAGACGCCTGGAGAACCGAGCACTATGAATAGACAGCAAAGCCTCCACAGAAGCCTCGGCACGCGCACCCGAGAGCAATAGCTCACCTACCTCGGTCTGCGCATCCGCCAAGGCGGGCCCATCAAAGAACCACCCATCAAATCCGTCCTCAGAAACGTCGGCCATCACCACACCCTTGATTTCATTGCTATCGGCTCGCGATGCAAAATACTTCTTGCCTAGGACCTCCCAATGATCTTTGAAACTTGCTACATCCGCCTGCCCCTCAAGGTCAGCAAGCCGAGTCAACACAAACAAAGGGTGACGCTCCCCGTCAGAACGCGCCTCATCTAACGCCTCGACCCAATGTAGCAATACCGCCTCGTCGAGATCTTTGGCCGCCGCCACGACACTGATACTCTCCAGAGAAGGCAACAACTGATTCCCGACCCCAAACAGACGCTGCCGTTGGCTAAAAACAAAATGATCAGCCTCTACATACCCCCAGCCACCGGTCGCCTCATCCTTCACTTCAATACGCGCCTCTCGCCCATGGAGCACTCGCACGTCGAAGCACGCCGGTTGGAATCGGTTATTCTGCTTCCCAGTGGCCGTTCTGACAGCACTGCCGTCAACCAGCAGATTCACCGTGGTGCGTCGCCGGTCCGCACCGCCGGAGATCAGGAAGTGAATATAATCGCGATCAATTGTAAACGGAGCACTCACCAATCGGCCACGCTCTTTCTTCCCCTCATCAGTCCCGCCAGGATTTGAACTCGCAAATCCCCGCCCCAGCATGCCCTCGGAAGTCACCTCATCACGGTTCTCAAGCCGCCCGAATGAGTCACCGCTGAAGGCATCGCCCTTACCTTCCCAGCGATCGTTTGCGGCAGTCTCGAAGTCCTCAAAAAGAACATCCGGCAGCGAAACTGTCGCATCCGCCTCGGCAACCTCCGCCCCGGACAGCAATCCTAGCCCCGCCTCAATATATTCGGCAAGTAACGCTCCACTTTTCAGCCAAGTAGAGGCCGCCACCTTTCGGACCGCTTGCTGCTTGGCCTTCAACTGTCTGCTCGCTCGGCTCCATGTCTCCGGCGCGTTGACCGCGCCTTCATGGTAACGAGAGCTGCTCAAGATACCGTATAGCGAGTAAAAATCCTTCGTCGAAATGGCATCGAATTTATGGTCGTGGCAGCGAGCGCACGAAACAGTCATGCCTAAAAATGTTTTCGAGAGAACATCGATCTGATTATCGAGCACTTCGAGCTGATTCATCTCAATATCTACCGGAGAATGAACCTGCTGCCCCAGCCAGTAAAAACCGGTACCCACTAGGGATTCATTCATGCCGTTCTCGGGATTTCGGCGAGGGATATCTAGGAGGTCTCCCGCGATATGTTCCTTGACCACCAGATCATAAGGAACATCTTGGTTGAAAGCCCGTATCATGTAATCCCGATACCGCCACGCATTCGGAATCGCGTAATCAAACTCGTGTCCCATCGTCTCAGCGTATCGGACCAAGTCCAACCAATGCCGCGACCATCGTTCTCCAAATTGGGGGGACGCCAACAGTTCATCCACGACTCGTTCATAAGCTTGTCGATGGAGGTCAGCCTCAAATGCGTCAATTTCATCCGGAGCCGGCGCAAGCCCTCTCAGCAGATAAGACAAGCGGCGGATCAGCGACCGCTTGGACGCAGACGAAGCCGGCGCAAGCCCTTCACCCTCCAACCGGTGCAGCACGAAGGCATCCACCGGATTCTTCACCCATTGGGACGCTTTCACTAGCGGCGGTGTTACTTTCTTGACTGGCTGCCACGCCCAATGACTCGCCTTGCGCGCTTGGAGATCAAAGGCTGCCTTCATCCCCTCGGAGATGGGAGGCGCTTCATCCGGCCAAGGTAAGCCCATGGAGACCCACTTCTCGAAGTCCGCGATCTCTTGATCCGATAACTTCGATTTCGGCGGCATCTGAAGATCGATGTTTTGATACCGGATCGCCTCAATGAAAAGACTCTCCTCAGATTTCTCGGGGGTGGCGACCGGCCCGGAATCGCCTCCGTTCAAAAAGCCATTTCTCGAATCCAGCAGCAGACCTCCTTTGAGCTTGTCTGCCTGGTGGCTATGGCAGTCAAAACATCGCTTTGCTAAGACCGGCCGAATCTTGCGCTCGAAGAATTCAATGTCTGCGGATGCCGCCGACAAACCGCGAATGCCCGCCCAGCCGATTACCGTCAAAGCGAGCCCACTCAAAAAGAAAGACCGGTTCGCCAAGCCGCCACTTACCAAGTGCCCTGATACATGAGACCGTTTCATTATCATGTATTTCCGCTATGAGTGTAGGCAATTCCGAGATGCCCGGAAGAAAAAAACGCAAACTTTTGGCCAAAGGCACGGGGCGAGCGACGAAGAATCACCACACTCCAAAATCTGTCGGCATGTCGCAGCATCCTCTGGAACGCGAAAGCGTCATGGTGTGCAGTTCGCCACTTTTACCCTCTAGAAAATCCCTCTGAACGCAAAGACGCCTTTTTTGAATCATGCTCCACAGACCGATATCGTCAGAACGGGTCTTGATACGCACTCAGCATAGATTGGTCAATACTTGAATGAGTTCGGCCGAGTTTCAAACCAAGTCTTGTGACGATGGTCTAGAAGCAATAGAAGTAGCAGCCGCCGACGGCATCCTTGCCTTCTCAAGCCAACAGCCGGTAATTCTGTTTTCGAATCGATTCAGATGATCAGCCAACACGAGGGTATCAGTCGCCGTCGAATCTCTGAACTTCGCTCCAAAAAGCGGGTCGAGAAAACCAATCTGGATTACCTCGTCACCGTCCTTAGTCCGCTGCTCATCATGCTGCTCGTTGGCAGCCTGGTTTTCTTTCTCATCCAAGTATTCTATCACAGTGAAATGGTCGGCGGGATTCGTTGGGTCATGTTTTGGTTTGTCCTAGCCATTGTCCTGGTCACCCGCCTCGGCATCGAACAAAGCTCGGCCCGCGCAGGTGTCTACGGCACCGGACTGGCGGTCGCCACGTGGCTGTTCTTGATGAGCACCCACCCGGCGTTCCTCCTGGGCATCGTATTCCTTGCGGCCGTTTGGTGGTCCGCTCACCAACTAGTAAAAGACTGCACCTTGATCGACGACGATCAGGATTCGTCCCACCAAGGGTTGATGCAAAGAGGAACCAAAGAAGCGAAGAAGTCGAAGGACCAGCGGAGCCCCCACAACCCTGGTCGTTGGGTGCTCTACTTCTCCCTCGCCGCCCTCCCGCTCTTTGGTCTCGGACAATCACTGCTCGAGTCCAAGGCCATTGATACAGAACAACCCGGATTTAATCTCCTGCTCACCTACCTAGTAGCAGCTTGCGGGCTGCTACTTTCCACCAGTTTCCTTGGCCTCCGGCGATACCTCCGACAACGATCCGTCAAAATGCCAGGTAATATCGCTGGTTCGTGGATAACATCCGGTGTCATGATCGGCGGCTTTGTTCTCCTGTTTGCGCTGCTAGTGCCGCGCCCCGGAATGGGTGCCGCTTGGTCGAGTCTCACGAGCCGAATCAATCACTACATCAGGAACGCCAGCGAAATCGCGATGCGCCTTAATCCGCCAGGAACAGGAGACGGTCGAAGCGGCCGGGAATCGAATCAAGCGGACGGTGACAGCACATCAGGCGCGGAGCCGTTCGAAGAAAGCCAAAGCGGCCGGGAAAACCAGACCGAGAAAGAAAATCAGGGAGCCGTCCAAGATCCAAATGCCGCCAAGGAAAGCCGCTCTCGCCAGCAACAATCCACATCAAACCAAGGGCAATCATTGTATCAACTGTTGAAGTGGCTCGTGATCCTGATTGCCATGAGCATTTTTGCGATCTTCATCTATTGCCACCGAAAGGTATTCAGCGCCATGACCCAGGCAATCTGGCAAGCCATTGTGGTTTTCTTCCGAGACCTCTTTATGTCCCCGAGCCCATGTTCATCCAAAAACAAGACGAAGGCCGGGCTCCAGCCAGCGAGGGGCCTCCGATCATTCCGGAACTTTCGAGACCCTTTCGCCTCGGGCCAGGCGGACCGCTGGCCTCCAGAAGCTTTGATCACGTATTCCTACGAGGCCCTACAATCTTGGGCCAAGGAACGCGGAACACCAGAGTCTCCCAACGAGACTCCGATCGAACGATCCCAAACCATCGCCAGCAACCACCCGGAACTCCATCCCTGGGTGAACTCCCTTGGCGAACAGTACAGTTCGTTGGCCTACGGGAAACGCCTGCCCAAATCAGTAGATTGAGACGCTCTCCAAAGGATTTGGACGACAATATCCCGACCCGTTTCAGGACAGCGGTTACGAGCGTGATTATATTAGAAGCGGTAAGCCGATTCCAGAAAAGGTGGGGCGAGAGTCTCTCGAGCCACCGTCCTCCGCACAGCACAGCGTAGGGGGCGGAACCACCTTCTTCAGCGTCATCGCTCAAGGAAACGCACCCATTCAATGCTTCCAATCACCGTCGGCGATATCGGCTCCGACGGAGGCTCGCCCTGCCTCGCTACGCTTAATCGCAATCTCGGTTAGCCACTATGACCTTAGTCCACCTTGACGCCATAGAAACGCGCCGCGTTTCCCCCCATGACTTTCACCATCGTGGCAGCATCAAATTGCCCGAAATAATCCGTCACGATCCCCACCACCTCGTCGTAATCCGCAGCCAGAAGACAAACCGGCCAGTCAGAACCAAACATAAGCCGATCCTCACCGAACGCATCGAAAACAACATCCAGATAGGGACGAAAATCGCGCTCACGCCACGCGGCTTCCGTCACCATCCCGGATACTTTGCAGTAGACATTAGGAAACGCGGCGAGCTCAGCGATTTGTTGGTACCACGGCCGAAGAATCCCCTCCTTAATGAAGGGTTTTGAGATATGATCCAAAACAAACAGTTGCTCTGGAAATTCCTTCACCACCTCAATGGCCACCGGAAGATGCTTTGGAAATAACAGGAAATCATAGGTCATTCCGTAGCGATGGAGCTTGCGCAGGCCCCGAAGAAAGTCCGGACGCAGCATGAATTCATCATCCGGTTCGTCATGCACGACGTGTCGGATCCCAACAAACCGTTCGTGAGGTGAAAGCTCTGCCAATTCAACGTCGACCGATTCGCTTCTCAGATCGACCCACCCCACGACCCCCTTGATCCGCGGATCCTTCTCAGCCAATTCCAGCAACCAGCGAGACTCCTTGAGGCTCTGCCGAGCCTGTACTGCGATCGATCCATCAAGGCCCACCTTAACCTGCTCGCCCCTCAGATCGCTAAGCCCAAAGTCTCGCCGAATCGGATTCATCTTATCGCCCTTTATCCAAGGATACTCAGTAGGGTTGTAGTCCCAAAAATGCTGATGCGAGTCGATTTTCATGAGCCGAGAGTATAGAAGCTCACCACGAGTGATCCACCCAAATTATAGCCAATGAGCAGGAAGGAGTCGGTCGATTGATGGATAGAAAGTGTCAAAAAACGACAATTACGTCATATTTATCACAGGGACTTGGCTTCGCTTTTATAGCTCCAATTGATTGAAGCCGCTTTCGGTCTACCTACCTTGCATCATCGCCAGTGCCATTGTCTTCGTTTCAGTCAACTTTATCCTTGGGCTTTACCCCCCCGGGGAAGGGGCCAAAGATTCGACTGCCAAGTGAGCCCGCGCACTCGCCGCTTGCTTCATTGGCGTTATAGGCGTCGCGATAACACTGTTTTTTTACCTCAAGTCCAAAACTTCCGGCCGCGCCATGCCGAGGCATTGAGGGTCCCGGTTAATGACCAAGAACTCGGTTATTCCCTGGAAAAATCACCGGCAAGGTTCAGGGAACAAGCCGGGGGGGGGTGCTTGTCCTTTAGGTTGGGCGAGGACCGCAAAAAAGGGGCGGACTCTTTTGAGACCGCCCCGTGATTGGTAGGGATGCTTTGAGTACAGGGGGAAACCGCTAGGCGACGGCTCGCTGCCCTGCTTGGCGGCGTCGATGCCAAAGGGCGAAGGCGCCCAAGCCCAAGGCAAAGAAGAGCGCATACTCCGAGGGTTCCGGCACCGCCGTCTGGAGCGCAAAGCTGAAAGAAAGAGGATTGCTGGGATCATCCGGACGACTCCACTCATGCTCATCCCAAACGTACGGCCTATCTCCAATCGACCACCCCTCTGCAGCTTCCACAGACTCTGTATTTGACAGAGACACAACGTAAAAATCATCCTCTGTGGCGTCACGATCCTCATACGCCAGCCAATAGGAGACCCCCGGTTGCAAGAGAACCGTGCGGGGGTTGAAGCTATAGTTTCCCTCAATCAACAAGTCCGGCAGGGTCAAGGTCGCAATCGTCTCTCCAGGTAAGTCCGTGTTGTCATCGTTTCGATAGATTTTGGCCTCAAAACCGCTGGGATTCCCCCTGGCTTTCCCAAAATGCATGGTGATGATATCCAGCTGCCAGACGCTGTCGCCCCTCTCCCGACCGTAATCGGGAATCGGGCCGACTTCGAACCGGAGGGCCAGCCCCCCATCCAGATTGTGGCTAACGGATTGCCCCCTCAGGGTATTGAGGGCGACGACGGCAGAGGCGTCAGATTGAAGGGCGAGCGCGGTCAGGAGGGCGGCGAGGGTGAGCTTAAGCCCTTGGCCCCTGTCCGCCCAGGGCGGTCTGTCTTCAAGCGATAAACTCGGGGGGGGGGGTACTCTCCGCGAATGTCCGGGTGAAGTTAATTCGGTTCCAAGTTTCATCATCTCTGCGCATAACATAAACGGTTAAAAGTTTAATTTCATACTCCCCCCGTGCTCATTCAAGGCTGTTTGTCGGGAGACCATTTCTCAGCAAACCTTCACAGACAGAATCCGTCAAGGAGAAAACGTGATTTTTTTCGGTTTTTTCTCGGCGGCGTTGACGGACGGACGCCTTGGCGGGTGGCTTTTCCCGGTCAATCCCTCTCATCTGCCTCTCGCCGGCCAGGATCGATGTTTGCCCCCGAGCCTAGATTCCCGAGAGGCGCCTGTCATCAGAATTGTCTCCATGAGGCGCTTGCGAATGCCGTTGCGAAGTGCCGATTCAATTCTCCTGTTGAGGATAAAACCGTTTCAGATGGCGTTCCGCAATCGTCTTGAGATGGGCGGCGATGAGTGATTGTTGGTGCATCACGCTCCTCAGCTCATAGGGATCGTCATCCATATTGAATAGGGACCAACCGATCTTGGCGTGTCGATATTTCCCGGGAATCCCGTCTCTTCCGGGACTCTCCAAGGTTCGATAGACATGGGGCAAATGCAGTTTCCATTTTCCGTCGCCGCTAAGGACACCTTGGAATTCAAAACCATTTGAAAACGGATAGTACTCATTGGGATTCTTAGCGCCGGGCTTTCCCGTGATGAGGTCCCAAACATTTGCGCCGTCCACGGGATTGTCCGGCAATGATGCGCCTGCCAAGGCGGCAAAGGTGGGTAGGATATCCAAGGTGCAAAATGCACGGGTCGAGCTCGTTCCCGCCGGGATGGCGGGAGGGTATTTTATGATGCATGCGCTCCGAATCCCCCCGTCAAAGGATGTCCCTTTCGCTTCGCGAAACGGTGTCACTCCCGCTCGGTTGCCGTAGGTTATCCAGGGGCCATTGTCTGAGGTGAACAGCACCACCGTGTTTTCAGAGACGCCTGCCGCCTGCAACGCTTTCACGATCTCTCCCACGGACCAATCCAGCTCCATTATCACATCGCCATAAAGCCCAGCACCTGACTTGCCTTTGAACTTGTCGCTACAAAAGATTGGGACATGGGGCATGGAATGCGGCACGTAGAGCAAGAAGGGGGCGTTGCCTTGTCGCTTAATAAAGTCCACGGCCTTTTCCGTATACCAGGTTGTTAAATGAGATTGATGGTCTTTGGTCATCCGCTCGATGGTCACTTTGCCGTTCTCCCAATACTGAAGGGGGTATTTTCCCCAATATTTCGAGTTTTCCGGATGGAACTCCCACATATCATTGGAATACATCAGCCCTGCGGATTCGTCGAAACCCCGAGCAGGGGGACGTGTATCCGGCTGATCGCCTAGGTGCCATTTTCCAAACATCGCCGTGCGGTAGCCGCGCGGCTTCAGAACTTCCGCCAGTGTGGCGTATTTGGGATCGAGCCCTCTTGATTTGGGGGGATGTGCGCCGAAGACTTTCGTTCGCCCGGGATAGCAACCGGTCATCAACGCCGCCCGCGACGCCGAGCAAACGGCTTGCGGCACATAGAAATTCTCATACCGGCAGCCTGCGTTCGCAAGCTGCTCAACATGAGGCGTCTTGTACTTGGGTTTTCCGAAGGGCTCAAAATCGCCCCATCCCGAATCGTCCAAGAAGATAATCACAAAATTCGGCGGTCGGTCGGAGGCTTCGCCTTTGACCGACAAAGCGATTGTTAGGCAGATCAAAACCAGAAGGGGCAATTGCGAAAGTTTCAGTCCTGACACGGCGATAGTAATAGCAGATCAAGGTGCAAGGTTGAAGGGTTAATTTTTTGGGGCATCGGTCCGCTGGGAGGCTTGGGTTTTAAGTGCCGGGTGCCAAGGTTACAGGTGAGCGGTCAAGACGTGAATCATTCCTTCGGGTTTGGGCTTTTGGGTATTTCGTCATTGGGGTTCGCTCGCTACAGTGGACGCGTGATTCGGAACATCATTTTTGACTGGTGTGGGACACTGATGGACGATCTAGAAGCGGTTTGGAAGGCGACCAACACGACGCTTGAGAAGTCGGGAGTTGCACTGCTCTCTCTGGATGTGTTTCGTCGGGAGTTTGAGTTGCCGTTTCGGCCGTTTTACGAACGTTACACGCCCCACGTGGAGGAATCGCAATTGGAATCCTGGTATGTTGAGGCGTTTCACCAGGAGCAAGATTCGATCAAGCCTTTTGCTCACTCATCCGACTTTCTCAAGTATTGCCACCGGCAGGGAATCGCGATGTTCGTTCTCAGTTCCATTCACGAGAACCATTTCGAACAACACCTGAAGATCGCGCGTTTCGGTCGGTATTTTCGGGAAACCTACGTCGGTGTCCGAGACAAGCGAGACAAGATCCAAGAAATTCTCGAATCCCATCGTATGGTCCCAGAAGAGACTCTCTTCGTCGGGGACATGCAACACGATATCGACGCGGCCAAGCATGGCGGTACGCTTTCCTGCGGGGTTCTCACGGGCTTCAATACGCTTCAACAGCTGCAAGACCGACGGCCCGATTTGATCGTCAAACATCTCGGCGAGTTGCAGCGTTTGTTGCAATCTCATCAAGGTTCTCTACCAGGCACGAGCAACGGGATTTCCGGTGATTCCAAGTTTCCAATTTCCACAGTAGGCGCTCTGATCTTCGACTCGTCGGAACGTGTTCTCATGATCCAAACCCATAAATGGTCGAACAAGTGGGGGATTCCCGGAGGAAAGATACAGCATGGGGAAACAGCAGAAGACGCTCTACGGCGTGAGATTGGTGAAGAAACCAATATCACGATCAAAGACATTCAGTTTGTGATGGTGCAAGACGCCATTCGTCCACCGGAGTTTTATCGACCAGCACATTTTCTCCTGCTCAACTACACCTGCCGTGCCGTGCCGCCCCTTGAGACCCGTTTGAACCATGAAGCCCAATCCTTTGAATGGGTTCCCATAGAACAAGCCCTCGAAATGGATCTGAATATCCCGACGCGTAAACTGATCGACAACGTTAAAAAACGCACCGCATCAACCTGTATCGACTCAACCCCAATCTGAAATGGACCAAATCATCATTGAAGATTTGGAAGTCTATTTCCAAATCGGCGTCCCAGACAAAGAACGCGCCCAACCACAAAAGCTGCACCTATCCGTTGTCGTTGAGCATTCGTTAGATGCCGCCGCGCGATCCGACGATCTTTCACAAACCATTGATTACGATGCACTCACCGAACAACTGATCCATTTTGGAGAGAGCAAAGAATGGAAACTCCTCGAACGGCTAGCACATGACATTGTCCGCTGGATCCTCAGCGAGCACGGTGGAGATCAGGTCACAGTAGAGGTGAAGAAATTCATCATCCCCAACGCTCGCCACGTCGCCGTGCAGTTAACCCGCTCGAAGTGATGCAAAACCAAGCGGGGCGAGACTCCGCCGAGCCGGGCATCCTTCAGGGTGCCATCCCTTGCCAAATCTCAGTATCCTGATCGGCACTTCGTTCACTCGGCCGCGCATTCCGCCTTTTCTTAAGTGAAGAATAGCAACCAACGATTTTTAATTTTCGACCTGAAAACCTCGTAAATCAACACCCCTTGATTGTCACTCCTATGCAATCCCGCAGACTACCGATCCGGTTCAACGGAATCTCGCCCCCCTGTTTCTTAGTTCCCCGGCGGTTTGGGCAGCGACGTCCGCACTTGCTGCTCCACCTCGTGCAAGGGCAACCCGGATGTGGCAGCGATCCCTGCCGTGATCCCCGACACATACGCCGCAGAAGCCGACGTCCCATGGATCAGATACGTCTCACCATTGTAATGCACGAAAGAACGCCCAGGAACCATGACATCGACGAAATTCCCACTATTGGCATAGGATGCCACCCCACCCGTTTGATCCGACGACGTCACCGCCAAAACCTCAGGATAGGCAGCCGGAAAAATATCATGCTTGCCCGGTTCATTGCCGGCCGCGCTGATAAATAAGGCACCCTGCTGATGCGCGTCTTGGATGATATTCTGAAGAAACGGTGCTGTCTCCTGCCCTCCCAAACTGAGGTTTACGATGCTGGCCCCGGAATCAATCGCTGCCACCACACCAGCCGCTACCTGAAACGTTGACGTGATCGGTTCACTGCCATACACATCCACCGGCAAGATCCGAACATTTGACGATCCGCTACCGTCATTGACCATTTCAAGCCCCCGCAACATTGTCTCAGCCATCGTCGTCCCATGGGTCGGCTCATCGGACGGCGGCACCGATTTGCCCGCAACCGACACCGTTGGCAACAAAAATTCCGACAACCCAGGCCCAATCGATTGAACAGGGGTATCGACCAGCCCAATGACCACATTTTCTTGACCCGGATTCGAATTCGCTCGAATCCGGGGCATCAAGGCGGCACCAAAATTAAGCGAAGCGAGACGGGCAGGGATATCCACCTCATAGTTGTCGGAGACCTCGAGGTAATCGACCGAAGTCAACTCAATTCGCGCATCCCCCGCATCCTCAGCATCTTTGAATCGCAGGCGATAAGCACTGAGACCATCGATCTTCCCAACCACCTCCGCCCCTAAGCGCTCGGCCAACTCTTCAATGGTCTCCGGCGAATCCGGAGCCAGCGTGACGATGATCTCATTCTCGATTCGCCGACTCTTGAGGTGAAGTCCTGCCTTCGCCGACCGCAATGTCTCGGTGGCGCTTCGAATGGAGTTACGATAAATGTAAAGCTTCTGGCGTCGGTCCTCGCCAGTCAGTAGCGCAAAATTCAAATCACCAAGGATACGCCTGAGCGCCTGGCTGACAGGAAGTGCCTCAAACCGAGTCGAGACACTGCCCCCTAGTCCCGGCTCCACCATAACATCCCATCCGGTCAGCACACTAATATCGGACAACACTCTCGAGAGAGGTTCATTCCGCAGCGTTGCGGCAACTTTTCCGGATTCTAGATCCCAATTCAGCTTGCCCGAT
This sequence comes from Limisphaerales bacterium, assembly GCA_024761205.1. GTDB lineage: Bacteria > Verrucomicrobiota > Verrucomicrobiia > Limisphaerales > AAA164-E04 > UBA2970. The sequence goes on from JAMASS010000048.1 coordinate 24,935, forward strand.
GAGGCCGCCTGCCCGAGACTAGCCCAAAACATCAGGACGGTCACTAACACCACTATACAAACTCTAAACACGCTTAACCTCTTCCATTCCAGCGAGATCGGCTCTCGCTCCCCATTGCTAGAACCCGTTTTCTACCAAAAAGTTTCGTCAGCGACAATCTTGCCTGCATTGCCAGCAGAAGCCGGTTTCCCTTTACCGTCCATTCCGGCCGTCGAACGAGAATAAGCCGCCAAGCTTCAGCCTCTCATTCCCATTCGAAGACATTTTGCAGACATCCATATATGCCAATTTGTTTCACTTAGGATTAAAACCTTGCAAGGATTGGCCTGGAAATGTATTCTTCCGAACCTATCATGGCAGCAATTGGACGATTCCAAAAAGGCGATGAGATCTTCTACGCAAAAGTAGTTGATGGCAAGCTCTTTAAGCTCAAGGGTGACGTCTTTGGCTCCCCATCTTTTCAGAAGAAAGCCTTGAGCCCAAAAGGGATTAAAACGCTGACCCCGGTCACGCCAAGCAAAGTCATCGCCGTAGGCCTCAACTACGCCGATCATGCTCGTGAATCCGGCTCAGATTTGCCGAAAGAACCGCTTTTCTGGCTGAAGGCCCCCACCTCGCTCATTCCGGATGGGGGTAAGATTGAAATCCCGTTTAGTAACCACAAAACAGATTATGAAGCCGAACTGGCAGTGGTGATCGGCCGGCGAATGCGCAATGTGACCCCCGCAGCAGCAGCTCGCTACATCTTCGGTTACACAACAGCCCAAGACATCAGTGACCGGACAATCCAGAAGTCAGAGAGCCAATGGGCTCGGGCAAAATCCTTCGATACCTTCACCCCGCTCGGCCCTTACGTAGAGACGAAAATTGACCCTCACAAACTCACCATTCAGCTCTTTCAAAACGGTCAGTTACGGCAGAACTCCCTAACCAGCCAGTTAATCTTTAACTGCTACCAACTGGTCAGTTTCATCTCGATCAACATGACACTCCTTCCCGGCGACATCATCCTCACCGGAACGCCCAGCGGCGTCGGCCCAATCCAATCCGGCGACCAGCTCGAGGTCCGGATCCAGGGCATGACCCCCCTGGTGAACACGGTGAAGTAAGCCCAGACGTTTCGGTACCGTTATTGCTAAACGGAGCACAGGCACTCCTGCCCGCGATACCAAACCAAACTAGCGAGCCACTGCCACAGACAAAAGTATCCGCGCTCCGAGAAAAACACTTCACCGTTGACAGTCAACTACCCAGGGCCACTAAGTATGTCCGCCCGATCTGCAAATATCATAAGATCATCGAGACCATGCGTTGGACCCAAACCTTCATCCCAACCTTAAAAGAAACACCAGCCGAAGCGGAAATTCTCTCGCACCGACTCCTCCTCCGCGCCGGACTAATCCGCAAGCTCACCAGTGGCCTCTACACATTTCTACCCCTCGGATTACGTGCATTGCAAAAGATCGAGTCCATCATCCGCGAAGAAATGGATCGCGCTGGAGCCATTGAAGTTCTGATGCCATCACTCCAACCACCGGAAATCTGGCAGCAGAGCGGCCGCTACGAGACGGCTCAGAATGTTTTCTTCAAAGCTCACGACCGAACCAAGCGCGAGTGGATTCTCGGCCCTACCCATGAGGAAGTCATCACAACACTCGTCGCAGGCGAGATCAACTCCTATCGTCAACTCCCGGTGAATTTCTATCAGATCCAAACCAAGTTCCGGGACGAGATTCGTCCCCGCTTCGGGCTCATGCGAGCCCGGGAGTTTGTCATGAAGGATGCCTACAGCTTCGATGTCTCCGACGAGGCTGCGTCAGCGAGTTATCAGAAGATGTATGACGCCTACGTCCGTATCTTCCAACGCTGCGGTTTGCGAGCGTTACCAGTGGAGGCAGATACGGGAGTCATGGGCGGAAAACACTCGCACGAATTCATGGTTCCAGCCGAGGTGGGGGAAAGCGACATTGTCTACAATGCTTCGGGAACCTACGCAGCCAACATCGAAAAGGCTTCCAGCAGCCTGAAATCTCCCTTCGCCGACGGCGAAACTCCGACCAATCTCAAGACGGTCGAAAAATTCGAAACCCCGGGAGTCAAAACCATCGAAGCCTTAGAAAAAGGACCCTACAACGTACCAGCTCAACAACAAATCAAAACCTTGATCTATATCGTCGAAGACAAGCCGGTTCTGTTATTGCTCCTCGGCTCTGATCAGCTCAATGAGGCCAAACTAGCCGGCGTCGTTGGTGCCACAACCTTTCGCCCTGCCACTCCAGACGAGATCTATCAAACATTCGGTGCCCACCCCGGAAGCCTTGGGGGCGTTGGCGTGTCTGGACCCAAAATCTATGCTGATCACATGCTGCGAGCCGGTCACGGACTCACTACCGGCGCCAACGAGGACGGTTTCCATATTCGCAACGTGTCGATCGATCGAGACATTCAGGTAGACCAATGGGCCGACCTAAGAACGGTCCAAAAAAGGGAACCCTGCCCCCAAACCGGCGAACCCCTTGAAATCCGCGCGGCCATTGAAGTTGGCCATGTTTTCAAGCTGGGAACCAAATACAGCGAAGACATCGGGGCCCTCTTTCTGGATGATCAGGGTAAACATCAACCAGCCGTCATGGGATGCTACGGCATCGGCGTCACCCGTACGCTTCAGGCAGTGATCGAGCAAGATCATGATGATGCCGGGATCGTTTGGCCCTTGGGTGTTGCTCCTTACCAAGTTTGTATTACCGGACTGGACGTGACGCCCGATAGCCCCACAATGCAGCTCGCGGAGTCCCTTTACCAAGAGCTGACCACCCGCAACATCGATGTCATTCTGGACGATCGCGACGAGCGCCCCGGAGTTAAATTCAAGGACTCGGAGTTAATCGGCTTTCCGCTGCGCATTGGCATTGGTCCGCGCTCCCTCAAAGACAACGTCGTCGAGCTCAAACCAAGGACCAGTGAACTTCAAAAAATGGCCCCTGAGTCAGCCATCGACGCCGTCACGACCTGGATCGAAGATCAACAAAACTAGGCTGGGGCAAGATTCCATCAAGCCGTCGGCTCGCCACGTGGACCGGAATCCTCAGCGTTGCGTTATCCGCTAAATTCTCCCAAAGATGCCACTTACTACGATTCACCCGCGAGCAGCTCGAGAGACTCTCGCTCCACCATAGAGCTATCGCAACATGTGGCAAAACATAGCGTCCCTCAGCTTAGGCTCGAACCAAGTGCTCTTCGGTGGCATGATGCCATCCTGATCCGCCACAGCCATCAAATCCTCAATGCTGGTAGGAAACATCGAAAACGCAACCCCGGTCCCCGCAGCATCCACCAACTTCTCCAACTCACCCGTCCCCCGAATCCCACCGACGAATGAGATGCGCCGACTCCGCCGCGGATCTTGGATGCCCAACAACGGAGTGAACACGTGCCGCTGAAGCAGCGACACATCAAGCAACTCGATCGGACTCTTAGAATTCAAAGCCTCAGGACGAAACTCCAAAGCATACCACCGGCCCGCCAGATACATCCCTAGCTGGTGCTTCAAAGTTGGCTCCACCGCCGCAGGCGCCTCGGAGACCGACAGAACGCCTTGAATCTTCTCCAAGAATTGTTCCGCAGTCGCGTTGTTGAGATCATGGACAAAACGATTATACGCCAAAATCTGCATCTGATCGTGCGGAAATAAAACCGTAAGAAAGTGATCACTGTGAGCCTTCCCACCCCGCGCCTTCGCTACCCGAGAGGCCGCAGCACTCCGATGATGGCCGTCAGCAATATAAAGATAAGGGATTGAAGAAAATTTCGCCTCAATGAACCGAGCCAACTCAGAATCAGATATCACCCAAGCCGTATGCCGCACCTCATCGTCGCTGGTAAAGTCAACCTTAGGGTCGCCGCAAGCCACCTTTGCAAACAAAGCGTCCAGCTCCGCGTCCGCCCGATAGGTCAAAAAGACCGGTCCAGTTTGTGCATCAAGAGCCTCCATGTGCTTGACACGATCATTCTCCTTATCCAGTCGCGTGAATTCATGTTTCTTGACGACCCCACAGTCATATTCCTCACAACTCGATACCGCTACCAAACCGACTTGTGTATGCTGCCCCATGACCTGCCGATAAAGATAGTAATGAGCCTCTGGGTCCTGGACCAAACAACCTTCATCGATCAATCGATCAAAATTCTCCCGACCCTTGGCGTAGGCCGCAGCGTCGTAAGGGGCAGTCCCCTCCGGCAAATCAATCTCCGGTTTACTCACGTGAAAGAAACTATGCGGACGACCGTTCGCCGCCACTCGTGCTTCCTCACTCGAGAGCACGTCATAGGGAAGTTCGCAAATTTGGGCCGCCAGACCGAACTTCGGACGCAACGCTCGAAAAAGTTTTACAATCGCCATAAAAATAATCCTGCTGACCAGATCCAAACAGATCACCGATGATCAAGTCAAATGCTTGTAGCAACGAAGCAACATCCCTGGGCAAATTGGAAAATCCATAAAAAAACCTTGATCTATGAAACGTTTTACGATTAGATGCGCCCGATTGATTTTACCAAGTATGTTCAAGTCTCACCGTTACGGCGCGTAATAATGGAATGTCAGCCGTACTTAATTCGTCCCTTGGGGGTTTCTTGAGTCGTCCTCACTTTTCCCGTAACCGGCGTTTCCGTGGCCCCCGAATCCGAACTAATGAGAGGATTCGCGCACGTGAAGTTCGAGTGGTCGACGCCAAAGGCAAGCAGCTAGGAATTTTCAGCCGACACGAAGCCCTCAAGGTAGCCCGTGAACGCCAAATCGATCTCGTTGAAGTAGCTGAAAATGCCAACCCGCCCGTATGCCGGTTGGTTGACTTCGGCAAATACCAATACGAACAGGCGAAGAAAAAGAAGGAGACCAAAAAAAATCAACACGCCAATCGAACCAAAGAGGTTCAACTCAGCGTGAAGATTGATCCCCACGATCTGCAAACCAAGCAGAACCACGCCATCGACTTTCTTTGCGCGGACATGAAGGTCAAAGTGACGCTTCGGTTTCGTGGTCGTGAAAACGCTCACAAAGAGGTCGGCTTTGAGGTCATTGAGAACTTCATGCAAAATCTCGCCCCTTGGGGTCATGCGGACGCGCCCACCAAAAAGATCGGTCGCGGCTTGATCATCATGATCAGCCCCTTGCCGAAAAACCAGCGTGCCCCGCATCCAGGACACGAAAAGACCGACGTTCACGACGAATCGACCGACGCCACCGAAGACCATCACGAACCCGAGCCCAAACCAAAGAAGGCTCTCGTCGAAGCCGTCCCCGCCGACAGTGGCGAATAAGCCTCCCCTCGGTGGAGCAAAACTCCGTCGAGCCGCACCCCCGCAGCGAAGCGAAGGAGGGCGAACCCCAACAAATCTGCCCTTTCCGGTCAGCAAACCATCTCAAGGGAAAAGCGGTGAAGAATCACCGCACTCCGAGACACTTCCGCTCAATCAATGCCCTACCAGACTTCCGCCAGATTTTATTCATCATCCAAAGCCTCGAGAAAGGATGAGAGTGCAACGATTCTTCGTCGCTTTGGCCACCCCACGTGAGAGGTTTCACCAAATTCTACCAACGCTCCCAAATCCCCTTTCCCGAAGGCGCAGTTCAATTTTTGGAAAGCGATGATTTGGAGCAGGGCGGGAAAAAAGGGGAATCCCGGCGCCGTTGCGCCCACAGGCGTCCAACCAAGGAATGCCCAGGCTTTTGAATCGGCAGGGCCGTGCCGGCCCTCGAGATGGCTGCCTTAGCGTCCGACCAAGCAGACAATTGCCTGCTCCCTCGGGGCGTCCGCCGCGTTCTCCCTGAATCCGCCTCCGAGGGGCTTTCCCTGCTTGGCGATCCCCCCTTCCCAACGTTGCCCCGGCGGGCTCCCCGCCTTTTCGAGGAGAGCGCGCCTCATGCCGTTGGCCCGCTTTTGCCGGTTGGCGTGCGCCTTTCATAGAGCGGAGGCTTGGCGGGCCATCCCGGGACGGCTTTTTCAGTGCCAACACTCCTGCGGCAAGGGGCGGTTCGCGCTTTTTCGAGCGGGGGCGACCCATTCGGAGCCGATGGGTGAGGCCTTGGCGACTTTCTGTCGCACCCGGCGCCCCAAGGGCCTTGCTGCCGGAACACTTGCCTGCCCATTTGCCATTCGTCTTCCAAACGCCCCAAGGGATATCCTCTCCCTAGGGGGCGTCAAACCCTGCTTCAGCGAGCGGAATTCCTCCCCCCGCTTGGCCCTTCCCGCGGAGGGACGGCCACTGTCCGAGACCTTGGCGGTCCCGCGATGCTCCCGGAATCAATCGCATGGACATTCCACGCATCACATTGATTGTCCAGCCGCGCGCTACCTCACCTCCCTTTTTTTGAACCGCGGTCGCTGATACCGTGCACGGAGATGGTTGCCTTGGGGTCGCTTTTTGCCAAGGGCCGCGGCGTTCTTGGTCCCCGCTTGGCGGCGACGGCTTGCCGCGGTGGGAGGGCCCACCGGCGGAGGGGCTGGAGTGGGCATGTGGGGCAATCCTCATGCTTCCCCAATCTCCCTGCCGTTGGACAACCTTTAATTTAGCGAGAAACCCGGGTTAATGCAATGCAATGGCGGCGGCGCTGTAGATGGTCAGACATGCAGCACTGAATCGAATCAAGAGTGACGATTGTTGATTTTTTGACCTACAAAATGCCAGGCAATCGGGGGGCGAATCCCGCACTTCAACCAGCGAAAATCGCTATTCGTCAATCCCATTTTAACGACTCTTCACAACATTTACAGTCTATCGCCTTAAGACACCTTGATCTTGAGTCCATCGTAAGCGAGACCCACAGTGGGTGGAAGTTCCGCTTGATCGAGATTATGATCATAATCATGTGTCAAATGCGTGAACCAAGTCTGACCCGCCCGAATCCGCCGTGCCGTGGCCAAGGCTTCGTCAAGCGACATATGTGTCGGGTGAGGCTCTTTGCGCAAGGCATCCAATACAACCACCGGAACCCCCTTCAGCAATGGCATCGAGACTTCCGGAACCTCCTTGCAATCCGTAAGATATGCCAACTTGGACTCCCCATCCTGGTGGAAGAGATATCCCAAACACATCGATCGACCGTGGGGCAACGGTATCGGGGTAATCGCCAAATCCCCGAGTTTAAACGGACCATTAACAATTCGAGGCTCCGGATGAAAATAGCCCTTCCAAACCGGGCCATCCCCAAAGGCATACGAAAATACCCGCTTAATCGCCTCCATCGATTCCTCGCTAGCATAAACCGGCATCCGGAAATCTTGCATCACACAAAATCGCCGACAATCATCCATCCCCATGATGTGGTCTGCATGTGCATGGGTGATCAATACGGCGTCCACCCGCCGGATCCGTTCCCGAAGCATTTGCAACCGAAATTCAGGAGTGGTATCGACCACTAGACGAACTACATCCGTCTCCACATAGATTGATGGCCGCATCCGGTGATTCTTTGGATTGGCCAAGAATTCTGGAGGATACTCTGCTCCGATGATCGGCACTCCTTGTGAAGTACCTGTGCCTAGGAAAATGAAACTAAACGCCATGAGCTGACTGACTACTGCCTTGCGGACGCGGAAGGAATTCAGATTGCAATGATAAATGTCTGTTCATGAAGTGCCTTCGGTGGGGAAGGGGAGCTGCCCCTGCTTGGACCCGCGTGCGGCGGGCGCCTCCGGCAATGTGAAGCGGCGTCCTGCCAAAATGTCCGGCACACTCAGCAGTTGCAGTCGGGGGCAGCGTTTGTCCTTCATCTCTCCGGCCATCGTCATCTCACGGCTGAAGG
>JAMASS010000049.1 GCA_024761205.1 Limisphaerales bacterium
CAACAGGCCGTGAAGCCGGTGATCGTACCTCGACTCGTCCGAGCGTTGGATTTCCTGTTGTATGGCGATGCGCATCACATCGGCATCGGTAATCTCAAGCTTTCTCGCCACAGCTTTCATCTCGTGTTGGGGTGCTCGTATCGTACGCCATCATGCGACATAATTTAAGTCGCCTTGTTTAATGAGAAATTCATTCACCTTTTTGATGTTACTTGGTTTCATCTGAGTCTTTCTCCTAACGCCCGTCGGCGGACGAGCCGCTACTGCCTATGTCCCTTCATTTCCGGCTTCGTTTTGAAATGGGCGGAATGCGCCGACGAAGGCGGCGGCGACTCCCCGGCCACTAGAATTGCCGAAGCATGGGCTGCCGAAGAACACGCCCGGAATTTGCAGGAAACAACCGACAAATTCCAGAAACTCTTACAAGACAAAGCGGAGGCTCACGCAGCCAATAATGAGTGGAGTGACTTGGAATTGGACAGTTTAGCTGTACGGATTATGGATGATGGGAATGAAGTCATATCTGTTGTCAATAGAAACTGCCTACGGTAAAGATGCCTATGCCCAAGAAGGAGCCGATTTCGAGACGGCAAGTCGGGAAGAGGTGATTAATATTCAGGAAACCTTCGACGAAAGGGAAAAGCCATCAAGGATCAGTTTATGGATGACAAGATAACCGCTGTTTGCATCTTACCAGCAAACACAGGATTCGATCAATGCCATCAAGGACAGTATCGTGCGGGCAGCGCAGCGGAGATTTGCGGATGCGTGGCTTTCTATTACGATTTTCTGCTCTGCGAGTAACTTCACAACAGCAAACCACAGAATTCAGCAATGAAAAAACCTTACCACAAAATCTCGGTGATTCTGTTCATCAGCGTGAGTGTGGTCGTCACCAGCCTTATTGGGACATGCTCCGAACGCTCGGGGGGTGCAGCAGAGTAGACGCCGACGGCATTTTCAGCCGAAGGCCGCCCCTCCTCATCGGATGCCGCTTCATCTGCCGACGGACACAGCGTCCCCGCCAATGCGCATCATGCCTTGAAGAACCGACCGGGACGACACCAACCATTGCCCCCTCTCATCAACTCCCTGAAAACCTTTCCCCGCAAACCATCGGGAGCTTCGGATTTAGAGGCGATAATGACCGAGGAAAAAAACTTTCCCATCAACGATCAGAAGAAGCCAAGCATCGTCAACTCGAACTTCAGGTTAACCTAGTAGCCAAACAAAATGCCCTCGGAACGAGCCGAGAGAATATCCGAGAAATGGAAAATTGGCCGACGGAAATCGAACAAGGCATGGCTGAGGATGAGGCGGAATACGGGGAACTTTATGTTTTGCTCGGCATTGAGGGGGGTCAGGATTTGACGCCGGATTTCATTCGGCAAGTCATTGCCCTCGGACAAGCGGAGTTGGAAAAGGCGGAGTCCCAGCCAGAAATCAAGCTGCCAACGCCAGAGGAAGCCTTTGGCACCGTGGTAACGGAACTCATGGAATTGATCGATTCCAAGAAAGCGGAGCAAATGGTGAAAAATATGGTGGCGAACCAGATTCATCTTCTCGATCCTGCTTATCAGGAATCAATTCCGGCGATTTTTAGCGACGGAAGAAAAGCCCTCCAGGACGCTTTAATCAACCTTACCAGGAATCATCCGGAGACCAAGCGATTGATGGATGATTACCTTGTTCGGCTGAAAGCGGAAGCAGAAGCAAAAATCGGCACAACAACCGACAGTGAGTCGGATTGGCTGAAATCTCATCTGGCTTGGATTGATCGCATGAGGAGCGAGCTTGGGCGATCTCCGTAAAATAAAGGCCGGAGGCGTCCAACATGGTTTGGAAAAGGTAACTTTATTTTACACCTGAAGACGCTGTTCACCTCATTGGCATCCCTTGACCAGATATCGTATTCCGGGCCTCTGCCGGGGATGATTGCATCAGGCATTCGACAGGCACAGTGATCTTGACCATAACCGTCGGTGTGAGAACGCCGACGTGAAAACGAATCGGTAGCCGTCTTCATAGTGCACGTTGCAAGGGAGATGTGATGAGCGAGGGGGGCAAATGTTGTCGGCGAGCGAACAAAAAACGTCATTCACCAATGCAGTATCGATTCAGTTCCGTCTCGGTTGATTACCGGCAACTTCAAATCCTCTTTCGCCACCACCGAAGTGATGCTATCTCATGACGTACTCCACCATCACCAGCCCCAAGCCCAAACACACCAACTATACTGACTAAAGTGGAAGGGATTTCAGCCCATCAATCCACCGCACTTCCCGAACCAAGGGCTGAAGTCCCTGCTGCATTTTAACCCCATTGAGAGCCAATCCCCATTAAGTCTTAATCCTTCAGCCTTGCACCTTGAGCAAGCCCTCTCCCTGCCATCTGCTTCAACGTCCACCGATATTCGTCGGCCAATTGATCCACCACATTCCGCCGTTTCAATTCCGGTGGCAACACTTCCCAAGTATAAGTCTCCATCTCGAAGTGCGAGCAAAGTCCCGGATGTGCTTTGACGAAGTCAAGTGTACCCGCGATATGATCGGCAGTATTATCAAAAAGTTTGGTCGGTTGCGTGTACAACGGAATGTGAAAATGGATGCGCCATTCTTCCGGCAGATGAGGCACCGCAGACGGATCCGACGCCAGTGCATCCTCCAGATCCCGATACCGCTTTAAACTCCCCTCCGATGACCGCTCCACCACCTGATGGAAGTAAATATCATTCGTATACGCTCGCAAAGCTTCGCGAACCTCCGGCGTCGGATGCACCTTCAACGCCGAACTCAAATGGATCTTGCTGATGCGGATCTTGTGCTGCTGCAAACGCCCAAGAGCCTCCCGGGCACGTTCAAACTCGACCGCCAAATGGCAACAGTCATAATTCACACCCAAATGGTCCTCTATCCGGAGGTCGCCTGGCCGATCCTTGCGCATCTGTTCGAAGAAGCGCACCGTTTCCTCGCTCGTCGCTAAATAGCAGAGAGGTTCGGGCTCCAATCCTAAATGCAGTTTTTTGCCCGTGCGGCGGCTAAGCTGCTCAATATGATCGACACACTTCCACAAATTCTTGCGCGCCTCCCGAATATAGCGATCGTTCTGAACGTGCTCTTTGTAGCAAACCGGAACCGTGCTCACGCTACCCTCAACACCGTCGGGCACCAGGGCCGCCAGCAGGTCAAACAGGAGATTCGTGTATGCTAACCGCTCCGGAATCGTCCAGTCCGGTTGATAGACCAACTCCTTGACTTGCCGCCCGTGGAAAGTTCCGTAGGGGAAACCGTTAATCGTGAAGACGTAACAGTTCTCCTGATCCAGCCAATTCTGAAAGGCGGCCAGCACCTTGGGCCGGCTCAGTTCCCGCGCCGCATCATTGCCGAGACGCAAGCCAATCGCATAGGGATCCGCCGGACAAATCTGTTTGCGGACCTCGAGGGTATATCGACTGAGAGTATCAAAGATTTGCTCCCAATTCTCTCCCCGATGGATATTGGCACAGTAGGCCAAGTGAAGTCCGTGCTTCAGTTTCATTCCGATAACTGCGTCCGCTGATTCAGATCACATTGCGAGCCAATTCTCCATCCTCCGACTCAGTCAGGCGGGCATCTGAAATCTCGGCGACTGCTGCATAAAGGCGGCCGGATTTTGAAACGCCACCTTGTCAATCCATTCTGTCACATGTCCGCGCCGGCGCATCTCCAACATCGTATGCGGCACCGCCAAGGGCACACTGATGCCCCAATCACAAGCACTGTTCATCCAGATGCGTTCCGTGCCGTACACCTCCAACATATCGATAGCTCGCGGCGGACTGCACTTGGATTCCGGATACAAAGTCATGCCCGCCCAAAAACCCGCGTCCAAAACCATCTTGATCGTATGCTCCTCAACGTGGTCGATAATGCATCGCTCCGGACGAATCCGAGAATCGCTCTTGAGCACATCCATAATCAACTGGGTTCCCTTCCACTTGTCTTCCAAGTGGGGGGTGTGGACCAGAATCAACTGACCGCGGCTCCCTGCTAAGTCGACGTGCTTCTCCAAAACCTTCAATTCGTTCCGACTATTCTTGTTCAACCCGATCTCACCAATGCCCAAGACATTCGGACGATCCATAAACTCGGGAATGATGGATAACACTTCATCAGCGAGTTTTAAGTCTACCGACTCCTTGGGATTGATGCAGAGCCACGTGTAGTGCGGGAGAGCAAACTTGGCCGCCCGCTTCGGCTCATGCTCGGTCAATTGGCAGAAGTAATCGTAGAATCCATTGACGGAACTTCGATCAAACCCCGCCCAAAACGCCGGCTCGCAAACCGCGGCACAACCAGCCGTCACCATGGCTGTGTAGTCATCGGTGATGCGGCTCACCATATGGCCGTGAGGTTCAATATATCTCATGCTCTCAATGCGCCACTGGTTTACGCCGTCGGACCACCGGGCCAGGCGCCGCAAGCTGCCTTGGTGGTGGCCGCCTCAATCGGCTCGGTCGACGGATCCGAAAAAACATTCAGCACCGCTTCGGCCTTGCCCGATTCACTGCCATTCAATACTGCAACCGCCTTCTTGAACGCCGCCATACGAAAATCCGACTCGCCTTCACCTCGCCCCACCCGATCCATAAACGCCGCCAAATCGATCAATTTGTGCCGTGCGTCCATAAAATACAAATCGAGAACCTGCTGCCGTGTCATAACGGTTGGGTATTATAGGTTTGATGCAAAACAGCCTTCAAGTCGTTTGACCAGGAAATGTTTGACAAGACTGCAATGAGAAAAGGGGCGAGAGTCTCTCGAACCATCCTCCTTCGCAGCGAAGCAAAAGAGTATGGAATCACCGTTTCCAATGTAATCATACGAGAAAACGAATCCATTCGATGCCTCCGATTACCCTCGGCAGCTACGGCTCGACAGAGTCGAGCCCCTCCTAGCCACTCTCGCAAAAAGTTTGTACCGACAACATTCAAGACCAGGCCTCAACAAAGGCAAAGATCCCTCATAGACGTAGTCATTTAATGAGCAATTCCGTCAAAATCAAAGCCAAGATAAACGGGCACGCTTCTCGCCATGAGTCTCAGATTGCCCTCGTCGCCTGTAAGACTTCTTACTAACACAAAAAGAGATTTATACACTTGATTTAGCGGCAAAAGTCTTTGCGGGATAGAGGGCATTGTCCACTCGGTTTCTCGCCATCGCTTCGGGGGTGGGGTAATCATCCAACGGCAGAGGGATCGTTCCATTAGAGCTTCGGCAAGGCCCGATCAAGCCGACGCCGGAAAGGTTCCCAATCGGATGGCTGCTCGCATCAATGCCGCCCGGCGGAACACCAAAATACCCCTTCAATCTCGGGTGGCATGCCCCCCTTCCCGAGAGGCAGTCCGTTATCAGCGATGAAAGGGCCGTGCCGACGGCCAACAAAGCCGACGGCCAGCGCAGTCATTTGCGCCAGCGTGTCCGCTTGGCGAAGACCCGAGCTTGCCGACGAAAATCCTTGAATGCACTGATTCAGGTCCCTAGGGGAGATTTTTTGTGAAACGTGCCCCTATATGCCCGTTTCAGCATGGGCCAGAAGGATTCCACGCCGTTCGGGTGCATCGTGCTGCACACGTATTCGGAGTGATTGATCTCCTTCATGTGCGAATCCCGCATAAGCCGCTGCCTCGTCGGTGCAGCCCGCCGCCCCCGGAGCCGTGTGCTCAAATGACGAATCCTTGAAGCGCTGCCGAGGTGAAGCTCCCCGCCGCCTTCGTCCGAATCTGATGCGTCGCCCGGTCTTTCCCGCCGTCCTCTTGCCCACGGCGCCCGCCCTTGGCGATTCCGGGTTCCTAACCGAACGCAAAACTTTCTTCATGCCGCCCCCCGCCCTCTCTTTTGCCCACGGTGCCTGCATCCGGCGCCTTTAAGCGGCCTTCGGCGAGCGTTGCTCATGTTGGCCCGTTTCCCGCTGAAGTAAGTTTCATCCGCCTCAGCCCGGGCCGGAGAACGGGGCGTCCTTGCCTTCGCTCGGCCCAAGCCTGACGCAGGCGGTCTTTTGGCCTATACTTGCGCTTCAAACACACTTGGCGGTCGCTGTCTCAAGTGGGTGGACATATTCATCAGCTCGATGACTGTGACACTGTCGGCGGTATCCCTTTTTCCCGGTGTTCTACGCCGGTAGACTCGCCTCGTTTCGTGTCCGAAGTAGCAGCAAATCCAAGACGGCACGCCAGACTATGCACACAAATTCCCAACGTAATAGGAACGACGAAGTTCACCGCTGGAGCTAGGCTTGACGCGAAGTTTCCGAACCCCTCACCGTCATCCTGGTTCACCTCCAGATAGCCTTGCCACAAAATACTCAAAACATTGCTGTCATCCTCTGCAAATCGAACCTTTCCCCGGATTTTACGGTTGAGCTGATGATGGCCGTGCGACATTCGAATCGACCAATTGTCGCTCGAGCTTCGGGATAAGTTCGTGAATTCAAATGATGTCGATTCTGCAGAGAGCTGCTGATCCGCTTGATCTTGCTGCGTGTAGACGAACTCGAGCGGTAGAACGATCGCAGTGCAAACTTGCGGCGATCCCATGCGATTGCCAACGTGCCGATTGATTGATTTGATTGGAGATAATCATTTGATTGCGCTTGCTATGACAGGCGGACGGAGCCGGTCCGGCAAGGAATTCCACTGTGCTTAAAAGCGAGTTCGCATAAAGCTTGGGGCGAGACCTCAAACGGGAAAGGACGAGGGCATCGCCGCATATTTCCTCCCAAACTCGCAGATTTCGCTGAGCCCACCACGCCAGCGGATGCTATCAAAAACAAAGACAGACCAGCCACTTCAACCATCGCATCAGGTAATCGTGACGTTTTATATACGCGAGTTTGTGGGCTAAGACCCACGGGCACTTGCGCACGTCGAGCCGTTTTAGGAGCGCCGCGGGGAGGGCTAATTGAATCCGGCCACCGATCCATCAAACCATCGGTGAGACATGAGCGGTGGCCGTCGGATTTTGGGACATGATTTGAGTTTCAATTCCTTCGTCAGTAAGGCGACGGTTTATTGAACAGCCTTGGGCACCGCGCACCGCGCAGCAAGGGAACATTCTCCAAAACGGTCTCGAAGATAGACGGCCACCATAAAGTGGACGCCGTTTCGACTCGGTCAGAGGCATTTACAACATTGGGGTCTGAAGCAGTTGGAACAACGACGGTGTCCAAAACCGGCCCCCTCGCTGAAACCGCAGCGGAAAAAAGTGAAGCGATAAGCGATGATCTCGTTTCACGAACCCCTTCTCTTCCAATCGCTGAAGCAGCCGTTGCAGGGTTCTGTGCTGCGGTCTCGCAGCGTCCCCATACAAATGCTCCTGAATCTCATGCGCCGACATTCGGTCGGATATTGCCAAAACAGCTCCATGACCGCCAACTCCGCGTTGGCCAATGTTTGTTCCGGTGTCATGATCTCGGCTCGACAATTCAAATACGACGTCTAATCGTCAACTAACGACATCGTAATTGCCAAGCCGCAACTTGCGGAACTCAAGCCATCAGCAGATACCCATGACCTTGAAACAGCTCTCCACAATCGTCATCGCTTGCCTGCTAGTTAGAGTCCATTGCTCATTTGGCGCCATCTCGATTCACAGTGATTATGATACGATCCATCCGGTAGCCGACAGTGGCGGCATAGTCGCTACTCAAGAAGCGCACATACCACAAGAGGAGCTGTCGAAGTACTTAGATCGGGCGGAAACGAGATCGGTGCGGCAGTCGCGGCGGGATTTGCCCTAGCAGTGATGCCCTGTGCCGGAAACCTAGCCGGCGGTGGCTTCATGATCGTCCACAACGCAGTATACGGAGAGGCCGTTGCCATCGACTACCGGGAAGTCGCACCTGCCGCCGCGTATCGCGATATGTTTCCCGACGAAGAAAAAAGTGTCGACCATCACAAGTCCGGCAACTCCATCTTTCTGTCGGAGTCCCCGGCACTGTTAGCGGACTTGTACTGGCTCTGGAAAAATTCGCTACCCTTTCGCTTGCCGAAGTTCTCCAACCCGCGCGCGATCCAACTCGCGTCGGAAGGGTTTCCGGTAGGGCAGGATCTTGCCGCCTCTTTAGCAGACTACAAAAAGGATTTCTCTCAGTTTGGTGCCGTAACAAAGGTTTTCTACAAATCCGACGGTTACAACTACGCCATCGGCGAGAGTCTCGTGCAACCCGAACTCGCCGAAAGTCTTCGCCGATTGCCGAAAAAATCGTGGCCGACATGGCCGCGAATGGCGGTTTGATCTCCCATCAAGACCTCGCCGTCTACCGGCCCGGCATTCGGCAGCCGATCACAGGCACTATCGCGATTATCGGATCGTGTCGATGCCGTCGTCGAGTTCCGGAGGGATTCACCTGATCCAGATGCCCAACCTGCTCGAACGTTTTCCCATCCGAACGCTGGGGCACAACTCAGCGGCCGACCCTACATTTGCTCACGGAATGCGCCGAACGGGCTGATGCCGATCGATCCAAGCACTTGGGCGATACGGATTTTGTGACCGTTCCGACTGAAGGGCTCACCTCAAAGAACTACGCCAAGCAATTGGCTACGACCATCCCCATAGCGGGTGCCACTCCGAGTGAACAAATCTCGCCCGGCTTGGCGGCGCCGGATCAACAAGAATCGCACGAGACGACCCACTTTAGCGTGATCGATTGCCACGGCAACACTGTCGTCAACACCTATACCTTAAATCTCAGCTATGGTTCTCGAATCATAGTTCCCGGCACCGGGATACTTCTCAAATAACCAAAATGGATGACTTCTCATCCAAACCCGGGGTGCCTAACGCTTACGGTTTAACCGGCGGTGAAAAAAACGCTATCCAACCCCGAAAACGCATGCTCAACTCAATAAGTCCTGCACTCATCTTTGGGCCGGCCGGCAGCGTCACCGCAACTAGAAGCCCCGGTGGAAGCCGGATCATCACCACTATGCTTCAGATGGTTTCCAACCTAGTGGACCATCAAATGAACATAGCGAAAGCCACCCGGGCACCCCGAATGCATCATCAGTGGTTGCCGGACGTCCTTTAACCTCGAGAGAAGCGTCAGCCTTGACACTCAACGACTCCTACGAGCGAAGGGCCATACTTTGGGACTCGCCCCGGCCATCGGCTCCACCCAAACGGTTCAGCTGCGAAAGGGCGTCTTCTACGGCGCCTCCGACCCCAAAAGGCGCGGCTCCCTAGCCCTCGCTGTCGAGCCCTAATTTCTGGACACCAAGGCTGCAATCCAAACTACCGAGCTAAACAAGAATAGAGAAAACTACAGAACCCACTAAATACGCCGAAAGAAACACTTCATCGAATCAACTCCAGTGTATTCGGCCGTTTTCCGCAATTCTTCCCTAAAACCCCGGGAAAACCCTCCCACGTCTCCAGTCGCGGTTCCGAGTCCTTTTGACAGACAGCACTTGCAGTCTTTTGTTTCCCCATAATCCGTGAAACACTCGTCGAGATCATGAGAAAACCCCAAGAGCGCACATCGCCATGCAGCCAGCGTGTCCACTCGGTGCGTTTCTGGGTAACGGTCCTGCTCACTCTGTCACTGTTCAGATTCGGCGCCAGTGAAGCCGACACGCTTCACGAACGGTGTCAGGTTAATACTCGACCCTACGCCGAGCTGATCCACACCAGTTATCGCGGATGCCTTTGAAGGCACTCAGAAGTTGCTATCCGCCTTGCAACGCTTTACAGCCGCACCGAGTCAGGAGACACCGGACGGCGTCAATCGCGCATGGGTAGCCAGTCGCCACCCCCTGCCTTCAAATCGAGGCCTATCTCTTTTACAGTAGCCCGATTGGCGACGCCAACGGAGCGAAACCCCTAATTGCAATGGCTGACGACCTCCAAGGCATCCGAAATATCTTCGCCGGAAGTTACCGGAGAACGGACGGAACTTGGGATGACGGGCCGGGTTTGAAAGCGATCTTCAACCATCTGGATGAAGCGGCAACCAGTCGCCTCGCCCGCACCATCGAGTCGGCCCGAAAAACGGCCCCAGAAATTCCCGCTCCGTTCAATCAAGCGATCCTGGGAGATGCCGATGCTCCAGGACGCAGAACCATACTCCGATGTGTCCAACGACTTGAGGAAACCGCCGACATATTAGACGCCCTCGAGCAAAGGCTCACCGCGGCGTTGAACCCGCCTTCCTCGCCATGAGTCGTCCTCCGCTCCTCCTAGCAACCGTCTTCGCGCTCGTCCTTCAACCACTCGTCATGGCCACCATCCCGAGTCCAATACCCGGCGAACCGCAGAGTAGTGACGACACAATGGTGTTCCAAATCGGAAAAAAGGGAATTATGTAGCTGCCCACCGATCTTTGGCCTCGGGTTGCTCGAAGCCATTCCTGAAACCGCAATCCGTAAATTTGCCGGCCCCACGGACCTCGGCATCGACAGCATCAGTGGCCGAATTGAATTGGATTTGGAATGAAACACAGCAGCGGCACGAAATAGGCCGTTTCGGCTGGAAAGCCAATCAACCCGCATTGCCACAACAAACCGCGGCTGCCTTCCTCGCCGACATCGATCTCACCACTTTCAGTTTTCCCCGAGAAAACCTCTCGGCCGCTCAAGCAAAGCGGTTGAGCATCTACCCAACAGGAGATCGCCAGAAGTCAGTGAGCGGATTCTAAATCACGTGGTTCGTTGCCTGCAGACGCTGGTGCCGCCTGTAAGACGGAACCGGAATCAACCACAGGTGCTGCAAGACGAGAAACTCTTTCACATCGTTCACTGCGCTGCGCGCCACCACCCTAGTAGCAAACCGGTGAACATCCGTAAGCGCCGAAACTGTCCCGCCATCACATCCGAACCCGATCCATACCAACCTCCTCCTCCATGACATGGGCAGCGATTTAGCCGACGGACGCCCTGATTTCATGTCCACCGAATCCGAATCGCGAACATCGCCGCTTTGGAGCATCGCCTCAACGAAACCGTCAGCAGCCATCAACACTACCTCCACGACAGCCGCACCCGAACCCTTGAGTAAGCGTTCCTTTGGCACGGCGGCGAGGCAGCTCCACCCCCGTGACACTTTTCGATCTACAAAGGCAAACAATGTGACGGCGTTCTCCAGACATGCCAATGCTCCCACCTGACACAAAGCGAGTACAGTCAGCCAGCAAAGCAGCGGATTTGCCATAACTGAATCGTCCCACCTGTCGAGAATAAGGCCCTTACGGAATTCCGTCCTCCCACCAAACTGCCGGCCACGATCCAGCAGCAAAAGAATAAACCTCCGAAGCCCCTAGAACCCCTGCCAAAAAACCCAGCAACCGCCCACGAAACCATCACCAGCCGTTTCCGAGCCAGCCAGCGTCGTAGCTGATCCCGCTCCAAGCACAAGATCGCTTCATTTCGCTCGTCAATACTAGAAGCCTCCATTTTGAAACGATGACTACTTGCAGGATATCAACATCCGTCCCCCCCCATCCACAAGAATTCTCCTGCGAATCACCCCATATCACTCGGATTTTCCGGTTTTGAACCCAACAATGTCACGACGACTCAATTAGCGAATCGGCCCAATTCATGCCACTTCAAACTTCGGGAATCGAGTGATGATGAACGCCAAAACAATTCTCCAGACACTATATCCGGCTGACATTGCTTTTGGTTTGTCGCTACTCACCATTGCCTCCGTCGACGCAGGCAGTTGGATTGATTTCGAGATCATGCACGGATTCGGAAGTGCCCCGCCACGGGAGTGCATCCCCAAAGCCGCTCTTGCAAACCACTGAGGGCCTTCTCTACGGCGTTACCAGCAGCAATCAAAGCCCGGACCAGAGTAGCTGCATCTTCCGTCTTCGGCCCAACAGCTCGGCTACCAACAGGTCTATTGCTTTGGTATCTACTTGATTCCGTCACCCCATTTGCCTTTGACCGACGGCAGCGACTTCGGCTTCTTAACCGAACTCCTACCGGGCTCCCAGTGACCTAGCGGCCGATCGATACCTTATGAAACCTCTATGGAAAAGACTCCCTTGACTTCCCCACCCTTTGGCGTCCTATTCTGACACCGAAATCTTCGGCCAATAATCAGATATCGGTCCACGTTCCAGCGACGAATGACACCAGATTCTTCCGATTGCAAAAAACCTTTAATAATCCTTGTGCGTGAGTGGCCTAAACTTTGAGATCAATCCTTAGGACGCCAACTATTCGGAAGGGCGTCAGGGCCACGACCAAATGACAAAACAAACCCCATCGACTGATTTAGGATCAGGCAATTTACTAAGTGACTTCGCCTGCAGCTTGGCGATTCCTCGGGAAAACCATCTGGCGGGACGGTTCTGTTTCCTGCTCATCGTTGCCGGATTGATGACGGCACTCTTCTTCACCAGAGCGCAACCCCTCGATCAGTCCTGGCGAGTCCGTGTGTCCGGACAAACGGTCCGAGTCAATCCGGACGGGACTTTCTCCATCCCAAACGTGGGCATAACGCCACAACCTACAGTCGCTCAGTCAAACCCGGACAACCCCTCGGCGCCCTACTACGCACGCTTGATCGGATTCAAAGTAAACGGCGCACAACTTCGCTACGTCTATAGCGATCCCCTAGAAATCACACCGGGCAATACGATTCAGCTTACTTCAAACCAGCTTACTTTTAGCGACACCCTTCCGATCGTCGTTACCTCACTCTCACTGACGTCAAACTCCACGCAACTGACGAGCATCGGGGCAACCACCCAGCTTCAATTGATGGCCGCTATGGCGGACGGAACTCAAAACGACGTGACGGGATCACAACATCAGACCGTCTACCAATCGAGTGACCCGGCCATCGCCTCAGTCTCAAGCGAGGGACTAGTCACAGGCAATTCAGCGGGGCCCGTCTACATCTCATCAATTCACGAAGGCATGGTCGCCAGTATTGCGATCCAGGTTGCCCCGCCGCCCACAGCGCGCACGATCATCGGCTTTGTCTACAGCCCATCAGGACAGCCTATCCCCAATGCCATCGTCCACATCCCGGGGACAACGATGACAGCGACCACCGAAGCCAACGGGCGCTACCAGATCTCAAACCTGCCGGCAGCAATTCCGAATCCCACCATTCGGGCGGTCGCCGGGGCCACCGAACTCTTGTTTGGCAACACCTCATCGCTGGAAACCTCCTTGGCTATCGTCGACGGAGGGATTCTTGTGGCTCGCACCATGGACCAGATCAACGCCCTTCCCTGCACCGATCCTGATCAAGACTGCCTTCCCGATGATGTAGAGATCGCCCTAGGCCTCAATCCCAACAGCCGCGACTCGAACAACAATAGTGTCCCAGACGGCCTGGAGGATTCAGACGGCGACCTGTTAACCAATCAATTCGAACTCTCCATCAGTTCTCTCCCTGGAAATCCCGACACCGACGGCGACGGACTCAACGATGGCACCGAGGTTCTTCAATTCCGCTCGATACCCACTCTCGGCGACAGCGACGGCAACGGCACTACCGACGGCGCTCAAGACCAAGATGGCGACGGAATTCTGGACATCGCCGAAGACCTCAACGGCAACTACTTGGTTGATGCTGGAGAAACCAATCCGCAACGCGCTGATTCCGATGGCGATGCGGTCCTCGATTCTCAGGAATTGATCGACGGCACCTCGCCGACCAACGCGTATGCCTTTGAACCCCGGGCGCTGAGCCATTTTGCTTTTAACTCAGCGGCGTTTCCGGGGGAACAAGGTCAGTTACCGCTGGTCAACAGCGGAAGTTCATTTGTCTCGAGTTTCACTCCCTTTGGCGGTTCCGGTTTTGCTGCACGCAATGGGACTCGCCTCATCTATCGGGTAGTGGAATCCGATAATCACATCAATATCAATCTGCTCCGCGGAACCATCAAATTCTGGTTTAAGCCCAACTGGAACAGTGGTGAGTTGGGCCATCACTTTGGCTCACGTCTCCTGGAAATCGGCAGATTCAGCTCGACCGGTCAAGGAAACAATGGCTGGTGGGGAATTTTCTTCAATCAAGATCGAACCAAGCTCGCCTTCGCCTCACAGGGGCCCAATTCCCTCATCTGGGAACGCTACATTGAAGCCACAAATCTCAATTTTCAGGCAGGACAGTGGTATGAGGTCGAACTCACTTATGGCCCCCGCACGACCTATCCCTACGGCAGAAAGGATCCGCTTCGGGAACAGCGGTATTCAAACTCTTACCTCTACATCAACGGCCAGCGCGAGGGACACGGCCTCGGGGTTAACCCGAATCGCCTACCCAACGAGATGGCGATCGCGGGTGGATTCGCCCTAGGCAGCCAAATCGATGGAACCCTCTCCGCGGACGTCACCATCGATGAACTGAAAACCTACAACTATCCCCTGCACACTTGGACCGACCGCATTCTCACGGATCGAAACTGGTCGGCGCGCGCAAATCCGAGCGACAACTCGATCTCTCTCGAACGCAATTTTCCCGCCAGCCCGATTTTTCCGTTGCCGGTAGAGATCTTCCGGCGCCCTTCCGGCAGCACCGACTGGGGCCAACCGCTTGTTTCCAACTACCAGGCCCCAACCTTCACCGATCGAGACCTCACACCAGGATTCGCCTACGAGTACCGTATCTGGGATACAAGCGCCCTGAATTTTGGCGCCAATCCGATCGTACTCCAACAGCACCTCACAGCTGCCATCAATCTGCCGCCCGTTCACAACCGAGGTAAGGTGATCATGATGATCGAAAATTCCATCGCGACCCCGCTGGCAACTGAAATCGCAACCCTGAAGACCAACTTCGTTGGTGACGGTTGGAAAGTGAAATCTCACTTAGTCTCACGTCAAAATGACGACAATCCGGAACTGAATTCCAGCTCGATCGAAATCATCAAATCCCTCATCGATCGCGAAATCCAACCCAATCGAACCAACGTGATTCTGATACTCGGGCACGTCCCGGTACCCATGTCAGGGACTTCAGCCGCAGACGGCCACGACAACCAACCACAGAATCGGCCGGATCACCGAGGCGCTTGGACGGCCGATGGGTTCTATGGCTCCACAAACCGGAATTTCTGGACGGATGTCGGCCCCACCTCGATTGTCAACTTGGACAACCCTCAGAACTCCAACATCCCTGGAGACGGCAAATTCGACCAGAACTTCCTCCCCCAACCTTACGGCAGCGCCGTAGGCCGAATCGATTTCGCCCGGATGCCAGCGTTCACAAATGCACCGTTCCTGCCGGGATACCCTAATCACACTGCCCGATCGGTTGAGATCGAGCTTCTCCGGCAATACCTCAATAAAAACCACCGCTATCGCCACGGAGAGCTGACCTTCAAAGAGCGATTCTCAGGATTTCGCGGCTTCAGCCAAAACCAGGACACAGCATCCGCATTATACAATGCCGAAAACTTGGCTGCCAGTATCTACGGGTTCTCCGAAGATCGATTCATCAACATGCGCGTCTTTCCCCAGCGGGTCTCGTACATGTTTGGATTCAATGAGATGAACTCATTCGACACCGGAATACTTCTTGGTTGGGAACATCCCAATGCCTCCCAAATCTACAGCCACGTGACCGTCGATCTAACGGTCCTCGAGAACGAGGCGAAAGTGGGATTCCACTTAGCTTACGGGTCTTACTTTGGTGACTGGAATCTGAAGGCCGATAACTGGTTGAAAGCCCTCCTGGCGATGCCCAATTCCGGCCTGGCAACGCTGCTCTACTTCCCCAACAAATGGCGCCTCGAAAAGCTTGGCCTCGGCGCTCCCCTCGCCGTCGGCATGCAAGAATTTAACGACATCACAAAATATTCGAACTACAGCGTTTTCTCCGATGGCACGATCCTCCCCTTCTATTATCCCAACCTCGCGCCGCCACGAATGTTGAGCATCCTGGGAGACCCGACACTGCGGGTCCACATCCTGCGCCCACCCAAAAACCCGCGAGTGACCACCCAAGGAGGCCAGATATCACTGAGCTGGGATCCGCATCCCGAAAGCGGGGTGACCTACCATGTTCACCGGTCGACCAATGGCCTCGACGGCCCGTTCACTCACATCACAGCCATCGCCCCCCCCACCAGCCCGAACCTAGTGGATCCGTCTGCACCCAGCGGTCCCAAGCTATATCGCATCCGAGCCGCAAAGACGCAACTAAGCGGCTCGGGCAGTTATATCAACCTCAGCCAAGGCACTTTCATTGCGGTCGAATAACCCTATGAAAACCATGAACAAACTACTCGGCATCGCTCCCTTTTTTTATCGCTGAACCTCAACAGAGAGCCGCCTTCCAGAACTTGGGATTTAAAATGGCAGATTCCACGCTTCTGGAGGCAGATCAAGGAATCTCCGGCACCACCAAGCCACCCATTCCCCACCGGACCTTTTGGCTCGGCAGCCAAAAGCAAAAAAACATCGGCACAATCGTGCGACCGTGGGCGGCATCCTCACGGCCCTCCGCTATCATCACCCCTTTGGCCCATCATCTTCATCATTACACCAAACCGCCATTCGAAGAGTTATTTGGATTCATTTTTAATCCCAAACGAAACGCCAGATCAGACTCCGAATCTCCGTCAAACAGGAAGCACTCCCACCGGCACGAAAACGATCCAAATACCCGTCTTTGACGATCCGATCGGCGTGTCCGCCAACGACCACCCCCACCTCAATTGCTTACAAATTCGTCGATGATCCTTCGGTCCGCCCTACCTACCCCTGACCGTAGCCCGTAGGAATATCCCGATGTTTGCCGGCCAATCCGCCACGCTCCGCCTCAAGCCCGGCACCAACAATCCCGTGAAGACACGCTCCTCCGATTGAATAAGCTGATGCAACACACCAGTCTGCGAGATTGACTCAAAGGTGCCGCATAATCCGACTGCCCAAAAAAATCTGGCCGCAACTCACACGCCAACTGCAAAGCGACAGCGTTTTGAAGTGTGGCGCTTCTTCACCCCTGTCCCCTTTTCTCAAAGGCACTTGCAGCCAGAAAGATCTGTTTTTCAATACCCCACCCAAGCAATGCCTCCAACAGAGATTATATTGATCCGCTCCTAAACTTAATTCATACTCAGTGGCGAACTGACTCCAATCACCCGCTGATGCCGACCGTCGCCGAACAGCTGCGCATTGCTCGAGAGCAGCAACAACTTTCCGTCGAAGATGTAGCGGAGATGACCAAGCTCCGCTACGATCACGTGCGCGCGCTAGAGACCGGCGACTACAATGTTTTCTCGGCTCCAGTTTACGTCCGAGGATTTACTCGCATTTACGCAAAAATCCTCAAACTCGACGCCCCGAAACTGCTCGAAGCACTGCGCCAAGAACTTGCCTCAGAGAACACCTCAGCCGCCGAGGACAGTTACGGGCCACACTCCAAGGGAGTGGTGGAGATCCTTGCTCTCTACCTGTCCCGCATCAATTGGAAGGTCGTGCTTCCCATCCTGCTTTTGTTCTCCCTCCTCGCCATCGGGAGCTTGGGAATGCGTCTCTGGCAACACCAACAGAGCCGGGACCCACTGACGGACTTGGGCGATGGAATCTATTCAAGTGAAAGAACATTGCCGACAGAACATCTCCCACTGCCACCGCCGTCGAACCTCACGAACTCACCTTGACGATAATTCCGGTCAAGTCATCCGCCTGATCCTGAGAGCCGACAAACTCGTTGACCGCATCTCGCAGACCGCTAAGGATTTCACTAGCGGCGAGATTTCGATTTCGGTGCACGTGCTCACAGATTCTTACCGTGCCAAAAAATTCATCTTCCTCAGACAAGGCTTCCTCGAAGCCATCAGTTAACAACACCACAATGTCCCCTGCTTGCAGTGGCACCTTTGTCGCAGCGTCATGCTGAGTGTCACTGCGGATTCCCAACGGCGGGCCCGTACGCTTCATCTGAAGACGGCGATTGCCGGAAGCATCGACCACCAGCCCCAAAGGATGGCCAGCGTTCGCCCAGCTTAAGGATCGTTCTTGGCTATCCAACGCCACCAAAATCATTGTGATGTAGCGCTCCAGGCCGAGATCCTCCGCCAGCACAAGATTCGCTTGGGTCAAAATCTCCCCAACGTCATCGCGACGTTTTGAAAGCACTCTTAAGTACGCTCGCGCCTCCGCCATCAGCAAGGCCGGACCAATCCCGTGACCGGTTACATCCGCCACAACCATCGCCAAGCGATCATTCATCAACGACACATAGTCGAAGTAGTCGCCACCAGCGGCTTCCGCCGGAAAGCTGGCGCCGGCAATGTCAAACCCCGGGAACACAGGCGCCTTTTTGGGAAACATCCACTGCTGAATATCTCGGGCCACCCGAAACTGCTCCTTGTGTTCCCGAATCTCGCGTTCAGCACGAAGCCGCTCGGAAATGTCGCGAATAAAGGCCACGTGCATACGACGCTGATGCAACTCGAGACTGCTCGTTGCAATCTCAAGCGGAATCGCCACTCCCTTTTTGGTGTGGCCCTCGGCTTCAAACAAACGCCGTTCGCTACCCTGTCCTTCCGCCTCACCCGTCATTTGCCGCTGCATCTCGGCCAAACCCGATTCGCCAAAAAGCCGACTCATGCCGCCCCCGACCAACTCCGCCGTTGGGTAGCCAAAAATCTCTGTCGTCGCTGGATTCGCAAAATGGATCAGCCCCGCCCCATCCATCAGCAGCACCGCATCGGTCGAATTCTCCCATAGCAATCGGTTCCTCAACTCACTCTCCCGCAGGGCGTCTTCAACCTGGAGACGTTCCCGACGCGTTTGCGCCTCACGCATCTCCCGTTCCACCGCCACCACTAACCGGGCAAGTTGCCCCTTCATCAGATAGTCATGCGCCCCCGATTTCATGGCCGCCACGGCCACATCCTCGCCAATTCCTCCGGAGATGATGATGAACGGGATGTCCAAGCCGGTAGAACGGAGGATTCGCAGAGCATCGGGTGCCTGGAAATCCGGCAGATTATAGTC
Organism: Limisphaerales bacterium; assembly: GCA_024761205.1. Taxonomy (GTDB): domain Bacteria; phylum Verrucomicrobiota; class Verrucomicrobiia; order Limisphaerales; family AAA164-E04; genus UBA2970. The sequence continues at coordinate 18,953 of JAMASS010000049.1, forward strand.
CGACAAAACCACGTCCCAATCACCGCTGCCCAAGGCGTCTCGAAAGGCACTTTCCGTATCGACCCGCTGGCTAGTGAGTTTATATCCCCCCAGGCGAAGCACGCTGATCATGACACGAGCATCAAATTCCGAGTCTTCGATAATCAAAACCTTGAGAGATTTCTCCATCCGACATCCTGGTTAAGCCTTGGGCTCCGCCCTACTGACTTGCCGACTGAACAAATAGGCCGCAATCAATAAGACAGCATTGGCCGCGCCAATCCAGAGCACCATCGAAGTGGTGTTGAATCCCCTTGTCACGAGCCCCAAACCATAGACCGACGGAATGAGCATCAGGCAGCCAATCTTTCCAAACGCTTGTTTTGCAACCAAATGACTGATAAAAACATTCGCCAAAGCCAACAATCCCATCGCCACCAAGAAATACGGCACCAGATCGGCAATCCAAAGGAGTTTTTCCTCCTTCTCAACCAGCAAAGAGCCGATCCTTTCAGGAATCCGCGCTGCCGTTGCCGCAAATCGAAGAAATACCGGTATCAACCAACAAGCGACCGAACCGCAAACCACAACGACCAGAATCACCACCAAACTGGCCAAAGCCGTGCGGAAAACCAAGTTCCTTCCCAAGTCACCCGCGGACGGCCTCACCAGCTTCGGAAACATCACCCCGGCGATGGAGCCAATGAACATCACCACCCCCCGACCCACCAGCCCCGCCGTAGCGTAGTAACCGCTCTCCGTTACACCAAACTTGGCTCGGGCAACGATCAAATCCGCCGTCAACATAAATTGGACAATTCCCGGTCCCATCGAAAACGCCAAAGCTCGCCAAAACCACCGATGCCATTGCATTCGCGTAAGACCGCCGGAAAGCGCACACCAACACGGAGCCAGGATAATAAAAATCGCGATTCCCACCCCGGCAAACATTCCCAACATCACCAAGTGCAGTTCGACGCCAAAGAAAGCTAAAATCAAGCCGACCGCAAGAAAACGCCCGAGGCCATTAACCAATACCGCCCATCCCAACCAGCCAAACATTTGTTTCCCCTGAAGAACTCCCAATAGTACCGGTAGCCAGAGATGAGGCAAGACCACCAAAAGGGTCATCCAAAGCGGTCGCGAATCGTCCATTTTCAACTGGCGCAAAACCCACTCTCCACGAAAGAACATCAAGCCAACAAATCCCGCCCAAACCAAAGTAAAAAATGCAATGATCCCCACGACATTTCCCGCCAGCTGTCTTCTCCCCGCCTCGTCAGCCACAACCGCACTTTCATGAGCAAACACGGTCTGTAATCCGGGCGCCAAAATGATCGAGAAATTAATGATCCCGAGCAAGGCGAGGAAAAGACTGTAGTTCTCCGCACCCAACTGCGGCGCAAAGAGGTGTACCGCAAACATAAACACTCCCGCGAGTGTTGTGGCCGTCATCATCCAAGCCCCCTGGCGAAAGAAACTCATCTATCCAAACTCCGTCCCGCAAGGCGCACTCGCTCCACCGTGATTTCATCCTCCTCCACCAAGTCATCTCTCGGGCTCGCCCCCACAACCAGACCCTTCCATAGCCCGATACCATAAAACAAGTGAGCTGCCCCCAAGAGCGGGGCAGCAAGAACACCCTCAACTACCCCTCCGACAATAAAGGCCTTCGCAGTGAACCCGAGCAACACAGCAACATAGACCCATCCAGGCCAGACAATCGGTGATTGCAAAAAACTCAAGCTACCGGCTGAAAAGCCCCACAAAGCCAAGAGTACAAGCAGGTAGATGCCCCATAGAGCGGGTATGAAGTTTAGCAACGAGCCCGTTGTTGGATGAAGCCGCACCTGCTCTCCCCGGCCTCTGCCATATCGAAACAGCATCCACAAAAATCCGGTGACGGTATCCCGCGGATACCGATAAACGATCAGTCCCGGGTCATACCAAAGGCGCCGTCCATCGTGCTCAAGTTGATCCAGCAAGACATTCTCCTCGTTCGGATACAACGCTTCGTCAAAACCATTCAAGCGGTCAAAATCGGTTCGGCGAATGGCCATATTGCAAAGGATGAATTCCTTTTCAGAGGTCGCTCGTACTGCACCTTTCTGACGGTAGCGGGCACAGCTCGGCCCAAAGGCCAGCCAGCTCCCCATCAGCGCGGCAAAGGCCTGCTGCAAAGGAGGCGCGGCCTCAGGACAAAGGCTGGGGCCGCCGACGACGGCAACCTCCGGATCCGTAAAACCCTGAGAAATTCGCTCCAGGGCATCAGGGCCGATCATGGAATCATCATCAAGAAAATAGAGAAATTCACCCCTCGCCTCCCGGGCGGCAAGGTTTCGCTGCCGACTAGGTTGTCGCCCGCGGACGAGTAACACTTCATACTGTTCCCGGGGAAATGAACTAAAAAGAAGCCCGGACAATGCCACTACCTCCGATTGGTCGACACGCGCCGCGATGATGACGGTGATCAGCGGTAACGACCGACTCATGGCAACGAACTCAAATAACGAAGCAATCGCTGAGTGCCCAGTTTGAGAGACTTTACCGAGATCCACTCATCGCGGGTATGGGCTTGGGCGATATCTCCGGGACCGTAAACCACACAAGGAACGCCAGCCATTCCAATAATGGCGGCATCACAAAAAAAGTCGGCTCCCTGGACGCTCTTCTGCCCCGTTTGCCGGATAAAATTCTGAACTTGCGGCAACGAAGAATCAGTCTCTAACGCCAGCGTCGGTCTCTGGCGAAGATCCACAATCTCGATCTTCACACCAACCGTCCGAGCGACCCGTCGAAGCTCTGCCTGAACATCGGATAAACTCTCACCGGGCAACGAGCGCCGATCCACATGAATACGACAGCCATCCGGCACCATGTTCGGTTGTTTGCCACCTACGATAACGCCGACATTGATAGTAGCATGTCCCAGGAGAGGGTGGCGCCTCGTTTTGAGTTCCTCGGCATATTCAGTTTCAAGGGCTAGCACCAGCTTGGCCATTTCCAAAACAGCATTACGCCCCAAGTCCGGCCGTGATCCGTGAGCTGCTTTCCCCCGCGTTTCAATCTGCAACCAAAAATCCCCCTTATGCGCCGTAACAACCTTGAGGCGAGTCGGTTCACCAATGATCGCCAAGTCCGCATCCGGGCACTTTGCAGCAAAGGCCCGAGACCCGAGCTGAGCGTTCTCCTCGTCGACCAATCCAACGAACAAGATTTCAGTATGCTCTGGACGCACAGAACGCCGCGCCAGTTCCAGCAACGAAAAGAACATTGCCGCTACCGATCCCTTGGTGTCACACGCCCCCCGGCCGTAAAGCCGACCGTTCAGCAGCTTAGAGCGTAATTGAGCCGAATCCTCGACACCGACCGTATCGAGATGCGGAGCCAGAATGATTCGCTGAGTTCGTCGTCCCCGGGCAGGCAAGGTCACCCAAAGATTCTTCCGCCGGCCTTCAACAGATTGAAGTTTGACCTTGAGACCCGATTGGCGGGCAAGATTCAAAAGATAATCACTGACCCTCGCCTCCCCAGCCCAGTCTGCTCGGTGACCCGAAAAGGCCGGATTGATACTTGGAATCCGAATCAATCCCTCTAACAACTCAATTACTGATCTGGGACGCTTTGCCGTCAAAAAAGTGACTTTACTGACCCTTCCCTTTCCCGTCGAGACGGGAAACCGAGCCATTTCTCCACAAGGGCATGACCGGAAAAGAGCCCAAGCTCACCGCAGTCCCTCTCTCGACGAGGCAGGGGAAAATGGCGAAAAAATCGCCCTGCTCTTCCTTCACCAAGGTTTCGGGTGACATGCAAAACCTACCGGCGTCAGCAGGAGTGCCGGTCACGCAGGGTAGTGTCCTGAAGTATGGTGATCTTTCACCGCTTTTCCCCATGCCCTTGATGAATCAACCCGCTCCAGATTTCCACGGGACCCAATTGCATCCCGTTTCAATTACTCCCTCCACAGCATGAGCGGAGAAAACAAAAGATCAAAAAATCATTTGATCTCGCAGTGATTCCCCACATAAGTGAGAAGCCCTTTACGTTCTCACCTGAGACGATTCGGTCGAAAAAGACCGAGTGTGGAAAGGGACATACTCAATTATTTTCAGATTATGCTGAAAGCCGGAATTGTCGGATTACCTAACGTCGGCAAATCGACCCTGTTTAATGCGGTGACCAAGACGCGTAAAGCAGAATCGGCTAACTACCCCTTTTGCACGATCGATCCGAATATCGGCGTCGTGACGGTCCCTGATGATCGGCTGGAGCCTCTGGCTAAGATTGCCAAAACTCAAACGATCATTCCCGCCAGTATTGAATATGTCGATATCGCCGGTTTAGTACAAGGAGCCGCGCAGGGAGCAGGACTAGGCAACAAGTTCTTAAGTCACATTCGAGAAGTGGACGCCATCATTCAGGTCGTCCGATGTTTCGAAGATGCGGACATCCATCACGTCGCCGGTTCCATCGACCCAATTAGAGACATTGAGACGATCATGACCGAGATCATTATTGCTGACCTTGAGTCCGTCCAAAACAGCATCACCCGCCGCGCGAAAGACGCAAGGCGTGGCGACAAAACAGCGGTTGCTGAAACAGCGGTCCTCTCCAAGATTGAACCTCATCTCAACGATGGCAAACCGGCCATCACACTGGACCTGACACCGGAGGAACGGGAGATTGCCCGTCCCTTTTTCCTACTAAGCCAAAAACCCACGATCTTCGCCATCAATGTTAAAGAGAGCGAACTGGCAAACGCCTCTGAAACCCCCCACGTTCAAAAAGTGAGCGAGTATGCAAAGACACATCATGCTTGCGAGACCGTCATCATCAGCGCCCAAATTGAAAGTGATCTGGTCGATCTCGAGGCCGCTGAGTCACTTGAATTCCTCAGCGAACTTGGGGTCAAGGAATCCGGTGTTGGCGCGCTCATCCGCAGCACTTACCACCTCCTGGGACTCCGCACCTACTTTACAGCCGGAGAAAAGGAAGTTCGCGCTTGGACCATTCGCGAGGGAGACACCGCACCCAAGGCGGCCGGAGTCATTCATACCGATTTCGAACGCGGTTTCATCAAAGCCGAAACCGTCGCCTATGATGATCTGATTAAGTGCGGATCCATCGCCGGTGCCCGAGAAAAAGGCCTCTACCGCATGGAAGGCAAGGAGTACATGGTCAAAGACGGCGACGTAATGTTGTTCAAGTTCAACGTCTAAAAATCCCTGGACGGTCACTCAAACCTCACTTGCGCGAAGACAAGAACGCAATAAGACCGCGAGCCTCAAAAGGCGTCAACAAATCACTGATGCTTTCTGGCCTCGCCAGTAGGCCCTCTTTTCACACTTTGATCTCATCCGGAGAAAATTCCATCAAGCCATCGCCCAGGGTGTAGATGACTACCCGGTCCGCCGAGTCCTCCTTAAGAATCCCATCGACCAACACATCGTCACCCAGATCGAGAATCACCATTTCAAATCCCTCCGCAATCGAAGCGTTGGGATACAGGATCGACTCTAGCCAAGTAACCTCGATCCTTGTGGCCACCAACACCGGTAAGGTCCCACCCCGCCGCCTTCGCCCCCAACCTGACGACGACGCAGGCAGAAGACTTCGAGCTTCTCAAAAAACACCGAACGCCCTTTGGCTACATCGCCACCGTACAACAGCTCCGGATGCCGGCAAGCGGACTTGCCCCCACCCCGGCAACCAGGATCGATAAGAGGCAATCTTCTGATCGAGTGAGGCAACACCACTATTGGAAGCCACCGTGATCAGTTCCAATTGAATCTCACGAAGCACGGCACTATCAATTAGTTCATCCAATAGGCCGCCGGGCAAACCGGTTACCCGCGAGTCCGACATGGATCGAACGGCAGTCAAGCCCTGCCGCTCCCGAGCCTTTCTCGGACAATGCCGAAGATATCGAGCTCCTCCACCTTGCCAGACAATTCCAACACTGCAATACGCAACTGTTCATCCTGAGCGACCAAGGCAACCTGCATGGAGACCCCCAAACAGTTCAGTATCCAAAGACGCTAACACCTACAACGAGGCAATGCGCACAACCAGCGATTCAGACATCGGTCGTTAAATTACCCGCATGGATCCTTTGGCATCGGTCAGACCCAGCGACCCTTCGCGAACGAAATCAAGATTCGGATGCTGCAGAAACCGGCTGATCTCAGATCGCTTCAACCACCCTAACACCAACAAACTGACGTGCTCAACGGCAGCGTCACTCTCTCAACGGCAGCCAATATCGATGGGAGATCGTTGATACCGACCAAGGCCATCACGACAGCGTGACACAGGTGAACATCTCGATCTTTGTTGCGTGACACCAAGCGTAACAACGGATCGACGGCCTCCCGGTAGTCAAGCTTGCCAAAGCTCGACGCAGCCAAGTATTGAGCCCGTGCCTCCTGATCTTCCAAAACCCGAAGAAGCGTTCAGCTTTCCTAAAACCTTACAAACCTGCACCCGAACCTCACCTTCCGAATCATCAATCATCCCTACCAACGGAGCAATTCCCTCGGCATCAAATGTTGATCATTCCCCCTTCCTGCCTGATCGATCACTTGAGTAATGCCCCAGACACTATGGAGCCGCCCCAATAGGGATTTGCTAGATTCTAGCACGGTCCCAAACGCCTGCCGCGAGGCTAAACCCCCCTGAAAAGCCAACTCAAACTATGCCTCCTGACGCATTCGCATATCGGGAAACTTAAGCAAGGCCATCAACGCATCCGTGGATTTCCGCCTCCAGACCTTGAGCAATCATCTTTGCAAGCTGCCAGACTGTGTGGCGTTACGCCGAAGCGGATCGAATATCCGGTAGATGCGGCCCTTTACCCTAGGTGTTCCAACCAGCTCACCCAACCGATAAATAAACCCCGCCATCAAACCAAAACCCACATCCATCGCCACCGTTTGCCAAATGATTTTGTGTCAACTTCGCGGACCTCATAGCCGACGCTGACAGACCCATATGGATTCGATGAATCCTGCTCGTTTGCTTACTCCCCTTGAAGTCAACCATCAAAAACGCACCTCGGTAAGCCTCGCTCAACCCTAGGCCCGGATAAGTAGGCCAGCCCTAATGGTCCATTCCCAACATTCACCAACGAGAGTATCAGATCGGACGCCTGCCCCCCCAAATCTCGGATGCCAAAACTTCTCACTGTTCCACCCTTCTCGCGCATTGGGTGCTTGAATGAATTGGTCACCAATGCGCCAACCGCTATTGCCACCTTCGAGCAGGCAAACCCAACGCGCCCGATCCCACCCTCAGAGTTGTTATCGCCTGTGAATTCAGCCCCCCCACTGCGGAGGCAATCTGCAATCCGATCCCCAGAATGTAGGCGCTAGCAAGTGGCTTTCTCATAATGTTCAATGCCCTCGACAGGCACACAGACGCCGACTTTAACGAAAAAATTGGCGCGGGTAGATTAAGACCACTCCGCGCCATTCTGATCAAGAATTTCTCTATTCTACCTTCTTGTAGATCGTCAATTTGGGTTTCCCAGTCGATTCCGCATGGAAATTACTCGCGAGAGTAAAGGATCGATAACTGAACACGTAGACATGTTTTGAAGTCTCGTCAACGGGATTCAAGGCGTCGAAAGACTCGCCGGCCTTGATCGCTTCAAAACTGATCATCTTAAATCCTCCGTGTTGGCTCAGCTTGGCCTTGCCGACGTAGCTACCGATGTCGAACTTAACATTCTCCCCGTCAAACTCGAGATGAATATCCACCTCCGAACCCTGAAAGTCCGTTTTCGATTTCCACTTCCCTTTGAAACGGTCGATCTCGCTAGCCGTCACAGAGGCAGCCACTATAAATATCGATAGCAGACCAAAAAACGTAACTAGTTTTCTCATCATTAAGTCAGTTGCCTGTTTTCTTAATGCCGGCGCATCCCAACAGGCACGCAGAGCGCGGCAACCCAAACCGGCAGGTTCAGGCAAAGATCGCTTGATCATCCAAGACACTATCGGAAAACGCGAACCCCATACTCCTTGATTTTATCAAGTTGGCTTCTAGGGATTCGATTTCCTTTAACATAGAAGTGCAGGAACGGGGCAAATCGCTTTTCTCCCTCGTAGTCAGCTTTGGCTGCAGTAATCAAAGGTCCGATGTCGGATATGCGGTTGTAATCCAGAATCAGGTAGTTCAGATTTTTGAGCTCCTCCAAGGGGTAAAGATTGAAGATCTTGTTGCCATCCAAAGAGAGCGAAGACAACCACCTCAAGGAACTGATCCCTTCGATACTCTCAATTTTATTCACGCTCAGATGCAAGGACGCCAGCTTCGGCAAGTTTAGAATCGGATAGATGTGTTTGATCCGGTTGTAGCCAAGATACAGCGCCGACATATTCGTTAAGGTAGATAGCGGCTTCAAGTCACCGATATAATTATTCGAGAGCTCAATGTATTGAAGCGCCTTCAAGGTTGACAGCGTCGAAATATCACTGATGGCGTTGTTGGACAAATCAAGCGATTGCAAGCGCGGCAAATTCGCGATCGGCGAGATATCAGTGATTTGGTTCTCTGCGAGATCTAAAAGCGCCAGGCTTCGGCACTTCTCCAATCCAGTCAGATCGCGGATGTCCTTGCCACGGCCCCTTACCGTGGAAACATTGAACACGTCATCCTCGGTGATGGGCTCATCATTATTCCGTTTGGCATAGACGGATTTCCTGACCACGGCCTCGAGATTTTTATCCGGAAAGATCGGTTCCTGCGGAGACTCCACTGGACCTTCCGCTAAACCTACGATGTTTGCAGCGTTCCATAACACCACCCCACCGAGAATGCCGAACAAGGTTCGCTTCATATGCAATCAATCACTTCCGCCAAAGGTTTCTCACCCAAAAAACCAAACAGCCTCAGGGAAAGCAATCTTTTCCTACCAAAATTTGCCACCGAAAAATCCACGCTGGTCAGGCGGGCCAAGAAGCCCTAGACTCCCCTTCAAGCGCACAATCGGCAGTTATGATAGTCGGACTCGCATACGGTGATTCCACTCTATCCGTTGATCTTCCTGACTCGAGGACTACGGTGATTGAACCCAATCACTCGCCGGGATTGAGGAACGAACGCGAGGCCGTTGAGAATGCCCTCCGGCGCCCCATTGACTCTCCACCGCTTAAGGAGCGAATCCAGCCGAGCGACCGAATCTGCATTCTCTTTACGGACCTCACAAGAGCCACGCCAAACGAACGCATCATCCCGTGGTTGCTGGAGCATTTAAAAGATCATCCGTCAGAAAACATTACGCTGCTCAACCAGCTCGGCACGCACCGACCAAACACTCGGAAAGAGCTCTGTCAGATGCTGACGCCGGAGGTCGTGGAAAATTACCGAGTCGTCAACCACGATTGCGAGGATACTGACACCTTGGTTCAACTAGGAGAAACCCGGACCGGCACGCCCGCCCTAATCAACAAGCTGGCAATCAATGCGGACCTAAGAATCGTCACCGGCTTCATCGAACCCCACTTCTTTGCCGGATTCAGCGGCGGCCCCAAGGGAATCATGCCCGGAGTGGCCGGTCTCGAAACCGTGATGAGCAATCACGGAGAAAAAAATATCGGCGATTCGCGGGCCACCTTTGGAATCACCGACGGCAACCCTCTCTGGGAGGAGCTCCGGGACATTGCTCTTCGGGCCGGCCCGAGTTTCCTGCTCAACGTGACGCTTAACGAGCCGCGCGAAATCACCGGTGTTTTTGCCGGAGACTTAATCAAGGCCCACCAAAAGGGTTGCCTTTTCGTCAAGCAATCCGCCATGCAGGCAGTAGAGTCCCCCTTTGACATCGTCATTACGACCAACAGCGGCTACCCTCTGGACCTTAATCTGTACCAAGGAGTGAAAGGGATGAGCGCCGGCGCTCGGATCCTAAAAGACCAAGGCCTCCTGATCCTTGCCTGTGAATGCCGAGAAGGCGTTCCCCCGGACAGCCCGTTGGACACCCTGCTAAAATCGGCCAATTCGCCGGGGGAAATCCTGACCCTCCTAGCCACACCCGGCTTTGTGAAGCCTGAACAATGGCAGGCCCAGATACAGGCCTTGATTCAAAGCCGAGCGGAAGTCCAAGTCTATAGCGCCTTGGACCCGCAAGCGATTAAGGGTGCGCACCTGAAACCGTGCCGGGACATCGCCCGGACCGTCTACGAGCGACTCGCACGACTCGGGCCTCACGCCAAGGTGGCAGTCCTGCCCCAGGGCCCCTTGACCATCCCATACCTCACCTAGATCCGATCCACTTTCGGACCGACAATTATCCAGGAATCTGTCGACAATTGAACTGAAATGCCCCCTCGATTTACCTCAACAATATTCGCGGTCTTTGATGTTTTTGCGACATCTTTTGCCGGAGATGTCTTGACTTGATGCAAAATCACGACATTTGCAACCGGGCCTTGAAACGACCTTGAATTGGTTCTGTTATCAATTAAACAGAAGGGCATCAAAGACAGGCTAGCGCGGGGCGACCAGTATTCACGAAAAAAAGAGCGAACCCTCCCGTTTGAGTATCGATACTCAAGTCCCATAGGCTCCCTTCTTAAATCCAGGCATCTTTTGCCGAACCTCTCGCCAGGCGGTTTGTTCTCCAGTCCAATCTGCGGCGTCAACCATCGCACGATTCATGGCGAACAAAACCTGCACCTGTCGATGATTCCTTTTCTCCAACAGCCCCTTTAGAACGATCTCACTCAGCGTCGCAAACAACCGGGCAATGGAGTAAAACCAAACTTTGATCTGAAATCTCTTCGCCTAGCTTGCCCTTTTCAAAGGCCGTATGAGGAGGATCCTCATTTTCGCGCTTTGTCTGACCGAGGGGGCTTTTCTACCTTTCTTTTGGAAAGGCCATTTACCATTCGAGGGCCGAAATCAATTGCACATCCACGCCCCTGCCCCTTGATACCGAGGCGCTCTTCGGCGACACAGCAACTAGTTAAACCCCTCGTCCAACAACTCACAGCACTCCGGGGAGCTAGCGCCATCCGCGTGGAAGTTAATCATTCAGCGAGAAATCGGCTGAATAAGTGGTTCTAAGTCTAATGACACGGTTCTTTTCAAGTAAGAGCAAAGGAAAACCACCCGGAATCGCACTATCGGCACGCTGCACGCTAGCTCATTGTCGCCCATTATGCTTCATTGAGAAGGAACCAGCGAGCGCAGTCAGGCGCGGGGTGAGAACGAGGACAGCGAATCCCACTAAAGAAAAGATACGGCTTGCAAATTGGGCCCCCTTAGGCATTCAACATGATTCCAACACATAGAGCATAGCGTCAAAAGTTCTCCTCCTCGGCCTGCGAAGTTCAGCCGCAGATTTCACAAAGTGGCCGGAGCTGACTCCCGAGGAACTAGCGTTAGCGTTCGATCAGGTGCTGGCCGACCTTACCTCGTCCGGTTGCTCAGCTGCCCATTGTTTCACAGACACCGGTGAAAACACAGCAGTTCAAGCCGCCGAGACTTTAGCAGCGGAAAGACCTGACACCATCTTCCTCAGCGCCAGTGTTCGCAATCGATCCCAACCATCTGCCGCTCTTCTAGAGAAGTGTCAACATTGATACACGAGAAGGCTCCGGCTGCTCAGATTACATTCAACACGACGCCATTTGGCTTGCTGGAGGCCCTCAAGGGGATGAGCTAGCGAGAAGCGCTGCCGCGGAGGAATCCACTAAAAACTGGCATGGCCATTCAATCAACCTCCATCATATCCTCGGCTCCCGAAATGAAAGCAATGCTTCGTCAATGCTGCGAACTGCCGGGAGTCTTACACATCAAAGATGTCGCTGCTCCTTCGCCCGAAAGCCGAAAACCATGAGGTGACAGTTCGATTACAGGCGGCTCCGATTAACCTGGGCGGCTGAGAGCTTCTCACGGGCAAACTCGCCTTCACTTGGGATCATGGCGAGTTATTTTTGTCCGGGGGCAAGATTCTTGGGTCTGGGCTGTGGTATTTCAGGCCGGGGCCGCGTTGTCTCAAGCGACTCCCATGGCGC
>JAMASS010000005.1 GCA_024761205.1 Limisphaerales bacterium
CTCGCGCACGGGAAACTCTTTACTTCTACGGCCCCCAACGACAGGAAGAGGCGAAGGCGGACATCGAGGAATTCCGCGTTTCCGATCTTCACAAAATGGGCCAGGCCACGCTGGAGGAAGTGAACGCAGCTAGGGAGCGGTCTCTGGAGGCTCGAATCGCTGAACTAGACGCCGAGTTTGACGCTGGGGAAGCAGCTGCCGAAACTCCCTAGAGTCATGCGGACTCGGGGGCATTGAACCGCCCGCTCTTCTCAATCTTCCAGCCAAGCTTTCCCTTGAAGCTTGGCTTTTTTGTTGGTTAGGGTTTTGGGGGGCGGCAACTTTCCGGCGTTGCCGTGTTACGCCAGGAATGCTTTGACGGGTTGATGGTTTTCCATGCCCCTCAAGCAGAAATCCAGGCCGCAGAAACGGAACGACAGGCGCGAATGATTGATGCTCAGACAGTGAAGGATTGTTGCTACGCGTCGTGGACATGGACCGGGTTGATCGACGACGTGAAAGCCCAACTCGTCCGTCGCACCCATTTGAAAGGCGGCTTTTAATGCCGCCCCGGCGAACCTCATGGTGAAGGTTTGCGGATGATGGTCACGGCCTTGGGAGCGACCAAAAACCGCGCTGGCTTCCACCATCGGTGTGCGCCCGAATTCGCCACCCCAGACGACGAGCGTTTCATCCAACATCCCGCGCTGTTTCAGGTCGTGAATCGATGCCGCGCCGGCTTTGGTCGGTTTGTCGACACTGTGTTCGGATACCTCCTCCAACGCCACAGTGATGACCCCCAACCCCGCGGGATAAAGTTGAACGCCCGTGGACGCTGTGCTCAGCCAATCGACGCGTCAGCAAGCAACTGTTCGCAAATCTCGCCTTGGCATCGCCAGGCTTTGCGCCATGCACATCCAAGGTTTTGCGATTCTCACCCGAAAGGTTCATCAATTCCGGCACGTGCGCTTGTAGGCGAAAGGCCATTTCGTAAGCGTTGGTGCGCCCGGCGATTTTGGAGCCGCCCGCAACATCAAGCCGCTGTTGATTGAGTTCGCAGATGACATCGAGCGAATCGCATTGCGCCCGCCTCGTAGCCGTCCAGGATTGGAGACGTGCAAGATGGTGTCTCCTACGAGCGAAACGACACGCCTTGGTGGCTTGAGGGAAGGAAGCCGGAACTCCACAAGGCCGCGACACCATTGAGACTCCCGCCGCTCTTGAGCACGACGAAGGACGGCAAGTCACTAAATAGCTAATCGTTGCGATCACAGCGGTAAAAATTTCCTCCTGACGGATTCTAAGTCCAACCGATGAAGCTTTTTCACAAGCGGCTCGAGTGTTTTAGTCGTGATGTTGATAATAAAAGCGGCAGGGAAGTCCTTCGTGCCGGAACCAACGAATGGCCTCTCGAACTCCGTCGGTCACTTGGTCACCAACATAGCGCACGCCGTCCATATCCAACAGCAGTCACTTGATGGTTCCGTTCAGTTTCATCACCGACGCCACTCGCTTTAATTATAATATAGTTCACTAGACCGACCTGACAAGGACATCTCCGGAGGCGGGCAATCTGATTTAGAAACGGGGAATTACCGAGTGTCATTGGAAATGGTACAACCACAGCGTACTTCCCCACACGAGGCAGGCCAAAGCAGTGAGGTGGAGCAAGTCGCCCTCCAGTCTCGCTTTCTCCCGCCCAAGGAGACTCTCCCGTCCCCGGACCGAGAAATCTCCGAAGCGAGAACCCGAACTGACCGCGGCGAAAACCGCAGCCCCCGGCAGCGCTTTCACCATCAAAACCGCCGCTGCACCCCGGGGCTCGAAACTCGGCTGGAACTGGCGCTGCGAAAGGTTCAACACTCCTTGGAAAAATCCCATCGACCAACACCAAATCAAGGACCTCAGCCTCGCGTCGGCCGCCGAGCGCGTCGGCGAGGCGTGCCATAACACTCAACGGATCCAACGAAACTCCCCCCCGCCCGGGATCCCAGCCCCTTCGGCAGCGTGCTCAACCCAGCAGCGCCATAAAATCTCATTCCAATTGACCGCTCTATAGACCGAACCCGGCTCAGGGTTTCCCCACCTTTGTTGCGAACGGACAAGGACTTGCGTTTCACTCACGATTCTGTTGGCGTTAGTGCTCGATAGATGAAATCGACCCCTGTGATCCGCCAAGTGCTAAGGAGTAGCGTCACCACCACTTAGCGCCGACACAAAAAACCACGCGCCGCCGTTACCGCAGTCCTCCGAGATGACACAGCGGACAGGGCACTTTTGTTCATCAAGCGAAGCCAAAAAGATGGCGACCTTGGTCCGGACATCTCGTCTTCCCCTGCGGCCAGATTGAGGACTCGGGCCCTCAGCAGCGCAGCGGCAACGTGCGAGACCCGAGAAGAGTTAGGACTCACCCCCCACCAGACGACTCCCTAGGGCATCTCGAGACACTCACCGGCGCACGCTTCCTATTGTCGCCTCGGCCTACATTTTTCGCATCGATGGCGATCCGGTCTTCACTCTCAGCAACGAAGTTCAATCCGCTTTTGGGTTCCGCTCAATACCCTCATCGATCCCCATTGACAAACACGCTACACACTGAAACCCGTCAAAAAATGGTTGAATGCTTGCCTTGAACACTTTCAGGGCCTCGATTGCATGATCGGCAAACAACCGGACGTCGGCATACTCCTTGTCCGCCACGTCCGCTGATTCGACCGGTAGACCGCGATTGGGTTTCTGCGTTTACACTGAGTTCTCCCGATGAAGCCACTGATTCTCCGTAAGCGAGTAATGCGTTGACCGACATGGATGCACGGGGGGACAAACCAGCCATGAGCGTTGTCCAAGGGACGATGGAAGACTTTTCCCAGCGACAAGGCTTTGCAACCGTGGGCCTTAAAAATGGATATTGAAGGTGACGATGCCCACTGCATCCCGTTCCGCCCAAGACAGGTAGTCGACAAGACAATTGTGAGCCGGCCAAAACCCCGGTCATCAACGCCGCACGAGAAGCGGCACAGGTCGGCACCATGCAATAAGCCTCTCAAACACCGTTCCCGGACGCAGCGAGTCGATCGGATATGCGGTGAATGGATGTGTTGCTGACATAAACAACCCAGCTCGGGCCGCAGATCATCAACCACTAGAAACAGAACGTTAGGACGCGCCTCGGCGATCGTCGCTACTTCCAAAACAACCGTCAACAAACGCAGATCGGCCAGTAACGCTGCCGGCCAATTCAGTTTTCATCATCACAATCTCGATTGACCTGGTTGTTAATTCAAAAGCGCTTGCGGGCCACCACCACCAAATTGTCGGCAAGACCACACCTACCCAATAGCGCTTCCGTTCCATTATACAACCACCGCAACGGCGCCAACCACCAAGAGTGTTTCCAGCCTGTCGTTTTCTTCAGCAGCTTCGCTCGATCGACGTCCGGAATCCGAGCCTCCCGACGTCGCAGGTCCTGTAGGATCACAATCGGATTGAACTTCATCGTCGTCCCGCTAACGACCTCCAAGCCGGGAACCCGCTCGACAAACTCAATCAAGGTACGCCGAGAAAAATAGTTCACATGATCCGGCATGACATAGCGATACTTCACACCAAGAATTCGCGTGGCAAGGCTCTCTCGGTTTGGTACCAACACAAAGCAAAATCCACCCCGTTTCAACACCGTAGCCGCCTTGCGCAAGAACGGAAGCGGATCCGTTAAATGCTCGACGACGGCCCAAAATGTCACTGCATCGAACCGCTGATCCCCAAATTCGTGACTCAAGAACGATCCTCGAATCACTTTCACTCCCTTTGATTCGCCATAATCCAAGGCCGGCCCCGAGACATCCATCCCCACCCCTTCATAGCCGCCGAATTCCCCCAAGCGAAACAGAAAGGCGCCCGTCGAGCACCCAATATCCAGAATGGCTCCCCCCTGACACCACTGGCGAAAGTAACCTATCTCCCGTTTGAACCGAATCGGCGCGTAATCACTCTCCCGCTTGTCCGGGGAGAGATAGAAGTGCACCCCTAACCGATCATAAAACTTTCCCGATGCCAGATCCGCCTCCACCGGATTCACGTAGAAGATATCGCATTGCAAACATCGCCCCACATGAAGATCGCCCTTGTGCCACATCGCCTGGCTGCGATGCCCCCCGCACCCGGGACACACTCGGGAAATCCAGCCGTCTACCTCTCTTAATGAGGGCGCTTCTTCCATGTCCACTAAAAACGAAAGACCTCCGCTGGGTAGACCTCCGCCGTGTTCACGCCGGCGTCACGTCGCTCCTGAGGATATCCTAAGCAATGCGACACATAACGAACGCCATCAATCACTCGATCTCGATTTCTGTGTTGATGACCGTGAACGTGAACTAAGGAATTCAGTCGACGGATTTGGCGTTCCAAGCCGGCAGTACCCGCCACTCGACTAAAATTAAAACGCGGTGCCCGATCTCCACCTTGGCGACCAAACCTTGCCTTCTCAGTGGTCGAGCTAAAGATCAGTTCCCGTCGCGGCAAAAAATGACTGAAAGAAATCGTCGGCAAAGCCTGGCTTGTAATCA
Source organism: Limisphaerales bacterium (assembly GCA_024761205.1). Classification (GTDB taxonomy): domain Bacteria; phylum Verrucomicrobiota; class Verrucomicrobiia; order Limisphaerales; family AAA164-E04; genus UBA2970. The sequence continues at coordinate 4,545 of JAMASS010000005.1, forward strand.
GCAGCGGTTCGTTCTGTTCCAGAAAAAACCGCGCCGGATGGGTGACGTAATCCGGCCATCGAATCCGTTGCCGATCGGCCCACATGGATAACGATCCGTCCTCACCCTGCTTGGGCAGAAACAAACTGTCGGGAGACTCTTCCGGCTCCGCGTACCAGGACAACAATGGGACGATCACCGCAGCGTTGCGTCCCTCATGATCCTGAACCACCGTTGGTTCTGTCAACACGCCCAGCCTTTCGCAAAGGGCCCTCAATACCTCAAGCCGCTGCACCGAGTTTGCCGACTCCTCCGAGCTGACCCAAAGGTCGTGATTTCCTGGCACAAAGAACACGAACTCAAAGGCATCAACCAAAGCCTCCAACACTTGAGCGACACACTCCGGGTCAGAAGCCACATCACCGGCCAACAAAAGGATTTCGTCTCGATGGTCCCCATCACAGAGCGTATGCAACCACTCGCGGTTTTCCCGAATATCCGCGTGAAGGTCGGAGATAGCGACAACCTGAGACATGCCCACACCAATAAGACCGCCGGCTACTCTTGCCTCTTGGAATCGATCATAATCGTGACGGGACCGTCATTGATCAGACTCACTTGCATATCCGCCCCAAACTCTCCGGTCGGAACCGAATGACCGAGCCTAAGCTCCAACTCCCGGATGAACTTTTCGTACAAGGGAATCGCCACCTCCGGAGTAGCAGCTCGAATATACGAGGGACGATTCCCTTTCTTAGTGCTGGCATGAAGGGTAAACTGACTGATCATCAGAACATTCCCCGAGACATCAATAAGTGACAAATTCATCTTCCCGTCATTGTCGCTGAAGATTCGCATCTGAACGATCTTGCTGCAAAGCCATCGAACATCCTCCTCCGTGTCCTCTCCCTCGATGCCAAGGAACAATAACAACCCACAGCCAATTTCTCCACGCACCACCCCATTGATCTCCACTCTGGCTTCCCTGACACGTTGTAGCAGTACTCTCATATCACCGTATCACAGGCGTAAGAAACCATCTGCTTCATACCTTGTGATCTTCGAAAGCAAGACAGTCTGGCACCCACACAACAGCAAGCAAAGCGGATATTTTTTCGTGGAATAAAACCTTGATTGCGGTATCATTCGGCCATGCAAATATCATTAGGCAACCGGCCTGGTCCATCCCGGACCGAAAAATCACCCCGGAATCCACCTACGTCAATCGCCGAGAATTTCTCCGCCAACTCGGATTCGCCGGCACGGGACTTCTTGCTACCTCGATGGTAGGATGTTCCCAAAATGACTCGTCGGTCGTCCCCACAATCACTCAAGACGTCCAAAAGTTCTACGGCAAAGGGCATTCTCACCCTCGGAACGAGGAGTTAAACCCCAACTGGCAGCTGACCAACGAAAGAACAGCGGCCACCTACAACAATTTCTACGAGTTTACGCTGGGTAAGGATCAAGTCCACCGCATGGTCAGTACTCTGATAGTATCGCCGAGGGAAATCGACATCACCGGCGATATCAAGAAGCCTCAAAAAATCGATGCCCCTCGAAGAACGCGCCTACCGGTTTCGCTATGTTGAGGCTTGGGCCATGGTCATGCCTTGGACCGGATTCCCCCTGAACAAACTCATCGAGCGATTGCAGACCTGCCCAGAAACTAAGCTCGTCCGCTTTGAAACCTTTAACCCTTCCAGCAAAGCCCCCGGCATGACGGACCTATCCTACCCATGGCCCTACTTTGAAGAGCTCACCCTGGCTGAAGCCATGAATCCGTTAACCTTTGTGGTGACTGGGACCTATGGAAAACCGCTGCCCAAACAACACAGCGCACCCCTGCGTATCGTGGTCCCGTGGAAGTACGGCCACAAGAGTATCAAATCGCTCGTCCGTATTGAATTCGTAGACAAACAACCCAAGACCTTTTGGGAGGCATTATCGCCGATCGAATACCCCTTTGAATCCAATGTCGATCCCTCCATCCCTCATTCGTGTTGGCCGCAGACGACCGGACGCACGATCGATACGGGTAATCGGGTCAAAACGAAGCTCTACAACGGCTACGCAAACTACGTTTCGGACCTCTACCGGAAAGTCTAGCGCCTCCGCTGCTCGCCACAACATGCCTATTCCTGTCATCACCGTCGACGAGATGCGCTCATGGGAGGCGGCCACCTGGTCTGCCGGCATTCTTGAAGCCGCCGTCATCGATCAAGTCGGCCAAGCCATTGCCAACTGGCTTTTACCAAGAACTCGTTCCTCGGACTCCATCCTTGTGGTCGCCGGCAGGGGACACAACGGTGACGATGGCCGCACCGCAGCGAAATACCTTGTGGAAAGGCAACCATCCATCATCGAAATTAGCGATCCGGCAGCGGATATCCGCCATCTGGAGGAGGCACTCACAAGGCATCCGACCGTCATCCTGGATTGCTTATTCGGCATCGGCATCAACCGAGATTTATCACCTCAATGGTCAGCTATCGTTGACCGCATCAACCGGAGCCCCGCAACAATGATTGCGATTGATGTCCCCTCCGGCTTAAACGCTCAAACCGGACGCCCAATGGGCAGTTGTATCGAAGCGGATTACACGCTGACCGTGGGCGCTGCGAAATCTGGAATGCTGGCTCCTTCAGCTCAACCCTTCGTGGGCTACATTCGCGTTCTTCACGACGTCGGCCTGACCGGCCTTCCCGCCCGTCACGAGATACTCTTCAGCCAGAGCGACGATTTTAGACACGTCCCGCCTCCAAGACGCGCCAGGGATCACAAAGGTAATTTTGGGCGACTCGCCATCGGGGCTGGAAGCGTCGGCTATCACGGTGCCGCAGTCCTCGCTGGTCGAGGCGCCATGCGGGCGCAGCCGGGGCTCATCACCCTTTCAACCGCTCCAGACTGTTACTTCCCGGTTGCCGCCCAATTACAACAGGTGATGGTCAACTCATTCGGAAAAGACTGGCAGCCACACCCCAAATCTAGCGCATTGCTATTCGGTCCCGGGTTGGCCGCTCCCAACCTTCCCAGTTTCCTGGTGGACACATTGACAGATTACTGGCGCATGGCTGATTTCCCCGTGCTAGTTGACGCATCCGGCCTAGACTGGCTCCCCAGAGGTGACACCCACACCGACTATCCTCGGGTGATAACGCCTCACCTCGGAGAAGCCGCACGCCTTCTGGACCGTCATCCTAGGGATGTGAACGAAAACCGAGTCGAGAGCCTCCGTGAGCTTTCAGCGCAATTTGGCGGGTGTTGGGTAGTCTTGAAAGGTGCTCACAGCCTCGTCGGGCGCCACCAAGGGCCAGTCTTTGTCAATGCAACGGGAAATCCCGGACTTGCTCAAGGTGGAAGCGGAGACGTCCTCGCTGGCTTTCTAGCCGGTTTGATCGCCCAACCTCGATGTCAGGCAGATATTGAAACGACGCTCCGATTGGGTGTTTGGAAGCACGGGGAAGCGGCCGATCAACTACAGTGGGAACGGAACAACTGGACAATCGAGGACCTCCCTCAAGCAATCCACACCTAGCCCCACCCAAGGCACCCCTTTATTCATCACCAACACAGAATCATCTTAAAATTTCGTACAATTTTTTTCCTTTACGGAATCTTCTTTGCTATCAAACTCGCGAAATGCAAAGGGTTAAGGCCTATATCGCTGTACTGATTTGCCTGCTATTCGGATTCAACGCATCAATCGGAAGAGCAGAGATTTTCGAGTTGGAGAACGGCAATACACTAGAAGGCACCTTATCGATCCTGGACGAAGACGGCTTCATCGTCCGCCAAACGAATGGCGACTTTTCCAAACGTACAGAACTCGTTTACCTGTCACAGAAGACCCTTAAAAGACTGGCGCAAAACCCCAAGTACACTGAGCTAGTGACCCCGTTCATCGATCTGCCGGAAGAAGATATACCCCCGCCGGAAATCATCGTTCGACAGCCCGAGCGCCTCACGCGCGAAGAGGGACGCATCTCTTTTCTTTCCACCTTCTGGACACCTATTGGCCTCCTCTTCATCATAGCTTGCTATTTGGGCAATCTTCTAGCGGCCTATGAAGTGGCCGTCTATCGGGGCCGTTCGGTTCCCCTCGTGTGCGGCCTTTCCGTAATCCTTCCGGTCGTGACCCCCATTATCTTCCTGTCTCTGCCTGCCGCTGAAGGTTACTATGCCGACCATTCTGCTGTGGATGATGAGGACGAAGTTCCCGTTGAAGCCGCCACCCCATCGTCTCCGACACCCAGACCTTTAGCCAACTTGGGAGCGACGACAGCAGGACCGTCCAAACTGAGTCTCAAGCAATCCGCCGTCCCCAAGAAGAGAGCCGGCGTTGTAACGCCCACAACCCACACACGCAATGACACCGAGTTCAATCGACATTTCTTCGAAACCACGTTTTCTGAGTTCTTCCGCGTTGTTCCCACACCCGCGATTAAGGATATGGTCCTTGAATTCAAAGGGATCAAAAAGGAATTCATCGCCAAGCGTGTGACCCGAATCTCAGCCAATGAAATCCACATTCAACTCCTAGCTGGAAAGAAAGAGATGTCCTTAGGTTTCGGTGAAATCGTCCAAGTCAGAGTGCGGCACAAAGACGACAAATAAAGCTGCGCGCAGGCGTCATCCATACCCACTTCGTCCACGTCCCCCGCAGAAGCTTGGCACGGTCCGAGCCGGCACGATGGGTTTCACAACTACGAAGCGCACGAAGATGATCTTAACAAGGACCTTGCCTTCACCGTCTTCGTGCCCTGTGCGGTGCATTCAAACCCTCGCGACAAGGAATCAAGCACGACCAATTCCACACTGACCGACCATGAAAACAATGCGCACTGTTTTTCTGGGAACGGCAGAATTGGCGCGTCACTCGCTCCAAGCCCTAGTTCGCTCGCCACAAGTCGAGTTGCTAGGTGTTGTCAGCCAACCGGACAAAGCCAAGGGCCGGCAACTGCGTCAGGTGCCCTCCGCTGTCAAAGTAGAAGCTCTCAAACACTCCCTACCCGTCTGGCAGCCGTCTCTCTTAAGAAAAGACACGAGGTTAATCGAGCATCTAAACTGCCTTGATATTGATGTCATTGTCGTCGCTGCCTACGGCCAAATTCTGCCAGCCTCCGTACTCGAGATTCCAAAATTCGGATGCGTCAACGTCCACACCTCCCTCCTTCCCCGTTACCGAGGCGCTGCACCGATCCAATGGGCCATCCTCAATGGAGATCGGGAAACTGGCGTGACCATTATGAAAATGGATGAGGGCCTCGACACAGGCGATATCCTCACACAAATGAAAACACCCATACACCCCATAGAGACGGGGGGCGAATTGCATGATCGCCTCGCCGAACTCGGCGCGAATCTCCTCGTTGACACACTTCCCAAATATCTTCGCGGCAATCTGTCGCCAGACCCTCAAGATCCAGAGAAAGCCACCTACGCCCGAAAACTCTCCAAGAGCGACGGCCAAGTGAATTGGACACGCTCAGCCATCGAACTCGCCAACCAAATCCGCGGGCTTAATCCCTGGCCTGGCACCTTCAGCCACCTTAGCCGCGGAAGCGATTCCCGATTAATCAAGTTCTGGCGGGCCGAGCCTCTATCAGGTGATGACGCAGAACCCGGAACCGTCATCTCTGCTTCGCCCACAGGCGTTATCGTCGCCTGCAGCAAAGGACATCTGCGCCTGACCTCCCTTCAAAGGGAGGGAGGAAAACGCTTGGAAGCCGGACCGTTCCTAGCTGGTTTTCCCATCAAGCTTGGAAACAGATTTGCAAACAGCCACGATCGGACGACCGTAATTGCATCTCAGCCACGACCGCAAGATGACCAACATTCCGACTTCCCGGCAAATTGAAGCAGCTATCCGTACGTTTTCCAAAGTGACCTGTGTTTCCCGAATTCCGTTGAAGGACCTACTAACTTATGCGCGGGTCCGGCCTAAGCATTACCACAACGCTGTCGGATCCCCATCTCAGCGGATTCCTCTAGACTTATGGGTAACGCCTAGAGTCCCTCATCGCAGACGAAGGAATCGTTACTTAGATCACCAGCTAGAATACCAAAATGGAATGACAAGACCTGCGAGTGCCCCGGGGACTTAATCTTGACATGCCCACAGGCAGCCTTAACGATCTCAAAATGTTACTTGGCCTATTCCTCACGAGCTTATGGCCGGGCCTTGCTTGATGCCTTCTGAAACAAGCGTGAAGTCCTCCGGATTTCTGTCTTCCGACCGTACGAACAGACCACACTTTTTGAGATAAAAGATACACGCAGATCGTCGATCATGAACAAATACTGGCTCGTGAAACAAGAACCAGAGACCTACTCATGGTTCGATTTCGTCAAAGAAGGACAGTCCGAATGGGACGGAGTTCGCAACTATCAAGCACGGAACAATCTGCGCTCCATGACCAAAGGAGATCTCGTCCTCTTTTATCATTCCGTGAAAGGCAAGGAAGTCATGGGCATCGCCAAAGTGATACGCGAAGCCTATCTGGATCCTACGGCCAAGGAGGGCGATTGGTCATGCGTGGACCTAAAGCCAGTCAAGGCTCTTAAACAACCCGTGTCTCTGAAAACGATCAAGGAAGATGCACAACTCAACGACATGCCCCTGGTCAAACATTCGCGACTCTCAGTCATGCCCATCACTGCCAAGCATTTCAAGCGCATCCTCAAGCTGGGGCGCACGTCAATCTAAATCGAATCAATCGGATCAGCCCCAGCTTTGCCACCCACTCTGGGATCACGATATGCGCCAAATTGAGGGCATTATTTTTGACATGGATGGCGTCATCGTCGATAGCGAGCCGCGCCATCAACAAGCCTTTAACGCAGTGTTTGAGGCGATGGGTTATGCTGATACTCACGGCATGGTATTTGAAGATTATCTCGGTCGATCAGACAAGATTCTCTGGGAAGATTTCATCGCCAAGCATCAGCCGCAACAGACCCTGCAAGAATTATTGGCCTGGCGGCAGGAACGCTTCATAGAAATCATTCAGCAGGAACAGCCTCTCTTCAAAGGAATCCCCAAGTTGATCCGAAGCCTAGCCACTCAATACCCGCTAGCTGTGGCCTCCGGCTCGCTCCATCCCGTGATTGACGCCGTATTGGCGCTTCAGGACCTTCGGCCCTATTTCTCCGCCGTTGTCAGCAGCTGCGACGTCCCTCACGGAAAGCCCAATCCCGACATTTTCCTCAAAGCAGCGGCTGAGATCGAGACCTCCCCGGAGAAGACCTGCGTGATCGAAGATTCGGAAGCCGGTGTTGAAGCGGGCGTCAGGGCCGGGATGCATGTTGTCGCCATTACCAACTCACTTCCCCGGGAGCAACTCGCTGCTGCTCACAAAATAGTGGATTCCTACGATGAATTCCGCTGCTACCTGCAAGAACTACAGCTTCCGGCGTCGGTTTAGCGAGCAACTTGACGACAGAAGGCTCAAAATTAACGATAACCGGATTCCAGAATCATTCGTTTTCCTGACTCTTCGTGCCCTCGGTGCTCTTGGTGGTTGGTTCACGATTCCCAATCCTCACAAGGCACCGGCAATGGATTTCAGATCCCGGATGAAATCCTCCACATCCTCTTCCGTCGTATCCCAAGAACACATCAGACGACAACCGCCTTCACCAATGAAGGTGTAGAATTGCCAACCCCGCTCGTGCAGCGCCCTGATCCCTGTCTGAGGCATCTCGACAAATACGGCATTCGCCTGCTGCGGGAACATCACCCTCAATCCGGGCATTGAGTCAATCGCGTCATGGAGCCGCTTCGCCATGGCATTGGCGCGGCCGGCATGTTTGAGCCAAACGCCATCCTGCAACATCACCACCCAAGGCGCCGCTAAATAGCGCATCTTGGAGGCGAGCTGCCCGGCTTGTTTGCAACGGTAATCAAACTCGGCAGCCAAGTCGCGGTTGAAGAAGACCACGGCATCGCCGACGGGCGTCCCGTTCTTCGTCCCCCCAAAACATAAAACGTCTACCCCGGACTGCCAGGTAATCTCTTTGGGTGCAACATTGAGTGAGGCGACGGCATTGGCAAATCGCGCACCATCCATATGCAACTTGAGGCCCAAGTACTTAGCACGGCAGCCGATGGCCTGCAGCTCGTCGACAGTATAGACCGTGCCCAGTTCCGTCGACTGAGTCACAGTAACCACCTTAGGTTTAGGATAATGGATATCGGTCCTTCGCTTCACGCACTCCTCGATCGCGTCGGGAGACATTTTGCCGTTCTCGCCCGTCACCAGCAGAACCTTGGTGCCATTCGAGAAAAACTCCGGCGCACCGCACTCATCCCTCTCCACGTGGGCATAATCGTGACAAAGGATGCTATGATAAGACTGGCACAACGACGCCAGCGCCAATGAATTTGCCGCCGTTCCGTTGAAGACAAAAAAAACCTCGCAATTGGTCTCAAAGACCTCCCTGATCTTATCCGCCGCCCGTTGAGTCCACGCATCATCACCATAGCCGACCGCATGCCCGGCATTCGCCTCCTCCAGCGCCGTCCACGCCTCGGGACACACCCCGGCATAGTTGTCACTCGCAAAGTGCCTCAACTTCTTACTCATTCCAACAATACGTCAAATCCTCGGAAACCAATGACTTGAAATACGAACCATAAAACATCTCGCAGCAAGCCATTACGAGCATCAGACTAGCGGGACAAACGAAAAGGAAGAATCTAGTGATCGCAATCCTTCTTGGCCTGTTTCTCATAGCCGTATTCAATGGCTAGAAACCGCTGCCGTTCAGACTCACACCGACTCAGTTTGGCCGCCTGTTCGGCGGAGAGAAAAGGCACCAGCCGAGCACGGCAATTCTCAATGGCCTTGGACGCCTCACCCAGTGCCAGTTGGTGAATCTCACCTAGGTCATCACAGGTGCTCTTAATCACCGGTTGAATCTCCTTGATCTGACGGTCCGAAAGTTGCAACTCCCGAGCCAGGTACGACGTCATCCGTTGCGACAAGCTTTGCTTGCACGGCGGCTTCAGCTGAGCCTCTTTCGTTGACTTCGCAGTAATCATTGATCCGGAAATTGCCCCCGCCCCAAAAACAACGGCAAACGCCAACACACCCTTCACATATAACCAAGACCTCACGGTGCCAAAGAAAGCTGAATACTTGAATTCACAACGGTCGCGGCCTCCGAATGCTGCCCCGCATCCCCCATGTAGGACCACACGAAACACAACAACGCTAACAAACAAGAATAAACCATAGCCCAACTCAGCATACGATGGATCACCACATCCTCTCCCTGACTCTTTTGCATTCGCAACCGAGCCAAGACACGCTGCTCCAACCCGGCCGGAAGGGCTTCCGTCGGCTCAGGCACTCGCGAGGCTGCCTTTAACAGACATTCCAGCTGATGGTCGATATGACTCATGTTTCTCTTCAAACTCAATCTGTCGCCAAAGCTTCCTCAGCTTCTGGCGCGCTCGAAACGCACGAACCTTGATCACCGGTTCACTCCAGCCGGTCACTTGCTGGACTTCTTTGACCGTACGTTCTTCCAAGTACATCAATTGGATCAGCAGGCGGTCTTTCGGATTCAGACGGCTCACTAACAATTCGACCACCTCACGAGCAGCCAATGATTTCGAAGGATGCAAATCGGCCTGCGTCCGATGCAGCGTTTCTATCACGTGACATTCTTCTTCGCTCATATCAGCCCACCGCAATTCGGGCCTCACCTTCTCAGCCTTGATCTGATTCAGACACGTGTTCACGGTAACCCGGGAAACCCAATGCTCCAGCGGAGCCTTACCCGAATAAGTTTCCAATCGAGTAAAAATCTTCAAGAAGACCATTTGTGTCAGATCCTCTTCTTGTATCCGCCGCACCCGGTAAGAACGGACCAGCCTAATAACGAGCGGATACAAATGCTCCATGAGTGCTACAGCGGCAGCCTCACTGCCCTGCTTCACTCGCTCGACACATGCCTTTACATCCAATGCTTCCTCCGCCATTTGCCAGCTGCGTATTCAGGCACCCTCATCGGATGATGACAAGAAGAAACCCCGGCGGTTACAGTCGGCCGAGCCGCCGGAGGAGGGGGTAAAGCAGCCAATCAATCTTCCCCGTAGAGCCAAATTAACCGACGCCATGATACAGCGACCCCGCCAAAAGACTCGCGCCCATGCAGCAACGCCGCCTTCCGCTGATCCGCCAATGCATCGCCCGCCGCATCGCTTCGCCCTCGGATTCCCCGTAACCGGATTCAAGCGGCAACCCGAGGCTTACTCCGCTCGGAAAAAACAGGCAGACCCTACAGCTGCGAACCCAGCACTTGGCCCAGATGCCCCCGGCACGAGACTATACGGACCCTCAGCCTCGGACGACCAATAAAGCGTCCCTTCGAACTCGACTTCTACGGCGCCCTCGCTCACTGTTATTCCTCGGATGCCAGGCTTGGGAAATCCTCGCTGCAACTCCAGCGCACGCTGCTGCCCCTGTGCCCGCTGCGCTGACGACAACCATTCCTCTTCAAGAATCTCAATGGCTTCTGTGATCAATTCAAGACCTGATTGCCATCCTGCTTCCTGCCGCCCACCCTGCACTAATTGTTCGATAAGATCCTCTCCTATTGCTTGTGCATTAGCTTGTGCTTGCGTCTTGGCCAGAAGAATCCAGGCGTAGGATTCAACCTTATTCTCGGGAACCCCTCGCCCGTACAAATACAAGAAACCCAAGTTATATTGCGCTGAAGGTTCTCTCTGATTGGCCGCCTTGCGATACCACTTCGCCGCTTCAGCATCATTCTTGAGAACGCCGGCGCCGTTGTAATACGCCTCGCCGAGACCACTCTGCGCTCTGGCATCCCCTTGATCGGCCGCTTTGCGATACCACCTGACCGCTTCGGCATAATTCTTGGGAACCCCCAGCCCACTGGCATACAGGTAGCCAAGGAAGAATTGCGCCCCGGCATCCCCTTGATCGGCCGCCTTGCGATACCACTTCACCGCTTCGGCGTCATTCTTAGGAACGCCGGCGCCTAAGACATAAAACGCGGCAAGGTTGCTTTGCGCCGGCGCATTGCCAGCCTCCGCCGCTTGACGAAGCGCCTCAATATCCACTGCTGCAAATGCAGCCGTTGTCAGAAAGAACAATCCCGCCAAAGCGGATGAATGAATGCCGATATTAAAAATAAAACTCTCTTTCACGCGCAACGCATCTAACCATAAGCTCCCGCTGCCGTCAATTTTCCAGCTACAATATCGGCTGACAAGCCTGCCAGCCAAAGAACAGGCCGCAAAAAATCATAAAAAAGGCTTACCGTGATTCCGTTCTCTGATAAGACAGATGGCAAACGGCCCGGTGCGTTTGCGTTTGCAATCGCCTTTCCGGGGAAGCAACAGTCGAAACAGTAAAGAGGAATCAGCAAGTCAGATGAACACAACAATACTTCAACGAAACAAAGCCCTCTTCGCGGGCTTCATCATAGCGCTGGCCGGTCTGATCGGCCTTCCTCTCAACTCAAAGGCGACAAGCGCTCCAATACCAAGCGTTCCAATACCAAGCATTCCATTGCCAAAACTACCAAATCCATATTGGGTTGGAGTTACGGCGGCTGCAACATTGGCTATAAAACTTGCCACTTGGGGTGAGCAAAAGGCTGAGGTAGATAGCTGGGTCAGCATATTCAACTATGCCGATGAGGAATCAGGAAATTACTTTGGCATCGATTTTGGACGTCGTGCCAAAGTGACACCTTTAAAAGAGACCTATGAGACGTGGCACGAAGTCTTTGATTACAACGGCAATTACCTTATGGGTTATTGGACAGATGCGGAATCCACTTGGAGACCGACAGAACGTTATTACAGCTTCACGACCGGAGGCGATGGATACCATTACTTCCACTACTGGAAAACCTCCTACTGGATGCATCACTACCACTCCAGTTCTGGCACCAATCCGCCCGATCCTATGCCCTATAGGTTTTCAGCAACCATTAGATGTCACAAAGCCAATGTGAAGTATAGTGAGGATAGTGGCTTAACCATTACACCTCAAGATAGACCGAAGAAATACAAATACCGTCTCCCAGCCAGACGCGACGGTTATAGAGCGGTTAGACTCCTCAAATATGGTGAGGAAATGCTCTACACTCCGGAAGCAATCGGCTCGTATCGACTTTTTTGGAATGCTGATCATTTCATCGGCATACCATACAAAGACACAGAGGTCGTTACTGATTTCCCCTATTTGCCTTAGTAACGGCTAAACCCAATCAGGAGATTTGAGGCATGAGTGACAAAACCGACAAAAAAGGCGAAGGCACACGAGTTTGGGTTTTACTTGTGCTTCTTTCGCTTGTCGGTCTGGTGGTGGGCATCAGGAGTTGTTCCCCCGACCAGCCGAAGGAGGCGGCCGTCGAATCCGTTGAGCCGGAGGTGGCGGTCGCCACCAAACCGGTTGCAACAGACGACAGCGCCTGGCAGAAGATGCGGGAGCAGCTGAAAATCACACCGGATAAGCGGGAGGCAGACTGGAAGGCCAACTTTCCCTTCAAGGAAACTTACCATCCCACACTCAAATTCGATCCCGCCGCCATGTTTGATCCGAACGACCCGGACACCTGGGAAGGTAAAAACTTTAACAAGTTCCAGCCGCTCATTGAGACACACGGATTCATGAAGAACTTCCACAACAACGAGCGGCGTTTCAGCAAGGGCTTTCAGGACTTATATCACATTCTTGAGGAATACGGCCGCCATGAAAACCCGGAGGCAATGGCCAGTATTTTTGAAACCCTTAGCGATTATCACTGGGAGGCGTCACATCCGCCCGACACTGTCGCAATGAGGAAGAAATACATTGATGAGGAAGGCAAACTATACAATCCGCTGACCGGAGAGCGTCTTTTCAAGATGGTGCCTATTACAGCAACCCGCAATCTTCAGGGTGAAGAAATCCCGCCCCTTACCTGGGGGCAAATGGCAGAGAGAAGCGCCAGAGGCATCGTCGGCCATTTGATGTCGGACAGAACATGGCCGATAAAGGAAGGCATGCTGGAGGAGGAGGCGATAGCCTTGCGGGATCGCATTATTGCGGAGATTGATCCGGCGGATGTTCCGGGAGGCGATGCCTTTGCTTATGATGAGCAGTATGAGCTCGAATTGAAGCCGGGCGATTCTTTGCTGGTGCCCTATGAGGGCTGGATAGAGGCGTATTGGAAGTTTATGGAGGAGAAGTTGCCGCCCATTGTGGAGATCGGTCGTCAGGAGCAAGCCGAAATGGCCGCCCGGGCCTTTCTGGATTTTCTGAAAAGAAATCCTCTCCCACCTAAGATGGCACGAGAAAGGCTCCGGCACTTGGAAAACCTTCCCAATCCTCCCACCGGGGAGGGGCATCAAGCCGTCCTTGAGTATTTGAGGAGTTTGGGGAACCAGCCCACACCCACTAGTCAATAGACCTTTGGTCGTTTCGCATCCCATCCGCCCGCTCCGCTTTTCCGGGGTGGGCTTTTCTTTTGCTGATGGCAGCGGATTCTGCGAAGCTGGTTGAGTCGTATGTTTTTCCAGCCTCGGTCATGGCAACCGACTTTCCCAACTGGCTTTACAGTTTGATCTTCGCCGGGGCGGCTTTAGCCAGCGCCGGCAGTGTTCGCTTCTGGACCGAACGCGCCCGAGCATGGGGACTTCTGGATCAGCCAGGCCACCGCAAAATTCACGCTAACCCGATTCCTTTGGCGGGCGGGCTTATCGTGACCACCGGGCTGCTTGCCCCTCTTTTTTTCGCCATCGTCCTCATGAATGTCTCCCTTTTGGGTGACTCCCTCACGGCACTCTCGACTTACGGATTGGAACAGCGATCACTCCAACTTGGCACTCTAATCACCGGTGCGGTCGGTCTCTTGATCCTGGGAATTGTCGACGATCTCAAGGCGCTGTCTGCCGTCACCAAATTCGGGATTCAATTCCTAATAGCGACCGCCGTTACTTTGACCGGAACGCGAATCACACTCTTCATGCCCGAAGCTATTGTGAGCTACGCGATCACCATTCTCTGGATATTGACCCTGGTCAATGCCTTCAACTTCACCGACAACATGAATGGGCTCTGCACGGGGCTCGCCACCATCAGCGCGTTTGTCTTCGGGATTCATGCGGCACTTCCGGGCCACTATCTGGTCGCCTCACTTGGATTCCTCATCGCCGGGGCTCTGGCCGGATTTCTCCCCTTTAACTTTCCGAAGGCCCGAGCATTCCTGGGCGATTCCGGAAGCCACTTGACCGGATATTTGATCGCTGTCCTTGGCATCCTGCCTCACTATTATCATGAAGTCGGTCAAAGCAAGATTGTCGTGGTCTCGCCCTTACTAATTGTTGGCGGCGTCTTGGCCGACATGGTTTGGATCGTTGCCTACCGACTCAGGCACAAGAGACCCCTCTACATTGGCGACACCAACCATCTCTCCCATCAACTCGTAAAAAAAGGTTTCACCGAACAACAGTCCGTCAAAATGCTCTGGTTGCTGCATGCACTGATCGCGGTGAGTTCCTTTCTTTTGCTTTGAATAAACCCATTAAAATGAAAAAGCCCTCGCCAGGGATAAGGTGAGGGCTGGAATCAATCGCTATTTAGAAGGATCGATCAAGACTGGATCTGACTGGCCAACTCGCGATTTGTTCGCAAGTCTAGGATCTTGAACTCCTCGGCATGAAAGTTGGGATCGGACCGGAAAGATAGTTTGCCAAAGTACTGTTTCTCGAGTCCGATGATAAACTTCTCGTCCTCGTTGCGCAGCCGGTTGTAGATGGTTGGGTTGACCACGATCATCAGTTGGTAATCCGATTTGTCACGCTCGCGTCTCTTTAAGATCTCGCCGACCTTCCGTTGAATCTCAACACTCATGGTCAGCGAACTCTTTACATGCCCCCGTCCTTGGCAGTAAGGACAGTCATCATAAGCCGTGGCCTTCATACTCTCCGAGTGCCGTTGCCGCGTCATTTCCATCAGGCCGAGTTGAGAAATCGGCAACACATGAGTCTTTGCCTTGTCATTTCGCAGACATTCCTTCACTCGCTGATAGACGCTTTGTTGATCCTTCCGAGACTTCATGTCGATAAAATCCAAAATGATGAGCCCTCCCATGTTCCGCAGTCGCAATTGGCGGCAGATCTCCTCCGCAGCCGCCAAATTCACTTTGCAGATGGCGGAATCCGAATCCTCGTCCGAGCTCTTATGCCGCCCAGTATTCACATCAATTGCCACCAATGCCTCGGTTTCATCAATGACGATATAGCCACCGCTCTTTAGATAAACTTGCCGGGAAAAGGCGCTCTCGATCTGACGTGAGATTCCGAAACGATCGAAAATCGGCTGCGACTCTCGATAATACTTAACCTTCCTTGCGGAGCGCTCGGAAATCTGCCCGATCTTGTTTCGAATCCGATCATATTCGCTGGCTGTGTCGACCACGATCCGTTCAACATCTTCCGTCAGGAAATCCCTCACGGTTCGCTCCACAAGATCCGGTTCCTTATACACACACTGCGGCGTCGGTTTCGAATTGATTGTCTCACGAATCTGTTCCCACTCCTCCAGGAGAATGGCCAAGTCCCGCACAAAGTAGCGTGCCTTTTGCTCCTGGCCCGCTGTCCGCATGATCACTCCCATTCCCTCTGGCAAGGTCAGTTTCCTGACAATCTGCTTGAGTCTTTGGCGTTCCACCTGCGATTCGATCTTACGCGAGATACCGCTTTGATCGGAAGTCGGCAAGAGCACGAGATAACGCCCGGGAATCGCCAGATTCGTCGTTACTCGAGGTCCCTTGGTTCCAATCGGTCCCTTGGTGACTTGAACCACAATTTCCGAGCCTACCGGATACAAACGAGGAACATCCTTGTGGGTGATCTTTGGTTCCTGTTGTTTCTTTGGTCCGCGCTCGACAATCTCAACCCCACTATCAAAGCTATTGGGGACGATGTCCCAGTAGTGAAGAAACGCGTTTTTACCGAAGCCAATATCAACGAACGCCGCCTTGAGATCATCCTCCAGGTTCTTGACCCGCCCCTTGTAGATGCTACCGACTTGGCGGTCGGCGCTTGTCCGTTCGATGTTGAAATTCTCAAGTCGGCCTTCAATCAGAATCGCCACCCGGGTCTCCAACGACTCCGAATTGACCACCAACTCCTTGTGAGACCGTTGAACCGGACGGATCATTCGTTTCACTTTTGAAATCACCGTGTCCGCGGCAACCCGCAGTGAACCGACAATTCCCTTCGGTTTTTCGTCCGGCACCAGCACTGGCGCGAAGGACTCATCCTCCCTTTTACCGTCTCTCCGCTTTGAACGGTGCCCCCGCCTCGGTGACGTCCGCTGCGCAGTCTTGGCCTCCGCCTTGAGCTCGGCATTGGTGGCGTCCGGTGGCACGCCTGCCGCAATGTTCTCCGACCGCTGGATTTCCCGCGCATGGCGAGTCTGATCGAATACCAGCTCTTCATCGGGTTCTTTTTTCCCGATGGCAATGGCCCGAGCCTTGGCGGCCGCCCGGTTCGGATGTCGATTTCGGTTGGCTAGGCCGCCGCTAGGACGAAACCGCATACTGCCGCGTCGCCTCCCTGAAGATTTTCTTTCACTCATACTAAATTATGCTCAATAGCTTCTACGATGTATGTAAATATTTTCCAACAGCCCGATCGACAGCAGGAAACACAAGACCGAAGACCCTCCATCACTCAGCAGAGGCAACGGCAGTCCCGTCACGGGCATGATTCTGATATTCATGCCGATATTGATGAACACATGGCTAAACCAGAGCGTCACCACTCCAACGGCCATGGCCTTTCCCAATCGGTCTCGCGCGTTACAGGCCACGCGCCACCCGCTGAATATAAGGAGACCATAGAGGGCGAGAACACCGATGCTACCGACGAATCCTTTCTCCTCGGCAATCACAGAGAAAATGAAGTCATTGTGAGCGACCCCTCGAGGCAAATAGCCCAAGGTGTTCTGTGTTCCTTGCTGCCAGCCCTTACCGGCCCACCCGCCCGAGCCAACCGAAATAAGCGCCTGTTCAATGTTGTAAGAGAACTTACTTCGTTCTCGTTCCGCGGTTCTTCGCTCCTCTGATGTCGCATCGGAGGGAGCAAAGCTAAGTCCGAAATAAACTCTTAGCCGGTTCTTCTGGTATTCCTCCAATTGGACAAATTGAAGACTCTCTGGAGCAAACAAAACATCAGCGACCGTTAAACCGACCACCGACACTCCAAGACCGATTACCCGCAACAAATAATACCAAGGGATGCCAGAGACAAACATCATGGCAAACCCAACCGGCAACAGCACGATCGCCGAACCCAAATCAGGTTCGATCAGGATCAATCCAAACGGAAGCAGCATCATCGCCAAGGCTTTGACAAACACCGCTGGCAAGCGGAGTTCATTCAGAGGACGACTCAGGAAGTTCGCTAACAAACAAATGAGCGCCAACTTGGCAAACTCCGAAGGTTGAAAATTAATGAAACCCAGAGGTATCCATCGCTGCACGCCAGCCACCGGTGCGAACAAAAATACGAGCAGCAAAAAGCCAATCGCAATCCAATAAAGCACCAAAGACCAGCGGGCAATCAAACGGTAATCAACCAGACAAATCGCCGCCGCCAACGCAGCACCCAAAACCGCAGCAAACAGCTGCTTCACATACCGCTCCTGGTACCAAGCCAAGGAATCCGTCAATAAGCGTCCCGAGGTCGCGCTGTAGATAAAGGCCGCCCCCATCAACACAAGCCCTAAAGCCACGATCAGCATGACCCACTCTATCTTCGGGTAAACTTTAGTTGATTGACTCACTCGACTGAACAATCCTGGCCAGCGGTCGCTCCCGCTGGCTGACCTCGGCAGAAAAATCGAGATCCCTCAAAAACTCATAAATCTCCTGGGCGACCGGAGCACAGCTCGTTCGACCAGAAATTCCGTCAACGACGAGCACCACCACGGCATAGCGAGGATCCTCAACCGGCGCGAACGACGCGAACCAAGTGTCTTTGATCTTCCGATTGTCGATCCGTTTATTGGTCTCCGCTGTTCCGGTCTTCCCGCCAATGCCGAATCCGCTGATTCGCGCCAGACCACCGGTGCCCTCCATTTCCGAACGCCTCATGGCCTCGTGTACCGCCTCAAACACCTCTGGCGAAGCAGCCAAATGACCGCGAACAACACCCCGTGGATAGACCCGGCCGGTCCGATCCGTTAGTAACCCCTGGGGCTCAACTCGCGCGGCAATTCGGGGTTTGTAAACCGTCCCCCTATTGGCTACCGCAGACACCATCACCGCCATCTGCAAAGGCGTCACCGCCACCGCACCCTGCCCAATACAAAGATTCGCAGTTTCCCCTGGATGCCAACCCTTCCGAACATCCTCCATGGTCGGAAACATGCCCCTCAATTCTTGATAGGGCAAAAGCCCAGTCGCTTGGCCCAGGAAAAATTGATTCCCCCATTTGATCAGCGGTTCGATACCGACTTCAAGCCCATGATGAATAAAGTAAGGATTGCTCGATTTCGCCAAAGCTCGATAAAAATCAAACGATCCCCGTCCGGCAGTATCCTTAATCAAGCGTCCTTTGACTCGAATATAACCGAGGCTCTTAAATGGTTTCCTGGGATCCAGTCCTCCATCCTCAAGCAGCGCCATAGCGACGATGATCTTGAAGATGGAGCCCGGCGCGTAGATTCCGTAGGAAGCTCGATTAAGCAGCGGGCGCAGCGTCTGGTGGTTTAATTCTGCCCAACGCTCTTGAGACAGTCGCCCAATAAACTCATTCGGATCATATGTCGGGGCGGAGGCCATCGCGAGCACATCACCATTTCGAACATCCATGACCACGACCGAGCCCATCACCTTCGGCCTCACCCCGCGGAGCGCCGATTCCGCCACTTCCTGAATACGCCGATCCAAGGTCAAATAAAGATTATCCCCCGGCACTTCGGGAAGCCAAATGTGTTCGGCTTGCCGATACATGAGATTGTTAATCAACACCGACTTCCCGCCCGGCTCACCCCGCAACACGTTATCATAAATGAGCTCGATGCCTGTTCGTCCTCGGTAATCCGGCTGATGATAGCTAAACTTAAACTCCTCCTCCGCTTCCTTGGGATCCGCCTTCCGCAGATAACCAATCAGGTGAGCTGCCAGCGACCCGCCTGGATAGTGCCTCAAAGATTGCAACTCCAGGTCCACACCCGGAATACGAGCGCCCTTCTCAACAAACCGAGCCACCTGTCCCCGAGTCAAGTTGCGGATGATCGGAAGTGGTGCATAGAGATTATCCTCGTAGTGGCGCTCAAATTTTTGCCGATCCAGCCGCATTGGCTGATCCACCAACGCGGTCACTTCAAACCAGATATTGCTCACCACCGTATAACGGCAGCGCAACGCCAACTCATTCAACTGCGCCTTGGAATAAGATCTCTTAGCTCGTTCCCTTTTGAAGGACCTTTGAAATAGCGGACGCAACTCCTCCAAATAAAGGACAATGCCATAATTCGGCCGATTGTCCGCCAAAAGCCGGCCATTACGATCCAGAATCTTACCCCGAATCGCCGGCACCCGAATCGTTCGATATGACTGCACCTCGCGGAAACGCTCATATTTCTCGAAGGAAACAATCTGCACATTCCAAAGACCTCCCAGAAGAATGAGGAATCCCAAGATAAATATCCAAAATAGCCAGTGCATTCTGGCATCAGATTCCTGTAATCGATCAACAGAATACATACCTAACCCCGGCCCCTTTTGATCTCCACTTCGGAACGAAAACGAGAAAAAGGCTCCTCCTCAAAGGTCAACTCTGCCTCCAACCAATCGAACAGCAGAAAAATGAACGGTGAAAGAATAACCCCACTGACTCCAAGAACCCCGACATGCAACACAGTTCCCCAACCGGCCACCGGACTCAATCCAAGGCCCCAGAGAATCCCCAGATTCAGCACCGGACTGAGGGTGGCAACAGTGCCACCCACGGCTGCCTGCGCCAGCGCCTGGTCACGCAGAATGACTCCTCGAAGTCGGACGACCACAACCGCAGCTAAACTCAAAGACAGCAAACTCGTCCCAAGCGGAGTCGTCGACAGACCATCCAGCAATATGCCGGAAAATGCAGCCAGAGCAACTGCTCCAAACAGATCCCCTCGTAACGCCGCATAGGTGACCAGCACCGGAAGGACATCAATCCGCGTACCGAAGATCCCCTCCCGTGTCAGCCCTCGCCCTTCGACAAAGGCCATGAGCATCGCCATCACCAACAAAAGAATGAATGTCACGCGATTCACGGCTGCCCATCCTGTTCACGCTCGTCCTGATCAACGATCACCCATATATAATCCAAGCGATCCAGGTTGACTTGCAAACGGACCCGCGCCTCGGCATAAAGGCCAAAATCATAAGATTGGCTGTCAATGAGATGACCAATCGGAATGCCTTTGGGAAAGACGCCTCCGGCACCACTAGTCGCCACCTCGAGCCCCGGTTTCAAAGGGGCATCACTCGGCAGATGCTTCAGTTCCACGATGCGATGATTGAGCACTCCATCCGCACTTGGCGTTACGATCCCCGGATGCCCTGACTCCAAGAGCATCGCTGCCACCCGACAATTCGGATCCCCCAGCAAAGCCACCCGAGATTGATGGCCGGAAACAGCAATAACTTTCCCAACCAAACCCTGATCGGTTAACACGGGATCATCCACCCCGATCCCCTGTTTTTCACCCGCATCCAGGACAATGCTCCGCCACCAATTGACCGGATCCTCAACAACCACCCGAGCCAGCCGAAGATCCCACGATTGGCGGGCCCTCCACTGCACCATCGCCCGCAATCGGGCATTCTCACGGAAGACCTCACTAGCCTGAAACGATTGAAGACGAATCTTACGGTTCTCCCGGCGGAGCCGGTCAATCTCCTCCAGCAACTGTGAGCGGGGGGTTAAGTAAGCACTCGACCGGTGCCCCACCTGTTCCACACCATTGGCAACACCGACGAGGGGGAGATAGGCCCAGCCCACCAACCGCTTCAACTGATCGTTAAGCCGCGAGGGGAGCAGGACCAAAATCAAGCCCAATCCCAACACTATTAAACTATATACGACTTTAGGCCGACGTAACATTCCACTCCAAACCGCTTCGGAGCGAACGCACAATTAGGTTCGACTGGAAGAAGCCACACGTTTGAGGAACTGCAATTCCTGTAACACGCGACCGGTGCCCTCGGCGACCGCTGTCAGCGGGTCGTCACCAATATGGACTGGCAATCCCGTTTCATCCGCCACCATACGATCGATCCCTCGCAACAAGGCACCCCCGCCGGCAACGACAATTCCTCGGTCAACCAAGTCAGAAGCCAACTCAGGAGGACAACGTTCTAACGTAATACGAATTGATTCCAAAATACTCGTCAACGGCTCTTTCAGCGCTTCCCGAATCTCTTCCGAACAAATGGCCAAGGTCTTGGGCAATCCAGAACTCAAGTCCCGGCCCTTAACCTCCATGGTCAACTCCTCATCCAGCGGGAAAGCTGAACCTATACGGATTTTTATCTCTTCCGCAGTGCGCTCACCTATCATCAAATTGTAGGCACGCTTCATGTGGGCCACGATTGTTTCATCAAACTCATCCCCACCCACCCGGAGACTCCGGGCAAAAACAATTCCAGCCAGGGAAATGATGGCAATCTCACAAGTCCCACCTCCAATATCTACGATCATATTCCCCGCCGGCTCATGAACCGGCAACCCAACCCCAATGGCCGACGCCATAGGCTGTTCAATCAAGTAAACTTCCCGAGCCCCCGCATGGGTGGCCGAATCCTTCACCGCCCTCTTTTCTACCTCGGTAATCCCCGAAGGAACCGCAACCACAACTCGAGGCGCAATCAGTTTTCGAAAATGAACCTTTTGAATGAAATGCCGCAACATGGACTCGGTGATCTCAAAATCGGCGATCACTCCGTCCTTCATCGGCCGAATCGCCACAATATTGCTCGGCGTTCGACCTAACATCTTTTTAGCCTCATCACCGACGGCCAATACGTTGGTTGTCCCAGCCTGAATCGCCACCACCGAGGGTTCGCGAAGCACAATGCCCTGATCTCGAACGAAAACCAATGAATTCGCCGTCCCAAGATCGATCCCAATATCATTCGAGAACAGGCCTTTAATTTGGGACAACATGAATGCAACTTGAAAAACAAAGCCGAGATAGACCACCCCACGCCCCAAGTCAAGCCATATCCCCCGCCAGCCATTGCACCACTGTCTGAGAGACGGCAACACCATCACCCAAATGAGAGAACATCAACGGAATGTCCAGCGGAGACAATGCTTCCAGCTTGCCCCGGCTCCAACCCCTGAGAAACTGCCCCCAAACCGATGAAAAATAATCGCACCTCTCCTGTTGCTCTTGCCAAACTTCGTGTGGTAAATTCCTAGCATGGAAGCAACGGACAAAACAGCCATGTCGTCTACATCCCTTGCTGCCAAGCCGCAAACACACAACCCTCAAAGTGTTCGGATCATTCCAAGTTTCGGGAAGGCTCTGATCGTCGGAATGGTGATGGCGGGTCTTCTGCTCTCAAGCGATGCGGGACACATTTTATTCCAACCCGCGGTCGCTCATCAGGGGCATTCACCTGAGGCTGAACGCAGGGCGTGCGAGGACAGAGCACTTCGCAAGTCGGAAGCCCTTGAAGCCGATTACGATTTTATCTCAGGCATCTTACAGGACCAAAGAGACGCGAAAATCAGAGCGGCAGAAGACGCCTATGATATCCAAATGGAAGCGATCAGCGAATGGTCCACGATTTCAGCAGCAGGCATCTTGACCGCTTACACCATCTGCATGACGGCCGCCCTTGCTGCCAATGTGGTCAGCTTGGTTGCCATAGCGGCATGCTGGGGGACCAGAAACGCGGCCCTCTTCGCTCTTCACAAGCTGGTACAGTCGAAACGGAAGACAGCCGAGAATGTCAGAGAAGCCGCCCTTGATGCGGCATGGCGTTGGTATCACACAGCCATGAATCATTTAGGTACTTGGTATTTGGAAAGGAAAGAAGCCATTACAGCAGAGTTGAGTGATTGCCTTTTCAATGTTTATGAGCACGAAGCGTTTCACTAACCAACAACGGACAATCCTTAATCGACTTAACAAATCACCATGAGTAACAACAACAAGATTATTGCGGCGGTAGTCGTGATCACCGCGCTGGAGATCGTCACTTTCATGAGCATTGGCTTGGGAGATCGGGAGCAAGGCAACGCTCAAAATCCCCTTAATGACCTAGCCTCGCCACAAAACGGACCGGCAGCGGTCGTTTCCGAAAAGGGGCAAGAAACCGAGCCGGGTTGGATCACATCCCTTTTCTCAAACTTGTCCGATGAAATACTCGCTCCCATCCTTGTCGAGGCGGAACTGAAGTACGGCGAGGGAGTGGAGATCGACTGGGACGAGACCATCGCCGACGCCGACGCAGTATTTAAGCTAGGGATTCAGGACTTCGAGTCGCAGGGTATTGACGTTACTCCGTCCCTTTTTCAGGGATTGGATGACTTCAGAAACATCACCTTGGAGAAAGCCATGAACGAAGCCCAAACGTTTTTTCAGGTCTTCACTCGAGGCAGCGACATCCGTAACGCTCGAAGGGAGGCGGAAGCCGACCGGAAGATAAAAGAGACAATTGCGTCCGCGGAGAAAAGATTTAAGGAAAGTCGTCACTGGACGAAAGAGGAACGGGAACGGAGGATGATCGAGAAATATGGACTGGAGGGCTATTCCAAAATAAAATACGAAGCAGCAGTCAACTTCCGAAACCTGATAGCCGAGCATTGCCCTGAAACGTTGCCGATCGCGGACTCTGTGCTTGCCAAACAAGGCATCTTCTTCACGACCGAAGAAGAATCAGTAGAGCCTAATCAAGCAAAAAACGGCGCGATTGTGAATCCGTGGGACGACCCAGGATTTCTGGAATGGCTGAAATCGGAGCCGGTCCCTAACGACGCACCGGGGCCGGTCATCAACACGATCGTAAATCCGGAATAGGCCGGAGAACCATTCGCCGGCGAGTCGTTCGTTGTTCACGGCAAGCCGCCCGGCGGGTTGACTGCTTTTCCGAAGTGAAGCGAAATACCGGCCTGGCATTCATTCGAGGCTATTTTCAGGCCAACCCCTGATGAAAATCTTGAAGCGCACTCACTGAGAAGCCGTACTGATTGATGGTTGAAATCGCCGACACGGCGGCTCTCGCACTTCCCAAAGTAGTGATAATCGGAACTCCACTGTAGACCGCCGTCGTCCGTATCTTGACTTCGTCATCTCGAGGGCTTTGTCCGGAGGGCGTGTTGATGACTAATTGGATCTCTTTGTTCAGCAAAAGGTCTAAGGCATTGGGTCGGCCTTCCGATACCTTAGAAATTTCTCGAACTTCTAAACCCAGTTCACGCAACACGGCTGCCGTCCCGGAGGTAGAAACCAACTCAAACCCGAGACCGGCGAACTTCCGTGCCAGCGCACCGACATTAGGCTTATCGTAGTCACTGACACTAATAAAGACGCTGCCTTTGAGGGGGAGCGTAACCCCCGCTGCCATTTGCGATTTGCCAAACGCGACGCCAAGATTCCGGTCGATTCCCATCACCTCGCCGGTCGACTTCATCTCGGGGGAAAGCAGGATGTCTTGCCCGTGGAACCGATTGAACGGAAAGACCGACTCCTTGACGGTCCAGTAGCCGGGCTGAATCTCGTCGGTAAAACCCAGCGCCTCAAGCGTCTTGCCCGCCATCACTCGTGCTGCGAGTTTAGCCAGCGGAACTCCAATGGCCTTGCTAACAAAGGGCACCGTACGCGAGGCCCGCGGGTTGACTTCCAAAACATGGACGGCTTCATCCTTCACAGCATACTGCACGTTCATCAGGCCGACAATGTTCAGTCTCCGGGCCATGGCATGAGTGTGCCTCCGAATCGTCTCAACAACCTCCTCCGACAAATTGGGCGGCGGCAAAACCATTGCCGCATCACCGGAATGCACCCCGGCAAACTCAATGTGCTCCAACATGCCGACAACGACAACCGTACCCTCATCCGAGCCCTCAATATGACCCACATCAGCGATACAATCGACATCAACCTCAACAGCGTTTTCCAGAAACTCATCGACGAGCACCGGTCTCTCGGGAGACGCCTCCACTGCACTTCTCATGTAACGCCTGAGCTCGGCGTCCGAATAAACGATTTGCATCGCCCGTCCTCCAAGGACAAACGATGGTCGCACCAACACTGGATAACCGAGCCTCCGCGCAACCGCGAGGGCCTCTTCCTCATTGGTCGCCACCCCATTTTCCGGCTGGCGGATTCCCAAGCCGCGAAGCATTTGGGCAAAGAGCTCTCGATCTTCGGCGATTTCGATGCTCTTTGGCGAAGTGCCGATGATCCGAACACCGTTATTCTCCAGCCCAATGGCCAAATTCAGAGGCGTTTGCCCTCCAAACTGAACGATCGCGCCCCAGCACTTCTCACGTTCATAAACGTGGAGCACATCCTCCAGTGTCAGCGGTTCGAAATATAGCCTGTCGCTCGTATCGTAGTCCGTCGAAACCGTCTCCGGATTCGAGTTGATCATGAGTGTTTCAAATCCATCTTCCCTTAATGCGAAAGACGCGTGGACACAGCAATAATCAAACTCAATCCCCTGGCCAATCCGATTCGGCCCGCCACCCAAAATCATCACTTTCCGGGCCTCGGACGGCACCACCTCATCGTCCCCCCGGTCATAAGATGAATAATAGTAAGGCGTATAAGCCTCAAACTCCGCCGCGCAGGTGTCCACCAAACGATAACTCGGCGCTAGTCCCATCCCTTTTCTCTCCTCGCGAATCCCAGACTCGCTGCGCCCCGTCAGCACGGCAATCTGCCGATCCGAAAATCCCAGAACCTTCGCCCTCTCCAACAATCCCGCCTCCAGCCTCTTCCTTCTTTCACCCATCAAAGGCCCAAATTAAACCCCGGAGAGACATCCCGACGCAATGCCGAACTCCCCGTTCCTTGCCCCGGTTTAAGGAGGGCGATTGGGGGAATCCCTCCCGGGTTGCCGCTCAATACCCGACGCCCGGCAGATTTGGCATTGTCATTCCCGGCGGCGGAATCATCTCTTGCGGGGCGGGTTTGACTTCGCCACGTTCGCGCATGGCCTCCACCTCCGCCAGCGTGGGCAGGTTGATGCTGCCATCTTTCTCCACGATCACCGGCACGCGCTCTCCCTGCTCGTTGATGAAGCTCACTTGCAAGTCTTCCCGCCACTTCACGGGGTCGCCGTCCTTGTCCACCAAGCGGCCGTTCTTCACACCCACCGGCGGGAAGAGCTCGGGCGCGACGGCTTTCAGGGAAGGGTCGCCCCGCTCGTAACTGATGCGGAATTGCCGGGTTTGTTCTGCCCAGTAGATTTCCGCCTGCTCATGCCAGCCGACATAAGGCACTAGCAACTCCTCCTCGCCGCTCAGCAAGCCTTGCGCTTCGTTCTTGCTTAATAATCCCGGGCTGCCATACCCCATCACATCGAGGGGCAGCTCTTCCATGCCTTCCATTTGCCTGACGAGCCGGCCGATGAGGCCGTTGGCCTCGGCTTCACCAGCGTCCGTTTCAAAGCGCGGTCGCAGCCATTTCCAACTTCTAAGATAGCTCCGCAGGCTTTCATGCGCGTTTTCCGCCACGTCGCCCCAGGTGAGGTAACTCAAGGGGTTCTTGCGCTCCTTCTTGCCCTCGCGCAAATAGTATTCATCAGGCTCATGTTCCAAAGCGGCATGGTAATAGTGGCGGAACATCCCAAAAGCACTGGCCATCTGCGCCGGGTTGTGCCCCCGGTCGTGTTCCTCTAGGATGCGGTAGAACTGCTCGAACTGCGGACTGAACCGCGTCTCGTCCTCAAAGAATGCTTTAAGTATGCTGTGATTGCCGCTCTCGGCGAAGCCCACGTTGGTTTCGGCCCCTCTAAAATGAATCTTCGGATTGAACTTCACCGAGGGATCGTGGATCGGTTTCCAAGGGAAGTTGGCTTTTCAGTTCGTCAGCCGCTGCGCCTCCGCCTTTTCGGCTTCTTCCCTCGCCCGGAGGGGATTCGTCAGCCGGTCATAAGCCCAGACTATCTCATGTTTGAGGGCCGATGTCTTGGCTCCCAGAGGCACCATCGGGTCCAGGAAAAAACGCACTCGGATCCCCAACCAACCGTGATAGCCGCCGCCAATGCTCAGCAAGAGCACAGCAATAAAGGCCAGCAACCCAACGCCGATCAACCAATGCTTCTTCTTCATCTCAGTCTGCTCCCTTTCTGAATCATCTGGCAGTAGATTCCCAGTTGAAATCCGCCACCCGCCAAACGATAACTCGGCGCCGGTCCCGCCGCTTCCTTCTTTCACCCATCAACGAGCCGGATTGAAACGCCAAACCCCGCGCCGGCGCAAAAGAAAAACCTCCCGCCTCCCGAAGAAAACCGGCCGTCACTATCAGCCCCTCCGCCAAACCACGGTCCAAAAACCATATGCCATCCCGCTCCTCATGTGCTCGTTTTTCCGCCGTCATACAAACAGCAAATGGACCGCTCATAGCTGACCACACGCTTGCCGAGCCGCTGATCACCCCGGCGGCGCCCGCAAGGTGGAAACGGCCTCGGCCCGGAAGCTCAAACCGGACCGACCGCCAAAAGACCATCACGCCGACAATCATGAAACCAATGGTTCAATCATTTCAAACCCATCAGTTCCTTCCTCAGCCAAGCACAAATTTTGCGGTCAATTTTACGGCCGATGATCCAACCGATTGTTCCGCCAAAGATGGCGCCGGGGATGCCGCAGCAAATGACGATGATGCCAAAAAAGGCGGGGGGCTCCACGGGGTGATAGATGATCCCGAGAATGCCAATGAAGATCCAGCTGAAGGCGAAAACGGAGATGAATGCGAAGAGTGCGCCACTATTGATGATAGTTATACCGCAGACGAGGATGTGGGTGAATCTTTCGAGGAAGCTGACGATGTCAGGAACGTCCGGTTTCGGCGACGGTTCTGACTTGGTTGATTCCGATTGGCCTTGCCGAGGGCGGGAGCGCGGGGTTTCGCCGTGTTTCAGGTAGCGTTGGAGAATGTCATGGGCTTGATTGGTGGCTTGCATCCGTTCCTGCGCCTTGCGCTGCAAGTCGGGATTGGCGGCAAAGCGGTCGGGATGCCAGACCTGAACGAGTTGGCGCCAAGCTTTTTGGACTTGGGGCAAGGTGGCGCCCGGTTCTAATTCCAGCGTTTGGTAAGCGCGTCTGATTTCGTCCGTCATGCGGGAGGGACCCTACACGGTTTGCCGTTCCGAGGGCAACAACGGGAAAGGGCGCCGGGGCGTTGCCCGTCAAGCGCTCAATCCGGCGAGGGCGGCGTCCAATTCCGCGTCGGTATTGTAGAAATGGGGCGAAAACCGGATGTACTTCTGCCCGGACCGGACTTCGCGCAACGAGGCTCTCACCTTCATCTTTCCCAAAATCTCAAAGACGCCTGCAATGTCTCGCCGAGGATGAGTGATCGACAACATGCCGCCCCATGCAGCGCCTGCCGCTTCGTCAACCACGGGCTCGTAGCCGGCCCTCCGAGCACCCTCGATCAAATAAGCGCGTTTCCGATTCAGCTCCGCCCCGATCGCCGACACTCCGATATCCAGAATCAACTTCACCGCCGTGTTCAAGCCGACCAAACCCAACAGATTCGCCGTGCCCGCCTCATACCGGCGCGCGCCCGGTCGAAACTCGAGTCGATCTCTCGCCACAAAACCAGGACAGTCCAAATTGTTCCATCCCCACCCGGTCGGCCGCAGTCGATCCTGCCACTCCTCAGACACATGGAGAACTCCCGCCGCACCCGGCCCCAACAACCACTTACGAGAGTCAGCGGCCATAAAATCCACCTGCGCTAGACTCGTGGGAAAGGCGCCGACTGATTGAATCCCATCAACGCATAAAGCGATGCCCCGTCCGTGCAACGCCCAACCAATGGTGTCCAAATCAATCCGAAAGCCCGAAAGATAATGGCACGAAGCCAGCGCCACCAACCGGGTGCGTCCATCGACCTGCTTCAAAACATCATCGACTGAGATGCAGCCCAAACGGCTCACCTCAACAGACCTCACCTCCACTTCTCGCGCCTGCAAAGCCAACCACGGATAGACATTCGAGGGGTAGTCATCCCGGTAAATAACCACATTGTCGCCTGCTCGAAAAGGGAAGCCGGCGGCGACCAGACTAAGCGCATTGCTGGTCGATCCGGTTAGCGCAACCTCATCGGGATCGACCTTGAGCAGATCGGCTACTGAACGCCGGGTGTCCTCGACAATCGAGCCAGCGGCGGTTTCCTGGTCACTCGACTGAGAGGCCGACAAATAGCCAGCCATTCGATCGGCAACTCGCCTCGGCAAAGGGCAAATTCCGGCGTGAGCCAAATAGACCTGTTTCCGAGCAACGGGAAATTCGGACTGGCGGAGTGATTCGTCCTTCAAGAGTTCAACAATCGAAGGCACCGGGGCATCCTTTGGTGTTGCCTTCAAAACTCAGTCTCATCAATGACACCCTCGTAGTATCCGACCCAGAAGGTGACGATTCGATAAGCGATCACTGCGACGATGAAGAAATAGATCATCTGGGGCAACCAGACGGCAAACAACTGAAGCTTACGGAAGCCTTCTTCCTGATAGTGTGTCCTCAGCCGTTCGAGATTCTCGTCCAATCGCCCGCTGCTCTCCCCACCCTGGTAGAGACTCACAAACAAATCGGGAAAACAACGCAGATCGTTCAACAATTCACCCGGCGTCCATCCGCCCTCAATGGCTTGCTCAAAAGGGCCGACCGCTTTCTGAATCCGAGGAGAACCGCTCGCATCGGCCGCTAGGGCCCATGACCGCCCCATTGATGTCCCAGATCCCAAAAGCGACGCCAAGGCCAGACAGAGGCGAGACAAAGCCAAGGATCGCCGAGCGGCACCAAGGAGGGGAACAAAGGCAAACACACGTTCAATCAACGATCGGACGAAGAAGCCATGGGAACCTTGAGCGATATAGACGACAGCCAAGACGACCACGTAAATGGGGATCAACACCGACCCAACAGATCGAATGTAAGGACCCAACTCGCCGGTTGAGAATAGTTGGGGAAAAGGGCCGAGGAACACAGCGACGTGAACCACCAATATGGGATACATCATCCGGCGAATGACCTCACCCACTGCACGCGCCCTCTCGCGGTAAAATTCAGCGAGCAAACAAAAACAAATATCAAGCCGCCCACTTCGCTCCCCTGAATCCAATAGAGCTAGGTCAAAAGCCGGCAGCCAACCCCGGATGCTGGCAGCCGATTCAGAAAAGGTAGACCCAGCTTCCAATCGCTCAATCAATCGGGCCACCGGTTGGCCCAGAGAGCGCGCCGCGCGCCCACGACTAAGGGATTCCAGACACTGAATGAGGCTGAGACCGGCCCTCGTCATAGTCCCAACCTGATGATAAAACTCCGCCCGTTTCTCGAGGTGCCGCGGCGTGACGATCATGGATTCATGGCTGGCAACCAAACGATCACCCAATCGCCGTGTCCAGGGCGGCTTTAAGATCAGATTTGCTCTTGAGCCCGACGTGTTGCTCCTGAACATCGCCTCCCTTGAAGATTAATAGCGTTGGGATCGATCGAATGGAATACTTCACTGACAGGTCTTGATCGTTGTCAATGTTGACCTTGCCAATCTTGACTTTCCCATCGTACTCCCCAGCCAACTCATCAAGAACTGGCGCCAGCATTTTGCAAGGACCACACCATTCGGCCCAAAAGTCCACCAAAACCGGTTTGTCCGATTGCAAGACTTCTTGGTCAAAATTTCCTGAGGTTAGACTGACGATATTATCTGCGGCCATATTCGTGTACTGACAATTGGAATTAAGGTTTCTGTGCCATAGCATTCGCAACTTTCGGGACACCTACCAAGTGGAGTCCTCCTCTACCAAATCGGAACCCGTGCCGAAAGCTATCACACAAGGACCTGTTTAGCTACCGAGTAAAAACAGTTGCACCACGACGAGCACCGCCACAACGACAGCGGCAATCGCCAGCCCTTTGTCAGCACTACTAATCGTGGGAATGGAAAGCGACGCTCGTGGCACCATCGCGGGCGCCGGGCGCGGGGGGACACTAGCAGGGGGAGGAGCCACCGCCGCTTTAGGGGCCGCTGGAGCCGACGAAGGTAGTTTCTGAGTCGCCGCCGCAGGGGCAGGCTTCGCGCCACCAGCCGGGGCCGGCGCCGGAATCTTTACTGTGGGTGCCGCCGTGGGTTTCGGCGGCAGATTGATTCGAACCGTCTCTTTCTTCGGTTGAACTTTCGATGACGTGTTCGAGGGGGTATCACCGGCACCTTCGGGTTTTCCTGGAGTGTCTTCAGCCATAATTTTTGAACCTAGCCGGCGTCAAATACAGTGTCAATTATTTATGAATCATCCCTTCTCAACCCGCATCACGCCTAAGCAACGGGCCTATCGCCGATAGGCGCCAAGGTCCGGGGCATCCGGATTGACATCAGGCCCAAAGTAACGCAACACCACTAAAGGCTCAACATCACTCGTATTCTCGAAAACAACACCTGCTTGAGCAGTGCTTTCCGTGCAAAACACCTCATCCTCAGTCAACTCGTGGAACCGGATCAACTTGGGACAATCCAAACTTAAATGGTTCATCTTGCCTTTACCCTGAGTCGTGATCAACCCGTAGGCGCCCTGATCCTTGATGGTGCATTTGACGCCGGGATCAATGGTCAATTCCTTGGCTGTAAAGTATTGTTTACGGTTGATCTTGCCGTAGACCACCCACCGATCAATATAACCCGCATCCGCCGTATCTGCCACCGGGACCGGCTCCAAATAATGGTTGTCCTTAAACGTTGGGTCCACATTGGCCTCCCAATCGAGTTGCCCGATAATGAAATCCAAGTCTCGATGCTTGCTCTTTGGCATATCCTTTACCAGCAAGGACCACGGCACCTCTCGCCCTTCCACCAAAGACTGAAACATCCCAAACACATCCGATCCCCACTGGGGCTCATAGGTGCAAAAAGAGCCGGGAGCGTGCAAGATGCCCGGCCCGATCAACCAGCCCGTCCCGGGCCTGAGCCGATACGCTCTCGAGAGATCCAAAATGCCGTTGTCGCCTCGGTTCCAATTCTCCAAGCATTCTCTGACCTGCTTCTTGGTCGTTCCCGGCTCCAACCCCATGAACGTGTAGGGAAAATTGTTGCCCACATTGTTGTGCTGCGGAGGGAAATAATACGATTCAGGCTTGCCCTCCTGCTTCACCAACTTGGCCCACTTCTCGGATTGATGCATGTGATGGGGGATCGGGCCCATGTTATCGAAAAACTTCGAGTACACCGGCCACTTGCCATACTTACGCCAGATCCGTTTTCCGATGAGGCCTGCTCCCGACTCCTGCACTGCCTGCTGAAGGGTAAACCGTTGTCTGCCAGCGACGACGTAGCTCAAACCTTCATCCGCCGTTCGATTCTCATTCGCAGCCGGCGTCGTTGACGCAAACCAACGCTCATCAATACCACCACGATTCAAACCAAAGGCATAAAGATCGTCGGGATGCAGTTTCAGCCGCTTCCCAGGTTGAAGAAAGGACCGCGGCACCCAACACGGGGCTAAGCGAAGCAAGCCCCCCGTATCCTCGAGTTGCGCCTCGACGATCTTTTTCACCTTAGACTTAACGGTTCGCAGTGCAGTCACTGTGTTCATAATAAACTCCCCACCACTCTCAAAAAACCTCGGGGACACTACCCGCCCGCCGCCAACACCCGCAAGCAGATTCTCTCTCGAACACAATCAAGAAAATCAACCCGACGAGCTTGAGCAAAGCACGGCTTCATTTCGAAGCAAGTTTTGAGCGAAACCATGATGAAGTTGCAAACAACGATAAACTTGGATAATGCATGAAACTCAGAAATCCGGCAGTCATTTAATCCGCTGTCTTCACGGCCTCCCTAATGGGGCAAAATGTCCGAAGCGCAAGCCTCCTTCTCCTGTACACCCGCCACTGCAGCATGTAAATAGTTAGTTCTCGTGGATAAGTTGGACCTGCTGTAGGAATCCGTGGCGTAGCATTTATGCGGCAGCACCTTCAGTGACGGCAACTGCGGTGCGTTACGGGGTGCGGTTTCGTTGGCGCAAACGAAGCAGAAAAACCAGCAGCCCGCCCAAGAGTCCGGCCGTGACCACAAATCGCCACCAAGACCGCTGGCCATCGCCGCTTTTGGGTGCATCCCGGCTTCCGCCGTCCGCCGGACTTTCTTCCGAAACCGGGGCGGTTGCTTCCGTCGATTCGGAGGGAAGGGCCGCCCCGACGCTTCCAATCTGATCGTTGGTATCAACGTCCGCCGAACCGCCCTCTTCATCCGGCAATCCCGCCGCCGGCCCGGAAACTTTGGCAGAACTGAAATTGACAATCTCCGGAATCAAGGGCCACAGCTCGGGATATGGTTGTGGCAATCTAGGATAATGAGGATAGAAATCGGGATCCGGGGTGTCCGTCTCAATGGATTTCAAGACCCGTTTCGCAAGATCTACAATGTTATAGCTGAGGTTGTCTGCAAAAAGTTTTCCCGGCACTGTTTCGGTAATAATTTTTTCGAGCATCGGGATTGCCGCCCGCGCTTTCGCTCCGTAACCGGCCAAGGCTTTGAGGGTATCAACGGTGTATTCTCCCGAGGACAGCGCTTCCAGGAAGACGGGCAACGCCGCCTCGGACTGAATCCGCCCCAGAACTTTACTTGCTCTCCAAGACTCGGTTGGCAGCAGGTTTATCACCATCTGCTCAAAACGCTCCGAGCGATAGCCCATCATGACCATTCTTTCCAGAATCTCGGTCTTAAATACCCATTGAAATCCCGAACTGCTGTCCCGTTCTGCTTGGGTGACCAATAAATCTTCCAAACCCGGAACAGGGGGAGAGGACATGAGCAATGTAACGCAAGCGACACCTCGAATCCCCCCATCCTCGTCGTCCAACAACGAAAGCAAGGCTCTTTGAAAGGCGTCGGTATCTTCAATCGGAAGATTCTCATAAAATTCTTCATTAAAACCCTCTTCTCCTGATCTGGCGGCTGCGAATCCCAAGACCGCAAACGCCGAAGCTCCTACGGCCTCGCCTCGCAGTTCCGGAGATGCTGATTTTAATGCAATCGTGTGGAGTCTAATGTAATCAACAGGATTATTCCACTCTACTGAAGGAGTATCAGGAGGCCCCATGTAAGCACCATCAAAAGTCCTTTTAAAAGTCTCAATCTTCTCCTTATCGGGGAGCTGGATAAACTCTTCGACCGTGATGGCGGACAGGCTCGGCATCAGCAAACAAATGGCGAGAAAGACGGATGTTATTTTCATGGTATAGGTTGGTTTTGAATGCTGATGCTTTTTTCCATGGGCCACCCCAGCGACCACGGTGTCTCCCTTGTCACCAGGGGATCGTACTGATAGATTATGTTTCCGTTGAGGTAGATTTCATACGCGGGAAAGCCGTCGTGGTCCCCTCTAATCGAGTAGGTGTTCGTCTCACGATCAATCGTTCGTGGATAAGTTGGACCTGCTGTAAAAATCCGTGGCGTAGCATTTATGCGGCAGCACCTTCAGTGACGGCAACTGCGGTGCGTTACGGGGTGCGGTTTCGTTGGCGCAAACGAAGCAGAAAAACCAGCAGCCCGCCCAAGAGTCCGGCCGTGACCACAAATCGCCACCAAGACCGCTGGCCATCGCCGCTTTTGGGTGCATCCCGGCTTCCGCCGTCCGCCGGACTTTCTTCCGAAACCGGGGCGGTTGTTTCCGTCGATTCGGAGGGAAGGGCCGCCCCGACGCTTCCAATCTGATCGTTGGTATCAACGTCCGCCGAACCGCTCCCTTCATCCGGCAATCCCGCCGCCGGCCCGGAAACTTTGGCGGAACTGAAATTGACAATCTCCGGAATCAAGGGCCACGCCGCGGGAGATGTTTCTTCTCCCGATCTGATTTTTCCATACCACCTAAGCTCATTAGAATAGACATTGGGATCCGGGGTGTCCGTCTCAATGGATTTCAAGACCCGTTTCGCAAGACCTACACTATTATAATTGCCGATGCCTACCCAAAATTTTCCCGCCGTCTCCGGTTCGGTAATAATTTTTTCGAGCATCGGGATTGCCGCCCGCGCCTTCGCTCCGTAACCGGCCAAGGCGATGAAGGTAGACCCGGTGCTTTCTCCTGGGGATCCTCCCGAGGACAGCGCTTCCAGGAAGATGGGCAACGCCACCTCGGATTTCATCCACCCCAGAACTCTACTTGCTCTCCCAGACTCGGTTGGCAGCAGGTTCATCACCATCTGCTCAAAACGCTCCGAGCGATAGCCCACCATGGCCATTCTTTCCAGAATCTCGCTTTGTATCTCGAGATTGTCTTCGCGTTCCAAGTGGGTGAGCAGCAAGTCTTCCATCCCCGGAACGGGAGGCGTAGAATGGACCAATGCCGCGAGGGCGGGAACCCGAGCATTCGAAATTTCGTCGTCCAACAACGAAAGCAAGGCCCTTTGAAAGGCGTCGGTGTCTGCCACCGAAAGATTATCATAAAATTCTTTAGCACGCTCTTTATCACCCTCTATTCCTAATACTCTTGAATTGAGGAGCATTACCCCTGGGACCACATAAAATGACCTGTCTGCGGCCGCTTCTCGCACTTCTGGAGACGCTGATCTCAT
The DNA here is from genome assembly GCA_024761205.1 of Limisphaerales bacterium. Lineage (GTDB taxonomy): Bacteria > Verrucomicrobiota > Verrucomicrobiia > Limisphaerales > AAA164-E04 > UBA2970. The sequence continues at coordinate 40,312 of JAMASS010000005.1, forward strand.
TCCAATCGTGAGGCATTGGAGATATTCCATAGGGTCATCTAGCGTCACCTGACTTTTATCAATTCCTCCAATATTGAAGAATTTGAGCATTTCCTCATCGGGGAGTTTGGAAAACTCTTCGACCGTGATAGCCGACAGGCTTGGCATCAGCAAGTAAATGGCGAGAAAGACGGATGTTATTTTCATCGTATAGGTTGGTTTTGGATGTCGATAGAGGTATCTGATTTACCCCAAAGCGATTTGGGAGCCTTTCCAGTTCGCAAGGGGTCGTACTGATACACCCTGGTTCCGTTAAGGTAGATTGCATACGCGGGAAAGCCATCATGGTCCCCCGTAATCGAGTAGGTGTTCGCGTCACGATCAATCGTTATGGTGATTGTGTAATTAATCCGTGGACCAACGACAAGCGGATTGCTCACCTCGCACTTGCAGACAATTTCAAGTATTTTGGGCGACGAACCGGGATAGTTCGCCTCTATCTCCCTATCGCTCATATTACTACTCGTTGCGCGAGCAATCATAAACGGTGCGCCTAGCGTGGTGTCCGCCAAGGCCGCCGCTGTCAGGTTGCCCGCGGCGTCCAGCGAAGTGGCGGAATCAAACAATTTTGTCTCTCCAACGTAGAACAGGTGCCCGCTGTCCCCCCTCCCGTCGCCGTTCGTGTCGAAGGCGTCCGCAACCAGGCCATGGGGATTGTGGTCTCGGTCGGCAATCACCTTGAATTTTTGCTGCGTTCGGTAGGAACCATTCTCATTCCAGGTAGCCCGCCCTCCCGCCATCCGGTTGTCTCCTTTGAACACCCTATCGGTCCGGAAGGGGTTACGATCGTTCTCTGGATGGTCCACGTTATTGTGCGGGATGAAGGTGTTGATGGTCACTGAGTCCGTGGGCGGCGGGTCCAGGGGTTCAAGGAGGATTTCCAGAGTCGTCGGGTACCCACAATCCTGAATGTTGGTGACGGATGCAAAAACCCAGACTGGCAAGGGCCTCGCGGTGGGGTTTGTCAGAATGCCCAACACTTCCTCGTAGACGCCAAACTCGTCATCCTCCACGCAAGAAGGACTGACTGATTCGAACTCATCGTGCAGGGCATTGACATGATGGGTGCCTCTAAATCTTTGCCTCGGGGTGCCAACATCCCAATCGACCCGATCGTTGAAATCCGGGTCGGTATTCGGACTCGTCCAGTAGCAGTACTCTGCGGTGGTGATCCTGATTTTCACTCGCACGCGCTTCAACGAACACAATCCGTAAATCAATTTGTTGGCAAAGACGGATTGCTGACCATCTCCCGCGGTCACGCTCACTCCTTCCAGGGAACACGCACCAATGGTCCGCGTTGAGTTGGTGCTGGTTAAATTACCCCCACAATATGTGACGTCCACGGTTTCCAATACAAAGGGTAGCGGCCCGCTTGCCAATCTGGCGCTGGGCCCGCTTGCCAACCTGGCGCTGCTTTGACCCGAAGGGCCGGCGGCGGAGGCGTCCAGGGGGTTGCGGCCGGCGAGCACTTCCTGCATGTCGCTGGTTCCGTCGCCGTCGCTGTCCAACACGGGAGGGGCGGGAGGGGCGGGCGCTTGCCCTCCCACATTCACGGTAAAAGTCCGTGTAAAGGAGGACAGTGCTCCGGATGCGCTATTGTCGTTGACGATCAGGCTCACCCGAGCCGTGCCCCATCCGCCCGCCGCCGGAGAAATCCGCAAGGAACGCATTCTTCCAGTGCCGCTGAGAGTCAGTCCGCTTAGGGGCAGCAGCACGGCGTTGTCCGTACTCAGCGTTAGCGTCAGTGCCGAGATCGGATCGTCCGGATCATCCAGGGTAAAACGAACCGAGCGCGCCGGGACGTTGTCCGGAATCGTGACATCGGAAATCGCGCTGATCGTCGGTGGTTGGTTAAGGCTGCCGATGGGAGGCGGTGGTGGCGGCAGCAGCAGCGGTGGTGGTGGGTTGGGGTTGTCGTTCGGCGTGAAGCCGTAGTAAATATCGTAATCACCGATGGCAGCGTTGTTATAGCCGCGGACTTTGACGGTGTAGGTGCCGGCGGCAACGGCGTGCCCGATGGCGAAGTTGTAGCCGTCGCCGCTGTCGTCGTCGTAAGTCAATTCATTGCCGAGACTATTCAGCAGGTAGCCGTAGGTGTCGATTCTGTCGTCGGTGTATGTGGTGTAAGCCCAGATGGTTCCCGCACAGGGAGCGGTGACGGTGTATGTCTCATCGTCGCCGGCCTCGTCAATGGAATCGTTGTAGGAATCGGAAGAAGCAACGCAAGGATTAGGGTTGGAAGTCGGCGGTGGCGGCGGCGGCGGTGGGTTGGGGTTGTCGTTCGGCGTGAAGCCGTAGCGGAGGGTGTAACTGCCGGTGTCGATGGAACAATAGTGGTTCACTTTGACGTAGTAGGTGCCGGCGGTGACTTCGTGGGAAATGTTGAAGTTGTGGCCGGTGCCGCCGTCGTCGTTCCAGGTCAATTCGTTACCGTTGTCGTCGTATAAGCGGCCGTAGGTGTCGGTCTCGTCGCCGGTGTATTCGGTGTAAGCCCAGATGGTTCCCGCACAGGGAGCGGTGACGGTGTATGTCTCATAGTCGCCGGCGTAGTCGATGGAATCGGTTGCAGCCCTGTCAAAGGAGTTGCACGCAAGTGCTGGTGACGCAACCGGTAAAATTGAAAAGACGATTCCCATGAAAACTCTCTTTCCAAAGATTGGCGGAGTAGTTTGAGCGATGGTCGTATCGCAGTGGAAAAGTTGCTTGAGACGCTTGCGGAGGGGTTTCCCATCTCCGATGCAGCGGCGCGCCGTTCTGATTGATGAGTGCCAGAAGTGCGCAATGATGACTCCAAACAGGTTAATCTCCGTTAAGTTCAATATCGCTCAGCCATTTTGTGTATCTTTCTAGCAAGGTCAAGGGGAAGGCGGAGCGGACGGTTTGCCTGCATCACCTGCGGCAATTCGGGGCCTTTCACGCTGTATGCGGATGATTTTTCGCGGAAGATGCCCGGCACGAATTGTGACGGCGGGCGTTTGCTGAAGGAGAGGGGATGGCTGTATCGGCTTTCCGGCGGACGACTTCCGAAGCCGGAGGGGGCGATCGGGTGGCCGAGCGGGGGGAGTCGATTGCTTCTAATAACGGCGCCAATCGACCGACGCATCGCGAATCCGGACGAAGGCCTCGGCCGCCGGGTGTTCTTGCTCCACGACCGAGTCAAGCAGCTCTCATGGACGCAACGGACCGCAACGAGTTGTGGTGCAATCCGGCTGCCGTGAATGACCACTCACTTGTTCCGTGGTGAGGTTCGGGAGAGCTTGGAACAATTGCCATTGCGGATTTCGGGAAGACATTGTAGGCTGCTTTAAGGTCTCAAACCCCATTTTATACCGATATGTACTTTGGAGTGGATTATCATCCGGAGCATTGGGTCCATCCCTACGCAGGAACCCCAGAAAACCCCGAAGCACGGTGGGAAGAGGACGCTGCCCTCATGGTCGCAGCCGGTGTCAATGTAATTCGCGTCGGTGAGTACGTCTGGGGTTTATGCGAGCCAACGGAAGGACAATACGATTTCGAATGGCTCAAGCGGCTCATGGATGTCATGAAGAGCCATGATATCAACGTTGTTTTAACGACTCCCACTGCCGCTCCCCCCATCTGGCTATCCCGAAAGCATCCAGAAATTCTTCCAATTGACGAGCAAGGTGTAACCCTTCATGAAGGCACCCGCCACGCCGCCTGCTACAACAGTGATCTTTTTTGGAACTACTGCAAAAAGATCGTCAAAGCCATGGCTACTAGCTTGGGAGGCCATGACCAATTGATCGCTTGGCAGATCGATTCCGGCGTTGGCGGTCACACTACGGAATTTTCATTCAATGAAGGAACCAAGCGAGATTGGCACGCCTGGCTTCAGGCAAAATATGAAACAATCGACCGCCTGAACGAGTGCATGGGAACCCGCTTCTGGGGTCAAATAGTTAGCGAGTGGAAAGATGTGCCTATGCCCCGCGTTGCACCAACCGTGCACAACCCCGCACTGGTGCTCGACTGGATGCGGTTTTCCAGCGACACGATCGTGGCCTTCATCCGAATGCAAGCGGAACTCCTCAAAGAGCTCACGCCAAATATCCCCGTCACCACCATGATGCGAGCCTTGTCCCGTCACTACGACCACTTCGATGTCGCAGAACAACTCGATTTCGTCTCCCTCGATAGCTACGCCACGATCAAATCCAAGGCAGCTGTCAACGCCATGGACATCGATATCCTACGATCGCTCAAAAAGCAGGACATTAAGACACCCGACGGGAGCAATTACGGCTTCTGGGTCATGGAACAGAAGGCCGGAAACGTCAACTGGCAGGACGTCAACTCCTTAGTCCGTCCCGGGGTCGTCCGCCTTTTCACCTATCAACTGATCTCGCGCGGCGTTGACGGCGTCCTCTACTTCTTTTGGCGGCAACCCCGGATCGGATCGGAGAAATTCTACGGGGGCGTACTCAATCACCGCGGGAAGGGTGACAATCGGACCTATCTAGAGGTCCGTCAAATTGGCGAAGAATTGAAGTTGCTGAGCCCCGTGATCAAAGACACCAAAGTCGTCGCCGAAGCCTGTATTCTCTACACTCACGACAACGCCTGGACGCTCAAACAAAAAATGCAGCCCAACCGGCACTTCCACCTCTGGGATCATATGCTCAGCTTCTACAGTGCCTTCCATGATCGCAACATCCCCGTGGATTTCGCGCGTCCTACAGATGATCTGTCAAAATACAAACTCGTCGTGGCCCCGTCACTCCACCAACTGGCCTGGGGCGAAGCCGACCGCCTAAAACTTTACGTGCAAAACGGCGGCATCTTGATTGGCACCTTCAACACGGGACTCGTTGATGAACACCATATTGCTCCCGACGATGGCATGCCACTCAACCTAACGGACCTATTCGGCTTAGAAGTGATCGAATTCGACCCGATCCCTCCGGATGAAGAGAATCATCTGAACATGAAAGGCGCCTTTCCAACCAGCCACCTTCACCCGGCTCAACTGTGGTGCGACGTGATTGAGCCTAAAGAATGCGAAGTCCTGGCGACCTTCTCCAAGGATTTCTATGCTGGCAAACCCGCTCTTACCAGCAACACTTTCGGCCTCGGCCGAGCGATTTATATCGGCACGATGAGCCACAGCCACTTTTACCTCGATTTGGTGACTTGGCTCCGCCAAATCAGCGGCCTGTCCGGTCTGCTCAAGGTCCCCGAAGGGGTCGAAGTCAGCCTGCGTCAAAAGGACGACACCAAACTTTATTTCCTCCTGAACCATCAGAACTCATCCGTCCGCCTCCAATTTTACAAACCTGTTCACGACTTTCTCACTGGCAATACATTTCAAGGTGCCTATGATCTGCCTGCCCACGGCGTTTTAGTCATTGATGAACACCCAACACAAACCACTGCGAACCCAACGGCCCAGGCATGACGTTGTTAGTGCGGAAAAATCCAAAGCGTTAGCTGCATGGCGAGGAACCGAGACCACCGACGACGCCGAAAATCTTCGACACTACCATCCCAAGACCGCAACCGACTTAGCTCGGACTTTGATCAAGACTCTAAGACTGGAACAACGGCAGTCGGAAACAGAAATTGTTCGGGTCTGGTCCGAATCCATTGACCCCGTGATCACGGCTCACGCCCAACCCACAGGCATTCGCAACGGCACTCTTTTCGTCACCGTCGATAATAACACGTGGCTCCACGAAATCGTTCGCTATCGAAGAAAAGAGATTCTCGACCGACTGCAAAACAGCTTTGGCAGCAAGACGATTCAACGCATCTCCTTCCGAATCGGTTAGCCCCAACACATCACCTACGGCAGGTTAAACGCGGCTCCCTTCACCAGCGACGACAATCTCGATCTCGCTTCCTAGAAAACGGGCCTGTGTGAACGCTGCAGCAGAAATCGTTTCTAAGCGCAAATCGTTGTGATAGGGATCATGGTGGAAGAAAACAACTTTTCACCTTTGCAACTGCGAGAGTCCGAACGACATCATCGACACAACCGTGTCTGCAACCCTGGTGATCTGGATATTATTCAGTCGCATCATACTGAGCATCCATGATAGCCACATCAGCGCCACGGGCGGAATCGATCAATTCCTGATTGGGATTGTCCCCATCAATCGGCGACGCAGCATCCTGGTTCCCTTCAGTACCAAGCAAGACCGATTCATTGCCGGGTAGGTGAACGATGACAGCCCTCATTTCCCTCCAAACGATAACCAGTAGAACCCCGGGGATGGTTGAGCGCCATCATCTGCACATCAACACCGCCCAAGGTCATTTGATCCGAACTGAATTCATTGATCGTCACACTACCCAACATTTTGTCCATCTGGATCAGAAAGTGCGGACTCTCCATCTATTCGCACAGAATCCTCTCAAGATCCCGCTTCGCCCTCTCATGTCCATAGATTCGGATATCGTTCTCAGGCCGATAAGCAGAGGCAAAAATTCATCTGTCAGGGACCCAACAACCAAATGCACAGAGAGGCAAAAGGTCGATCAAACCAGCCAAGCCACCAAGTTTACCCAAGACCAACGACTATTCGCCATCAAGAAAAACACACACCGCCACTTCGGCAAAGATGAGGACCACCGCTTGTTAGACCAACCGCCGCATGAGTGATTGCTTCCACACAGAGATTCAGAACGCGCTAACACTCAAAAATCGCCACTAGCAGGAAAAACACCATTCCCAAAGATGTCAGTCCGGCTTGCCTCAAACCACATCGGAAAATTCGGTGCTTGCCTCTCAAAGTGAACCTTGCTACAACAAAGGAGTAACTTCCGCTGGCTCAGATTGATATAATTCGTCCGGTGGATGAGAAGAAGAGTGTAATATTGCTAAACTAATATGATGAAAACTAATAGTGCGTGCGCGCTTGTGGCCTTAGTGGTGGCTTCCCTAACTGCCAACGCAGTAACGTTCGACAAGAATAGCCCAATCCCTACTGTGAAAGCAATTAAGGCGATAGCAAAGGCAGTACCCGTTGTTGAGCTCCCTGCTAAAGCAGCTGAAATCGTTAAAGCAGCGCCAGAAGAGATTCGCGAGAAGGTAGCAACCCGAACCTTACGAGTTTTCCTCCAAGGACACCATTCATTGGCGCCGAGCTTAGTCGGTGCTATTGCGCGAGTAGCCCCAGAAACGGCGCCCACAGCCACTGCCGAGGCAATTCGCCTCTTCCCGGAAAGCGCTTACAGTATCACTAAAGCGGCTGTTGCCACCACGCCAAAGCATGCTGTGCTGATTGCTCTGTGGGCTGCATCTGCTGCTCCAGACCGATCACGATCCATCGCTAACGCCGTTCAAAGAGCGATTCCGACTCGGGCATCTCAGTTCATGGCTGTCCTCCAAAGCCTTGAATCTAGAGAACGGGTTGATTCAACATCGCTTGCAGTGGCTACCGAGAAGGTTGGAATTGGTTCATTCTCTAGCAAAACACCGGCTGACGTGACGAACGCAGTTTTGAACACTCTGGACGAAACTGACCAGCAGCAGATCTTCGCAGGTGTGAAACAGATAGTAGTACAAGAGCCTGTGATTGATCCAAACACCGGCCGGCAAGCGACGAACCCTGACGGTACGCCAAAGACGGGAGTGGCTGTGGTATTCCAAATCGATGATGCAGTGCAGATGGAAATTCAGAATTTTCAAGGACAGGAGGTAACGGGCTTGGATGGCCCCCGGAATTTCCAAGGACAGGAAACCGACCTAGACATCCCCAGGAGTTTTCAAGGACAGGAGGTAACGGGCTTGGATGGCCCCCGGAATTTCCAAGGACAGGGAACCGGCCCGGACATCCCCAGGAGTTTTCAAGGACAGGAGGTAACGGGCTTCGACAGGATCATTCGTAGTCTTTTGAAAAGCCCCGACAACAAGTTTATGGAGGAGATAATCATTCAAGATTACGTAAAGTAGAGATTCACATTGGTTCTCGAAAAGCCCTACCCGGAAAGGGTAGGGCTTTTTTGATGGATATAGACGAGTCCCAGCACTGATGCGAATCGCTTTTGAACGAACCAGTTGCCTGATCGCGAAAGGCAATCCGCTCACCTGCAACTGAAAAAAAGGAGCTGCTTTGATTGATAAACACGTGGTTCAGCATCGGGTGATTGTTGTTACCCTATTAGCTGTCTTCAGCATCGGAATCACGAAGCTGCTGGGAGCGTCACCTTCCAGTTTGCAGCTCAAGACTCACCTCGAGGTATTGAATCGTATTGATCCGAGACTCTATCACCAGTCATCAAAGGTACGTCAACTCGTGAACGACTCTCTTGACGCGCTTCAAGGAGAACCTAGATTCGTCGAATTGGCTCTCCGATTTGGCATCACGAATAGAACCGCGTCTTTTTTACTGATCGCGGACAGATTCCCCAATCATGCAGCTAGTACCCGCGCTGTCGCCTATCTGCTTGACACTGGAGCCACGGGAACGATCCAAGAGCATCTTGAACAAAATCCAAACTCGCCATTGTCACAAACACTGGGGCGGACCACTTCAGCAAAAGCTTTCGATATCATCGTTCCACTCCTTTTCAATGAAGATCTCAATCGTTCGTTGGCCAATACTCTCCTCTCCGATCTCTGCCGACAAAAAGAAGGCGCCAAACGGCTGCTCCAGGAGCTCAGCCAAGCCCCATTCAAAGACGTTGAAGGCATCGCCGAAAAAGCGCTAGCTCTCGTTCGACAAACCCCCTGGACCGACCTTAAGACGGGCTATGAGGCACTCTTCCCCTCCTCCCCAAGCCTTCCCGACGTTTCCCTTGATCGAAGCGAGCTCATCGCAAAGAAGGGAAACATGGAGCGAGGAAGGGAGGTCTTCAGAGACGCCCAGAATACCTGCCTCAATTGCCATAAAGCTGAAGGAATGGGGAGCGACGTCGGTCCGGATCTGTCGGAGATTGGGAAAAAACTGGGAAAGGATGCCCTCTATGAGGCCATCCTGAATCCCAATGCCGGAATCTCATTCGGCTATGAAGGTTGGGACATCATTCTCGAATCCGGAGACGAACTCTCAGGAATCATCATTAGCGAACAAGAAGACCAGCTAACTCTGCGAAACTTACTCGGAGATCCCGTCATCATCCCCAAGAAAGACATTTTTGAGAAACATCAGATGACTTCCTCCTTGATGCCTGGAGGTTTGGGCCAAGTCATCAACCGCACTGATCTCGTTGACCTTGTTGAGTACCTTAGCCAATTGGGGAATTAGCCTAGTCCCGTTCAGCCGCCTCGGTGTATTCATCAACGGCCTGCTCCCACTCCATTGTCACCTGTTCAAGCTCCTCTTTCTTCTCCATTTCCTCGCGCCGTAGAGCCTTAGCCGTTTCGGGTTCACGGTAGATCGCCCGATTCGACAATTTCCCCGCCAACTCAGATAGGCGCCCTTCAATCTCAATGATTCGCTGCTCATAAATTTCCACCCGTTGCTGGTGTGTCTTCAGTAGCTGAGATCGCCTTTGCCGTTCCTGAGCTTCGAGCCGTCTCCGTTCCTTGGGCGATAATGAAACGGTTTCAGGTGCTCGGTTGGGATTGGCTGAAGGAACATCCCTGGCCCCAACATGAAGTCTTTCCGATTCCGACCGTTTCTCCAAGTAGTAGTCGTATTCACCGTGATACTCGATCAGTTTACCAGCTTCGACATGAATGACGAATTGGGCCAGCGAACGCAAAAAGCGGGTATTATGACTCACAAAGACCAGCGTCCCTTCAAATTGGCGGAGAGCAAAGACCAAAGCCTCAACACTATCAATATCCAAATGAGTCGTCGGCTCGTCCATCAGCAATAGATTCGGTGGATTCAAGAGCAGCTTGACGAGCGCCAAACGACTCTTCTCTCCCCCGCTTAACACCCGGACCGGCTTAAACACATCATCACCACGAAACATGAAACAGCCTAAAACATTCCGGGCGTAAGTCTCCGTTACCGATGTCACCGACTCCAGAGCTTCCGCCAAAACCGTGCGCTTCTCATCAAGCATATCCACCCGATGCTGGGAATAATAGCCGAGCTCGATATTCGGTCCCAAGATTCTCTCACCTGCCTGCACCGTTTCCACACCCGCCAACAATTTCAGCAAAGTCGACTTCCCGGCGCCGTTGGGACCTACCAGCCCGATCCGCTGCCCTCGCTCCACCTCGAAGTCCAGCCCCTGGTACACTTCAATCGGTCCATAGGCATGGGCCACTGCTTTCAGTCGAATCACCCGCAAACCACTCCGTTTTGGTTGAGGAAACGAAAACTGAATCGCTCGCTCCTTGCTTAAAGGGGCCTCAACCTTGTCCATTCGCTCAATCTGTTTGAGCTTACTCTGCGCCTGCCGCGCCTTGGTATTCTTGGCCCGGAACCGGTTCACAAATAACATAAGGCGATGAATCTCCTTTTGCTGATTCTTATAGACCGCCAGCGCCTGCTCCTCAGCCGCGCTCTTCTGTTCCAGAAAATCGTCGTAATTTCCTCGATACTTTCGCAGCTCGGCTCTTCCAACATCCACAATCATATCCGCCACGGAGTTCAAGAATTCGCGATCATGGGAGATCAGGAAAATCGCGCCAGCGTATTTCTGTAAATAGCTTTGCAACCACAACAACGAAGGTAGATCCAAGTGATTCGTCGGCTCATCCAGCATCAAAAGATCGGGCTCTTGAACTAAGAGGCGGGCCAGATGGACTCGCATGATCCAACCTCCGCTGAGATCTCTTGCCGGGCGACGTAAATCCGATTCCTTAAACCCCAGTCCTCGCAACACCTTCGCAGCCTTGGCTTCCAGTCGGTAACCATCCAGCTCCTGAAATCGCTGATGAGCGTCCTCCACCGACATCCCCAATTCCGAAGCCTGGAGAGATTCATCAATAACAATTCTCCGCAAGACGGTATGCTCGTCGGTGATACCAGTCGCTAGTTCCAGCACTGTCTCATCTCCCACCGCAGCCGTTTCCTGAGGCAGATACCCAAGGATGGTGCCCCTTTGTCTCCAGATCTCACCGCTATTGGGCTCGATCTGGTTCAGCACCATTTTGAGGAGCGTGCTCTTCCCCGCTCCATTGGGCCCGACCAATCCAATTCGATCCCCGCGGTTCACCTGCAGCGACGCCTCGGAAAGCAGTACTTTCGGGCCAAACGCCTTACTAATTCTCGAAATGGTCAGCATAAAACGACAGGAGTCTGCGATGAGTGCTCGACGGGAGCAAGCGTACAACACCACAATCAGTAAGACGCCATCCCCAAGGTCTTTAAGGCACCCATGAATTCATGTTGAAGACAAAAAGAGACAGATGTATAGTGCGGGCACAGAATCTAGCTCAGAGAACTCAACCAAACAACCGGCTCGAGCCACCCACCCTTTCATAGCAACCATCGCAATCAATGTTTCGCAGCAACTCATCGCCAGGAGCCGTTCTTCGATCCGCATTCCTAACACTGTCACTCAGTTTGTTGAGCGTCGGCTGCTCACTCAAAAAAATCGCGATCAATCAGATCGGCGACACACTGGCTTCCACAGGCACAACTTTCGCCTCGGAAAACGATCCGGAACTCGCTAGGGATGCGATTCCGTTCACCTTGAAACTCGTGGAGACTGTTCTTGCGGAGGCACCCAATCACGCCCGCCTCCGGACGTCCGCAGCTGCCTACTTCACACAATACGCCTATGGTTTTATTCAACTTGAAGCGGACTATATTGAAGCTGAAGACTACGAGCAGGCCGAACAAATGCGTGGACGGGCCAGAAACCTCTTTCTCAGAGCACGAGACCACGGGCTTGCCCAGATCGAGATTAAGAGACCCGATTTCCGCGCTCAGTTAGCCGAGTCACCGCGTGGCGCCGTCGCTGCCTTCAAAAAGGACTCGGTCGAGACCCTCTACTGGACTGCGGCCGCCTGGGCATCGGCGATTACCCTCGGAAAGGACGATCCCTTCCTCATAGCAGAGCTTCCACAGGTGGAGGCGCTGATTGATCGCGCCTTAGAGCTGGATCCGGGCTGGAGAGACGGCGCAATCCACAATTTTTTGATCACCTATGAAATGAGCCGCCAAGATACCAGCGGCGACAAAGAAACCAGCGCTAGAGCCCACTTCAAAGCCGCGGTAGAAGCCAGCCAGGGTCGGTTTCTCTCGCCATACATCTCTTTAGCCGAAGCCGTTTCCGTGCAGATACAGAATCACCGTGAGTTCCAGTCCCTGTTGAACCAGGCACTAGCCATTGACATCAATGAATATCCTGAAGCGCGATTAGTCAATTTGTTGATGAAAAAGCGGGCACTCTGGCTCCTTTCTCAACTTGATGAACTCTTTTTGATGGAAGAAAGCGAAATCCTCAATGAATAATCCCGGCTCTCGTCCCATAAGCTCCCTCATACGATCCTCCTCTGCGCTCATCTTGATAGGTCTTTTGGTTCAACCACCTCCGGCTGAGGCTACTCAACGAATCCGCTTGGGTACCTTAGTCCCCAAAGGATCCTCCTATTACAACGAAATTAACAAAATGGGCCACGAATGGGCCAAAGCGACCCGCGGGAAAATCTCGCTTACCATTTACCCCGATGGCCGGATGGGAAGCGAGGCTCAGATGGTCAGAAGAATGCGCGTTGGCCAACTTCAGGCGGGTTTTCTTTCAGCGGTGGGCCTCACGGAAATTGAACCCGCCGTATCCGGTCTCCAAAACCTTCCCCTCATGTTTGACTCGCTAGAAGAGGTCGACCACATCGGTACCCAACTACAACCTTTGCTGGAAAAGCAACTGGAAAAGAAGGGATTTAAGGCTTTGTTCTGGTTCAATGCAGGTTGGGTGTATTTTTTTACGAAATCACCGATCTCCACCCCAGACGATCTTAGAAAATTAAAGATTTTCAGTTGGGCCGGCAGTCCGGAGGTCGTCGATATCTATAAAAGCGCCGGATTTAACCCCGTGCCCCTTGAAACCAAGGATATTTTGACCGGACTTCAAACGCGCCTCATCACCGCAGTACCGATGCCCCCCCCTTACGCCAACGCCTTTCAAGTGGACAAAAAAGCCCCCCACATGCTGGACCTCAATTGGGCACCCTTAGTCGGCGCTGCCGTCGTCATCACCAAGGCCTGGAATCGACTCGATCCGGAGACCAAGACAGAGGCGCTGAAGATCGCGAAGGAAACCGAGAGCAGAATCCAGAAGATCGGCAGAGAAGAGGAAACGAAATCAATCGCCGCCATGAAAAATCGCGGCCTCAAGGTCCACGAAATATCTGAGGAAACCAGAGCCCAATGGAAGCAAGCGGTGAAAGAGATCTATCCGCAAATTCGAGGCAAGATCGTGCCCGCTGACATTTTCGACCGCGTGAGTGTTTGGTTAGAGGAATATCGTCAGCAATGACGGAAGCATCGTCCACGCCTCAAGATTCGATTCCGCAACAAAATCGGACCTTATCCATGGCCAGCAGGGCGTTCTCCTGGATGGAAAACGCCCTGCTGATCGCGGGAATCTCCCTCATGATTGCAATCCCGCTCTGTGAACGGCTTCTTCGCCAGTTCACCGATACCGGCATCTCGGGAGCTCCAGAGTTCGTTCAGCACCTGTCCCTTGTTATCGCCATGGTTGGTGGTGCGGTCGCTGCTCGAGAAGATCGCCTCCTGGCCATTTCGACCGTTTTTCAGTTTACCACGCCACGTTGGACAGCATACATCAAAGTCTTTTCCAACTCCTTGGCCGCTGCCATCACTGCCTCCCTGAGCATTGCTAGCATCGAGTTAATCAGCATTGACCGAGAGGCCGGCAGCCTCATCGCCTACGGCATCAAGATATGGATGGTACAGTTGGTCATTCCCTTCGGCTTCGCTGCGATCACTGCGCGAATTCTGTGGAACACCTCAGATCGTTGGCCCCACCGAATCAGCGCCCTAAGTGGCGCCATTGCCTTGCTCTGCTTAACTTGGCACCCTCCAATCGCCCCCGAAAATCTCTGGCTTCCGGCCATCATCCTTCTGGCTATCGCCACGCTCCTGGGGGCGCCCATCTTTACCGCTCTTGGGGGCGCGGCCTTGATCTTTTTCTGGTCCAAACAACTCTCGATTTCAATCGTTGCTGTCAGCCAATACTCTCTGGCTACGGAACCCATAGTTCCGACAATCCCCCTCTTTGCTTTGGCTGGCTTCGTCTTGGCCGAGAGCAAGGCCTCAGATCGACTTGTCTCGGTTTTTCAAAGCTTGTTCGGACAGTTTCGATCCGCCTCTTCTCTGGTTACTGTATTTGTCTGTGCCTTCTTCACTTCATTTACCGGTGGCTCCGGCGTTACCATCCTAGCGCTCGGGCCCCTACTCATGTCGTTGCTGCTCGCCGCGAAGTGCCGTGAAAGCAGCGCTCTGGGTCTGCTGACTGGCGCTGGCTCTTTGGGCATCCTCTTCCCGCCCGCACTGCCCGTCATTCTCTACTTTATCGTGGCCAACGCAAATGGAGATGGCAGCCTCAGATTGGAGCAGATCTTTTTGGGCGGATTGATTCCGGGCTTACTCATGATTGGTTTGCTCGCTATCTGGGGTGCCAGGCAGCTTCCTCGTATTTCGAGCAAAAGAGCACATTTTTCAGCAAAGGCTGCCTGGAGTTCCATTCTTGTTGCGAAGTGGGAACTGTTGCTCCCGGTGGTTGCTTTGGGATCTCTTTTTAGTGGCATCTTCAGTACTCCGGTGGCGGCAGCTGCCGTCACAGCTCTCTATGCGATCATCATCGAGACTGCGATTCACCGGGATTTAAGCATCACGAAGGACCTTCCCCGAGTGTTCGTAAAGTGCGGCCTTCTGGTCGGAGGCATACTTCTGATCCTCGGCGTTGCGTTTGGGTTCACTAATTTCCTGATTGATGCTCAGATCCCGGACAAGGCAATCGAATGGGTTACGGCGACGGTTCATTCAAAATGGCTCTTCCTGCTCACGCTTAATCTCCTGCTTATCCTAGTTGGCTGCCTCATGGATATTTACTCGGCGATTGTTGTCGTCGTTCCACTCCTCATCCCCTTGGGAGAGGCCTTCGGTATTGATCCAGTTCACCTTGCGATTCTTTTTTTGATCAATCTGGAGCTCGGCTATCTGACGCCTCCGGTAGGAATGAATCTATTCCTAGCCGCCTACCGTTTCGACAAACCCATTCTCGAAGTGGCTAGAGCGGCCATCCCCGTATTGATTGTGTTCCTGATTAGTGTCGTACTCGTCACCTATGTGCCGGCATTGACAACATTTTTACCTCAGTTGCTGGAATAAATCTGTCATGGTATTTTCTCAATTGTAACTGTAGAGTGACCTTGTCGCCGGACCTGAATCCCTAGGCTTATAGGAATTGCAGAGCCAACTTACCAACCCCTCAATGATCGCGACCACTCAATACACGTGCAAACTAGCGACCACGGCACAGGACATCGAAGCGGCACAAGAACTTCGTTTTCAGGTGTTCAATATGGAGATGGATAAGGGGTTCGACCACTCATATCTCACCCATCTCGACCAGGACCGCTACGATCCAATCTGCAGCCACCTAGTCGTTCGGGATTTGGAAACAGGAAAAGTTGTCGGAACCTATCGACTCCAAACCGGAACAACCGCGGAACAGCACCTCGGCTACTACAGCGAACAGGAGTTCGACTTTCAAACTTTCGAGCCACTGCGCCACAAAATCCTCGAGTTGGGAAGAGCCTGCATTCATCAAGACCATCGAAACCTATCGGTCCTCAACCTGCTGTGGAAACAAATTGCGCAGTTCGCAAAATCCAATCAGCTAAGATTTCTTATCGGCTGTAGTTCGTTAACGAGCCAAGACCCTAATTACGGCTTGCGAGCCTTTGAATTGCTCTCCCGCAGCCACCTAGCGCACCCCAGCCTCCAAACCCGGCCGAAGCCCAGTTTTGAATGCGTTGCTAACGAATATTTTTATCCTCAGACCCCGATAAAAATCCCGAAACTTCTCAGAGCATATCTTTCACTGGGCGCCAAAGTTTGCGGTCCTCCCGCAATCGATCAAGGGTTCAAGACCATCGATTTTCTGACAATTATGGATCTCCACTCCCTCGCTCCCAGGGTTTGGCGCCGATATCTCAGCTAGCGCCATTTCACAGGGCAGTCTCTAGGGACTCCTCAGACTCATCCCCCATCGCCTGTAAATAGCCGGTGGTCTCCCTACATCGTTGCCCATCACCTAAAAGCAAGAATTCGGACTGAATGGTCTCGGCATATTCCAGTGCCGGCGCCTTCCCTGGTGCAAGAACTCGATCTCTAGCCAAACAAGATAGACACCCTGCTTGAGCAGCTCACTTCATCAGCACCAGAGAAAACTAATGCCTCAGCTTAACGCCGTGGCCCAATCCCGCACCCGCACCTATACGCCCACTTGTTGCCGGCATCTGAGTGCTGATTGTAATGGGCCGTCACGAGAGAACAGAGCCGTCCAACGCAATCTCAAATCCCAACGATGGAGACCCGGTGGTTCAAACGAACCCTTAGTTCTCAGCCCTCAAATCATCGGCAAATCCCTCATTCCTGCATCACTCAAGACATGCGGACGAATTCATCTGCCCAGAGAGACATGAGCGGGGGTGTCGGCTGCCTGACATCTTATACCATCAATGTGGGTCAAAACATCCTTTATCGAAACAATGGGAACGGCACCTTCGAGAACGTCGCCGAAGGCACTGGCCTACATCAAGCCTTCGATAGCGGACCCGGTGCCGCCCGACTTTGACAGTGAGGGCTAGGTCGACATCTACGTCGCCAACGACACGATGCTGAATCAATTCCGGATCAACCAAACCGATGGCACCTTCACGAACCAAGCCCTAATCCGTGGCTGTGCATCAACGACATGAGGCAAAACGAGGTCGAGATGGGAGTCGGCGTCACCGATCTCAACCAAGGCAGTTGGTGGAATTCCTTCGTGACACACCTTGTAAGCAAGTCCAACACGCTCTATCTAAATGCCACCGACTATTTTCGCGATGAGATTCGACCCGATGGTCCCGAGGTGATGAGCTAGCCCTTTACCGGATTCGACATCGTGTTTGTCGATTCCAACAACAATTCTATCCTGAACATCTACATCGTCAACGGACGGGTCAAATATAACCCGAAGATCCACACCCTCAACGATCTCTATGCCGAACCCAATCCACCGGATTTCATTCCGGGTTCTCCATGGAACCGTCTCCACGCCTTGGGTGACGTTGTCAAAATCGAATCGGGAGATCAGGTTCAGTTTCACCTGCTTCAAACCGGCCCTGGCTATTATTCCAGCCAAAACCCACGACTTCATTTTGGGCTTGGCAGTAACCCGACGATTCAAAACCTCTCTTTGCGAAGCATGGAGAATTCCTCCATGCCGCCCCAACCTCTCCGCCGCTGTGCCTCCCATTGGCAAACCGCCGCCGCTTTGACGGCCGGTTTGACCAACCGTGTGCTGGAAGGGCGTCCAGAGGGGGAGGGAAAATCGCCTCAAGGAACAACCGCTGGACTTACTAGCCACAGCTCGTGCCGCCGAGCGGAGGGCTTTGATCTTACAGCCAAAAAAATGGACCTTGCCGCCTTAGCGAGCGAGCAGCGGCTCAAGCCGCCCGCCGCCGCCCATCCTCGAAAAGCCCGAAAAATCTCAGCCGCCTCATGATGGCCATCTCTATTTTGGCGAGAAATCCGGGCTAGCTCATCACGCCACGATCAAACACGGGCCTGACGATCCACCTGCACCGACGCTTCAACGAGAGCCTCCCAATCTTTCTCCGTCGTCTCTGGTCCGCCGCTGCACCGAATCACTCGACTCGACTCCCCGGGTGTACACTGCATCGCCTCAAGCACGTGCGAGGGCTTCTCCTTACCACTGGCGCATGCCGATCCGGTTGAAACCGCAAAGCCAAGCCGATCCAACTTGACCACCCAACGAAAGCGACAATCACAATCGGGCATCACCAACGATGTGGTGTTCCAGAGCCGGGCAGCAGACCGACCGATCACCCGGGCATCGGGAATCTGCTTCCGAATCAAATTCTCGATTCGTCGCTGAGACTGTTGCCGAGAGGCGATCCACTCGGCATTTAACAACATCTCCCGTTCCTCCAACGCCGCGATCATAGCCAACACACCCGCTACATTTTCGGTTCCCGCCCGTCTCGACATCTCCTGTGGCCCGCCAACCATCAGCGGAGTCACCGTTGCGGACGTTGGACACTTCAGGAAACCAACACCCTTTGGGCCGCCAAATTTGTGGGCGCAACCAAACAACCAATCACATTGTCCGAGCCCATCAGCCGGCAGCTTTCCAAGCCATTGAGCCGCATCACAAAAAAAAGGAATTATCCGCTCCTGGCACCAGTCTCGGATGGCCTCCCACGGCTGCAACACACCGGTCTCATTATTCGCCGCCATCACCACAACAAGGGCAGGTGGATTCACCTGGGTTTCCAACCATTCCAGCCGCACCACACCATCCGAAGTCACGGGAATCCGCCGGACTCGACCTCGAAGATGAGTCTCGGCCGCTTGAATCACGCACGGATGCTCAATTGCCGAGACCCAAACCACTGCCGACTCCGGTAGCTGCCGGGCATAATGATGGAAAACCAGGTTGCTTGCCTCCGTGGCACCGCTCGTCCAAATCAAATCCAACGGCAGACAACCTAGACGAGCTCCGAGGGTCTCCCGCGCCTCCGCCAGCGCTCGGTCCGCCCGAATCCCTATCCGATGAGGGCTCGACGGATTCCCCGGAAACTGCTCAACCGCCGCCAACCAAGCTTCGCGGCTGGCATCGCTCAGCGGCGTGGTGGCGTTGTAATCAAAATAGTGCATTCCACGTCACCGCTGATCATGTCCCCCTTCTTCCCCCACCTCAATCACAAACAGTGTTGCCGGGGGCTCGCTACTCGCCTTATGCTCAACCATCGCGGTAACGATACAGGACTTCCCGACAAATGAATCATCTATCCAAAAATCGCGCGCCATTTCGGAGGGCTCTCAATGCGATTCAATGGATCTTCATTTCGTCCCTTCTTCTCCGAAGCGCAAACGCAGTCGACTGGGAGGATCACGAAGGTTACCGACTCGCTCGGCTTACAACACCAGCAGAAAGCCAACCCGGCTTCACGACCATTTCCCCGGAAAAAGCCGGAATCCGCTTCCGTAACGATCTTGCTGATCATCGCTCATTAGAGAGACGGGGACTCCTCAGCGGTTCCGGCGTCGCCGCTGGAGACGTCGACGGAGACGCCTTGCCTGACCTCTATTTCTGCGGACTCGATAACCACAACCAACTTTACCGCAATCTGAGCAACTGGACCTTCGAGGAAATCCCCCCTACCGGAGGCATCGACTGTAACGGCACTGACGCCACTGGCGCCGCCTTCGCCGACATGGACGGGGACGGGGATCTCGATTTGATCGTGTCCGCTCTGGGCAATGGCACACGCCTTTTCACCAACGACGGCCAAGCACACTTCACCGAAACCACCGCAACTGCAGGCATCGGTTCGCAACTGGGAAGTATGTCCCTCGCCATCAACGACATTGATGGCGATCAAGATCTTGATCTCTACGTCGCTAATTTTCGTCCCACAACCATCATGGACGAAGCGTCCACCCGCTTCTCCGGCCGCAATATCAACGGCATCCCAACCGTCACCCACATCAACGGCCAACCAACCACATTACCTCAATATACCAACCGGTTCATCATTTCGCCCACACGGAAGATCCTTGAGCTCGGTCAAGTCGACCAATTGTTCCTCAATGACGGAACGGGAAAATTCTCGCTGCTTTCCTTCACCTCGGGAAAATTCCTTGATGAAGACGGCCAGCCGCTCAAAGAACCGCCGAGGGATTGGGGCCTCGCCGTTCAGATGCGTGATTTCACAGGCGACGGCGCACCGGACATTTATGTCTGTAATGACCTCTACACGCCCGATCGTATCTGGATCAATCGTGGAGACGGCTCCTTTCGGGCAATGGCCAATTTAGCCCTGCGAAATACTAGCACCTTCTCCATGGGTTCGGATTTTGCCGACATCGATCGCGACGGAGACCTCGATTTTTTTGTCGTCGACATGCTCAGTCCCGATCACCGCAAACGTCATGTCCAAGTAGCGATGTCCCCACCCCCACCCCATCCTGTCGGGCAGTTTGATCACCGCCTTCAGATCCTGCGCAACACTCTTCAACTCAATCGAGGCGACAACACCTACGCAGAGATCTCCCAACTCAGCGGCGTTGAAGCCACGGATTGGTCTTGGGGCCCCATTTTTCTGGATGTCGACCTCGATGGCTACGAAGACATTCTGGTCACCAACGGCCAACTTAGGGACTACCAAAACATTGATCACGCCATGCGCATGGAAGCGATCCGCCAAGAGCGGAAGATCTCGCTCGCAGAATTTCGCGAACTGACCAGCCAATACCCCAACCTCAGCACCCCGAATATCGCCTATCACAACCAAGGTGATCTCACCTTCCGGGACGTCAGCACCGCCTGGGGATTCGACAAGCACGGCATCTCACAAGGCATGGCACTGGCCGACCTCGACAACGACGGCGATCTTGACATCGCACAAAATAACTTGAACGACCTGCCAACCTTGCTGCGAAACAATGCCTCGCGCCCGCGAACTCGCGTTCAATTGAAGGGACGTCCGCCAAACACACGGGGCATCGGCGCTCAAATTGAAGTGACTGGCGGACCAGTCCGCCAGTCCCAAGAAATTCTCAGCGCGGGCCGCTATATGTCCTCCGATCAGCCCGTGCGCTCATTTGCTGCCGGATCGGCCGAAGCAACCTTATCCATCAGTGTCACCTGGCGCTCCGGAAGAGTAACGACTATCAAGGACATCCCCGCCAACACACTGTGCGAGATTCAAGAGCCCGACAGAGGTCAAGAAACCAAAACCACAGATCACAACTCAAATATCAGCAAGCCTCTCTTCCAAGGCGCAAGCTCCTGGCTTGACCATCATCACTTTGATGAACCCTTCAATGATCTGGAGCGCCAGCCTCTGCTACCCAATCGATTGAGCCAAGCCGGACCTGGATTAACATGGACCGATCTCAACAGCGACGGCTGGGACGATCTAGTCATCGGCACCGGCCGAGGCGGAACCATTGCCGCCTTTGAGAATCAAGGCGGCAAAGCCTTTCGTCCCAGGCAAAACCGCATCACCCGCCAGCCCTCAGCCCGTGACACAACCGCCATTCTTCCTTGGGAGACGTCAGAACTCCTGATCGGCTTCAGCAACTACGAAGACGGCTCCCCGGCAGGAAACGCCCTAACCGCTTTCAGTTGGCTCAAAGACAGTCCCCGCACCATCCTAAATTCGAAACCTTCCAGTATCGGTGCTCTTTCAACAGCTGATTGGGATCAGGACGGAGACCTCGATCTCTTTATTGCCGGTCGAGTTTTACCAGGGCGTTATCCCGTGGCCGTAGACTCAATGCTTCTCAAAAACCACAAAGGCAATTTACAGATCGCTCACACCTTTGAGGAACTTGGTCTCGTTACTGGATCGATTTTCTCCGACCTCACCGGAGACGGTCGGCCTGAGTTGATTGTGACTCGAGAATGGAACACGCTGAAAGTCTTCACTGGAAACATGGACTCCCCGCAAGATGTGACGGAACAATGGCGACTCGATCGGCTCTCCGGATTCTGGAATGGCATCGAAGCCGGAGATTTCAACAATGACGGACGCATGGATTTGGTGGCGTCCAACTGGGGGCATAATCACAAGTATGAGCTCGCAGCGTCACAGCCGCTTCGTCTCTACTATGGCGATCTCAACAACGACGGACAATGGGATCTCGTCGAGTCCTATTACCACCAATTGCTAGATCAAGAACTTCCAGTGCGGTCTCTGAGAACAGTGGGACTGGCGCTGCCCTCAATTCGTCAGCGACTTCGCACGTTTCAGAACTACGCGGACAAAACAATCCTATCCATCTACGGCGCCCTGCTAGATAGCGCCAACAGCCTCAGCGTGAATCATTTGGCACATACCGTCTTTCTCAATCAAGGCCAACATTTCACCGCTGAGCCCCTGCCGACTCTGGCCCAAACGACGCCCGCCTTCGGAATTGCTGTCGCTGACTTTGACTGTGACGGAAATGAAGATCTATTCCTCTGCCAAAACTTCTTCGCCACCGCCCCCGGCACTCATCGCTACGACGCCGGGCGCGGCCTCCTCCTCCTGGGTGATGGATCCGGTGAATTCGCCCCCATACCCGGCCACCTCAGCGGGATCAGCGTTTACGGCGAACAACGGTCGACAGCCACCGCTGATGTGAACCACGATGGTCGCACGGACTTGGTGATTTCGCAGAATGGTGCGGCAACCAAATTGTTCTTAAATCAATCGCCCAAACAAGGGCTCCGCATCCGCCTGAAGGGACCCCGCAATAACCCGAACGCCATCGGATCGCACCTTCGGCTTGTTAGCCAAACCCATAGCGGACCAACGCGGGAACTCCACCGTGGTTCAGGCTGGCTAGCGGTCAACAGTCCCTGCCAAGTTCTCGCTCGAACAGCCAATGAGTCCGAAGTTTGGGTGCGTTGGCCGGACGGCCACGAGACAATCACACCCCTCCCAGACGAAGTATCGGTCATCACGATCGATTCCTCCGGCCAGATCCTACCCTAGCAGCTTTTCATGCATGCGCCCTCCAAACAACGATCCAAAACCTTCGCATCATTGACTCATCTCGCCGCAACTTCACTGGGACTTGGGTTAATTGTGGTCGAGCCCCGCTCTGAGGGACTGAACTGGAAGAACATTGGTGAACATCGGGTGGCTCGACTTGATGTCGACGCCACCGGCAAGACCGGCTTTGAATCATTAGGCTCAGAAACAACCGGAATTACCTTTCGCAATCAGCTGACCGATCAACAAGTCGCCGAAAACCGCATCAGGGAAAACGGGTCTGGCGTCGCCTTAGGCGATATCAATGCAGACGGCAGAACAGATATATACTTTTGCTGTTTAGACGGACCCAACGTGCTGTACCGGAACGATGGCGACTGGGCGTTCACGGATATCACCGCAGGCTCCGGCGTGGCCTGCCCGAATCAGTATTCGACCGGCGCCGCCTTCGCCGATTTCGACGGTGATGGCGACCTTGACCTCACCGTCACCAGCATCGGTGGTGGCGTGCGCGTTTATCATAACAACGGTGAAGGTCGGTTTCGCCTCGATACTGTCTCCACCTTGATCCCTCAATACGGTGCGACCTCGATCGCAATCGCCGACATTAACAATGACGGAGACCTTGATCTCTACGTCACCAACTATCGAACCTCCACCGTCCGTGATGGCCAAGATGACGTCACTGCCGAGATCAAACGCATCAACGGTGAAATCGTCGTGACGCCAGAAAATCGTTTCGAGGGCCGCACCGCACCGGGCGGCAGCGTCACGATCATCGAGCGGGGCGAACCAGATATTCTGTACATCAACCGCGGAAAGGGAGTCTTCATCCCCGTCCCTTGGAATAGCGGTGCTTTCATTGACATCCGCCAGCAAAAGCTATCCCAGGCACCACGAAACTGGGGACTCAGCGCCCTCTTCCACGACCTCAACGACGATCAACATCCGGAGCTCTACGTCTGCAACGATTTTTTCTTCTCGCTGGACCAAGCGTATTTCAGTCGCGGCGGAAAACAATTCCAGCAGTACTCCCCCTACAGTCTTCGCAACATGAGCCTCTCGGCCATGGCAGTCGACGCTGCGGACATCGACCGTGACGGGGATCAAGATCTCTTCGTAGTCGACATGCTGAGCCGCAACCCCGCTTACCGAAAACGCCAGCGAGCCAACGCCGCTCGACTCCGCGAAATGCCGCCGCCAATCGCAAACCCTGAATTCGCCCCCGAAGTCCTCCGGAACACCTTGTTCCTGAATCGTGGCGATAATACCTTCGCTGAGGTCGCCCACTATGCGGGCCTTGAAGCCACTGAATGGTCTTGGGGCGTCGCTTTCATGGATGTTGATCTGGATGGCTGGGAAGATTGCCTCATCACCAACGGAAACTATCGCGATGCCCTTGACGCCGACGCCCTCCAACGCGTTCGGGAAACAGAAGAAAGCCGATCGCTCAATGAAGGCCTCAAAAACCTCCAACGATTTCCGCGGCTTGAAACGGCCAACCTTGCTTTCCGTAATTTGGGCAATCTGCAATTCACAGAAACTGGCGGCGAATGGGGCTTTGACACCGTTGCCGTCTCTCATGGAATCGCACTCGGTGATCTGGATAACGACGGTGATCTGGATGTCGTCGTCAATCATCTGAACCAACCTGCCGGCATCTATCAAAACACCACACCAGCTCCAAGAATCGCGATCCGTCTCAAGGGAGCCGACCAGAATACGCACGCTATCGGAGCCAAGCTTGAACTTAGCGGCAACACCCTCCCTCAAACCCTATCGATGACCGCCGGAGGCCGCTACCTTTCGAGCGATGCCCCAATCCAAACCTTCGCGGCAACCGGATCTGAGACGACGCTCACAGTCACTTGGCGGAACAATACACAGACCATTATCAGAAACCCTCTCTCCAATCATATTTACGAGATCCACGAAACTGCTGCAGTCCGACCTCCTTCTCCAGATACCAAGCCCTCCACCAATCCACTCTTCCGACTCACGCGATCGACTATCCGAGGACGACACCGTGATGAGCCCTTCAACGATCTCGAGCGACAGCCGCTGCTTGCGCGTCAATACAATCGCCTCGGTCCCGGCATCGCCTGGTTTGACCTCAATGACGACGGCTGGGAAGACTTGATCGTTGGTTCCGGCCGCGGTGGCCGTCTAGCCGTTTACCACAACGAGGCAGGAAAACGGTTCGTCGAGCGGACCACGCCACCGATCACAACGCCGATCGCTCGAGATTTGACTTCCGTACTCGGATGGCATCGTGGAAACGGTGATCCCGTCATCCTCGCCGGCTCCAGTCACTACGAAGACGGCGTGGCCACAGGCGCCGCAACCTTTGAATACGACCTGACACTAAAAAGACGTCTCGACAGCATCCCGATCGATGCCTCGTCGGCAGGCCCCTTGGCTCTGGCTGATATTGACCGTGACGGAGATCTCGATCTCTTCATCGGTGGTCGCATAATCTCGGGCAAGTTCCCGCAGCCTGCGGATTCCAGGATCTTTCGCCACGAATCCGGCCAATGGATCGCAGATGAGATGAATCAAATTGTCCTGGAAAAACTGGGGCTCGTAAGCGCGGCAACCTTCAGCGACCTGAACCAAGATGGGTTTCCAGACCTGATCCTCGCCTTAGAGTGGGGTTCGATCAAGGTATTCCTCAATCGACAAGGCACATTCACGGATGCCACAGTCACCATGGGCCTGTCACCGCACACCGGCTGGTGGAACGGCGTGGCCACTGGTGATTTCAACGGCGATGGAAAGATCGATCTTGTTGCCTCGAACTGGGGCCAGAATACAAAATACCAATCATTTCGGGAAAAACCCCTTCAACTCTACTATGGCGACTTTAGTCGCAACGGTGGCATCATTGGCATTGAATCCTTCTTCGACGAATCCTCAGGTCGCAACCACCCCTGGGCCGATCTCGATACATTGGCAACCGTGCTTCCCGAAGTTCGCCGACGATTTCCCACCTATCGGGCCTATTCCGAAGCCAGCACGGAAGCAGTGATTGCGCCCTACCGAGCTCAGGCCCTTCAACTC
Source organism: Limisphaerales bacterium (assembly GCA_024761205.1). GTDB lineage: Bacteria > Verrucomicrobiota > Verrucomicrobiia > Limisphaerales > AAA164-E04 > UBA2970. Next base: position 66,032 of record JAMASS010000005.1, read on the forward strand.
CGGGCTGCTACCCTGGAATCCATGATCTTCCTCAACCAAGGCGGCCACTTCAGCGCCCAGCCACTGCCACCAGAAGCCCAACTTGCCCCCGCCTTTGGAATCGGCGTCGCCGATTTCGACGGGGACGGATATCAGGACATCGCACTTGCTCAGAACTTCTTCGACGTCGAACCGACGACTTCACGGTACGATGCCGGCAGAGGTCTCCTGCTAACCGGTGACGGCTCAGGACAATTTCAGGCTCTCACTGCCAAAGAAAGCGGCATCCGTCTCTATGGCGAACAACGCTCGCTCGCCCTAGCCGACTATAATCACGATGGCCGAACTGATCTCGTGATCACCGAAAACCACGGCCCCATTCGGCTCTACACCAACACCCAAGCTCAGCCGGCATTGCGAGTGAAGCTTCTCGGCGCTGCCCCAAACCCAAGAGCCATTGGCGCCCAACTGCGGCTCGGCGACAACCAGGCGCTAGGCCCTCTCTACGAGATCAAATCAGGCACCGGCTACTGGTCCCAAGACAGCGACCAGATTGTTCTCTCCGGCCCGGCAAGACAGAAACTTTGGGTTCGCTGGCCTGACGGCAAGGAATCGACTTTCAACATTCCAGATGACGCCGGATTCGCCACCTTCAAACAGGCATTCGGAGCGTCGGAAGGCGAGTGAAAAACCACCGAGCAAATGAATCCGCTCCGAGATTTTTTCCTGTAGAGCCGCATGTCCCAGCCTACGGAACAGGAGCGTCATCGCGTTGGCAGCCGGCGATCGTTGGAATAAACTTCGAGCGCTCTAATACACAAATGAGCCGCCCACCGTCATACAGTGAGCGACTCATTGAACACCTCTCAAGACCCAGGCGACTCGAACGGGCAACCTACGATTCCGATCTCCTTCGGCGCCCCGTATCTCCACCCGCTCCTGCCGAGTCACGACTACCACATGGTACCTCTTCACTCGCACGGGTAGGCTTTATCGCTCGTTTTGCGCGACGTTTTGCCATCTCATAGAGCAAAAGCGCTCGTGGTGAAAGCCGATGATAACCGCTGTCCATTTCTGTTTTCATTTTGAAGCCCTTTCGCTTTCGGGGTCTAACTTCGGTTCCAATTCCACCCCTAGGGATCCCTCCCACCTGCTAGGGTCTGACCAGTGGTGAATTTCGTTGTCTATCATCTCACCCTAAATCACAGCATAATCAGTACCAATATTATCAAACTCAAGATACTTTCCGCCTGCCGACCAATCAAACAATAGAATCGGAAAACCACCTAACTCCAAGCTTTCCTCTACCACTCACTTTCGCTAAACCTTCTTCTAACCTCGTCCAAATGCTCGATAACAACGATGACGCGATTCGCTACCGGGCGGCAAGCAACCTCGGGCCAAAGCGTCAGCAGCAACGGCAACCCTCAAACAATCCGCCAACACACCGTCACTCCCGGTTCGCCTGGCGATTAACTACGCACCCACCCGAGTCGATAAAGCAGTATCCTGGTTCGTTACTCTCAACCAAAGAGTGCAATCCCGGCAACGCAGCTTGGCCTGAGCTGCCGCCGATTTCTTTACTCGCACAGGGCCCTCAGCAAAAGCGGCTTTGCCTCCTGCAATTTGCTTCACGCGATCAAAGATAAAGGCCCATTGGAAGCATCATGTCCGCCCGCGAGCGGCACCTACCGACTCCCCCAATTTCGGCCCGGTAAAAGCACCAAACCTAGAAGCAGGGCCGAAGCCGCAAAACGCCCCGACATCCTGTGGATCAGCTGTGAGGACATCAGCCCGAACCCTGGCTGTTACGGCGACGCCTGCGCCTCCACTCCCAATCTCGATCGTCTCGCCGAACAAGGCGTCCGTTATACCCGCGCCTTCACCCCGTCCGGCGTTTGCACCATTAACCGCACTGGCATCATCGGCATGTCGCCGGTTGCCTACGGCGGGACAACACATGCGCATCGTCATCCCATTCCCGAAGGGTGTTCGCTGCTTTCCCTTTGTATCTTTGAGCCGCTGGTTACTTCTGCACCAACAAGTCCAAGACCGATTCCACGAATGCTCGCCGCGGTTGAAGCCCGGCAAGCTAAGATCGGCAACTTATAAGCCTCGTCCCGGAACCAATCATGCTCGAGCGACTCACCGCCCCAGTGATGAAAGAGGCACAAAAACAAACAGCTCCCATACCCAATCCAATTCTTATACCTAGCGATCTGCATATCGAATCTCGATGACCTTGACCTCGTTCACTACATGATCCACTCAGAAGATCAGCGTGTACTTTTCCAAGGACCACACCTTTGAGAGAGCGGCCAATAGTATCTCGCTCCTGAAAGCCAATCCCTCCGTATAAGGATTGCCTGCCAAGTATTCCAACAACCGCTAAAGTCCGGCCCGATCCCTGTGGGATAGGTCACTGAGAAAATCCAGTAACTCGCGACGTAAAAAAAGGCTGTAATTCTGAGTCCGTAAAACCGCAGATTCCAGTTACCAAAAGAACATCAAAGAACGTTTAGCGCCGGATAAACTGCGCCCCTTGAGGACTTCTCACCGTTCAACCGACATGATAATTCTTGTAGAATTGACGGATCCCCTCAAGACGCAGTTCCGTGAGATAGGCTGCTAACTGCCTTGTTGAACATCGGATAGCTCCGTTACGGCTTCCTGGATATCCGCTAATCCAAAACGAAGATCTGAACAAGTGCCGGCACCGGTTTCAAAGTCCAAGGAGTGATTAAATCCATGAAGAGCGCCCAAGGACAGGGATTGGAACAAACGCACTAAACTCCGAGATACTGATTACTCCGGTGCCTTTGCCGCACTGCACCCCAACTCCGCATATTCGGAGCATTCCACAGGCTCCCTATTCTTCAACCGCTTACGCCAAAATCCCTAAGCTCGCTCACACAAGCAACGCTTCCACCGGGCCATGCTCCTCAACACCCGTCAAACGCACATCGAGTCCCTGGAATTTGTAGCTCAATCGTTCGTGATCAATGCCCAACCGATTCAGAATCGTAGCGTTCAGATCGTGGATATGCACCGGATTTTCCACGATGTTGTAGCTGAAATCATCCGTCTTGCCGTAGACCATACCCGGCTTGATGCCACCTCCGGCCATCCAAGCCGGGAAACAGCGGGGGTGATGATCCCGCCCATAATTCTCTCGCGTGAGCTTACCCTGGCAATAGACTGTCCTGCCAAATTCACCGCCCCAAATCACCAAGGTATCATCAAGCAACCCCCGGGCCTTCAGATCCTGCACCAAGGCCCAAGAAGGTTGATCGATATCGCGACATTGTCCCGGCAGATCTTCAGCTATATTTCCATGCTGGTCCCATCCCCGATGAAAGATCTGCACGAATCGCACATCGCGCTCGATCATTCGGCGAGCCAACAAACAGCTGACGGCATAGGTTCCGGGTTTTCTCACATCGGGCCCATACATCTCCAAAATATGCTTCGGCTCATTTGAAATATCCGTTAGCCCCGGAACGGAAGACTGCATGCGGAAAGCCATTTCGTACTGCTCAATCCGAGCCCGAGTCTCCGGATCTCCATAGGTCTGCTCAGCCCGCTGATTGAACCACATCAAGCGATCGAGCAATCGCCGACGCCTCGCAGTGCTCACCCCTTTCGGATTCGACAGATAAAGCACCGGATCCCCCTTAGCCCGTAAGGCAACCCCCTGATGCTTACTAGGAAGAAAACCGGATCCCCACAATCGATTGTAGAGCGCCTGCGCCATCTTTCGACCGGACCAAGTCGGCGTCATCACCACAAAGCTGGGCAAATCGTCATTCAATGAACCCAAACCATAGCTGAGCCACGCACCCAAACTTGCCCGCCCAGGAAGTTGGTGCCCCGTGCAAATGTAGGTGATCGCAGGATCATGGTTGATCGCTTCGGTGTGGACCGATCGAACCAGAGCCAAATCATCGACCATCTTCGACGTGTAGGGGAGCAGTTCGCTAACCCACATCCCCCCCTGGCCATGCGGCGAAAAGCGATACTTCGAGGGCGCTATCGGAAAACGTTTCTGACCGGATGTCATGGTCGTGAGCCGCTGACCTTGCCGGATCGAATCCGGTAGATCGGTATCAAAAAGCCGTTCCAACTGCGGTTTATAGTCGAGCAAATCAATCTGACTCGGAGCACCGGCCATGAACATATAAATCGCTCGCTTCGCCTTTGCCGGAAAATGAGTCCCGACTGAAACGCCTAAGGAAGACTGTTCGCCCAAAAGCCGTTTGGGGAGCAAAGTCGCCAGCGCGGCCGTGCCCAAACCCATCGCCCCCTGGCGAAAGAAATGCCGGCGAGTGATTGTTTGATAGTAGGCTTCCAACGGATTCATCATACGCACCATTCTAAGCTCGATCAGCTAGGGAAACTCGGCTTTTCTCCGGAAAAACCACCGAAAACAGCAAATTCAGGGATTAAATCAAAGTTTCTCTAGTTCTTTGTAAGGACTTCATCCAAATTGAGGAGAAGGCTGCCAACCAATGTCCAGGCCGCCAATTGCACTCGATCGAGTGCCGTATCCGGCCCGGAATCGCCAATGCCGGTAAGCTTTTCAGCCGCCTCCGGATTCTGCTGAAAATGTGCCCATTCCTCTTGATAGGCAGCGACCAACTCATCCAACTCCTCTGGCGAGGCATAGCGTCCGGTGCACCGCCGGAACATTCGTGCAGATCGTTCTCGATCTGAAGCAGCCCATTCTCGCATTGTTCGCTCAGCCAATCCACAGGCAGCCTCCACAAATTGCGGATCATTCAACAGGAGCAATGCTTGCAACGGCGTGTTCGTCCGCTCTCGACGCATCACACAGGCCTCCCGCGACGGCCCATCGAAAGTGCTCATCTGCGGCGGTGGCGAAGTGCGCTTAATAAAGGTATAGAGCGAACGACGATGCACTTTGTCCGGTCCCTTGTCCGCCTTGAAACGCACCGTATTCGATCCGCTATATCCCACAGCGAACCAAAGACCGTCCGGCTGCGGCGGTTTCACACTGCCACCGCCGATCTGCTCCACCAGCAGACCACTGACGAACAAAGCCTGATCGCGAAGCATCTCAGCATCCAACCGAAATCTTGGACCGCGTCCCAACAGACGATTCCCAGGATCCTTCTCAATGAGATCAGGCGTCAGTCGTGACGACTGCCGATAAGTCGCGGACATGACCATGGTTTTCATCAATGCCTTAACATCCCAATCGCTCTCACGGAAGGTCGCCGCCAACCAATCGAGAAGTTCGGGATGACTGGGTGGCTCGCCTTGAGATCCAAAATCTTCGGAGGTCTTCACCAAACCCACACCAAAGAGCTGCTGCCAAAATCGGTTCACCGCCACTCGGGCTGTTAGGGGATGACTCTGATCCGTGAGCCACAACCCCAATCCGAGACGATCATTCGGTGCCCCCTCGGGCATCGGGGGAAGGACAGCAGGCGTTTTGCGAGTTACCACCTCATCTCTCTGACTATACTCACCTCGCCTCAAGAGGTAGGCGGTTCTCGGTTCTGCTCTTTCCTTCCAAACCAAAGTCATGGGAATCGCTCGCTTCACCGCTGCCCGCCCCTCGCGAGCCCGTTTTAAGGCGGCCTTCGCCGCCACCAATTCAGGGTGCTCAGAGACCTTGTTGCGATAGTGCTCCTGCAAAAGTGCCCGTTGGTTATCGGACCGTTCATCTTCAGCCAGTGAGATCGCTTCGAGGACTTTTTTCGGTAGATCACTCACACTATCGATCAAACGAAAGTAAAATCCGGTGGATCCACCATAGTTGACGAGCTTCAGCAACAATTCATTGTCTCCCTCCTTTAAAGGCAACTCGAGTGTCTCCTGATCCGCTGCAACTTCTCGGGAGACGTCCTTTGAAAAAAGCTCTTTCTGATTCAAATAAACCTTGATGCCATCCCCACTACCAAGCGAGATCTTCACCCTCTGGTCCTTGGGACTTTGGATCTTCCGATAAAGAAAATTCGCTGCCGTATCCCCAGGCAGGTCCGTGTGGACCATTCCATCCTTCCAGGTCGGCCGATGTCTCCAAGCCACGGTTTCCTCCGTGACCAACTTAAAGGCGTCTTCCAGAGCCACCGGCTTTCCTTCAGGACCATACTTTCTCGGCAGGAGATAGAGCCGAACATCATTGAACGGTCCGACGGTGTACCAATCGTTTAAAACAACGGAACTAGTTTCTCCATCCTCCGCCCGCTGCAAGCGAACCACCTGAACCTCCGCCTCCCAACGCCGCTGCGCCTCATCCACAGCCGACCAAGGCTTTAAGACAATCTGTTGTAAAGCAACGATCTGCTGATCATAGTCTTCAAGTTGCTCCGTCTGAAAATCACTCGGCAGCCGCAATATCGGCGCATGTTCCTTCTTGTTTCCATCGAGCGGTTTGCCGTCCAGGCTATTGAAGTAGGCAAAAAACGAATAGAAATCCTTCATTGTCAACGGATCAAACTTGTGGTTGTGACAACGCATGCACTCGAAGGTCAACCCCATGAAAACCGTTGAAGTGGTCACGACTCGATCGACCACGTTGCGAACAAAAACCTCTTCGGTGATCGAGCCGCCTTCCCCCGTGGTCACATTGCAGCGATTGAAACCTGTGGCAACGAGCTGATCCCGAGTCGCATTGGGCAGAAGATCCCCCGCCAACTGTTCGATGATAAACTCACGATACGAAAGATTGCGATTGAAGGCGTTCACCACCCAATCCCGATAAGGCCATATCTCGCGATAGTTATCGAGATGAAGCCCGTGCGTATCCCCATACCGCACCGCATCCAACCAATAACGGGCCATATGCTCCCCATAACGACTGGAACACAGCAACCGATCCACTACTTTCTCGTAGGCATCGACCGATGGATCATTGAGAAACGCATCCGTCTCTTCCAGCGTCGGCGGCAAACCCGTGAGATCGAAAGTCACACGCCGAATCAGAACCTCCGGCGCAGCCTCAAGGGGAGAATCCAAGTCTGCTTCGTCCAGCCGCGCGCGAATAAAATGATCCACCGGGTTGCGCGACCAGAAGTCATCAGCATTCACCGGTACCACCGGACGCTGTATCGGCTCGAAAGACCAATGATCCGCCCATGTCGCCCCCTCAGAAATCCACTGCCGAAGTTGCTCAATCTGCTTACCCGATAGGGCCTTCTTAAATTGCGGTGGCGGCATCCGTTCGTCCTCATCCGTACTCAGGACGCGATCCAATAAAACACTCTTTTCCGGATGCCCCGGAACAATGGCCGAGTATCCGCCTAAATCCCCCTTTGCGGAGTCCTCCATATCAAACCGCAAATCCGCCTTCCGTTTGCTGGCATCCGGTCCATGACAAGCGTAACAATGATCTGAAAGAATCGGCCGAATATCCCAATTGAAATCGACTGCCTGTCGACGCAAAACGGAATCACCCACTGCTGAATCCCGACCGGCAATCCAATAGATACCGACAAGCAGAAATAAACGCAGGAGAACAATACGAACACTCATCAAGACCCCCAATATGGCCGGCAATGCGAGCTGAAGCAAGCCCAGGAACAACGAACCTTAATCGAGGAAAAACTATGCCATTGAGCAGCGCCACTTTCCCGGAGGCCAGGGAAAGTCAGCACCTGTTAGAACAGTCAGCCGAACATTCCCATCGACCATCCGGAGCTACAGAGACTTCTTGATCTGTTTGAGTTGCTGAAACTCTGGCCGCTCGCCGTAGAATTTGTCCAACGGATAGCAGCCACTCACCAAACCGTTGCGCGGTGCCGTAGTACAATCGCTAAAGGTTCGGCAAATCAACTTTGGGTTGAGTTCACCTTTGGTCGTGGCATCCGCTAATATCTCCGGATAACTCAAGACCATCCGACCTAGGCCCACAATGTCGACCCAACCTTCGCGAACCACACGCTGCGCCACCTGTGGCAAGAAGTCCTGAAGATAACTATAACCGGATCCAACGACGACAATCCCATCCGGCGCCTTCTCCTTTATCTGCCGCACCACGTCAATCTGCCGCGCCACATCAACCAAGGGATCACAAACCGGCTGATAACCGTCCGATGGCGGATAAGACGCCGGTCGTTGTATGTGCGGATTATAGTAGGGCGAGCCAGCACTTACATTGAGGATTTTTACGCCCAATTCATGACACAGCCGCACAAACCCATGCGTCTCGTTGAGTTCGTAGGCGATGGGATTCTCCTGCTGCGTCGAAAAGGCGTAGCGGTAAGGAAGGCAATCTTGAAAACGCTCAGGAATCCCTATCCCCAGTTTCCCGGAAACCGAACGCTCAGGATCCGGCCGGAAAGGCACAAAATCGAACGCGCTCAGCCGCACACCAATATCAATCTCATTCCCCGAATCCCGAATCCCTTGAACTATTTCCCGCAAGATCCGCGTCCGATTCTCAAATGATCCTCCGTACTTTCCGGGCCGCGTGAATGCACTCAAAAACTCATGAAGGAGATAACCATGGCAGTGTTTGATATCCACAAAGTCCGCCCCTGCATTCGCCGCCACCTGAGCGGCTTCGATATAAGATTCGATTGATCCCTCAACTTCGCTATCCGAAAACACCTGCTCATCGCTCTCAACGTGAAATCGCCGATCCAGAATCGGGTGCCGATAAGCAACTCTCGGCTCCCATCGACTTTTATCATGCGGGCGGCAGAATCTCCCAGAGTGAGTTAACTGAAAACCGATCACAAGATCATCCGCACTGCCGTAGCACTCAACATGAGCTTTCACCAAGGCCTTGCGCAGTTCCTCTAATGGCGCCTGATTGCTAGGGCGGATGATCAATTGATTCGGATTGGCTCGACCGTCCGGACAAACCGCCATAGCCTCACCCCCACAAATCAGCTTCGCCCCACTCAAACCAAAGCGCCGCCACCGCCGAAACACCTCCTTTGTCGGTCGCCCAGTTGTTGTGCCATCCCAGCCCTCCATCGGATGGACCGCCCAGCGATTGCCAATGGTCTTTCCATTGATCTCCACCCCATTAACCGGTTGCACCAAAGGTGACGCATCACCCGTCTCGATCCGATCAGCACAGGGAATCCTCACCCCAAGATCGATAACGTGTTCACGAAAACGATCAACCGTTCTCAACGAAGGCACTCGAACCAGTTTAAACTTCTTTGAATCAGCACTCATGAAGAAGAGATACGAAACCCAGGTCAGTTTGACTGCGGCGGCTGTGCAAGCAAATCTGCCGAGTTGACAAAAAATCCGACGCTGAGACCCCTATTGACTATACACTCGACATCCAACCGTTCAGAATCCTCACCTAGTTCCAAAGCAATCGTATAGCGCCGACCATACGGAGCTCGGAAGGTAGCGCCCCCATGCCAGTTGCTTTCATCCACCGGCCAAATCCGCCGCCCCTCCTGATCGATGAAGCGAAACAAGAATTCGACATCTTCACCCGGATCCTCGGTTTCAATCACAATCAAATGATCCTTGGATTCCCATTCTGCATAGAATCCGGATGAGGAAGAACCACTATGCCATTCCGAATCCGAAGCCATGGGCTGTTGCAACTTCTTGAGGGGCCTCTCCGGGAGCTCAAGGCGGCGGCGGGGATGCCATTCCGAATCCGAAGTCATGGGCTGTTGCAACGCCTCAGCGTGGAACTCCACGCCATTGCTGGTGGTAATGGACCCAGGTCCGGAAAAGAACAGCAGCCGGAAACTAAGATCATCAACCACCATCGCCGGCCTGTGCAGCTCTATCTCGCCGGAATCCGGCACGCGAAGTCCGGCAAATCGACCTTTGCTCTTCGAATCGAACTCACCGTCGATGGGGCGGTACAATTTCAATTCAGAGAGCCACACCGGTTCACTTGGCGACAACTCGAAACCTTGGTTGCCAGTAGGATCAATAAATTGATAGCGACGAAGTCGCATCTGCGTGGGCTCGCCATCTAGGCGGGAGAGAACCAAGCGAGGCCGCCAATAAGAACTGTAAGCGCCTGTGTTACGGCTGAAACCGCTCAGCACGATCTGTAGATCCTGCACGACATTGGTCACAGGCAAAGGACTTGCCGTCCACTGCGGAAAGTTCCGAGGTAGCGGATTATTGACCAGCAAACGAGCCGCCAGCTCATCCCTGTGATTGTAAATCAGCAATGGGAATTGACCCTGTCGGCGGGGAAACTGTCTCAGATTCAGGCCCAGTAATGTCAAGTTACCGTTTAGATGGCTCCAGCATGAAGCTGAAACATTCTTGTACACAAACCCGCCCTCATCAACGGCTTCCACCCTGACCGGGCTCCTAAACGTCCAGTGATCACCAGCCGAGTACTTGCGCACCCAATCGAAATATACCGAGATCCCATTAGGCGGTCCACAGGACATTGTTCGTGACGGGGGAATCCAACGGAGCCATCTGGCTGGAAGGTGCTCTCGGAGAAATTGATGCCATGGCTTCTCATTAGTAAAGGGTGCCCCACCTGGTACGGCGCCAACAAATCGTACTAAAGAGCCGTCCTCAAGCACGACCGCGCGTTGCTGCTCCCTTCGCCCGAACCAAAAGATGACCGCCGCAGCCAACGCCAACAAAATTGCCCCGATAGCTATTCGGCACCGCAAGTACATATCTTTCTCTGCCTAACCAACACAATCGTAGAAATGGTACGGAGTCTGTCGAGTCCCTTCCCGCCAAATCATCAACGCCAGTTCGCGAGCATGGTAATCGCCCCACATCGAACTCTCACCGCAGGGCACCTTGTGACCTGGAGGCACATAGTCCCAGGCGTTGGGACGATGATAAACAGAATGCAGAATCAACCCCTGGTGTTTCTCATTCGTTGAGAGATACGGTTCGTCAAACAAAGTGCCGGCCACCGTGAGCCCAGCTTGTTTATACCGTTTGCCCGCCTTCGCCTGCTTGCCACCAGACCGCTTCAGATAATTCCCCAGTCGAATCAACCCCTGAGCGGCAATCGCTGCGGCCGAGCTGTCCATGGGCTCCCACAAATTGCACGGATCAGATGCTCTCGACAAATAGTCCCCCATGTGAGCCACGCCAGGTGCGCCTGTATCCCATAGTGGAATGCCGTCGCAACACGATTTGTCGATATAGAAATCCGAGGTCGCCAGAGCCGCCTTGTGCATCATCTTGACGATCGCGCTTCGCCCCCCGAGCGGCTTCAATTCATCATCCTTGAGCACAGTCAAAAATTCGAGTTGCTCCGCATAGCCACAAACCGCCCAGGCCAATCCCCTGGTCCACGTTGAGAACGGAGAGTAGCCTTGCTGCGAATTCGGGCATCGATAACTTCCATCATTCAAATTGAACACGCTTTCGTGAGCCGTGCGCCCCTTCACATCATAAGCATCACGACCAGTTCCGTAATACACGCCGTAAGTCGCAGTTGAACGAGCATGCTCGACCATGCACCGCAGCAATGAGATTGGACGATCCATCTCTCCCATCAAGACATGCCCCAACCGATGCGCAAGGGCGAGGACACGGAGCGATCGGATAGTATCAATGAACAACGAATGCGGTCCGTTGAAGGAGTAAATATACCCCTCCCCATTGGCGATCGTCGTCCAGCGCGCCGCTTGAGTCGCACCGGATACCTTCAATGCCAATTCATAAAAAGCCCGCTCAAACTCATTCTCCGGAATGCGCCCCTCCCGCATCAATCTCAGGAGATTGCCATAGGTGGAGACATTGTTGAACCCGTGGTCATGAACGCCTATGTGGGAAACATGGGAAGCCATATGACGGACGGACGCCTCTCGCCCAATCTCCAAAAATCCCGCCTCACCGGTAACATCAAATTGCAACACAGCAGACCCAAACTGAAATCCCTGAGTCCACTCCGTCCATCCTCGACTTGTATAGTGCCCCTTGACGGTAAAAACCGGCGTTCCTTTCGATGGATTCCAAGCCCGCTGAATCGAACGGATTTTCTTTGCTGAAAACTCGAAAAGACGCTCAACTCTCGGCAGAAGCTTCCGCGCCGTAACCCGCTGATCAATCCTTATCGCCATAGCCAACGAACCGTCCCCAGCACTCGAGACGCCTCACTTCCCTCCCTCAAATCTCCATCTCAGACAACCCATAAACCACGGCGTCTGTCTGCACCCCAGAATTCCATAAGAACCAACGCCAACAGGAACCCGCCGGTCACCGCCATAAAAGCCCCAATCGTTAACGAAGGCACTCTCAACCTTCCCCGCTGAGAAGACACCCACCCAAAATGAGCAGCCCCCCGGCAATCCCGCCCCGAAGGTCCCGTCAGCGAAGTTTATCTTTCGGCGCCCTGCCGTTGGATAATCCTGGCCACCCGAGTCTGGAGAATTCACCTGCTGTCATGAAAATGCTTCTGGAAAAATTTTTCTCTAGGGGCTGACTTCCAACCGCTCCGGATCTTCGTCCTGCAACATCAACACCCCATGCTCCTTGTAAGGCCGCAGCATGAAGTGGGTGGAGGTCGACACCACACCCCGCAATGTGGCAAGTTTCTCGGCAACGAACGTCGCTACCTCGTGAAGGCTGCTCCCTTCCACAATCACCAAAAGGTCATAAGCGCCTGACATCAGGTAACAAGTCCGCACCTCCTGATGCTTGGCGATCCGTGCGGCAATCCGATTAAACCCACCATCCCGCTCCGGCGTGGTACGAACCTCAATCACCGCTCGAACCCGGCTTTCCCCCAGCAGATCTTCATTCACCAAGGTTCGATACCCAAGAATCACGTGCCGAGATACATAGTCTTTGATTGCCTGAGCAACCTCTTCCTCTGGTTTGTCCAAACGCCTCGCCAACTCACCTGCGCTGAGGGAGGCATCTTCTCGTAATAGCTTTAAGATCGGATCCATGTCGTGCGTGAATTGTCAGGCCCCACCGCCACAGAATCAATCGTTTTAAGGCAAGGATGATGCCTGCCCTAAAATCACATCTTAGGACTTACTCCCCGGAGTCGCTCCGCTAGCCTAGGAACCACAGACACCAAGTGATCGACCTCGGCATCGGTCGACATCCGCCCCAGACTAAATCGCACACTCCCCATAGCTAAGGACCTCGGAACCCCCATTGCAGTCAACACATGCGATGGCTCCAACAAGCCCGTGGAGCATGCCGAACCGCTCGAAGCACACACGCCCTCCTTTTCCAGCAAAAGCAGCAAGGCTTCCGATTCGATTCCGCTGAATCCAAGATTAGTCGTATTGGGGAGCCTTGCATCAGCGTCTCCATTCCGACAAACAAACGGTAACTTCAAGAGACCACCTTCAAGCCGATCACGGAGAATTCGAAGCCGATTGATCTCTGCATCCAGATTCCGCGCAGCAAGTCGCGCAGCCTCCCCCATCGCCACGATCGAGGCGACATTCTGAGTGCCCGCCCGCCGCCCTTTCTCTTGGCCACCGCCCAAAATCAAGCTTTGATAAGGAGCCTTGTCCCGGACAAACAAAACGCCAACCCCCTTGGGCGCATAGATCTTGTGCCCCGACAACGAAAGGTAATCGACTGAAGCTGTCCGCACATCAATCGGAATTTTGCCCGCCGCCTGCACCGCATCCGTATGAAACAGCACCCCTCGCTCCCGACACAGTGCCCCAATTTCGACAATGGGAAACACGACCCCAGTTTCATTATTGGCCCACATCAAAGAAACCATCGCCGTATCCGTCATGATCGTTGCCTCCAATTGATCCAACTCAATCAAGCCATCCGGCTGCACCGGCAAATAACTCACCCGGAATCCCAGTGACTCAAGATAAGCCCCAGTCTTCAAGTTGGCCGAATGCTCAACACCAGACATGATGAGATGCCGCCTTTCCGGATGGGCATTCAACCCACAGCATAAAGCAGTATTGCTGCTTTCCGTCCCGCAACTAGTAAAGACCACCTCCCCGGCATCTGCCTGAATCAACGCAGCGACCGATTCCCGGGCACTCTCAATCACACCTTTCAGCGCGTGACCAAAAGCATACATACTCGACGGATTGCCCCATCTGTCCCTCAGATAAGGAACCATCGCGTCAAAAACTTCCGGCGCAACCGGCGTCGTCGCATTGTAATCAAAGTAGTACACCACGAATCACTCTCGAACGCCAATGCTGACGCCACCGAAACACAAGATCAACCCTGACATTGCCTGTGACTGAAAACCAAGCAAACACCACCGGAACAAAAACTCCGTATTGCCGGATGGTTTCCACGAAACGAATAAGTGGAAAGCACTTCAACCTTCTTTCTCCCAAGGCCGCAGCGGGTTACACTTGGAGACAAATCGGCAGCCTACTCCCGCATTCCCGGAGCATCCGGCCGAACCGCCAGCCGATGCCATCCAAGCATATCCTTCAACCCCTGCTTTCTCACCGGCTTAGCAGTCATCCATGCCCGCCTCGCAGCAACCAGTCCTTGCCCTTCCATCACATAAGCCGTCATCGCAATGACCACGCGACACAACAACCAATCCTTCTTTTCCTAGGTTCGAATCCACCGGATAGCCTCAACACCATCCATCTCCGGCACCTCACAATCCATGAAAATGATGCGATAATTACCCGCTCGCCGAGCAGCCAGGGCCGCCATCCGCAAAATCGACTAGCACTCCGAGCGACTCAAATAACGCCTTCACTACCTTACGATTGATCGGGCCGTCATCGACAATCAGGATATACCGGAGGCACATTCAACGCTCATCGACCACGATGAGAGATACTCGCGCAAGACCATGCGGTTCGTTTCGCTACCGTCCACAACCAATGCACGGCACCCCTCCAATACCTGATTGGAAACCACCTCCTCCAGTGTCCCTGTCTTAGCCAATGGCAGCGTCGCGACAAACCACAACATCCCCCCTTCGCCATGAATGCTGTTAACCCCCAGTTATCCATCCATCATTTCCACCAGGCTCTTGCAGATCGCCAACCCCAAACCCGTGCCTCCATGCTTACGGATCACACCGACACACCCGCCTAGGTAAACGGCTTAAAAAGACTACCTTTGGCCTCGTCCGGAATACCCAGTCCGGTATCACTCACCAAACAACCTCACCCAATCCCCTGCTAACTCCTTCTGTTCGACCTTGTTAATCATCATCTCACCTCTCTAGCGAAATTCACCGCGTTGCTAACAGATTGAGAACCACCTGACGCAATCGATGTGCCCCCAAAGACCTGTCGTTATTTTATCCGGCATAAAAACCGTCATTCGATCCTCTTGCACTGCGCTCGCTCGGCCATGATCTCCAATAAATCGCAAACCACAGTACTCAGATCAAAATCCTCCTCCTCGAACGCCACCTTACCCGCCTTGACCTTTGAGAAATCGAGGATGTCGCTAATTGATGGTCAACAAGTGAATCCACGCTCGTTTTTGCAGCGCCTCCGCCAAGGGCACACCGCCGTAACGAGGTCTCCGCCAAAAGCCCGAAGCCCCCCCAATATCCCATTCATCGGCGGGCGGCTCTCATGGCCTATGCTCGCCAAAAAAGCACTCTTTGCCTCGGCTCCCTGGAGAGTACGATTCGCGAGATCCTTCATTCATCCATTGGCCGAGTGCAGCTTCTCATTCGCCACGTGGAACTCCCCTGAGTACACTCGGCCGCCAGGGATTTCAAATCCGCCATCTTCAACCGGGCTTGCTGTCCCAGCTTCCATTTCTCACTCAACGCCTTGGCCAACTACAGCACCTCAACCATGTCGAAGGACTTCTTAAAAATGAGCAGGCAACCCGAACCGCCTAGCTGAGTCTGAATATCCTTCCCAGAATAGTCCGAATACGCCGTGCAAATAACAATCTGAATGCTTCGACCCCAGCCCCAAAAATGGGTGATGGTCTCAACGCCATCCCAGCCGGGCGGCATCCGCATGTCGACAAAAGCCACGGAACACAGCTGCCCAGCCTTGATCGACTCCTTCACTTTCTCGACCCCTTCCTAGTCTGACTCACCAAATAGACTGGTTTCAAGACCCTCCAACTCCTCCGTGTCCCCGTAACTTGCCCCAGGACCTTTTGAAAATCTCGGTGGATGGATTCACGGCCATCAATCACCAATATCCTTCAATGGTCCAGAACCGCCTTCATGCCGCCGCCGCCTGAGCGATTGGCAGGTCCAGATGAAAGTGGCTCCCTTCCCTTACCCGTCCCATCGCTTTCGACCGAGAGATCGCCCCCATCTCCTTAGCCGCCAAAGCACTCGAGTGAAGACATAGGCAAATATCTTAGTCAAGTTCTCCTTGGGGATGCCGATACCCGCATCGGCCACCGATATTCGGATCCCAAATTTGGAGGGCCCTATCTGATGAACATGACCTTCTCAGCAGTCTTAGCTTCATCACAAGCACACTTGGCATTGCGGACCAGATTAATCAGCACTTACAAGATTCGCGTTCGATCGACCGCTATTTTTGGCGTCGGCGCAAATTCTCGGACTAGCTTGACCTCGTGTCGCCTCAACACTCCGGCATTCAGCCGGCGTCTTCGACGAGTTCAGACAGCTGCAACAAATCCTTCAAGCCCCCGGTATGTGCAGAGCTTGCTGCACAGCCACAACATCCTTGGTGTGCTCAACGCTCTCCAACAGTTAATTCAGTTCGTTGCTGCAACATCCCTTGCTGCACAGCCAGATGCGCGGACAACTGCTCCAAGTACTCCGGCAGTTTTTGACCTCTCGGATCAGTATTAATGAAACCGGGCTTTTTTTGATTCTCCTTTAGCACCCCAGCTGCCACCTCCCCCATCCCTTACCTAGCCAAACGCATGGATCAATTCCTTCTAAACCTTCTCCATCTGCAACTCCGCCTGCCTCCTCTCCGTCTGATCTCGTGAGATAGCCTCGAATCCCAGTAGATTACCACCCTCTCGAATGCTTCGAAAACGGACTTCCAAATCAATGACAATTCTCGTCTGACACAAAACACGCTTCCAGAAGGATAAATCCCCCATCCCGCCACGATCACCACAACAACAACCAGCATGCCGACCACACTCAACATGTTCTTCAGAGTCCACCACGACAGCCCGCTGATAACTCCCACATCGTCTGCCTCTGCCACCAAAACCCGAAAACCAACAAGACTCTTCGCCTCATCCACCTCAACCACACACGCCTGTCATCCTAATAACACTTCCAACAGCCAGCTCCTTTCCATAACCCTGAAGCACTCGGCATCAAAATAAACGCCCTCGTCATGCAAGGTCATCATCGCCTTACCCTTGCCTCTTCCACTGACTCAAAAACCGATCAACCACTCAACCAAGACGCCCTTCGTGGCCTCCCTCCAAAGCCGTCAACGCCACAATGATCCCCGGTTGACCAGCAAATCGCCCTCGGATTAAACCCGTGCCCTTCCCGGAGCATAAAACTGAACCCCCATCCGGTTCTGGTCAAACTGCGGTGCATAATGAGCACCCTTGATGCGGAGATTGCTGCCAATCAATTCCATCAGCACGGATGCTTCATCATAACCCAGCATAGCCGCACGAAATCGCTGATTGTTCCGGATCACCTCCATCACCACATGCACATTGTCCCAGCAAAGCAAGCGAACAGTTCCGTAAACGGCGACCCACCGGCTGCCCTAAACACCACGCGCCAAATCCTCGGACAAAGGGAATGCAACCTCGGATAGCGCCTCGGTTTCCCCCCGTAGATTCCATAAAGGCCTCCGTGATAATCAGTGCAAAATCCTCTTGACCCGTACCTTCAGTCACCATCGCTCGATCCCCTGTGGCAAATCCTCCGGTCCATTACTTTAAGTTTCGGGATTTTAAGGAGTTGGCTATTTTGGTTGTTCATAAGCGTCGGCGGACGGGGACAATCTTCAAGGTCAAGGAAAGACGGACGGGGTGTTTCCGTTGGTTTAGGATAGGGTCGCCCAAGAAGGTGGCGGAAACTGTTCTCAGTTAGCCAGCGGCTCTCATCCGGGCAATGACGCCGACAAGCCTTTCCTTGAGCTTGAGATGCCCCACGTCCGGCGTGAAGCAGGGATGATGCTTGTGCCTGCGCCGGCCGCTTACTTGAACTCAGATTCTTCTCTCGCAATTCCTTCCGCACGCCGGCGCAAGGCGTTCACAAACGATGCCGTTGGTGTAACCTCCCATCACGGATGGCCGCTTTGCCGTCCGCATTTCCGGCCTTTCAAACGGAAAAATCTGTTTGTAGAGCCCGAAGGGGAAGCCCCGGCCCAAGGCATAGCTCCTTGGCGATGAATTGCTCGAGAATGATCGCTCGCAGCGCGTTCTTCTGAGGATGCACTTGGCGACCACTTCACCGCCGAGCCCGAGAACGGCAACACGAGCAAAACCCTGCGTCAAAACCTCGCGACACTTGGCTGAAGACTCCCGTTATTTCTTCAACACCCCATTTCCCGAGACTTGAGAACCGCCCCGCAAACGTCCGGCAGGGCAGCGGGGCGGGGTGCCGTGGGCAATTGCCGCCGCCAACCAGCTTTTGGCATGAAATCGGGTTGATTGAACCCCACCATCCGTCGGGCGCCAAACCACCATGCCAGAGCTTCACCCTAATCCTGAAAACCTTCACCCTTGACTCAGTTACGCGTGTCTCCTCCTCCAAGACGCAACAGGGTATCTCGACGGCGCCGATGACCAAGGGCTCGTCAGGCGCCAGGGCGATGATGCCCAATAGCTTCCGCTCGCCCATGCCGCACCCCAACCCGCGCGTTGCACCCTCGTAGCGAAGGCGGTCTCTTTTGCGCCGTTCGCCGCAGATTGCAGCGGCAACAGAATCCATCCACGTGGCGTTACCGGCACCTGCGACTCACGCCGTGGAACTGACCGAACGTTCCCCGCTTGAGCAATGCCCAAGAACCCTCCAATCGAATTGGCGCGAATGATTCCCTTCCCCCGCCACTTCTGAGGTTTATGGCCTTATGGAGCAGCACTTTCTCCATCCCCAAGCAACCCTTGTATTCATCAAATGGGCATTGTCGCTCGATATCTTCGGCAGGCCACAGTCGTGGCAAACATTCAATCGGAATCCGACACCCGTTATGATGGGTCAATCTCCTGCCCTTCCTCCAAGGCCGCCGCGGCGACCGTCCACATGAGGGATTGTTCTAGCGGCAAGGAGCCCTCACCGAGGATTGGAAAGTTCTGAGCAATCCACGGCACAGGCAAGGCAACGAAGCAACTGATTAGCTAGACTGCCCCATAAACATTGAAGCTTCCGGCCATGTGTTCTCATGCGCTTTGACCTTCACCCGCCGTCAATTCTCAACACAAATCGTGTCAACACTCGGATCGGCCCAGTGACCTCTCCAGCGATCCCTGATCGTGGCTCTTGGCGGCACAGAAACCATCACTCATCCAGTCTTCTTTAGTGAGCAGTCTGTCCCCGAATCGGTTCAATGATTTTCCGAGCCCCGGTTCGTCGTAGCGTAAGTCCAACAGGTCAAAATCAATGGCCAACAATACGTCGATGAGATCCGGTTTGGAAATGCCGCTGAGCGCACGCAGTTGTTTAGTGACTCCGCCATGTCTGTATCCTTGATCCCGTATCCATCTCGCCGATCCCGGCTTGGGGTCAGACTCAATGGCATAATTGCTCCAACTCTATGATAGCCGGGATGTTGCTCACTATCAGAGCGAACACAACCCCTTGCCATCCCTCGACGCCGTAGCCATGCTCAAGCAATAACTTCATGATTTCTCGAAACACGGGGTCATCGCGCCTCGTGGAAAACGTATAGGACTTCACAGCTTCATG
Source organism: Limisphaerales bacterium (assembly GCA_024761205.1). GTDB lineage: Bacteria > Verrucomicrobiota > Verrucomicrobiia > Limisphaerales > AAA164-E04 > UBA2970. The sequence goes on from JAMASS010000005.1 coordinate 85,707, forward strand.
ATAGGCATAGTTCGCCAGGTATTCATCATCCTCGTTTCGGGGGGTTATAATAAGCATGGGGGTGTTCCCTGACTAAGCATTCCCTTTCCGCCACCACCTCGGAGATATGACGTGGGGGCGGAGGTTTAATCCACAAAGCTTGGGTTGTGTGTTCCCGTGATTCGCTTTCGGCGTTTCCGACAGAGAGCCTTTCCTCCACCAATCCGACATTCCTGTAATCCGCATCCCGGCATCCGATCCAGACCAACACGACGATGACGATTAGGGGAAGAAAGAACGCAAAAACAGTTCTGGGGTTCATAACAAATTAACAATGAATTAACACCGGCAGGGTTTTCCCACTCGGTTGCAAATTTTGTAATGCGACCTCCGTTGCGAGCCCCACGGCGGAGAGAGAGTCAGTCTGCCCGGCGATGCGACGACCCCTTTACCAAAGGCTCCCAGAGATCCGCCATTGTCCTTTTTGTGACCGGCGGCCACGAGGTAGTCGCCGGAGGAATCGAGCTTGTAATAGTCGATCTTCAACTCAAGATACCGTCCTTTGTAGCCTTTTTGGACGCCAATCCATCGCTGATGTGGCCCTCTCGCGCGTATTTGTGTCGCTTCGTAACCAAATTGTGGCGGTACGTCTAGTTTCTTCAGGAAACTCGCCTGCAGACTGGTTCGCCACTAGGCGTATGGCTGGTTATCGATGTAATCGTGGCGTTTGCCATCCTCGATGATGACGAGCCTGCGATAATACCCGGTCATTCCCTTCCTTCCCGACGACGGTTTGCTGGCTTCCGAATATATATATATTCGGAACTATACTTATTAAATTGCAAACTGTAATAGATAATGCGGCTATAGTAGTGTGAAGCGAATACGTAGGGATAAGATATCTTAACATGGCATGCCGAAAGCGGAGTACAAGCGATGAGAACGAGATAGTAATATTTAGGCTTCATCTTTATTGTATACTTATTTGGTTTTGGATTTTCAGACTGTACGAGAAATGAGGCCCTCAAAGATCGGGATACATCAGGAATTCAGTGGGAGACGACCAATAAACGATTGATCTCCTCGAAAGCTCGTCGCTGGCAACCGATATCATTTAAGCTAAGGCTAAAGCGGTCGCCAACGTGGCTTGACTGCGTTGGGATTGGTTCAACGACAAGCCAACCGCCACGGCCAGACAGGCCAAATCAGCGGTGAACAAGCCGAACAGCTGCCGCGAATCAAATCGCGGACCAGAGACTGGCATCGTTTTTTAAGACCGCGGTAAAGTCAGGATCTTCAGCGCATCTTCTTTTCTTTGAGCCGCTCAAACAATCGCCGAATGGTCTCGTCTTGCGTATTTGTAGCGATCACCTGAACCATGTAGGATGCGACCGCATGTGCAAGGTTGTCTTGGCCCGCGCATAGTGTCTCCACGCCGTGCCCAATGAAACCCGCATGACCTCGGCCGCCTTGCCGCTGAGAATCTTGAAATAGGCGTTCTGCAACACGCCGCTCGCTTGATCCGGATGACCAACGTAACGCCCAGCGATAACTCGCTGCGTGGTGCGTTTCCAACTGCGCTTGCAACTCAAATGGATCCATTTCTGTCTCAATTGTGTATGAGTGACTCAATGTCACGGCATAGATGACACGAGCCTGTGATTTTTTCACCACAAACGAAACCTCGAGAAAAGTGGAGCGAAAATCTCTTGAGCTGCCATCCTCCTTTGCTAAAGCTAACGGAGGACGAAAGACCGCTGCGTTGCTTGACTGAATATCCCGGTAATTCTTTTCCTGGGATTAAGGCAGAGGCGGCTTGGCGAGTTCTTTATGGACCAAACACCTCTACTCTATTATAGTTGAGCAATGCATTGGATCGTTTTAAGCGAACGATATTCACAGAGAATCCCAATATCTCTCAGCGTCAGCATGATACTCTTCCTGTCGACGGTGGTAATCAGCCTAGTTCACGCGGGATTCCAAGAAGCCAACCCGACCGTTCAACCAGACTATCAGGGAGCCCGCATCTACCAAAAAAACTGCGCCAAGTGCCACGGTGCCGGCGGACAAGGCACGAAAGAAGAGTACGATGAACCTCTCTATGGCGACCGCTCAATCAAATCACTAGCCAGACTCATCGAACGGACAATGCCGGAAAACGATCCGGAATCTATCGTTGGAAACGAAGCACGCCAAGTGGCGGAATTCATCTACCATGAATTCTATTCGCTCAAAGCCCGTGAAAACAAACTCCCGCCGCCTCGCATTGGCCTCACACGTTTGACGGTTGCTCAGTACCAAAACGCCATCGCCGATCTCATCGGCTGTTTTTCCATACCCCAAACCGACACGGCATCAGAACAGAAGACCTCCGAAGGTGAACCTGAAGCCGTCCCCGGCCTGCGGGCAGAGTATTTCCAGTCCAAGGGGATGAATAAAGCGGACAAACTACAGATCCGACGAATCGATCACGTCATCGACTTCAACTTTGGCGAAGGCAGCCCGGCAGAAGAGATCACTCCCGACCAGTTTGCAGCGATTTGGGAGGGCGCTCTGATCGCGAACGATACCGGCCACTACGAGTTCCGCATTTGGACGCAGAACGGCGCTCGTCTCTACCTAAATACCGAGAATACCGGCAAACGCCGTAAGATGCGGGACGATAGCTCTCTCGCCGGACAAGCCGCCCTCATTGATGGCTGGGTAAGCTCAGGCAAGATGCGAGAATTGACCGGCCGGATGTTTTTGATTGGCGGACGTCAATACCCTATCCGACTTGAGTTCTTCAAATACAAAGAAAAAGATGCCTCAATTCGTTTTGAATGGAAGACGCCGCACAATCCATGGGCGCTACTCGACAAACGACACCTCACCACGGCACAGAGTCCGCGCACTTTTGTAGTCAAGGCAGCGTTTCCCGCCGATGATCACAGCTTGGGTTATGAGCGAGGCAGCTCCGTGTCTCCCGGATGGCACGCCGCCACGACCCAGGGGGCTTTGGCCACCACTGCGGAAGTGATCGCTCGCCTGCCGATTCTAGCTCGATTCAACAGCGACGTCTCCGACCACAAAGTGCTGCTGCAGGATTTCGTCGCCCGCTTTGCTTCCATCGCCTTCCGTCGGCCTCTGACCGATGAAGAGCGTCATCTCTATCGAGAGATATTGTTTCAGGGCGTAGACAGCCCGGAGGTAGCAGTCCGCCGCGCTGTCCTGTTGACCCTTAAGTCCCCCCACTTCCTCTATCCGAACCAGCCCGCCCCAAACCAAAACCTCAGCCAGCACACCGTGGCAGCGCGTCTCGCCCTCGCACTCTGGGATTCGATTCCGGATCGGGCGCTCCGAACGGCGGCGAATCAGGGTCAGCTTGAAACTCCCGAACAGATAGAGGCGCACGTCCGCATCATGCTAAGAGACCCACGCGCTCGCGCCAAGGTACGTCGGTTCTTCCATCATTGGCTCGAGATCGAAGAAAGGGACCTCACCAAAGACGAAACCCTGTTTCCGCAATTTGACGCTGGCATTGCCGCGGACCTACGCTATTCGCTGGAACTCTTTGTGGATCAAGTCGTCTGGAGCGAAACCTCCGACTACCGCCAACTGTTACTGTCCAATAGCCTGCTGCTCAATAATCGACTGGCATCCCTATACGTCACCTCGGAGGCCGATCATAAATCCGACGACACACCCACCTCGCAGCGGTCCGTCTCTGACTTTCAACCGGTGTCATTCCCCCCTCAAGAACGGGCTGGAATCCTGACGCATCCGTTTCTCCTCAGTGCCTTTGCCTACCACAACACAACCTCACCCATTCATCGCGGGGTATTCCTCACGCGAAACATCATGGGCCGTCACCTTAAACCGCCTCCAGAAGCGGTCGCCTTCAAAAACGAAGCGTTTCCCCAAGATCTCACCATGCGGGAGAAGATCACGGAACTGACCCGCGATACCGCCTGCATGACCTGTCATTCCATCATCAATCCCCTCGGTTTCGCTCTGGAAAATTTTGACGCTGTGGGTCGCTGGCGAATCACCGACAACAATCATCCGGTAGATAGTAAAAGCAAGTACGTCACCCTCGATGGAGACACTCTCGAGGTCGAGAACGCCCGCGATCTCGCCTTGGTGGCCGCCGCAAGTCCGTCCGCACATCAAGCCTTTGTGGTCAAGCTGTTCCAACACCTCATCAATCAAGCGCCCGCTGCCTACGGACGCAACACGACTGAACACCTAAGGTTGCACTTCGAACGGGAAGACTATAATATTCAGAAATTGATCGCTAGAATCGCCGTTGTGGCCGCGATTCACGACCGAACTCAAACTCAACACTATGAACAAAATCGACTACCGCCGCCGACAATTTCTCCGTGACTTGGGTCTGGGCGTCAGTGCGCTCCCCTTCGTGGCCGGGCTCCCTAGCCTTAACGCAGTTCCAAAAGGCCACGCCACATTTCCCCGGAAACGTTTGGTTATCATGTTCTCCCCCAACGGAACATTGCCCAACGAATTCTGGCCCGACACCTTTGGCCCTGAGACCCCACTTCAACTGAAACCGATTCTGAAGCCGCTAGATCCCTATCGCAAACAGATGCTCATGTTGAAGGGGGTTGACAACAAAATTCGCGGCGATGGTGACGGGCACATGCGCGGGATGTCCTGCCTCCTCACTGCAACTGAACTCAATCCCGGAAACATTCAAGGTGGTTCGGATACACCGGCCGGTTGGGCCAGCGGCATCTCGATTGACCAGCAGGTGCGCAACCATTTCCAATCCCAAGAACACACCCGCACTCGTTTCGGTTCCCTGGAATTTGGCGTCGCGGTCCCGAACCGCGCCGACCCCTGGACCCGCATGTGCTACGCCGGCAACGACAAACCCATCGCCCCCATCGATGATCCCGGACAAATGTTCGACAAACTCTACGGCAGTGTCCAAGACCACGAGAATATATCCAGTGTGTTGGACTACATCCGCGACGATCTGCGCCGTCTTTCCCAACGCATCAGTCCCGAAGATCGCAACCTCCTTGATGAACATCTGCAACTTGTCTGGCAACTGGAGCAAGATATCGAGGCGACCAGAGAGCAAAGTGAATTGGCCTACCCAGAACCCGATATCGACCCCAACATCGAGATCGTCAACGACAACGCCCCGGCTATCAGTCGCATGCAAATCGATCTCCTTGTCAATGCGCTCGCCAACAATATGACCCGCGTCGCTTCGCTCCAATACATGCGCTCCGTAGGCCAGGCGCGCATGCGTTGGCTGGATGTTCAAGAGGGACACCACTCCTTGTCCCATGAGCCGGATGACAACGAAGAAGCCTACCAAAAACTAAAACGCATCAACGTTTGGTTCGCGACCGAACTCGCCTACTTGATCCAACGACTCGCCGAAACCCCTGAACCCGGTGGCATCGGCGGAAACCTGCTCGATTATACCCAAATCATTTGGGTGAACGAACTCGGCAAAGGCAACTCACACACCCTATCCAATATTCCCTTCGTCCTCATCGGCGGCGGTGCCGGATTCAAAACCAATCGAGCCCTCGACTTTGACGGAGTGCCCCACAATCGGCTCTGGCTTGCCCTAGCTCACGCCATGGGACAGAAAGAACTGACCACCTTTGGAACCGAGAAATTCGCCTTGGATGGCCCCCTCGATCTCAGCTAGCTCTAGAGAGGTTACAGGCCGCGCCGGGAGAGTAGTTAGGACTGACTTGAGCCGAAATGACAAGCGGATGATCCAGCGGGTTCTGATCTGATTTTCCCTCGACAGTAAAAAGCCACTGTCCCGGCGACGCATCAAACAATGACCAATCGTTCGGAAACGGCAGCATTGCCCCCCCGGCAGACTCTTGATCCGTTTCCAGCATGTCTCCGCGAAAGTTTGTGGTCATGGCCGCATTCCGATGCCGGTAGTCCAGCAACTAAGCGCTCGACGTCAACAGATTCTCGGCATCAAACCCGGGCTCTTGATAGACTAAAAGTCAAGCAGTCCCTTCAGGGTCAATCTAGCGACCGCCAACAGAGTCGAACACGGTCTGACTCGCCACAAAACCACGCCTCAGTCGAGTCGAGCCAATCCGCCGCCAGTGGAACGCACACTCGACTGATTCAGTCGCTTATTCAAGTCAGGCGGGGCGTCTGAAAAGCCATCGAGAGCAAAGCTTCCAGGAGCTTCACCCCCACAATAAGCCAAGAGAAAAGACTCAAAACGCCACTGAGCAAGCTCAGCAACGGACTTTCGGTAAGCAGCTGCCGCATCAAACGGAACCGACTATATCCCAACGCGATTGATTGCCACCTCTTTCTGGCGGCTAACGGATCGGACGATGATGCACCCCGCCACGTGACGCTAGCGGTTAAAAGAACCAATGCCAAAACCATCAGCCACATCAGCGGTTGTAATTCGTTTCCGATCCAGCGGCGAAGCGGAATGACACTAGCACTAGCATCGCAGTTGACCTCCGGGAATTCCTGTTCCAACTGCCAGGGAACGGGCTTCATTTCAGCTTGGACCTGCTCCATTGTAAGGTCGTCTTTCAACCGCCCGACGACTAACTTCCAGCGCTCCCCGAGGTCCGTCGATCATCCGATCTCATGGATTCCCATAGGCACCCACAATTCAGCCGCCCGTGGAAACCGGAAAAATTCGGGCATGATGCCAACCACCGCAGAGTGACGATCATTAAGTTTGATTGAAGATCTCTTTATTCTCGCCGAGGCGGCCACTACAAAGCTGATGACTTAAGACGGCGACCGGTTGACTTTCTGGCCGATCATCCTCTGGCAAAAAAGAACGTCCGAACAACGGCGCCACACCCAAAGTTTGAAACAGATATCCAGACACAACAGAACCGCTGACTCATACCGGGCGTTCCGACCGGTTAGATCGAATCCGGTCCGCCATGCGTAACAACGACATAGATTCGAATGATTGGCATGGAGATTTCCAATCCTCAAACTCCGGCACGGAAACCCTAGTCAGCGAAGTGCCCGTTTGCCGATTGGTCGCTCTAGGGATAACCAGCTGATCCGTGTCAGCATAGGGGATCTCCTTGTGAATCGACCTGAGGAGGGCTGCAGAAATAACCGTCACGCCTCCAATTCCAACGGCCAGAATTAGCGCGCTGGTTGCGGTGAATGCCCAATTCTTAAGCATCATCCGGCATCTGCGCGTGGACATCCTGCTCAAGCGTCTCCACACTCCTCAAACCAACAACCTCGCGACAGGTTCCCTTGACCTGCTCCACACCATCGAAACTCAGAGGCCTTCCTCAAGAGACATGCCACACGTAGTGTTTTCTTCCGTCTCCATCTCCAGATGGAAACGCACCTCTTCTTCCATTTCGTGATTCCACTTGGCCTTCATTTCAGGCAGAAGTGTTCGCAGTCGCTGGGGAAGCTGTCGGAATATCCTCCCCATGAGCACCGATGGCTCATGCCGATTTCAAAACCAGGTTAATGGCTTTGGAAAGGCGTTCCCAGTTGGTAGTTTCCTCATTGAGTTGTCGACGACCAGCCGGTGTCAGTTTGTAGAATTTCGCCTTGCGATTATCTTCCGAAACTCCTCATTCCGAACCTGATCCATTCCTACTTCTCCAAGCGATACAGCGCCGGATAAAGCGAACCCTGTTCCACTCGAAGCACGTCTTCTGACATCTGACGAATGAGCATCGAAATACCATAACCGTGCATCAGCCCCAGTTTCAGCGCCCGCAAAATCAGCATGTCCAAGGTACCCTGCAAGAGACCGCGTTTGTCTTTTCCCATACCCTTTCCTAGATATTCTAGAGGAACTTGACAAAACTCCTATAGATTATCAAGGAGAGGCAGGTTCGTCGGTGTGGCACCGGTACGTTTCGACGCAGTGCGTCCGTATCTCGCCCCATCACTACACATTAGACCACGCTCGGGCGACACCATATAAGCGTCCAGGTTCGTACCCCCATGAAAAGGGCCCTGCCAACGATCATATTAATTTTATGATAACCAAAGCGTTCTTGAATTACCGGACAATCTTTTTTCGGGGATCGTCCGGTTGTTGTTCTCCCATCTTGAAGCGCAAGCACATCACTTTTGATAGCGTATCACTCTCCAGAATCTCAACCAGAATAGGGCCTCCTTCCCGAGTCTTGATGATCGAGATGTTTTCGGGATCCACGGAGACGGAGAAAGTATAAAGAGAATTCGGTTGGGCGCTGTCCTTTTGTATCCTCTCAAACGCGTTCTCCGCAGCCTCCGCCCCAGAAACGTTTGATCGGCGGAAACTGCGTCAAAAGCGCGTGCGTTACTCAACACACCAGTTTTTTCCACACCGATGGAAGCACCATGCACTCCCGTTTATCTCATCCATTCCTAGATATAATGCAACTCTACCAACCTACCATTGAGATGCCCTTCCGAAACCAATGACTCGACGAGTCCTGAAGGAGCGCTGAGCACAATTCCCATATCAATGTCCAGGAATGAAGTTTACAACACTTCGTTCGCGCTGAGTTCCACCTCCTTCTGCAGCAGAAAACCTCCCTGAAAGGAATGGCTATAGTGTTAAAAGCGGACACTTCGACATCATTCACTCGAAATGAAACGTGTAAACCGTCGCCCGACCACGCGATCATCCCGCGCCCATCAAACTGGATATCCCCAAGGGACAGAAGCATATTCAACAGCCAGTTTCTCGACGAGAACAGGAGCGTCCTACACCTCGAAGATAGCGTCGGCACAACCTTGAACACGGAATCGGTAGAATGTCGTGTCTCCGCCAAAGATTCGCATCGCATGCAAGGTTTGGGCACCCGCGCAAAGCATCTTATCAGGGGTAGACGAGGAAAATCACCCTTCCGATCGGACGGGGACCGCTGAAAGCCAGGCCCCGATCAAAAGCACCGTTACGATGAGTCTCAAGATGCCGAAAATGACGGATTCCCAATTTCGAATGATTAGCGCGATCCCAGCCCCAAGCCCCTCAAATGACGCCCCCCGAAATCTCCTAAATTCATCCGGAGTAATGCCCTGTTTCTTGGCCCATGCAGTCGAGCAAAGGAATCTCCTCCCTCTATAGATCAAGAACGGCAGAGAAATCACCAGCACCGTTGCTTGGAGGGACACGACAAATTATATGCTTGTTCCAGGGAAAGAATATATCCATAGCAACATAGAGAAAGGTAAGTGGAACAGCCACCGGTGCAGCAGAATCCGCAATCACTGTTTCCACGTCACCCTTCAACTAGGCCGCAGTTTGATACCGCCGCTCCGGCTCTTTCTCGATCACTCGGATGACCGCTTCATCAATGCGCACATCCCTGCTACTTTCTGAGACGGTGGCCGAAACATCACCGACGGCAGTTCCCCAGTCAACATTTCGTAGAAGACGATTCCGAGTGAATAGATGTCCGCACGATGATCCACCAGAACGGGTTGTTCCATCTGCTCGGGTGCCATATACGACGGTGTACCGAGCTGCTCTCCCCTTGTCAGTCCATCTGGGTTGGCGGAATCCCTCGATCGAGCATCTACAGATCGCTCACCCTTTTCGAGTATCTTGGCAATGCCGAAATCCGCAATCTTGACGCACCCTTGTTTATCGAGGAGTACGTTTTCGGGCTTGATGGCTCGATGGACCGCCCCCTGCTTATGTGCGTACGCCAAGGCCTCGCACACGGCGGGAACAATGGCCAATGCCTTTTTCGGGATCATCAGTCCCTTTTTGAGGAGCCGCCGAAGATTGAAGCCATCCACCGGCTCCATGACCAAATAATACATCTCCTCCAGTCTCCCCAAAATCATGGACCTGACTTAGACTTGCCAGGATTTTAGCCTCCCTCGAAAAGCGTTCCGCGAACTGATCATCCTTTTTCCGTTCCAGAGCGAGGATTTTCAATGCAACCAGTCGCTCCAACGACTTCTGTCTCGCCTTGTTAAACCACCCCATATCGCCCCTCGCCCCAAGAACTCAATAATCTCAAACTGCGGGAAATACTTGGCGACTTCCGAGAGCTGTAGAACATCACTAAAAGGTGGCGAATCATTTCCAGTTCCTTTCGCATTCAAGACATCTTGTTTTCTTCATGCCTGTTCTTCACCGGTGCCAAGTGGTTTGTTACGTCAATGCTTGAGAATTTGTTGCACAAAGCATCCGTACAAGATGGCGCATCTCCTCGTCTAGATCGGTCTCCGCGGACAGCGTTTGTGAGTATTTCCTGCCGGCAGAGCTTTCGAAACCGCCTACGCATTCGGTGAATCGCCACCCGTGCCGCACCTTCGCTAACGCCCAATTCTCGGGATATCTCGCCATAGTTGATTCCTCCACATGACACTGTCAAAAACGAATGGTCACCCCTCGGCATCAAGATACTGCTCACCGTCAAGGTTCCCACTCAGGCCATAGATGCTGCCCCCTACCGGCAGCCCACCCATTGACAGTGCCTTGCACCAACAAGCCGATACCTAATGCCGCCGCACGCAACAAAAACACCCAACGGAAGGTCAAGGAACCCGAGATTACCCTGACCTACAACTAAGGCATCTGCCTTGAACCTTGGTGCTTCTCCGCGCGAGCCCACGCCTGTTTTTCCGTCCAAAGATGAATCTGGAGGCCATCAACCACACACCACCGGGATCGCCGATTTTCGCCATCAGAGAGATTCGATCATAAGCCGGATTTTTAAAGCGTCGTCAGCGTGCCAGCAATTTTGCGCCTTGAGCCCGAACGCCAGATACTGGTTCAAAATTCCCTAGTGCTTTTCGGTTGTCTTGGCGGCCTTTGCCGCCATGCCGGAGAAGTTACCACGGGGTCGCTGACTGTTACCATCCACTATCAAGCCGATCAAACCTCACCCTGGGCTGCCAGTGGTATTGTGTGTTGCCGATGTCATAACCAGCGCACTTGCCGAAGCGCTCATTGCCCTTAAGCCAATGGAATCTTGGCCAACACAGTTTTCTGCCAAACCGTCTCCCATCGTCATCGATCAAATAAACTTTCAGTTCGTCCCGGAAACCATCGCGGTTCAGACCGGAAACAAGATCGCTTTCACCAACGGCGACGACACCCTCCACAACATCTTCCCGGCAAGGACGGGCGACGTCTCCAACGTCAACCTTGCTAAAAACGAAACCTACGAACATCAATTTAACGTTCCGACCGATATGAAGCGACCGCACCAACTCGGATGCGTTTATCACGGATCCATGCGGGGATAGGTCTTTGTGTTTGATCACCCGTTCTTTTCCATCACCGCCAGAGCCGCAACATTTGCGACTCGGAAGATCCCGTCGGGCGATTATCCGCTAGAGATTCACCGCCTCGCAGGACGTCTCGTTTCGACAAGCTCAGTGACGATTGATGCAAACACAGTTCCCCAACGAAGCATTAGACTTTCACCAAAGACCTCCATAAGCAACTCACCTGCCAGATGAATGCTGGTACCTTCTAAAGGCATACCGCGAACGAGTCCCAACCGATTAGATTAGGAATCGTTGAACGAGTAGACCAGCCCAGCTGATCAAGTCTTTAACGTCCAACACTACAGAATCCCCGAGGTCGATCCTGAGAAGCTACGGATTCGAAATCACGGGTTTGTTAAGGCATCCCCTTAAACTCAAACTCTCCGAGATTCAACAGCGGAGCCGACTTGGTGCCCTCCTACCCTAGAGTGTTCCGGCAACGGCTCTTCCAAGTGAACGCACCGCGGACTCAATATCCAGGTCTCTCTCAGCCATCGACAAAACGGATACGCTGTTGAACTATGCGATACTTCTTACCGACTTGACGAATGGCGGAGAGAGGGGGATTCGAACCCCCGATACCCTTTAGGGGTAATCACGCTTTCCAGGCGTGCGCCTTAAACCGCTCAGCCATCTCTCCCGAGGAACTCGACTCTTGCTAAAAGATCTTCACAAATCAACTTTTTTAAACGACAGAACACACCCTTCTTCCTGCGAATGAATACCTGGCCGGTCACCGCTGTCATCAGGGAGAAGTGACCAAAGAATTTAGACAGGAGTCACAGAATCTGCATGATGAAAGCAAATGAAAGCCTGCATCCGACCAACGCCACGCGCGGTAGTCTCTTTCGCATCCCGTCTTGTGGATTAATCCCGGTAAAGGTTGAAACATATCGAGATCAGTGGTGTTATATTCTGCCCCGCTTGAGAACTTGTGGAGACCATTAAAACGCAAGCAGTGACATTTGATGTTGGAAGAACGCTGATCGAACCGTGGCCTTCCGTGGGCGAGGTCTATGCCCAAGTCGCTCAGGAGCACGGATTCGAAATCGCAAACGCACAACAAATCGAAGCCCAATTCCAACAAGCCTGGGCCGATAAGGCCGACTTTCGGTATACCGAAGAAGGCTGGCTGGGGTTGGTGATCAAGAGCTTTGCAGGCATCCTGTCTCAGGACCAATGCGCCCAAATTTTTCCTAGATTGTATCAACGCTTCGAACAAGCCGACGTGTGGCGCATTCACGATGATGTTCTCCCCACCCTGGATGATTTGGCGGGACGTGGGTTTCGTCTTGCGGTGGTCTCCAATTGGGACACCCGATTGCGGACCTTGCTGAATGAGTTAAAACTGATGTCCTTCTTCGAAACGGCGTCGATCTCCAGCGAAGTCGGATTTACCAAACCTTCCCCGGTCCTGTTTGAACACGTACTCAAAAAACTGGGACTCTCGGGCTCGGCAGTCGTTCACGTCGGAGATTCAACTCGGGAAGACATCGACGGCGCCGAAGGCGCCGGAATCACCGGAGTGCTAGTTCGGCGGTCGGAGGGCAACAGCATTGGTGCCATCTCCAAATTGACCGAACTGATTACACTGCTCAGCGAAGCCTGGTAAGGTGTTTCGCTTTATCAAGCCAGTAGAAATCACTAATAGTTCACCCGTTGGATTGACGTTAAGCAGTTTCACCAATAAATAACGGGTGGGTTGTCGTTCGAGATAGCTCAAGGAACGGAGCAATCGCCAGTCTTTACGCCGCCGCCCGATACTTATGAATCTTATCACCGCCATATTTCACTCCACGCTTGGGAAGAAGTACCTGATGGCGATCACGGGACTGCTGCTGATCCTGTTCGTGATCGGGCACATGCTGGGGAATCTGCAAATCTTTCTCGGGCAAGAGACCATCAACGCCTATGGCGCGATGATCAAATCAAAACCCGCCTTGCTCTGGGGCGCCAGGAGTGGTTTGTTGCTCGTGATCGCGATTCACATCTGGTCGGCCATCACGCTCACGAAAAGAAACAACGGCGCTCGACCGGTGGGATACCGCGTCAACCGAGCAGTCGCCGCCAGCTACGCCTCCCGCACCATGATCTGGAGCGGTCTCATCCTGCTGGCCTTCATCATCTATCACATTCTTCATTTCACAGTCGGGGCGCTGGATCCCACTTTGTTGAAACTCAAGGACGACTCCGGACGACATGACATTTACCAAATGATTATCTCCGGGTTTTCTCAACCACTCGTTTCTGGATTTTACATTCTTTCGATGGCATTGCTGTGCATGCACCTGAGCCACGGGACAAGCAGTTTGTTTCAATCCCTCGGTTTCCGTTCGGGGCGTCAGAAGGTGTGGGCGGATTGGCTAGCGCTCGTCCTGGCTTGGGGCATTTTCGTGGGGAACAGCTCGATTCCCTTGGCCATTCTCATGGGTTACGGAAAGGAAGTTCTGAAGCAATGAAGTGGGACTCAAAAATCCCTTCCGGCCCGCTAAACAAGAAGTGGGACAAACACAAGTTTGACCTGAAGCTGGTTAATCCGGCAAACAAGCGAAATTACAAGGTCATTGCTGTCGGGTCCGGACTGGCTGGAGCCTCCGCAGCGGCCACCCTGGGAGAGCTGGGGTACAACGTCAAATGCTTCTGCTATCAAGACAGCCCCCGCCGAGCGCACAGCATCGCCGCCCAAGGGGGGATCAACGCGGCGAAGAACTATCAGAACGACGGGGACAATGTGTATCGTCTCTTCTACGATACGATCAAAGGTGGCGACTTCCGAGCCCGAGAGGCGAACGTCTACCGCCTCGCGCAGATCAGCACGAACATTATCGACCAATGCGTCGCCCAAGGCGTCCCCTTCGCCCGGGAGTACAGTGGACTCCTGGCCAACCGCTCATTTGGCGGCGCTCAGGTTTCCCGAACATTTTACGCCCGCGGCCAAACCGGCCAACAGCTGCTTCTAGGCGCATATCAGGCGCTGAGCCGCCAAATTGCAGCTGGCAAAGTGACCATGTTTCCCCGCACCGAATTCCAAGACATCGTGTTAGTCGGTGGAAAAGCCAAAGGTATTGTGGTGCGCAATCTAAGCACCGGGGAAATCAGTTCCCATTCGGCCGATGCCGTGATTCTGGCCACGGGTGGCTACGGCCCCGTGTTCTACCTGTCAACGAACGCTGTGGGCTGCAACGTAAGCGCCACATACCGCACTTACAAACGAGGCGCCGCCTTTGCCAACCCCTGCTACACGCAGATTCACCCGACCTGCATTCCCGTCAGCGGCGACCATCAGTCTAAGCTCACGCTGATGTCCGAGTCTCTGCGCAACGACGGTCGTGTATGGGTTCCGAAAATGAAGGGAGACACACGTCCGCCTCAAGCGATTCCCGAAAACGAACGCGACTATTATCTCGAACGGAAATATCCGAGCTTTGGCAATCTGGCGCCGCGCGACATCGCCTCCCGTGCCGCCAAGGAAGCCTGCGATGTCGGTAAAGGTGTCGGTTCGAGCGGACAGGGCGTCTATCTTGACTTCCAAGATGCCATCGCACGTCAAGGTGAAGCTGCCGTTCGGGAACGCTATGGCAATCTCTTTGACATGTATCAACGCATCACTGGGGAGGACGCCTACCGACAGCCGATGCGGATCTTTCCGGCGGTGCACTACACCATGGGTGGTCTCTGGGTGGACTATAACCTAATGAGCACCATTCCCGGTTTGTTCGTTCTGGGCGAGGCCAATTTCTCCGATCATGGTGCGAATCGACTCGGAGCCAGTGCCTTGATGCAAGGCTTGGCTGACGGATATTTCGTGATTCCATACACCATCGGCAACTATCTCGCTGGTGAAAAGCCGAACGAACGTCTCAGCACAGCCGACCGCACGTTCAAGAAGGTCGAAAAAGAAGCCCAGCAACGGATCGAGACGCTGCTTTCAATCAACGGCCGCCGAACCCCAAGGTCCTTCCATCGGGAATTGGGCAAACTGATGTGGGAATATTGCGGCATGGCACGAAATCAGGCCGGACTGAACAAAGCCCTGAGACAGATCCCGGAAATGCGACAAGAATTCTGGGAGAACCTCAACGTTCCCGGCGGACCCAACGAACTGAATCCGGCGCTCGAACAAGCGAGCCGAGTCGCCGATTTCATGGAGTTTGCGGAGTTGCTCTGTTATGACGCCTTAAAGCGAAACGAATCCTGTGGCGGACACTTTAGGACCGAGCATCAAACCCCGGACAGCGAGGCCAAGCGTGACGACAAGAACTATGCTTACATCGCTGCGTGGGAATACAAAGGCGAGAACCATAGCCCCGCCCTGCACAAAGAGCCTCTTGTCTATCAGGAAGTCAAGATGTCCCAGAGGAGCTATAAATAGATGAACCTGACACTACATGTATGGCGGCAACGCAATGCCGACGATTCGGGCGAGTTTGTCACTTACCTAGCACGGGATGTCAACCCAGACATGTCCTTTTTGGAAATGCTCGACGTGGTCAACGAGGATCTCATCGAAAAAGATGAAGCCCCTATCGCCTTCGATTCCGATTGTCGCGAGGGCATCTGCGGCGCCTGCTCGCTCGTGATCAACGGCATTGCGCACGGAGGCCAGAAGGCCACGACGGCTTGTCAGTTGCACATGCGCAGCTTTACCGATGGCGACACGATCACGATCGAACCATGGCGGGCACGACCCTTCCCCGTAATTCGTGACCTGATCGTCGATCGAACTGCATTCGATCGCATCATTCAGGCAGGCGGTTACATCTCGGTCACTACGGGAGGTACGCCTGATGCCAATACCTTTCCGGTCCCGAAGTCGAATGCCGACAAAGCGATGGACGCCGCCCAATGCATCGGTTGTGGCGCCTGCGTTGCAGCCTGCAAGAACGCCTCGGCGATGCTGTTCGTTTCTGCCAAGGTCTCTCATCTGAGTCTCTTGCCCCAAGGACAGGTAGAACGGGAAAACCGGGTGCTCGACATGGTCACCCAAATGGACAAAGAAGAATTCGGCGCCTGTACGGTGACGGGCTCTTGCGAAGCCGTCTGCCCCAAAGAGATTAGCCTTGACTTTATTGGCCATATGAATCGCGAATACGGTGCCGCCCTCATTAAGGGACGGGCCTAGCTCCCCGGCCCCGGCCCCTTAACGGAATCTTATCGCTTGTGCCGATGGCACAATCCGCTCAAGCCCAAGGATCAAAGACATCTCGCCGGGTTTTGTGCCGTGATTATACGAGCGTCTCTCAGTATCTTTATCAGCACGACTGCTTGATGATTCTCTCGGGCAACGAGCCCCGAAGACTTAGCCCTCTCAGCATATCCTTTTGATCGGCCCATGGGCCTTTCGGTCAACCGTTCCACCTCCCTTCTCGCGACACGCCAACACATCTGGGAATTCCAAAACACCGAACAGGTTGCCAAGGCCCAAGATCATTACGACAGCACCATCTACCAACTCAAGACCGTGACCCAACCCGGTTACCTCGAGACGCCCATGCCTCGTCTCTGCCAGCGACGCCTCCATTATTGTTGACACCTGCCACAGCTGTCTCCGTCATGTGGACACTCAGGGGGTCGCTCGAACCGATCTCTAGCAACCTCACTTTGTCTTCCATCTCGCATCGGAAGGTCGCTGCTACCTCAATGGCCTGGCCACAGATGACGGCAAGCTGCGTTACGTTGCTCTGGTCGGCCAATCGAACGAAGCGGGGAGTTGGCGATTCCGCTGACAGCACGGAGGCCCCTTATTGACATCAAGAACGACGAGATTCTGCTTTGCGACCTTTCCATGCCGCACTCACCACGAATTCATCGTTGTCGGCCTCTCCCAAGCCAGACACAATCGAACCTTCGCCGCCTCCCATTAGTCGACCAGCTGGAACATCGTCACAAAGATACCATCTGCGGCCTAGCGATCATCAACATCGACACTCAAGAAGCCTGGTTCACTCTGGAATTTGTCAGTCCGATCACCGAACTCTTCGACGTTCAACTGCTCGGAGTGTCCGCCATCCTACCCTACTCAAATGCCGAAAATGGCACTGAAAGGGAGATCGGCAATCAGACAACATAACCCCGTTGACGCGCTGTTCCGTTGGACTGCTACCGTCCCGATGCCGGGGATTCCATTTTGTTTTGACTTCGCAATCCAATTATAATATAATGTTAGCATGTTCTATGAAAAAAGCATTTTTTATATTCGCAATGATCTCAGCCACGGTGCTATTCGCACTTGCGCAGACGAATTTTTCCCTCACCGTCAAAAAATTAATGACACCAGAGGAATTTAAGGCCTCTGGACTCTCAAAGCTCAGCGACGAAGAACTTGCCAAGCTGGACGCATGGGTTCAGAAGCATTCCCTTCAAGTTGCTCAAATTGCCGCTCAACAAGAAAGTGTCGGCAGCAGATACACTCGATCATTCAATCAGCTTGAGGGATGCTATATTGTTGCAGACGACGGAAAGTTTTTAGGTATTATCAGTAGCAATGTGATTGCTGCTAAATCTATTCTGAACGATATAGGGAAGCACGGCAGTGTGATAAGCTCTGTTTCCATTTTCAACAGAATCGGAAAATACGGGAGCAATATATCATCCCTTTCTCCATTTAATGAAATTGCCTCAAAACCTCCCAAGATTCTCAATAAGGAAGGTAAGTTTGTGGCTTACTTGACTACAAACTTACTCAAAACACCTAGAGTTGACCTCCATGCTCTGATAGGATGGCTGAAATCTAAGTAATCACTCGCATCTTACAAAATACACCGCAACAAACAGCTGCCGATCCTTGCGCTGATAGCATGTATATTGTCCAACCAACTCTACAGTCATGCTTCCCATCCAAGGGTAGCTAACGCTTGGCTGTTTTATAAAGGACACCCCGACAGACAGTAGGTAGTATGAGCACCGCCCTCCTGTCTCCCGACCAAATCGAAACGTTTGACCGCGATGGATATCTCATCGTCCTTTGATACCGAAGAGATGGACATTGTCCGCCAAGCGGCGAAGGCGGATCAGTCATTCAAAAACCACGCCCATGGTCTGAAAGATACCGAAGGCAGCGTTGCCAAGTTGTTCCTTTGGAACCACGCAGGAAAAGATATCTTTGGCACCGTCGCCCACACACCGAGAATCGTGGACGCCATGGAGCAGCTTTTTCGTGACGAAGTATATCATTACCACTCTGAGATGAGTATCAAGGAACCTTGCACGGGTGGCGCCTGGGAATAGCACCAGGACTACGGCTACTGGTATTTCAACGGTTGCCTTTACCCAGATATGAACCCAGCCCTCGTGGCGGTGGATCCTAACACACGAGAAAACGGCTGCCTCCAGCTGCTTCGAGAATCCCACAAAATGGGACGCATCAAGCACGGGTGTTACGGCAAACAAACCGGTGCTGATCGTGCGGAACGCGACGACACTCTCCTGGTCAGGACCGAGCAAATCGCAGTTGAATCGTATTTGGGATTGCTGTCGGACCAAACCGCGGACCACTGGGTGATTCCGTCCGTTGGCCGGGGCTATCTTCCGAATA
The DNA here is from genome assembly GCA_024761205.1 of Limisphaerales bacterium. Classification (GTDB taxonomy): domain Bacteria; phylum Verrucomicrobiota; class Verrucomicrobiia; order Limisphaerales; family AAA164-E04; genus UBA2970. The sequence continues at coordinate 104,446 of JAMASS010000005.1, forward strand.
CACCACCAATATCTTCGCCCACAAGCCCGGCCTCAGCGGGACTATCAAAGACGGAACCCTCTTAATTCAACGATGCCATCAAATGACCCATTGCACCGTTTGTGGGCACACTGGAAGTCGCTCCAGATCGAGAAGTCATGACTAATATTGATGACCAGGGTGAATGGGACGGTAACCTTGATATCCGTGACCTTGCGCCGGGCAACGAGATTCATTCCCGTCTATCACCCTGGCGCCCTCCTCTACTTCGGAGACGTCTACGCGAGCCAAGGTGACTCTGAACGTTCGGTTCATCAAGGGGCAACCAGCACCCAATGGATTTGCATCATCAAACCAGATGTGATCATCTGCGGGAATGTCGCGTGTCCACTCAATCTCGCGGTTGAGACAGCAACGATTTATTTGATTCGTTGGTTGGTCGATGCCTATCAATTCACTCCCCAGGACGCCTATGGTCTCATCAGTATCTGCTCAGATTTCCGTGTCAATGTCTACCAGATGTGCAAATCGCAAAACTGCGTTTCGTCCCCGAGGCTGGAATGCCAAAGAAATACCTCCCCGGTTGACCGGCAAGCATCTCGGAAACCGGATGCTTTGTCTGCGCTCCGGCTTTTCGCCTCCAGTGTCATCGAATAAATCTCCGACCCTAACCATCCAAACAAGGGGCTCGCATTAAGTGAGCACCTCTCCCAATATGGAGAAACGTCCGCTAAACGGCCTAAGGTATGCTCTTTTGACCGGTATAGGGTGAAGGTAGAAGGTATGATGTAGATCGGCAATTGATCGGGGCATCTGCGATTTGGGGTCAACAACCTAACGCGAAAAGAACATCTGTATTTAACCGCCAATGCAAAAAGACCAAATCCACTTACTCGTCGGCATCATCACCCCGCTGCTCTTGGTGGCCGTCCTCCTCATTCAACTCCACAACGGACAGCAGAATCTGACGAGGATCATTGTCGATCTGCACACCGGACGAAAGGCGCCGGTGGTGTATCCGTAACCGAGCACTCCGAATCCGGTTCCGCTGACAAGCGAAACCAAAGTTGAGAGAACACTGGAACCCGAACCGACGCCGGTCGATAAAACGCCAGAACCAACCACCGAACCGGAGCCGTCACCGAACAATACCGTCAGCAGTTCGCCCCCGGCTCAAGTCACTCCCCCGCCAGTGCAGACCATACCCGGCGAGTTTATCGAACAACCGTCACTCCCCACATCGAGATCGCTCCGAGACGGCGGGCAATTGACCTATCAACCCACGACCGTTAACAACCAATTGCTCACCATTCTCAGGCCGTTCGGGGCCTGGTTTCATCATTCTCGACATGGGAATGTTTGGAAACCCCACGCGAGCGACCGAGACAAGCGGTGGCGGCCCTACGCCCACAACGGTCAATGGCATTACACTCAAGACGGCTGGCACTGGCACTCCAATTACCCCTGGGGTGGTGCCACGTTTCATTATGGCCGATGGTTTTGGGACGATGACTGTAACGGCTGGGTCTGGTTACCGGGCAAGGAATGGAGTCCTGCGTGGGTGAGTTGGCGCGAAGCCGGAGATGACATCGGATGGTCTCCTATCCCGCCCGTAGCCAATATCTCTAGGGCACCGACTCCGTCCTCTCGGCCGAGCGGCGCTTCCGGCGTTCACATTGACTACGGATTAGAGAGCAACCATTTTACCTTTGTACCAAAGCAGCGCTTCCTGCAAGCCAACCCCATTCAATTCGCATTGACGGAGGAAGATGCACTGCTGGCCTTCCAGAACTCAAAATCACGGGATCGCTTGAGAGTCACCGCCCAACGCAAATGGGCGAACTTCGGCATCTCTCGCCAGGAACTTGCCCGAGCAATTGGCAATCCAATCGATATCGTTGCAGTTGATCTCCGAAACCCCATGCAACCGCGAGTGATCACAATGCAAGACCTCGAAACCATGGCGGAACTTCAGGCAGAGGAATCCGATCTATCCGACACATCAGCAGTCCAGAATGGCATTCCCTCAATTCAACGCCCCCTCTCTGGCAATCCATTATTCGATCCCTCAAATCAAGCGTTCCGTGCCGTTCCCCAGGCATCGGCAACCCGAGCGCAAACCGTTTCGGATTTCGGCATGACACCAATCGTCATCACAGGAGCGACGCAGGAACAGGAACACCAGCGGAACCGGATTGGATCCCAGATAGTGAATCCTGCGGGAATGGGCACTAGGCAAGGTCAAGCGAGACCAAATCTCTCAGTTCGTCGCCCTCCCCAAAAATAGGTATGCCACTAAAAATCGACTTCCCTGACATCCCAACGGATTGCCGGTAAAACACAATACTCGGCAAGTTCGTGGACTGTCGCAATGTCCCTGTCCGATCGTAACTCGGCTTTTTGATTTGAGACATGCTCTTGAAAAACTCCTCGAGAGAGCGTTAGGCTCTTGCGAACCCACTCGAAAATTCTCTCCGAACCGAAAATCTCCTGACCGTAGCAATAAGGGAGAAAGGCTCAGAGAAAATTTGGCCGAACATTCTCGGATGTACCTTGGGCCAAGAAGAAACCCTGTGAATTAAGCCTAGCAAATCGCCCTACAAGCCCCTCCCAATTGGCTACAAGTTCATTTTGCTGTCGGTCTGGAAGAAATTTTTGTCAGTTCAATGCTACGAAGAGACGACGGCAGAGTGATGTTCCGCAACCGGTTTCGTTTGCCAGAAGGTATAAATCTCTTTGGGAACTGATTCCCTAGTGGAGGGGAAAATCTTGTTAGACGGCTCTTCGCGCGCACCCTCGCATGACAGGCCGTCCGCCGAATTGGGAAAAAATGGCCGACTCGGTTGAGTCTCCTAGAGCCGTTTCTTCAGCATCGCTCCTCCGAGTCTTCCGCTGCTGCCTTCTGCTCGCTATCTTCGCTTTCGGCTTCCGGCAACACGACGACCACCGGAGATGTCTCCGCTTCGCCTTCCGTCGACAGTTCAGCCGTTCCTGCAGTGTTGGCAGACCCCGATGTTCCAAGGGTCAACCCTATATATTCCGCCGTCCAAACAGTAAATGCACCCGGCCTTGATGATTCCTCGCCAGCGGTAACTTCGGACGCTTCGGAAGTCACATCGCTAGGGGGCGTCAAACCGACCCCACCTACATAGGGAGCTGTCCACAAGCTAAAGGCGCTGATAGGCGTTTCGATAATCTGAAACCCACGGGCCAAACGTGCCGCTCTCAAGAACTTATACCTTAGCTCGTCCATATTGGATTTGAGCTCCGAAACTGCGTCATCCAGCTTCTCAAAAGCGTCGGAGATGCGATCATTTGCCTGAATTCGCTCTTCCAACTTCTGTTTGTTCTCGCTGAACTCGGCCTGCCGAGCCTTCAACGCTTCACTGAAGTCCTTCTCAAACTGTTCAACATACACCTTCAAAAAGTCCCGCGAGCAACGAGTCGGAATCCCAGGAAACGTTCCTTTCAGATGATCGGATACGACCTTTTCGAGAGCAGCCTTACCATCCGGTAGCAAGCGCTTCCGCTTTTTATTGGGTGTCACTTCATTAGTTAGCTCACCGCTAGCACCGAAGAGACGGCGACGAACCTTGGCCTGGCTCCGAAAGAATATCCGATCCCAAAACGTACGGTTTACAGGGATGTCATCCGCATCTAGATTGATGGTGCACTCACCCACCCTGGGCGCGGTGTTCAGTGCCTTAATGGATCTGGAATAGACGTCACGGAGCGATAACCGAACTTGATCTAAAGCAATCATCAACTCAGGAGTTGGTCGCACACCACCATAACTGGTATCGAGCACATTTTTTACCGACTCAGCCATCTTCTCGCCGATTTGTTTCCGGAGATCATCCCTCCGGCTCTGCCAAGTCTTGCCAGCAAGATCCGCTAGGCATTCTGAGGTTTCAAACCAGTTCTCAATCGCGGATTGGAGAGATTTTTTCAACCCCGCCTGAACATTTTTGGAAAAACGGATGGCTTCCTGCTGAACATCGGCGTGCGTCTCTTCGAAGGCCTTTTCCCAATCGAAATCAGCAAGACTTTTCGAGGAAACCAGCTGTTTGTCCACCTCTTCGACCTCGGCTCGCAGGCGTCGTTGCTGTGAGACAAAGTCAACGATGGAATCGGCAACTGAGTTCCGTAGCACTTCCTCGCGCAGGGCATCCCCTTGCCGGAAACTATCGTTCATCAACTCAAATAGATAGTCGCTGCTGTTTAGGTAATCGGTTAAATCTGTCAGAAAGGCGGCAAAATCACCAGGGCGTTTGGGTGTGCCTGCTTCGCTCGCTTCAACCTCCCCGTCGGCCTTGATGTCCGCCGTAGCCCCTGGTTCACTCCCCAAATCTGTCACGGTCGCCCTACCATTGCGGGCGCTACCCGCTTGAAGGTGCTGCGACGCCGCATTCAAAAGATCGATCGGGTATATCTTGAGGCGGCCGTCCTTTGAAGCCTTGCGGAGAGCGGCGCTCATGCTCAACAACTGGAAGGCATCAATGATCTTCTGCGGATTCTCACTCTCCAAACTCGGCTGAAGGCTCCCGTCCGGACGAAGGTCACGTTTGGAGGAATCAATATTGACGACTAAGAAAACTCGACTGAAGAGGCCCAGTAGATCGTTAAAATCCTGAAAGACCTGCTCCAAAAACAAATTATCGGTCTTCACGACAAAGACGGCGCAAGCAGCGCTATTGCGGAATTCGCGGGTCATCAGATCATAGCCAAACTTCATGTGGCTGTACAAACCTGGCGTGTCAACTAGGACGGTTCCTGCGCTGTTCAATTCCTCGGCGCTCAAATCGATGTCGATGCGGCGGATGGCTTCCGGGTAGTCGAGCCCCGGATCAAACTCGCGGCCTTGTTCTTCCACGGTGCGAATGCGGTCGGCCAGATTGGAGTGGGAATCATTGATGAGGGCTTCCATCACGTTCTTATCCTCGGTTGATGTCGCTCGCCCATTGTAACGGGTTAGCTTAACCTCGGGCTTCTCACCATGGCGGACATACACCAAACAAGGATAGGCCGGAAGCGATGTCACCTCACTCACGTAAGCGCCGCTGATCGCATTCATCAGGGTGGATTTACCACTCTTCAGCGGCCCGAAGATCAATAAGTACGCCTGCTGTCCTTCGACCTTGTCGATCAGCGACTTGAGACGATGCTTGACTTCATTCAGGCCAGCAAGATTGAGCCGCAATACATCCTCCTGAGAGTCTCGTTCGATCTGCTCAATGACCGCATCCAAGGCCGCGCCGGCGGGGATCAAAGCACTCGAGTACTCCTTACAAAAATCCGATATCTCCGTTTTCATCGCTTCGCTGTAGTTAAAATCACATCAAGGGCAAACTGCAATGGGAATCTGAAAAAAACAAACCACACGCTAAACCATTACCTGAATGCCATCCACTTAAGCCAAAGACATTAGCCAAAAGCACCACTTCCACCCCTGAGAACAAGTGTTCGGCTGCATTAACCGCTTGCGTGTTCAACCGTAATGAAAACATTTGATTCAGAAACGAACCGTCCCGTTTCTTATCTCTTTGCCATTCACACGACACCAGTCGCTGAGGCCTCGCCACTCTGGAATTCTCTTCTATTACCAACAAGGCTAGATCAGCCAACAGATGCCTGCGGACCAGAGACTACCTTTTCTGGATCGAGGAACAAGGATTCAAGAACTAAGGGCAAACGAGCACCGGCACCCATCAGCGAGCAGCCTTGATTTGGCGGATCAACCCTGTCAATACTTTGGCAGGGGCCGGCGCCCTCAAATACCGAATCCGCCTGGTGGAGCAAGCACCTCACAGCATCGGCTCACAACAGCAGGCTGGCGAGTTAGAGCCTTCTCATGGGCATCACCACGATCACCGGGACAAGGATACTCGCCAGTCAACAACTCAGCAAGCAGAGTGGAGAACATGTCCTCTCGTCTGAAAACTTTGAGCGCACTGCCCTTGCCAAAACCGACACCGTCAACCGGCAGACGCCGGATTCCGAGGGAACTATTGGCGACGATCATGACCGGCCATAAGACCCGGACCTACGTGGTGGACTATAACCAACAAGTCGAACTCAAAAATCACCAATCGAGCGAGCGCTTCAGAAGCCCCCGCCAAGCGGCTCCCACTCCTGACAGAAGAATTCAATCGCCAAGAAAAATCAACCGGCATTGTAACCACCACACTCGTTCATGCCACATCGGCCTGCTGTTACGCGCATTCGCTAAATCGGCTATGGGTCAATGACAACCACTAGCATTTCGCAAAGGACGAGAACGATGATCGTTACGTCTCCGCCATCCAAGACGGCTTCAAGGACATTGCCCGACACCTGATCGAATTCCCCTTTGGCGCCAGGTTCGTCCGAATGCAAGCGGAACTCGCCAGCATCGACCCCAGTGAAAACAAACACCTACTCGGACTCTTCCATAAAAAAACACCTCAGCTACGCCGCTGATCGCCGTGCCGCCGGAGAGAAGAATACCGAGCCTTCCTTACCGGAAATGGCACTGCAGGCGTTGCAAATACTGCGAAAAAATCCCAAAAGTTTTTCCTGATAGTTGAGACCATCCGGATCGATTCATGCCCATCACGATTTCAACGCGCATCAAGTCCTCCACGAGAACGTTCTGCTTGCAGAAACCGTCCAACAGGCCCTGAATACGCTGACGCCTGAAGGACGATGAAGACGCTGAGCATCGTGACTGCCGGTCACAGCCATACCTTCACGCTGGCAGGCTATCCGGTTCGAGGGAATCCGATCTTTGACAAAGGGATCCACAACGACAAGGCTAGTCATCCCAAGTCGGCGCCGGCGAAGGACCTTCTTGGCCTCCCATTCACCACGCTAGAATACGCGAACAGCGGTGGCTATACGGGACCGATGATCCATAAAACCGATCTCGAATTCAGCCATGACGGCCAACACTTCAGCATGGAAGATGACGGACCGGAGTCAAAAAACTCCAAATGGAAAAGCAGCCGTTCCCCCTGGGCAACAAAGCCCACGACGATGAAGATGTTCCCACTATGCGACCGGCCCCGGAGCATTTCTCTCCCGTGGCACGTTCAAACAAAAACGACATCGACATACCATGAAATTGGCCATCGAACTACCGAAGGCCAGTCGATGATACGGAACTACTCCTCTGTCTTTCTGATCTCACCAAACATCTGGCCACCGTATTCATCGTGTTTCCAAATCCCGGCATATTGGCCGTCATAAATCACCACTCGCGCGCTGAAGGTTCCCAATCCGGGAATCGTTGTTTCGGTCAACGTGATGATCGGCGTATCGCCCGCCCACTTCACCTCTAGTGACATCGGCAGCGTAATATCCGTACCACCATACTTTATGCGCGCCTTAAACAGCCAAAAATCCCCAGTAGGCATTTTCTTCACGCTGGAGATTGCATACTCCTCCTTCTTCCCCGTCCCGTTGACTTGCCCCTTGGTGGTAAACTGACCGACCAATGTCGCATTAGTCAGCTGCTTTTCAAAAGCCGCAAATTTCGCCCCGGTAGACTCAGCACCCTCCAATTCCGCCGCCTGCATAAGCGGCATATTTCCCAAGAGTCCGACCAAAAGCGCCAACGAAAGTGTCCGTATCTGATGCATGGTAGTGCCCTTATACAGACCGTTGAACAGAAGAAAAGTAATAAATCAACCTATCTCCAATGGCGGTATGACTCAAGCAGCTTACACCCCCACTACCTAATTCACCGCACTTCACCCTTGCAGCCGTCAGGTCTCTGAAAATAACCGATAGCAGGCCCAGCCCCCGAAAATACTATCGTCCCAACTCTAGACGCACTGCCTTTAATAAATAGCGACGTCTCTCCATCAAAACTTCGCCGATTCTTCCTAGCTCCCGCCGCCAATCCTGCTCGCCACCCCACCGTCGGCGATCCTCGCTGGCATCTCCAGCCATCTGCCGTTCTAATTCAGCCAAGCCGCTTTGGATCCAATCCTCAGAGAACGCCTCGTTCAGAACCTGTTGCAGCCGAGTCAAATACTCGCCACGAAAAACGGGATCCGACAAAGCAGCCTCGAAAACACGATTCCATCCCGTGACACCAGGATTCCCGGAAGTTCCCAACCAAATAGATAGCCGGGTCTCATCAAATAGCCAACTCCAGTGGTCTCCCAACGTCCGATCGAGATCCCAGGGCAAAAAGAACCAACGCATCGGATCTCCTGCCTCAAAGCCGATGTAGTGGTTCTTGTTAAAGCCATCCCAATTCTGAGTGATTGCAGTCCCGCAAAGATAGTTGATAAACCGCTCGCGCACCTCGGGATCGTGAAAGAGCTGCCGCCGCGACTCGGGCGACTGCAGCGCACGGCAAAACGAGATCAGATCAGTGCAGGGGCGTTCTTCCTTGGTCTCCTTGCGATAATGAAAGGTGTATTCGAAATCGGAATCAAACCCACGTTCGTCGGATTGATTTCTCGGAGAATCCGCCTTGTATAAAGCCGCGTCCTTCAAACCCTGTTCTTCCAGGTACCGCTTGTCCGGCTGTTCCACCTCCACATAAAGCCCCCAGAATTCTCCATTTAAGTCCACTCGCACCAGTCGAGACTGCAACGTCATCGCCCCCACCAAGCCATAGATTTGATAGGCCAACACCTCTCGAATCATTCCCGGATCTCGCCATCCTGAATTTAGGTTGAGGCGGCTTCGCCGACCAAATAGTTGATCCCGATTGAAAAAGATCTTGTATGCCTTCTTAGGCCACCTGCGGGCAAAAGCACCGCGTAAACGCATACTGAGCCGATCATACGCGACACCGTCAAAAACCAATGTCGCGGGCACCAGCTGATTACCACCGTGACCCTCGTGCAGACTTCGGATATCACCCGGCTCCATTAGCAAGCCATAGACGGGCACCAGCCCCTCGGGATCAGTTTCCGAGACGAAGCAGGCAAAGTTAGGTGTCGCCGCATGACCTCGGGGCCACCGGCCCGAGGAATCGTCCGCCTCCGCCAATTGAAACCAGTACCGGACCAAGGCCCCAACTGGCAATCGAGGGAGCTGGGCACGAACGAGGAAACCACCGTCGGTCTCCTGAATACCCCCCTCCAGCATTTCTCCCAGAGGAAAGGCATGTTCCTCTCCTCCCACCTCAATTCGTAACTGAAGCCGCTGCCCGCGAAGGTCCCCTCGGACGTTAGCACCAATCACGACAGTATCGTCAGGCCCTGGCTTCGCTGGCTGATGTCGAACGCCAAAGACACTGAGCTTCAAATCCGCCGCCGAGGCCGATTCATGACGCCCTGGACTCGGAACCAACCCAACCCACGCCAACGGATCCGAAGCATCCAAAAGATGATCTCTCAATTGCAGCGAAGCACCTTCTCCGTCCGCTTCAATCGGCCAAGGATCTGTGTCGCGAAAGACGAAATCATCCTGAGCCTTCCCCGCATCATCCAACAATTGCAGACGCTCGCCCGAATTCCGCAAACCACCATCAAACACCCCTATCGGTTCCGCTGCTTCAACAAAATGACGGTTGAAAGCGTCACGATCCCGACAAATGACCACACTTGCCTTGGCCGCCAAAACAACACCCTCCGGCACCAAATAACGAACACCGCCTCTTAACGCCCAACCCGCCAGAGAGACCGGCTCGGCGCCAGAGTTGGTCAGTTCAACAAATTCATCCTGACCACCGTGAGATGGGGGATGATAGTACACCTCAGTGATCCGAATTTGGGAAGGTTGGAAATCCCTCGGACGAACCTCAACGATGACAGCCTCCGGCGCAAACCCCACCAGCGACGGCACCGCCGGAGCCACGGGAAGCGGCGCGCGGCGCCCCCGGTCGTCCCGCCGCTCCCAAGCTCGAGTTCCGGGTGCCGAGCGAATTCCCTTACCAAGTTCAAAGTAAGGATCCAACCAAAAAGAACGTCCCAGCCAGCCTAGTAACCCGATCACCAACAGCAATCGAAACGCGCGAAGATTCCGCTGTGACCACCTCATCGCCATTCCATTGTCGCTTGGCAACCCGGCCCTACGGTATCTCGACATTCAAGTTGGGCACATTATCCCGATGCCAATTCAGCGCCCAAAGCCCCCTCACCGATTCCCGAGAGACATGGCCATCCACAAAGGTCACGTTGATCCCGTTACCATGTCGTTCCAAGGCGAAACGCCCCATGAATTGTCCCTTGGAATGGGGAAAGCTCCCGCCGCCGTAGCCTCCGCCCACGAAATCGCGCGGCGCCCGATCCCCGCCATCAGGCCACGACCCCACCCAAACCGAGTCTCCGTAAGCGGGCACATCGGCGGGCGCTTCGGAAAACCGGCTGTAGTATTGGTCCGCCGGAAAGTCATTCCGGTAGACCCCCAGATTATCCAACCACAAGTTCATTCCATAGCTGCCCTCCGATTGAAGCGAACGCCAAGTTGTGTTCACCGTCCCCCACCATCGATCATTCGGCGCCGGATCTAGTTTGGGATGCTTCGTCATCGGACAAATAAGAATGCGCATCAAGCCATCGGCTTTTTCATGTGGATTCTCCTTATATCCCTGATCCCCCATATAAGGCGCGATCTGATGAAACCAGTATTCCCCTACACTATGCGCAACCGGAGGCACATGGTCATTGTAGTCATCCGCATAAAACCGCGTGGCAAGCGACATCTGGCGCAAATTGCTGCCACAGAGAGTCTCCTTCGCTTTGCTCTTTGCCCTAGACAACGCTGGCAACAACATACCCGCCAAAATCGCAATGATGGCGATCACCACCAAAAGCTCAATCAAGGTGAAAGCACCCAGACGTCTCTCCACTTGCGATTCACTTCGGAAACTCATAAGGCTGTTGATACCCCAGGCTTAAATTCGCGTCAATCAAGGTGTGCGCGTGGAATCATCGACGCATGGAGTGCAAGATAGGCAATGAACTGAACACACGAAATACGCTGAACGATTTGGCATGCCAGTGACGCGTGACCCGTGTCGCGAAAGCGTCCTAGAATGCGGTGATTCTTCACCGCTTCCCCCAATTCCCTTCTAACAAATCAATCTCGAGGCTTTGGCCGATACGAATCAAAGGGACAAACACCCTAAATCACCTTGACTTGGGTCATGAACTTCATCGGGTATTTGCCAACACCAAGGATTTTTTTAGCGAGAAACGCCTAGCAGACCAATCCCAATACACCATTGCCATCGTCCGCCACCTCCGGTTACAATATCGGGATGATTCGTCTCACCAAAGTCGCGCTTGCCCTCCTCCTTTTCGGCACCAACGTCCTCACCCAAGCTGCCCCTCTGAATCTTCTCTTCATCTCAGTCGACGATATGAGTTGCGACTCCGTCGGGGTCTATGGTTGCCGACTCAATGGCACAACGCCACACATAGATCGCCTGGCAGCGGGAGGCCTTCGGTTCGAATACGCACATGTTGTCGTCGGCAATTGCATGCCCGGACGAAATGCCATGTTTTCCGGGCTCTACCCCCACAACAACCACGTCGAGGGCTTTTACCAAATCAAAGAGCCCGAATATCCCGTTCTCTGCGACCTCATGAAATCAGGCGGCTACTTTACGGCCATTCGCGGCAAAGTGGCCCACTCGACTCCCTACACCCCCTACGCCTGGGACCTCGTCCTTGACGGAAAAGGCAAAAACAAACGACACAACAAGGACATTGAATCCTACTACACCTCCACCAAAGAAGGCATTGCCGCGAGCCAGAAAGCCGGCAAACCCTTCTGTCTGCTCATCAATATCTCCGACCCACACAAACCATTCTACGGCGTAACCAGCAAGGGCGTCCCGATCGATGATCCCTACAAACCCTCAAGAATCTTCACCGCAGACGAAGTCCCTGTTCCCGGCTTTCTCCCGGACACCCCGAAAATTCGCGAGGAATTGGCTTACTACTATTCCAGCGTGCGCCGGGCCGATGACGCAGTCGGCAAGGTCATTCAGGCCCTCCAAGAATCCGGGCAGATCGACGACACAGTGATCATGTTCCTTTCGGATCACGGCATGCCCCTGCCCTTTGTCAAAACAGCCGTCTATCATCACAGCACGCGAACGCCCTGGATCATCAAGTGGCCGGGAGTCACCAAGCCCAATTCTGTCGATCGCCATCACATGATTTCCGCCATCGATCTGCTCCCAACCTTGCTCGACATCACCGGAATCCGGCACCCGGAAAATCTCGACGGACGTTCCTTCCTGCCCTTGATCCGAGGCGGTCGGCGGTCGGGCTGGGACATGATCTTCAAAGAATATAACGAAAACTCCGGTGCCGGAAGGCATCCCATGCGAAGTGTCCAGACCAAACGATTCAGCTACATCTTCAATCCATGGTCGGATGGACGGCGAAAGTTCAAGACCGCCACCACCAGCACCGCCAGTTACCGGGAACTGAAACGGCTGGCACAAACAGATGCAGGCATCGCCGAACGTCTGCGCGTTTTTGACCTGCGAGATCGGGAAGAGTTTTACGACTACCAGAACGATCCGGATGCACTATACAACCTCATTGATCATCCCGACCATCAAGCCGAAATCGAACGTCTGCGCGACGCGCTAGGTCACTGGATGATGCGAACCGGAGATCCCTTGTCAGCGGTCTTTCAGATGCGGCACAACGAAGACGTTGTTCAACGCTACATGGCCCGCGTCGAGCACGAGGCCCAAGAACGGCGCCGACAAAAGCGCCGCGAACAAAAGCTCTAGGGCCGAGTTCTCCCAGACGCCAAGATCCGCTCTAATTCGGCGGTCAACCGCGCCACGATATCCGGTTCCTCCAGATAAAGATTCTTAGTCTCGCCGATATCATTTCCGAGGTGATAAAGCTGACCCGCCGGGTCGCCAGCGCTCGGTTGAATCCGCCGTGGCCGGGAAAAACCTCCCGATCCCAGACCGGTAACCAATTTCCATGAGCCCGATCGAATCGTGGCAACGCCGCCGCCAGAATGTACCACCAAGGACTCGCGAATCGGTTCACTTTCCGGCTGCTTCCCGAGGAGTACAGGCGAAAAGTCAAAACTATCCGGCCCGGCGCCTTCGGGCAATTCGGCACCCACGACACTCGCAAAAGTTGCCATGATGTCCGTAAACCCGATCAGCTGATTACTCGTCGTTTCCGCCTTTACACGCTCCGGCCAGCGAACAATAAAGGGCATGCGATGCCCGCACTCCCAGGCATCCGCCTTCATGCCACGCAACCCTCCGGAAGAATCATGCCCCCATCGTTCAACATCGCTCGCGCGCCAAACGGGTCCGTTGTCCGAACTAAACAGGACCAAGGTATCATCGGCCATTCCAGCGTCATTCAACGCGCCTAGCACACGCCCGATCATATCATCCACCATGACCGTGAAATCACCGTACATGCCCGCGCCACTCTTCCCGACATACTTCGAAAGCGGCAGCCACGGCGTATGCGGTGCTGGATAAGCCAAATACATAAACAACGGCTTCCCGCTATGATGCCGCGCGTGATTCCAGATGACATCCACGGCTTCGTTCGTGAATCTCGGCAATACATATTTCAACTCCAACCCTGGAGATATCCCACCAGCCCGCCAGAACGCCCCTTGGATCGGCGACCACCCGTCACTATAATTCGCCTCAATGTGAGCCGTCGGCGGCGATACCGCACGATCATCCCGGATATAGAAGTAAGGAGGAATATCCGTCGACGCCCGAATCCCGAAGTAACGATCAAATCCCCGGTCCACCGGACCACCCGGCATCGGATGCTCATACCCACGCTCATCAAATCCCAAATGCCACTTCCCCACCATCGCCGTGCGATAGCCCTCTGACTGGAGCAACTTTCCCACGGTTAGACAGTCTTCATCAATCGTCGCCCGCTTCCTCCACGCTCCCGAGTTGCCGCGAAAGGGATAACGCCCAGTCATCAAACCATACCTCGACACATGACAGAGCGGACCCGCTGCATGCGCATCCGTAAACCGCATGCCTTCGGCCGCCAACCGATCGATATTCGGCGTTGGTATCTTCGAATTCGGATTGTAGCAACTGGGATCCCCGTAGCCCATATCATCCACCAAGATGATGACAATATTTGGGTGAACTGCGGCAGCAATTGAATCGGCTAGACCAAAACAAAAGGCAACAAGACAGATGACACGAATCATGGCAACAAAGACTTTGGACCTGAGGCAAACCATACGGCACTTGCCAAGCTAAATAAAGCCTGCAAATCGTAGCCGGAGCGCGAACATTCCTGTCCGTGTCGAAGACCGCCGTTTCGGGCCAAATTCGCTGGTAAGAGCGCCCGAGCTCCAGAACACAATCAAAGTGCAGGCTCGACAACTCACCAAAGATCCGAATAAATCAGACCATGACCCAGCTCAAAAAGTCGGAAAAGCTCTCTCGTCGTCAATTTGGAAACCTGACCGCAAAATCGGCTGCGGCAACGTTCGCCTTTCAGTTCATTCCGAGCCGCGCCTGGGGCCAACTCACCAAACCGGCCCTGGCCGGTATCGGCGCTGGTGGCAGAGGCGCCGCCGACACTTCCGGCTCTAGCCGAGCCGGCTTCCACGTTGCTGCTCTCGTGGACGTTGTCGATGCCAAGAAACTGCAAAACAGTGCAGGACGCCGCTACCAATCAATGCTTAAAGTCAGGGAGGGGTTTCCTCAGGCGGAATTCTTCACTGATTACCGAGAAATGTTCGACAAGATGGGCGACAAAATCGACGCAGTCACCATCTCGACCCCGGATCACCATCACTTTCATGCCGCCGCCGCTGCCATGCAGTCGGGCAAACATGTTTACTGCCAGAAACCCCTCACCCACGGAATCTGGGAAACGCGGATGATGGCTCAGATGGCGCGTCGAACCGGCGTGAAAACACAGATGGGAAATCAAGCCCACGCCCACGACCATATGCGTCGCTGTGTCGAACTCATTCGTTCCAGCATCATCGGAAAGGTCACCGAAGTTCATGCCTGGACCAACCGCCCGATCTGGCCCCAAGGATTCAAAAAAGCCCCTGAGAAAGAACCCGTTCCCGTATGGCTGGATTGGGAACAATGGATCGGTCCGGCGCCTTGGCGCGATTACAACACCCGAATCGCCCCATTCTCCTGGCGCGGTTGGTGGGATTTCGGCACCGGCGCCCTGGGGGACATGGCCTGCCACATCATGGATATGCCGTATTGGGCGCTAATGCCCGGCGCCCCCAAGACCGTCCGCGCCGAACAACAAGGAGCCACAGAACTTTCGCCGCCCATTAATTCGAAAATCACGTGGGAGTTCGGCCCCAGCGAATACACCGCGGCAGACGGCTTCAAACACTATTGGTACGACGGCTATCTCAACGCCCACTTTGATCGAGAGAAGTGGGCCCTAGTGAAGAATAGCCAGCAATACAGCCACCCGGATGATGACGTCATGGAAGGCCTGAGCTTTAAAGAATTCGGCAGCGTCGTAATCGGCGAGAAAGGCAAGCTGTTCTTCAATCGCGGCCACAACAACTGGGTCGTCAAACCCAGCAGCCATCTTGACGGCTTCCAATGGCCGGCTCACTCCATCCCGCGAGCCAGGCGACAAGACAGCTATCGCGAATGGATGGACGCCATCAACGGGGTCATTCCATCCTGCCAATCCAACTTCATCCACGCCGGCCCCTTTACCGAACAAATCCTCCTCGGCGTCCTGGCCCAACGCATCCCCGACACCACGCTAGAATGGGATGCCGATACCATGTCCATCAAAGACCGCCCGGAACTGAAGCCATACATCCAACGCCCCTATCGCAAAGGCTGGGAAATCATTGTCTAAGGCTCAAGACGCAAGGTTGAAGACTTAATCAAAAAACCAAGGCGCACGAACTCCGAAAATTAAACCCTCAGCCTTACTCCAACCCTCCGCTCTCTTCCAAAGCGGCTTCAAAGGTCCAAATGGTGAAGGCAGCGTAATTGAAACCTTCTATCTACCTGTTACCGGTTTTCCTGAGATAGGGATGATTTGGTTGGCCCTCAAAGTGGGGCGTTGAAGCTCCCCGGCAAAAACTCATCAGCAAATAAATACCGTTTTTGTAGCAGCCAACTCAATTCAAGCACCGCTTCAGTCCCAAGGCTTTGATGCGGGACGCCAACGCCGCTGAGAAAAAAACTGAAAAAAAATCACATTTCCTCCTTGACGGATTCCGTCCGTGAAGGTTTGCTGAAAAACGGTCCCTCGACAAATAGCCTTGAATGAGCACGGGGGGGAATGAATGAAACTTTAACCGTTTATGTTATGCGCAGAGATGATGAAACTTGGAGCCGAATTAACTTCACCCGGACATTCGCGGAGAGTACCCCCCCCCCCCCCCGAGTTTATCGCTTGAAGACAGACCGCCCTCGGCGGACAGGCCAAGGGCTTAAACTCACCCTCGCCGCCCTCCTGACCGCCCTCGCCCTCCAACCTGACGCCGCCGCCGTCGTCGTCGTCGGCAACTTGGACCCGCGATCAAGCGGCGCCACGCTAAGGGGCGACGGCACTGCGTGGGCCACACAGTTCACCGTCGGCCCGCTTCCCAGCGATGCTTCGCCTGAACACGACAGCTGGGCGCTGGACATGATCGAGTCGCGTTTTCTGGGCAGCAGCGGCCTAGGTTTCACTCCACACAAGTTGCGGGTCAGTATTCAAAACGATGTCCCCCTAGACGATGGAGACAGCATACCGGCCCCTCTCGATAGCCCGCTGGCGATATTGACCGGGCCGGACCCAAATACGCGGGGGGAACATGACTTCATGCCGCCCGAGGGCACTACGGTTTCCCTGCAACCGGGGTCCTCCTATTGGCTGGTCTATTATTTTCCTGGGGAGGAACAGTATCGGCATTCTTTTTACTCGCCGGCAATAACACTGTCGGATGATGAGGACGCCGGGTCTCTGCCGGGATGGTCGATCGGCGATGCGAGAAGGGCCGCTGAGGCGTCGGACGACCATGAATGGTTCCTTCCCGGCGGGCTGGCGGTTACCCACGTATTCAGATTGAGCGCCACGCCGGTGCCGGAGCCCTCGGAATATGCGCTTTTCTTCGCTTTGGGCTTGGGCGCCTTCGCCCTTTGGCATCGCCGCCGCCAACGAGGGCAGCGAGCCGCCGCCTAGCAGTTTCCCCCCCGCACTAGAAGCATCCCCGCTCAATCACGGGGCGGCCTTCAGAAAAGGCCGCCCCGTTTTTCTTGCATCGGGCCTTTTGTCCGGTAGGCTGACCTCGCTCTTTGAAATGTCGCCGACCTCTGGAGTCGGCGGCGACAGCGATTCAATGTCAGGGAACCCCGTGAGATTCGGGGATGGTTGCGCCACTGTGTTGGGCCACAAATTCTCATAGGCCACTGGAGAATATCCGGGAAGGCGGGAAGGCGGTCATGAGCCCTCAGTCAGGATATCGGTTGAATTGCTCTCGTCGGAACGGCGCCGCCGTTCACTTCTCCGTCAAAGAGAAGGATGAGGCCAGCCAAGTCTGCCGGTCGCAGCTTGGACCTGTGGAAAAGTGCTTCGATTTTATCGCCTTCATTCTCCGTTTGTCGTGGGAATGAAGGTTCTTTCATTTTCACCGCTGGTCTCGAAAGAAACAGAAATCGCCATCCAAAGAAGGATGGCATCAAGTAGATCAGCGTATGAACCGAAACATCATCTTCGTAACACTCGCCCTCTGGGCAGTGCCGGCACTTGTCCCCCTGGCCCAACCCGATCCCTTTGCGGATCGCGTGATCGCCTACGAACCCGGAACCGACTTCGCCGTCGCGTCTGGCAGCGGCCTGGGCTACACCAACACGGTCTCGGCACTGGGCGCGCCCTCGTCCGTCACACCCGGGGACTTCGGCGGTCCTGTCACGCCCTTCGCCCCCCCGTTTCTTCGGGAGCAGCTGCTTTCCATCGGTAACGGCGGCCATCTGGTTTTGGAGTTCGACCCGCCGATCTTCAATCATCCCAATAATCCGTTCGGTCTCGACTTCATCCTTTACGGGAATGCGGGCTTCTCGATCACGAACGGGAACTTCAGTGGGGGCGGCATTACCGATGGGGCTACTTTCGGCCATAGCACCGGTCATACCCGCGTGTCGGTGAGCGCGGACAACGAGTCCTACTTCACGCTGGACCAAACCGTCGCGCCCATCGTCGATGCGTTCTTTCCCTCTGACGCCGCTGGAACATTCGGCATTCCCGCGGATCCGTCGCTGACACCGGCTGATTTTGCCGGCGCAGATCTTACGCGAATCCGCGAGCTGTATCAGACCAGTGCCGGAGGTGCTGGCTATGACTTGGCCTGGGCTCGAGACGACAGCGGCATGCGGGTGGCGCTTGATTTCGTCCACTATGTTCGCATTGACGTCGAGAGCGACAAAGCGGAGATTGACGCTGCCAGTGCGGTACTCCCGGCCGCCGATCTCGCAACCACGCGCTTCGTCGAAACCTTCGACTTTGAACCGGCCGCCAACGGTTGGACGACCACAGGAGAAATCTCGCTTTACCAGTGGCTGCCAGCCGCCGGACGCCTGGCCGTGCAATGGGACTCTTCAAAGCCAAACAGTTATTTTCATCGCCCCCTAGGTGTTACGGTGGAGACAAATCAGGATTTCTCGCTCGGATTCGATTTGGTTTTAGATTCGATCGAGTTCGGCACCACACCCGACAAACCGTTCACGTTTCCCATCGCCCTCGGCTTGATCAATCTCGCACAAGCGACCCGGGACGGTTACTTCCGCGGCACTGGCATCCATCCGGTTCACGGGCCCAAAGGCGTGGTCGAATGGAACTATTTCCCGGACTCAGGCTTCGGGGCTACAGTATCGTCCGGCTTGATCTCGCAGGACAATCAGTGGGCCTTTCAAAACACCTTCCCACTGGAGTTGGAAACCCAGACCCGCTACCGGATCGAAATGGATTACAACGCCGCAACACAAACGCTGACCACGACCATGAGTGCCAACGGCGAGCCCTTCAGCCCGCTCAACGATGTGTCCTTATCTGAAATTTTCGGCAATCCACTGGAGGGCGGCTTCACCACCCTGAACATCGACACGCTAGCGATCTCCAACTACAGCGACGAGGGACAAACGCCGCCAGAATTTGCGGGCTCGGTCAAAGCGGCAGGGCACGTGGATAATATCACGGTAGAGGTAAGCGCAGCGCAACCCGCCAGTCTGATCGGGCCGATCCATTTGATCGGACCGATCGAAGGTGAGCTTCGGCTCACCTTCCCCGCTCTCGCCGACTGGGACTACTGGTTGGAGCAAACCGGCGATTTCACTAACTGGATCACGGTAGGCCACCACCGAGCTCAAGAGACCGGTCCGGCATCATTCAGCACCTCGCTCGACAGCGCACCAAAGGGTTTCTTCCGAATTCGGGGACTGGTGCAATGAAGAAGCCACCCACTACAGATCCCGCTTTCACGCTCGTCGAACTACTAGTCGTGATCGCGATCATCGCAATCATAGTTTCTTTGGTGTTGCCGGTCCTCGTAGGCGTCAAAGCGTCCGCCAAACAAGCGCAGTGCCTGAGCAATATCCGGCAACTTGGCCTCGCGTCCCAATTATACTGGGACGCCAACGATCAACGGATGTTTCCCTACCTCAGTTCGCGAGAAGGCGATGGGCTCACGTATTGGTTTGGCTGGCTCCAATCCGGCAGCGAAGGCCACCGGCAATTCGATCCAGCGCAAGGCGTAATCTGGCCCTATCTGCAAAGTCGGGGAATTAAACAATGCCCTGCCTTTGACTATCGCCATCCAAAGTACAAGCCCAAAGCCACCGGCGCGGCCTACGGATACGGATACAATCTTCACTTGTCAGCAAGTGAGGCGCGGATGCCAACCGAAAACGACACGATGAGGCTTGTTTCTCAAATCCAACGTCCCACCGATATTGCACTCTTTGCCGACGCCGCTCAAATCAATGACTTCCAAGCACCAGCAAGTTTTGACAACCCCTTGGTGGAGGAATTCTATTACGTCAGCAATGGGGGATCCGCATACGCCAATGGCCACTTTCGCCATCGTCAAAAGGCCGCCGTTGCCTATATCGACGGACATGCCGGCAGCGTGGATCCCGCTCCCAAAAGCCGGGACCTTAGATTGCCCGCCATGAATCTTGCCCGTCTCCCGAAACACAATCTCATTCCCTAAACGCCGAACCGATATGAATACAAGAGCACGAACATGCTTCATTCTCTCACTCATTGCCACCTTTCTCAGATTCGCACCTCATCCGGACAACTTCACACCACTGTTCGCAGTCACCCTGTTCGCAGGGCGCATGCTCAAAAACACTTCGTTCCCTTGGGGCTAGATTCATAGCGACTACTATGTCGAATCATCTCGATGCTACCCAGTGCCACGGAGATTATGCACAGCCTAGACTTGACTCAAAACCTGGTCGGTCGCTCTCGAAAGTGTGACTACCCCATTTGTATTTCGAATCTCCCGACTGTCACCTTCGCCCATGTCCACCCAAAAGCACCGAGCCACATGATTGATCGCGATTGTCAATCACAACGCCTCCGGCAAAGCCTTTCACTCTACGGGATTCGCGAGGATCGGATCCGTGAACTTGCGCCTGACTATGTGATTACCCAGACGCAATGTAAGGTCTGCGCCGTGAGTCTGAATGACGTCAAAACCTTTCTTAAAAACGGTCTTGGTGGCACCGTCGATCTCCTGGCGCTGACGCCCAATACGTTGGATAAAGTGTGGGATAATATCTGGCGAACCAGCGCGCCTGCTTAGGGGTATCTGTGGGCACGCCAAGGTCGATGAGATCACAACCAGTCTCGCAACCATCAGGACGTGGAGCCGATCACTCTCCCCTCCCTCGGTTGTCATGATTGAATAAACCGAAGCGCTAATAATTGCCGGAAATTGAGTGCCCGAGCTAGTGGCTATTGCCGGTGAAGCCGATGGCTTCGGCAAAGTTGGTGCACATTCTGATTAGCTGGCATGATCAGCGATCCGACAAACGAATCCGAATATCATCAATCGTCGCGCCGTGCGATTCAACCTGGAACGAACCGAAAAAGAAATGGCCTCGCTTACTCGACAAAAAGGTTGGAACGAACTCAAAGCGGTTCGAAACAGACGAGTCTACGCTGTGGACAGCAATGCTTTCTTCAATCGACCAGGCCACAGATTGGCAAGAGTCCGCTGAAATCTCGGCCGAGATTTTTCATCCCGACACGTTTAACTTTGGGCATCGAGATCTAGCTTGGAGGCGCTACGCTCTCTAGCAGAGTTCGAAGAAAACACTCCGACAAAAAGGCGTCGCCAACGACGACATTACGATGTCCTCATGCACGCCCGCCAACTATTCCACCGGCTAGATGGCTCGTGCGTGTGAATCTCGGGGAGACAACGCCAAGGCTAATGAAATCCAGAAGCAGCTGGCAACACTTAGAGTTCCCTACACTTTTACCATCAGCAAAGACAATCGACAAAAAGTAGGCGGATCCGTGCAGTGCCGAGAGGCTGCTCCAAGACGAAACAGTAGAAGGGCTTCGATCCCTTTCCCTTCAAAGTCGCAGCAGGGCTGCTCCTGAGGCAAAGCGGCAGCAGGCTGCCGCACTCAACGATGATATCCAGGTCAGGCCAATGATCTCTATGGATCACACTCGCCAGGACCGATGTTACAAACATAAAATGGCAGGCACCCAATTGGATGCCTGCCAGATCAAAAAAACAACAGGCCGTCGTTAATCACTGCTCGGGCCTTGCGCATACTGTGCAAGGCCGGTCGATTGCCCGGCAGGATCGCCGATGATTGCCATTCGCCCACCATCTGGCACTGGATCGGAGCCGCAAAGAACGGTCCCTCCCTTGGCCTTTACTTTTCCAATATGGCATCCGGTCCAGAGATACATCACCACAACGTAAGGCACCCACTCAGAAACGTCCTTCCCCTCAGATGGCGGCGTAATCCCACCAAGCATCTCATCCCCTTTTCCAAAGACATGATATCCCGGCATTGACTCACCCCTGCTCTCCCAACCAAACACACTTGCATAACGCAAGTAAAAATGACCCAGAACGCGGACACTCTTGTCCGCACCCCCAATCTCCAACCTCCGCCACCATAATTACTATTGCCAAACAATTCCCGCAAATGGTTCACTCACCTAAGAAAGCTCAATGAAAGATCTACCGAATGCCATCAACCGAAGAGATTTCCTAAAGGCGGGAACCTCTGCCGCCATTGCCACTTCCGCGTTGACCGCCACCAGCGTGAATCACGCAGCGGAAGCGAGTTCCTCGACCGTTGTGTTGCCCCCCCTTGAGAATAAGATACTCTTATCCTGCAAGTTGGGAATGATTACCCGTGAAATCGACGGCAAGAAACTCTCGCTCACCGAACGTCTAAAAATGGCGGGTGACGCTGGATTCGACGGCGTTGACCTCGATCAAGCTGCGGATTACACCCCGGCTCAAGCCCGAGACGCTGTGCGTGACTCCGGCGTTTTTGTTCACAACGCCATCAACCACGCTCACTGGAGTCAGCGATTGACCAGCGAGAACGAAAACGAGCGAACACAAGGCCTCGCCAATATCGAACACTGTATTCGAGTCTCCCACGCCGCTGGCGGTAATGGCGTGCTCATCGTCATTGGCCGCGGGGATGACGGTCCCGCTGAAGTGATCGAAGACCGAGCGCGGACAGAAATCAAAAAACTGATCCCTTTGGCCGCTGCGCTCGGCCAGCCAATTCTGATCGAAAACGTCTGGAACAAGATGTTCTACGATCATGACGCCCCACCCGAACAATCCGCGGAAGCATTCGTCCAGTTCGTCGATAGCTTCAACAGTCCCTGGGTTGGAATTTACTACGATATCGGCAATCACTGGAAATATGGTCAGCCCCGTGAGTGGCTGCAGAGCTTTGGCTATCGCTGCGTGAAGTTGGATGTCAAAGGATTCAACCGAGCAAACAGCAAATTTACGGACATCGGCGAGGGCGACCTGCCCTGGTCTGAGGTTCGAATGGGCTTGTCCGATATTGGTTTCACTGGCTGGGCAACTGCGGAAGTGGGCGGTGGTAACGTCGATCGACTGCGGCTGGTCCGAACGCAAATGCAGCAAGTGTTTGGCCTTTAGCGGGTCGCACCAACGGGAATTTTCTCTCTCATAAATTCCCTATCTTTTTGTTGAACACGATGTCGAGTTTTGTCGCTAGGTAACTAATCGTGCTCCGTGACGCCCCGATAGGATAATTGGGCGCAGTTCAGCTTTTGGAAACGCTCGAAATTCCGCCAAGGCGGCGGGAGCGCAGGGAAGAAGTTTTTGCCGAAATACCATACTGAGGCATCATTCCATCCTCGCCAATCTCCAAATCGCGACCCATGAACGAATCTTCCCGCCCGGAATCCCATTCGGAGGAACGCACAAAACTCAACTCACTGCTGGCATCCATCTGCCAGCGGATATTTTTCAGGAGTTTTTTGACTTCAATATCCACACGGCTACGCTGGCTTTCCCCCTTGGGGCGGTTGTTATCGTGATCCACCAGAGCTATCCGGCCCTTGGTTTTGGTGGCTGTCTTGGGAACCGACCCTCTGCGAGTCATCACGGCAACGCGGGCCTTGTTGGGACTTAAGGCGCATCCAGCCACAGCTCTAGCGTTCGATACCAAGGCCGATCTGCAAGACCCTGTGAGTAGCGCACTTAGTTTTCTTAATCCGGACAAAGAAACCATTACTCCCTCAAAAAAATCCAAATCGCTGACGCGGCCGAACGAGCGGAACAGATCAACACGAATCAATTGCTCCGACTCCGCCTGCCCGCCCATAGACGCTGGTTCACTTTTGCTTCGGTCCTCCTGCTCGCTAACCTTTTCATACCGAGGTCAGTGAAGTTTGAAACAACGCAAGCTGCCATCGATGACACCAAACAACTGCAACTAGAAGAACTGGCCGCCTATGAAAGAGGAAGAGCCGGAATTGCAGTCCACCTTGGAAAAACTCTGCGAACTCCAGGAACAATTTGAGAAAGGCGACCTTTCCGATCGAGCCCTCACAATCAAACTAGCCCGACTCGATGAAGAACTCCGACAGAAAACCGAGCAACTCGAGCAAGTCACCAAAGAACTGGAAGAGCTTGCTGAGAAAGCCCACGAGGATAGATTGACTCAGGCTGACAAACTCAGAAAAGTCAGCAGATCTAGGATAAATGGCATTGGACTGCAACAATAAAAGGTGCCGACCGACAAAACTGTCCCCGAGATCGTCGATTCCATTACCGTTGACGCCGACTAAAACGCTACGGCAATGCCGGAGATTCACCAGACAAACAATCGCGATGAACCGCTCTGCAGGGACAACTTCCTCGAGACCCTGGAGTATCTTAATCCCCTTCACCGATTCATTGCCCCACACAGCCGCTGGCACGTGCTACAGATCCAGAGCAAGGGAAAGCCTTTCAACTCCTCAACTTCCTGGAAGGGTTGAAACCCGTAGGCAAAACCAACCTGAACGCCTGCATGAAGACGTTCAGTAGCAACAAAATCAAACGAGGTCTAGCGGTTCTGCTATCGGATATTTACGACACGAATGGCGCCATCACAGCGTTGAACACACTCCGCACCAACAAGTTGACACCTTCATGGTTCACTGCGTTTCACCTTAGGAAGCGGACCCAGCTCTCCTCGGGGCCTTCGTTTGGTGAACTCCGAGAGCGAACGCTTCCGCGACATCACCCTCACCGAAGGCTTGATCAAGAAATACCGGGACACCTTTTAAAACTACCGCAGCACCGTCGAACGATTCTGCCGTTCCAAAGCCATTAACTACGTGCACTGCCGCACCGATCAGGCATTTCAGGACATCATGATTCAGATACTGAGACGAGAGAAGTTCTTGCAACAAGCCATGGGACTTGCCCAACCCATCATGCTCGCTTTTCTGGGACTGTTCATCCCAGTAACCGCGCTTTATCTCCTGAAATAACTACGTCGTCGAGTCCAAGTAGCCACATTCCCCTTCTGGGACAAGAACCCGAAAGACGAACAGACCATCATCTCCCTAACCAGACTGAAGAAACTGCTCTCATTGTTGCTCCAACTCATCTTCATCTACCTGTCTACCTGATCACGGATGCCGCTTTCACGCCCGTGCCTTACACACCCGGTGACGAAATCTAGTTTGCGTATATCAAGATCGGTAAAAACCGACCACAACGTTGGCATTACCGAGTTCCAGTTACAGCCCTACCCGGCTTCTCACGCGATTCTCAGATCCATCTCGAAGTGACCATGAGACTGACGAAACCGTGAACACACCGATCAAGCTGCGCCTAAACAGCACGCTGACTGATGCCTACGAGCTGACCTTACTACCCAATGCCAGTCAACCAACTGATCCGTCAATACTCCGTCGAAGGCAGCGCGATTGAGATTTTCGCCGATCACTCAGCCGCCTTACACCACCGGCGCTCATCAAGGTGCAACTGGTGATCGATGATAATCTCTTCCCGGAAAGAAGTCCTCGGTCCTAGCGAAATGAAACCCACTCAAGACTATGACATTACCGTCTACACAACTACACAGCCAAACCAAACACCGCCGGGGAATTACGTTCTCAACAACCGCTGTCCCCCCGGGGTCCTGGAAACGGCGCACCGGCGAGATGGAGTCTCCGTTAATCACCGATTGAGAACGCGATCATCCAATCAATCGACATCTCGTGCTCCAGAACATCTCGATCACCTCAGCGCATAAAGATTGTCACCTCTGAATCGTTCATCCCGACTCCTTTGACAACCCGCCTGGAAGAATCGGAAGAGCTCAAGGTCCTCGTCGTGCCCTTCGATTCCCTGGTGACCGATCTCCCCTTGCGGATGGCATTGCTTGTCCACATTGCGGCTCGATGAACGTCCAACCGGGGCGAAGCACCACACGATGTGCCCTATCGCTGCCTCAAGAAACAGTGCGCCAAGCACTTCAGCGCGAAAACTGGCACGGTCATGGAAGTCTCCTCAGCTTCCAAATCTGGATGGTGGCTGCCTTCCTGATGGCGACGAATCTGAAGTCAGTTTCGTCGATGAAGTTGCACCGCGACTTGATCATCAACCACCGTAGTGCCTGGTTCCTCGCACATCGGCTTCGGGTAGCGATATCGGGGGAAGGTGAGCCACTCTCAGGATCGGTCGAAGTGGACGAAGCGTACTTCGGCGGACGGCGCAGAAATATGAGCAATGCCCGCCGCAAGGAACTGGCGGACACGGGGAGAAAGACCGCCGTGGTCGGCGTGAAGAACCGGGCCACGAAGCAGGTTGCTGCTTGCGTGGCCGAACCGACCGACAAAGCCACTCTCCAGGACTTCGTCATCGACCATGCCTCCCCCGGCACGACTGTCTACAGCAATGACTCCAGCGCCTACGAGAGCCTTTCCGTTCGACCACGATACCATCGTCACCATGGGCGCAGTCGCTTCCAGCATGGACGGCAAGCGGCTTCGCCACCCCAAACCGATCGCCGATAACGGACTTGACTCCGGGGCACGAAGTGTGTGAGGATGCCCACTATCACCATGCAGGGAGCCACGCAACGACAGAAGCGGCGCACAGTTCGGAACGGAAAGCCCACCAACGACCTTGTATTCAGCGCCTACGTTGACGGGAACGATTCCGTGTTCCCGCGGATTCTATCGCTGTATGTCACGGACGCATCCATCATCGCGGATGTCACCTACGGTGAAGGTGTGTTCTGGCGCAATGTGCCTGAAAATCAGTATATCGTGATCGGAACAGATCTTCAAACCGGCACCGACTGTCGAGCTTTGCCCTATGACGACGGCGAGATTGATTGCGTCGTGCTGGATCCACCCTACATGCATACACCCGGTGGAAGCGCACACACGGCACACACCGCATTCGAGCGGCACTACCGGAATAACGGAACCGGGAATAAAACGACGAAGAAATACCATGAGGCAGTACTATCTCTATACGAGGATGCCGGAAAGGAAGCGCACCGAGTGCTACGTGATCGTGGCGTGCTCATCGTGAAATGCCAAGATGAAGTGTGCGCGAACCGGCAACGCTTTACCCATGTCGAAATCATGCAGGCATATGAACAAATTGGTTTTATTGCCGAAGATTTGTTCGTTGTCGTTCGTAAGAACCGGCCTGGAGTGAGTCGAACTGTCGGCAGGTTCACGCTCGGAAAAACCATTCTTACTTTCTCGTATTCTGGAAACGGATCGCGGGTTGCAGACTGTGGGAAGGGCTGGAGTGAACGCAGTCGAATTGCTGGTCGCGATCATCCGCCAGCACGCGCCGGAAGACATTTGGAGAGATTCTCCACTCGTTGGCTACCGAATGCTCGGGAATACGAATCGGGGTGAAATCGGAGAGGAGTTCATTCGGCACTACTTGGCGGCATACTCCATCGACACGGGCAATGGAGGGCGGACATCGAAAACGGACATCCGCATTGGTGATCTTCATCTCGAAGTCAAAACCGCCTCGCTCGGAGCGGGCGGCACGTTTCAGTTCAACCACGTCCGGCTGGACCGTCAGTACAACCACCTTCTGTGCCTCGGGATTTGCCCGCACAGCGTTGTCTTCAACATGTGGAGAAAGGGCATGGTTGCCGAGAACCAAGCCGGAACGCTAGTGCGCATGGCCGAAGGTCAAGCGGTCACATACAAACTCACGAAGAGACTGTCTGAAATCAAACCGATTAAAGAGTTGCCAGACCAGATTCGAACGGCGCTCGCCGATCAAGAGGAACGGTGAAATGTCCGATAAGTCGAGGCGCACAGAGCCTCACGAGGTCGAGGTAGTGTACCCGAGCTATCAAGCCGAGTAAGGCAGAGATGGAAGAAGACATGCGCGTGGATACTACGTTAGAGGAAGCGGTGCAGACGCTCACACGCCCCGTGAAAATCCGCTCCATTCCGCACCCGAAACCTCGACAGTAATCCGCCGATTTCGGCACTTTCCTACATAATTTCCTTTCTTTTTCGCTGGATAGTATTCACATCGACCTTGGGGGTAATCCAAGCGGCCGGCTCTCCGGAAACACTCAGCGCCACGAACTCGAGAATCCGAGAATCCGAGAACGCTACGAACAAGTTCTCAATTGCAACACCTTCCAAAGAAGCGCACCTTCGCCCAAGTCTTTGAAAGCCATCTCAACCTGGAAGATGTCGACGCTTAAATGACCGGACCGAAACAAGGTGTCCGCCTTTCACCCAAGCTCAACATCAACGTGCCTAAGGAGGCGCTGCTGTTGCGAAGGGTTGACCTCCATCTCTTCCCCCGATCTATGAAATCCATTAGGGTTCGACTCCTAGTCAAACGGCTCAGAAGCAAATCGAAGGCAACTGTTCGTTGTCCTAGCAACAAATCGCTCCAACCAGCCATCCTTTACCCACCCCTGATGCTCAATCCGGCCAAGACGATTTCAGGCAGCCGTCGCCATCGCAAGAATAGAATCCGTGAGCAACTACAACAATAGGAGTTTTAAATTCGCCGGCAAATTCGTTGGCTCCCTGCTGAGCAGATGAACCGCTTGAACACGTTTCGTTTCAACGACCTGGCCATACCGAACAACTCTACGGGCTAGCTCGAACAATGGATCAACTGCCCCCTTTTGCTCGCCATACCCAGATCCAGCCGTTGCACCCAGCCATTGAGCCAAGTATGTCACGACTATTCCTGACCCGAAAATATCGCCGTCCAGGGCAACCGCCTGAAACGCCGTCTTCCATGCCCTCGTGAAAATCAAGCCGTGAACATATTCCGAAATCAGTGACCTTAAAACCGTCTAAAAATGAGCCAGCGCAGCACTCAACACAGCCGAGACGACATAAAGATACCTCCCCCCTGTTCAGCAATATCAACCAGCGCCCGTGCCGCTTCATCGCCCGGAATGGCTCCGAGAGCTATCGCAACCTCCAGCCGGACTTTCGGACCTAAATCTCACGCTATGGAGAGTATTGCAGATTGCCATGAATTCGATTCCAAGGATTTTTTAGCCGCCAAACGAACAGCAAGACGGCACACACCGGACGATTCATCCGCCAGACTTTTCAACAAGTCCGCATCACCTAAAACACCCGACCCCTCAAAGCGTCGCCATGGCCCGCAGCCGCATGCGGGCAGGAGATACCGTCGCACCAAAGATTTCTGCTCTGGTTGCAGTTCAATCGCCCGCCGCTCGACGATTCACTAGTGAGTTAGATACCTCACCCGACCGCTTGACCTTTTCATTGCCTCAACCAATCCTAACGAGTTTACTCCCCGGTGAATGCGTGGCACAGGTTTGGTTTTGGGTCGAATGCGATAAACCCGCCCTTATTCCTCTCCAAATTGGGATGCTCAATCATATAACGATACATATCGACCACATAGGGCGGTCCCATCCGAGCCTGTCCGTGTCATGACCGGACGCCACCAACGCTCCGCCACCGCAAAAAATCTTTGTCGCCAGCCTCCTTGGCGCGACGCCCATTGAAGCTTACCCCATCTCCCGTCAGCACATGATGCTGCACGATGTTGTGGAATGGTTCGCACTTAAAGGCATACGCCACTCCCGGCTCTTTCGCAAAGGATAGCGTGTCGCGATAGATACTGGGGCCGCAAGCTGAGGTAAACCGGCTTGATTGTTCGAAGCTATGGTAGCGCTTTTGAACCGGTTTGCTCATAGTACACACGCAGGTTACGTAGCGTGCGAAGCTGTTTCCGAGGATCCGGCAGCACGCGACGTTCAGATTCCGCCACAGTCGAGGTCCGACAAAACGTAGTCCCACAGAGGATGATTGTTCTGAACGCCAAACCAGCGGGTGTCCGCCACTCACAGCGTACACCCAGCCAGCCAATCCCCACCGAATACCGGTCACCCTCAGCTGCTGGTTTCCCTCCATAAACCCACGGAACAAAACCTCTGTTGTTTCCGCTCGGCCATCGCCATCACAAGGTCTCCGGCGCTGCGGCAATGAAAATGCCATCCTTCCACGGCATTACGCTAGGCGGGAAATTGACCTGCTTAAAAAGACCTGCGATGTGTCATATCGACCGGCGCCGTCTGGGTCGGTCAGAAAACGGATGCAGACTTCAGGCGTTCCCTTCCCATCCATGCCTTACGGATAGTCAGCTATCTCGTCGCCCCCAAAGCTTTCCCCCAGCATCCTAATCGATCACGACCGAATCACGAAGCACTGATTCGGCGGTCACCAATTCGAGCAGATGCCGTCACAGACATGCGTTTGCGCTATCGAACTCGAGGGACTGAGCGCGAGAGACTCCGTGGCTTCCGCAGCCTTGAAGTGAACGGCAATCGCCACTGCCGACACAAAGGCCGGTCAAAGACTGAAACGGCATCAAGTCGTTCTTCGAAATTAACGGCCGCCCCGCGGTCGCCAGCCAATATCAGCCCTTTTGGTTCCAGCACCGCCGCCCACTCTCCGTACAACTCAGGTTGCTCGATCCCATTGAGTTACATGCGTACGCGCCAGTCGTCCCTCACGATTCACCACGTGATACGTTGACGGGGACAAATGAAAGTCGCCCCCCAATACCTCATTGAACGCCAACCGGCCAAAATGCTTCGCCTCCCGCCACGTGATCCAAAGGCGATCGCTACCCCATTCAAACAGAACGCCGGTTTGATCGTGAGCCTCGTTGGGCATCCCACTCCAAAGCCAAAACTCAATCGAGTAGTGCTGGCGGGGCGAAATTTCGAGCACCATAAGCCACCCTCCAATAAACTGAACTGATCGGCTCCGATAAACACCACCCGGCCATCGAACCGGGCACCGACCTGTCCCCGAAGGCCCGGCAATCTGACACTGTTGCTCACCTAGCGACCAGCGACAAACAAAACAATCCCGTCGTACAGCGGCCATATGCAATCCCCCATATTCCCGCCTTGGTTTCCCCGGCAACCACTTCCTATTCTTGCAGCACCTCCTCCGCCATTTTGGGCTTGGTGCCAACCTTCAGAGCCCAGCCGTGCGGGCGGGTCAAGTTGCATCCCCTCCTAGAGCATGCTGCTCCGGAGGCGGAATGTAACCGGCCGCTCCGTTCGCCAGACTAATATTAAACATTGTCCGCAATAAGCTCACCGCTTTCAACTTTAGCCGGCAAGCGCATAGACCTCATTTGGCATCGCCGTAATGCCCAATTCGCCAATGCGTATCGCGCAGCACGATCTCAACGGCCGGGTTCTCGACGTCGGTTCCGGGGGCGACCACTGTCCAACTCGTTAAACTTGTCTCGGGCTCAGTGCAGGCGATTGATAATCGACACTGAAGTATAATTTGCTTTTTAACCATTCCCAAAGAACGGTTTGGACGATGAAAGATTGCTGCAAAAGTCTTGATCGCCTGATTCGTGAGACACTAGGAATATATTTCCACACTCCAAGCCTGACGCTGCATCAAACCTGCAGTCCCACCACCACAAATCGCCACTCGTGCCCTGCGATATGACCGCAACAAATCAAAGCCGCTGCCGTCAATTCGGCGAATCTAAGTCCGGTGACACTCCCGGATGCCCACCAAAGCAGTGCATTGAGAAATTCGCCAACAATCCAATTAGTTCCCCGGCAACAGATTGCACGCTCAATACGGAAAGCCAAGGATCGACCGGGGTCCCGATGATCCGACGCAATCGGGGTCCTGATGCCCAGGATGCCTCGTCGCTCGGACCGTCTGTTCACCGAATGGATCGATGCGCATTTTTTCGGATCGGGCGATTTAGATCTACCGACGGTTTTTCGTGAATTCGCCCGCATCCACCACTCCCCAAGCCCACCTGAGACAGCTGAAGCTGCGCATGGGCAGTCTCAATCGTCTCAACGATCTATCCCTGGAAGGCACAACGGGTAACGCAGATCCGAGCAAGAACCCAAACAGCAATCCATAGCACTTGGGGCCGAATGGATATGCGTAGCTGAAATTTTCGATCGAGCCCATCGAAGTGGATCTGCTCAACTTCGACCAGACCGAAGGCACTCAAGAAAAATTCACCCACGCCAACGATTCCCCTGATGGTCTGATTCAGGGAACCCCAGGATTCAATGACAGCACTGACGGTATTGACGGTGAGTTTCTTACTTGTGTGGAACTCAAGCGCGGATTGAGTACCTTTGGGGTGAATAGTGACGATGGTTTCAAAGTGACTGCTAGTCCCTCGCCCATCGATCAATTTGAAACTCGCCCCGGATTCTTCAACGGCGGACGCAGCACTGCAGATACGTTGTTCGATTTCGTCGTGGAGGAAGATGGCGTCTACCCGATGCGTTTCCTTTGGTTTGAATGACGCGGTGGCGATCTTACTTGCACCAGCAAAGTGACTTCCGGGCCTGGGGCGACCAATGTTGATCCGCCGGAATTGAAGTTGAACTGACGGACGGTTCCGCCCCGGTCGATTAGTGATGATGGCTTCCTGGCGATCCTGGCCACCAACGAAGGAGGGGCGAAACCTCACGGATGATTCGATGATCCAAAAATTGGGCGAATTTAACGGCAGTCGAGGCGTGGCAAATACGGTCTTCGGATTCGGCGTTCCCCAAGCCGGGGTCTATCCCATTCGCCTGATCTGGCATGAAGGCGACGCCAACAGCGAATGGTTTACCTTGGGAGCCAATGGTCAACCCAACGCTCGCATCAACAGCACTCACCCAAGTGCGTTGAAGGCCTTCTGAGTTCATTAGAGTCATTGTTGGCTCTACTTCCAATTGGCCGGTTTTTAGTCACGCTTGCAATTGAATCCCTGTGTAGGAATCGGGAGTCATAAGTAACCAATTTTGAGATTTCAGCCAACGGAGACGCGCAACAGACTGGCGTCCCGAAAAACGCGAATATTGAGAAGCTAGCGCCTCATCTGCAATTACAGTAAATGAATCGAGGAATCGGTGAATAATTCGCACATACCTGAGAATTTGGGCGGGGCGAACACATGATCGCGAGGTCATCTCATCATCCCGCAACCTGTTCAGCAAAAATGTCCGCTCTCGCATCACTCAGTGGGTATCGGATGTCCGAACACTTCCGAAGTGACGCGCGAAACAGTCCCGGCATGTGAGCCATTGTGATCGAAGCGGGACACACCTACTCGAAACACACCTTAGGGCCATTCAGCAAACTCACTTTGCAAGCACGCAACGCAATCCTCGACGTCGTTGATTAAAGAGGCGGCCTGCTCCAACAAGAACTTCCCTGCAGACATTGGTCGAACAGATCGCATCGCTCGCTCCAAAAGCAAGAGACCGAGGCACTCCTCAATTGCCTGAATCTTCCGGGATACCGCACTTTGGATCAGCCCAACGGCCACTACCTGCCTTGATCACCTGATCCAGAATACTTAACTCGTAGAGAGCAAAGGGTGCCTTAGTCAAGAATTCATTCACAATATACATCACCAATAATTAATGAATTTTGCGTAACCTCAAAAGTTATAGCTAAAATCAAAGCGAATCAGATAAGATATGGCACATAAAAACGACAAACACCCATTGAACGCACCGGGTAAATTCTACGTTGACGGCACCTGCGTGGGCTACGCTCGGTACCGCTCCATTGTCCCCGACATCTTCAGCCGAGATGACGGATACGGCATGACGTATATGCTGAGACAACCGACCACCGATCAGGAAAACACAGGCAGCACTGAAGAGACTTGGATATGGTGCATCGGAATCCATCGGTCAAGACGGAACCGAAGTGGCTGCGCCGGTATCCGTGATTTGAAAGGACCTGGTGGACATTGGATCAAGATTCACTTGGACCCGTGCAGCAACAAATCGCTATGAATCGAAAGCTCGCCCGTCCACAGTTCATTCTAGACTACCTCGCCATGCTGCTCTGCATTATCCACCGTGTGATTGAGTCATTATACTCCTCAGGACTAATTGGTCGATAGGTCAAGTGTCCTCTCAAAAGGGATCCGGCGACAAAGCGCATACAACTATTGCCCACATCGATGTTACCAATCGCCAACCAAACCGTCATCGTCTTCGACGGCGTCAGCGGTCAGCAGCTCGAATCTTGATGCCAAGACACCGCTTTCCCATCGCCCGGCAGCTTACAGAAAAAATTCGCCCCCAACCGATCACCTTGTCCCCCAACAAATCAGAGATGCAGTCAACGATCTTTGAATGGTTCATCAGATTATACAGGCGTCCATATTCTCAAATGGGCTCAGCTGATAAAACAACTGTCCGAGCCCTCGACGAGTAATTTCTCCAGCAGCCGGTCAAAATAGCTCCGTGCGGCAGTGATCTTTTCGCTGGAAAATGCGAACCATCCGGACAAAGAACCCGTCCCGTTGAAGGAGCGAATCTGTTCCTTCAACAGCGTTTTGGGATTCGCATTGCTACAAGCATAAAAACTCAAATCACGATCCATCTTGGCAAGCTTGGCATCACCGGGAATAATTGAGAACGATTTCGACATCACCTAATCGAATCGCTTGTTTGCCTAACTTGGTAATCACATCCAAACGAAAACCAACTGCCGACGAACCCCCTCTTCAAAGTATGCCCCATCCAGTACCACCAATCGCAACGGCACCCAAAATCCTCACGACTACGATCGGCTCCTATCCGGTCCCCGAATGGCTGACTGCATTGCCCAGCGAGCAAGCCTTGGTGGATGCCACTCGGGTCATCTTCGATACCCAACGCCAAAGCGGCATCGATCTTCCAACCGACGGTGAACTGTATCGATTCAACATTAACCATCCGGACACCAATGGCATGATCGACTATTTTGTAAGCCGTTTTGGCGGCTGCTCGACAGCAATCAATCGATCCCAAACGAAAACCTACGCTGCTAAACAAGAAATGCGTTTTCGCCTCAAACCGGCGGCCGTAGTAGTGGAAGCGTTATCCGAAGGTTCGCTGAATCTGCTTGAAGATTGCCGACGTGCGGGAGAGGTTGCTGGCGGCCCATTCAAATTCACCGTGACGAGTCCTTACATGTTGGCCCGCACCTTACTGGATGAATACTACAATAGTCTGGACTCGCTCACGCTCGCCATCGCAGATCTGTTGTCGGAGCAGGTCAAGCAACTCCCCACGTCATGCTTGCAAGTGGATGAGGCCAACATCCCCGGAAATCCCGAACAGGCTCCCCTGGCAGCGGAAGCCATCAACCGAGTGCTAGACAGCTTTGACGGCCCCACAGGCGTGCACTTCTGCTTCGGCAACTACGGCGGTCAAACCATCCAATCCGGCAGCTGGAAGGCCCTGATCGATTTTCTCAACAGTCTGCGAACCGATCACCTTGTCCTCGAGTTGGCACACCGACCGGAATCTGATCTCGACGCTTTAAAGGAAATCCGTCCGCAAATCAGCCTGGGCCTCGGCGTCGTGGACATCAAAGTCAATCATATCGAAACCGCAGACGAAATCGCTCGCGCGATCGAACAGGCCACAGCTAAGCTCGGTGACGACCGTATTCGTTACGTCCATCCGGACTGTGGATTCTGGATGCTCAAACGCTCAGTGGCGGATCGCAAAACCGCTGCTCTGGCCAAGGGACGTGATCAGTTCCTCGGCACAGAATAGCATAGACCAAAGCCATGAATTGGATTGAAACAGGAGATAACGAAGATTTCTTTTTTTCTCCGATGACTCCGTTTCCTCCTGTTCAGAAAGACTACAAAACCTCTGTTCGCCCCGGAACCGCGTGCCGATAACTCCCATCCGGTAAGGGCATGTTCCTCGGATTCGCATCCCACGCCAATCGTTCAGGAAAGAGATCAACTTGTGAATTTACCGCTTCATCCCAGGTGATCCGTTTTCCAGAGTAGGTGCACATCCGACCAAACACAGCCGTCATGCTGCTCGTTGCTCCATAGTAGGCATTGTTAATCGGCTTGTCTTCACGCACATGGTGATGCAACACCGCATGTTCGACTTCCTTGGAAACTTGCTGCCGATTTCGTCGAATACGGCGCACGACGTTCCCCTTATGATCGTAAAAGACACCGCCTCGATTCGACGAAATTTCGAGACGCCCCTTGCTCCCTAGGATCACCTCACCCACTTGATTATCGCTGTTCGGAAAATGACGGCAGTCAGAGTGATAATAACCTCCATTCGCCATCTTAAACTCTACACAGTGATGATCGAAAATCTCACCGGTATCCTCGCCCACCCGTACTGCTCGGCCGCCGGAACCGTAACCCTCGACGGGCAAACCGCCGATGAACCAATTGACCACATCGAGATTGTGCACGTGCTGTTCGCAGATGTTATCGCCACCGACCCAGGTAAAGTAGTACCAGTTGTAGATCTGATACTCCATCTCCGTGGGTTCCCTCCCTAGTGCCTCCGCGGCTTGCTTTCGCGGTCGCTGCCAAACGCCCCGGCCATTCCAATAACATTGAGCCCCAATGACCTCGCCGATCGCTCCCTCTTGAACCGCGTCATAGGCTTGCAAATATAGATCTTCATAACGACGCTGAAGACCGACCACCACCTTCAGCCCCTTCTCATCTGCCTTCCGCGCGGCAGCCAACACCCGCCGATATCCGGCAGCATCCGTGCAGAGGGGCTTCTCCATGAACACATGCTTCCCTTGCTCGATCGCATACTCAAACATCATCGGTCGGAATCCTGGTGGTGTCGTGAGAATCACCATGTCGCAAGCGTCGATCACATGTTTGTACGCATCAAGCCCCACAAAGATACGATCCGCGTTGATGTTGAATTTGCCTTTGGGCTCCAACTGCTGCCGGATATTAGGCAAGGCGCGATTCAATCGATCGTGAAACGCCTCACCCACGGCATGGAGATCGCATCCGTCATTCAGCATGTTCTGAACAATAGCACCGCTGCCACGCCCGCCCGTGCCGACGATCCCGACCTTGATGCGATCACTGCCAGCGGCATGCGCGTGTGTGGCGATTGATACCGCCGTCGCGGCGGTTACCTTGGACGCTGTTTTGATAAATTCGCGCCGCGTTTTTTTTTCCGGTTCTTTTTTCATAAGCACACTACATTCAGAATCTCAGGAACGGTGGGCCAAGCCTACGCCGCCAGCGAGAAAAGTAAAAGCACAAGATCAGCGAATGACGAAGGCAGAAAGAGTGGCAGGAACTTCAGTCCCTGATGCCACTGAATCTAAGAATAAAGTCCCAGTCATATTGGATGCGATTCAATATAGTGAATTCCGATTGCAAGATGGTGTGGCGAGAGTCTCTCTCGAGCCGTCCTCCTTCGCTAGGCCACAGAGGATAGACACCATTGATAGGATGCCTTGCGCTTCACCGGAGCCTTGCTCCACTCACCACTTTTGACTTCACTCATTCACAGTACATCCCAACAGACCTCGACCGGCACCCCGATCCTCCGGGACTGTCTCACAACCCTCCTCCCTCGGTCTTAAATTCCAAACGTGCCCAATAGCCAAACTCCCACGCCCAGTCGTTCGCCGCATTCTCAACGCTGATGGTGATATGCTGACCGGCATACTTCGTCAAATCAACCGTAACGGGCACCGGCACAGTGGGTCCGTTTCGAAGCCGCAATCGCAGCCTGTACGAAGGCGACGTACATGTGCCAGCAATTCTCGTTTGGCCGGAGAGACTTAAGACACCTCGTATCATCACGGATATTCCGTGTGTGACCAAGCGCTTACGTACCAACAATCCCTGATGTTCTCGGCATGCCGTTCCCCGATTATCCCCTTGATGGCATCTCCCTAATATCCCTCATTGAAGGAAATATATCGTAACGGGATCGTCCCATCTACTTTCACTCCAAAAAACGTCGCAACGATCCAAAAGAATCGTTTCAAGCTTGTTTCCGCTGGAACAGTCCAAAAGAAAACTCACCAACGCCATGACAGAACTCTACTACCCACTATCCAATCTAGTTGCAACGACCCACTAACTTCCCAGTCTTCAGAGATTACGACGAATTTATGAGCATAGTTACGAAAATAAGCTGTCTCGTGCCAAGAGCTTCGGACCAAGGCAACGACTACTAAGGAACCACTGAACAAACACAGAGCACAACAGCGGCGGGGCTTGCAGGTCCGGGCACCTACGACCCAGGCTTTTGCCTGAGGCGCTGCCAGTACGCCGGCAATTTTGCGCCCTGAGCCTGAACGCCGGATAGTGGTTCAGAGGTCCCCTAACATTGATTAGGCTTGGGAGCTGGAGTCAATGTCATTAAGTCAAGCAATCGGTTTTGCAGGCCATCGCCACATCAAACTACAAATCTCAAGACCTTGAGAAACGCTTCCTCTCTCGATTTCAAATTCTTCGGTCTAAAACCACCCACAACCAACGAAACTACCGGCCCAGGTAACGTTTGCAGCAAAATGCTATTGTTCCAAAACACGTTCATTTACTGTGATCAACCCACTCCTTATACGAGACTGGACACTATCAATCCAACCACTCCAAGTCATTTGGGTCGAGAGAAACATGCAACATTGATGCCGTCTCTTCTACCCATTGCAGATAAGTCATCCACCACTAAGTATCTTTAAATTCAGGTTCGGCTTGAGCCATCTGACGCTGCGACTCTAGCACTTGAACTTCCAGGTAGTCTACGATTAGCTGGATCCTCTCTGCATTAGGCATGTATCCCCATTAGATCCGGATACTATAAATAAAAAGCCGCGCATCGCTCTTATCTTTTATCACCATTCCGCTACTTCCGCCGTCTTGAATGGGGCACTTTTGAAATCTGGGCTCCCGGGCTGCACCAAGGGGCTCTCTCTAAATCGGAGTTGGCGAGCTGCGGTCTGCCGATCAATCGACCTGCCTAGCTCTCTCAGCGTCTTTTCAATTTTATTATGCGTGCTGAACAATTCTCTCTCAGAGGGCGTTGCCAAACTCCACCATTTATCATCTCTAAACGCCTGAGCGTATGCAGGCGCCTTGCGACTAAGATCCAGCATTTCACGATTTCTCTTCTGTAGCCTTACATACTCAGGACTACCTTCATCATATGCTAACGCATATAAGTCTAATGCCGAGTTGATCGCTCGCTTCTTCAGAAGAAGCGAGCGAGTGGGTGATCCAAGCCTGAGAGCTGGCGTCCAACCCACTGCTTTTCTCCAGCATTCGAAGCTTTCACGGAAGCGGTTGCCCAGCGCACCTCGGCCAGGAATGACTTGATGCGACGGTGCTCGTCAGGTCTTGCTCACCCTACGTAGATTTGGACGGTTCCCCATCACCTTCTTGCAGTCCTCTCGATGGTGGCACGCCAGAGTGCGCCTCTGTGTTCTTGCCAGGTGGCGCCGTATGCTAAAAACCATTGAAGGCCGATTAACATCAACACCCCTCACGCCAGGAAAAGCCAGTAAGATTTTCTTCATGAGCCTTCAGAAGCTAATCCTCCGACTACCCACCAACACGCGTACTCAATGAAGGAAGGTAACTTCCCCCTTAGCCATCATCAATATACTCTTCGTATCGTTCGCTAGCCATTATTATGAATGTCCTGTCAGACATCGTAACGACTCTGCATTTGGGCAGACCGGAGCAAAGTTGGTTACCTGCTCTTCAGTCTGAACTCCTGGAGGTGCCCCTGAGATACCAACTAGCCAAGCATCAAAAAGCCGATCTCCATACTAATCTTGGAGTTCGTTCAGTGTTCTTGTACAAACACAATCCGCTCTGCATCCATCAAAATATAATTAATTGATAGCCACATAATGCATCGTCGCTGTAGCATCGTAATTTTCTGGATTGATCCAAGAACAATCACAAACATCTACCGCCGAGCTCATCGGCGACGAAATCATCAGAGTGGAAATAACCATTTCTATGCTAAACGCCTTACCGCTAAAAAGCGTCGTTTCCATCATCACTTCAACTACCAGTTGAAGAAAACGGTCTATGTTGTGTGTTCTTTTTTCAGCCATTGAACGTGGCAAGTCTTCAGATTTCGTTACGGGACTGATTCACTTGGGGGGAGTGAAGAATGTAGAATGGGCTAATGATATTAGTCTAAAGTAGAAAGGCAGAGTGCGGCTTGAGAATCGCGACTAGATTGAACAGAAATGTTTCAGTTTCATCGGTTTTGCCGCCGTTTGCTCGAATCCAATCCGTGGCTTAATGGAATTGCCCGAGAGGTCAGAACTAGCGCCGGCCCAGTAAAATGAGGACATGAGCTGTGCCGCCGGTTCTAGCCGCTCCACCTCTGCTTGGCTCTGACAATCCTCTTTCCTTCGCCCTAGAAATCCTCTAGGCTGCCCGGTGTTGCCTATGCTAACCATCATCACATTTGCCTTCTTTACGGCTCTGGTCGGTGTCATCACGTGGTTTCTAACTCGAGGTGACGACCATGGAACGTTTGCCGGATATTTTCTCGCCGGACGAACGCTTACTGGAGGCTTCATCGCCGGCTCTCTTCTCCTGACAAATCTCTCTACGGAACAATTGGTTGGCCTCAATGGCTCGGCCTATACTGACGGGATCGCCGTGATGGCATGGGAAGTCATTGCAGGTTTGTCACTCGTGTTTCTCGCTCTGTTCTTCCTCCCTCGGTATCTCAAAAGCGGTATTGCTACGGTTCCACAGTTCTTGGAGAAGCGCTTCGACAGCACAACGCGGACTATTACTAGCGTTATCTTCATTATCGCGTATACCGGTATTCTGCTGCCGACCGTCCTTTATACTGGGGCCACCGGACTGGCCGGAATACTCGATTTGAAAGACATCACTGGAATACGGAGCGACACTACAATTCTATGGATCACGGTGTGGTTTATCGGAATCGTCGGTTCTATCTATGCCATCTTCGGCGGTCTCCGGACTGTAGCTGTCTCTGATACGATCAATGGTTTTGGTCTTTTGGTTGGGGGTCTCATGATCACATGGTTTGGACTCAACGCCGTTAACGAAGGAGGGGTTCTTGCCGCGTTTCAAGAAATGAAATCCGCCCATCCTGAGAAGTTCAATTCGCTTGGTGGACCAAAGTCTTCAATTCCTTTTTCGACTTTGTTCACCGGAGTGCTACTGATCAATCTGTTCTACTGGACCACAAACCAACAAATCATTCAGCGGACTTTTGGGGCCAAGAGTCTAAAGGAAGGTCAGAAAGGTGTTTTGATCGCAGGAATCTTCAAAGTTCTCGCGCCAATCATTTTGGTGATGCCCGGTATCATTGCCTTCCATCTTTACGCAGAATCGGGTGAGGTTACTGCTGCTGATCAGGCCTACGGAACTCTAGTGCGAAACGTTTTGCCAGCGCCTCTTGCTGGTTTCTTTGCCGCAGTAATCGCCGGAGCGATTCTGAGTTCATTCAATTCCGCTCTGAATAGCACCGCGACTCTTTTCAGCTTGGGCGTATTCGGTCGGTTTAGCAATGGCGATGAAAAGAAAACTATCGCAACCGGCAAAATCTGTGGGGCGCTCATTGCCATTCTTGCAATGATGATGGCACCATTTCTGGCCGAGCAAAAAAGTATTTTTGATTACCTCCAAAAAATGAACGGCCTCTACTTCATCCCCATCTTCTCGGTCATGCTTATGGGCATGTTCACCAAACGAGTTCCCGCATTCGCCGCCAACATTGCGTTGGTGTTGGGTTTCGTTTCGATCGCCCTGGGATACTTCATACCATCACTGTCGAAGATCGTGGATAAGATGCATGAATTTCACTTCTTAGGGGCCGTGTTTTTCGGACTCATTATGCTGATGACTGCTATCCGTATCGCCGCCCCTCTCAAGACCCCTCGGGTTCACGAACATTCGGGCAACGTCGATCTCACGCCGTGGAAATTCGCCAAACCGCTCGGCATCGGGTTAGGCGTCGTCGTTCTGATTCTCTACGTCGCCTTCGCTGATCCCTCAGCGTTGTAGTCACACTTGGTGCCATCCTTGACCGAAGGAAATCCAAAGCAGCGAAGAATCGCCGCACTCTAAAACCTGGCGGCAACATGCGGAGGTCATTGAGCTTGCGATAGCATCGTAGAGAGCGGTGATCCTTCACCTCTCTCCCCCGTTCATATCAAGGACACCGATGACGCATACAAGCACTCTCCGCGAAAAGTTTGACAGCAAAGATGTCTCGTCGTTAGCAATGATACCGCTATGCCAGCAGCCTTTCTTCTAAGCCGACAGAATGATTCCACCCTCATCGAACACCTGGTGGTCATCGCCATCCTGCCGGCACATGCTATTGCCCGCCTGAGCAAGGCAACCATCATCAAGAGCCTGTCCAACCAAAAGCAACGCAGCTGGGGTGTGGACCATGTACACCAACGGTCACGGAGACATGATGCCACCTGATAAATGGGGCCCCGAAAACGAAACGACACTGCGAGCCCTCGTAGATTCTGGGTAACGCGAAAAATGATCATGCAAATGAAAAAATCCGAGAAGGCATCCTTTTCACCTAGCATCTACAAGTGCCCCGCTGACAATTCGAAAGTCGAGAGTCATCCGAAGATTCCACAGCGTCGTGATCAACTCATGGATGAACGGGACAGAGTGGCCGGATTTCAAAGACAGCCGATTCGTCAAGTAATCGCAAAATCCGTAGGACGTCGCTGGTCTTTGCGTTTATCGACGAGTTAGAACAATGCCTTGATGCCGGACACTTCGATTTATCGACTCCAGGGGTTGACCTCTGACCATTCCTGCCGATTGGCACGCACAAGGCACGAATCTTTCCTTCATCGTCGGCCAGGCCGAACGCTATGACCGAAAGGCAACGAAAACGCTCGACGCCTACGTGCCCGCAAACCGCCTCAACAGGATGACCTCCACCACCTCCAAACCGGTGTTCCTCATTACGAGGATTTCCTTTTCGAAAAATCAAATAGCTGTCTAAGCAAACGCTTCCTCGAGCGTCTTCAATCCCCTTTCAAAAACACCTTCACGCACCAAGGCAGTCAATTCGCCGTGCTGATCTGGCGCGCATTCGGAATTCGCCTCCCACATTGAAGTCTCGTATCTTTCTCCATACTAACTCGCTGGGTTTTGGAATGACGGCGCGGATGTAAACGTGCGCTATAACCTACCCGTCCTAATTCGCTAATCAGTTTGGGATCGCCGCAATATCCTTCCAATGAGCCTCAATTGCCTACGGAATCTCATGCTCCTCAAATACCCGATACTACATGTGTTCCATATGCAAACACTTCGTCCGTCACAAAGCCGTGATCGACCGGAACATCTTCCGAGGGTAGATTCTCTCCGGCCATCCTTGAGGTAAATCGAACAGATGTACAGCTTCAACACGTTCGCTATCGTCTTCCAAGAAGTATCACTATTCGCCCGTGCATGCCGCAAATCAAAGGCCACCGCCCAAGTGATCGGGATCAATCCCATCCAGCATAAAAGCAGCGCCCCTCCACCGCTCTTAGGAATCGTGAGCCGAAATGGTTCTGGTACAAACCCTGAATCCATAAGCTCAGTTCATAGTCGCCAAATCCAAGCATTGGGCACGGTACCCGGCGGCTTGTTTTTCATCGGACATTTCGGATACAGGTAGTAATGGCCCATCCGATAGTGTGTAATCCCTTCGGCCTTAAAAAGCCGAAGCAGAGACTCGCTATGGGTTCGTCTATTTTGCGAATGTGCGTTGCGGTGATGACGATGCGCTTCCCCCATTGCCGCAAGGCCGCCGACCTTTTCGACACTACATCCCGTGCCAATTCGGACTCGATATGGCCACCGGAGTGAATGGTCGATTCCGGCCCAGCACAACAGATGGTTGCCATGTCGATGGCAAGCTCTTCGTAGTTGAAACCTTCAAAGACTTTCTCGAAAACGGCAATCGGCTTCTCGTCCTAATCGGATGCCGCAAAGAGGCGGCCCTAGAGCGGCACCTCGCAGCGGGAGTGCCCGACGCAGCCGCAACAAGTGATCATAAGGTCACGCCATACTGCCAGCCATCCCGAACCGGTTCGTTGATTAGCGGATCCAAATCCGGTTGTCCCTTGATGCGCATGTTTTCGGGGTCCCATTCGATCGTCCGTCCCGTGCGCTCTACAATCGCGCCCAAAAGCACCATCTGCGTCAACGGCACGGCATAGTCAAAATTAGACAACGGCATGGGCCCGTCTCCTTTGATCGCTTGGAGCCACTCCTCAATCGGCCCGCCCCCCACTTCGGGCAACCTTTCAATCCGGTCAAGTTCCGCTTTCCGCTCCGCGAAACGAGCGCTCGGCGTCAGCACTGGTTCAGTCGGACGCATACCCTCGTGATATAAGGTCTCCTTCGTGCCTTCCATGTACATGCCACCGTCACTCGGCAATTCGTCCGCCGGATCCCATCGCCTCGGTTTCGGCACATCAAAGCCTGCCTCATACCATTTCAGCGTCACCGGAGGCTTTTGGCCACGAGCTGGGAAATGATAGGTCACCACCGCCCCCATCGGGATAAAGCCCTCGCCGGGCGGTCGTTGCCGAACGACTTCAACTTTGGTTGGCGAACCCAGGTCCAACACAGCAAACGGAGCATCAAAGGTGTGGCAGCCAATATCGCCGAGTGCGCCACAACCATAATCCCACCACCCCCGCCATTTCGTGGGCACATATTCCGCACTGTACTCGCGCT
The DNA here is from genome assembly GCA_024761205.1 of Limisphaerales bacterium. Classification (GTDB taxonomy): domain Bacteria; phylum Verrucomicrobiota; class Verrucomicrobiia; order Limisphaerales; family AAA164-E04; genus UBA2970. The sequence continues at coordinate 148,876 of JAMASS010000005.1, forward strand.
CGGCAACCGGGCCTTGCCAGAGGTCCCAATCCAACGTCTTCGGCGGCTTGCTCGTCGCGGGTGGAAAACTCGCCGGCGGCACGAACCACGGAGCGTTGGGCCGATTAGTCCAGGTAATCACCTCGCGGACATCGCCAATTACTCCCGCACCCACCCATTCCTTGATTCGGCGCATTCCGTCAAAAGTATGACCTTGGTTGCCCATTTGGGTGATTACATTGTAATGCTTGGCTGCCTTCCTCAGAGTCCGCAATTGCCAAATATTATGCGCCAACGGCTTCTGCACAAAGACATGCTTCCCCCGCTCCATGGCGTCCATCGCCGCCGCAAAATGCGTGTGATCCGGCGTTGAAATAGCGACCGCGTTGATCTCCTTCCACATTTTGTCGAGCATCACGCGGAAATCTTTGAAGCGGCGCACTTTGGGATTCTCCTTGAAAGCCTGAGCCGCGCGAACGTCATCGACATCACACAGCGCCACCAAATTCTCGGTGGCCCCCACCTTAACCGCATACCTCCCCATGCCGCCGGCACCGACGACCGCCACGTTGACTTTGTGATGTGCCGCCAACCCCGATCGGGTAATCGAAAAGGTAGGAAGTGCCAAGGCACCGGTGGTAAGTGCCGTTGATTTTAAGAAGGTACGTCGATTCTGTTGCTTCATACAATGCTCTTGCCAGGATTATTTGGTGAACAACTCTAATTGTATGCCCCCTTCCCGCCGCAGACAATCATATTTCGCATCCCTGTCACCTCTGCGGAACAAACTCCGAACTACCTTAACACCCTCCACATTCACCTGAGAATCCAGACAGAATGAACAGGATCCTCATAATAAGGACACACCTGTAAATCCTGTCAAAAAACCGATGCACTCAGCCAAAGCCAAGACAGACCCTTCACCTTTTCCTTATTGCCAGCACCCCCACCAATCATTCAATCTGGTCCCCACCTCCCGGATTCCTGAAGTCAGACCGAGAACGTGGTATGGGAGGCTGATATTCCCGGCTGGGGCTGGTATAACCCGGTTGTTTAAGGCCAATGGTATCTTCATTACCACGGGCGCCAGCACCAAGGAAAACGAAAAACCCAAGGCGGGACTCTACCTCGACCGCCAACGTCAAGAACTGCCCGAAGGCATGCACACATGGTTCACACTTTGCCTGGGCATCCACATACCGGCGAGCAACTTTGGAAGCCCCCTTAAGCAATCCCACCTTCCCTCACCCCTCCGCACACGTTCGCCTCAAGGAAGATTACCACTCCCACAAACAACCGGCGCCCTCATTCTTCGCCCAGTTCTCGGCGCGGATGAGCGCGGCTCGATGATGGCCATCTCTGCGCCAAGCCTCGGCAAGCCCCTCCTCCGCAAGGATTTGATCCACACTCCGCCCATCCTGCGTGAAGACGTAAGCAAGCAAACGCCCGTGAGAATCCCTGCGTCGCTCCGAAACTTCGAGAGTCACTCGACGTCCGACCAACTGCCACGTTCGCCGTCTCGCTTCCAGGTAACAGGCTTCATCTCTCTCCGGAGCGTCCACGCCGTAGAAGCGGACTCTGCCGATTTCCGTGTCAATAGTGTCGCCATCAATGCAACGAAGGACCCTCACGGACCGAGTTTGCCGGGTAGGACGAATGCGAGCGGGCGCTTTCGGCGGCTCAATGGGTTCAAAAGTCGTTGCCTTCGGCGTGAGAGGGAGCGCTTCGGTCTCCCGTTGAGGATTCTCGGGCACACAACTCCAAAAAGCGATGATGACGAATACGCCTACGGCGCAAACCATTCTGAGATTAGCGATGCCGTTTTTCATTAGCTTTCCTTAGGCAAACAATCCCATAAGGTGCTCTGTTGGAACATGCTGTCAATCAAATCCTAGGTTCAAGATGCGAACTAAAGCATCTCGAAACTTCTTCGGGAGTAACTCAGTGGCAAGCTCACGGTCCAAAGAATCAAATCAACATCCCTTTAAACCGAAAAATTGGTCAACATCAGAGAGCGCTTCATCAATAATTCCAGCGGTATTGGCTTCTCTTTGATTTGGGTCTGCCAAAAGCTCTCCAATTCCTTTGATCTAAAACTAAGTAATGTTTTGGCAGTAAAAATTGTCGGTTCTGGTTAGCTCAGCCTTAAAGGTTTGGTGCCGGAAGACTCTCAACCTCTTCATTTATAGAATCTATAGAGCTCTAGTTACTACCATAAAAGACTTCTTCACTCGGCGAGTCGGAACATCATTCAAAATTCGATCACTGATTTCAGTCCTGAAAGCGCTTGATTGGTTGAAAGGAATCATATCAGCTGCTTTCTCTATTATTGTCAGGAATTGTTTCAAAGGCTCTGAACGAAAGAAAGGATTCTCCCTCAAAACAGGCTTATGCAATTCCTTGGCGCGAGCTCTGAAAATTTGGTAAGCCGCATCAAGCGTTTCCCTCATGAACTTACCGACCTCAATCTGTAGAGCACTGAATCAATCGCTCTCGGCGTCGCCTCATCAATCATCGTTCTTAAATCATCGGAGGCTCTATAACATTATCAATGGATCTTCTGAGCCAAGCTTTCATTCCCCGAATCAACAACTTCTAGCGGCGTCTTTTTAGTATTCCACTTTCGACGTTCCAAGGAACGCCAATAGCGCTGTAACATTCTCATCCGATAATTCGTCCACCAATCCAACCGCTATCATTGAGAGACCTCCCGTCTTGAGGCTGGCAATCTCACGACGGATCCACGGCATGCCGCTGCCCGGAAACATCCAACAGTTGGACACTTACCTGATCCTCACTCTCCAGTCCACCGGTCAGCGTGCGGCCATCCTTGGTTTTCAAGATTCACCCACGATAATTGGCCTCCAACGAACGATTCGGATCGACGATCTCAATCAAGATTTCCTCCGGAGGTCGTGAAACAATGCCTGTTAGTTTGGATCCCACGGCCCCACCTTCACCACTCAATTTATGGCACTGAGCGCAAAGCAAAATATAGAGATCCCGACCTCGTTTGCTAGTCCCCTGAAAAGCTAAGGCCGTGCGGCGCTGCTGAAAGATCGCCTCACGATTGGGATTTCCGCACGCCACCTTGACCAATCACGCTCAGCAATCGCCATGAATGCTGCTTCCCGCAACCAATGATCAGATGCATTTCGACTGTCCCTTAAAAACTCGCAATCGCCCGAACCACGGCAATATCGGCGGTGAAGCGGCGAACGCTAACAAAGCAGCCAACCACATCTGCGCATTCCGATACTCTAAGAGATTGGCTTGCAAAATCGACGCCGTGTCCGCCTGACTTTTGGGAGCACCATCAGGGCATTGCGCCAGACACCACTCAACGAGCGAGTCAACGCCCCGACGATGACGTCCGTCGTCGCGTTGTGTAGTCAAAAGAACGAGACCACGCTTTACCGCGATAGATCACACGATAAACTCGTCCATCCTCTTTATCGCGCAGACCCGTCACGTAGACGTTGGGTTGTGCTGCACGATATAATTTGCCAATCGATAAACCAGATGTGCCCATCCGGTGTCAGAAAGTTGCTCGTATTCGACAAACGAAACCCGGCTCCAGCACGCCGCAGCTGAAAGGCGTCAATTAATTTCCCGGTTGGTCCGGTAACAAATGCGGTTCGATTCTAGTATTCAAGAGGATATGTTCGGGCCGTATAAAGCGCATGGACGGCCCCCGTGGTGATCCACCTGGCAAACCTTGTCCGTGATGGGGTTAAACAGACAGGTGCGGCAATACCCGTCAGTGTTCCTACCAACCAGATGGCACAATACTGAATACCTCGACCCGATGGCGACGAATACCTGTAAGTTAAATGAATCATCCCGTCCCATTTTTGAATCACAGACGGATAACCAAATCGCTTGCCTTCCTCGTTGCTGGTTCTAGCCTCGCTTAATATTCCAAGACCTCGTCATCTGAAATCCCAGCCAACGACATGTTAAAACCGTCGGAATAGAGTGGCACCAGGATGCGACCGCTGGGAAGGGTTAACGGATGGATTCGCGTCATCCAGCCGGTCTGACGTCTATACGGATACTGTGCAGCCTCAACCAACAAACGATCATAGAGTTTTGCATACTCCGCCCACATGTCCTGGTCATACCCAAGCTGCTTGAATCCCTGCGCCAGCTTTTTAGGAAATGATTTTCCCGGCTTGAGTTGGGTCATGTCCTGCCAAGTCCAGCACGGGCCTACCGCTACCATCGGCCTGTTTGGCTCGTCGATACTTGAGTTGACTACATTCCCATCGCTCAGCCAACACAGTAACCCAGAACAACCACAATCGCTCCCGACGATCGACAAAGAGAACCGGGTTGCAATCCGGGAATCCCGGCGTATCGGCCATCAGAAATACCGTGCTCCATTGCTTACTTCCAACGCTCAGTCGGGCTCCTTGTACCACCACATCGGCCGCTCGATGTTCACCGTTCCCATAAAACCAGCAAGGCGAGCAAACTGCCACCCGGACACTCCACGATGCTACTGGAATGCGCATGTTTATCCCCGAGGGGAAGATATTCCGAATTTCAAAAATCAGCTCCGCACAACAGCAACAGCGGACCATCCAGACTAACACGATCAAGCAACGACGATTCATCTTCGATTACTTCATTCCCGAGCTGACTACACACAACCTAGGGAACCTCTGAACCAGTATCCGGTGTTCAGGTTCAAGGTGCAAAATTGGCGGCGCGCTGGCGGCGCCTCAAAAAGTCTGGCTTGCAGCGTCCGGGTGCCTGTGAGCCGCGCGCTGCAAGCCCTGCGGATGCGTTTGTTCAGAGCTTCCCTAGGCACCCGGGTCCGGCATTTGCCACAGATTTCACCGGAAAATCTCTTTGAAAAAAACAAGCCCGTGAGCACTTGAGGTGGGGCGAGAACATCAACGCGCGTCAAAAACCTCGAACCTTTATCAACTTACTCCGCAGCGGCGGGCAGAGACTGCCTCGCCTTTTGTCAGCGTTAAGTTCCGCAAGAATTTCAGGACTTGCCCTGTGATTCAAAAGACCGACCACAACCGCAGGTCTGCGCCGCATTCGGATTCTTGATCTTGAAGCCGCCACCCGAGAGATCATCCGAAAAATCCACCACGGCCCCTCGAAGGTAATTGAGGCTAAAACCGTCAACCACCGCCTTCACTCCATCATATTCCACTACGGAATCACCCTCCCGGACTTCATCGAACACCATGCTGTATTGCATTCCCGAACAACCACCCTTCTCAACAAAAACCCGGAGCGGTTTACCCGCGTCTTCCGGCTTGTTGGCTTGCATGGACTTCACCTCAGCCGCTGCGGCTGAAGTCAATTCGATGACCTGTTGAAGCTCTGTTGACATCTCTCTTAGAAACTAGCAATCACCATTATCCGTGTCAAACGACATCCCTCCACTGCTTGACGCGAAAAAAGACTCTACAAAAGTCCTCAAGTCGCCCTCATCGGTAGCGAAACGAAGGAGCACGGAAATTCAAACGTTCACCCGACGTGGAGGAATAAAATGTTCCCAGCCCAACAGAATCTTGCCCTATCCGGCCTCAATGCCTACATCAGCTTCATCTTGGGTAAGTCCTGCGAATCCACCAACCCAACCGGTTCGCCCTTGGCATTCACCACAATCAGATCATCTATCGACTTCGTATCAAACAGCCTCAGAGCCTCCACTGCTAAGGCCGAGCCTTCAATGCGAATCGGATCACGGGTCATGACCTCTCGGAGCCGAAGGTGCAGGCTTTTTTCACTGTCGGTCATCAGACGCCGCAAATCGCCATCGGTAAATACTCCCACAAGGCGTCCGCGACCATCGGTGACACTTACACAGCCCGACTTGGCTTCACTCATGACAAACAAGGCATCCTTAACAGTCGCCATTTGCTTTACCGTGGGGTTTCGCGCTCCAGATCTCATGATGTCGCCAACCCGGAGCAACAGCGCCCTCCCGATCAATCCCGAAGGATGGTTTCGCGCAAAATCCTCCTTTTCAAAGCCGCGCGCCTTAAGCACAGCCATTGCCAAGGCGTCACCCATTGCCAGGGTCGCCGTCGTACTAGCTGTGGGCGCCAGATTGAACGGACAAGCTTCTGCGGGCACAGCCACGTTGAGAACAATATCGCTCGCCCTGGCCATGGTTGATTTCGTCTTACCCGTGAAAGCGATCACTCGAACATCAAAACGCTTGATTGCCAGTAACAGCTGCAGCAGTTCCTCCGATTCTCCCGAGTAACTCAATAGGATGACCAGATCGCCATCATTCAGAATCCCGAGATCACCATGCAACGCATCGACACTGTCCAAAAAAACGCTGGTCGTCCCCGTACTAGTGAGCGTCGCCGCAATCTTTCGGCCAATATTGCCCGACTTTCCCACTCCCGCCACGACCACCTTGCCCCGCGATTCCACCGTCCTCACCACCAGGTCGACCGCTCGCTCAAACGAGGCATTCAACTGAGATCGAACGGCTTCTAATCCAGCAATCTCAATATCGATGACACGTCTGGCTTCCCGCAAATAGCTCATGCCCGATAACGCTGCCATGTTCAACTCACCCCGACAATCCAAAGCCCGCCGCTTCACGAGAAACTTTGAACCTTAAACTCCGAAATTGGAACTCGGCACCTGAACCTTGAAACATCCCCAGCATCAGGTCTGGCTTTCATTCAAAAACCGCGTCGAACGTTCGCTCACCTCGGCAATACTAAAGGGCATAGCTAAAACGCAGTTGATTCCATACGCCGCCAAGTCATCCGTCCTAATTTCGACAGTACCTTCCCAGTCATCAAAATAATAGGAATCTTCCGATTCAAATCGCGTGCTCCGCGCACGCTTGACTCCCAGCCACCTTGATATAAGGCATGGTCAAGTTAGTCATCACAACATCAAAACGATTCACGTCTTTCTCAAACGCACGGAGCGCATCTCGTGGATCATCAAAGGCTTCACAAGTACATCCGATACGATCCAGCAATCGTTCTCCCATCAAAAGCACCGAGCTTTGATGTCAATCAACAAAACCCGCTGTCCATTGCTGTGAATAATCTTTCGGGATGGATTGGTTCGGCATCGATCTCCGGTCAAACGGATAAATAAACGGTAAACAGACTTCCTAATCCCTCTGTCGACTCGATCTCGATACCGCCCTCGTGCTGCTCAATGATTCCGAGCGCAACGGATAGTCCCATGCCCGAGCCTTCACCGGGCTTCTTTGCGGTGAAAAACGGATCGAAGATGCCGCACCTGAACGGTCGCAGAAATCCCTTCGCCAAAGTCCTGGATTCCGTTCCTGATGCAGCCCCGGCCCCGATCGACACAGCCGGACCTCGTCAACCTATCCATTGTCCTCACAGCGCAACTTAAGATTAACCGACCGTTCTCCTTGTGATAAACTCTGGTATACATTTGTCGCCATATTGAGCAAAACCTGCTGCAATAACATGTGATCGCCAAAAATCATCGGCAGACCTGGACCAATCTGAGTCTCAAAACGGATCGATGTGAGAATCACCGGTCGCAACAAACCAACGGCTTCCTTCAAAACCGAATTTAAGTTGATCAATTTCAATTTGAAACTCTCCTTCCGGCTAAACATCAAGATCTGCCGCACCAATTGCTTGCACCTATCGACCGCCTTCCAATCTCGCTTGACGACACCCTGCACAGTCCTTCCAAAAGTTCATCTCGAAGCTACCCAAAAGCACCCATCAGCATGTTATTGAAACCCATGCGCCACCCCTCCCGCCAACATCCCAAGCACCTTATCTTTTTGGTTTGAATCAGTTGGGCCTGTAACTCCTTCAGCCCCGTCAGATCGCGCCATAACGACAACTCGCTCTTCCGACTTGAACTCCACGAGCACAAAACTCAAACCCATCGGAAACTCCCTGCCCGTGATATCCCGCACCGTGAGTCCGTGCCGTTGTTCGCCATCGCGCAACCGCCTCACCAAGCCGTCCCACTCCGATTTCAAACCTAATATAAGAGTAAAAATACTCCTGGCCAAAATTGAATGCCGCTGTCCTCGAACGTGGTAGTCTCCATTTGGTTGCACTTCAAAACATTGTCCGCGCGATCCACCGTGAGAGCCGCGTCAAAAACAACATTGAGCACGATGCGTAAATACGCTTCATTTGCCGCAGCGCCAATTCGGATTCGTAACGCAGGGTATATCGCGCACCACTGCGACCAGCTGCTGCGTCGGCAGTAGGGTAGAAGTGATCACGGCATGGGATATCGTCCCATCCGCACACTTCAATCGACGAGTCTTCAATAGGTTTTCCCTGCCGAAGCGGCTCAAACTCAATGGTTCCGCTCGAATATCCTCTTCCACAACCACCACCTTCAACTGCGCAAACTTATCAACCAAATACCCGCACATCTCAATGGTACTAAGATTCGGTTTCAAATGGTCTCCATGAACATCAGACAAGATGATTCCGTCACTCACTTCATTGTACAAAGACCGATAGCGCAGCCCCCTATCCCGCAACTTCGCCGTATTCTCACAGATGCCATAAAGACGGCCTCTATCTGATGTAATCCGGCACACATTAATGCGGAGATAACTTATACCACCGACTCAGCACACATATTCGGCACTATGTCATTGTCCGATTGCAGCGATTGGAAAAAAGTAACATTCCTACGCACAGCCATTGGAAAGACCACCGAGTCGATCAAAATCCAAGCGATCCGCCTTTTATTAACTCAAACCAGACGCAACGCCATCCCCGCCGTCGCTAGTTAAATCAACATGGAGATGATTAATAGACTGAGTGTGACAGAATGCCTTTCATCTCCATCAAACGATAAATAGAAACAGACATCAATCCGGAACTTTTTTGAGCCCTCAAAACAAATAAGCCCCCTTAAAGGTAGGGGGGAAATGTCTGCACGAACGAATCCCAATCCACAATCGGTCAACAACTAAACTGACGATTCACGAGGACGGTGGTTTTCACCCGCCCACAACACCCTCCCATGCAATCCATCAATTTAGCTTGCCATCCATGTCTGAACGTGCATAATTCCCCGACTTAGAATCGCTGGAGAGTGAAGAGTGGCTGGTGTCCTCCGCGGTCTTCAAAACCGTTGTTGGTCTGTTCCACAGGCCAAGGTGGGTTCGATTCCTACCTTCTCCGCCATTATTTAGGCGTCCTCCCCCATGATCTCTTCACTTATCACTTCAACCAGTATTTCAAATCTTGCGGAGACTACGGAACCTTTGAACCAAGTATCCGGCGTTCAGTCTCAAGGCGCAAAATTGCCGCACGCTAGCGGTGCCCCAAAAGTCTGGCATGGCAATGCCCGGGCGCCTGCAAGCCACGCCACTCCTTCGTGTCCGCCTCGTCAATAGTAAACCCTTCGCCGAACGCCTCGCAACTCGCGCGCTGCAAAAGCCCTGCAGATGCACTCTGTGCTGGTTCAGGGGTGCCCCAGTGTTTCCTATAGGCCTCCTATTATAGAGTATGCCATCTTTCCGGGACAACCCACAGGGACTCGGAATATCAAAATTGACTCAACCACCTCCGCGACTCATTCCAAAAAATAACCGGTTAGCAGAACACACTTTTTATGGCGCAGAGGATAGAATAAAAAGTGTCCATGTACCAAGTTGAGCACCAAAACAACCCTTCGAAAATTTTCTTGAAAGGTTCAGCAATTTCGAGACGTATACTGAGCTGAAGCTCTTTCTAAGTACACTCCGCAATTAAAAACCTAATTATCGACGGGAGCGGATCAATTTTTAGCCAAACATTTTCCTCTAGCAAAATATATCGGCGCCAGCGTTTCACATGTTGTAGATTTGCGTTAGCTCAAAACAATCTTGGTCCATATAAAATCACCGTTTAAATAGCTATTTTCCCTAATACACGCGCTACCATGCCATTAACCAACGATACCTCCTCCATGCGAGGATATCATGATTCAGTCCCAAGACGAATCCGTCCAAAGAAAACGAGTAAACCACCAGAAATCTCCCATGACATAAAAATTCTTAAGCCCCTTGTTTTATATTTAAATCTTTTGGAACGTGCCGGAAAGAGCAAAAAGTTGTCACTTGAGTTGCACAGCCGAGTTCAAAATCTAGTAAAACCCATCACGCAGGCGACTCAAAATGGTCTCAAATTACTCGCTACTGAACTCAATACAACAACCGATAAACATTTGAAAAACGATATAAAGAAACTAAGTTCCTCCGTTAATAAAAGTAAAACGAGGATTGCGAGCCTAATCAAAGTGCAGATGAGCTTCCAGAGAGGCTAAATGAGGTTGTCACAAGTAGCGACAAAAAAATTAAAAGACTTGAAAAATCGCTAACCACCGAGTTGGTGAAAGAACAGTAATGATGGAGATCTGCCTTGCTTTAGCAAAAGAAGGCAAGCTCGATGAATCCAATGGCATCTTCATTTTTCAAGCACTTTTTCGTCCGACAACTACAAGACTTGTAAAGGAAAACATGATACTTGCCTCCATGCTCGATCTCGCGATGAGAATGACACAGGACAGCAAGAAACCCTGAACATCAAAAATCGGTAATGCCCCATAAAGCAAGGGAGGAATTAATAAGTGCTCGGATTTATGTCTAAATTATAAATTTGTTCGCTCTTTCAGTTTGAAAAGCTCTTCCAGGCTTTCGCTTTGCTAGGCGGGGATCCTCCAAACTGGGATAATAAGCCCAAGGGCTCCAAAGCCAAAGCTGAAAAGCAACAATTTTGAGATTCTCAAATGAAGCAGTGAATTTACCGACCGTTAGCCTCGCATTAGTTCGAACATACCTCATCGGTCACGAGCATAGAATAGTGAGGCAAACATGGATTGCTGCTATGGGCCGAATGTGGCAGCAGAAGCGAAGCGACAAAAAGCAAAATTGTTGGACTCTGATTTTGGAATCATGGCTATTACGTATTCGACATCCTGAGGCTCAAAGCCGCGAATGGCCTGGTTCGTCAATAGGAGCTTTTCGACCATTTGCATGAATCTTTTCCTAACGGTTCTTCACGCAGATTAGGAGTTTGCTGAATTAGACAGTCGCTTTTTGACCATGCTTAAGATAGTATCGAGGAATACAGATGTTTGATCCAAAATTGTTATCATGTCCAATAAACATGCTGACCCACAAGTCGCTGTACAAGAAACGATGTGTGCCGCCAACAGAAAAATATGATGATTTTGCAAACGGTACCCAGGTATCTCGGTTCAGCGTGTGACCGAACATTGGAATGGTGTGTGCAGTATGTTCTGTCTTAAAAATCACAACTGCGGGAAATCTAGAGTCCACGCTACGCTACCGCAGATATATTTTTGAAAGGATGGAGCAAAAGCCTTGAGACCATTTGCTAGTTCCGTGACGATGCCAATTAGCTCCCGTAGCTTCCAAAATATCTGCATGGTGCTTCAGTCTATCCCAAGCGAATCTGTTTTGGTGGCTGATTCCTACAACCCGATTCATCTCCGAATAGGTTATGTTTTTTGGGATGAAAGCGGGCGGCAGCGGTTCGCAAGGCAACGTACACACAACAATCTGTCTGACTGTTTTGGTATGTGTAAAGATAGCTAATCACAGAATATTTTAGATCGCCAATTTTGAATTTCCATGTTTGTGCTCCTTTGATATAATTATTTTTCTTCACTGCCAGGAGATCACCGACTCAAATACACGACTAAAGAAACTGCTAATGTCCGACTAGTAGAATTTATTTTTTACAATCACATATCCAAGAATATCTTCGTCCGAGAGCGAGCTCAGCTTGTCATCATTCTTTGGATTCCGTCTGAAGAATCTGATCCTTTTTAATATCGCTAGGCGTTCGAGGTGCAATCGACGAAGCACTTTATCTTCCTCATGAAAATTTCGGGATTCGCTGAGGCGTTTGATTGCCATGCCCTCGCACTAAGGCGAGGAATCTGAGAACAGATGCAACGAAAGGGCCCTAAGGTTGGAAACTCGTTCTCAAAGAATTCGAGAAGGTGGTTCGGTAACGATCAGCCTCGGCTTCTCAGTCACCGAAGCTAAACGAGCGAACTTTACCATTAATCCCTCCTTGCTTCTTTTGCACTCACCGCGTCGATTATATTCGCCTTTATTCGTAGATAATCCGACGCCGAGGTTTCCGGGACCGTTCATGGCATTTGCGAAGCACAACTAAGTAATCGGGGATTTCGTAACTTACCGGAAGCGAACTCTCACCTTTCGCGTCTGGCTGGTCAGCAACGACCTTCTTCGCGAAGTTCGCCTTCCGTTGATCAAATAGCATCGTTGCCTTGGCCGATGACATAAGATTGCTATGCGATCAAGTAAGTGCTTCGGAAGAACAACACATAGCCCCAAAACTAAAGCAATCCTGATTTTCGGGACCGAAGAAATGCGAGATACTTACGAAGTTTCTACCCTTCCTCATGGGAAATCTCTTCGCCATCGAAAATAGCAGTGGCTGATGTCTTCGCCCCTTTCTCGGCCATAGCCCTCTTAGGGGACGTGTATCCGCGCACCATCACTTTCTTATACGAGACTCCGTAGAACTCAACGAATTTGTTCAAAAAAGGAGGTGAAGGTCTTTTGATCTTACTCCATTCTCAAGGTGACTGGGGATGGGGATTTGAAATCTCCGTTGTCTTTTCGACGGCTTGTAGGGTCAGTTGCTTCTTCTTGTGTTTTGTTTGAGGAACTTGCCTAAGTTGACCATCAAGCAATTAACAGACAGAGCTTGATTCGATCAGTGAACTGCGAAAATAGAGTATACACAGGAATCGTTGAGGAAAATCTTCGAGGAGATTGCTGACCTGAAGAATACGCGCGTTTTGGTAAGCGACCGCCACACTGCTGCGGATACCACATTCGCGTCAATGGCGACCGACTCGTCGTTGATTCGCCTTGCGTCAGTAACCGGCGGTCGAATTTTGAACTGGCTGGACCAGCCACCTCCCGACGATCACACGCTTCGTGTTAAAACGCAGGACATTACCCCGTAGAAATTGGACTCGACGAAAAGGTTGATATCCGCACTCTCTTGGCGTGGAGAAATTTAAAGCCCTACCTCGAAACCAAACGGAAGGCTAAGAATAAGGCCTCGCAAAGAATTCAATCCCCTCCCAATAGACGAGCAATTCCTAATGGAATTTGGTTGGAAGTGGGAAACAGTCATCGACAGTTCTAGTGGATCGTGATTCATGTTTTCGAAACACCAGAAGGATACGATCATTACCTCGTAACAGTAGCAATTCGTCTCGGATACCCCGAGAGTCAGTTGAATATGGTCTACTTCTTTTCTCACCTAACGAGGAAAGACGGTATCCCAATTGGTGCGACCCAAGTACATCAGCAGATTGACGGAAAGGGATATCAACGATGGTCGCGACACCGAAGTATGGCAAACCCTTGGAATCCCAAAGGGGACAATTTGGAAAGCTATGTTATCCTGGTCGAAGACTGATTGGAGCGGGAGCTTGCCGAATGACCAAGCTATGCTTGCTGAGCCTAACTGCTGACCAACACGATGTCCTTCGTGCCTATCTCTATCCGGGCGATGGCAAGGAAGCCGCTGCGATAGCTCTCTGTGGAACAATGTTGAAGACCGTCGAGATCGGCTGTTAGTCCATAAACTTGTGACGGTTCCTTATATGTGAGCTCGGCAAGAACTAGTGCCCGACTCACCTAGTCTCCTGAGTCCATCGACTCCGTATTGAGTCAAGCCGAAGTCAATGATTTTACTGTCGTGAAAATTCGCTGACATCCAAGCAGACAGAGATTCTTTTCCACAGTTGCTGCTGTAGACCAACATCTGTTGCCGATGATTCAAGCGTCTATAGATTCCGATATGCCGATTGCCAGCTTGATCATGCCCCAAAATGGGGAAATGTTCGGGCGACATTTGGTCGGTGAGGAGACCTTCGATCTGCTAAATTCTATCAATATTGTCGGAGACGACTTGGTATATTGGCATGTGCCACTCGTGCCTCCATTCCCGAATTCACAACATCCCTTGGACAATTCTTTGGCTCTGAAACCTACGCTCAGTTGAGCCAGCTACCCGTCGCCGTTGTCGGCTACTCCGGAACCGGAAGTCCGACAATAGAGCAGCTTGTGTGTTTAGCGGTATGCGAACTGGGCTTGATCGACGATGACAGCATGGAACAGCGAAATGTCAATCGGATACTTGACTCATCGATGGATGATATTTCTCAAAATCAATCGGCGCAAAGGCGACTTATGGACGATGCGACTCGTCGGATTGGACTAGAAACTCGGGTGATCCAGCTTCCAATAAATCTGTGGGATCCCGAGGTTGTTCGCTCGATTTCCTAATGTAATGTAGTGTTCGGCTGTATGAACACTGTCGACGGCAGATTCCTACCCAACCGGCTGGCAACTTATCACACGCTGCCGTATTTCGACGTAGGGATAAGACTAGTTGCCGATCAGAAATTGAACTCGAAGGGACAAGTTAAGAAAGCATGTGAAACCATTCATTGCTTACAGCCAAGAAAATCAAACTTGGTGAATAGTGGTCTTTTCACGATGAAAGACACCACTGCAGTCGGAATGCGACGAGACGACCCTCAAGCGTTGAAGTCCAAGTTAAGGACGGATACCATCCATGGTGCTGCTGAATAGAAGCCTGCTGTGATCAGCGTTAACATATTCGCTCCGTCGCTAGCGATGTATGAATTTCTAACAAGACTTCATCCCTATTGCGAGGAGAACAATAATAACTACGCTTCCTTGGGTTTCAACTTGGCAAGTATGGAACTATATAATACCAGAGCCGAAAGATGACTGGACAACCAAACCTTTACGAGCCATTGAAAGAGGGAGCGCCTCACTGTTGCTCGGATTTGTGGAACTGGCGGAGAAGAGTACTCAATGAAATCAATCACAACACAGCTCAAAGTATTGGGATTACGGCAATCTGTTCGCCACGATATCAAACGCTATTGGTCGACGATCCATTACCGTCTTATCTGAAACCGCGGGCGGCATACTTGGTTATAGCAGAAAGACTACTTAAACACGCAGCATTCACCTGTTCCTATGGGCACGGTCGTAATGTTCAACTAAACCTATTTCCCGATGAGCGCCCACGATGGAAAACCGTGTGTCCCCAGGACAGCACCGTTAGTCTGCATCCAGCGAGCAAAAGAAGGATTGTCGTTCCCATTTCTGGCTGCAACATGGACGGATCCAATGGTGCGATTAAGCCATCACCATCGGTTTAATTTTGGGTTGGACGTGATCAGTCGAACCAAGTTCAAGCTGTTTTAGGAGCAAATAGTTCAACATTCCGCCGGGTTCACTATAACAGTAGATCAATCCTTCTTCGGCCAACTCCCGGGCCCTGAACTACCAGTGAAGCTGAGGTAGGTGCAAGCAGTGAAGGAGCAGCAAGGGAGTATGCTGGATTACTCGTTAAACTGAGTCACTCTCATTCTGTCCTGAAATCGGGCGTTGCATTGTGCGATTCCTACCCTCTCCGCCAGTTTTGTTTCGAACAGGAATCAACGGAGCGAACCAAAGTGATTCCCACAATGCGAAAGCGGTTTCAGTCCATCGTTCAATCACCAAATCCACCAAAGAAAATTCTCAAGGCTTTCCGCTAGACTCTCAATTGGAACACCTCCCCTTGCGGGAAGGGCCTGAATACTCTGCTAAACTCGCTCCGTTTACGGTAATAGACCCACAGCATCACAATAACTGAGTATCGCCAGACACAATTTCACCAACACGCTCCTGTCGCGATCTTTCCTCTAAGCGATCCTTTTAGCTAGCCACTTGAGGCAATTGGATCGCCTGATTGCAATCTGCCAATTTGGCGATCAAATTGAAGAAAAGTAGCTGAATAGTGAGACCGCCCCAATTTAGAAATCTTCAGCCTGAAATTATAGGACGCAGTTCAATTTTTGGAAAGCGGTGATTTGGAGAGAGGAGGGAAAAAGGGATCCCGGCGACTGTTGCGCCCACAGGTATCCAGCCAAGGAATGTCTTCGGTTCTCCCCCCGGGGATATCCAGGATTGCCCCGGGCTTTTGAAACGACATAGCAGCGGACAGGGCCGATGGGCAGCGCCTCGGCGGCTTTCGGTTGCACCCGACGCTCAAGGGTCTTGCTGCCGGAACACTTGCCCGCCCATTCTCCTGCCAGTCGGCCCCAAGGGATCCCTCTTCCCTAGGGGCTGTCGAACTCTGCTTCAGCGAGCGGGATACCTCTGGCTTGGCCCTTCTTGCAGAGGGACGGCCACCATCCGAGACCTTGACGGCCCTGCGATGCTCACGGAATCAATCGCATGAACCTTCCATGTATCGCATCGATTGCCCAGTTGCACGCGCCACGTCACCTTCCCTTTTTAAACCATGGCCGACAGAGATTCATGAGCTAGTTAATACTTGCTTCCCGCTGGCCATCAAACGGTTTGATAAAGGAGCCCAAAAAAATTTCTCTACGAGCGGGGTTTCATCACCAAAAACCCGAACTCGGACTGATGGAGTGGATGCCGCTTTTGTGTCACAGCCAACGGAGAGTTGTTCTGAAAATGGTGGAATACCACTCCACCAATCCCCTCATCTAAAATCTGCCCTCGATTCTCTCAACCTTGACGGCCTACGATACTAATAACGGACACTCCTCACCATAATGGACGGAGCCCTGGTCACTGCTGCGATACGCACGGGAGCGGACTCCGCCGTCGCCAGTCGTATTTATGGCGCGACCCGATAGCAGAATCCTAGGCCTGATTGGCTGCGGCTCCCAAGCCGTCACCCAACTTCACGCCTTGAGCCACGTATTTGATATCGATCAGGTCCTCCTCCGCGGCATCGCTCCCTCAGTCATCAAGTCCTTTGAGCAGCGTGTCGTCGGATTGGATATCAAGTTGGGATTGGTCCAAACCGTTTTAATGGATGAATTGGCATCACCACAGTCCGACATCATCAGCGTCATCGCCTCAGTCGGGGCGGTGAAGGTCCTATATCCACGAGCCTTGCAACAAAGCCGTGGATCCACATCAACGCGGTCGGCTCTGATTTCCCCGGGAAGAAGGGAACCTCTGCAGAGCTAGTCAAATCCTTGTTCATTTGTCCCGACATTTCGGACCAAGCGATCAAGGAAGGTGAATGCCAACGCTCGACCGCGAACAAATCAGTCCCGCACTTTCGGAGCTTGTTCAGCGATCCGAAGAATTCGGGCATCAAAGCCGCCGAATGATCTTTAATTCCACCGGATGGGCTCTTGAGGATCAGATCGCTATGGATATCATCCTCGATCACTCGGCAGCGATGGGGAGCAGGGAATACCCTCAAATCAAAAACTTCTCCCCCGACCCTCACTCCCTTTCTTTCGCGCGACAGCCGACGCCATAGCTTCTGACCGCAAGGAATTTCTACCTGCTGCCTGCTAAATCAGCACTAATTTATCTTACGCAGCCATGAGATGGAACCAGGACACCCTACTACGCATCAATCCCATGGTGGGGATCGCGCTCTTGACCGGTACCATTTGAAAACGCAACGATAAATTATGGACATGGAGAGCCTTCGGTGGGGAGTGTCAGCTGCCCCTGCTTGGACCCACGTGCGGCGGGCGCCTCCGGCAATGTGAAGCGGCGTCCTGCCAAAATGTCCGGCACACTCAGCAGTTGCAGTCGGGGGCAGCGTTTGTCCTTCATCTCTCCGGCCATTGCCATCTCACGGCTGAAGGCGGCTTTCTGCTGCGGCTTCAAATTGCGCATCAGGATCAGGCCGGCCATATCGGCCTCTTCACGTTCCAAGACACCTCGCAGCTAGCGCACCACGCTGATATTGACATTCTCGCCGCCCTTCACCTCCAACACCATCGAGCGCAGTTTCTTCCTTGACCGCCCGAAGTAGATGCGTCCGTCAATGCCCCGCTTCGTCGTGACGAAGCCGTCCACCTCCTCTACCACCCATTTCTGGAAGTGATACGGGTCACGCTTCCATAAATCAATGGCCCCTTCGAGCGTGCTTGGCACGCCATCAATAACGAAGTCAACCCCTTCCTTCAATCCGAGCCGATCATGCAGACGAGCCGTAGCCACGCGCTTGATGGCGTGGATGGCGATGTCGCTTCCGATCCGGTGGCGTTTCAAGCTATGCGCGGCCTCCAAGGTAGTGGCGCACCCACAGAACGGGTCGAACACCACATCACCTTCATTCGATCTCGCCTTGATGATCCTCTCCAGCAACGGCAAGGGCTTCTGCGTAGGATAGCCGAGGCGTTCTTTAGATATATTGATAATGGCTTTTATATCATCCCATATATTTTAAACATCTGCAAAATAGCGCCCTTGTTCATCAACCTGTTCGCTGAAGAATGGCTTATGGTAAAAGATTCGTTCTTGAATAGGGTGATGCTTATACAAACCGGATTTTATATAAAACAGTGGTATATCGTGCTTGCGCGGCCAATGCCGTTTGCTCGCTCCGCCGGTGCGATACGCCCACACGATTTCATTCCTGAAATTCCTGTGCCCGAACACGCCGTGCAACATCACCTTGATATAATGGCTGGCAGTCGGGTCGCAATGCAGGTAAATGCCCGGTGGGTTTGAGGATGCCGCGCATAGGCAGGAGCCGCTCCGTCATATAAGAGAGATAAGCCAACAACCTCGGGTCCGTCCGGCGCAGGGACTTCATCCAAAGCCGCCAAAACTCTGCGGTGTCATTATCAATGCCGGATTTCCGCATGAGCACCGGCAACTGATGTATGGCGCGAATCCGCTCACCGTCCAACGTCCATTGATCGCAAAAGGCCTCGACCTGTTCCGGCAAGGGACGCCCGGTCTCGTCTTTATAGATAGCGTTGTAGTCCCTATTCGAGTTGAAGGGCGGGTCGAGGTAAATCAGGTCCGTGCTGCCCGGACCCAATTTATCCTGCATAACAGTCAGGCAATCGTCGTAATAAAGCTGATTGATCCGGCTCACGCGAGGGACCTCCGCATCAAGCAAGCAAAGGCGATCCCCTTGTTGTATCTCCAGATCGCCTCAGCGATAAAAAGCAGCATCCGACGGCTACTCTAGTGGTGGTGCGACCCAAGCCCGTTTTATCAAGGGCTTAGCCTTCAATCGTGTTGACGAGCCCTTCCGCATAAGCGAGGGCGTGATTGATGACGGCGGGCCGAAAACCGGAGCGGGGCGATAGGCGCGGTTATTCATCGGTAATCGGAAGGGTGCCCTGCTTTTCAACAGCCCCTGGCAGGAAACGGAGAATGCCCTTGCCGGACAAGGACTCGGCAACGCAAGCGACAACCCTTCCGCCCCGTTCTACAGCGCCAATGACCGGAGTTGGAATATGGCAACAGATTCACAAGCGCGCCCCTCATCCGCGCGCCCGAGGTGAAGCATCGCCCGCTACCGATCGGGCCCATAATTTATCATTCCGAAATCAATAGATTGTTCGGGCAAAGCGATGATTCCAACCGTGATTGATGTTTTCCGATGTCACTTGGTTACCTGAAGTGCTCATTTCGCTTTCGGTTTCGCTGGTTTAGTATTATCGCTTTGTTTGCTTGGTGCCGCCCGACGTTTGGCGAACATCTCGGCCTTTGGATTGTAGTCCAGGACGAGTTGTATCCAGTAAGTCAGACCTGAGCAAATGTCTGTCCCGGAAGCGAAGGCAAATTCGAACATCGGCCGTTTGGTGAAGTCCATTGCGCCGCACCCCTTGTGCTTTTGAGCGCATCCTCATAGAGGTTTGGGACCGATGCGAGCTATGAGTCGATCTTTGTCAACGCCAACGCACATTTTGCTGTCCGCCATGTAGCAGAGGCCGCCTATCATCTTTTTGGCATCGAAGGGACTCCTTTTGCTTAAACACGGTGGCCACGCAATCCGCTAGCTGGTCGTTTATATGCCATGGATGGGTATTCGTTTGATTTGTGGCTCGTTGGGGGTGGGCTCATCTGCCGGAAACTTGGCGACTACCGGAGATCAAACAAGCCTTCATCAACGATCCAGGAGCGTTTGTGGAGGAGTGGCGTCGACGGGTCAACGAAAGAACGACTGAGTATCTGAGGGCAGTCAAAGCTGGGTGATGGCGAGTTCTTCTAAGCGATAGGCATGAATTGACTTGTGGCTTGGACAAGGCACTATTTGTTAGCGTTTCCAAACGACTGCCTTTTTAGGCGCTAAATGCCGGATCGATTTCTAGTTAGGTGGCAAGAGTGATGAGTCGAATGGCACAGTGGTCAAAAGTTCAAGTTTTGTGGCTTTTTTGTCTCCGACAATGGTTTGCGGTAGCACTTTTGCCTCCTCTGTTGGCCGTGGGTCAGGAGGAAGCCTTTCAGGAAGATCTCTTTGTCGACGAAGTGCTGCCGGTCTTTGCTGATCGGTGTTTTCAATGTCACGGTGAGAAATCACAGAAGGGCGGTTTGCGGTTGGATTCTCGGGCTGCGGCTGTCCAAGGTGGTGATTCAGGGTCGATTTGGCTGGGTGGGAACAGCGCTAACAGTGAAATCGTCAAGCGGATCATGGCATCGGGCCTGGATGAGCGCATGCCTCCGAGGGGGGAGGCATTGACGGCGATGCAGATCAACGCGATCAAATTGTGGATCGACCAAGGGGCAGTGTGGCCGGACCGATTCGCGCAGAACGTGGAGCAGGTGGTTCCCCAGTTTTGGTCACTAAGTCCACTGGTCTATCCATCCGTCCCGGAGGTTCATCCCGAGTGGCGTTCGTGGGCAAAAAATCCAGTTGATGCTTTTGTTCTTGATCGACTCCGAGCCAACCAACTTGAGCCATCACCCCAGGCGGATCGTCGAACGTTGATTCGGCGTTTGTACTACGGTTTGTTGGGGCTCCCGCCGAGTCCGGAACAAATCGAACGATTTGTCGCTGATCCCAATCCGTTGGCTTATGAACGGCTCGTCGCTGAACTTCTGGCATCGCCGCATTACGGCGAGCGCTGGGCGCGACATTGGTTGGATCTGGTCCATTTCGGGGAGACTCATGGTTATGACAAAGACAAGCTGCGTCCGAATGCCTGGCCTTACCGTGACTATGTCATTCGAGCGCTAAATGATGACCGGCCATACTCACGTTTTGTGCGGGAACAACTGGCCGGGGATGCGTTGTATCCCGAGGCTTTGGACGGTCTGGCCGCAACCGGTTTCATCTCCGCGGGTCCTTGGGACTGGATCGGACATGCCGAGGTTTCTGAGGACAAGATCGATGGCAAGGTGGCTCGGAATTTGGATCGCGCTGACATGGTCATGACGACCATGAGCACATTCACCAGTATGACCGTGCAATGTGCTCGGTGCCACGATCATAAGTTTGATCCGGTCAATATGAGGCAGTATTACGGCTTACAGGCCGTTTTTGCTGCGCTGGATCGATCGGACGCTGAGTTTGATGTGGATCCGCGGGTGCGTCGATCGCGGTCTGAATTGAGCAAGCAGATCAAGTTGTTGGAGGCGCAGCAAAAGGAACAACAATCTCGATTGAGGGAATTGGGGGGCGACCGCTTGGCGGAGATTGAGAAAGAGATCAAGCAATTGGAAAAGCCGAGCGAGGCCCATCCTGCATTTGGTTACCATAGCGAGATTGAGGAAAGGGACGACGTTGAGAAATGGGTTCAAGTCGATCTTGGTTCAGTGGTGGTTGCAGAACGTATCGAGTACATCCCGGCGTATGACGACTACAACGGGATTGGCGCGGGATTCGGATTTCCCGTTCGGTACCGAATCGAGGTTTCCGATCGCGATGTCTTCAAAGATTCAGCTGTCATCGTGGCCGACTATACCGGCAAGGATGTTACGAATCCAAAACACAACCGGCAGTGTATACTCCTCAACGGAAAGCCGATTCGATTTGTTCGGATTACAGCTACGAAATTGGCTCCCAGAAACGACGACTACATCTTTGCGCTCGCTGAGGTGATTGTACTGGATCAAAACGGTGAGAATGTTGCCCGGTCGAAGAAAGTGACCGCCTTGGACTCCATTGAGAGTGGCGAGCGGTGGGGGAGGGATAATCTGGTAGACGGGATCTTTCCCGGTGTGAAACGAAGCAGCGAAGAGCAAGCGGCGCAATTGGCTGCGGCCCGCGAAAATCGTGAGGTGTTGCTGAGAGAAGTCGTGCCTAAGGAACTGCGAGGCCAAATGGTTGAAACCGAGGGCGCGCTGGCAACAGCACGACAAGCGCTCACAGCCCTGCCGGCCCCAATGAAGCTCTATGTCGGGCGGGTGCACACGGGGCGCGGTGCGTTTCGGGGGACCGGTGCCAATGGCGGGAAGCCGCGTGAAATCCGGGTATTGCATCGTGGGGATGTGACCAATCCCGGGGAGTTGGTTCGGCCTGGAGCAATTGATCTATTTGAAGGTGGGGAGCGGTTTTTTGAACTGCCTCCAGAACACCATGAGAGTGAACGAAGGATTGCGTTGGCGGAATGGATTCTGGATCGTGAGAACCCCTTAACCTGGAGGTCGATCGTCAATCGTCTGTGGCAGCATCATTTTGGCCGGGGGATCGTGGATTCTCCCAACGATTTCGGTCGAATGGGGCAGCGCCCCACCCATCCGGATCTGCTGGATTGGTTGGCCGTGCAATTTAGGGATCACGGTCAGTCGATCAAGGCGATGCATCGGTTGATCGTGTGCAGTGCAGCGTACCAGCAAAGTTCTGCGGCCCGCTCCGAGGCGGTGGCTATCGATGGTGGTAATCGTTATTTCTGGCGGATGAATCGCCGTCGATTGGATGCCGAGTCCATTCGGGATAGCGTTTTGTTGCTGGCGAATCACATGAATTCGGAAATGTTCGGTCCTTCGTTTCAAGATTTTGTGATCGAGAAACCCGAGCACTCGCCGCACTACCAATATCACTTGCACGATCCGATGGATGTCCGGTCCCACCGCCGGTCGGTTTATCGCTTTCTCGTGCGGTCTCAGCAACAGCCGTTCATGACGACGCTTGATTGCGCCGACCCGTCGATGATGGTGGGCAAACGTGCGGAAACGCTGACGCCGCTGCAGGCGTTATCGCTCCTGAATAATCGTTTTATGACCACAATGGCGGAGCAAATGGCAGCTTCGGTCTGCAGCGAGGGCGGCGGGTTGGGTGAGGATCTCGAACGTTTGTTTTATCGAGTGACGGCGAGAATCCCTGCTGTGGATGAGCTGAAGCTGCTGGTCGAGTATGCGGAGCAACACGGAGCGGCGAATGCATGCCGGGTGATGCTGAACCTCAATGAGTTTGTGTTCGTCGATTGATCAGAGCATGAAAAGGGCAACGAAAGAACGTCCGGTTTTCTTGAGCCGACGCAAGTTCCTGTGGAAGTCGGGGGGAGGCTTTGGTGGGCTGGCATTGAGTTACTTGCTTGGTCGAGATCAAGCGCTGGCCAGTAGTCCGCTCGCGACCGGTGCCGGAGGGTTAGGATACCTGCGGTTCAAACCAAAGGCCAAGCGCGTGGTGCAGCTCTTCATGGCGGGCGCGGCTAGTCATGTGGACACCTTCGATTACAAGCCCGAGCTGTTCAAACGCAACGGAGAAAAGTGGGACCCTGGTGAAAGGGTTGAGCTGTTCCAAAGCAGTCCGGGAAAGACCTTTGCGCCGCCCTGGGCCTTTCAACCCTACGGGCAGTGTGGGAAGCATTTGAGCGAGATTGTGGCCCCGCTTGGGGAGTGCGTTGATCAGATGGCCTTTATCCACAATTTGGCGGGAAAGACGGGTGTCCACAGCCAGGCCACTTATCTTCAATCAACTGGATTTCAATTGCCTGGTTTTCCGGGGATGGGGGCTTGGGTGAGCTATGCCTTGGGGAGTCTGAATGACGATTTGCCCACCTTTGTCGTTCTGCCAGACCATCGAGGATTTGCTTCCAATGGCCCGAAGAATTGGAGTGCGGCTTTCTTGCCGGCCGAGCATCAAGGGACCACCATTTTTCCCGGCCGGGAAAATCCGATCGCTGATTTGTATCCGACCGATGGCGACTACATTACCGATGAGAGCGACGCTGCTGGATTTACCCTGCTCAAGCGCCTCAACGAGAAGCATCATGCTTCCAACCGAATTGATGACGGACGATTAGGTGCGCGGATTCGATCGTATGAGCTGGCGGCGAAGATGCAGCTGAGCGCGCCGGAAGCGTTGGATATTTCTCAGGAGCCGGAGTGTATCATAAGGATGTATGGCTTGGATCATGGGAAGCAGACCTTTGATCCTCAAATCAATCCGATCGAGGAGACCGACTATTTTTCCCGCAAATGTTTGGTTGCTCGGCGGCTCCTCGAACGGGGAGTTCGGTTTGTGCAAGTTTGGTCGGGCAACGACAATGGATTTCCACGACGCAACTGGGATTCACATGAGGACATCAAACGCGACCATGGGCCGCTGGCCTTGGGAATGGCGACTGGGGCGTCGGCCTTGATTCAGGATTTGGCGCAGAGAGGTATGTTAGAAGACACGCTTGTGCTTTGGGCCACTGAGTTTGGTCGAATGCCCTGCGCGCAGGGAAGCAAGGGTCGCGATCACAATCCGTTCTGTTTCAGTAATTGGCTGTGTGGCGGCGGCATCAAGGGTGGGGTAACCGTGGGGGAAAGTGATTTTTGGGGCTTTCAACCGGCCGACCGCAACAATCCAACGCAGGTGTACGATATCCACGCAACGATACTTTACCTCATGGGAATTGATCACGAGAGATTGACCTATCGGCATAATGGGATCGATCGGCGACTGACCGATGTGCACGGTCATGTGATTCGGGATTTGATCGCCTAGCTTTAAGGAGGGTTAGAATGCACATGAGGGCCCCGGTTTGGTCGCGATTAGTTATCTGAGTGCTTCTGTTGGCCTTTGGTTTCAGCACCGCGCTGGTCGCTCAGTTTCCGCAGACCCGCCTGTGGACGGTGTTTCCTGCGGGAGCGCAGATCGGCACTACGGTTGAAGTGTCCATATCCGGATCCGATCTCGATGGGCCGACTTTGCTTTCGTTTTCAGACGAGCAGATTCAAGCAAGGTCAAAACTCGATAGCGATGGCAATCCGGTTGAAAAGCAATACTGTCATCAAGGTGTCATCTTCGATGGAGAAGGGACTCTTCGAGGTGTGGGGACAGGTAAGGACGGAACCTCAAACTCACGACTCTTCGCTCTCGACAGGCGGGATGAGATTGTCGATTCGTCACCGGCTTACAAGGCGGAGGATGCGGTGCCCGTGCGTGCGACTAGGATCAGTCGTCAATGGGCGCGCGGTAGCGAATCAGAAGAACTACTATCGCTTCTTTGCTTGTCAGGGACAGCGGGTCGTCGTCTCTTGCTACGGCGAGGTTATCGACTCGAAGCTGGATCCTGTAATTCAGCTATTGGATGCGGATGGCCGGATGCTGCAGAAAGATCGGCAAGGTTGGACGCTTGATTATACTGCCTTGACCACAGGCCCTCTCTTCGTGATTGTCAGCGATCTGACCTACCGAGGCGGTGAGCCGTTTTTCTATCGTCTCTCAATGCGCACCGATCTCCGCATGCCGACTATGTACTCCCGCTTGAGCGCGCCTGCCGGTGGTGAGCAAGAATTTCATATCTTCGGACGCAATCTTCTCCGGGCTACCAAAAGCCGGGTTGCCTCGGATTTTGGCGCGTTGCTGGATCATGCGGTGTCGACCAGCAAGGTGCCTGAATTTGGAAAGGCGCCGGTTTCGCTGATGGGCGTGCGCCATTCACTCCCCGGCTTCGCACTGCGAATGAGCTTTCTCTATTCAGTCTTGCACAGACAAGGTAGCTGGTTTCAACGCCGAATCGGCCTTTGCGCATTTAACTCTATTGTCGAGATGGAAGCGATCTCCGGGGAGGCCGGCATTCAGAAGGTTGATGTGCCGGTGGTGATCTCGGGAATGTTCTACCCGAGACTCGATCAAGATGCCTATGAGTTCGATGCTAAGAAGGGCGAGCGCTATTGGATCGATGTTCATTCTTACCGACTGGGCTATGGAACGAGTCCGTTGGTCGTGGTGGAACAGATCAAGGAGGACGGCAACGCAAATTCAGTCATGGAGTATCTGACGATTTCTACGTATAGTTCACCGATTCGAATGGAGGCGTTCCCAGCGCCTTTTGAAATCGAAGCAACTGATGAGCCGGTGGAATTGCTGTTGAATGAGCGGGTTGAGATTCCAGTCAAACTCCAACGACGATTTGGTTTCGATGGCCAACTTGAAGTGAGGCCGACTTTCACGGATCAAGTGAAGGGCCTCAAGGCGACCATCTCCATGCTCCGGAATGATCAGATCACTCTCACCTTGGGATCGACGGGTGATGGCTCGTTGGCCAGGCAAGTGTCGAACTGAGGGCAAAGGGCAAACTCAATGGAAAGCCGGTCGTGTCTGCAAAGGTCGTTCAAATCAATCTGATCGCTGCCACCAATGCTGGGATTGATTGAAAAGAGGAAGGGACTTCAGCCCCCTTTTCCCCTCCGAGGACGCAGCAGGTTGCGCTGGGGCAACGCGACAGCGGGCTGCCGCAGTAGATGACCTTCGACCTATGCACCGGTGCAAAGTGGCAATCCAGAAAGGAATGATTTGGCGAACCAAAATTTAGTTTTGAGAAAGCAGAGCCGCCTCTTAGTTTCGATCAAGCCGCTGGGTTGGTCGATCTCTGCACTGGCCTTGTCCCGGATGTTTTCAGGACTGGCAGACATCTCAATTACCCCTCTCAAGCGAGCCGAGCCGGTTGATTTCGAGCGAGAAATTCTTCCCATCTTCAAGGCAAATTGCCTCGCCTGTCACAATCAAACCAAGGCTAAGGCGAGCCTGATCTTTGAGACGCCGGCGACGGTTCTTCAGGGTGGTGACTCTGGACCGTCCGTCGTCCCGGGGAAACCGGAAGAGAGCTTGTTGCTGTTGGCTGCGGTGCACCTCGATGAGGACTACGTCATGCCTCCCGTTGGTAATAAGTCGAACGCCAAGAATCTCACACCCGAACAGCTGGGCCTTGTTGCTTCAGTGTTGGATTGCTGATGGCGCGCAGGGTGAGGTTACGGGACGGCTGGATATTGACTGGCGACCTATCAGTCGCCGGGTTCAGCCGATCTACTCGATGGCGTTAACGCCTTCCGGTCGCTATGTGGCTTATGGTTTGGGCAGCGAGGCTGTCGTGTATGAAATTCCCGCTAGAAGAATCGTCGCTCGTCTGCACGACCCGGATTTGTCCGGTCAACGGGGCCATCTCGACTTGGTTAATGCGATTGCCTTTCATTCGGAAAGGGATCTGATTGCTACGGGAGGGTTTCGCAAGGTGAAGTTGTGGAAGCGGCAGATGCTGACGGAGTCCTTTGCGCTGGCAAACGAACCCGATGACCTAGTAACGGCGGTTTCCCTCAGTGCGGATCGGTTGGTTCTGGGATTGGGTTTTCAGTCGGGCCGTTTCAACGCCTGGGAGCTTTCGACTGGGTGTCAGCTCGTTCATCGGACAAAGAATGACTCGCCGGTGAAGCATTTGAGTCTTTCGGCCATGGGAGATCATTTGAGTGTTTGTTTCGAGGACGGTGGGTTGCGGGTGATTCGCTGTGATGGAGATGCGGTTTCCGAAGTAAGGATTCCGAAAGTGGAGTCGGTGGTATCGAGCTGCTGGGCGGCCGCCGGTGAGGATCGGTTAGCCGTCTTGAGTCAGTCTCAGACGCTTGAGATTTGGGCGCGAGGCGAGGATGTTTTTTTGAATCAGAGCGAAAGATCAAAGCGGGTAAGGTTGATGAGATCACGGCTCTCTCAGGGGAGGGTTCGTTGCTGTTGGTTGAACGTTCTGGCCGAATCCGGCAGCTCGATTGGCAAATCGGTGAGGTTCGCAGCGAGTGGGATTTGGAGAGTGCGGTCAGTCAGTGGTCTTTATCGAGCACTGGAGGTCGTTTCGTGGCGGCCACTCCGGCCGCTTGTGGGATCTGAGTTCAGGAGAGCAGGGAGCGATTCTCCGTGGCGCGCGGGAAGAGCAGCGTGCGGTTGCCAAGGAAAACCGGCTTGTTGGACTGTTGGAGGGAGCGAGCGAACTGGCGAAGAAAGAGACTGTATCGATTGCTGAGGAGTTGGAGCAGGAGACCGAGCGGGTTTCCAAGGCGGAAAAGGCTCTAACAAAGTTCGAGGAAGCAAAAAATGCGCGTCAGGCAGCCAAAGACAAAGCAAAGCAGCTCGAAAATCAAGTGGTCGAGGCCAAGCAAGCCTTTGAAACGGCCAAGCTAGAATCCGCGACTGCGGCTAAGGAAGCCAAAGCGCTGGTTACAGAATTGCGTGAAGCTCAAAAGGCCGCTGAGGTAACGGAATTACAGATTAAAGCGATTGATCAGAAGCTGGACGAGGCGCTCAAGAGAGTTGCCGATTGAGCCTTTGCCACCGGTCAAGTGAAATCGAACTTGGCGCAAATATCCGCGGGAGAAGACTTTGGACACAGAGAAGTCGAATCATGCGGGTGCCAAGCGGACGCTCTTGATTGCGGAGAATGAACTCAAGTTGGCGAAAAATCGGTTGAGCAGCTCACCATACGAGGGAAGGAGGCGGATCAACGATTAAAGGATGCTGTGGTATCGCTAGAAGCTGGGAAGGAGTCCTTGGCCGTGGCACAGTTGCGACTAGAGGCAGCTTTGGATCCCTTGCTTGCTCTGGATTTTTCGCCGGAAGGGAAGCGGGTGATCGCCCTCGGCCCCAATGGGGATGTCGGCGTTTGGTGGGCGGCAACTGGCGATGAGTTGGATTTCGTTTCCCTTGAGAGTTCAGATTGGATTGATGCCCGGATGCTGACCGCCCGTTCAGTGCTGGCGGTATCCAATCAGGGTGAAGCGTCGGTAGTTTACCTTGACCAGCACTGGACGCTGAAACACATCTTGGGTGAGGAGAATGGATTTGCTGATCGCGTGAATGTTTTGGCCTTCAGCCAGGACGGTGAATGGCTGGCCGCTTCCGGCGGCGACCTCAGCCGGACGGGCGAGATCAAGGTGTGGGAACTCAAAACCCTGGAACTCGTGAAGGATTTTCCCAGAGGTTCACAGTGATGTTGTCTTTGGCCTCGAGTTTTCGCCGGATAGCTGCTTTCTGGCATCGGGAAGTGCGGACCAGTTCGCGCGGGTCGTTGAATGGGAAAGCGGCAAGACCATTCATTCATTTGAAGGCCATACACATTATGTGATGGACGTCTCGTGGCAGCAAATGGCCAGACGTTCGTGAGCGCGGGTAGCGACGGCGTGGTCAAGGTCTGGGATGTGCTGAGTGGGAAAATGTTGACGACGGTGTCAGCGCCGAGTGTGGAGTAGCCAAGTGGGATGCGGCCGATGAAAGTTACCGGCGGCTACCGAGCGAAGATTCGGTTGTGGGCAAAGAATCCAACAGTGCATCCGGCTCGACCGCTTCCTAAACTACCGAAGTAAGAATTCGCCACGGGAATCCTTCTTGAATCGGGCACGTCAATATGACACACGCCACCGAACACTGGCGTGCTATCAAGGTCACGGACCTCGGACGACAGATGACCGCCCTCCGAGCCGAGCTCGAAAAGCAATGCGAGGCCCGGCTTCGCCACACAATATCCGGGAGAAAGGCTCAGACAGAATTGTCTGGCGGAGATCGGATTTGACCCGATCAGGTGGCCTAACGCATAATCACTCCTCTATGTTCTTCTGGATAAACTTAGCACCGATACAGTTCTTGGGCGGGAGGTGCAACCGGCAACATCGGCCCTCACCTTTATCGACGCATTAAGTAATGAGCGAGGTATCAATCCGTATGGTTCGCAAGTGCGCACTCTTTGTCGATTTTGATAACATTTATCGCAAGTTAGAAGAGACCGATTCCGCCGTAGCCAATACGTTCGCAGAAAAACCGGCGGGCTGGCTGCGTTGTTTCGAGAACAGCGCCCACGACCCGCATGAGGACGCTCCGGAACGGCAGATCCTGATCCGGCGCTGCTATCTGAACCCGATGTTCGGCAAGTACCGCAATCGCTTTACCATGGCCGGATTTCAGACGATTGATTGCCCGCCACTAACCGGCCGAGGCAAGAATTCCACTGATATTTCCATGTCGCTTGACATTGTGGAAGCGCTATACCACAAGACCCGTTTCGACGAATTCATTATTCTGTCTGCCGACTCTGATTTCACACCGGTGTTGCTGCGCTTGCGCGAGCACGACCGGTTGACCGCCATATTCTCGGACAACAACACGGTGAAAGCGCTTCGGGCAGCAGCCACTTTTGTCTTTAACAGCGACCTGTTCGTGAAGAAAGCGCGTGTGGCGAACCAATCAGCAGCTCCCCACTCGGGCGAGGAGGCAAAACCACAGCAACAACCAAAACCACAGCAACAACCAAAACCACAGCAACAACCAAAACCACAGCAACAACCAAAACCACAGCAACAACCAAAACCACAGCAACAACCAAAACCACAGCAACAACCAAAACCACAGCAAACGCCAAAACCGCAGCAAACGCCAAAACCGCAGCAAACGCCAAAACCGCAACAACCACCAAAACCACAGCAACAACCAAAACCGCAGGACCTAGAAGCCCTGAGACAGCGGATTCTCAATTTCATGGAGGACGAGATCGCGACTGTGAACGAGCCGATGCCCGGATCTCAACTAGCGGAATCGATCACAAATCGCTTCGGGTCGGTTGTGAGGGAAACAAAATGGCTCGGCGCGGGTTCGCTTAGCAAACTGGTCAAATCCGGTGAGCGAGATGGGTTGGCTGCCGTCCGCAATCTGGTGTTTGACCCGCGTCGACATGGACCCGTGGCGGAAACCGAGCACGCCAGCTCCGACAACATGGCCGGTCTGTCGCGCGATCTTGCCGACTTCATCGAAAAGCTAGTTGCCGTGGGCTGGCCGAAGAGCCTTGGCCCGACCCAGATCGATGTGATCATCCGCGAGACTTCCCGCCAGATCGCCGACGGTGTGACTGAGCGCAAGCCATTGAGCACCGCGGTACGGGACGCGATCCGAGGCCATGCTGCCAACGGTCGTTTGCCGCCGCAATTGGTGATAGGGCACGCTAACATCAACTTCATGCTGCACAACATGACGAAGAACGGCACCGTTTTCGGTGAGAGTTGCAGTACCGAGGATGAACTGCGCTTGCAGCTCTACAAGACGCTGTTACACATGATCGTCAATCGCATCGGCCCGCTGACGCCCAAATCTAAGGCGCTAATCAGTGAATTGCTGAGCATCGCGCCAGCTCCTGCCAGTGAAGTTCGTAGTAGATTGGAGCTCAGCCCTTAATTTGTTATTCCGATCAAGAATACTATGATGGGAACTCGGTGATCATTGCGGGCAGCAGAGCCATGAGGCCCGGCCAATACGATCCGTGTTCTGCCAAAACGGTGTCAAAATCGCCGTGGGCGACAGCAGCCTCATTCTCCGGTCGGATATACTCGATATTCGGCTTATCTATCGGCATCCCCAGCCTGATATGAAGCTGAATCAGTTCATCGAACAAGACGGTCAGTGAACGGCGGTCGGTGCTCAAGGAACGGTGATTACATCTGATGGTCAGCACTAGACTGCCTTGGAGATGATCGGCGTGGCCTCGGGCCTTGTTAGCGTCTCTCACGCGCAAATCTTAGGTTGCGGCGGGAGCCAATGGCGGAATCTAAACCAGCCCAAACCACCAAGCCCAGACCAAAAGGCTCACAGCAGATTTTGCTGAATTTCACGAGATTCACTACAGCGGCCGCCATGTCTCGGAGTTGCGGAAAACCGAAGCCGGTGCGGAGGCCTCAGTCCGATTCACAGCTTCATCAAACACCACGACGACCTGAGCTGAATCATTCGCCGAAGTAACGAAAACAATCCTCAGGGCGGTATGATCCAGAACCAATGGCGCCGCATCATCCAGCGTAAAAACAAAGCCTTTGATCAAAGGGTAATCCAACGCGTTCGAGCAATTGGCGTCCGTGCAAGGTGCGAATCTCCCGGCGATGACAATACTTTTCAAACGACTCGCAGTTCGTCATCCCACCGGGCCACTCGTGTTAGAATCGCTCGTTGACGGCATCAAGAAATCCGGATGTTGCTCGGGGCAATAAACTCCCAGATTCTCTCCCGCGTTCCGATTGAAGTCAAAGGTCCGAACGGATTCCAACTTGGTGATGTTCCCCAACTGCGCTGGCCGTCAATCCATTGAGATGTCAAGCTGAGGAAAGTACAGATGCGACTCAATCGTGCTCATGCGATCGAACAGTGCATTTCGAATCACTGTTTCGAGAAATCCGCTCAGCTGCGTCTGAACCTAGGGCCGGACGGAAACGTTCACGTAATTCCAGAGATAAGAATCCTCAATCACGAGCCACTCGGCCCGACCTCGGCCATGATTGACGATGCCATGCTGCATCCCTTGAATATCCAAAACGTGCGCGACCAGTCGCATCATGCGCGAACCACTGAAGCGTGTCCCCCCGGCGTCACTGTTGAATCAGCTCCGGCTAATGACCGACACATCCCCCGCTGCTTCCAGCCCACCACCTCCGTGTAAGGCACGCAATAGAAAGTGACCCCCTGTCCAGCAATGCGCCAAACGGTCGTGTTCTCAATCCGATTAGCCTCAGCATTCAGCGAGCCATAGGTTGGGGTAAGTCGATCACCGCTGATCCGGTGACACCGTACACTTCATTTCCCGAGAATGCCTCAAACGACTCATGGCAAACATTGACCGCTTGCGTATGCAACTCGTCGCCACGATCAATATCCCGGACCAGCGGCAAGCCCCGATACATTAAAACTCGGTCTGGAGCGAGCCAACCACACCATCAGTCCTCAGATCGCCTGCAGTAATGACTACAAATCTCTAGATCTGTCCATCTCGGAAGCGATCACGCTCAACGACAAAAACACGATCACGACCCTGGCTTGGCCCATAGCTTTGATCGCGGTCCTGCCGAATCCCGGCACCTTTATCAATGCCCCGAAGAATAAAGACACCACTGACATCTTTCTGGGTATGAATCAAGTCCTTGGAAAACGAACGCACCTGACCGCCAATCTCACTCTCGACGGCGGCAAGGGCTACTTGGCCGATCCCTACAAAGGAGTCGTGTTCAAGGATTTCCCCTTCTTCCCTCCCTTTCCCTATACAGTCTTCGGCGAGGGACGGCCAAGACACAAACTTTGCCAAGTGGCTCACCTTGGCCTCACCAACTATTGTCTCCAGATCGAGGCAGCGATCGAAGCGAGCCATCCTTGAACGATTCCTCCGGGATCACCACTCGCGCTGTCGATTTCAGCTTGCTAAAAAACTTTGGTGAAAGAATCACGCTGCATCCCCGGATCCGATATCATCATCAAACAACAGCCGATTTCTATGGACTCATCTTTCCTGGAGATCCCAGCCTCTCCGACGAAGAGATACCCCCCCTACTCAGCCGACTATCGGCCCTCGCACTTAGAGACACTCACCTTCGGAATCAACGCCACGGTCGAGCTCTCGGAATCGCTCCGACTCGACCTCGGTTACAAGCCCTACCTCATGACGGACTAGATGGGCGAACCATCGCCAGTCCTGATCCCGCTGCCAATATACTTACCGCCATGGCGGCTCACTGCCACGTGATATGCCTATGGCAGCATCGAGCAAGCTCTTCTTCGCTACACTCGGGCAGTCATCGACTAGGCTGCGAATTTTGAAGCCAAATATTCCCGATTTCTCGACACGAGTATCATCAACCGCAACCGCTAATGCCGGGGCCAATAGACCTCAATCAATTCTGAAACGGAGACTATCCTTCGGTTATGTGATGAACTTTACTTTCTGTCGAATGGAGCCCGTGACCACTCCAGTCTGCCCTTCACTCGCCCCCTGGTCGGCTGGAATAAGGCGGCAGACGAGCCGTCCCAATTCTCCTTCCTCGATCTGGCATGGGCTCGACCTTGAGAGGCATGAGCAAGGAGTACGCCGTTGATCAGACGGGGCAATTGGAAAAGGCACACGGCATCCAGTGCTTGCTAGTCGACTACGGACAAGA
Source organism: Limisphaerales bacterium (assembly GCA_024761205.1). Lineage (GTDB taxonomy): Bacteria > Verrucomicrobiota > Verrucomicrobiia > Limisphaerales > AAA164-E04 > UBA2970. The sequence continues at coordinate 182,801 of JAMASS010000005.1, forward strand.
CATCAGCACATTAAATCCACCGAAGGGTGTCCCCCCTGACACATCGCGTTAGAGGGCCCAAAGCAGCTGGGATATTGCTGGACCGGACTCGCCATTGCGGGACTGTCGGTTGACAGTTCCGGCAATCACCGACGGCACTTCGAGGAGAACAACAAAAGATATGGTCATATTCTCGACCCAAGAACGGGTTGCCCGGTCGAAAACGATATTCTGGTCGCCACCGTGATTTCGCCCAACTGCGTTCTCTCAGATACGCTCTCAACGGCCGCCATCATCCTCGGTCCCGAAGCGGGCTTGGCCCTGATCGAAAAGACTTGCCAAGCGGAAGGATGCCTGCCCTCCACCAATGGAACCTACGAAACGAAAGGATTCTCTAAATATATTGTGCGCTAATAAATAAGGGAATTATATCCTTACCAAATATAAAGCGATTGCTTAATATACTTTCATGTCAGACGGCAATTTCACGCCAATAAAGGTTGCCCAGCAGCAGGGAGGTTGGCGAAGCATGGAGATTGCCCCTCATAGCCCCCAAACTCCGCCGCCGCTGTACCTTCCGCCGAGTGCCGATCGGCGCCGCCGGCAGGAGTGCGCAAAGGCCGGCGGCCGCCTCATGGCGACCATCTCTATGGGTGAGAAGTCCGGGCTAGCAGCATTGCTTGGAATGGCGCTGCCAATGCAGGCACTCGCGTCTTGAATGATAAGGGGAAACGTCTCGTGGCATCAAGAATTGCGGCGAAGTAATGCTCAGTTCTGATTCGCTCCGAGAGACCGTCTTGGCGAACGAGGGCCATTTCTGAGCTCGCTCTGCCAGCACCGCATCTAAGCTCGTCTGATTGCGGGATTCAGTAAGCTGCAGATGAAAATTTTCGGTGATCGTTGCGCTGGGTTCGAGAATGGATTGAACGGTCGTCTCCACATTGGTGCGGGCACCGATGCTGGAGAGATGGGGAGCAAAGGCGCTTCTCCGCCCTTGAATACTGTTGGCACATGACACGCTCTGCCGCTCCCGTGCTATTAAAGAAGAGTTCTCGGCCACGGGCGGCATTTGCGCGATCGAGGGCCGCGATAAACCCAGCGAGATTGGCCGGTTTTCAGGATTGAGGACGACTTCAATGCCGAGCTTGTCGCTGGCGAACATTGATCCTTGACAGAGTCAAGGATCGGGTTTTAGAGCGATTCCTGTGATGAGCGCAGTCATGATGTTGCTGCCACTGAGCTGTTCGGCGCTAACCTTGGAAATCGCTGTCAGCACGCGGACTTGATACGAACGTCGTCGATGGCCTGAAGTTGATCGGCCAGCATGTGATCCTAACCGGCGGGTGGATTCCAATCACCGATGAATCGGAGGCGAACCAGGCTTTCGAGAGCACCGGTGATCGAAGCGGAACGCGGTTCAGTCTTGAGTTTTTCGAGGAGGTAGTTCGCGATGTCGGTGGCGGATTAGCGCGCGCCATCCGGCAATTGTAGATATCCGGCGATGGCTGCTTGAGTAAGGATGTTGCTGCCGCTGAGTCCCGTCCAGAGAACGGGTTTTGCCTTGGCTTCACGGGAGAGATTACGAGTGGCTTGAGCGCGTTTCTGATCTTCATTGAATGTTTGGTAAAACGCAAAGGCTTCATCTCATTCGTCACTGTCTTCGTATGTGGCTAGCTCGCGAGAGCATGGTGAGAAATATCTGTCGCCTCTGCAGAGAGGTGGCCTCTGCGTACATCGGATGATTTCGCCAACCGATATTGATTGTACTTGTTCGATTTGCGACTGTTCATTGGGCGTTTTTTTCGGCGGTACCGGATTCAGGACCCAAGTAGTGATCCACTGTTAAATCTGAGGATTGGTGTCTTGCCCGGCGATCTTCAGTGCCTCGTCAAGCGTGAGATTATAGCGTTCTAGAAGTCCCAGGAGGGGTGCAGGTCGGATCGTTGGGTGGGCATTTTATTAAGGAGTTGCGTTTGTGCCGTGACGCTCTGCAGATCACAAAGAGCACCCCAGGCGACGCAGTAGGCCAGGCGATCGGTTCGTGCGAAAGCCAGCCGAGAATGGCTGGCATGGAATGGGACTCGCGCGCGTGTTAGATGGCTTAAATCACTTCAAAACGAAGACACGGGTTTTTGGATCTTGAACCAAATTCACAATCGCTAGGGGCGGGGCGTTACTTCGTTTTCCGTCGCGCAGCTAATGCGCGAAGATGCGGACAGCTTGTATTTTTAGGTTGAAGGGCGCGCGTGGTTCGGTCGCCTGCAGGAGCAGCCAATTTGAGAATCGGCCGCTCCCATTTGGCTCAAGAGCCCGCACGACTCAAGTTTTTTGGCTTTGATTCAGGCTGCCGCTCTCGATCTCGGCGGTCAGAGCACTTCGGTTCGCTAGACCTCGGCGCACCACTCGTCTTGCACGTTGACCCTCCACACCGGGATGACACGGTGATCGAGATCTTCAATAGGCCGGTCGAAAGTCCACTCCGGATAGGGATGTGATCATTTGGCGTGGTATCAATCGGATCAGGCCGCTACGGGATTGCCGGTATAATGGATTCGATAGAGCCAGTTCCCTTCTCGCCCGGTTGATAGTGATAGTCACCGTCCCAGCCGCAGACATAGATCGTACCGTTTAGACCAAACTCTATGTCCGGGGCCGATAGAGAAATTTCCCACGTTTGGAAAAAGGCTCCCATTGCCCGTCTTCAGGGATACATAAGCGCACCGTCCCAGTCGGGACGGTAAACGTACGTGCCATATAGCCAATCATTGATAAAAAGATCCCCCGATAGTTCTCGGAAAACTGATATGTATGTAGTAGATGATCACGGTGCCGGAAACATGAAACACGGAATCGCTGATTCGAGCAGTGGGTGAAAATGATCGTGACCAGTCCAGTGATTGCTAGAGGAATGCCCCCAGCCGAAGTGAGTACCAAATACGGGCTCGAGGATACGATCTCCTTCATTCTGGTCGCTGTTCGTCTCCAGCCAATTGAATGTGTTGTCCATGGTGATATTCCAAGGGGCGCGTAAACCGCGTGAGATGGTTTCGAAATTGCTGCCTATGGGATCGCAACAAAGCACACCGCCCTTCCGATATCTCAGTCGTCATCGAAGCCGTGGTAGGATTTCTTATAAATATACTTTGTATAACTATAAGGTGGAGCATCTCGTTCTCCTCTCCGTTGGACCGATGACGAAGCGCCCACCGATGATCTTGGCTTTCATCTCCCAGTAGGCGTTGCCATCGACATCCCCAAAACCCCACCAGATTCCGGGATGATAGGTTTCGTGGTCTTGGGGTTTTAGTGGGGGATTGCAGGTGACTTGGATGCTGTTCGGGGTCGTAATGTGTTTGAAGTAGAGGCAGGTTGTTCTGGGATCGCTCCAGACGTAGGTCGCGACGGGTTGCCCTCCAAGGTGATGTCCATCTCGCCGTCTCCCTGATGGAAAGCAAATTGGGCTGAGCTTGGCTGATGCCAAAGAGGCTTGCTGAGGACAATCTGACAGGAAGCCTGGTGTTCATTAGAGGTAGAGTACTAATTTGGGAAAAAGCGTCAGCAAGACTTCCGATCCGCTGCCATCAAAAACCTCCAGAAACATCCGCTTGGAAACGATATCAAGCGGATATTGTTTAGCATAATATGTTGACTCCATAAGTTTAATAATAAACTATCTAAAATCATGAAAAATGACGACTAATCTATATCGGAACGAAAAATGGCGTGTTTATCGGAGAAGTGTCTGAAATTTCGCAATCATGCCTGTGAACAATGTGGTTCGAAGGACACCTTGAAATTACACCCATCCAAAATACAAAAAGGGGCTCAAACCGTGGGAATATTATGTCGATTTCTGTGAAGTACTTTGTCGGAAGTGCCGCGCAGAAGAACATATTTATTACCCCGACCTCGGCGGATCGAAACATTGAATGAGTATTCGATAGCGCAGGATGGCGTGAAATGCCGGATCTTCAAGAACGGTAGGCTTTACAAATTTTAGATCGGCCAGAAACGTGGGAAAAAAGACTATTCCATAATTGACAAAGTGAAGGTGCGCACATTTGAAGTGTTTGAGCACAGGCGAAACAAATCGCGAATCCATGACGGATGAATAACCGAACGTGTCCCGACCATCTGTCGCTATAGAGTTTTGTTGGATGGTTATGCAATCACTTCCATTTGGCCAAGCGGAAGGCGGTTGGGAAAATTGTTGTCGCGTTTTTGGCGGGGTGGTGTAGGAAAGAGGCGTTCACTGTTGTCTACTACGTAAGTCGTCACTTTATATGGAAAAGGTACATATCTACTCGTTGTTGTGGCCGTTCGCTTTTGGTGGCGGTTGCTTTGTTTGTGGGGCTAGCGGTTCAAGTGGTAGCTAGAGATCATAACCTGGGAATTTAGACCTGGACTCTGTGAAACCTGAATTTTGAGCAGGTGGTTGAGTTTTGCGTGGAGCACAAGATCATCAACTTGCAGGTCATTGCGAATCATCTGAATCCCAAGGCGCCGATTGCCGAAATCAAACGCAAGAAAGCGATTCTCGATAATTACGGACTGAAGGTGTATATCCTCGGCGCCACGAGAACGTCGATGGATAAGGGAGAGAATCGCAAACTTTTTGAGTTTGCCAAGATGATGGGGATCAAACTCATCATCGTGGAGCCCGGTGACTTCCGAATCTTGGATAACCTTGAGGAATTGGTGAAGGAGTACGATATCAGGGTTGCGATTCACAATCACGGTATCAAGTCCACCTATGGCAGCCCGTTGACAGTGCGAAATCTGATCATACATCGTGATCCAAGGATCGATGTTTGCTTGGATGTCGGTTGGGTGGTTTCCGTCCGTTTTGATGCGGGGAAGGTTTTCAAAGATTACAAAGGACAAGTCTTTGATATCCGCCTCAAGGACAAGAAGGTTAATAATACGCCCAATGAAGATGTGGCCACACCGTCTGGAATCGGTGAGGGAGACTGCAATTTCAAGGGACTGTTTGTCGCTTTGCGAGATGCCACTTACCGAGGGGGTTCGGGCGATAGAGACGGATCGGTTCCTTGAGCGATCCCGAGGAGTTTGTGGTGAATGCGATGAAGTTCGTTGAGGCTAACTACTAGCCCGACGCTGCTAGAGCGATGGCCAAAAGTCATTTCCGAAGCCTTAGTGATCGGGGCGTCGCCGATTCGGAATGCTGAACGAGGTCATTGAGGCCGTGATCGTGGAGCGTTTTTAGGTCTTATTCAAAGGCGCTAACGATTGATTCATCAACCTCTACTCGGAAGATAATTGCCGTGGTGTTTTTCGATAGTTGCAGCAACGGCTTCGACCCAACCGGGCTGATCCTTTCCAAGGACGGTCAGAAAGCTCCATGTTTTTGACCGACAACCTTGACGCCGATACTGCCAGGATCCAAGGATTGAAAGCAGGAACTCCAACACTAGAAAAGCCCGCCCCGGAAAAGCGAGGCGGGCGCAAAGGAAGAGGCAACCAGCTGCGGATTATTCCGCTTCGAGTTGTTCTCTGAGGCGTTGCAGAGCTTGGGGGTTTCGCTGTTTCTGTCTTTCCCAAGATTCCTGAAGTTTCAGTTCGTTGAGCATTTGCTGAAGAACGCTATACTTCACGATTTCGTTTAACGTTTTCATTTCCTCTGACAGCCGAACATTGATCACGTCCCGGAGTCCCTCAGGGATTCTTGCCATGGTTTGTCCATGGGTGTCTTGCATCCGTTTGTCCGTTCGCTCCGCCCACTCGACTCGCTGCTCATCGGTCAGTATCGTCTCGAAGAACTCGAGTTCCGGCGTCCGAAAACTCGTCAGAAAACCACTCAGGTGATTACCCTCCCGATCATCATTCCGCGCCTCTGCCAGAGCCTCACGCCCATCGCCGGATGAGTCCAACGCTTCGCCGGGGGCGTGATGCCACTGCGCCGGGGCGGATTGCACCACTTCCTGAATGCTCAGGATGTTTTTGAGCGACTCGATTTGTCGCTTGTTTTCGCCGGTTGCGCCCCACATCAGACCGCGGAGCGATTCAACGGATTCCTTAAGGCTTCGGATGGCCTTCATTTGCTCCTCGTCCCGGGCGAGAGCCGACGCTTCCATGGCCTCGCGGCTTGCGTCAATCTTTTCCGCCAGGTCGGCTTCAAGCGCTTTCTGAGTTCGCCAGGCAACCACTTGTAGACCGACAAAAAACGCTGTCACACCAACGACACACCACAAAACAGGCTTCATCATTGATTTCGTCATATTATTTATTTCTCCCTTTTCACATGTCCATTGCACCACAGGCAAAAGCGAACGATCAATTTTACGAAATAGTAAATAAGAATACCTGAGATAACTGCCCCAACATAAGCCTCAGTGTTGGTTTCATATACCTTATCAAAAAACTTTAAGATTAAGGGATTAATGAACTTTACGAATAATGCCTTTATGATGATCACTAAAATAATAGCGACAATCACCTTCGCTACACCGATAGCGATTCTTTTCAGTGTCTTCCATCGCATCACGAACAACTCTGGCCATACGCGGCAATAAACAGGTCAGCTGTATTGTCATACGTAATCACAGCCTGAAAAACTTTTCCTTCAAAAATTGCAATGAGCTCATTTATTTCGTTACGATAATTATTCCACTCTGCATCTGCACATGCGCCTATTGCATCTAAGCCATCAAGTGCGTTTCCGATTATGCAGACGAGTAATTTATCAAGATAGGAGCCGAAAGCAATTTCAGCGCGATATACATACTCAGTTTCAGCAGTTGCAATCCGTGATACATATTCAACCTCGGCAAGGCGAACGCCACTATCAAACTCGTCAGCGGGGCAGCCGTCAACAAGAACACATGCTTTTAAGAAATTCCCCATTACCTCTGGATGGGGAGTGCGCCAGACGTATTTGTGTTCGTATTCTGCCCAAACACAAGTGCTCCATGAATCGCCACGTTTGTAAGAGCCTGAACGGGGTTCGAGCCGGTCCGGGCAAGGGTCTTCCGGCTCCGGTTCTTCCTCGTCCGGCGTGTCGTCAGGATCATCCCCGTCAGGGTTTTCCGGCATTCCGGGCGAGCCATCGTTTGAGTCGCCGTCTTCGGGAGGGGCGGGATTGTGTCCGTCTACGGTATCTCCGTAGAGCTCCTCGAGTTTATCGCACGGCCCCCAGACATAAACGCAGATGCCATCGGAGTCCCAATAAAGGCCTGGATATACGTTCGAGGGCCGTGTTCCGTCGTTTGGGTAGCCTGCCGGGACATCCAGCTCGACTTCACATTCACCGCCGCCAATCGGTTACAATTCCGCTGCGTTCATCGTTTCAGTGAAAAACGCCTGAGCAATGAAGGCAACGGTTCCGAGGGCTATAGCTTTTCCAAAGGCTGGCAGGCTTGCCAGAAAGCCCGCAAACCGGGCTTTGCTTCTTGTGATGCTATTTGTGTTCATAGCGATTGCTGATTTTTGCTGTGCTTTATTTTTCCGACGGTCGTGTTCCCGGCAAAGCGGCTACAGACGCAACCGCACCGGGCCGTTTGCAATCTATTCCAGTAAAGCACTGAAGAGTTTCTCACTTATTGGTTCCGCCACTGCCGAAAGAGGAACTCTCCCGGCGCTGTGACGAAACTTTTGTATTCAGCGAGTAACCCGATGATCGGGGCTCTATGGAATAAATGGCCGGGCGAAGACTATTGGATGACGGAATCACGGCAAGCCTTTTTCACGATTTTTTGCGGCCTGTTCTTTGGCCTCTTCTTCCTGGCGGATTTGGTCGCGCTGTTTTTCCAGGTTTTCTTCTTCGGGTGCGGGTGTATTGGCTGAAGCGGTTGTGGGAGAAGACTTGCCCGCCTTGGGTGCCGGAGCTGAGGATGCCGAGGGATTTTGCCATGTTGTGGGTCTGGTTAACAATTTTTCAGGGGAACGACCGTACGGTTGGAGAAGGCGGCGGAGGGTGGTCAAGGGTGGTTTCGTTGATGGGGTATCGGTGGGGTTGCGGCGTTGTTGGCTTGGGGTTGGGGGGATGGGGATTGTTTTGGGCTGCGTTTGTGTCTGCTGTTTCGGGTTTGCCGCGCATGGACAGCGGTAACGACGGGGGCGGGAAAGCGGCTGTCAGTGCGCTCGGTTGACGGGTTGGCGGGGGTTGCTGAGGGGAATCCGCCTTGATCTGATCCTCGCCCTTTTTACAATGCGCCGATGTTGGATATTAAGTTGATCCGGGAACAGGCCGATTTTGTTCGAGCGCGCTTGGCGAGTCGCGGGGGGAGGGACGAGGCGAAAGTGGAGGAGGTCCTGGAACTGGATGCTCAGAGACGGCAGATGGTCACGGAAGTGGAGGCCCTGAAATCAGAGCACAATCGCGTTTCCAAGGAAATTGGCGCTTTGAGGGGGCAAAAGAAACTCGAGGAGGCGGAGAGGAAAAGGAAGGAAACCCGAGAGATAGAGGACCGGATTAGTGATTTGGATCGGCGTTTGGCGGAAACGGAGTCTAAGGGACGTTCGTTGATGCTCACTCTGCCGAATCTGCCTCACGAATCTGTGGTGGAAGGCGCCACGGCGGCGGACAATTTCACGGTTCGGGAGTGGGGTGAGAGGAAGACTTATTCCTTCAAAGCGGACAGCCACCTGACCCTTTGCAAACGCCTGGGTCTCATCGACTTTGCTCGGGGCGCCAAGCTATCGGGAAGCGGCTTTCTACTGTATACGAATTGGGGGGCGCGTTTGGAGCGTGCCTTGATCCAGTTTCTGCTGGACCTTCACACCAAAGAACATGGATACACGGAGGTTTCACCGCCCTTTGTCGTCAGCCGGGTCTGCATGGAAGGAGTTGGACAGTTTCCCAAGTTTGTCGATCAGGCGTATGCGGTTCAAGAAGGTGAGGACAAAAGCACTCTAGGCAATCTTTATTTGATCCCGACCGCTGAAGCGCCAGTCGCCAATATCCATCGGGGAGAGCTGTTGTCTCACATCGATTTACCCATCCGGTACTGTGCTTACAGCCCCTGTTTCCGGGCCGAGGCCGGAGCTGCTGGTGTTGACACTCGGGGCATGATTCGGGTGCATCAATTTGACAAGGTCGAGCTGATTAAGATCGTGCCCCCCGAGCAGGGTTATGAGGAGTTCGAGAGCATGGTGGCCAATGCCGAGCGGGTGTTGCAGCTGCTGGATTTGCACTATCGTGTGGTGCTGTTATGCACGGGTGATATGGGCTTTGGGAGTGCCAAGACCTATGACATTGAAGTCTGGGCACCCGGACAGAATGATTATCTTGAAGTCTCCAGTTGTTCCAATTGCGAGGATTTTCAGTCACGGCGGATGGGGCTTCGCTTTAAGTCGCCGGACGGGAAGAATCGTTTTCCTCATCTGCTCAACGGTAGTGGCACGGCGCTCGCCAGGTTGTTTGTCGCCTTGATCGAAACCCACCAGCAAAAGGATGGGGGCATCCTGATCCCCGGGCCGCTTCAGCCGTTCCTCAAGGCGGATCGGATTCCTTCACATTCACCGGTGAATTAGACTCTCAGGGCTCTTTGATGAACATATTGATTGGCAGTAGCGAGGTTCAGCCGTACTCGAAAACCGGGGGGCTTGCCGATATGGTCGCAGCGCTGGGGAAATACTTGGGAATCGCGGGTGCTCGCGTCGGTGTGGTGACGCCGCTTTATCGCGGTCTGCTGGAGGAATATGACGATATACGGCGCACCGGACGCGTGGTGGACGTGGTTTTGGGCGAGCGTCATGAAAAGGGTGCCATTTACGAATGTGAACCCTCGGCGAATCTGGCGATCTACTTCGTGGAACATGTGCACTTCTTTCAGCGGCGCGGGATCTACGGGGAACACAGTGCGGACTACGCTGATAATGCGGAGCGCTTTCTTTTCTTGAGCAAAGTGCTGCTGAACCTGCCGCAGCATCTGCCCTGGCGTCCGGATATTGTCCACGTTCACGATTGGCCGGTAGCAATTTTTCCCGCTTTGTTACGACACGAGTTTGGTAAGGGAACCTATCCCAGTCCGCCGAGGACCCTATGCACTATTCACAATTTGGCGTATCAAGGGCTCTTTCCGGCAACGCAGTTGCCACTGACCAATCTGCCGTTGGATTACTTCACACCGACGGGGCTGGAGTACTACGGAAAGATGAATTTTCTCAAAGCAGGTATCGCGTATGCGGACCATGTGAGCACTGTCAGTCCGTCCTATGCCGAAGAGATTCTGACCGCGGAATTCGGTTGTGGCCTTGAAGGGATTCTGGGCGAACGGCGTGATCAGTTGACCGGTATTCTCAATGGCGTGGACTATGCGGAATGGAATACGACGGATAATCCGCACTTAGAGTCTGCCTATACGGCAGATCGCATCAGTGGCAAGACACGGGAAAAGAAGCGTCTACAGCGTGACCTGGGCCTCTCTGTAGATGCCAAAACACCGCTATTTGGGATCATCTCTCGATTGGTCGAACAGAAGGGCATCGCGCTGTTGGCTGAAGCGCTGCAACAGAGTTTACGCCACCCCATGCAGTTTGTTCTGCTGGGTTCCGGAAATCCGGACCTCAAAGTGATGATTCAAGAAGTAGCCCGACGGTTTCCGGATCAGGTGCGCGTCAAGATCGGTTATGATCCTGGCTTGGCTCATCGGATTGAAGCGGCTTGCGATTTTTACTTAATGCCGTCCCGATTTGAACCTTGTGGTTTGAACCAACTCTACAGCCTCCGGTATGGAACCATTCCGGTTGTGCACGCAGCCGGCGGTTTGCGTGATTCGGTGGCGGACGAGAGCGAGGGAGCGGATGAGGCGACCGGTATCAAGTTCACCGAATTCACCTCAGCCGCTGTTCTGGAAGCAATTTACCGAGCGTTGAGCATCTTCAAAAAACCGGAGCTCCTCCATGCCTATCAAAAGCGCGGGATGGCTCGAGATTTTTCCTGGGAGCGCACTGCGGAGGCTTACCTGGACTTTTATCGACGGATTCTTGGCGGGGATGGCGCTGATTCTGTGTGATATTTTCGGTGGGGGCTCTTTTTGGTTGGGAACTAACTGTGGCCGGATTATTGCCGGCCTGCTGCGTTTTTACTTTTTGCGCCTGAGGCAGCGCACGCCACAGTGCTTGTCGTAGCTTGCTGAGCTGAATTTCTCGCCCCTCGGCTAACGATCGCTTGTCCGCTTCGAGGGCGACGATCAGTTTGACTTCCTTTTTGGGCAAGGTTCGGTGCCAGTCTTGTTGTAAGTTAGAAAAGCCTCCAACAGATACCATTAAAGGACTTTTCAGTTTGGCCGAACGGTTTGCCAACCTTGCTTGCCAAGCAGACTGATTTGATAACCGGACCGCATCCACTCTGCTTGACCGGCCATGAGGACCACCGCGATGATCTCGAAGCGAAGTCGTACGATATTCATCCCGGCTGGTTATGCAACGGATTGAGCGCGCTTATTGGAGGGCTTTGGCCAAGGGGGGAGTTGCTGCGTTTAATAGGGGGAACGGCTAAAAACTTCTCTTGCCCTTCGGTAGTCGAAGCGAGCGCTTTGGGACGGACAGGGAAGCGCGTGTTGCTGACCGCAACAGACAGAGACACATTGCCTTCAAGCCCATTTTCCACTCTCGGCGAGCGGTTGTCCCCCTCAATCCCCGTCCGCCGGGTCGTAATAAGTCACCTCGTCTTTGGAAAAAACACCAATCTGAAGATTGCTGAGGTCCGCCCCGGTTGGCACACGCAATCCCTCAATAGGATTGCCTCCAAGGAGCAACACCTCCAGATGCACCAAGTCTTTGGGCAAAGTCAGACTCGTCAGCCGATTGTTCCAGAGACCCAACCGTTTCAGATGCGTCACGTCTTCCGGAAGGGGCGAACTCGTCAGGCGATTGTCGGTAAGTTCCAACGCCATCAGCTTCGTCCATCCTTTGCTGAAGGTGACGCTCGTCAACCCTTGATGGTCCCCTTTCAGGGTCGCCTTGTCTTTGGGGAATTGGCGGGTTTTGATGGCGCCGTTTCCCGCACGGCAGTGATGGATACTTTGTCGGGTGGCGCGAAGAGGGCCGAGAGGGATTCAGGGCTTTCTGTCGGGCAATCATCGGCGGCGAGGGTGGCTTAGAGGAAGAGGCTACCGGATCAGACGCCCCCAATTCGTCGAGCGAAAGAGAGCCCTATTCGTGTGGCTACCTTCCTCAAACCGACTATAAAAAATCGACCAATGAAGTGATTTAATAGTTGAAACACCTTCCGCCAAGTTTTGGAGTGCGGTGATTCTTCACCGCTTTGGATTTTTTCTTGATCTTGGCTTGTTACTAACGGGGTCCCTAGCAGAATGCCCTGCCCGCAATCGACTGGAAAGGGACGCAGCAGAGTTGCTGCTGCATATAACGCTGTAAGGGATTTGAAAGGTCGAATCTCCTTCCTTGCCATTTTTGGCGCCTTTGTTTAGCGTGCCGGTCTGTTACCCGGGCCGAATCACTTGCCGATGTTCGTCGCCAAGTTGGTTTGGGGATTATCGGCTCGAATGATTGATATCTCACGATGAATATAAATACTCGGATCTTGCTTTCGGTTATGATGTTCCTTCAGTTTTTCGTCTGGGGGGCATGGTTTTCTACGTTGGGCGCTGCTTTGGGAGGCAACGGGTTGACTGAACAGATTGGTGGCGCCTTTGGAAGTGCTCCGATAGCCGCCATCATAGCCCCACTGTTTTTGGGTTTGGTTGCTGATCGGTTTTTTAATTCGGAGAAGGCGATGGGCGTGCTGCATTTGCTGGGTGGCGGATTAATGTTTTTGGCGCCAGGATTAGTTGCGAGTGGGAATGGCGAAATGCTCGTGTGGATATTCACGGGTCACATGCTTTGTTACATGCCGACCTTAGGATTATCGAATACGATCGTGTTCACCAACATCAATGATCAAAATAAGTTTCCTGCTCTTCGAGTGTGGGGGACAATTGGTTGGATTGCTGCCGGTTTGATTGTGGGTGGATTAGGGTGGTCTAGTAGTCCGAAGATCTTCACCCTTGCCGCTGCGTCAGGATTGGTTCTCGGCGTGTTCTGTTTCTTTCTTCCGGCGACGCCGCCGCCAGCGAGAGGAAAGCCCGTGAATTTGCACACCCTGCTCATGGTTGATGCCTTCAGGATGCTGACAAATACTCCGTTTCTCATCTTTATTATATGTTCAACGCTAATTTGCATTCCGTTGGCCTATTATTATGCGCTGACATCCAACTATCTGACTCACATGGGATTTAGCGCCGCAGCGTCTACGATGACTCTCGGTCAGATGTCGGAGATATTCTTCATGATCCTGATTCCTATCTTTTATCGACGACTGGGCGTAAAGATGATGATACTCATTGGAATGCTCGCATGGATAGTGCGATATGCTTTGTTCAGCCTTGGAGCTTCTGAACAGGTGACGTGGATGATTCTGCTCGGGGTGATATTGCATGGGGTTTGCTATGATTTCTTTTTCGTAACGGGATTCATGTACACAGACAATAAGGCAAGCAAAGAAATCCGAGGACAGGCTCAATCGTTGCTCGTGTTCTTCACACAAGGAATTGGCATGTTTTTCGGATTCCGAGTGGCGGACGCAAAGTTTGGATCAACCGTTACCAATGCCGATGATTTGACTCAAGCGATGCCGGTGGCAGAGCCGTTCACGTTTCTTGAGTCATTTGGAAAAATGCTTTCTGTAGATAAGCCGGAGATTCCTGGAAGTCTCTTTATCGATACAATGACGCAGTGGAAAACCTTTTGGATGTTTCCGTGTATTATGGCTGTGGTGATTACAGTTGTTTTCTTGTTGGCGTTCTGGGAGAAACCAGCGAAGCCTAATTAGACCTTAGACAATTCATAGAATAGGAAGTCAGGAACGGAAGTAATTATGTCAAGCAAAGGAAGCCGTCGTTCATTTCTCAAATCTGCCTCGGTAGCCGGAGTCCTGGTTGGACTCGGCGGCGCTGGGTGCGCCACGATGCCCGGTTTTTCAAACCGATTTAGGATTTCTCTGGCCGAATGGTCCTTCAATAAAGCGCTGTTTGCGGGTGAGATGGATCATTTGGATTTTGCCAAGGTGGCAAAGGAGGAATTTGGGTTGGACGGAGTGGAGTATGTGAATCAGTTCTTCAAGGACAAAGCCAATGATTCCGATTACCTCGCGGAAATGAAAAAGCGAGCCGCGGGTGAAGGTGTGAAGAGTCTGCTAATCATGATCGATGGGGAAGGCAACCTTGGCGATGCTGATAACAATATGCGCACGCAGGCGATTCAGAATCACTACAAGTGGGTCACAGCGGCGAAATTCTTGGGCTGTCACTCGATTCGGGTGAATGCGGCGACGGGTAATAAGGGTAGCTTTGATGAGCAGATGAAACGGGCTGCCGATGGCTTGAGCCGTCTTTCTTCGTTCGCCAGTAATTTTGGACTCAATGTCATCGTCGAAAACCACGGCGGCCTCTCTTCAAATGGGAAATGGCTAGCTGGCGTGATGGAGCTGGTGAATTTGCCAGACTGCGGCACCTTACCTGACTTTGGCAACTTTCGAATTCAGGGAGATGAGTGGTATGACCGGTATCAAGGCGTTCAGGAATTGATGCCGTACGCCAAGGCAGTCAGCGCCAAGGCCCATGAGTTTGATGCCGATGGCAATGAGGTAAATACGGATTATTTCCGGATGATGAAAATTGTCCTGGATGCTGGGTATCGCGGGTATGTCGGCATTGAGTACGAGGGAAGTGGCGATTCCGCGATGGTGGGTGTTCAGAAGACGATCGATCTATTAAAGCGAGTTCGAGAGGAATTGGTGTAGGACGTTTTCAATCATTTCGATTGAGAATCGAGGTGATGGGATTCATCAGGAATTTAGGGGCCACGTAGACGGGTTCTGCGATGGGGTCTCGGAGATTGCCGCCCACTTTGTAGATAAAGAGTTTCGATATGGGCCACAGCGCGATGCTGACGGCTCGGCCGACCATGGGTGTATCGCGAAGGAGTTCGGCTTCTACCTTGGCGTCGAGGTTTCCTTGGAAATCGATGCGGCCTTGGTACTGCAGGCGAGTCGAGGGTTCCTGAATGGTTAGGTCAGAGGTGTGTATGCTGCTGTCGGTGATGGTGAAGCTGGCTGTTCCTGATTCGGCGCGGCTGTTTCCGAGGCCTGGTGAGACAGCGTTGAGCACTGGCGAGAAGATACCGAAGAGGGGCGTGTCCCAAAGGAGGCCTTGTCTGAGGCTGATGTGACCATGTCCTTGCCAGCTGTCCCAATCGTCGGTCCGCCCGGAGTTCACGATGATTCGGCCGCCGAGAATTCCTTGGGACTTGATGTCGGGCGATAACACATCCGTGAATAGCTTCCCAAGGTCCGAGTCTTGGACTGTTGCATCTAGGTTGAAGGCGGCGCCTCGGTTCGGAGCGAGTTGAAGCCCCATTCTGCCGTTCAGGGACCCTTGATAGAATGGTGCGGTGACGTTGGTGATCTCCACATTCCGTCCGACCCAATCCACGTTGGCGCGGATATCGGGTACGTTGAATCGCCAAAATGAAAACGGCCCGCCAGCGACCTCAAAATGAGCGTCCGCAGCTTGGCCGCCGTCGATAGGAATGATCCCGTGCATTCGGATCAGCGGTGGTTTGGCAAATCGATACGACTTGAAGGAGCGCTCGACGGAGGGGCCAATCATTTTGGCGAGGGCCGCAGTATCGGTCGTGGTGAAGCCTTTGGTGATGGTGATGAGTCCGGTGTTTGAATTGACTTTGGCAAGTTCCGCACGGAGGACACCTTCTTTGCGGTCGATCTCAACGTTTCGTGCTGTAAGAAGCTGGTCGAAATAGGCTAAGTCAGCACGAAGCGATTCGATCTCCACACCGCGAAAGACGAAGTTTGTGGTCGCCAGCTTGGTTTTGAATCGAGTGGGTTCCGGGGTATGCCAGCAGCCCCATATTTCTCCTTGGGCATGAACCGGCTGGGTGAATTCGAAGAGACTGAGGCTCTTTTTCTGCGCTGGCGAGAGGAATGGTTTCAGTGCCTTGAAATCGACCACCGCGTCGATCTTCCAATGGTAGTCTTGCGTCCGCGCATCACATTGGTAGTCTAGGTAGAGCTCCCCCTCAGGACGGGTGACATGCAAGTCTGGGAGGCGCCAAGTCATGTTGGTGAATTGGATTGAAGACGAGGCGGACGTGAGGGGAACGGTTCGAAAGGCGGCTTCGCCGACTTGGAATCGGCCAAATAGATCCATGGTGGGTTTGACGTCCTTTCGCCAGTTGAGATTGGGATCGCCCCATTCAGGCAGAACGACGTTACCTTGGACCTCTACGGATGGTGGCTTCTTGAAATCGTATTGACGGAGCCAGCGTTTACCTTTCTCGGTAAGCAAGTGCCGAATGCGTTGGACATCAAAGTCAAAGCGTCCGGCGAGTTTGGCTTCTCTGGTATCGGCGGCTAGGGATCCTTGGAAATCGAGACCGCCGTCATAAAGCGTCGCCTTCAGTTGGTCCACTCGTAGGTTCGGCGCCTCCCAGTACGCCTGAAGCTGGAGGTTTTTGGCTTCCAGGGAACCACCGCTGAGATCGTTTGCAGCGGCTTGTAATGCCACTTGCTTTTCGATGATCCAGTGCCACGGACTGATCTCCAATTCTTTGGCGGCTGCTTTTGGTTTCGGCGAGCGAACCGATCCGTAAGCATCGACCTGCGATGCCGTGGCCCAGATGGTTTTGGCGTTCGTGATCGCCGCTTCCCATGTACCCTCTGCGCTACGCCACGCTAATCCCTGATGCATGAGTTCTGAAGAGAGATGGATTTTTTCAATCGAGAGTCCTGGGCCGGTGATGGGGCCAAGGATGAGATCCAGGGTGCTTTCAAAGTCGTTGGAGATACTGGCTTTGTTCTGAGTGCCGCCCACTATTTGAAGAGAGGCGGTCTGAAACGCATCGTGAGAGACCGCGCCGGAATTGAGGGTACAGGTCGCGGTGGTGACTTGAGCGGTCTTCCCCTCGTGAGTCAGGTTGGCTGTGAGTTGGAAATTACAAATCTCGCTGGGCGGGTGATGCAGATGCCCAATAGAGAGGGTCCAGCTGGAGTTGAACTCGCCGTTGGCGCCTTTGGTTTTACCCATTGAAACCGCAATGGCGAGCTGTTGGAGGCTTCCCCATGGTGATTCAGCTTGATCACAGGTTAGGGTGAGGAGAGCGGTGGTGTTCTCCGGTCGTGCTGCATCGGCATCGAGGTTGATCTTGAGGGCTGGGGTGTCGGTAAATCCAAGTTGATCGCAGATTTTGATGATTTGATTGATGACTGTAGGCCACTTTGGTGGTTGGTCGTTGTTTTTCGGTTTGAAACGCCAGTTTTTGAGGGCATAGGCGTTGGTGACTTGGGCTTGAAGCTCGATCTGAATGCCGAGGCACTGCGCCTGAAAGTTTTGGAGAACCCAAAGATTCGGGGATGGAAACGATATCTTGGTTTGCAAATCCGTCGCCTCCAACGCCAAGGCATCAAGTGTGTCCTGAAGGGGGATTGGCAGGCTAAGTTTGCCATTGCGAAGTATCACTGAGGCGACTTTCGGGGTCGAGGTGAGCAGGGACTGCAGACGGATTTCTAATTCTTCGGCGAGCAGTTTCGGTTGGGAATTCGTGGCCGTTGTCTGGAGTTGGATCCCTTCGGCAACTAAGCCGCGCTGGGTGCGCCAGCGAAGGCGGTCGAACTCGAGATTGAGACCATTTGCCTGGAGTTCGGCTTGAAGCAGTGATTTGGCAAAATCAGGGAGGCCAATTTGATTGAGGTAGAGGAAGGGCACCCCCATCAATAGTAGCAGGGCTACTACTAGGTGGCCCATCCATCGCCGAAGCCGACGGAACGGGTGATGGTGGGAGGAGACAGGCACTGTTGCATTCATTAATTAGGGGTTGTGGGCTTCCAAGCCAAACACTGGATTGAGTTTGGCGTAAAGTTTTCCCGGGAATTCGAAAACGGTGGGAATGCCGGCTACATCGGTCTCGGCATAGCGATGACCGCGAGGGCTGATGGATCCGAATTTCAAGGTCTTGACGTTGGTTTGGTCGCCTTCAGCGATTTCGATCTCCACCTGTGCGCGTTTGCCAATACCGTAGTGACCACTCGTGGTCGGCGGTCGCGATGTCCACGACTCCACCAGCACGTTGGACAGCTCTTCCAAGTGGCTGTTCAAGGTGGCGGCTTCGATTTGTCCTAATGAAACGTCGTCGTTTTGCCACGTGGTGCCGTCACGCACCCAGATCTTCGTCGACTGATCCGGTAGGGTGATCTTCAGTTTGGTAATGTTGTCGGTGGCAATGTTCCAGAGCTTTCGATCGCGTAGCTGAAAGGCGTAGGCAGGGAGGTGTGTTACTGCCCCGAAAGGGACTGCATAGACGGCCGCCTCATCGCTCCGATGGGTCATAAGGTTGTTTTGAATCTTGAGTCCGAATCGAATCTTGAGCACTTCGGTGATTTCGGGCGTCGTGAAATCGAGCGCACTTCGGCTGAATGTGATGGTGCGGAAGGGGAAATCCAACCCGAAACCGATCTCGTCAACGATGCCGTCGGCGATGAACTTGTTGATCCGCAGTTCTGTGAGTTGACGGACGAACTGAGCGACTAGGCGATTGTCCGCTGGAAATTGAAATGGCTCTGTGAGGGTCCAGCGTTGTGATTCATTGTCTATCGCCAAGGTAAACGTTTCTTCAGCCTGAACGGTGATTTGATCGAACTTAAAATCCTGGTCGAGCAAATAGGGATTGCGAAAGGTGGTGGCTGTCTCAAGGACTTGATTCACAAAAGCGGTTGCGATCAAGGCCGGAGTGTCCATGGCCACCAATCGCACGCGGTGCAGGGTCGGGTTGGTAGGGCTCGGTCCCAGGAGTTCAATCGAATAGTCGAGTTCATTCGAAAGTTTAAACTCGAGAACCGCTTGTCTCTCGCTCTCAATGGCCGCCTCAAATGAGCCAACACGGAGTTCCGCTAGTTCCTGGAGAAAGAAACTCACGAAAGATTGATCGAGACGCGCATTCGGCACGGGCTTGATCATCTTCCACTCCTCACCGCTCGTCTCTCTGGTCAGGTGGACGGTTTCGGTCCCTTCGATCTTCAGCTCGCTTATCTGAGACACTGGGTGAGGAAACACTCTGGGATCTCGCCAATAGTCGACCTCGAGTTTGAATCGGTCCAGGGAGTCCGCTTGAATAGTGTAGATATTGTCTTGGTCGGATCGTCGAACGAAGGCGATGTTGCCAGCACCTTCGGTATCGCCGATATCCAGTTGGAGTGATGCGGTGTCGGTTGCAACGGTGAGCGAACGGTTCGAGTTGTCAAAGCCGTAGAGCTCCTGTCCGTCATGGGGAGGGGCAGTTGAGGTATCGACTTGACTTTGATACTCGAGCTGCAACAAGTCCGCAACTAGGGCTTGTACCTTGGGGGCTTCCGCAGGATAGTGAATGGGATGGACTAGATGCCAAGTCTCATTGGTTTGAGCAAGGCGGATCTGAAGATCTGCTTGGCGGATTTCCAAACTTGTGACGGCTGTGGCAGCCAACTCGGGAAAAAGCCGCCGGTCGGCGGTTGCGCGGTTCTCTGAGAAAGGGTTCTTAAAGAGCCACGCATAGCCGACAAGAACGCCGGCGATCAGAATGAGAGTCCAGGAATGACGGTAGCTCATGGCCAGCTTTTTCTAACCATCGCTCGGGAGTGCGGTTTTGGAAAGGGGGCGAGGCAGTAAATCATGCATCAATTCAGACGCGGCGTTGCCACCACACGATGAGACCGACCGCGAAAACGGCGCCCGGGAGCACCATGAGCATGAGCCATTGCAGGCGCTTGAGATCTCGGTCTGGAACCGTCAGTTTGAACTCATACAACGGTTGCGGGCCGATCCCCTGTAAGAGGCGGAATTGATCGGTGAGCCAGCCGGCTGCGAGGGTGGCGAAATTGCGGTTGCCGTATTGTTGAATGCGGCTGTTGCTCAGAAAGAAGGAATCCCCGGCGACGAGGAGTCGGGTGCGCTGGGGCGATCGAGCGCTCGGAGTCGGCGCAAGCACTGTCTCAACGGCGCTCAGCACGGGAATGGCGCCGCGGCGATCTCGGTAGTGACTGAACTGCCATCGGCCGCCTTGCAGGTCTGATCGTGTTACACCATTGGTTGAGGTGTAGGCGATTCCCTGACTAGTGAGTTCTCTGGATTGTATCAGCGCCTGCTGCGGCAAGGGGTAGATCGAGCGCGGAAGGAACATGAGTAAACCGGCTTTGGCGTCCGCCAAAGGGGTGGTCACCGGATGATCTTCGAAGTCGGCAATCGCCAAATCGCTACCCATTAATTTGTGAATGTCGTCCACGACGTTCATGCTGACGTTGATTCCCCAGCGGCGCATCAGATCCTCCAAGCCAGTCAGTCCACCGAGGCCGTTGTAGTTGAAGAGCAACAGGAGGCATCCCCCTCCTTGGAGGAAGCGATCAATCTCTTGAATCTCTTCTTTGACCAGAGGGTGCCGAGGCCCGGCGATGATGAGCATCTTTGTGTCCGCTGGAATGGACCCGTCGTTGATGAGATGATGCGCTTGCACTTGGAAATTCTTCTCTTCCAGGGCTTGGCGGAATTCCGAGTATCCTTGAAGTCCTTCGCTCTCCAGATCATGTTCGCCGTGTCCCGTCAGATAGGCGATTTTGAAAGCTTCGCCCGAGGTGGTATTGAGGATGGCTGAGGTGAACAAGAGTTCACCTTTGAAGCCGACCCGTTTGACCTCGCGTTGCCCTTGAAGGAGAGCATTCGCGTGATCGATGGTTCGGTAGTCGCGGAGTTCTTGATGGGTGACTAACCGAAACCGCTTGCCAGCGTCAAATATTACCAGGTCCGAAGGGCTTCGATCTGCGAGCTCATAGCGTTCGGAGACCTCTAGGGCTGCCTGACGATCCCGAACGTAGTCCACGTGTCGCACATTAACCAGGGGACTGCGATAAGCGTATTCTTTCAAGAGGCCATTGATTGAAGTGTGCAGCGCGGTGGCATCGTCGCGATTGGCGTAGACGATCACGTCAACGTGATTCGTCAACCCATCGAGAATAGCTGCGGTCAAAGGTGAGAGATCAAATCGATTTTGTTGGGTCCACTTGACTCGTAGGGGATGTCGAGCTGCGAGATAATTGACGGTGCCGACGATGATTATCGCTGCGGCGAAGGAAACAACCATGTTGATGATCGTGACCGGGCGCCTCGTGACGGAAAATGACGGCTTCGGACGCATTGGAGGGTTAGAGCCAGCGGCGGGCCTCTACTGTCTGCCAGGTGAGATAGAGAAAGAGGGCGCTCCAGGTGACATAAAAGACAATGTGCCGTGAATCCACGACACCGCGGACGAAGTCTTCTAGGTGGTGGAACAACGACGTGTAGGCGAAGATCTCCGCCCAGATGTTGCCGGAGGCAGGAAGTTGAAAGGTGACAAAACTTTGGAGAAAGAAAGTCATCCCCAAGGCGAAGCTGATCATCGCGGCAAGCATTTGGCTGCGGGTGAGGGATGAGGCAAAGCAGCCGATGGCCGTGTATAGGGCCCCAAGCAAGGCGATGCCGAGGAGACTCGACAATACAACTTGGTAGTCCAGTAGCGAGGTGTCTCCAAAAAACGGTCGAAGAATGAACATGTAACCGATGAAAGGAAGCCAAACTACAATAAAGAACAGCCATGCCCCGAGGAATTTAGCGATGACCACTTGCCACGATGTGACGGGAGCGGTCATGAGAGTTTCATAGGTCCCGGCGGACCGCTCGTGGGCATAAGTCCGCATGGTAATTGCCGGCGCGGCGAGAAGCACGATGAGCCAGAAAAAGGGGGTGCTGTAGAGCGCTTCGGTAATGGGGGAATCGATCGCCTGTCCGTTGACCGCCAGGATGACGGCTAGAAAGCTCATCCCGATAATCAGCATGACCGAGGCAATGATTGTGTACCCGCTCAGTGTCTGAAAGAAACCGGACAACTCTCGTCTAGTCAGAATGATTACTGTGGTCATGTTGCCGGGGATCGAACCGTAAGGTGAGAGAATATCTCTTCGAGTGGATATTCGCGTCGGTGCAACTCTCGCAATCGCCACTGATGCTGATGCATCAAATCAAACACCTCCGTCCTGAGATCACGCTGAGTCCGGCTGCGGATGACAAAGCGCGAAAAGGACGAGCCCAGCGTTTCGGTGGATACCTCGGACACCTCGTCTAGGCTTTGCAAGGCTTGCTGAATCTCCTGCGCGGGTCCGGCAACCTCGGTGATGATTTCGGAGAATTCCCGAAAATGGGTTTGAAGGGTCTCGGTGGATTCATCGGTTAAGATGTGTCCTTGATGAAGGATGATGACTCGATCGCAAGTGAGAGATACTTCCGGCAGGATATGGGTTGAGATGAGCACTGTCATTCTCGGCGCCAGCGATTTGATCAGTTCTCGGACGCTTCGGATTTGATTGGGATCCAACCCGGCAGTGGGTTCATCGAGAATGGCTAAGGCCGGTTCGTGAACTAGGGCGTCGGCGAGTCCGACTCGCTGGCGGTAACCCCGAGAGAGCTGACCGATGATGCGGTTCCGAACCTCCTGCAAGCCACAGGCCTCAATGACCTCATCCATGCGATGGCACTTGGTCCGAGGGAGCCGCTTCAAGCGTGCTCGAAAGCGGAGGTATTCTCGCACTCGCATTTCCAGAGGCAGGGGGTTGTTCTCCGGCATATAGCCAATGGCTTGTTGCACGGCTTGAGGGTCTCGGAAGACGTCATGCCCGGCCACGCGAACCGTGCCGGTCGTAGCGGACTGGTAAGTGGCCAGAATCCGTATGGTCGAACTTTTTCCCGCGCCGTTGGGTCCCAGAAAGCCAACAATTTCGCCTCGATTCACCTGAAAGGAAATATCGTTAACAGCTGTTTGACCTGAGTAACGCTTACTCAGGTTTTTGACTTCGATGACGCAATCACTATTCATGCAACGGCTCTGTGGAGTCTGCTCGAGCCAAAGGAGACGGCAAGGAAATCTTCAATTGAGTCGGAGCGGGATATAGATCATCCGGCGCGAGATCTGATTGATAGTGCTCTTCCGTAGAACGAGTTTGGCCTTCAGTATCTTGGACCGTCCGGTATGCAGAATTGAAATCTCGACCAGTGTTTTTCCGTGCGACAATGATTGCCGGAGCCCAGACTGGAGGCGGAGCGGGAGGGACGTTTGCGGTAGTAGGGGACCGAAGAAATTCCAGAGCAGGTCATTATAGAAGTCCCGGCGCTCAAAGGGAATTTCACTCTGAATATTGACGATGGTCGGCAGAAATTTCTCCACGGTCTTAACGGTGGCATCGCGGCGAAGATTCTTCCTTAGCGAGGAGTGTTCCTGTGAGGAGCAGGAAGCCCAGGCCGAGGGAGAAAACTTGGTCGTGAGCATACTTAATTCGGACGAGGGCTCCTTGAAAACCGCCTTGTTTAAGGAAGTTTAGAACGACTGGAAAGATTTGCCGTCTCTTCAAAAGAGGTAAAAAGGCTTCTAATGTTTTGATGGTAAATTTCATGATGCTTCTGTACTTGAATGACTAACGACTAATGGATTTTTCTTTAGATGCCTATCACGCTTGGTGTGATCGTCAAGATCGAGATTTTCTCCTGGCTGACGAGGAGAGAGGAGGGGAGCCAGACGAACGGTTGATGCAGTACATTTGGCAGCATCAACGAATTCATCGCGACGCTTTGCAGACGGTGGATGGGCGGCGTTGTGAGGTGCTTCATCCGGGATTTTGGAATCGCGGGTCAGGACCGGATTTTACTCAGGCGTTGATTCGTCTTGATGGTGGGATGCTATTGAGCGGCGATGTTGAAATTGATCGAGCGGCAGCTGGGTGGCGAGCTCATGGACACGATCGGAACCCGAGTTTTGAAAACGTAGTCTTGCGGGTGGTTTGGTTCCCACCTCGCGAGCTAAGTTCCTCGATCCCGTTATTGGCGTTGGAGCCATCGGTGGATGGTTCGCCCTGTGAGATGAGCAGTGGCTTTGCCACCGATTCCTTTGCTTTACCGGTGGAGTTTTTGGGAAAATGTCAGGTACCATTGTCCGGTCTCTCGACGGAGCAGGTGCAGGGGGTTCTCCGGGCGGTAGCGAAATCCCGGTTTCGGCAGAAGGCGGAACAGCTGCAGCTGCGGGCGTGCGATTTGGGGTGGCATCTGGCCCTGTGGGAAGGTCTGGTTGCCGGCCTCGGATACTCAAAGAATACTTGGCCAATGCGCCGAATCGGTGAGTTGACTCCGCGCTTGTTTAAAGGATTCCCTTCCGAGCCGTTGTGTTTCTGGTCGTCCCCGGAAGTCGAGGCTCGGCTCTTTGGCGTCGCAGGATTTCTGCCAGAGGATTCGAGCAGCCTTCAGCAGGCACATGTGGCCAGACTTTGGGATGTCTGGTGGCGGATTCGGGACGAATTCAGTGATGTGATTTTTCCGAATGCCATGTGGCACTTCGCCGGCCTCCGGCCCCATAACCATCCTCACCGACGGTTGGCGTTAGTAGCCCATTGGATTCAGCGGTTGGATTTTTTTCCACGCTTAGATGGTTGGTTCATGGAAGCCGCGCCTGATGAGTCTCTGGAGCTCTTGATGAATGCATTAACCGTGGAGGCCGCGCCCTTTTGGTCGAAACGATTCCACTTCAGGCGATCATCTTCCGGCGTCAGTCCGCTCATGATTGGTCATTCGAGAGCCATTGATTTGGCAGTGAATGTGATCCTGCCTTGGTTCTGGAGCCGCGCGCAGGCGGAGCAGAATGAGGCGTTGATGCAACGTGCCGAACAGTTGTTTTATTCCTTTCCTCGGAGCGAGGAGAATCGATTGCTAAAAGATGGTTGTCGACGGCTATTGGGACGTGAGGATTTGAAAGTTCTGGTGACGGCTGCGGACCAACAGGGTCTGTTGCAGATCCTTCGGGATTTCTGCGCGCATTCGAATGCCGTTTGTGATCGATGTCGATTTCCGGACCTCATCCGTTCCCTTGGGGTTGCTTACGCGATGTCGAACGAGCGAGATGCCGAGTTCTGTTTACCGCAATAAGAGGGTGCGATTCAACGTGCCGGGGCTGCGCGGGCAGGTGCGGCGAGAGTCTCTGGAGCCGTCCGCCTTCGCTGGGCTACGGAGGAGGGCTACGGCCGGTAGAACGCCTTGTCCTCCCCTGAGACTCCGTCTCGACGGAGTCTCGCCCCAAAGCGTAATGCTTTTTGTCGCGCTAGCGGGTTTCAAAGCGGCTCGCGGCCGGCGAAGCCAGCATCGAGTTCGTGCCAGTAGCCAATGTCCTCTTCACCGTTTTCCCAGCACAGAAAAACCTCTTCTCCCGCTCTGAGGTGCGGGAAGTCGATGAGTCCTCGGTCGAGATCCTTAAGCTGAATATCTCTAGCTCGGAACTCTCCGAGAATTTTTTGGAATTTCACGATGGCGCGCAATTGATCATTGACGATGTTGCCCCCGAGATCGGCGCCAGTTTTAAGGCGGCTTTCAAGCAGGTGATCCACCTTGCTCAATTCGTCGCGGAGTTGAAGTAAAGCCTCTAGCCACTCTTGGATTTTGGGAAGCAGTTCTCTTGCTTCGCCGATCGAGTAGTGCTTTCGAAAGTGATAGGGCATGGCTGGCGTTATGACGATGCGGATGAGTCTTGCTCGAGCTCCTTAAGTTTGCGGAATATCTTGTCGTTAAACTCCAGCTCGAGGGAGCGCTTCCAAGCCTCGATTGCCTTGTCGTTGTCGCCGAGGGCGTTGTAAGTGTCCCCAAGATGATCCAGGATGACGGGATCGGCCTGTTCGAGGCCGGCTTCGGCATTGAGGAGGTGGAACAGGGCCTGCTTATGGTTTCCTTGTTGATAGAGGACCCAGCCCATGCTGTCTTGAATCGCTGGGTTCTCCGGCGCCAGTTCCAAAGCGCGTTGGATCCATTCGGATGCTTGTCTGAGTTTCTTGCCTTGTTCCGCCCACATGTAGCCCAGGTAATTCAAGGTTACCGGGTTGTCCGGATTGGTCTCTAGGCTTTTGAGAAACTTCTGTTCCGCTGTGGTGTAATTGCCGTTTCGCTCATGCATGGAACCGAGCTGAAAATAGAAGAAAGGCGTGAGCCTTTGGGGAGCTTGTTTCGTCGCGATTTTTTCTGCTTCAATCAGATGATTCAGTGCCTCCTTGGTTCGACTCAAGCTCGCCAGAGCGATACCGGTGTAAAACTCGCCTTGGAAGCGTTTAGGAAAGCGGATGCGCGCTCGCGTCAGGATTTCCAAAGCTTGGCGAGGCTGGCGGTTGTTGAGATGTAGACCGGATATTTCATAGTAAAGAGGTTCGAATTCCGGTTGAATTTCAATGACCTTGCCGTAGTGCGAAATGGCTTCCTCGTATGCTTGATTCTCGGTAGCGATGGAGCCCAATAGGTAGTGCGTCGAGGCGTTTCGAGGATTGATCGATAAGAGAGTCTCCAGTTGTTCGACCGCCAGTTCGGTTTTGCCATCGCGGAGATAGAGACCGACGAGTTTTTCTCGCGCCATCGTTGTTTCTGGAGCCATGTTCAGGACGTCGCGGAGAAGTTGTTGGGCGATCCCAAGTTCTCCGGCAAAAGTGAAGCCGTCGGCGAGCAGGATTTTGTCTTCAGGCGCGTCGAGTTCGAAGTTTTGGGTTCGTTCCAGGAGTTTCTCCAGTTCAGGGCTGACGGTCGCCAGCAAATCGGGTGATGTCGCGAGGCATTGGAGATACAGGCCGACCAATCCCACCAACTGCTTGCCATTCAGACTGGGCAGGGCAACACCATCGCGAACCAGGCTGAGCGCCGTTTCGACTTCTTTCGCTTTGAGACGAGCGGTCACAATTTCCCGTCTGGCCTGGGTGTTCCCGGGAGAAATTTTGATGGCTTCAGTAAAGGCGGCCAGAGCCTCGGGTTCCTGGCCCAGTGCCCGAAGCGCTTCCCCCTTTCTCACCAGTAACTCAACTGGGGGATTTTCTTGCTGTATCGCCGTCTTGAGGGCCTGGAGGGATAAGGCAGCTAGGTTCCATTCCAAGAGTTTCTCAGAAACGCGAAGGACGAGAGCGACGTTACCGGGGTCCGTTTGAATTGCTTGGATCAATTCCTGAGCGGACGCCTCGATCTCACCCTTGGCATGGCGGCTGATACCGGCAGCATAGTGGGCATTGGCTTGGATACGTCGCTCGGTCAGGTCGACGTCAACCGGCTCGCCAAGGAGCGTAACATCGGTATCCGGTTGGGGGGCTTGGGTGTTGACGGTCCATTGGCCGACAGGGACGGCGAGCAACACCGTTGCGGTCAGGGTGGGGAGCATTCTGTGGTGCTTCATGGCAGGGCAATTGAAACTTTAAGGAAACTCCGAACAGGCACAGAGTGCATCCACGGGGTTTGCAGGCGCCCGGGCGCTGCCAAGCCAGACTTTTGAGGCGCCGCCAGCGTGCTGGCAATTTTGCGCCTTGAGCCTGAACGCCGGATACTGGTTCAGAAGTTCCTTAAATGGAAAGCGGCTTGTCGCAGCAGTCGGTCCTACAAAATCCTGTGTGAGACCGAAGCGTAGGCGTTTATTTCTGCCAGGTACGCTTCTTGTGGCGATTGGCGCGAAGCTTCTTGCGGCGTTTATGCTTATTGATCTTGGCTTTTCGTCGTTTCTTTAATGACCCCATAAGAGATATATCTTCAGACCGCTTACTAATAAACCACTTTATTTAGTGGATATTCAATGATCCCTTCGGCTCCGAGCTGCTTCAACTGCGGGATAATTTCGCGTACAATTGGCTCGTCGATTACCGTCTCTACCGCCACCCAGCCGGATTGACTCAGATGGGAAACGGTTGGATTACGCAATGCGGGCAAACTTTGCAATAATTTTGGCAAATTCTTTTCCTTGATGTTGAGTTTCAAGCCCACTTTGGTTTCGGCGTCGAGCGCACCTTGGAGGAGCATGGCCAGGGTTTCCAGCTTGCGGCGCTTCCAGGGATTCTTCCAGGCGTCTTGATTGGCAATGAGTCTGGGCGTTGAACGCATGAGCGTATCGACTATCCTTAGCTTGTTGGCTCTGAGCGATGAGCCGGTCTCAGTGATTTCCACGATGGCGTCGACTAGTTCGTGGGCTTTGACTTCTGTTGCGCCCCATGAGAACTCAACCTTTGCTTTGACCTTGTGCTTGCGGAGATATTTTTTGGTCAGGTTCACAACCTCCGTGGCGATGTGTTTGCCGGCAAGATCCTGGGTGGATTTGATCGGTGATTTCTCAGGAACGGCCAACACCCAGCGCGCCGCCTGTCGGGTGGCTTTGCTGAAAAGGAATTCGCTAATTTCATGAACCTTGGAGTTGTTTTCCTCGATCCAATCTTTGCCGGTGATCCCGCAATCGAGGTAACCATGTTCCACATAGCGGCTGACCTCCTGAGCGCGAATAAGGCGGATGTTGAGCTCTTCGTCATCGACGTAGGGCAGGTAGGAGCGGCTGCTGACCAAGATATTGTAGCCGGCCTTGGCCATCTTCTCGATCGTGGACTGTTGCAGGCTCCCTTTGGGAAGACCGAATCTTAGGATTTTGGCGTTCTTTTTCATGCTTGTCGTTGGGTGGTCCGACCGCAAATCTTTATCCGTCCGCTGATCAGATCATTCAGTGCCTGGGGATACAGCCGGTGTTCGGTCGCCTTGATGCGCTCGTGAAGCCTTTGCGCGGTATCGCCTTCTTCGATGCGAACTGCCTCTTGGGCGATGATGGCGCCGGTATCGATTCCTTGATCCACCACGTGAACCGTGGCGCCGGTGACCTTAGCGCCGAATTCAATAGCCTGAGCCGCGGCACCGAGGCCCGGAAACGAAGGCAGAAGTGATGGGTGAATATTCACGATCCGCTCCGGAAACGCTCTGAGAGAATTGCTTTTGATGATCCGCATGAATCCGGCCAGCACGACCCAATCGACCGCCGCAGCTTGCAATTGTCGGATGAATTCACTTTCCGCCGAATCATCGAGTTTGGTGCGATATTGCCCGGGAGCGATATAGGCGTGGGAGATGTTCCGCTCCTTGGCGAGTTTTAAGATGCCGGAATCTTCGACGTCACTGAGCACCAGCGCAACTTCGGCAGCAAGCACGCCGGAGCGACAGCTATCATCGATTGCTGCCATGTTCGATCCCTCTCCAGATCCCAGAATGCCGAGCTTTGCTGCCATTTACTTTCGGAAATGGGTTGATTTCCTAGCAGACCAACGAGTTGACTCAAGGAGAAAGCGCAGCGGTGCGGGTATTATTTTGTGGTTCGTCAGAGTAGCAGCCGTGGTCACGGCGGCTCAGTTTCGCAGGTGCCGAGGCCGTTAAATGCGCCGCGTGATTGTGGCTGTTGTGCATTGGGTGGAAAGCATTACCGCTTTTCCCGCCGGAGATTTTGGGGATGGTACGAGCCTGAGCGAAAAATAAGCCATTTTCTCCCGCGAGATTAGAATTCCTTTGGTCGGAAACTTGCGTCGTTCATGACCAGGGCAATGCCCTCTCAACGGGCTTGAGGGCAAAGGACCCCTCTAGTTAGAAATGCCTATTTACCTAAAAATCAACATCGCAAAGCAGCGACAGGCAGACGTTCGGCAACTTACCCGCAGACCCCTTGCTTGGCCAAGCTAACCCGATAAGACAAAAAAAGACGGAGATCGAAGACCGACCTCCGTCCGCGAGTTGTTTGCGTCTCTCCCTTAGCGAGCGATGTAGAACCGTGCGCTGCCTGACGCATCCGTTGTATACGGCGAAGTCGCCTCAGGGATTGGCTGATACATGCCGCCAACCGTCTCGCTGCTGCTCAGGGTGCCATCGAAGCTGATCGTGACCGTGCCATCCCCATTGTTCCTCACGCTCCAGATACCGTACCGAACTGTCGATCGAGCACTTGAGCTAGTGGTAACGGTGTCGCCAGGGGGGCAGATGTGACTCTCATTGGCCAAGACGGGCACGAAGAGGAAGTAATCTTGTTCAACCCTACCCGGGTGGACAAGGTAACGCAGTGTGACCTCGCCGCCTAGGTTCACAACCGCGGGATCACCAGCAGCATCCAACATCGGGAAGGTTTCGTAGCTATCCCAACCAGCCGTGCGGCCAGACTGCCAACTGCCGAGCGACTCAAGCTCTTGAGTCGGGGTGCCCACACCGGAGGTAACTCGGAGCAATTCGCTATGGATGGGTGGCTTACTGAGATCAGAGGAGGAAGACAGCCGCGCGAACACATTGTAGTCCTGAGCCGGCTCAGGGAAGTTGCGGGTGTAGTTGTACCAATCCCCCGCATCGTTCCAACCCACAACATGGTTGGTTTCCACGTCAAACGTGCCTCGGAAGTGTCCGGCCGGACCGTTTATCTTACCGGCTTCAACGCCAGTGCCCGGTCGGTAGACGGCTTGGGAGTTGTTGTTGTTGGACTCGAAGTAGTCCACACCGTAAGAGGTGCCGGCATCGACATCCCCCTCACCTCTGCCGTCACCCAAATCCTGATAGGTGCCGCCAAGGTAGGCGCCGTTCATGCCGATCTCATTCGTCTGATCCCATTTACCCAACTCGTAGTCGAAATCCTCGGCCTCGATGAAGACCAAGCCGTCTTTGGACAGACCCGTCGTGCGGAACATGCGGCTAATCGTTCGGGTGCGCTCACCAACCTTGAAGCTCATCTCCCACCTATATTCGCTGTCATCTTGCAATTTATGGGTCTCAGCCGTGAAGGTCACCACCCCGTCGATCGTGCTATTGGCGGTATAGATCGCCTCACCGTTCAAGGTCGTGAGAATCGAATCCGTGTCCACAGAGGTCGATCCGTTCTTGACTGTGACAATGATCAAAGTGCCGTTAACCGAAACAATCGCGCCGTCCGCCGGGGAGATCGAGGTGATTCCGGCCGGACCTTCCGGGACATCGCGGAAGGTCCTCAGACCGCCATTTGCATCATCGTTCAACAACGCAATCGGAGCGCCTTTCTGATCGGACAACCACCATTCGAGGCTTGCATTGCGCCTAGCTTGATACCAAAGGGTGCGCAGCTTGTAGAAGCCGGCTTCCTCGAACACCACTTTGTAGTAAGTCGAGCGAGCGCTGCGGCCACCCTCGTACACTTTCAACTCAATCGCTTCGATAACGTCGCCAACCATCCCGGCAGTCGTGCGGAAACCGTCATCCGAGTTGAAGGCGAAGGTATAGGAGCCCGCTTCGGGAATCTCAATCACCGTCAAGATTTCCGCGGTGACGTGGTCTGTGCCGCCTTCAAGTCCGGGAATACCGGGAATGAAGCCGAAGCCTTCTTCCTCGAACCTGCCTTGACCGTCGCCGTCTTTAGAGAAGTTGATCGCGCCCTGAATGGGAAAGACACTATTGTTACTACCGAAGGGGTCAGCGAGATTCTTAAGGGGGTCGCCGTCGGCATCCCTCAGCGCACCGGCCAAGTGGGCCTCGCGCGCGGCGGTGGTAGCGGTCACAGCAATAGGCGACTGCACGACGCGCATCAAGAATCCGCGCTTGCTGAAGTCGCCGCTCAAAGCGTGTTCGGCGCCAACCACCACGTGCGGCGGGGTGAATGTAATCTCCCTCTCAATGCTACTGAAGGATACGACTACGAAGCGGATGACGTATGGACGTAGAGGAAATATCTCGGGATGGAAATAGGTGACCCTGCTGATATTATCGTTCACACGGAACGCACTTGCACGCGCAAAGCTGCCGTTGAGATTCAGAATAAAACTTACTGTGTTGGAAGTATCGCCAACCTCTCGGAGAAACAAATCGAAGCCGTTATTGAACACATTCAAACCATAGTAGACCTCTTCGTTCTCGGCCACCACCGTCCTCAAACGGATGTTGTCAAAGTGCTTGATTTCATTGTCGCCGGTCGTGCGTCCGGCCAGCACCAGGCGGCTCCCCTGGCTGAGAAAATAATTCGTTTGGAAGTTGTCCAGCAAGATGCGGCCCTTGTAGATAACGGTCAGCCTACCGTTTTCCGTCATATCCACCGCCAAGGACGCCCAGCAAAGCGTGCCGGGATCGCCACGGGGGAACTCGCCTTCATCCGACCCTTGCGGCCCCGTCTGGAGGCTGGTGTCGTCATCGCAAGCGCCGTGGCGCACGGGCATCGGTATCTTCGCAACGGATTCTCCATCGACCGTAACGATGATTCCTTGAATGTCATCGCTGCCGTCCGTCAAGGTGTCGCCTTGCCAGGTGTCAAAGCTCACAGAGATGCCTGTCGCCGTGCCGTTCTCAACCGGTCCCGGGAAAGAGGCGCCGTTGAGAATCGGGTCATCGGCGCGAGCGTAGCTGATGGAAAAACCGCCACCCGGGTTATCGGTGGTGCCGTTGCCCATTCGAATGTCGGCCCTCAGGTTGAAGGCCTTGGCCACCGCCCCGTTATCAATATCGGGAAAGATCACGATGGACGTTGTATCACCGACTGCCTCCGTGAGGGAAAGGTACTCGCCGCTGTTGCCGGTACCGGGGAAGCTGCCATTTTTACTCCATATAGCATGAGTATCAGGAAAGGTAGTAATCTTCTGGAGCTCTATTCCAGGATCGCTCTCGAAATCGAAAATACGCTCCCCGGCATTGGCTGCCGTAATCATCGTTGCGGTAGCAACCGCCGCAAGCCACTTCCAGTAACTGTTTTTGATATGCATAAGGTAATTCTTTCCAGGCTTAAATCAGCCGCTTGTTCAATTACTCTATCCGCTCCGCCCGAACGAGTCGCATGCAGCCAACCCGCCCAGTGGGAAGGGCAATTTTTCAAACGACTTTTACCGTCTAATTTGAGAAACAGCAGGAGCTTGCCTGAGTGAAGTGCCAGGTGCAATAAAAAATTCCTTGCCTCCTCCTCTTAAGGGCCGGTGAAATTCCGTCCCGCCTGCCGAGCATGGTCGATCGTCGTATCGTTTAACCCTATTCCGAGATTCTTCAACGCCCCGGCCATCCGGCCGCTGCCCCAAAGCGCTTGATTGAGTTCGGTGTTTTCCGCGGTTTGAATTCCTTATTCCCGTTATCAGCGAAGTCTGGTTCAGGGAGAGCGTTGAAAGATCACCGCTCTCCAAGATGCTATTCGCGTTACCGTGAACGATATTTGCTGAAAAGAGATTGATCGATGCTTGCTTCCTGCTATTAAAGAAGGTGTTCAGGCAAGCCAAGAAGCGGTCCGATCGCGATACACCGATGCAGGCGTTTTTCAAAAACTCAATCTCGCTCATGACGATGTGGAGATGGTTGTCGTTGATCTTGTTTCTTTTGGGGTCGCAACTCACTCAAGCCGAGCCCTACGGTTATCCGCATATCTATCAGTACCGAGGGACTCACTATGGCTATCAACCACCGCGGTATCAGCAGGACGGACTGACCCTCTATTCTCATCGCAGCCCTTTCCTGCGACGCCATGCTTTGTGTTTCCTGCCGCGGGTTACCTCTCGACACACCGCAGGGATCAGGCAACCGGCAGCCCCCCTCGTCATCAACAACATCATCAACACAGGGCGCCCCGCCATCTCCGCAAGGTCTCAGAAACCGCGTGCCTTCAACCGGCAGCCTCCCCCCATTCCAGCCTTGGCCAAGGCTGGTGATTTGAGTCCTCAAACAGTCGCCAAACCGCCGCCGCCGGAAAATCTTGCGTGGCGGTATCTTGCCGCCGGGACCGCCAAAGCCGCCCTCCGCCACTTCTCTCAGGAGGCCGGTCGGGTGCCTTTGAACGGTCTTCCCCGAATCGGATTGGGGATCTCGGCAGCACTCAACGGCGAAATCAAAATGTCCGTTCGCGCCGTTCGCCGAGCTTTTCGAGAGGACCCGCAAGGTTCCGCCGTCATTCCCGTGATCCATGGAATCAGCGCACGCCTCCAACGGATCGCCGACTATTTTCAGGAAGAGGCAGAGCCAACCAAAGATTCTCAGTTCATGCTCGCCGCCATGGGGTATTTTCTGGACGACGAAGAACTCGCGCGCCGTTCGCTGGAAACCGCCATCGAAAACGGGGACGAATCCCCTGCCGCTAAGAATTTGATGGCCCTTCTGAACGGGGAAATTTCTCCCGCTCCAATTGAAACCGACGATTCGGAATAAACCTATCTCAGCTTTCGAACCTTGCCGGAGCGGTCCACCGAGATCTCTGCGGCCGAAGCGGGGATCTTAGAAACCGTTGCATCACCGCCTGGCCACCGCACCTTGATGTGAGACCGATCCGAACGCATTACCTGCACGGCGCTGTCCTGCGACCAATAGCCGGACCCGGCATGAATTTCCCGAACGGGTCCAAAAGTTGATTCGTCACCCAGACGGATGGAGGCGCCGATCCCTGTAACATTTTGCGCTCCGGCATTGAGCCGAATTCGTATTCCCTGTTGAGCCCGCTCGTTTCGATACAGCTTGGTTGCCGCCCCATTCTGGCTCACTGCCAAGTCAACACGTCCATCGCTGTCATAGTCGCCAAAGGCTGCGCCTCGCTGTTCGCCATACACTTCAATCCCGCTTGCCTCCCCTTCCACGACGTCAAAACCACCCTTCCCATCTCCTAGCAACAACAGTCCGCGCCCGGCGTCGAGCCGGCTCATTTCCGGCCGCAAATGGAAGAGGTTCTGGCTGAGGAACAAGTCCTCGGCCCCGTCGGCATTGACATCGGCGATGGGGAGAGCGAATCCCGGCGCTAGTTGGCACAACCACGGGAGCGGCTTCGCTTTGAATCGGCTCCCTTGATTCAAGAAAAGCGTGTGCGCAAAGGTCTTAACCAAATGGCGCTGATACTTGGGAAACTCAACCCCAAGAATCGAAGAAATCGTCTGTGTGGAAAAGCGGCCAAAAGTTCGAAAACGCTCTCGGATGCCGGGCACTGACGCTGCGTAAACACCAAAGCTTCGAATGGGGATAGGCTGCGGATGATCCCGGTCCACGTAGCCTTCGATCAGCAGCGTGGGCCCGGCGTTGGCTACGCGGCCGGAAAACCAACGGAGATTCTCGGCGCCAAGCGGATGGTAAACATGGTTCCACCCCCAATTCGAAACCACCAAATCCATTCGGCCATCACCGTTAAAATCACCGGCATTGACACCATGCCACCACCCCGTTTGGTCGGACATCCCCCACAGTGCCGTCCCATCGCTCAAGATTCCCTCACGGTTTTCCAAAATCCGCACCGGTCCCCACTCGCAGGCCAGAATCAGTTCCGGAAAGCCGTCACCGCGCAGATCCGACCAAACCGCGCCGCTGACTAATCCGACCTGTCGCAGCAACGAGTCATTCAACGGACTCGGTGCCAACACCCCTTCAGTGTTAATCCAAAGTTGTGAATCTGCAGCGAGCGGATACTGGCCGGGAATCACACGTCCCCCAACAAACAAATCCAGATCCCCGTCCCCGTCGAAATCACTCGCAGCCAAAGGCCCCACGCTACTGACGCCGGCAGCCAACTGACGCGGTTTCGCATCCGTGCCAAACGCTACGATCCTCACCGCCGCGCCGGTCGGGCTTCCATCCTCATAGTTGGCCGAACCATGGGCAAAGACAGCGCCACCCGCCTCGGTTTGCCAAGCGGCAATCCCTGTTTGATCACGACTTTGTAGCGGATTGAATCGTTGGGAAGAGACTGCCTTAAAGGCCTTTCCGGAATCATTTATCAAAACGCCCATCCGACCACCCCGGCCACACCCCACAAGGAGATCGTCGTCACTATCGCCGTCAATATCCGCCCACCCGATCCCGGGACCTAACTCGCTCAAGCCTCGCGACAACAAGCGCTGCCGAAAAAAATCATCAAACGGCGTCTCGCGATGGGCATGGGACAGCAAGCTTGAAACATCCATAAACAGCGGAGGCGTCTCGTTTGGTTCCGATGCCTCATTAGATTCGGCCTCTGCCTCAAATATCTCATAGAGATGGTTTGCCTGAACCCCTTTAACCCGGG
This sequence comes from Limisphaerales bacterium, assembly GCA_024761205.1. Lineage (GTDB taxonomy): Bacteria > Verrucomicrobiota > Verrucomicrobiia > Limisphaerales > AAA164-E04 > UBA2970. The sequence continues at coordinate 218,618 of JAMASS010000005.1, forward strand.
TCACCTTGCCGCTTCGCCACACCACTTCGATCACCGCCTCCGTTTCGGATGCGGCGCAAGCAAAAACCCGCAGCGAATCATCACCGGACAAGTAACGACCGCCGCTGATCACTTCTTGGCTCTGGGACATGGGTTGGCCTTGGAACCGGATCTTCGCACCGATTCCAGAAGTATTCGGGGGGCGCCCTCGCAAACGAACCGCTACTCGCGATCCTGCGCCCCCATTGAGGAACACCCCTGCCAAACTGTTTAGATTGTTTACCAAGACATCCTGATCGCCATCGCCGTCCAAATCAGCCAACGCCATGCCGTGTGACACCGCCGGTGTATCAAAGCCCCAGGCTTCGCTGACATCTTCAAAGGAAAAATCACCCCGATTCCGAAAAACCACATTCGGCGTCGCGAGTCGGGCGTAGAGGTTGCTAAGCAGCAGGATGCCGTTGCGGGTCAATTTGGGATCTTGCACTTGTCGCTCGATCTGGGCGCGGACATCCGCATTGAGCACATCGCGTTCATGCCCGTTGGTCACTAACAAGTCCTCATAGCCGTCGAGGTCGACATCAAGGAATACCGGCGTCCAGGCCCATTCGGCCGCTTGGGTGCCTGCCCAATAGGCCACCTCGGCATAAGTGCCGTCACCGCGACTCCGATACATGGTGTTGCGGGAGAACTGAGGGCGCTGGTGAAGGTCATCACCTCTCTCCCGGTTCAGCGGTGGTTCCCCCATCTGCACCAGCCGACGCTCAGGGCTCCGACTCAACATGTCCATCACGACAAAATCATCGTTGCCGTCCCGATCGACATCGGCAAAGTCAATCCCCATCGAGAACCGACTCGTATTCCGTAACGCCAATGCCGTCATCATCTGAAATACTCCTCCTCCCTGGTTGAGCCAAATCCGATCCGGCGCGCTGAAGTCATTACAGACGTAGAGATCCGGGGCGAGATCCCCATTCATATCGCGGAACATGACACTGAGGCCCCAATCAAAGGGTCGCTCCTTCCAAACTTCACCTGACACATCCAGAAAGTTGCCTCCATTAAAAGCCACCTGCTTGAAGCGGCCTGAGCCATCGTTGAGAAAGAAGGCGTCCAACTCACCATTCTCGATAATTTTGTTCTGCTTCGTTAACGAAAAACGGCCAACAAGGTCCGGTTCGGTGGTCGGGCGTCCATTGAAACTCACCACCACCGGTTTGCCATTGATATGCTTCCCTCGAATCTTAGGCCGCGGATGATCTCGATAGGTCCAAGTTCGATAATTGGCCAGATACAGATCCAGATCGCCATCCCCGTCAACATCACCCAAGGCCATAGACATGCCGCCACGACCAGCATTTGGCGCCCGACGCCGAGTTTGCCAAGTGAATTTCCCCTGCCCATCATTGGTAAACAAATGAGTCCCTTGGCCAATGGTGTTGACCAGTAAATCCAAGTCGCGATCCCCCTCGACATCCACCAAGACGCATCCGCTACAAGCCAACGGCTCAGCCCCGACACCCGCACTGTCCGTGATGTCCTCAAATCGCCAACCACCGAGATTCCGGTAAAGACGGTTCTTTCCATCTAGCCCCGCAAAAAAGACATCCACCCGTTCATCGCCATCCACATCCCCAGCGGTCACGCCAGATCCATTCAAGTAAATCTGATTGGTCAGGTAGCGCGAGCGGGCCAGCACATTGGTGTAATAAACACCGGTCAGGGACGGATCCATCAGCGTGAACCCCACCTTGCCGTGCGGATTGACTTGAAGAGGGGCCGATCGAAAACCAGACTGCTCCTGCCACTCGAAGCCGTGAACACAGATAAGACCGAACGAAAACACCAGTCCGCCCCACAACAGAGGCAGCGCCCGACACACATCCGGCCTCAGACAGCGCCCGAAAGCAGTTTCACGATGCCGTACTAGCGGGAGATTCATGATCACTTCACTCTTAACATTTGGCTGCTTGTCGGGCTTGAGCGGTGCGAAACGAGGCCGAGACCTCCCGTAAATCTGGAGACATCTTCTGTAGCTTAGCTTTTTTCAGCAGAAGCCGCTTCAAATTGCTTTGTCTCGATCAAGGCCCAAGGGGTGCCCCAAGCACACTTCCAACACCTGCGGCATCAATGCTACCGCTCGGACAAGATTCTTCCGTGCTGCCTCAAAATTGTGAACCGTAAAGTGAAGCTAGGCGGGCAAGTAAGCGAGAGGCCAAGCATTGGGAGATCGATGCATTGCCTGCTAATAAACGCGAAATGCTTCGACAACATCTTCAGATTTCAAGCCTCCATATGGTTCCTTCAAACGCTCGCGCTTGGTCGCCTTCCGGTCCTCATGATCGCGTTGGTCCGCAAAAGATGCGTGGAACGTCATATCCATAATGAACGCCTCCAATAAGCCTTCATTCACTCGGTTGTAAGCCGCTGCTGCAACACATTCCTCTAGCGTTGGGGCCAACACCCCGCCCGTCGAGCCAACGCTCAATTCGCTGGCAAACCATCAAACCACCACTTCGAAAAACTGCTTCGCCATGAGATAATCTCCGGCAAAGCGAAAGTGGACATGTTCATGGGAAAACTCCAACCTAGGCAACTTCACGCCCCCGCCGACCGCTCGGGCAAAGAGGCGTCCACTCTCCAGCAAGACAAAATCGTCGATGACACGATCCTTTCCCAACTCCCGGACAACTTCGTTCAATCGCGAATCAGTCCGAAAGGGAAGCGCGTCCAGGTTACGCGCAACCGAAGGCTTGCACCGCTTCATCACTCTCCCCAATCGCTTCAAAACAACGCCCCAGCAGTCGGAAAAGCACAACTCGGCGTAATCTCCATTGATAGCCAAGGCCCTTTGATAGTGCTCAATCACCGCTTCATAGCGCTCGGCTGCCTCTTCCATGTCTCCATCTGCGTTTCCGATAGAGCACTCCCACGCAAGGAAACCAACGCCAAACACTCGCAGAGGTGGACTGCCACAGTGGAAAGGATGGCCTTGGCGCCTCCATTCTCGGCGGCGATCCGATGCCCCCGGAAAAAGTCCATATCCTGTTCACCATCCAGTTACGACGGTTCCAACCACTTCGTTACCGGCCCCAATAATTGTCCCCTCCGACTTGATCGGACCATTTGACCCAAGGCGCAGAAACTTCAGCCGCCAAATCATGCCTAAAAGGACCGATTTTTATGGAGAGCGTCCTCGTTGCGGAGACTTCAGTTGATTCTTGAGGACCATCATCGATGGGCCCTTTCGCTCCCAAGCCTGCAACAAGCCCTCGGGAACGGGACTGGGACCGTAGATGTACGAACCCAGGAGCAAATCCAAATCCCCGTCCTGATCAATATCTCCGCAAGCCAGGGTCAGCCACCGCCCAGCCAAACACTGTCGAAACGTGGCCGGTGAAAAAACCAGACCACCAAGGTTCTCCAAATAGACAAAGCTCTCCTGTGGCGACTTTTGGTAGTCAGGGAAAAATGAGGTCGCCGCAATATCGACATCCCCATCCTGGTCAAAGTCCCGTCCTAACGCTTGGAACGCTCCGTTCATCGGAAAAAAGTAAGTTTCCTCAAATCGATTCTCACCAAGATTGAGATAGACCCGCACCCCGTGATACGACTTGGCCGGCGAGGGATATTCGCCGTTGTCCCCATTGGTCGCCAAAATATCGATGAGACCATCGCCATTGAAATCCACCACCTCAAAGGAGGAATGCCCGAACAACGGGTGGCGTTGAAAAGCGACGTCGCCAGTAAAATTACCCGCACCGTCGTTCGTGAAAATGAAGAACATTTCCCAAGCCTGAGCGACGAGGACCGCGATATCCGGGTGACCGTCATTATTGAAATCGCCCACTTGAGGACGCAGAGCCCCCGGCTGGGAAAAAAGTTTGTGCTCGACGATCTCGCCTCCGCCGGCATTTTCATACCACGACAACTCCCCCGTGTGATTGCCAAAACTGGCGATCACAAAATCCTGTCGTCCGTCCCCGTTGAAATCAGCGAGAGCCGTCTCCGTTGGTCGCCGAAGTCCGCCCAAGACCTGGCGCTCCTTGGAATAGAACCGTCCGTCACTTCGATAGAGGAGGAGTTCACCCTTGGGAATATCCGATGGCCAGAAACTTCCAATCGCTGTCACAAACGCATAACTACCCAGGCGAACGAACCCTGTCGGTGTGTTCCCGATGTTTAAGGACGCATCTGTTCTCAGCTCTCCAGTCAACAATTCAATGACCTTTTTTTCGTCATGGCCGACGATGATCCGCTTCAAGGCCTCGTCATACTTCAGGAGAGTCACCGAGGGCGTGCCTCGGCGATAACTCACTCGGTCGACCCGAAAGAGAGGCAGATCCCCTCGAATCGGCGGCCGAGGCGCTTGCGGCACCGCCGTCTCCGGTGCGGTGGCAACGTAGTATCGGACGATCGCTTTGAACTCAGCCTCCGTCATTACCGGATCTGTGGGAATCACGCCGGTCGCCTTGATGGCGTCAGCCTCGCGATGCGCATCCAAGTAATCGGGCGCCAGACCCACGCGGATCTTCATCCGAGGCAAGGTTTGTCCCAGCCACGTTTTACGATCTAGCAGAGACGGCTCAGGATATTGATGGCAGAGGGCGCAATAATACTCAGCCAGCTCCTTACCCTCAGCAATGAGCTTCAGATCCGTTTTAACGCCCGGAACAACCGGGCCTTGCCGCAAGGGCTGAGCGTGCCCGACATCACAAAGGCCCATAAACATCCACAGGACCAAGCACCCCAATGCACGGCGCCAACTCGCAGCCTCCCGATTTTCACAGCCGGATCGATGTTTCATACCATTCCCCCTGACACTCTATTACCTAAAAAGCAACATCGCAAAGCAGCGACAGGCAGACGCTCGGCAACTTACCCGCAGGCCCCCTGCTTGGCCAAGCTAGCCCGATAAGACAAAAAAAGACGGAGATCGAAGACCGACCTCCGTCCGCGAGTTGTTTGCGTCTCTCCCTTAGCGAGCGATGTAGAACCGTGCGCTGTCTGACGCATCCGTTGTATACGGCGAAGTCGCCTCAGGGATCGGCTGATACATGCCATCAACCGTCTCGCTGCTGCTCAGGGTGCCACCGAAGGTGATCGTGACCGTGCCATCCCCATTGCTCGCCACATTCCAGATACCGCCCGAGGCGGGGAAGAAGACAAAGTAATCTTCATCAACATTACCCGGGTGGACAACGTAGCGCAGCGTGACCTCGCCGCCCAAGTTCACAACCGCGGGATTACCAGCAGCATTCAACAGCGGGAAGATTTCGAAGGTATCCCAACCACCCGTGTTTCGGCCAGGCTGCCAAGTGCCGAGCAGCTCAGTCTCCTGATTCGAGGTGCCCACTCCGGAGGTGACTCGGTGCAATTCGCTATGGATGGGTTGGCCGCCGGAAGACAGCCGCCCGAACACATTGTAGTTCTGAGCCGGCTCAGGGAAGTTGCGGGTGTAGTTGTACCAATCCCCCGCATCGTTCCAACCCGCAACGTGGTTGATTTCCACGTTAAACTCGCCTCGGAACTGTCCGGCCGGACCGTTCATCTTACCGGCTTCAACGCCAGTGTCCGGTCGGTAGACGGCTTGGGAGTTGGTGTTGTTGGACTCGAAGTAGTCCACACCGTAAGAAGTGCCGGCATCGACATCCGTCTCATCAAGACCGTCACCCAAATCCTGATAGGTGCCGCCAGGATAGGCGCCGTTCATGCCGATCTCATTCGTCTGATCCCAATTACCCAACTCGTAGTCGAAGTCCTCGGCCTCGATGAAGACCAAGCCGTCGCCGGCCAGCATCGTCGTGCGGAACATGCTGCTAATCGTTCGGGTGCGCTCACCAACCTTGAAGCTCATCTCCCACCTATATTCGGTGTCACCTTGCAATGCACCGGTCTCAGCCGTGATGGTCACCACCCCGTCATCCGTGCTACTAGTGGTATCGATCTCCTCGCCGTTCAAGGTCGTGAGAATCGGAGAATCCGTGTCCACAGAGGTCGATCCGTTCTTGACCGTGACAATGATCGAAGTGCCGCTACCCCGAATCTCACCCGCGCCGTCCGCCGGGGAGATCGAGGTGATTTCGGCCGGACCTTCTTCCGGGACATCGCGGAAGGTCCTCAGACCGCCATTTGCATCATCGTTCAACAACGCAATCGGATTGCCGTCCTGATCGGCCAACCACCATTCGAGGTTTGCTCCGCCATCGTTTTCCCACCAAAGGGTGCGCAGCTTGTAGAAGCCGGCTTCCTCGAACAGCACATTGTAGTAAGTCGTGCTAGCGCCGCGGGTGCCCTCGTACACACCCAACTCAATCGCTTCGATAACGTCGACAACCATCCCGGCAGTCGTGCGGAAACCGTCATCCGAGTTGAAGGCCAAGTTATAGAGGCCCGCTTCGGGAATCTCGATCACCGTCAAGAGTTCCGCGGTGACGTGGTCCATGCCGTCTTCAAGTCCGGGAATACCGGGAATGTAGTCATCGAAAACATCCGTCGCCGATCCATCGCCACTCTCCCTGAACACGCCTTGAGGGTCAGCGATTTCAGAGAAGTTGATCACGCCCTCGATGGCAAAGACACCATCCTCGGCACCCAAGAGGTCAGCGAGATTCTCAAGGGGTTCGCCGTCGGCATCCCTCAGCGTACCGGCTAAGTGGGCCTCGCGCGTGGTGGAGTTAGCGGCCACAGCAGTAAGCGACTGCACGACGCGCATCAAGAATCCGCGCTCGCTGAAGTCGCCGCTCAAAACGTGTTCGGCGCCAACCACCACGTAGCTCGGCACGGTGAACGGAATCTCCTTACTAATCGCACCCTCATTGGCCATGATGCCGACGACGTGGGTTGAACCCGGCGCGAAGAACTCGTCTTGGCGGTAGGTCACCGTGGTGGTATCGCCATCCTTGCTGACCTCGCCAGTCACCGCGACGCCGTCGAGCGTCAGCGAAACCGTCGCTGGATCGAGCCGGGCACTGCCGACATCCAGAAAAGCCACGGTGAAGCCGTTAGCTAACGCCTCCAAACCAGTGAGCAACACTTCGTCCTCGGCCAATACCGTGGTCAAGTGGATATTGTCAAAGTGCTTGATTTCATCGGAGCCGCCCGTGCGTCCGGCCAGCACCAGGCGCCCCGGGCTGGGGAAGAAATTCGTTTGGAAGTCGTCCA
>JAMASS010000050.1 GCA_024761205.1 Limisphaerales bacterium
AGTTCAACGCGAAGACTTCCAAATCCTCTTTGAGCCAGACCACATTATCTTTGAGCCGGGCCAATACATACACCGCCTCATTCTCTTCCCGCTGGATGACAATCTAGTTGAAGCCACCGAGACCGTGACGATCACACTTCTCAACAGCCCGGCCTACGAACTGGGCGACACAGTCAGTGGCACAATTGAAATTATCGACAACGATGTGAGCACAGAGCCAGCATTCAACTCGATCGATCACGAGCAAATATCTATCTACTTGCCCTCAGAAATAACCTTCCATTTGCAACGATCGACAGATTTGATTGAGTGGAAGCTCGTCAATGAAATTGTCGGGAGAGGCGAGACTGTTACTATCAACCTCGACGAGTTTGATGCCAACATCCTCTTCATTCGCGTTATCGCGAAATCCTTAGACGTCCAATAAATGCCAGAGAAACAAGCACATTAGAACAGGACGATCCGACGCAGCACTACACACAAACTCTGAGACGATGCTCAATGCATCGTTGCAACTTGGTGCCCTGGGTGTGATTTGAAAAAAGTGTGGAAGTTCAATGGAATCTCCTCACAACGGAAAAAACCAAAGCAGCGAAAAATCGTCGCACTCCAAGAGCTGACACCAGATAAAAGTTGTTTCACTACACGATAGCGTCCTGCTAGCCCCTGACGAAGGATGAGAGTGCGGTGGTCCTTCACCGCTTTCCTCTCGCTCAAGACTTGCAAGGGTCCCGATGTCTCCATGCCAAACAAATCTGTATTCGCTGCCTCATCGCAAAAATGTTTATACCAACAAGCCAACCGAATCGGCAAAGACAGCCGACTCCTATAGAACGAAGAGACCCATCAATCAAAGACCCACATTGCCACCAAGCAGAAGCACGTTTGTAATCAAGGTGCCTAAATCGAAAAAAGGTGGAGCGAGGCTCTGGTGAGCCGCATCTAGGGTTGAATTCAAGGTTTCAGGTTTGGAGGATTTCGTCCTCGTTCGCTGAAGCTACAGACGGCAATCGACGGAGCCTCGCCCCACTCTGGATCGCCCCAACAAAACAGCCCCTACCCTGGTGGCCAACTAAGCGCCCGGCCACCCAAGATGTGGCAATGCAAATGCGGCACGGACTCTCCGCCATCGTACCCATTATTAATCACCAAACGGAATCCGTTTTTGGCGAGTCCAAGCTCCTTAGCAACCAAACGAGCCTTCAAGAGAAGATGCCCTAACACTTCCTGATCCGACTCCTCGGCTTCCGAGATTCGTGGAATCGGCTTTTTGGGAATAACCAAAACATGGGTAGGCGCTTGGGGATTGATATCGCGGAAAGCCAGCACGAGATTATCCTCATAGACAATATCCGCAGATATCTCCCGAGCAATGATCTTCTCGAACAGAGTTTGGCTCATGCAAATCCGGTCTTAACCTTTTACCACCAGTGAGCAATTTGACGCTGCGTGTGCATCCAAACACTCCCGCATAAAAGCGACAATCTGATCACTTAAGGTCTGACATCGTCGGCTCCAGCGTTGTGCATGGATTACGCGTTTGACGCAACCGCGTAATCCACTGAATCGCAACTCGTCCGGTGTGCTCTTCAACAAGCGCTTCATTTCCGATCGTAACCGTTGATACATCGCTAGTTCCAACTCACCTTCAGATTCCTGAATGAGTTCATTGATATCGGTGCTCCAAACTAAACGCTTCCGTTTCGGCGGGACGGCGTCACCGACAGAATAGCCAAAACTTTGTAGCACATCCTCCAAGACCTCCGAAAACTCGGCGACCGAGACAACATCTCGTCCCTGCTCCTCTCGAAAAAAGTGTAAGACGGCCATCGCGATATTTTTGACCACCTCCTCGCTCATCCACGAGACAGCCTCACCAATGATCTTCACGGTGATAATTTCCGCGGGGCAAGGAAACTGCTCGCCACTAGACATTTTGATAATCAGGTAATTAGGATGGAGCCGAATCATAACTCTCTTTCTAGTTTCCACACCTCTACCACAAACGTCATCTTAGCAAAGTGATGATACACGCTCGCAAACTGAACATACGCCACCTCATCTAGACGGCACAAAGCATCCCTGATGAATCCACTAATTTCTAAACTAGGAATTTCACGCTCGTACCTATCTGTAATTTTTAATTTGGCATCTTTCATTTTTTATTCTGCTTCAAAAATAATCACATAACCCATTTAACAAATAAGAATAGCCGGTAAATTAAAATAAAGAAACCTTAGTGTAAGAATCAATAACTAAAGTAAGACAATCATGCCAGCATAAGTGAGATCTACACCTATTATAGTTAAAATTTGATCCTTAACGCCAATTTTATTTTCGTTATATCCTGTTAATTCTTTCATTGTTTTATTAGTCACCTGGTTCATAATATGCTCTACCGCTTCTTTGATCCCTTTGGAGTCAATGGGTCTTTTTGGCAGACTTTTCGAACCTCGGAGAGGAATTTTTCTTTGTTAAACTGCTCCCGAGTCTTATCACGCTTCACCACCATCAAGCCCTCGTGCTCAATCTTCTCGTAAGTCGTAAGCCGGGTGCACACACTCCAAACACTCCCAGCACGCCGGATGGTCATCGATTCTCAGGAAGTTCTCGAAGCGATGGCTTTATCATCGGGACACGCACATTTCGGGCAGCGCATAAATCGAGCCTACTACAGTAATGTATCCCCAATTTTTTAGCACTTAAAATGTTGGGGGTCAAGCGAGCATTAGTACCGAGGTGCACGGTTCAAAAAGAGGAAGGTGACGTGGCGCACGCGGCTGAGCAATCGATGGGATACGTGGGGTCCATGCGATTGATTCCGGGAGCATCGCGGGGCCGCTAAGGTCTCAGCCGGTGTCCGTCCCCCCCCGGGGAAGGGCCAAGCAAGGGGGTATCCCACTCGCTGAAGCAGGGTTCGACGGTCCTCAGAGGGTCGTCCCCTGGGGGCGAATGAAAGCTTTGAGCGTGTGTCCGCAGGGGCGGCACCGCTCCAAATCATCGCTTTCCAAAAATTGAGTTGTGCCGCCAGGCGGTGCGTTTCAGTATGACCGCCGCGGGACGGGGGGCGTTTGAGATCCGCGGCTAGGAGATGGGCCTTGCAGCAAGCAGAGACTAAAGCCGCCCGCCGCCTCCTCCTTGAGAAGCTCTCAAAATCTCGGCCGCCTCATGGCGACCATCTCCTCTATTGGCGAGAAATCCGGGTTAAACCCTTGACTAGACCTTGTTGTGCCGCACTGAATGAGTCCGTCAATGGTGTCGTCGATTAGATTGGGATTACGTTTGATGAGAGCCGTGATGGAGCTGAGAATTTGGATGCTGGGAGCTGTGGTTTCTTCGTTGGGTTCCGTATTGTCACTCCAAGGGGCGTCAATCAATGAAGGGGAATCGGTCGTCGTCGTTTTCAACCAGAATGTTCCCGAATCAGAATCCGTCGCCAAACATTATGCCACTAAAAGGCAGATTCCGGAGGCCCAGGTTTTTGGCTTGGATTTGCCCGAGGATGAGAGCATCAGTCGATTGATCTTTAGAGAGAAACTGCAATATCCGCTTTTGGAGAAATTCCGAAGGGAGCGCTGGTTTGAATTTGATTACAAGGTGGTTCCGGCGACACATGAACGGGTGGGACAGGTCATTCGCAAAATTAAGAAGTCGTCTGTTCGATACCTTACTCTGTGTTATGGCGTGCCGCTTCGGATTCAACCCGATGCCACCCACGAGGAAGAAGGCAAGGATGGTATTCGCATAGAACTGCGACGCAACGAGGCCGCGATCGACAGCGAGTTGGCCGTTTTGCCGATCGACGCGAAGATCTATGGACCAGTGGCAAATCCGGCTTATAGGGCGATTAATTCTGTTTCGATACGGCCGGAGATGGGGATTTTGATGGTGGGGCGACTGGACGGACCGTCCCATGAGATTGCCAAGCGGCTTGTGGACCAAGCGATCCAAGCGGAGGAAGATGGTTTATGGGGACGAGCGTATTTCGATATTCGGGGGATCGGGAGCAGCGAGTATAAACTGGGTGATGACTGGATTGCCCGGGCGGCGGATTTCAGTCGGCAGATGGGATTTGAAATTTATGTGGATCGCGAGAGTGAAACCTTTCCTCAGTCGTTGCCGCTGAGTCATGTGGGCTTGTATGCCGGGTGGTATGACGTTCATGTCTCGGGGCCCTTTAGGGCATCAGGGGTTGAGTTTATGCCGGGAGCTATCGCTTACCATCTGCATTCTTTTAGCGCGCAGACAATTCGGTCAAAAACCGCTCACTGGGTTGGCCCTCTATTGGAGGCTGGAGCAACGGCGACAATGGGGTGTGTTTATGAACCTTACCTGGCCCTAACACCGAATCTGGAAGTTTTTTTCGCCCGACTGTTCCAAGGCTACAGCTTTGGTGAAGCCGCCTATGCCTCACAGCAAGCTGTGTCCTGGCAAACCACAGTCGTTGGGGATCCGCTATATCGACCTTTTGGAAAGCCATTGCCGATGCTGCAGGCGGAACTGCAGCAGAAGAAGAGCAGCTTAACCGAATGGCTTGGTTTGATGAATATCAACCGAGCGATTGTTAACAACACCCCATTGGAGGAAGTGTTTCGTGTGGTGAAGGGGGATGTCGAAAGTCAGATGAGTTCGATTCTGACAGAGAAGCTAGGAGACCTGCATCATGATCGAAAGGAGTCTGACGAGGCCATCGAACACTACCGACGGGCGCTGCAATTGAACCCGTCTTCTCAGCAAGACATTCGGATCCGCTTGCGGTTGGCTGCGCTTTATCAAGCCAAGGGCGCCGGCGCAGAGGCTATTTTGGTGTATTTGAATTTAGTAGATCGGCATCCGGATTACATCGGCCGAGTCGAGGTGCTGGAGAATGCACGGGTCCTGGCGACGAAGCTGGACCTGAAGGATCAGCTTCGTGAGATTGAGCAGTACTTGCCGTCTCAGCCGGCAGCGGAGACAGCTAAGTAGTGTTTCTTATCATCTGACTGTGGCGGGCAACCAGTCGTCGCGATTGCGAGAATAAAACCGCGTGATGAAAGTTTCTCTTTGTTTACGAGATTTTGCAGCTGACTTAGCCGACTTAATGGACCAGGAGGCAAGCTCTGGTTTTGATTCGCCGGCGGTGGATGAGGTTGTTTTCGAGCAACTCGCGCTTCGTTTGTTTCGGCTGCAGGCGGTGGCCAACGGGTGTTACCGGCGAATAGTGGAATACTCATTGCCCTCGGTTGAGGCAGTGGACACTTGGAGGCAGATTCCGGCTGTTCCCACAGCTGCCTTTAAGGAGTATGAGATGACTGCTTTGGGCAAGGGACAACGACTCTTTGTCTTTCGGTCGAGTGGGACGACGGAGCGGAATCGGAGTCAGCATTTTCATTCCCGGGAGTCGGTTGGTCTGTATGAGCGGAGTCTTACGGATTGGTTTTCCGCTCACTTCTTTTCTGGGGAGCCGTCATTCGCATTGAGGGGGTGTATCCTAACACCGTCGCCGGCGGTCGTACCGGATTCGTCGCTAGTGCATATGTTTGAAACGGTGCGGCAGTGTCAGGAATTTTCGGAAATCGAGTTTTATGGTGTGGTGTCATTGACGGAAGGTTGGGAACTGGACGGGGACCGGTTGGTTGAGGTGTTGGAGCAATCGTGTTTGGCGGGCATGCCTGCGGCTTTGCTGGGGACGGCGTTTAGCTATGTGCAATTGTTGGATGTTTTATCCGCTTCCGGTCGCGTGCTAAAACTGCCGGCTGAAAGTCGTTTGCTGGAGACTGGAGGCTATAAGGGGCAGACTCGAGAGATTGAGAAGGGGGAGTTATATCGCTTGTTGTCGGAGGTGTTGGGGATACCGAAAGATCATATGGTTTCTGAATATGGAATGAGTGAGCTCTCGTCTCAGGCATATGATCATCGGATTGGCGATGGTCGATCATCGAATCACGATCGATGTTTTCGACTGCCCTCGTGGGCGCGGTTTCGAGTTGTGTCGCCGGAGACGGGGCTTGAGGTGGGGATCGGCGAGTCTGGACTGATTCAGGTGTTTGATTTAGCGAATGTGTGGTCGGTGATGGGGATTCAGACAGAAGATTTGGGGCGTCGCTTGGAGGAAGGCGTCGTGTTGCTTGGGCGAGCTGCCGAGGCGGAGGTGCGGGGGTGTTCGCTGATGCCGGAGATATGAAGACGGGCGTCCGTAGACGGGTGTTTGGATTGTTCATTCTGATGAGCGGTTTGTTAGGGAATGTTTCCCATTGGCGGATGGGCTGGTAGGTGCAGTTGTTGGGTGATCGCGAGGATGGTGCTCTGGTCTATCGGGAGGCGTTATTTGATGCTTGGTTGTTTGGTTTGGTTTTCGATGATTGGCTTGATTTGCCTTCGGCTGATACGATCCGTCTCGCATCAGGAGACCGTGCCCGCAGCTTCGGAGTGGGTGCTGGAAGAGTCATGACACTGGGAGAATTACCGAATTACTTTTTGGCGGATCTGCCGGCTGAGGCGATCTTGACGCCAGCGGTTGTGTCGGAGGCATGTGAGACGTTGCGGCGGAATCGCAGGCAGTATCTGTTGGGACGTCCGACTGAGACATTGTTGCGCACGCTGGGCTTGGTCGCGGAGAAGTGGTTGGATAGCGAATACCCGCTACGGCAGTTGGCACTGAAACACGGAATGGAACGGTCCGGATTTCCGCTTTGCACCATTCAAAAGGGATTGGATGGGCTGTTTCGTGAGATGACACCTGAAAACCTTAATCATCTCATCTTACAGGATTTAGGGCATGTGCGGCGTCTCGATCATCCCTCCTCGGGGGAAGCGGAGAGTCGGACTGGTCGAAAGAGTTTTGCCGTCGGCCCTGAGTTGATTGCCCACGTGACGGGTGGGGTAATTCCGAATCCGGTGATTACCAGCATTGTTCTTGGTTTGTTGGCACGATCGGCGCAGTTTGTGAAATGTGCGCGAAGCACTTCTTTTCTGCCCCGGCTCTTTGCGCATTCGATTTATGAAACGGACCCGAAGTTGGGGGCGTGTTTGGAGATTGTCGAGTGGAAGGGTGGCGATGAAGCATTGGAGGCGCCGTTGCTGCAAGAGGCTGACTGTGTGACGGTGATGGGCAGCGATAAGGCAGTGGAGGCGCTGGAGGCTCGCTTGCCGCACAGAAAGCGGTTTTTGCCTTATGGGCACCGGGTGAGTTTCACTTATGCCACCAAGTCGGGGTTGGAAGACTGCAATCCTAGGGTCCTTGCGGAGCAGATCGTCAATGACGTGGCGCATTGGAATCAGAAGGGTTGTCTGTCGCCTCATGTTGTTTATGCGGAGAAGGGCGCGACGCCGAGTCCGGATCGATTGGCGCAGCTGATTGCTGATGCGTTCGAGCGTCGGGAGCAGTCGGAGCCTCGTGGTGAGGTGAGCGAACGGGTGGCGGCGATGATTGCCAATCGACGACGGCTCTATGAGATTCGAGCCGCCAATAGCAAGGATACATTGGTTTGGAAGAGCCAGGATTCGACGGTTTGGACGGTTGTCTTTGATAATGAACCTCATTTCCAAAAAAGCTGCCAGAATCGATTTCTCTACGTGAAAGCAGTGGATGCCTTGGCGGATGCTTTGGGTGGCGCCGATGAAGTGTGTGGGAAGGTGTCGTGTGTGGGCTTGTGTGCGTCTTTGCATGAGGCGCAGTCGGTTGTCGAGCGTTTGGCTCGTTGGGGGGTTACTCGGGTTTGTCCTGTCGGTAAGATGCAGGAGCCGTCGATTGCATGGCGCCATGACGGTCGGTTGAGTTTGGAGGGTTTGATAGCTTGGACGGATTGGGAGCTATGAAGGTCGAACTACGGAAGACGTTTCAATTCGAGGCAGCACATTTGTTGCCGTTGCTACCGGAGGATCACAAATGTCGGCGACTGCATGGGCACAGTTTCAAAGTGGAGGTCTTGATTGCCGGTGCGTGTGATCCGGAGTTGGGGTGGCTGATGGACTATGCGGATGTGTCAAAGGTGTTTAAGCCGCTTTGGGAGCAGCTGGATCATCGGTATCTGAATGATGTCGACGGCTTGGAGAATCCGACTAGTGAGGTGATCGCCAAGTGGATTTGGGATCGGTTGAAGCCGGAATTGCCGGGGCTGTCGTCGATTGCCGTGGAGGAGACTTGTAACTCGGCCTGTATCTATCGGGGCGAGTGAATGCCGGTTTAGGAAACCCCGTCGTTTGTCAGAAACAAACGCTTCCATTTGTGCGTGGTTTTGGTTTAGTTTCTGGTGCTCCGGCAGAGAAACAAACGATCCATGGAAACGATGAGAAAGACTGATTGGAAGACTTTGGTCTGCGCCCTGGTGTTGGGAACAGGGTTGATGTGTATTGCCTTGGCTGAAGGCGAGTATAAGGAATTCCTGCCTTTATTTGGTCAACCGCTCCAATCAGCCGTGAAGGTTCCTCGGTCGGCATTGGAAACACTGCGGGTGGAGCTAGGACGAACGTTGTATCACGAGAAACGGCTGAGTCGGGACAACTCCATTTCCTGTAATACCTGCCACGACACGCAGGCCTATGGCGTCGACGGGAAGCAGTTTTCAGTGGGATTCCATAATCACTTAACCAGCCGGAATTCGCCGACTAGTTTCAATGCCTTCATGCACATCGCGCAGTTTTGGGACGGACGGGCGCCAACGGTGGAGGAGCAGGCCAAGGGACCGATTTTGGCAGCAGGTGAGATGGCGATGCCGTCGGCAGAGGCCGTTGTCAAGAAGCTGAATGGAATTGATGGCTACCCAGAGTTATTTGCGGCGGCTTTCCCAAACAGCAAGCCTCCGATCACGTACGACAATGTCGGGACGGCGATCGGAACATATGAGCGATTATTCGTGACCCCGGGGCGTTTCGATCGCTTGTTAGCTGGCCATGAGGACGCGCTCAACGCCCAGGAAAAGCGCGGTCTTACCAAGTTTGTGACCCAGGGTTGCACCACCTGCCACTCGGGAACGCTGGTCGGTGGAACACTTTATCAGAAGCTTGGATTGGTGAAGCCCTGGCTAAATCAGAAAGATCAGGGGCGCTACGATTTGACGAAAAACGAAGCCGATCGGATGTTCTTCAAGGTGCCCTCATTGCGAAACATAGCGAAGACCAGTCCTTATTTTCATGACGGCTCTGCTTCAACGCTCGAAGAGGCGATCGCGATGATGGGACGTCACCAGCTGGGGATGGAGATTTCCAAGCAGGACATCACTGACATCAAGGCATTCTTGGGCAGCTTGACTGGGGAGTTGGACCCGTCCGTGGCAGTGTCGCCTGAATCCTTTCCTGGGGAGTAGGCTATGGATCCTATCGGAGCGCAGACCTTCGTGTCTGCACTCCGTTTCCAGGGCGTGATTGAAAGTGGTGAAGTGGGACGAGACTCTGCCGAGACGTCACCACCGAGATCTGAACTATGGAATGAGCCGGTACGTTTTGCTAACCACGCAACGCAGGATTTTCTGGCCCGCTCGGCGAGAAGGGCGGCTCAAGAGACTCTCGCCCCACCTCCTCGCAATAGGGACGCACCACTTTTATTGCACCCGAACTTTGGCCGAGTTTTTTTGGGGTTGTAACTCCAGGGCAAGTCTTCGTCTGAAGTCGGCTCCTGGTGCGGGCTTTCACTTTGATTGAATTGCTTGTGGTGGTGGCAATCATCGCGATTCTGGCCAGTCTTCTGCTGCCAGCTTTGGCGAACGCCAAGGAAGTGGCCCGGACGGTCAAATGCCTGAATAATTTGCGGTAGCTGGGGCAGGCGCCTCATCCCTATGCGGACGGCCACTGCGAGCATTTCCCGTCATTTCGCGGTTGGCTATATTCGAAGACTACAGGAACGCCTTATACTTTATTGGGAGTCCAAGGCGGTTTATTCGTATCCTGCGGATAAGATTGAGTCGGCGTCGAAGCGGAAGACTTCGACGGTGGGGCGAATCCACCGGAGGACGAAGACGGATTACGATCAGAATTACAGCTTTGGGATGAACTGTGGGATTTGTCGCACCACGAAGATTTCAGGATTTGTTGAGCTTTCGGCCACCATACTGTTCATGGAGTGGAACTTGGGTCCCAAAAATTACAGCGGTTAGGTGGGCCCAACTCTCACCACGCAATCTTTGGCTTTCCGGAATAACAAACGTGGCATCATGCTCCCGGCACACTACCCGAAGAGACGGTCATGCCAGACGTGATGGTGCCGTCATCGGATTCGAGAACCCGAGCAGGAGCGCCAGCCGCCGGCCGTTCTTCTCAAGTCCCCGGCAGCGGACCTTGCCGCTCCAAACGCGCGCTTCACCACTCGAAACAGATGTTTCACCTTCGCCTGCACCCTGCCCTTCCGACGCTTGGCTTGTGCGTGTGGACACCGATGCGCCGCTTCATCCCGAAATGCTCCCGGTTCTTCGCCGACATCGGTGCGGTTGAGAATGCCGCCATCAACGCTCACGCCTTCCCTCAATCTCAGGCCCTGCTTGGCCAGAGAGTCGTTGAGCTCCTCAAACAGAGCGTGCCTCAGGCCGGGGGCGCCTCAGGCCGGGGGCGGAAGTTCAAGATCGTCATCTTGCCGAGCACCTGCTCCGGCACGCACGCCCGTGAAGCGCCGCCTGCTCTCGGCCTCGTTGGAGCAGAGCCTCCATCGCCAGGGTTGTGGAATAGTTGCATACCGAGCACGCGCAACATCACCGACAGGGGCCAGGGCTGCCGCCCCTTCCCGCTTCCCTGGGGTGGACCGGCGCGATGCGGGCCTTAAAACGAGTCCGGGAAATGAGCTTGTCCATCCGTTCCCACAAAAGTGCTTCCTGTGCTCACAGGTCCGAGCATGTCTTCTGCCCCATGGTTTGGCGCTCCGGGAGAATGATCGGCTCAATGACCCCCTCAACGGACCGGTTGTTCAGAGCTTCCCTTAGAACTGGGTCTTAGCAGCCGCTCTTCTTTGTGTTATTTCTCCTGTTTTTAGGGATGAATCGCCCCTTGCCTTCATTCATTGGTTGTGGAAGATTTGCGGCTTTCTTATGGGGCATTTGAAACTACATATCCCGGGGCCGGTGGAGGTGAGCGAGAAGACCTATCGCGCCTTTTGCATCCCGATGATTGGTCACCGGGGCCAGGATTTTAAGGATCTTTATGCGGAAATCCAACCGCAGCTTCAAAAGCTCTTTTATACCGAGCATCTCGTTTTTTTAAGCACCTCCTCTGCCTGGGGAGTAATGGAGGGCTCTCTGCGAAACTTGGTTGCCAAGAAGGTGCTGTGCTGCATGTGCGGGGCGTTTTCGGATAAGTGGTTTGACGTAGCCAATCGTTGTGGGAAAGAAGCCGACTCCTTGAAGGTGGATTGGGGATCGCCCATTTTGCCGGACCAGATTGATCAGCGACTGGCGACGGGGGAATTTGATGCCTTGACGCTGGTACATAATGAGACTTCGACTGGCGTCATGAATCCACTGGAAGGAATCAGGGACCTGAAGAAGAAATATCCGGAGGTCATGTTGATTGTGGATGCTGTGACTTCCTTTTCCGCGGTTCCCATTAAGTTTGACGAACTGGGAATTGATGTTTTGTTGACTGGAAGCCAGAAGGCGCTGGCGTTGCCTCCGGGATTTGGTCTATTTGTGGTATCACCGGCTGCTTTGGAGAAGGCGGCGACGCTGGCTGATCGGGGTTATTATTTCGATTTTCTAGAGTTCCAAAAGAACGCCGAGAAGAACATGACGCCAAGTACGCCTTCCATTGGGCATATTTATGCATTGCGGTCAAAGCTCGAGGATATTTTTGAGGAAGGGTTGGAAAAACGTTATGAACGCCATGCGACACTTTCCGGGATGACACGGGAGTGGGCGGCGAGAAATGAGTTTACTTTGTTTCCGGAATCAGGATACGAGTCCAAGACTTTAACATGCATCAACAATGGAGCGAAGCCAGGGGGACGGATTGTGGATGTGGCGCAGATGCAGAAGCTGGTCAAGGCCGAGGGAATCCTGTTTGACGGTGGCTACGGTAAAGTGAAGGGCACGACTTTTCGACTTTCCAATATGGGCGATGAAACGGAGGAGTCGATGAATGCGCTCTACGAGGCGCTTGACAAAGGGCTGGCGCGATTGTAAGTTAAACAAATAGGAGAGAGGACAAACGATTCAATTACTAAACGGACGACGAACTATGAGAAGTGCGAATCCCGTTCTAAATACCAATACATTTGCTGGTCTACGATCGTATGGCGAGACCGATACGATGACGATTAATGGCACTGTGCTGAAGACCGGTGCGTTGTTGTTCATGGTGGTTTTTGGCGCGGTGTTTACCTGGAACAAAACGATGGCGGGAAGCCCGCCCATGGGTTGGATGGCGGTCGGAGGATTAGGCGGGTTTCTCGTTGTGCTCGCAACCATGTTTAAGAAGGAGTGGGCGCCGTTTACTGCACCGTTGTATGCCGGATTGAAGGGACTGTTCTTGGGGGGCATGTCTGCGTTCTTTGAAAAAATGTATCCGGATATTGTGTTCAACGCTGTTTGCCTAACCTTCGGAACTCTCTTTAGTTTGTTGTTCATCTACCAAGTCGGTTGGATCAAGGTGACCCAAAACTTCCGGTTGGGACTTTTTGCGGCAACAGGGGGAATCATGTTGTTTTATCTGGTTGCCATGGTGCTTGGTTTATTTGGCATCTCGGTTCCATTGATTCATTCGACTGGTTTGTTTGGAATTGGTTTCAGCTTGTTTGTAGTGGTCATCGCGGCACTCAACTTGGTGCTCGATTTTGACTTCATTGAGAATGGCGCGGCAGCTGGTGCGCCCAAGTATATGGAATGGTATGGTGCGTTGGCTCTCCTGGTGACCTTGGTCTGGCTGTACATCGAGATACTGCACCTCTTGTCGAAACTGCAGCGGCGTGACTAGGCAGTGTTAGCCATGGTCGGTCGCGATAACTTGAACCACGGAAACGCATGGCAGTTTTTTTCTGGCGGTCGAATCATTCTGGAGGTTCGACCGTCGTCGTTTCTGAGGGCGTCCATCTAGGGGAAGTTTTGCCTTCCTTTGAGGCGGCTTTCTCGGGCCGGAGTATGTGGGACTCCCGTGCACGGCGGGCGGAGAACCGATTACTATGAACGGCAATTCCGAAGCGGTTGTCACGGCGAATCAACGCACGCCAAACATGGAACGACAACTATTTTGCCGATCACAACCACAAGTTCCCGAGAGCAGACGGAAACCATGTTGAAGGTCTGCAAGTTGTGTCTTCGGTATTCGCGAATGCCTGGGGCATCCATTTATCAGGGAGTATGGAGCAATTTGTTTTGATGGAGCCGGCTATGAGTATGGAAGTGATCGCTGGCGGGTAGCACCTCGTCCCCAACCTTTTGGAGTTCGCTTATCGCATGATCGGTACGGAACAGCTTTATCTGTTGACTGAGGCTAATCATGCGGTGAATATATGCTGATGGGCAAATACCTGTTTGGCTTTGAGGACGGCGGCTCTTGGCTCAACAGCGACGGCAAAGTTGGTTTTATTGACAGCGGTTCGGTGGTTGGCATGGACCATCTCGTGCGAACGATGGTCTGGGATTTCAGCGTGACCGTGCCCAAAGCGGTTCGGATGGTGAGTCTGCCCCCTGGGCTACGGGCTACGGCGAATCCTGGAACTAGAACAGGTATTTCGCTATCTCTTGCTTGCATGAGGGGGGGAGGTTACTCAGTTTGCCGGAACTCTGTGGCAGTTTGCAGCTGAAACGTCCGACAGTTGGGCGCTTTATTGAATTATTGGAAAGCACGCATCTGAATTTACAGACTACGTCTGTTTGGTTACGGCAAGCAGGTGCTGCGAGCGAGACCCAAAATTTACTTAGCGGATGCGGCGATTTCACCGAGTGTTCTGTTGAAGGGGTAGAGTCTGTTTGAACTCTAACGCATTGGGCCGTGCGGTTGAGACGGCCTTTTTTAAGCATGTATTTACCCGATATTATGAGCGCAGCATCGGGTTTTCCTACTGGCGGGGCAAAAAAGGGCTTGAGGTGAATATCATTGCAAATCTCGGCGAAAGGTTCGTTCCATTTGAGGTGAAGTATCGAGTGCTCGGGCACACTTGAGTAATGAATCTTAACGGATTGATCGAATTCTGCAAGGCGTACGAGGTGGCATGCGGATACGTCCTTTGGCGTGACATTACGGATTTTAAAGTGGTGAAGACTGATAGTGCATCGTTGTTGAAAATCCCAGCGGCTTGGGCGTTCTGAGTTTGAGGCAATTAACCCGATGTCTTGAACTACAGCTTCTAAATACTTATGAGAATTGAAGCAGTTGATCATTGCCCTAAGGTCTTGGGGCAGCTTGTCGTTGGGCGTCGGAGAGGGTTTGATCGGTGCAGGTGAGGTTGGCGGTTTCCTGGGTGTCGGTGTAGATTTGGCAGACGCTTTCCCTCGGAATATCATACTCCTTGGCGACCTTTCTAAGGCCGCTGCCACGAAAAGGTTGTTCGTGTTGATATTGACCGGTAGCGATCATCTCCTAAGACTTCGCAGTAGCTGGCTTTGAGCGCTTTCTCGGCTTCAGCACGCTGTTGATGCCACTCTCGAGTGTCTTCGCCCTGATGATCGGCGAAGGCACTTTACTCTTCGGCAAACGCTTCTCGAAGCGCATACATGCTGCGAAACTCTTCTTCGGAAACCCTCAAAGCAGCCAAGTTCGGATCTCAGATTATTTGAGGTGTCCGACATACGCAGGTTGTATTCCAGGAAGATCTTCCGGGGTGAGGAATGTTGCCAAGTCCTCTTTTTGTTCTTCGCGGATCGCTTTCCAGTCCGAGCCATCAAAATGATTAACCTCTTCAGCTGCATCCATCATCCGCTCACTCATTTGTTGCTGAAGCTCCATGATGAAGTCGCGTTTGGGCTGGGGGAGAAATCCGATTACGGATTCAAAGGAATCAAACATTGTGGCAAGATTAGTGGGTTTGTTGGACGTTTTGACCTAGGAACGACTTCAGTCTGGCACGACGTTCTTCGTCCAGATTTCCTTACGCAATGATAAATGTCTGTTCATGGAGAGCCTTCACCTCACCTAGTGTCAGCTGCCCCTGCTTGGACCCGCGTGCGGCGGGCGCCTCCGGCAATGTGAAGCGGCGTCTTGCCAAAATGTCCGGCACGCACAGCAGTTGCAGACGGGGGCAGTGTTTGCCCTTCATCTCTCCGGCCATTGCCATATCACGGCTGAAGGCGGCTTTCTGCTGCGCCTTCAAATTGCGCATCAGGATCAGGCCGGCCATATCGGCCTCCTCACGTTCCAAGACGCCGCGCAGTTGGCGCACCACGCTGATATTGGCATTCTCGCCGCCCTTCACCTCCAACACCATCGAGCGCAACTTCTTCCTTGACCGCCCGAAGTAGATGCGTCCGTCAATGCCGCCGTCCCTGCCTCGCTTCGTCGTGACGAAGCCGTCCACCTCCTCTACCACCCATTTCTGGAAGTGATATGCGTCTCGCTTCCATAAATCAATGGCGCCTTCAAGCGTGCTTGGCACGCCATCAATGGTGAAGTCAACCCCTTCCTTCAATCCGAGCAGATCATGCAGCCGAGCCCTAGCCACCCGCTTGATGGCGTGGATGGCGATGTCGCTTCCGATCCGGCGGCGTTTCAAGCTATGCGCGGCCTCCAAGGTAGTGGCGCAACCACAGAACGGGTCGAACACCACATCACCTTCATTCGATCTCGCCTTGATGATCCTCTCCAGCAACGCCAAGGGCTTCTGCGTAGGATAGCCGAGGCGTTCTTTAGATATATTGATAATGGCTTTTATATCATCTCATATATTTTAAACATCTGCAAAATAGCGCCCTTGTTCATCAACCTGTTCGCTGAAGAATGGCTTATGGTAAAAGATTCGTTCTTGAATAGGGTGATGCTTATACAAACCGGATTTTATATAAAACAGTGGTATATCGTGCTTGCGCGGCCAATGCCGTTTGCTCGCTCCGCCGGTGCGATACGCCCACACGATTTCATTCCTGAAATTCTTTTTCCCGAACACGCCGTGCAACATCACCTTGATATAATGGCTGGCAGTCGGGTCGCAATGCAGGTAAATGCTGCCGGTGGGTTTGAGGATGCCGCGCATAGGCAGGAGCCGCTCCGTCATATAAGAGAGATAAGCCAACAACCTCGGGTCCGTCCGGCGCAGGGACTTCATCCAAAGCCGCCAAAACTCTGCGGTGTCATTATCAATGCCGGATTTCCGCATGAGCACCGGCAACTGATGTATGGCGCGAATCCGCTCACCGTCCAACGTCCATTGATCGCAAAAGGCCTCGACCTGTTCCGGCAAGGGACGCCCGGTCTCGTCTTTATAGATAGCGTTGTAGGCCCTATTCGAGTTGAAGGGCGGGTCGAGGTAAATCAGGTCCGTGCTGCACGGCCCCAATTTATCCTGCATAACAGTCAGGCAATCGTCGTAATAAAGCTGATTGCTCCGGCTCATGCGAGGGACCTCCGCATCAAGCAAGCAAAGGCGGTCCCCTTGTTGTATCTCCAGATCGCCTCAGCGATAAAAAGCAGCATCCGACGGCTACTCTAGTGGCGGTGCGAGCCGTGCCCGTTTTATCAGGGCTTAGCCTTCAATCGTGTTGACGAGCCCTTCCGCATAGGTGAGGGCGTGATCGATGACGGCGTGCCGAAAACCGGAACGGGGCGATAGGCGCGGTATTCATCGGTAACCGGAAGGGTGCCCTGCTTTTCAACAGCCCCTGGCAGGAAACGGAGAATGCCCTTGCCGGACAAGGACTCGGCAACGCGGGGCGACAACCCCTTCCGCCCCGTTCTACAGCGCCAATGACCGGAGTTGGAATATGGTCAACAGATTCACAAGCGCGCCCCTCATCCGCGCGCCCGAGGTGAAGCATCGCCCACTGCCGGTCGGGCCCATAATTTATCATTCCGTTAAAAAATGATATCCAGTCTGCGGCATGTGGTTTTGGAAGAAAAAGACGCCATTAGGATTTAGAGGCTTAAGAAGTTTGACCGGCTTTTCTTGGTGTTGAGCAGCAGGGCGGTGATAACGAATCATTTTTGGCAATGGGGTTTTGTCTTTTGAAAGATCGTCCCCGAAAGCACGTTGCAGCGGCGGCCGGCATGGCAATTTCACCGCCAAATCTTTTGCAACGCCCGCTTGCGTGCCCCCTATTTGCTTTAGTAAAGCGGACATTGGGGGTGAATGCTCTCCAAGCGGCTAATGCAGTGCGCTTGAT
Source organism: Limisphaerales bacterium (assembly GCA_024761205.1). Classification (GTDB taxonomy): domain Bacteria; phylum Verrucomicrobiota; class Verrucomicrobiia; order Limisphaerales; family AAA164-E04; genus UBA2970. The sequence continues at coordinate 17,208 of JAMASS010000050.1, forward strand.
CGGGAAATCTTTCCATAAGCTTAATCAAATTTATCCCTCACAGCATCATTCCAACCCATTAAGTCTCTGAATCCTAATTGCGGACAATCCCCTCGTTCATATCACCAATATCTTTCAGTAAAAAGCCCGGCCGGATCAACCCGGATGCGGTGATCAAGTGGACGTTTCCAGCACTGGAAAAGTTTATCACCGAGCGGCCCGAGCAAGCAGAATCTGATTTCATCAGTAATCGTATTGGTTCGTATAGTAAAGAATTACCTTCGAATTGTGATCAAGGCGGGCTATCCCACACTATGGCTCACCCCCGAAGAAGGCGGTTTCTTCGGGCTCTATGGTGCGGATTTGATTTCGGAACTGTGATCCGTCCCCACCGCTCCCCGGGCTCGGACTAATTTGGGGCGCCAACTCCTGTTACGGTCTAGGTGGACTCGTTGGCTTGCGCGGGTTTTCCAGTGTTACCAATGCGCGTCTCTTCGCGCCACGGCGTGTTCACTTAATAGGTGAACCGCGAACTCTCGCTAGCGCCGAGCGGGGCTTTTGTCACGGTCAACGACAATTCCTCGCCGACGACCCTGGCGCCCTCCGGCATTTGGTTCGTCGCCGGAAATCGGATAAGCAATCAACTTTTGTCACCCTTCGTGGTGCTTCCGCTGGCCAAGGTGATGTTTCCGCCGAGATTGTTCTCAGGGCTTTGCTCGAAAAGTGAAGTGTCGGCATCCGTGCGAAAGCGGGACCGTTGCGCTGTGAGTGATTTCGATCGTTGCGATCAAATTCTTTCGCCTGATTGCGTGGCAAAGGGCTAAATAGTGGTGTCACCGTTTAAGTACACAAGAGCACCTTTCCGAATAAACGGGCATTGTGTCACCAATGTGACAGTGAATAAATCAACCCATATGAATAGTTTTCTCCCATTCATTCGATCTATATGCGCGACGCGATTTTTGTCGGCACCCTTTTCATGGTTCGTTTTGCGGCCGATGCCAAAACGATCTGGGGCACAGTGGTCGATGAGGCCGGCAAAGCGATGGAAGGCGTCATGGTCTCCGCTTTTGACGACGGGCAGCAGCAGAGCATTTCAGTGTTTAGTCAAGCAGACGGGTCGTTCGTGATCGATGGCCTTCGGGATACGACCTTCAATGTGCAGGCGCGGTTGTTGGGGCAACTCGACGAATGGCATGAAAATGTCGAGGAGGATGGTGCCAATCTGAAATTCTTCATGAAACCGGCCACAGGTGAGAGATTAGAACTCCAACGGCCCGGTACGAGCGGGTTCGGCATGCTCAAGTGGGACAACATGAAGGACAAGGAAAACTTCAAGATGATGTGTGTCTACTGTCATCAGCCGGGCACGGTCGGATTTCGGACTCCAGAAGAACCGATTAATTGGGAAACCATGATCACTCGTATGGATGGATTTGGAGGACTGTATCGGCACACGCAGCAGACCATCGTCAAGCGGCTAGTGGACACCTATTCGGATGAAGCGGTAGCCAAGTGACCTAAGTATGAGGCGCCACCGTCGCCCACGGGCATCGCAGTGAAAGCCAAAATCATGGAGTGGAATATGGGACTGCAATTGAAAGCGATGGTCCACGACATTGAACCGGGATCCGATGGACTGATGTATGCGGTGGACATGGGGCAGAATGCAGTGGTCATTCTGGATCCGGAAACCGGTGAGCGAGAGACCTACCGACTTCCTAACCGTTACCGTGGGCCGCACTCCATCGAGCCCGATCTCGAGGGCAATATGTGGATTACGTGCTGCATTTCCGGTGAGATGGCCAAGTTTGATATCAAAACGAAGGCATTCACCATCACTTCGAGTGCGGAAGCGCCTGCCTGTCGTAGTTCGTATCCGCATACGTTGCGGGTTGACCCGAAGGATCTTGCGGGCCTGATCTGGTACACAGATGCCGGTCGGAATTCCTGTTTCTCAATTCACCCAAAGACGCTGAAGGTCAAGGAGTATCATTTGCTGCGTAAGGACCAAGCGGTTGCTGCGGGCAAGGGGGAGTCTCGTGGCATCACGCCCTACGGCATTGATTAACTCTCCGGTCGACGACACTATTTGGTATTCAAAGCTCAATGGAAATCGGATTGGCAGAATCGATCCCAAGTCCGAAGATGACAACATCAAGGAATGGAATCCGCTATTCCGTGGTCCGCAATGGTTGCACGCCGTGCAGGACGGTATAGTTTGGGTGCGGGGATTCGGGTCGGGTGTGTTCGGCAAGTTCAATCCCAAAACAGAGGAGTGGAGGGTTTTATCCACTACCCGCCGCCGAGAACCAGATTCCGTACGCCTTGAATATCGATCCGAAAGGCTATGTTTGGATTTGTGGCACGGGCAAATGACACCTGGTACCGCTTCGACCCAAAGACCGAGGCTTAGTCGAGTTCCGCATGCCGTCCCGAGTCATGTATACTCGGGAAATCGAGTTCGGCGCTGAGGGTAATCTTTGGACCTGCAATTCAAACGGTCCGGCACGGCATACCGAACGAGGATACGGATCGATTATCAAACTCGAGATCATTGGCAACGAGTTGAAGACAGCCAACAGGGGGTCGCGAAGGTAACCACTGATCCTCGCATGGCGACTACGATGAGTTCGGACTCGTCGATGAGCAAAACCTCAATTGAGAAACTCAGGGGCAACCACAGCCTCCGCGAATGGGCGGCGCTGATTGAATCCTCGTGTATCGATTGTCATAATGAAGATACCAAGACCCGCCTTAATATCACCGCCCTGAATCATGATTTATCTGACGTGGGACACTTTTCGCAGGTGGGAAGAAATCTATTGATCGCGTGCGAAACGGGGAGATGCCACCGAAGAAAAGGGCGCGTCCGGATTCAGCGTTGGAAGGTCCAGCGCTGACGGCACTCAAGAAAGAACTGGAAGCCGCGAATCTTGCAGCCCAAGTTGAGAACGGTCGAGTTCTGGTTCGGCGGCTGACGCGCACGGAGTACGAATACACTTTGCAGGATCTGCTTGGGATCCCCGGAGCCATTTGGCGAAGCACCTACCGCCTGAAAATGATTCAGTCCGTTTTGACACGATTTCGACCAAACAGGGCATCTCACCGGTGCATGTGCTCAGCTATCTGGCAGTGGCGGACGTCGCGCTCGATGAAACGATCAAACTGGGGTGGGGCGGCGGCTATGGATGCAACTACGGCTGGTCGACTACCAGAATAATCGCTATGTCGCTCGTTAGTTTGATCGTGAGATCCAACGCGGGGGCAGCATAATCATGAAAGTGAATGATGCGGCCGTAACCTTTGAAACGCGGCCGCACTCAATGCGATCCGGCCATGCCGGTTACCGTCCGGAAGTTTCGGGGCTCTATCGGATCAAGGTTGAAATCTACGCTTACCAAGTCAAAACGCTAGTGACCATAACGCTCATCGAAGCCAGTGAAGAATGGGGAGGCTCCGAGCTCGGGGGCGCCTTTGAGCTCTATCCTCGAAAACCTCGGACAGTTTCGGTGATGACTTACATGACACGTGATGATTACTTTCCGTCCGTGTCAGACCTGGATTGGGACTGGGAAGGGAAGAATATTTATCAAGTGGGAGGTGCCAAGCTACGGAGGGGAGGGGGTTGCGGTTAAACGCCTCACGGTTCAAGGACCGTTGGAGAATGATTGACCGCCTCCGAGCACGCGGGAGTTGTTGGGCGATGTGAAGTTCGTGGAGGCGAAGAACCAACGGCGGCGCGGTCAAGTTTCCGCGATAGAACTGAGCAAGGCGACTCTCGATCAGGTTACGGAGATTGTGGAGCGATTGGCGCCCCCCGCGTTTTCTGCCGACCCTTTGGCGAGGCGGCGACCGCATCGTTCGTTCATCTCGCTGAGTCTGCACTGGCAGATAGGCGAGGGTTTTTCGAGGTATTACGGATTCCGCTCCGGGCGATGCTGATTTCGCCCCAATTCCTTTTTCAGGCTGGCGAGCCAGGCTGATTGGATGATTATGCTCTAGCGACTCGGCTTTCTTCCTTCCTTTGGAAAAGCTTTCCGAACGACCAATTGTTCTTCTTGGCAAGAGAAAATCACTTGTCCGAATCCGGAGTGTTGGCGGGTTAAGTGGATCGATTCTTGGTGATGAGAAGTCGCTCTGTTTCAGCAAAGATTTTCTCTGACAATGGTTGGGACTGCCTCAGATTGACATGACCACTCCAGACGACAAGGTTTGCCTGGAACGCGATGACATGCTCCGTCAGGTCACGTTTAGGGAGACGGAATTATTTTTCGGAGCGTTGATCGCTGAAAATCTGACGGTCAAGAATCTGATTGACTCAGATTTCTCATTTCTCAATCGACGAATCACCGATTACTATGGCATTCCAAACGTCGAGGATGAACGGTTTCAAAGGGTGAGTCTTCTCGACGGCAGCGTCCGCGGTGGTGTGCTGACGCAGGTCAGCATTTTGAAGGTCACGGCCAATGGTATGATCACTTCACCCGTGAAGCGGGGCACTTTTGTGTTGAAAGTGTTGCTGGTGCAGCCACCAAAATCGCCGCCACTCGGTATTGGCTCTATCGAACCGAATACCCGTTGATATCATAATCATTCGCGAAACGTTGGATGCGCACCGGAGCGTGGAGCGGTGTGCGAGTTGTCATCGACAAATCGATCCCGCCGGTTCACGGTGGGAGCTTTGATCCGATAGGCGGCTATCGGACTCGCTATCGTTCGACCGGCAAGGGCGATTGGCCGGAACGAATGATCTTCAGGCGGCGAGTCTATGCGTATAAAGAAGGTCTCTGTGTCGCCATCAGCGGCGTGACCGCTGATGGCGAGCCGTTTGCGGGGATTCGAGAGTTCAAATGGCACTTGCTGGAACGCGAGGAAGATGTCACCCGGAACGTCGTGGAGAATTTGATCGTCTATGCGACCGGCGGCGAAATTCAGTTTGCGGATCGTGACGAAGTGGATCGATCGGTCAACAGGGTTCCGCACCGATGGTTATCGTCGGACGCGATATCATTCACCAAGTTGCCCAGAGCAGATTATTCCTCCATAAATGAATCTCGAGAACCAATTTACAGAACAGATCAAGGCACAACAGATGAGAGAACAAGTCACATGGTCGATATTTTGCGCCGGAAATTTTTGCGGACTGCCAGGGTTTCTTTGGCGTTGCCTTGGATGGAATCGGTTCATGCCGTGACAACCGGAGCGTTAGCTCTGCCTCCGAAGCAGATGGGATTCATTTGTACGGTGCTAGGGCTGCATTCACCCGCGTTTTTTCCCAAATCTTCAGGTGGCGACTACGAATCGACAGAGTACCTTGATCTGCTGAGCGCAATGCGAAATCCACAGATGGACAGATTTTGCAATTCCATCTCGGTGGATCAATGTGTGGCGGAGAAGCTCGGATACATCACGCGATTCCCTTCGTTAGCCTCAGCAGTGAAGTCTCCATGAGTCAGCCCTTTACTAGCAGCGGGGTGATGATCCCCGCTGAGGCGAGTCCCTCAAGGATGTTCGCCAAGATGTTCCTGCAGGGGAGCCCAGCAGAATTGGCCCGCCAAAAGCAAAAACTCCGAGATGGCCGAAGTATTCTGGATGAGTCGATGGGCAGATCCGCGCTTTGAGTCGAGAGGTGAGTTTGGTGGATCGAGAGCGGCTTGATAACTATTTGCAGTCGGTGTGCAAGAGGGAGTCTGATTTGCTTGAGGCCCGGGCGTGGTTGAATCGCCCCAAACTCAAGGTGGATCAGACGCCTCCGCAGGATATCCCGGGCAAATCTGATTTGATCGGTCGCGTGCCCTTGGCCATGAGTTTGGTATCTTTGATCGTGCAGGCGGGCTCCTCACGCATCGCCACAGTTTGGTGATTCAGGATCATCTAGGCATGCCTCAAGTGGCGGGTGTTGATAGTGAGCACCACAACCTATCGCACCATGGGAAAGATCCGGCGAGGATCACGCAGCTGAAGAAAATCGAGCGAAAAATTGTCGGTTGTTTCAATGGGTTGCTGGGGCAAATGAAGGATAAGAAAGAGGCGGAGATCCGTTGCTCGACCACCCGATGACTCTGTTTCAAACATGGACAACATATTTCCCATGATCGACGCAACAATACGCCGTTCTGCAATCTTTTCTTGAGTATGCTTTGGCAGATGAACGTTGAAACCGAGTCCTTTGCAACGAACACGGGAACTCTCAGTTGGTAGTCGGAGGATCATCGGGATACTATGACTTCCAGCGTATTCTCTAGTCGCTGATCGAAGAGAAGATTGCTGGTGCGTCCGTTCTCTCTCGCTGTCGTTGCCGGGTTCCTTTTGAGTGGGGCTTCGGGTTTCGGCCAATCGATCGAAGATGCGTCGAATGGGGAGAGAGGGAGAATGTGCAGTGGAAAGTCACTGTCGAGGTGCACGGCAGTTCCACACCGATCATCTGGGGGCATAGAGTCTTTCTGCTGAACGCCATCGATACCGGTAAGCTGGATCCAACCTTGCCTCGCCCGGAAGATTAGCCGAAACGGATCTTTGGGATCACTCATCCCAACACGAGTTACAAATTCGGCGTCCTTTGTTTGGATCATCGATCTGGCAAACAGCTCTGGCGTCGAACGACGACCACGGATGGGGAACGATTGTATTGCTGGTTTGGACCTGCCGGTTTCTTTTGCTACGACTTGGATGGCAAGTTTTGTGGGATGGTGATCTGGGTAAGATGCACATGGTCGCCAGCTTAGGCGAGGGGGAGGGCACCTGTCGTGCACGACTGAAATGATTGTTATCGTTCGGGATCACCAACAGCAGTCCTACATTGAAATGCTCAACGCCGAGAGTGAGGAAACTATTTGGAAGCAAGACTGTGACGAGCCGAACACGTGGGCGACTCCGTCGATCGTGAGCCATGGAGGGAGTACACAGATCATCATACCAGGCTCGAACAAAATTCGGAGTTACAATTTGAACATCGGGGAAATCCTTTGGCAGTGACGGGGATTGACCGGAAATCCCATTTCCTGTCCGGTGGTCAAGAACGGTGTGATTTATTGCATGACGGGATACGAAGGGCACGCTCTGCTAGCCTTGCCACTTTCAGCTCGAGGGGACATCACCGGATCCAATCAGATAATCTGGAGTGCCAAGCGTGGGACGCCTTACATTCCTTCACCCGTTTTTTACGACAGACTGCTTTTCTATACGCAGTCCAACCAAGCACTATTGACCTGTGCCGATGCGAGCAATGGTCGAATCATGCTCGACCGTGAATGTCTGCGTGCTTTGCCGAATGTCTATGCCTCGCTCGTTGGCGCCGCCGGTCGGGTTTATATGCCTGGGCGCAAAGGTACGACCCTAGTGCTGAAGCGCGGTCGTGAATTTGAGGTGTTGGCAACAAACAAGCTGAACGACTCGATCAGTGCCTCGCCCGCTCTGACCGGCGATCAACTATTTCTACGGGGCGAGCAGTTCCTCTATTGTTTGGCCAAAACCTTTTAGTGACGCAGAAAGCAAGACCTAAGAACAGATACACAGCCTAAAGACTTTTAACCCAACGGACACGATGAAGACTTACACTCAGAACCATAACGATGATCGTGCTGGTGCTGACTAGTTTGACCTGGCGCGTGGACGCGGCATTGATTCGCGGCAAAGTGATCGATGAGAATGCCAGGAGGGCGTGATGATTTCGGCCTTTGATGAGGAACGACGACATCACGTCGGTGTTCAGTCAGACGGATGGATTATTCCACATCGACGGCCTACGCGATGCTGAATACCAGGTAAGAGCTCGATTGATGGGGCAACGCGACGAATGGTTCAACCCACTTGCCACCACCATGGAGCCCGCCACCGGAGAAGAATTGAAGGAACAGCGACCGGCAACCAGCGCCTTCGGTATGATGAAGTTCGAGAACTTGAAGGACAACTTCAACTTCAAGATGATGTGCAGTTATTGCCATCAAATCGGGATACTGGGGTCCCGCACACCGGTTGAGCCAGTGGATTGGGAAACGATGATTAAGCGTATGGATGATTTTGGCAGACTCTATCGCCGCACCTAGCAAACCATCGTGCAGCGAATCATCGAGCTGTAAGCGGACGATGCTGTGAAGAAATGGCTGAAGTTTGCGCCTCCTCCCGCGCCCATCGAAACCGCGGTCAAAGTCGAAATCACGGCATGGGAGTTGGAAGAACCCTTTGAAAGTTCATTCCACGATCTTGATCTTGGTCCCGATGGCCTCGTCTATGCGGTTAACATCAACAAGCATCGGTTGACGACGCTGGATCCGAAGACCGGCGAACAGATCACTCATCCGTTTCTGCGCGGGTCTTACGGACTACACCATGGAGCTGGCCAATGATGAGCACATGTGGTTCACGATGTGCGCCTCCGATCAAATGGCCAAGTTCGAGCTGAACACCAAGGAGTTATTGGTGTGTTCCAGCGCCGAGGCGCCGGCGAAGCGAGGCTCTTACCCGCATACGCTTCGCATTAATCCGAAAGATCCGGAGGGGTTGATTTGGTACACCGATACCGGGCGCAATTCTCGTTTCTCAATCCACTCGAAGGCACTCGCGGTAAAAGAATGTCCCTGCTGCGCGCCAATCAATCAGTGGCCGCCGGCAAAGGCAAATCCCGCGGCATTACGCCTTGCGGCCTCGATTACTCGCCGGTTGATGGAACGATTTGGTAATCGAAACTCAATGGCAATCGGATTGGTCGCATCGATCCGAAGACCGAAAAATGGCTGGTCTACGATTTGCCGGATGCTGAAAATCAAATCCCTTACGCTCTAAACATCGCTCCTGACGGGAAAGTTTGGGTTTGAGGTACGGGGAAACGATGCCATCTATCGATTCGATCCCGAGCCCGAATATCTCGTCGAGTTCCGACTGCCGACGCGCGTGAGTTATACGCGAGAGATTGAGTTCGATGCCGATGGCAACGTGTGGACCAGCACGAGTGGTCCGGTGCGCCGCATGGGACGGGCCTGTGGCGCTGGTCATCAAGATTGAAATCTTGGGTGAGGATAAGAATCTGGGTGGGCAGCGGATTGTGGGGCTACATCCAAGATCGCAAGACCCTCACCTACGAACACGGGGGCGTGGTGAATTGGCACCGGACCCAATGGAAAACTGTTGACGCGGATTGATGAAACAGAGCTTTCTCCGAGTCTACAGCAGGGGCAAACAGCACCAGATTTATGTCAATGCTCTGGATGGAGAAGCTGAGCAGTAGCCAACGGCAGCGCATAGATCGCCTCTGGGCGGAAAAGCCAAAGTCCAACCTAGATATGCCAAACGCCGGTCATTCATTCGTGAAGGTCATGGAGTACGTCATAGCGTACGAGAAGTAATCGAAAGCTACTGCCTACAGCATCCTCAACATGAAGTCATTTCCCCTTTTTCGAGATTCCTGGTTGTCAAGCCTGGCGTTCAGTTTATTGGCACCTCGAGCGGTAGCCCAAGATATCAAGACGTCGACGAAAGTCCATCGATTGACCAGCAAACAACGTGCGCCGTTTGATGCATTCCTCTACGTCAATCGGATCCCGGAAGCTGCTGAAGAGGGCGAGGCGCCCACGGATTACACCGGCAGGGTTTACGGGCGTTTGGCCAATCAGGAAGGTAGTATTCTTCTGAAGCTGCCATCCGTAATGGATCGGAAGGCATACCTTGGATTCAAGACTTTTTGGGCTCGGAAGGGGATGCGAAGGTGATAAATTGCGTGAGCTGTCACGCACCAGAACGTTTACGGATGGAAAGTCGCATGTGAACATCTTCGTTGCGTAATTTGAAACGAGAACGCACCGAGATTGAAGCGATCCTCCGAACCAAGATTGCCGTCAGCCAGAGAAAACGAGCCGGGGAGCTCGATGATGTTGCTGACGCCTACTCGACAATGACCATTACGGAGGAGAACATCCCTAATTTGGTGGCATTCTTGCAGTTGTTGAACGATGTCTCAGATTCGATTTTTCGTGACTTGATTGTCAATGCTCAGGTTTTTGGATGCTTCTCTTGATTTCGAAACCACCAAAACAGTCACTGCCTAGAACTCGGACAAAGCCGTTCTCCGAGGCGTTGTCCGTTTCGAGGGGCCTCGGCCGAAACTCAAGTGGTTGGGGATGGATGAAGCGAGTCTAAAACTCCACCCCCGACGACCCTTTGATGAAAACGCGGTTATTGGTGAAGATGGCGAGCTAGCCAACGTCTTTGTCCGAATCAAGAAGGGACCACCCAAGAAAGCCTGCCCAGCGAGCCCGCATTGATGGACCAGATCAGATCTTTTTTTAGACCTCGTGTGCAAGGTGTGATGGTGGGCCAGGAGTTTGTCATGCGGAATAGCGATCCATTCATTCACAATGTCCGCGCCTTGTCCCTCAAGAATCGCGCCTTCAACATCGCTCAGCCACCAAAAACCAAGGATCACAAAAAGGTCTTCAAGCATACGGAAGGACCGGTCCGAATGGGGTGCGATTTCCATCGCTAGATGATAGCGTTCGTTTTTATGATGGACCATCCGCATTTTGCCGTGACTGATAAGAGTGGTCGCTTTGAGATTGAGGGCCTTCCCGCCGGGGAATACACCATCGAAGCCTGGCACGAAGAGTTCGGCAAACAAACAGCCAAAATCAAGTGCTCCGGCTCTGAGGCATCGGAACTCGACTTTACGTTTGCGCCAAAGAAGTAGATATTAGTAAAAAATTAAAGAAAACCCATTGAGGGCTGAAAAGATAGACAGCCCCGATGATCCTAATGATATTATTTGTACCTATAAAAAAGTTCGTTAAAAAATAATAAATAATGAAATATAAGATAAAACTCGCAATAGCAATAATGATAACGTTACTTATTCCATCAGCGTTTATATTAAAATATAGTCATGACGTAAAATATGGTGATGAACTATATCGTTATGGAATGAGTTTTGATATTGGGCTATCGATGTTTCAGAAATATCACGAAACAGTACGTGACGTTTTTAATGATGCAGGTGTAGATGTAGACATAGAAACAACATGGAACTTATTAAAAGAACTAACAGTTAGATACGTAAGAGTAGAATACCATTCTCCATCTATTGAAGCACTCAAAACTTTAGGATTTTATCCTTTTCCTGCATTTACAGATGAATCGAAGTTTTTATTTAATTAACCGATTCTGTTAGAAACGAACTGTTAAAACTTGAAAATGAAGATGAATTTTTAGAAATACAAAAACGAAACGCACAGAATCTTTTCATTATTAAACAGGTGGGGTGAGCGTCTCAGGCCATGTGAAAACGCCTCGCCTGGCGACTAATCCCTTAGTGGCTGTTCATCCCAGTAATGAAGCGGAATGGGAACAGGAAACTTGGTTCTTTCGCGCCCTGCTACTCTGCTTCCTCCTTTTTAAGGCCCATTTGTCGGTTTCATCGTGCTAAGCCAAGGTCAATGATTGTGAGACCCCCTCATCATGTCACTCGGTATCTGAGAATGTCAACAGCCTCGAGAACGATTCTTGTTTCCGATCAAAAAGCCTCCGTTGGGCTGGCGTCAGAGAAATGCCGGATTTCTGAAACATCTCTATTCTACAGCAGTTACCGAGCAAATAGGCCGCAACCTCTCTTGGATGATCATGTCCGATGCGAATCGGGAAGTTTGCCTTACAATCCACAAATATGCTCGTGTCGCGAAGCACCCGTCCAATCTCGTCTTCGGCGTCCAGCTGTCGGCCGGTCGGATGGGCATGTTCTAGGAATTCGAAACCGTCACCATTTTTTTAGTGAATTTGCCAGGAGCAACAGATTGTCGCTTTGGCGAATGGCCCATTTTAAACTGGCGCATCCGGATTGCCGATGAGGTTGAGTGTGTGATCTGCGTTTGGTAAGATTTCGATAAGTTCGTAACCGTAACGCTTGAATGCCGTTTCAAATCGGTGTGGTATGAGGTGCTGGATGACGTGCAACTTCTCATGGAGTAAAACTTCGGGGGCTTTGGGTTCGGCCTCCCGAAAGCTCTTCAAAGCTTTGTCGGTGAGGACGATGGCGAGAGCCCACCGGTATGTGGTATCCCCTTGCAGAAATTCGGCTTTATCTTGGCGAAATGCCAGGAGGAGCATGCGCAATGTAGGGCCGCTGATCACCTGTAAGAGTGTTCACCCGATTGGCCAATTGATCTTGTTCGCCTTTTGTAAATTCGGAGGCGAGATCGCGACATTTGTCCTTGGCAAAGGCAAGGCATTCAATGGCATCTTCCGGCAGGGATGACGACGCAGAGAATCCCAGTCCAAATCGTAGATTGTCGGGGTCAAACCATCGAGAGGCAGATTCCCATTGATCCTCGTTGACGAGTGCGATGATTTCTTCTCGTGTGTAGAACTAGAGTCAGGGAAGGAGCAGCGGACTTTTCCAGAGGATTTCAACTTGAGTTGGGTGCAGACCCTTAACTGCAAGACATTCTTTGAAGGGGTCGTCTCCTTGGAGATTAGGGCCATCGTCCGGAACGTGCGAATCATCGGTGGCGTAGCCATACCAAGATTCACAATTCACAAAACAAATGTTTCCTCCCCGAAGTTCACGATCTCGCCCGGATTTCTCGCCAATGGAGATGGTCGCCATGAGGCGGTCGAGATTTTGAAGGCTTCTCGAGAGGATGGGGAGGTTGTTCCTTGAAGCAATTTTCCCTCTTCCCCTCCGGGCACCCCTTGCCGACGCAGCTTGGTCAAACCGGACGCAAAAGCGGCGGCAGCTTGCTGGCAGGAAGCACAGCGGTGGAGAAAGGGGAGCGGCGATTCCATTGGGTGAGGTGGAGACGGATCAAATCATTCGGACCCATCCTAGCGGCCAATCCTTTCCAGGTCTCCTCGCTTTCCCGCCTCGGCGATTCCCAAACCGATCGCGGAGAAGAGAACACCTTTGAGAGGATCCGCCGACGAAGGCCGGATGCTGTGGAGCGCCTCCCAAACCCGGCAGCCGTCGATTCCATCCCTCACGCAGCTGGTCGTGAAGATCAGGTGGGGGGCCATGACGTTGACAAACCACGCGGTCCTTCTGCCCCAGAACTCGTTGAATTTCCCAAGGAAGAAAGCCACCACCTTCGCCAACGCATCCGGGATACGGATGCCCACGGAATCGTCGAGGCGCCCCAAGGCCCGAAAGCAATAATCGTCATCGGTCCGGTTGAGCCGGAGCTTGGCTGCGACTGTCCCGGATGCCAGGCCTCAACATCGTCGGGAGCGGCACTCAGGGCTTTGAGATGATGGAGCGCGGCGATGATGCTCAGGGTGATCGTCGCCAGGCGTTGCTGACCCTCGAGCACCGCCCAACGCTTGGGA
>JAMASS010000051.1 GCA_024761205.1 Limisphaerales bacterium
TGGACGACTTCCAAACGAATTTCTTCCCCAGCCCGGGGCGCCTGGTGCTGGCCGGACGCACGGGCGGCTCCGATGAAATCAAGCACTTTGACAATATCCACTTGACCACGGTATTGGCCGAGGACGATCCACCGGTTCCTGGGGGTAGCGGTATCTCGACCGTGACGAACAATGGGGATGGCACGGTCACGATCACCTTCAATGGCACCCTGAGCGGCAGCGAGACGGTTGATGGCACGTATCTGCTAATCCCTGAAACGGCTTCTCGCTCTGTGTATAACGAAATGCGTCAATCAGCTCACAGCGCTACATTGCTCGATAATAGGTGGCTTATCACAACAACCGGGACGTTTACGGAGGTGGGCCAGAAGTGGGGCTTTGCTCACCACGGCGTCTCCGCATGGTATGCCCTTGGGGATTTGGGTAACGATGGGGGCCTTGATGTTGTCGTCAATCACTTAAACGGTCCTTTGAGGCTTTATCGCAATGGGTCTGGAAGGCCTCGAATTGCCCCATTCGCTTGCACGGTCGCTCGCCTAACACTGCTGGAATCGGTGTGCGAATCACCCTTAGTGGGAGTCCGGTGGTTCAAGGCCAAGAGGTGATTTACGGAGGTCGGCATTTGTTCTCGGACGATTCGATTCGGACATTCGCTGCTTCGAGGCAGAGTGCTAGTTTATCTCTGGAGGTGCAGTGGCCTCGAGGTCACCGGACGGTGATCGAGAGCGTTGCCTTTCGGCTTATGAGCGGACACTCTTCAACCGACCAACACCGCGAAGCCATACGACTTTATTGGGAATCAATTTAGGCCCGGAGATCCGGCAATTCTGGTGTGTACTTCGAATTATGAGGATGGCTTGGCCTGGGGAACCTGTGTGGGTTTGTATCGATTCCGTGGGAGGTCGTCGACGTCGCTCGTGAAGGGTCTGTCTTCGGGTGTTGGCCTTCTTGCCCTCACCGACGAGGACCAAGACGGGGATCTGGATTTTTCATCAGCGGGAGAATAGTTCCGGGCCAGATTCCCCGACGAGCGGAATCTGTTCTCCTGTGCAACGATGGCGGTAAATTCGTCAGAGACCCCGCACGTTAAATTCCGTGCTTGGCTCGCTGGGATGGTGAGTGGGGTAGTGTTCACCGACATTGATGGGGATGCAGACTGCGATTTGGTTTTGGCGATCGAGTGGGGTTCCCTAGAGGTGCTGCTCAATGACCGGGGTCGTTTTCGGCGAGCCACTGACGAATGGGGTTTGAGCGGCTTTTGAGGTTGGTGGAATGACATTCAGGCCGGAGATTTATTATTCAGATACGGATGAAAGTGGTTACTTTATCGGCGGAGCCTATGATGCTGATCTTGACCGACTGGTTCCACTCCGCCAGTCGGGGATTCTGCTGGAGGGATACCGAAGTTGCGAGGCCTCTTTGCGAGTTATCGGGCTTTTGTCGGGATCAGCACGCCGGACTTGCTACAATGATTGGGAGGCGAGCGGAGCGTGCATTCTGCGGGAACTTTCTTCTCAACCGTCCCCCTCAATGAGGGGGGCATGTTTGTGTCGAGGCCTTTACCGGCCCAATCCCAATGGAGCCCGTCCTTCGACGTGTCGCTCGCGGATTTTGATGTTGATAGGAAGGAGGATTTTGTTTCTCGCCCAGAATTTCTTTGGCGTACGAAGAGACCATGCCCCGCTATGATGCGGTGCAGCGGTCGCCGACTTTGACCGTGATGGTCGAGTTGATCTGGCAGTGTCCCAGAATGGCGGGCCGGGCCGTGTCTAATCGAAATCGTCGGAACGAGCCCGGTCTTTTAGTTCATCTTGCGGGGCCGGTGAATAGTCCAACCGCTGTAGGCGCAATCCTATGGCTCAGCTCGAGTGCTGGGCGAGGTCCGCGTCAGGAGGTTTGAGCGGGGGTGGGTTACTGGTCACAGGACGGAACTGTGCACGTTTTCACGATGGCTAGGAGGGCTCTGATCGCTTGAGGGTCGTGTGGCTTGGTGCAAGCAATCTGTACATGAGTTGCGAGTTACTGACTGCGTCATGACAGCACGGTGAGGCGAGGGACAACGTAATATCAGAAGGTGGGGCGAGCCGCCTTTGGTGCGACCGTTTTTCCTTATGAAATGTTTGAATTGGTAACCGCAGCGCCCACGGTCCCAAATTCACTCACCCTTCCTCTTGGAGCATGGGTTCGATCAGTCTCAAGTAGGTCAGCGGGATATGATTGTCCCACCACTTGATTTCGATACTGCGATCGAAGTATTGTTTAGCTGCAGGGTAGTCTCCGCGGTTGATCTGGTGCCAACCCATATAGGCCACCACTAGATGCTGGTTCGGGTCCAAGGAAATAGCGCGTTCGTAGTAAGGGGTCGCCTCGTCGATTCGTCCCAACCGATCGAGGGCCATGCCGATGCCGATGTAATTGAAGGCCCACTCGGGAGCGCGTTCCACCGCTGCTTGAAACCAATCGATCGACGCCTCCAGATGTTCGTTGGCATTCTCGGGAATGGAGGCACCGCGAGATCTCAATGCCTCGCCGATATTGTATAGGTTTTCAAAGTTGTTGGGTTCGACCTGGGCGGCTAGTTGCAATTGGTTGATCCTCTTCTGTGAACTTTCGGGGTGGGTCGCCGCCTGGAGTAGAAATCGTTGCTCCTTGAAGGTCTTGACCCCCGTGGCCGCCAGAAATGCAGCGACTGCTATGAGGACAATAGAATGGAGCAGCCGCGAACCCGGCCATTGACTGAGCCAGTGGCGTCCCGACGCGAATCGGAGATGGCTGGCAGCGAGGGCCAGTATGGTAGCAGCAACGGCTGCGTTGGCTGGGACATGGAGATTGAAGTCAAAGAAAGAATGGATGGCTAGCGCAACTGCTGAACCAAGGCCGCCAAGAACAAAAGCCGAGCGATTGCTGTTTCGACTCGAACCTAGATCACGGGAGGCTCGGTCAACATACTTTCTAGCCTGTGCCAGCCCGCCGATGAGCAACAAAGAACTTACACCAAGAACACTGGCTCCGACGACTCCCCAGTCGACCAACACGTTTAGATAGTCGTTATGCACTCGACCTGGTCGAACCTGGATTTCCGTCGGACGATATTTGGGAAATCGATAGTCGAAGTGGCCCGGTCCGACACCCCAAATGCGGTTGTCCTGCCACATCTCCCAGGCTGCCTTCCATATGGCTGGTCGCGCGCTGATAAATGCATCCGAGCCCCCCTCGTTCATCCTCTGCACGCGACTTTGGAGTTTGTCACTCTTCTGGTAGGTAATCGTGGCGGCCACCGCCAAGATAATCAGAGTGGCCGCTGCTGGAATTCGATGTTGCCGCTTCCGGAGAAGCAGTAGGAAGAGGACAACTAGTGAGACACCGGTGGCAAGCCATCCGCCGCGGGACATGGTTGCGGCAATTCCGGCCAAAATGACGATGCACCCGTACCCGAGAAAAACCTTGAAGGTGTAATTGAAACGGCCGGTAAACAGGTAGGCGATCCCCAGCGGGAGCACCAATTCGAGAAATCCCGCGAGGTGGTTGGGACAGATGTAGGTGCCTGAACCGCGTTCAATGTATTGGCTGGGCTTTTCGAAATGCCAGACATATCTCGAGTGGGTCACATATTGGTAGACCGCATAGAGGGAGATCAGAGTGGCCAGGGTCAGCAGAATCAGAGTGACCAATTGTGTCGTCTCCTGTTTGTGCAGATTGCTCATGACCAGGAAAAAAATCGCGGCGTAAACGAGGACTTTGATGAGCTCATGCCGAGCGACGTATTCAAAATCGGCACCCTGGTATCGAAACCATGCGAGCCCAACAAACCCTAAAATAGCCCAGCTGACGGGTGGAAAGAGCAATCGGTGGTTCTGGTTAAGCCAAAACCGTAGGCACCACAAGATCAGCGCGACCGCCGTCAGCGTTTGGATTACGAGGAAGTCGATGGGCCGAACACATCCGGTAGCGAGAGGACCGAAAAGAATAATCCCGATCACCAACGCGATGACGCCCCATTCGCAGTATTGATCGAGCCTTTTACGTGTCATATCCCCGCCGCCGTTCCCATCCTTCGGTTGATGGTAATGAGAATATCAGCTCAAGAGCGTGCGGGGATCGGTAATTCGCCCCGTCAGAGCACTGGCGGCGACGGTGGCCGGAGAGGCGAGGAAGACTTGAGCCTCTTTGTGCCCCATTCGGCCTGGGAAGTTGCGATTTGTCGCGCTGATACATTTCATTGGCGTGTTCATACGACCGAACGTGTCGACGGGGCCGCCCAGACAAGCGGAACACCCGGCGTTTTCTGTCATCTTGACCCCAGCGTCTTCGAGAATCTGCCAAACGGTTTTGTTGCCCCAAGTTTCGGTTTGCAAATCGTTGACGATTTCAGGCGTTGCAGGAACACCAAAGGTGTCGATCTTGACTTGTTTGCCGTTCAAGTAGCGGGCGCATTCTAGGAAATCGCTCGTCTTTCCGCCGGTGCACGATCCCACGTAGGCTCGATCGAGGGAAATCGATTCGAGCTCAGAGGCTTTCTTTCTTTGGCCGGGATCCGGGTGACAGGCGACGGTCGGTTCTAACTTGTCCAGGTCGACAACCGATTCATAAATGAATCCTTCGGCATTGTCTCGCTCGACCGGTTCGTAATCACTCTTAGTTCCGTTCATCTGGACGCGCTCTTTGACAAAGGCCTCGGTCTTTTTGTCGTATTCGAATATCCCATTCTTGCCGCCAGCCTCAATCGCCATGTTGGCAATGGTCATCCGATCGTCCATGGCGAGTCCCTTGGCACCAGCACCATCAAACTGCATAGCTCGGTAGGTCGCACCGTCGAAACCGATTTCCCCGATGATATGGAGAATGATGTCTTTCGCCATCACACCGGGTTGAAGTGTGCCCTCAAGGCGAAAGTGCATCGTCTCGGGAACCTTCAACAAGAGCTTGCCGGTGCCCATGACAAACCCGGCGTCCGTGTTGCCGATGCCGGTGGCGAATTGGTTGAAGGCGCCGGCCATGCAGGTGTGCGAATCCGTGCCAAACAACACTTCTCCGGGGCGGGTGTGGCCCTTTTGCGGCAGCGCCGCGTGGCAAACACCTGCGTATCGACTACCATATTGACGTTTCAGATTCCCTTGGGAACTGTCAAATTGCCATTTTCCGTCGGGATCATCAATGACGTCATAAAAATAGGGTAGGGACTGCTCCTTGGAGAACTCGCGTAGAATGTCCACGTTGCGATTGGACCGTGAGTCAGCGGTAAAAATATAGTGGTCTGGAATGATGACGACTCGCTGAGGATCCCAGACCTTGGCATCTTCCCCAAACTCACGATGGAAAACCCCGATCGTCCCTGGCCCGCAAACATCGTGCGTCATCAACACATCGGCGTTGACCCAGACATTATCCCCTGCCCGGACGCTCGCCTTCCCCGCCGCCCGAGCCAGCAACTTCTCAGTCAAAGTCATGAGCTCATCACCTTAACGCCTCGGCAAAAACTCTGCAACCACGGATTCTCCCCTCCCGAAACGATGGTAAAGAGCCAACAACACGCTTACACAATGGCTTGCTCCACGCCTTGAACGGGCAAACCTCGAAAGCCCTCGCCCCCTCTTCAAAAACATCCTGAAAAGCGCCCGAAAAAATTGCGGGGAAAGTGATTTTCCTGTTGACGCCGTTTTTTTTCTCTCACACTTTTCTTGGAAGATACTATGTGCCCTCGCTCAATGTCGGGTCGTTCGTCCCATACAACAGCCTGAATCAAGGCCCAGGAGAGAGACTGCAAGCTCTCCGATGCTCAGGCGAAACGGCGAGAAACTTACTGCACTTCGAATTGCGTAGTTCATTCAACTGCCCGGCACTGATGCGTACGGATCGGTCATTGTCTGAAAACGGAAATCATTACGACTCACAACATGATGCATAAAGTCCATTCGATACTGTTGGCCTTGAACGGCCTCAGCCAAAAAATCGCCAAGCACCCCTTGACCATCGGCGCCGATGTCCTATCGGCGGTTACTCACCCGTTCAAAAATCACGCAAAAGGCGCGGTTTTCGTCAGCAAGGCGGTTGGCATCGGCATTCTCACCGCCGGAATGCTCCTCTTCGGCGTGCCCGTCGGCACACGGGACACCCAGGCGCAGGCCTCCTTGCCTTTGCCACCCGCCCCGGAGATCAACTACATAACGGCGGATCTGTATCCATCATGGGGACAACAAGGCGGCTGGTGCGAGAGCGGCAGATTATTCCTGTCCGCCAGTTTCAGTGCCGCCCCGGAATGAACCGGCGATTGCTACTACTGGAACGAAAATCACACCTTATGGAGACAGTGGCAGGTATTACCATACGAAGGCGCTGATTCCTTCACCATCCGAGTCGAGCGCAAAGGAGACGGCGTCCATTACGCACACGGGCCATCATGGGCGGAAGTCACCTGGAGCATCAGCATCCCCAGCGGCGATTGCCAGCCGGACAATCGGGATTGCATTGTCTACGGCTCCGAAGGCAACCGCTATCGAATCGACGTCTATTGGGCGCCCTGAGCGGCATTGACCGGCAGATTATTTGCCTCCACGCATCAGTTTGGCATGAGGCTCGCTTCATGTCAAACCGATGTTTTTGAACAAACCGAATCTTTCAACCATTGAATATAACACGATGAAACAACGCGCCTTTACCCTGATTGAGTTACTGGTCGTGATTGCCATTATCGGCATCTTGGCCGCCCTGCTGCTGCCCGCTCTGAGCCGGGCCAAAGACGCCGCCAAGCGCATCCACTGCGTGGGCAACCTTAAACAGATCGGCACGGCTTTCCATCTCTACGCCAGCGATTCCGAAGGTCTGCTGCCGCCCTACACGCAATCCGACCACCAACGCCGAGTGAAGGAAACATGGAACTATCCCGAGGTTATGAGCCTCACCTGGCGGCTGCTGCTCTGGAACGATTATCTTGGCCGGGACACCAACGTCTGGCATTGCGCCGCCAATAGCCGGAGCAAGCTGCGGCAGGCTATGCGGGACTTTCAAATCAGTTATCCCACACTGGCGCCCCTCTGGAACTTGGATACGGAATGGAACTTCAGCTACGGAATGAATGCGGAAGGCTGCGCTTCAGAAGGCTTGCGATTCGGTATCGCGCCCGTGGTTAAGAATCGCTCCTGGCTGGGCATAGGCGGCAGCGGGCGGATTCTGCCCACCGGCCGGTCGGAAATGGGAATTCACAGTTGGTTCGAGCAGTTGAGCGAAAGCCAGATCGTCGCGCCCTCCGAACTC
The DNA here is from genome assembly GCA_024761205.1 of Limisphaerales bacterium. Taxonomy (GTDB): domain Bacteria; phylum Verrucomicrobiota; class Verrucomicrobiia; order Limisphaerales; family AAA164-E04; genus UBA2970. The sequence goes on from JAMASS010000051.1 coordinate 7,252, forward strand.
ATCGCGGTAGGCGACCATACAGCCTATATTCGAGGCCCCGGTGATGGTGCCGACTTCTTCAGTGTAGGGACTGATAGAATGAACTTAACGCCAGTGTTTCTCGGCAACGGCAATCAGCTAGACATCAGCCGCCGGCATAACGGCCGGGTGAACATGCTCTTGGCTGATGGCCACGTAGAAAGCGATACCCTCTACGATTGGACAGCGCCTGTGATAGAAAAACGCCGCCGCTGGAATTACGACAATCAACCGCACCAAAACCTTTGGCACAGGCAAAACCCCGCCGATTGGCGAAACATGAGAAGCTCGGACGAAGCTTGGTAGAATCCCCGGCACGCTGGGAAACCCGGCTAGAGGCGCTTGGTGCAGGAGCAACAAAACCAAGCGGACCTGAGGCGTTGTGGGGTGAAGCCTTTGCCGAATAGAGGCGCGCGGTCGGCAGCGGGCAACTAACACCAAGCCGCAACGGAATCCCAGAAAACACCAGCTAAGCCTTTCCCGATGCTTGGCTTTTTGGGCGCGGGGCGAAGCGTCCCAATCCCGTTGCCACCGCTTGCTTGGAGTCTGCGGGAAAGGATTGATTCGCCGCACTTCCGGATCAATCCATGCCCAGCGCGATGTGCGAAACGCCGTAATCACCGCCGGGCACCCAAAGGCCCGTTGCCGCCGAACCATCGGCCGCAGCCAGATTAAACCCGAAACAATTGGACTGTGAGCCTGCACCCAGCGTTATCAACTCGCCCGGCTGCTCCACATCGTAGAACCACAATTCCTGATTGGCTCGTCCCAGCAACAAGCTATCCATCATTCGCAATTCATGCGCCGGGAAGGGTAGCGTGACTTGCGAAACCATCTCAAAGGTTCCCGTGTCCGCCAAATGATAGGCCGTTAGAGTATTCATCTCATGGCGCTGCTCTCCTTCACGCAAGCGGCCGTTCGTCGCAGGGATGCCAACATAGACGACATCTCGATCCACAAGGGTCGGATGTGGCCACCGGAAGGTCAGCGGAATCGAATCCACCAAACTCGCTGAAACACCGTCATAGGCGCTGGCATCCAACCACTCGAGCCAATCAGTCTCGAAGGTCTCTTCATCCCAATGCGGCGCCTTGGTATAGAGCAACTCTCCGCTCCGACCAAGTCCAACCAAAGTGCCGGGAATGTTGACCGGTTCACGCTCGGTAGGGTTTTCCGGATCGGCAAAATCGATAACATTCAGGAAATACTGCTGGATCCAAGTACCGTCCGGCACGGGTTCCGGCAGCGAGCCCGGAGGCAGAATGGCATCGTCGGCAAACTCGGGCTCTGGAACTCCGGGAGCAACCGACGATGCCAGTGTTCTCGCCGGAGGCAAAACCTCCTCAAGGAACCGAGACCTTTGATGGCTCATGTAAAGTTTCGTTCCAGAACTAAAGACCTTGCTAAAGTTCCAAACGTCTCCCGTTTCCACGGGATAGTTCGAGAGCAAGCGGAGGGCCTCCGGCTGCCCAACGCTAAAGGTCACAAATCGCCGTCCAGAACTCCATCCGTAGTAGGGCAATCCAAACGCGATATCCACGACGATGGGACCGCCATAATAGTAATTTTGCCCCATGGAAATCGTGAGCACATCATCGAACGGGAAATGTAGCGTGACATTGGAAACGCCGTCAGCGCCTTCCACATGAAGCTGATTGCTCCCGAGCAAGGGAATCGCCGGCAACGCGCTCACATCGTATACGGAAAGCCGGAAGTTATCCGGTTGCACTGCTTTCTCGGCCGTCTCGTCATCAGCCACTTCCGCATCATCGATAAAGATCTGCCCCGGACCGCCCAAACCATTGGCTTGGACCACATACAATCGACCGTCTCGAATCATCGAACCCACGATGTTGGGTTGTGCTAATTCCAACTCGGCCAAAATCTCATACGGCGCCGCTTGCGGGGCCATCCGAATCACCGGTGCTTCATCACTCCACGGATTACCATGAGTCACCTCAATCAAGTAGCCCTGCTCCGCAAACACTCGATCAACTGCCCAAGAAAGAGGGAAGTCATTCAGAACCCGAGGATTGTCATAATCGGAAGCATCCACAGTCTTTAGCGATTTTCCCGACAACGAAAGGATGCGGTCTCCGTGCAGCGTCGCCCGCCGAGGCGTCACGTCATCTACGATTGTTCCCCGCAAGATCAACTCGTCCTCGGCCAGCTCCACCAACTGCACACCAGTTCGATTGTCATTCCGGTCATAAGAACTAAACGGAATCATCACCAAGCCCGCTTCAGGAACAAACCCCAAGGCCTTCTCATCATGATTCGCTTCACTCCAGGAGTTATTCGTACCCAATGGCACCCGACTCAACAAGCCCGGCTTGGCCGGATCCCTGACGTCAAACAATGAGACAGCCACCCGAAACCCTTCCACATCATCAATCCCAATCGAAAGCAAGCGGTCGCCCAGCGGTTGGATAAAAGTCGACCACCCCGGGACCTCCAGCTCGCCAGATAATGTCGGGTTCGCCGGATCGGAAAGATCCACCACCCACAAAGGATCAATGCGGAAGAAAGTCACGATGTAGGCCTTATCCCCATCAAACCGGGTCGCATGCAGACTTTCATTACGTCCTACATCGACCGAACCCAGCTTTGTCGGACGAGCCGGATCAGAAATGTCGTAGGTCTCCAGCCGACTCACGCGACTTCGTGTATTGACTTCCGAAATGACTGTAAAGACATCACCGCTCACGTGCATCTTAAACTTGTCCAAGACCCTGCCCGACGGGCGAATTTGCGAAAGCGGCACCAACGTACCATCGGGAGACGTGATATCAATCATCTCCACCCGCGACTGCCACCATCGGCTGCCGACGCCTTGAGTGGAGACGAACAAGTAATCCGCAGTCGCGTGAATCACATGCCCGGAACCAGGAATCCAGTGTTCCTCACGAGCCACAGGTGCGGCGGGCACTTCCAGGTCGTGAGAAGCGACAATCGTGCCCCACTCCCATCGGTTCTCGACGTCACTAGTTCGATCGTTGACCTCCTCAAACCGCTGATAGGTCTGAGCGGCCAAGTAAAGCGCGGTCCCGACCAGCCGACTCTCCAAAATATGGCCGCTGACGGGAATGCTCGACACAACCGCAGGCACGCCGTCAGTAACTTTGGCAACGATCACTCGGCTTTCCGCGTCGCCACCGAAATAACTACAAGTATCACGCGCCAACAAGACAACATGCTCGTTAGCCAGCACATACATCTGCTCGCCCGAAGCCGGCAGCTCCAAGATCCCTGTGATGACGGGTGCGTCCGAATTACTGATATCAATAACCTGCAGACCGCGAAACTGATTGAAGAAATACATTCGATCTCCGTCAATCTGCCAAATATCGGACTCCACCACGTTCCGAGCGGGCGCCTCGGTATCGCCATTCCTCACCTCGGGCACCGGTGGCACCAGCGCCGAAATCGGGTCTCCCGGCAGAGCATTTACCGGTTGATAAGCGGGCCCCGCAAAAAAACGCGGCCCTTTATAGAAACTCGCAGGCAACAACTCCTGATCCGTCCCCGACACCCGCAGTATCTCCAACGCCGCTTCCCTTTTAAGGCGAAAAGTAAACGTGCCGCCATTCCCTTCGAATCGTTGAACCCGCCGAGGCACCCAACTTCCCCTGCCCAACCGAGTTCGCGATTCCAAGGTGATACGCCGATACCCCTTCGGCACGTTGACCTCCACCAAAAGATCTTCCCTATCCAAACGGATGGAAACAATCTGCGGCCGCTCCAAATCCTCCAAACTTGCCGCCACAACATCCCATCTCAGACCCACAAGCAACCCGATCAACAACCCTAACAACCCTAAATGTCGTACCGCCAAATCGCTCCCCTTCATTCCTTTCCTTTCATCCTTTGATTTTGCAAATGCTTGACACCCTAACACTGATTGTTCGCATCTTGCAATAGCGTTGATCCCGTGTCGCACACCCCCCGGCCGGCATCCGCTCCCGCTGCTGATAACGAGGAACGCTGTACCCGGACAAAATCTACCCCAAGAACAAAGTTCGAAATAAATGGTTTGACTGACTCGCTAGCTCTCGTGTCTTTATTTCTATGAATACCCCATCAGACGCTGCTGAACCTATGCAGAACAAATCGAAATCCCGAAACCCGTTACGAAAAAAATTAAATGCACTAGCAGGCAGGGAGACTTGCTCATCGGAATCATCATAACCGCCCTGTTGGTAACGCCCGCGAATGCTTTTCGTGTAGCGCCTTTTCTCGCTAACCCTGAGAGCGAGGAGGATTGTAACACCCATTTTAGCAACGAGGGTCTCAAACTTTACGAATAGCATGCGAGCCGAATGGCCCTCATCGAAAAGATGAAGGAATATGCCATTGAGATATGCCTAGGCGTTACTAAGCCCATGCCGACAAAGCGCGCGAAGTATTAACCGCTCACGAAGTAAGAATCGGCATTGAGCAGGCTGCCATTCACGCTGCAATGGCCTTGGTATGGAAACAATGCACGGTGGCCTGCGCAGAGCTCACACAACGCCTGCCCAAACCTAGAAAGATATCTTTACATCCGTAGCTGCGCTGCTGCCGGAACTGCAGACTTTTATCTTGCACTTGCACTTTTGGCTGTAGAGTACAAGGCAGCCGTAGAAACCTTTCACGACGCTATTGAAACATATCCAGAAAATCTCAACCAATGTTTGGACGACGCAGAAGATAACTATAACAGAAGAACGACTTCCGCTAACCGAATTTTCAGAGAGAGAGATCACTGCAATTATTGGAGGCTTACAATGCCTGCAGAGACGCTTTCTACTTCAACAAACCCTAACGATCGCTAAAAGCACAAGCCTATGAATGCTTCAACAAAAGAGGAGACCAAAGCTCTTTCTCCCAAGGAGACTGTAGGAGGTATGTCTGGAAAGGAATTGGCTTTGCTTAACAAAGTGCTAGGCAAGGGAGAATACATGCTCTCATTAACAATAGGCCTAATTCTGGCCGTTGCAATCAGCTTCTTTTTTATAAAAGCGTATCAACCGAGGTTAACATTAAAAACGCGGTGGCCAGTGAGACTCGCTAGCTCAGCGCGAAGGCATTTAGACTTGAATCCAAACTCAGAAATCATCTGCATCTTGAATTAATGCCTATAAACTTGAACATGGAGTTCATTAAATCACGCTTGGATTCCATGGACTCAACGCTAACGGATCTATTGCTCGCACAGCAATTATTCCAAAACCGAACTCCCAAAAAAACTAATAGATAAGACTCTGATAACCCCTCTCCTGCTTGTCGCCGCCATCGGTCTTCAAGCCCAAAAGCACTTGAGTGATAATGATAGCCTTTCCGGCCATGACGTTGATTTCACTAACACAGCGAATGCTCCGCTGCTGCCGAAGCGTTGAACCGTTGCAAACCCAAAGCTCGACGTTTGCCCAGTTTTTGAAAATCTTTCCGACGGCAATTTCGTCGGCGTGCTTTTTTAAAGCGGTTTGAACGCCGAAGGCATTGACGCCGACTTGCATTCGGAGATGCTTGACGACCCCATCGGCTGCGAGGCGTTGATTGACGCAAAGCTTCGTGAAATATCAAAAAGAGTGGATGCTGATATGCCGTCGCTTGAAGGGTTGCGTCCTGTTGCGGAATTGGAAGCATTGAACCAGATTCAGTCCGCCCGCCATTTGGCGCAAGCGCAAGCAAGAGCCGAGTCCATGGCGGAGCGGGCTGCTGTAAGAGAGCGGAAGAATCTGTTGCAAAAGGCTGAAATGTCGGCGAGCTCAAAGCCTTAAAAATCGAAACCTCTACAGATGCCTTGATTGCTCGAATCCGGGAAGGTGAGATTTCCTTGCGGCTGTGGTGGAAATAGACCGCAAATACTTTGATGAAAGCGTCTCTTAGCAAGCCCCCGCCATCAGCAAGATGCTGCCGCTCGAGCAAGGCGAATCGCAGCCGCTTGCGGAAGGGCTGGTTATTGGTGGCCGCAGGGCTCGCGCAAGCAAAACGGCGGAGTAGTCTGGCGTTTTCAACCTGTCCTCCATCCCCTTGCCATTTGATGAGGTTTTTTGTTCAACTTAAACACGAATTCCATTGTGCAACGAAAGAACACCGATAGACTCCGTGCAGATGATTCGGTCCCTGATGTTATTGTTAATTCCTCACAACATGTGGGACCGCATTGCCTCCAAGCAATGGAGCATCCTGATGATCCTTCTCTTTTCGTTTCTCCCCTTCCTGGCGTTGAGCACCTTCGTTGAAGGGTTTGGCATGTTATATCTCGGCACCAGTGTTAACGACTACGGACGAACGCATAAGATAAACCAACAGCAAGTCATCCAATTTCAGGCGGTTCAGGTAGGGATCAGTTTGCTGGTGCTTTTCCTCGGAACGAAATTGGTCCTTTGGGTCTGCGAAGGGTTTCACTCCCCCGTCACCTACCGCCAAGCGTTTACCCTGACGGCCTATGGAATCACACCGCTGCTCTGGCTGCGAATCTGTGACGGTGCACCAGCTATGCCAACTTGGGTATGTTTCGCCATCGGGGCGGTTGGTGTCTTCTATGTGATGTATCATGGCATAGCATTCATCCTAGAACCGGATACCAGTGTCGGCTTTGGACTCTACCTCATCTGCTCCCTCGTGTTGGTGCTCTTGGCCGGACTGGCACATTTCGTGGTCCAGATTGTCGCGCAACGGAAATTCGACTTTGTTGCCTCGCTTTTTTCGGAGCAGAGCTTCGTAGTCGTCGGTAAGCTTTTTTGACCCGCCAATCCTCGGCGGCCAGGGCCTCGAGCGCTACCTTGCGCGAACATCCCGTCAGTTCCACCACGATCCGAATCGCACGGTCCCTTAATTTGACGTTACTCGGGTTAAGATCAACCATTAGATTCTGAATCACCTTACCGAGCCGGACCATCGACAAGGTGGTGATCATATTCAAGATCATCTTCGTGGCCGTGCCTGACTTGAGCCTCGTCGAGCCCGTCAGCACCTCCGGCCCGATCTCAGGACAAATCACCAAACAGGGCTTAGCACCACGGGCAAACTTCAAGTGCGGGTTGAAACAAAGCAATATGGTCTTCGCCCCAGCAGTCTTCGCCGCCAGCAGGCTTCCCCAAACGAACGGCGTTCGGCCGCTGGCAGTGATACCCATGACGACGTCATTATCGCTGACGCCTACATCCTGAACCGACCGATGGCCCGCACTAATGCTGTCCTCCGCACCTTCAATGGACCGTCGCAACGCAGCGTCTCCACCTGCCATAAAACCCTGAATCTGCTTTGGCTCGGTACGGAAGGTCGGCGGGCACTCACTGGCGTCTAAAACACCCAAACGCCCGCTGGTACCCGCTCCGCAGTAAATCAGTCGCCCGCCCGCCCGAAGACTCTTAGTGACCCAACGAACTGCCCTCTCTATTGCAGCCGACTGATCAATGATCGCCGCCGGAAGTCGCTTGTCTTCAGCCGCCATCAATTCAATCCCTTCCCGAATGGAGAGCTGATCGAGATTCATCGACTTTGGATGGCGCCGTTCAGTAGGTGCCATCGCCGCAGACATCGGCAACATCTTCCGCCCACTTTCCTCCCATCGCGAGTCTGTCTTGTCGCTCACCAGTTTCCCATACCGCCAAGCAAGCAATCCTGCGCCTTGAGCGCCAACCGAACCGGCCAGCAAAACTTCGCACCCCGGCACTTGTTGCTTTAGCTGGCTTGAAACGATTTCGCGAAACCTTCGCTGTTGACTAAGACAACCCCCGCTCAGGACAAACTGAGCCGCTGCCGAAGACGGCAGTCGTTCCATACAGGCAATCGCATCATCCACCAAGCGATTCACCGCCTGTGCAATGACATGACCACATCCGGGATGATTTCGCTTCCATGCAGAAAAGATCAAAGGTGCCACAGCACCCATGTCCGCCTTGGATGCCTTCTGACACCAACCGATCAAATGGTCGGGCGAGGTGAGATCAAGCTGCTTCAATAACGTCCGCAACAGCCAAGATGAAGATCCAGACCGATCCGTTTCCCGAAGAATCGCTCGAATTCCGGCCAACCCAATCCCATAGCCTCCGGCCTCGTCTCCCAGAAAATGTCCCCAGCCCCCCACTTTTACCCGTCGATCACCGGGACTCAACCCAAGGCAACACGAGCCGGTCCCCGACAAAACCAGAACGCGAGTCGTAGGCTTTGCTCCGTCCACGGGCACACCCGCTAACACCGTTTCGAGATCATCCGTCACATAGACCCTTGAAGCCGGCCACACATAGCACACTTGGCGCCGAACCCGATTTTGATCAACCTCAGTCCTCAATCCAGCGAATCCCAAACCGACCGCGGCCGGATCCGACCAACGATCCGCAATCTGCCAGAACAACTCCCGCAGGCCGGCATCACTCGTTAGCTGCAAGTTTGCCGCAGCGTACTTTTGCTTAAATCTCGCCTTGCCTGCGGTTGACACACGGACCGCCGTCGTTTGCGTCCCCCCGCATTCTATGCCGAGCGCGTACGATCGTTTTGATGATTCCCGAATCATATCATGGCCATTTTTCGGGCCAGGCCGGAGAATCAAAGTCTTAATTCCAAAGCGTGATCTCCGCAGAGAGTTGATTGAAGATAGCTTGAGTTTACTCGACGCGCTGCAACACTCCCCTCATGGAACAACTCGAACAGATATTGCTCAACAAACTCCTTGATCTGGAAACCGCCGTGGCAATGATCGCCACCGCCAATCCGAAACCCGATCTCATGGGACTCTTCGGTGAAATTGAGGCTCTTACCGGCCAATTACCCAAAAACACCGATCCCACACTCCTTCACTACCTACACCGCAAGAGCTATCAGAAGGCGCGCCTCTTCTTGCAAGGACGAGATGCGGAAAACAAAGCCGGCAACTGTATTCGCTAAGGTCGGTCCTATCGTCAAGGTCAAATCATCCGATCCCGAATGATGGACGATACCATCTCGGCCATCGCGACCGCTATCGGCGAAGCCGGTCTCTCGGTGATTCGCATCTCCGGACCCGAGGCATTCGCCATTGCGGGCCGGTGCTTCCGCCCCGTTGGCCCCCGCGCACTCCCACCGGAAGTAGCGCCTACTCACACCGTTCACTATGGCCAAGTGATGGATGGCGGCCAACTCATCGACGAAGTACTCCTAACCGTCCTCCGAGCACCACGAACCTTCACCAAGGAAAACATCGTCGAGATTTCCTGCCACGGAGGATTGATTCCCACCAAGCTAGTTCTCGACGCCGTCCTCCATCAAGGAGCTCGGCTCGCAGAGCCCGGTGAATTCACCAGACGAGCGTTCCTCAACGGACGCATCGACCTGACCCAAGCCGAAGCTGTCGCCGACGTCATTCACGCAAAAACCGACCTCGCGCTTCAAGCAGCAAACGAACAACTAGCCGGCAAACTCTCGCAACGAATCGATTGCCTTCGTGAAGACATGCTTTCCATTCTCGCCCATGTTGAAGCCCACATCGACTTTCCCGAGGAAGACATTGCCCCAGACACGAAGGCAACCTTGAGCGCAAATCTCCACAACGCGATCGCCTTCATGGAGCAATTACTCGCCTCAGCTCCCGAGGGTCAAATCCTTCGCAACGGCATTCGCGCCGCCATCATCGGCCGGCCCAACGTAGGTAAGTCATCCCTGCTCAATTGCCTCCTAGGACGAGATCGAGCAATCGTTTCGCACACGGCCGGCACCACCAGAGACACCATCGAGGAAACCGCGAACATTCGCGGCATCCCGGTTATTTTCATCGACACCGCAGGTCTCCGCGAAGCCGGCACCACCATTGAGCAAGAAGGCATTCGGCGCAGCCATGAAAGCATCGCCCAAGCCGACCTCATTCTCCACGTTTTTGACGGCTCTCAAACGGTTAGTCCTTTTGAGCGAGAGTTGATCGATCAGCATTGTTCAAAAACCAGACTCCTCATTCTTAACAAAAGTGATCTTCCTTCGAAGACTGACCTCCCTCCACCAGAAATCAAATCGGCAATCGCCATCAGTTGCCAAACCGGCGAGGGCTTGGAAACCCTCAAGGACCAAATCAAAGCCGCCGTCTGGACCGGTCAAATCGACGGCGAAATGCGCACCGTCATGATCAACACCCGCCACCAAAACGCCCTCCAGCGCGCCAAAGAAGCGACCCAAAACACTCTCGATGCCATCGGGTCCGACCTCACCCTCGAGCTCGTCGCCCTTGATCTCCGCATCGCCGTCAACGCCATCGGCGAAATCATCGGCAAAACCTCAACCGACGATCTACTCGACAAAATCTTCGGCAAATTCTGCCTCGGCAAATAACCCCCGCCCCACAACCAGAGAACACATCTGACACTGAACCAATACAGCACCGGTAATTTGGTGATTTTTTTGATCACGTCGCTTCCCTTGATTCCTGCTTGCCCCAATCACCCCACTCAAATAGATCAAAACAACCAAATCCAACCATGAAAAAATGACTCATTACAATAGGCATCCTGGCCGTTGCCCTGGCTGCGGTCTCTGTAGCAGACATCATCGATCTGAAACCACTAATGTGAATGATCCGTGCCCCAGTTTAGCTAAAGCGGCTGGCGCTGAGGACAATGACAACTCCCCTCACTTGAGAGAGAAAAGGCAATCGAGTTGACGAAAGAGAAGTGGTGGCTTTACCGGCCGAAATAAGCAGTATCCAATGTCCAGCGATTTCAGCACACGGTTCCAGGCGCGCAGTCTGCACGGACGAGGCATCAGCTTATGCGAGACCCGCCCATGAGAAGATCAATCACTCCGAATACATGCGCGGCACGGGCACGGTGTACACAAACGGCGTGGAATCCTTCTGGCTCATGCTGAAACGAGCATACAAGTGCACGTTTCACAAAATCTCCCCAGGTGCCTGAATCGGTGCGTTCAAGGATTTTCGTCGACAAACTCGGTTTTCCGCTAGGCGGACGCAAAGGGAGGCCAAAGAGATCAGCGGTTGGCCTTTCTTATTTAAAGGTATCCTCAACCCAATCCATCATCTCATCATACCCAATATGATCATACAGTCCCAAAAGGGAAAGGAAAGCGATGATGATCAATATCTGGCACCCTTTCCTTAGGATAACGGTCAGCCGAGACTCCAGTTCTTCGCTTGTCGATTTTTCACTCATTGGCTTCTATATCTTCCAGATCATTGGAATATATCGGATGAGACATGTTTCGCAACTCGGCTTCTGTCATCATCTGCAAGATGATACCCCCTTCCATGCCCTCTCGCATCGTTTCCAACGTCTTCTCTACAAACTCACGACTGTCCTCAGGCACATCTTTTAGTGCCTGTTCATATATCATATTCACCCTCCTATCGGTTCGTTGCCGCACTTCTTCCCAGTCCTCTTCATCTAAGGAAGCACGAAAGGCTTCAATCCGCTCTTGAAAGGCGGCAGTCTGTTCGGGTGACGCAGGGGGTAACGGCTTGCCTTGTTCGATGAATTGCCTGATTGCTTGGCGATAAGGATTGACCGGCCTATCGCCTAGTTCTACTTCCGAAGCATTGCCGTCAATGGAAGGCACCGAATCCAGCGACTCGCTCCACTCATCCGCCGTTTCGGCTTGCTCCGATGCAACAGGCTGCTGATTGTCGGCCTGCCTAGCTTGAAGGGCCTCAATCGCCCTCTGATTCTTTTCCACTCCCATTGCACCCCACATTAAGCCACGCCGCATGTGCTGCACGTCCTCCCGCAAGACCTTCAAATCGCCGGACAGTATTTCCAACCGTTCGTCTAGCATGCCAAATTCGGCATCGACGCCTTCCATGATGTCGTCCTTGTTTTGCTTCCTCGCCTCTTTATTAACGATGAATGCACCCAAAAGCAGCAGCACCGAAAGAATCAGCAAAAACCATGTGAAATCGAGTCGGTTGAATTGTAATGATTTTGGTCTTGTTGTCGCCATAATGCTTCCTTTCTCCTTTTGATCAGTCACAGCCACCGTAATACCATATGTCCCAATCAATCGCTTCGTTGATCGTTAGTATCGCCTCTTTTATATCTTTTTGATACTGATTGTCAGCTGCATTGATGGCGTTATTGTACATCGTCAGGCAAAGAGCAGGACAGTTGGGATTGTAGCTCGGAAGAAAATATCGGAGGCCGTATACTGCGAAACAATCTGCCAAAGAATCCGCCGCAGCTATTAGAGCCTTCACGTATGCAGACGAAGCCATCGTCACTGCAGTTTTATATGCTAGATGATGATCATTGTATGCCGAAACAAAGTCCGGCCAATTCCCTTGTGGCTGGCAAAAACCATGAGAATGATGTTCATCACGACCCCAAACCTCGTCGTAAAACGGGCACCAGATCACTTCATAGTAATACGATAAGTCCACTGAAAAACTCCCTTGATCTCCGACATAGTTGCCCGACCATCCCTTTCGGCAACCAGGGTCTGGGCACTGAATCAAGTGGTACTCCAGTGTATGTTTCCATCCGTAATGTGCATTGCCATTAATTGAACCGGCGAAAAACATCGTCAGCAGCAAGCCCAGAAATCGGGCTTTGTTTCGCTCCATCAGCGAGTTGAGGGGGGGGGTAACTTCTCATGATGATTAGATGGGTGATTTGCTTAGCTTGTCTCTTTAAAGATGTTAAAATAGCATAAGAGCAAGAAGTTTGCAAAAGGGCAAGGGGAAAAAGGAAAAACGCCGGGCTAGCAATGGTTTAAAAAGCGTCCTTCATCGGCTCGATTGACGCTCAAGGGGGAATCAGCGCAAGGGGCTGCGTCCGGTTTGAGCCATCCAAAGGCCGCTCGCCGGTTTCATTGATTTTCGGACGGGCTCACTGCGGGTGCCGCCTAACCCAGCCGTGTTCGCCGAAGACCGCATGAGCGCGATGAGAGCCACCAAGTGTTCCTTCCGCCTAGGATGTCTGCGCTTCGCGGTGAACCGCTGCCAACCCATCATTCGCCGCCGGATTCCTCTTCGCGCAACTCGTCGAGAACACCAGAGGCAGGCAAGGCGACTGCCAGCAAAATCATTGGCAGGAGGTCCGATTACACAAGGCCGCTCCGCCGCCGCTAGGTCCGGCCCAGCCCTTGAGCCGAGAAATCTGCCGGCGGAACTCGTGGGGGAGTAGCTTTGTCCGCCGCCGCGGTTCCTTGGTGCTGGCGTGTTTGAGAATCGCCGTCGGGGAGCGTGCGTTTCGCCCGGGACTTCCGGCAGCTCGCGGGCCTGTCTACCCAAGCGATGGCGCCACCCCGGGCGAAGCCGCGCATTAATCGCTCGCTTCACTTGGCGGTTCGGCTTCCCTGGCAGCTCGAGCCTGAAGTGCGGCTTCGCAAATCTCCGAGGGAATCGCGGCGGAAAATTTCGACCGCACCGACAACCAACGACTTGGACGGCCTTTTGCGGATTGTGGCGATGGCCGGATTTATCGGTGTGCTTTCACGGCTGCCAGTGGTTTACGCTATGGAACTGCCCAACTTGCTGTGCTCTGGCAGGGACCAGGGGCTTCCATCTAAACTAGGAATCCCGAAATTGACAAATCTGTTTAGCACTACAATTTGCCTCATCACGGATGCTTCACTGACGAAACAATGAAAAACTCCACGAACACCTTTCTCCGCATACGGTGTCCCCAACGCCAAGGTTGGGTCAAAGGCATCACACTGATAAGTCACAACGTTGTGTTCCATCACCACTGCGACCTCAAGAGGTTATGTGAAGAGATGGGACTGCGCCTAGCGATAGGCTTTCGCCGTCTGCGGCCGTCTTTCCAGGGTGTTCGCTCGGGAGATGATAGTAACCCACAAGCCGTTTCTCCAATAGCGACCACTTTAGGATGTTTGGCTATGTTACGCGGTTCAGTTCGAATATCCTCCGGGGCTTCCATCAAGGCGGGACGCGGATGCTAACCCACAACGGCGTATACACCATCATAGCACTCGGCTAACTTGATAGATGCAGCACTGCTTTCTAGATCGGTGCCGATGTCACGATGTGATCGATTACGGCTTGGTGTGTTCGTTCGATTACGGCCTCTAGCTCGCCTTCGTATTCGGGAAAATCCAAATGGGCGCAGGTGTCGATGAAGATGGCGCGTGTTTCGTTCATTTAGGTTTTTCAATCGAAAGTGAGAAGAGAAGGGCCAAAGCAGTGCAGAGTCGCTGCACGGCTCTGGGTGTTGAATTGTTCCGCTGGTTTCTCCGTGTTCATTGGTCCTTCCGATCGCTCCGTGAGCCGGGAGGTCGAGGTTCCTCTGCTCGGCGCCAATGCCTTGCGAGTCCTTGGGACCGCGCGGTCTGCCTTGGGTGGGGAAATGTGTGCCCAGGGATGTCAGCCTCCGGCTCGGCTCATCCGATTGCGGCTAAAGGGCCGCGAAACCGGCCCCAAGCTCAAAATCGAACTGGAGAGGGGCCCGGCGTTCAGTGTGGCGGACAAGCCACCGCCGCCGCCAGAACCTCACGCAACCTGCGGTTACCTTGACCTCTTTCTCAGACACGTCGAACAGGCAGATACCGGCGCCCAGAGCCAGAATCCTCCCAAGACCAGCGGAACAAGCATCAAACCACTCAGCCAGGACCGCAATCTTTCGAGCCCACGCCAAATCCACCGGTCTGTGTATTGTACTATGCACGCGAATGAAATCGATCAACTGCTTCGTGGGCGGATCGACCCACTCGTGAGGACCGTTGAACAATTCTCTCATGGCAATCAGCACCGATGTTTGTTGACGTCTGCAAGTAAAGAGTCATTGGACTCTTGCCACCGGATTCTCGATAAAAAATGATCGATACTGCTCCAATTCCTTCAGCAAACGCTCTGTCTTGATGGGCTTGGTTCGTCCGTGGATGTCATAAAGCATCTCTATGTCCTCACCGCAGGGCGACCGGACGTGCTCAAATAATCTTGGGAATGGCTTTGAGACACGGCAACGAATCCATCAGTGAATCCACTGGTAGACCAAAATCCGCATCCTTGAAACTCTCGCCCTTCGACCCCAAAACGCCATGGCCAAACCGCTCAAGTCATTGTTCAACACCAGTCCGCCTGCGCCAGTAGGAGCTGGCGCAGGCGGACTGCCAAAGGTCTTCAATGTTATCGACATCTCGGCCTCTTGGAAAGGGATCGAGATATTCCCCTACAGCGGTGCCCACAGTAAGCGGTCACTGGTTTCCCCCTTCACCACAACCAATCGTGGACTCGTCGTAATCGCCCGCACTTTGGTGATCTTAAGCGGCGCCAACCCTCTAGTCGCATCCGAGTAGGTCTGGCCGACGGCTTCATTGAGCTTCGCCATCGCCACTAGGTCACCGACCGCACCCAACCCAAATTCTTTACCGCATCTCTTCGATTCATCACCTGACTCCTTTCGCCTGCGCCATACAACATCCCTATGGTGCGGCTCGGAGAGAAGACGGCATCCCAGGCACTTCGATCCGCAAGCCTGTGTCCTTCAATCGCCGCCGCTTCACCTCAAACACCCAGATTGCTCGCGCCGGATGACTCTGCACCAACAAGTAGTCACCGTCAGAGGTAAATGCTACCCCTTCCGGAATCGGTCCCACCGGCAAGGTCTGTTCCAAGGTCACGCGTGTTCCCTTGCGCGAGAGAAGCACGACAGTTCCCGTTTCCGTGCGGTTGGGATCACCCGCCGGAAGGTTCGAGCCGGACATCATCACCGCAGCAATCAGCTTCCCATTGGGACTCACCTCAATCGACTCCGGCACCGCTCCGATCGGAACATAATCCACCGTTCGAATCGGATCGGATTTGAGATCAATCACCGTCAACGCATCGCTATCGATCGCGCTGCCGAATCCTTGCCCCGCAGTTAAGCCGACTTCTCCATCCGGTGTGATGACGACGCGATAAGGCTTTCCGTAAACGGAAATCTTCCGTTGCGACAAGATCACCTGCCGCTCAGTGATTCCCAGCACCGCCAAGTAGCTACCCTGTTGCACACTCGCCAAGGCCATCGTGCCATCCGGATGAATGGCGACATCGGACACGCTCTCTTCAGGCGAGCACACGGACACCGTCTGAGCGAGAGAAATATCAGTTCCTTCAATATGCAACACCGAGATCGTTCCCTCCGCTCGATTCGCCACCAAGGCAAAACTTCCACCTGCCGAGATACTAATCCCCGAAGGCTGCAGCCCGGCATCCACCTGCTTCACTCGCGGTGGATTAGCACTCAAGTCCAATACATGAACATGGGCCTCCGGCACATACTGACTGGGATCTGCCGGATCGATCTTGAGCGAATTGCTGATGAGCGCCAACTGCCCGTCCGGAGAAATAGCGATGTTCGAGGGTGGGCCAATCACCGAGTTCGGGATGTCATAGAGATGGTCGACTTTGGGCGGAAAATCCGAAAAATCGATCAAGGAAATCGAATCCGGTTCCGCATCCTGGACCACCGTCGGTGTGCCCGAGGCCAGATCAATCTTATTCTCGTTTCCCGAAATAACGAGCTGTCCCAACACATTGCTGACCAACAGCACCGACGCCCCCCAAAGCAAAGTTACCTTCATAAAATTTAGCCACTCCAGACAAACGGCTCCGGCTTCGCAGACCAGTCACAATCACGGAGTGTGGCAACGTTAGTGGACCCAAATCGATAAAAGCAACCTGAAATTCAGGTCACCGCCGAAAGCGGAACTCAAACAGAACCGAATGCTGAGCAATCAAGGACATAAGCGCCACCGCGCCGGACTGCCGGCAGCGCCACCAATCCGGTATCAGTGAGAACCCCTTCGCAATCGCATTACACCGCCGAGTGGCCATCGATCGTGATCTTGATCTCGTAATTCCACACCTTGGCCGGCCCGATGCCACCCGAGGTAGTGATGCTGAGGAAGATGCAATTCTCGGCATCCGGCAACCAGTCGGACATGTATCCGTTGGGCAGGCAAAAGAGCACAAAACCCGATATCCCGGCAGGTTGTAATCCTGCGGCAGTGATCGCCAGCGGGGTGCGTATCCATTATCCCTCCTAGTGAGAACTATCGCGTTGGATGACTAGGTTGACCATTGCGACGCCGAATGTTCATTCGCATCGCCATCACGAAGGCTCCGGCCAGTTCTTTGAAGACCAAGGTCCCCGTGAGATTCATGCACCAAATCGCGGTATGCAGCATGATCCGCATGTAACCCGGAACACTTTCATCGATATCGAGCACTTCAAGCTTATCGGCGTTCCAACCTTCTACTTCGTTCAATCGCAACCATTCTGTCAAAAAAAACTAACGTCGAACTCGTCACCCAACGGTGTAAGATCATCGACAAACGGTCCCCAATCAATCCCAGCTACCCGCTGGGCGGAGAAGCCCTTGGACTGACAGGCCGGACCAACCTCCGCCCACATCGCGATGGCTGCCATTAGAAGATATGCACCATCAAACAACACGCTCGTACCTAACAGAACCGATGCCCCGCGCATTTGACAACGCCAATTTCAACGTCTGGTCCATCCGCGTCATCCTGCGCGGCTTCGCTCTCTCCGAAATCAGCTCCATCACCGAGGCCTACCGTCGTGGCAGCCTCACCAAATCCGGAGATCATCGAAGGCAGGGAGACAAAGCAAGACCGGGGTTTGCTTGACCTTTGGGATGATCGTGGAGAACAAAAAGAGCGACCCTTTTGAGGCCGCCCTGTGATTGATGGATGTTTTAGCGCGGGAGGAAACGGCTAGGCGGCGACTCGCTGCCTTGGTTGACGCCGTCGATACCAAAGGGCGAAGGCGCCCAAGGCAAAGAACAGCGCATACTCCGAAGGCTCCGGCACCGCCGTGTCACTCACGCTGAATTGAAGAGGAGCGTTCTCCCAGAGCAGGTCTGTATTTTCCTTGTACTCCGTGTCTTGATGATCACTTATTGCCAGATTAAGAGTCCGAAGCCAATGGTTATCGCCAATCGACCACCCGAGGCAGACACACTGTCCTCATCCGTCGAATCTGCTACCAACACTTCGTAATTATCGGCAGTAAAAGCCCAGCGTCCATCACTGTAACCCTCAGCAACATAATACTCTAGCCAATAGGATTGCCTCCCTTACAGGATCGTGCACTCAGGCGCCGCGAAACCATGGAGTCCACCTGTGTTCAACGGGTTCATCACGGTCAATTCCGCGTGTGAGAGTCCGGTTTTACCGGCGTTGTCGGTGAGGATCGAGGCAATCAAACCGAAATCGTCGCCAAGATCAAAGGTAGTCCTAAAAAGACCCCCCGTGATCGAATCCACCTGCCACTCGGTAGCAGAGTCGGGGGGATGGTGAATCGTGTCGCTACAGTCTGAGCATCTTGGGGTAGTACGAGCGGAATACCCTCAGACTACTGTAGTTTGCTGACGGTGACGGCGGAGAAAGCAGCGGGTTTGAGGACGAGGACGGCTAGCAGGGCGGCGAGGGTAAGTTTAAACCCTTGGCCTGTCCCCACGTCAAAAACATCGGGGATAACGACAAATCTCTGGAAGTGGTTTAGTTTCATCATCTTTACAAGTTGTTGATTAGCATCTATTCGCCCTTACTTTACTGCTTGAGGAGGGATTCTGTAATAAGCAGATCATCCCGGGCAGGTTCTGCCAAAAAAGAAATTCAGGCCATGACGAAGCCCTCACGTCCATACCCCGTCACAATCCCAAACCCCGGAGCAAATTGAGCTGCAACTGACAGAAGCGCTCAGGCCGCAACCCACTCTGCCCCCGCTGCTTGAAGTCCCAGACATTCTTCTTTAACAGCCCAATCTGCCCCCAAAAGCCATCTGGCTTCTGATCCCCTGGCAGAGACTTGCCCTGGCACCCCGCCAGCATCGCTTCACGTTCCATTCTCACTGCCAACGCCAAAGCGCCTGCGCAGTATCCGACACTGGCACGACTTCGCTTCATAACTCGGTGGAGAATCATCAGATTGCGCCAGCACTCCGAAGATGCAACGCAAACTGTAGCTAAACTGACCGCCTGCCACAACCGCTGATAGCGCGGATTTAGCAGAAAATATATGCTATCCAAATAATCCGTGGTTAAGATTTAATAGGAGGAAACGGAACGAAGGAGGGGAGAGGAGGTTTGTTGTGGTTTTCCTTGAAACGGAATGGGATTAGGGGGCGTATTAACTCTAGTAGTGAAGATAAGGTCGGATTTGGATGTTCTCTCCTCGAGTCTGCGTTCGGATTTACAGGGCAAGCGCCTAGTGGTCTTGGCCCCGGCCATGGTTTTGCCGTTTTTGGGGGCGCTGGTTTACTTCATTCTGGCTGGGGACCACCCTGCGGCTCCGGTTTTCTATGGGATTACCAAGATGTTTACGCTCGTGTGGCCGGCAATTGCACTCGGCTTTGTCGTGAGACAACCGATTTCCTTTCGGTTTGGCGTGCAAGTTGGGATGGGACGTTCACTCTTCGAGGGGACCCTGGTAGGCCTCATTCTCGGTGGCATTATCGGGTTCTCGATGAGCACACCGTTGGGCTCCTTGGTCGAAGACTCAGCCGGGGCGATTCGTCAAAAGGCAACAGATCTCGGTTTCATCAGTTCCTTTTGGACTTTCGCCCTGGTGTTGTCGTTTGGGCATTCTCTACTGGAGGAGTACTACTGGCGCGGGTTTGTGTTTGGTCAATTGCGGCATGTCGTTCCCTTATTTATGGCGCACCTGTTGGCCGGCGTGGCGTTTGCCCTCCACCACCTCATCGTGTGCACGCAGTACTTTCCGCTGGGACTGGGCTTGTTCACGGGGAGTGCCGTCGTGATTGGCGGGATGGTATGGAGCTGGCTCTATGTCCGGCATGGCCACTTCTACGGCGCCTGGGTCTCTCACCTCATTGTCGACCTGATCCTCATGACCATCGGAGCCCAACTGATCCTAGAATAGGAAATGGATTTTGAACAGGAGGTAACGAAGAAAACAGAAAATCAATGCCTCCGACATCACATCCTGTAAACTATGTGAATCCTGTCCAATTCCCCGGCCGATACAATGCCTTGCCTGGAATCGTTGTCCGCAGGCTCAGCAACTTTGAACCACAAGTGATGTAGAGCGTTCTCAGGTCTGGTCCACCGAAGGTGCAATTCGTGATTGTGTCCTCCAGCGTTTCTGCGAAGTCCAGCAGCGTTCCCTGAGGCGAGATCACACGGATACCGGTCTTTGTGTCAAGTGTCTCACTCGTATTACGTAAGGCATGCAACCAGTGACGGTATAAAGGTTACCGCCAGCATCGACGCACATGCCGTCGCTACTGTAACCAGGATAGAAATCGTAGACGACCCCCTAGCCTCTCCATGTATCCTCATTCTCAAGGACCGGATGCACGTAAATGTGCTGATTGTGATTGGCATCCGGGTGCGCCTCGATCAGACAAAGTGTGCGTTCATCGGGCGAGAACACGAGACCATTCGGCATGTGAACATCCGGATACGCAGCATTTGCGAAAGTTTGCCGTTAGGATCGATCCGATAAACTGCGTTTACGATTACCTTTCGTGGGATCCTCCACTCCCGATCGAGATGAAAAATAGATGCGTCCGTTGGAGTTGAAATCGAGATCATTCGGTGCGACTAATGGAAAATCAAGAAATCGGTGATTGTAACCCGCCGCACGGAACTCTCACAGGCGATCAGCTGACCCACAACGGGATCAAATCGAAATCCGTTTGCTTTGTGGCTCGACTGCCGAAAAATGGAAAGTGACTTGCCGGATCCCAGAGAAAAATCTGTTCTGCAGGAATGTTGGTGAAAAACACATTTCCCTCGGCATCAACGACGGGACCTTCGTTGAAGACACCCCGTCCCCCCCCGGAATCGAAGTCTCGACTTAAACCGGACCGAGATAACGCCCCGAAGGCAACCAGCATAACGATCGGCCCTGACGACTTCAGATTTACCCATACCGCTCAGAATCACCAAACCACTGAATCTCAATAAGGGAGTCACCGCCAAGTATCCTGAGAGAACCTACCGACGCGTTAATTGGCCTCTCCTGAGTAAAAGATTCGGGACCAGATCCGGTGGAAACGAATAAGACAGGATCAACAGAATTCACAGGAATTTTTCATCATGTAAATCATGTGCATCCTATCTACATTTGACGATTGAAATCTAGCGGAGCCGTTGCTAGGTTCTTGTTGTTTGCCCATTCGGGTGAGCAACCTTCCGCAGCCAGTTTAGCTCAGTGGTAGAGCAACGGTTTTGTAAACCGTCGGTCGTCGGTTCGAATCCGACAACTGGCTCCATTCTTCGTTCTGCGAGCTTCGGATAACATGCACATGGCCACGGTGGTAAGTATTTAATCAGTCGTGATGGCGAAGTCTTGCACAAACTGAAAAAACCTCTTATTTGGATTGACTCTGTTTCTAAAAGTGTGCGATTGACCTGAGGCTCTTTTGAGAATTTGAACCGTTCCGAATTGCGTGAGATTGAATTTTTCGCCGGTGCAGCAGTTTCCTTCAGATCTCACTTGAGTAAAAACTCGCTCAAATAGTATTAGCACAGTGTCCCTGCTTAGAGAAAATGGCTATCCCATTCACGATCTCCCCGACGCCTAACCGAGAGGTCAGTGCTGTTATGACAGATGATGAAGTGTGTATTGATAGTTTTTTCGATGCCCATGGTAACCGCTGAAAAGCGGTCCGTTATTCAGCTCTATTGAGTGGCAC
Organism: Limisphaerales bacterium; assembly: GCA_024761205.1. Taxonomy (GTDB): domain Bacteria; phylum Verrucomicrobiota; class Verrucomicrobiia; order Limisphaerales; family AAA164-E04; genus UBA2970. The sequence continues at coordinate 28,860 of JAMASS010000051.1, forward strand.
GAAAATCACTGCCTTAGCTGTTTATAGTGTTACCTTTACCAATTTACATTTTGGGATAGTCAGCAAGGCATAAATAAAAAATTTCGGAGGGGCGGATAACGGGACAAATGGTTTGTGACAATCTTAAAATTTGGAAAGCAGAAGGTTATGAAAATGACTGGCATGAATTTAGAGGTACTTTGACAAAACTCTCCCACACACAAATAAAAGCTATCCCCTTTACCGACGTGAAAGAAAGAGAGATTTTTAAAAGGAAACTTGAAGCCGATCAAATCATAGCCATGAAGATTGTCAAAATGCCTGACACAGGGATCTATTATTTTTTGCTTCTACTTCAAAATTACGTGACCCTGCTATTGTAAATAGATTTTCATAAGAAACCGTGCACAAATTTAATTAGATCGATGCAATAGGTTAACCGTGTCATCCCTCAATCCTGTAGGTCACGAATTATGACTCAGGCGATTTTGGGTATTTGAAAAGAGAATTATACATTTGATTTAGCGGCAAAAGTCTTTGCGGGATAGCGGGCATTGTCCACTCGGTTTCTCGCCGTCGCCTCGGGGGGTGAGGTAATCATGCAACAGCAAGCGGGATCGTTCCATTAGAGCTTCGGCAAGGCCCGATCAAGGCGGCGCCGGAAAGAAAGGTCCCCAATCGGATCTGCTCGCATCAATGCCACCGGCGGAACACCAAAATGCCCC